>CAWCDN010000008.1:0-492413 GCA_963794355.1 uncultured Actinomycetota bacterium
GTCGTCGAGCATCGACAGGGGGCCGAGGTCGGCCAGCGTGTAGCCGTTCGGGTACGTCGTGGGGCGGTGGTGGTACGCCGTGCGACGAGGTGGCGCGAACCGCAGGAGCTGGGCGCGGGCGCGCAGCCCACGTCGTACGGCGGTCACGAACCAGGCCGGTTGCGCCGGCATGCCGAGGGCCACGCGCAGCGGGTCGTCCATGAGGGCGATCGTCACACGGCGGGCGAGGGGCCGCAGCGGCGCAGGGGCGATCTGCGCGGCGATCCGCAGCGTCGCCTCGGTCACCCGGCGGTTGGCCTCGGTGAACTCGAAGCGCTGTGCCTCGTAGTCGCGCAGGAGGGTGAGGTAGCCGTCGTACGTCGTGGGGAGGTCCGTGATCCCCATCAGCTCGCCGAAGCGCGTGGTCAGGTTGGCCAGCGCCTGCCGCTCGACCGGGTCGAGGTCGCGCCAGCCGTACGCCCGGATCCACTCCACGGGGCCGACGATGGTGGTGGCGAGCACGAACGCGAGCTCGTCGTTCGGAATGTCGTAGTGACCGTGGATGCGGTTCAACCGACGCAGCGTCGCGTGGCCCCGGGGCGAGTCGATGCCCTCGACCGACGCCTCCTCGGCGACGAGCAGGGTGTCGTCGTACCGCTTGACTCCGTGGTGCTCGAACTCGCCGGTGCGGTCGAGCAGGGCGGAGATGGTAGGGATGCCGTAGTCGCGCAGGAAGGCGACCCCGGTGCCCTGGGTGTAGTCCCAGGGGAACTCGTGGCGACTGACCAGCCAGGCGATCTCGTCGCGATCACGCTCGGGGTCGAGGGCGCGGATGTGGTCGCGGATCTCGTAGCGCCGGGGATGGTGCAGGGTGAGCCGCATGGGCGACAGGGTATATACTTCACCACATGGTGAAGTCTCATCTGGACGTGATCGCGGGCGCGGTGGCCTCGTCGCCCAGGCGCGCGATCATCGAACGCCTGGCTGAGGGGGGCGCCTCGATGAGCGAGCTGGCCGACCGCCTCGACGTCACCCTGCCCGCGGTCGACAAGCACCTCCGCGTGCTGCTCGCCGCTGGAGTCGTCACCAAGGACAAGACCGGGCGTACGACGTCCGTCCGGCTCGTCCCGGGAAGCCTGGAGGAGCTGGGCACCTGGGCCCTGAGCACCAGGTTGATGTGGGGCAACGCGCTCGACCGGCTGGAGCAGCACCTGTCCCCCGAGGAGGAATCATGAGCACGATCACGATCACTCGCACCGTTGCTGCCACGCCGGACCGCGTGTTCGATGCCTGGACCGACGTCGCTCAGCTCGCTCGATGGTGGTGGCCCCAGCTGGCCGGCACCACCTACGACGTCGATGCGCGGGCAGGCGGCCGGTACCGGATCCACAGCCCGGCGATCGGGATCACGGCCTGGGGCGAGTACACCGACGTGGACCGGCCGCGGCGGCTGGCCTTCACGTGGAACTGGGAGGGCGAGGGCGAGACCGACGTCGGCTCCGTGGTCGACGACGTCGTCGTCACGTTCGAGCCCGCCGGTGAGGCCACCCTCGTCACGGTCGAGCACACCTCGCTCGTCCACGTCGAGGACGGTGGCGCCGAGCAGGGCTGGAACGACGTGATGGACCGGCTGGTGGGGCTCGGTCAGTCCACGAGCTCGCGGAGCTGACGCAGCGTCGCGGGCGGGTCGTCGCTGACCGGCATCACCTGGAGGTTGGTCACCCCCGCCTCGGCGAAGGCCGCGACCCGCTCCTTGACGTACGACGCGGGGCCGACGAGGTTGCCGAGCTCGAGGAGGTCGGCCGGCACCAGGGCTTCGGCGTCGCGCTTGTTGCCGCCGAGGTAGAGGTCCTGGATCTCCCGGGCCTCCTTCTCGTAGCCGTACTGGCACATCAGGTCGTTGTAGAAGTTCTTGCCGCGAGCGCCCATGCCGCCGACGTAGAGGGCGACCATCGGGCGGGCGAAGTCGAGCAGGGCCTTGGTCTCCGTGCCCTCGCCGATCGCGACCATGCCGCCGGCGCAGATCTCGAGGGGAGCGAGCCCCTCGTGGCGCTTGGCCGTGCCGCGCGCGAGCGCGTCGCCCCAGACCTGCCCGGACCTCTCCGGCGCGAAGAGGAACGGCAGCCAGCCATCGGCGTACTCCGCGGCGCCCTCGACGCTCTTGGGGCCGAGGGCCGCGATGTAGAGCGGGATGCTCGGTCGCTCCGGCCTGGTCAGCAGCTTGAGCGGCTTGCCCAGCCCGGTGCCCTGGCCCTCGGGGAGCGGCAGCGTGAAGATCCCGTCGTGGACCAGCGTCTCGCGGCGCAGACCGGAGCGGATCAGCTCGATGATCTCCTTGGTGCGGCCCAGCGGCTTGTCGTAGGGCACGCCGTGGAAGCCCTCGATCACCTGCGGCCCGCTCGCCCCGAGGCCGATGATCGCCCGTCCCTGGCTGACGTTGTCGAGACCGGCGGCGGTCTGGAGCAGCGCGCCAGGCGTGCGCGAGTAGACGTTGAGGATCGCGCTGCCGATCTCGACCCGCTCGGTCTTCGCCGCGAGGTAACCCATCAGCGTGGGGGAGTCGAAGCCGTAGGCCTCGGGCACCCACACGGTGTCGAGGCCGGCATCCTCGAGGGCGCGCACCTCGTCGGCCGCCTCGCGGGGGTTGCCGGAGTACATCAGCTGGGTCGAGAGCTTCACCTTCCGACTGTGACAGAACCACTGTCACGGTCGCAAGGCTCTCAGCCTGCGAGGACCGCCGCTGCCACGAGCGCCACATCGTTGCCAGACGTCTCGGCCCGGCGGTCTCGGCCCGGCGCGGGGCCCCGAGTCCCCCACGCCGCCGAGAGAGAGGGCCGGAACGGGGGGCACCGGACTCGCTCAGTGGAACTACGAGGGCATCGTTCCCGTCTCGAGGCCCTCTTAAACGCTCGGCTCAGCGACCGAGTCCGGCGAGCACCTCCGCGCCGGTGACCTCGCCGAGCAGGCGGCCGGGCACGAGGAGCTTGGAACGACGTACGCCGGAGCCGATCACGGCGGTCTCGATGTCGAGGCAGGCGGAGTCCACGAGCAGGCGCCAGCGGTCGGGCAGCCCGACCGGGGTGATCCCGCCGTACTCCATGGCGGACTCCTCGACCGCGCGCTCCATGGACAGGAACGACGCCTTGCGGACGTCGAGTGTGCGCTTGACGAGGTTGTTGACGTCGGCGCGGGTGTCGGCCCGGACGACACAGGCGGCGGCCCGCTCCTGGCCGTCGCGCCGCCCCATCACGACCACGCAGTTGGCACCGGCCTCCAGGGGGATGGCGTAGTGCTCGCTCATGGCTGCGGTGTCGGCGTACGCCGGGTCGATCTCGACGACCGCGATCTCCTCGGCGTACGGCCACGCGCCGAGGGCAGCGCGCACCGGCGGGGCCAGGAGGTCGGGGTGGGCGAGGGCGGGCAGCGACTCCAGCGAGCCCAGGCGCGGCAGCGGCATGCGCTCACTCTGGCAGGGCCGGCCCCGACCCCGCACCGGGGTGGCGATGAGCGAGCCACCGTCCGGTCCGGCGGATCGGTGCTCACTCACCGCCCGGCGGTCAGTCGCGGGCGCCCCGCAGGCGGGGTGCGGTCGCGACCAGCCCGACCGCACCGGCCGCGACCCATGGCACCGGCAGCAGCCAGCGCAGGTCGGAGGCGGACGCCACGTCGGACTCGAGGAGGGCCCAGATGACGGCGAGCCCGAGGAGGGCCACGCCCATCACCAGGTGCCCGACGTTGACCGGGTGTCGCCCCGAGGCGAAGGTCTGCTTGCTGGTGGTCTGCTCGCTCATGGTCACTCCTCTACCGCGGCGCGGTGTGGGCGTTGATGGCGCCGACGTGGAGGTCGGCGTCGATGGTCAGCTGGGGTGCGTCGGAGAGCGGGCCGCTGTGGGAGGCGCTCGCGGTGGTGTCCACGCCGCCGGAGTCCTCACCGAAGAGGCTGATGCCGCCCGGGCCGCTCACGTGGGCGTCGACGACCACGGCCATGCCGACCGGGACCTCGATGTCGATCTGCCCGACGCCGCCGCTGAGGTGGATCGTGCGGCCGTCCAGCCGGGCGGGGTCGGTGACGTCGGTCAGGTCGAAGACGAGGTTGCCGGTGTCGAGGTGGTAGCTGTCCTCGACCGCAGCGCTCGTGACGGGGCGGACGACCTCGCGGTGCGGGTCCCACTGGTCGGCCACGGTGGCGCCCACGGTGGCGCCGGCCGCGAGGAGGCCGACCAGGATCAGGCCGCCGGCCCGGCCCCAGAACGCGCCGATCAGCAGGAAGACGCCGCTCAGGGCGAGCACG
Organism: uncultured Actinomycetota bacterium; assembly: GCA_963794355.1. Classification (GTDB taxonomy): domain Bacteria; phylum Actinomycetota; class Actinomycetes; order Propionibacteriales; family Nocardioidaceae; genus Nocardioides. The sequence goes on from CAWCDN010000008.1 coordinate 4,271, forward strand.
AGGGCGGGGTACGCCGACGGGGCGACCGAGGCGCCGGCCAGGTCGACGACGCCGAGGACACCGAGCCCCACCGCCATCACGGCGAGGGCGAACCAGAACAGGATCGGCCCCTTCTTGCGGGGGTTCACCGGCCGGGGCTGCTCGACGTACGCAGGCGGCGCCGCATAGGTGCGGGTGTCGCCCGTGGCGGCCGGTGCCGCCGCGGCGTCGGTGCCGTCCTCGGCCGGTGGCGTGCCCCGGTCGCGGCGCGGGAACGCCGTGGCGACGAGCGCGATGATGCCGGCGACGATCAGCAGGCCCCACGGGTAGCCGCTGCCCCACCAGGTGTGGCCGGCGAGGATCACGACGACGAGCGCGCCGACGAGCACGAGGGCGACGGTGCGACTACGACGGTCCAGCGGCACGCGGCCCCAGTCGCTGCCCTGCTCGGGCAGTAGCAGCCAGCACGCGATGTAGAGGAGCACGCCGGCGCCGCCGAAGAACGTGAGCACCACGAAGGCGACGCGCAGGATCAGGGGGTCGATGTCGAGGTGACGAGCCAGACCGCCGGCGACACCGGCGACGCGACGCTCACCGCCGGTGGAGCGGCGGATCCGGCCCAGGTCGCGGATGTCGTCCCAGCCGACGCGGGGTCCGGAGTCGGGTCCGGGGGTCGGCGGTTGGTGGGTCTCAGGCGGTGTCGTGCTCATGGGACAACCGTGCTCCTCAGGCACGTCGTACACCATCGGGGAGACCCCTGATCCCGGCTGGTTCCCCGGGCTCGCGAGTCAGGGGTCGGCCGGGGTTCCTCCTCGTGGTCGGGGGCGTGCCGCTCTGCGACGATGGAGTCATCATGACCGCCTCCCTGCCCACGCGCCACGCGCCTCGCGAGCTGCCGCACGACGTGCGCCGCGCGATGCGCGACACCCAGCACCCGATCATCGGGGGCGTCGCGGGCGGCCTGGCACGCCACTTGGCGGTGCCGGTGGTCTGGGTACGCGCGGCGTTCCTCGTCGGAGCCGTGCTGGGCGGCATCGGGATCCTCTTCTACGCCGGTCTCTGGCTGGTGCTGCCCGCGCAGCCACCGTTCGACTCGGAGGCGCCGGGCCTCGAGAGCGCCGCCCGCCAGGGCCGCCGGCCGGGCCGGATCCGTCGCCTCGCCGACTCGGGACCCGCGATCGCCCTGGTCGCCCTCGGCCTCGGCCTGGTGCTGACCGCCGAGGCGATCTTCGGCAACGGCGTGGTCATCTGGGCGCTCGTGCTCGCCCTCGTCGGCTTCGGACTGCTGTGGCGACAGGCCGACGAGGCGCAGCGCTCGCGCTGGCTCGACCAGTCCGAGCGGCTCAACCCCGTGCACGCCGTCTTCGGCTCGGGCGGCTGGGCGGCGTACGTCCGCGTCGGCGCCGGCGTCGTCCTCGTCGCCGGCTCTGTCGCGCTGTTCGCCGTCCGCAACGGCCAGGCCCGCGAGCTGTACGACGTGCTGATCTCGGCGGCTCTCGGCGGGATCGGGCTGGCGATCACCCTCGGACCGTGGGTCTGGCGGCTCACCAACGACCTGGCGGCCGAGCGCGCCGAGCGCGTCCGCACCCAGGAGCGGGCCGACCTCGCGGCCCACCTCCACGACTCCGTGCTCCAGACCCTCGCCCTGATCCAGAAGAACGCCGGCGACGCCCAGACCGTCGCCCGCCTGGCCAGGTCGCAGGAGCGCGACCTGCGCTCGTGGCTGTTCGACGCGACCCCGGTCGGCGACGGCACCCTGGCGGGTGCGCTGCGCGAGGTCGTCCGCGAGATCGAGGACACCTATGCCGTCGACGTGGAGCTGGTCACCGTGGGCGAGGCGACCGTCGGTGAGGACCTCGCCCCCATCGTCGCCGCCACCCGCGAGGCCGCGACCAACGCCGCCAAGCACGCCGGCACCCACGTCGTCGACATCTACGCCGAGGTCGGCGCGACCCAGGTCGAGGTCTTCGTCCGCGACCGAGGCACCGGTTTCGACCCCGAGGGCATCCCGGCCGACCGGCAGGGCGTGCGCAACAGCATCCTCGACCGGATGTCGCGCCACGGCGGCACCGCCGAGATCCGTTCGACGCCGGGCTCCGGCACCGAGGTGCGGCTGAAGCTGCCGCGAGAGGAAGACACCCCATGACCACCCGCGTCCTGATCGTCGACGACCACGCGATGTTCCGCGCCGGCGTCCGCGCCGAGCTCGGCACCGCCGTCGGCCACCCGGTCGACATCGTGGCCGAGGCGGCCGACGTCGACGAGGCCGTCGCCGCGGTCGTGCAGCACCGGCCCGACGTCGTACTCCTCGACGTGCACCTGCCCGGCGGAGGCGGGGCCGAGGTGATGCGGCGGTTGTCCACCTCGATGTCGTCGGCGGAGGCGCCGCGGTTCCTGGCGCTCAGCGTCTCCGACGCGGCCGAGGACGTGATCGGCACGATCCGGGCCGGCGCCCGTGGCTACGTCACCAAGACCATCACCGGCCCCGAGCTGGTCGACGCGATCCGCAGGGTCTCCGACGGCGACGCGGTGTTCTCGCCCCGCCTCGCCGGGTTCGTGCTCGACGCCTTCGCCGGCACCATCGAGATCTCCGCCGTCGACGAGGACCTCGACCGCCTGACCGAGCGTGAGCGCGAGGTGATGCGCCTGATCGCTCGCGGCTACGCCTACAAGGAGGTCGCCAAGGAGCTCTTCATCTCGATCAAGACCGTCGAGACCCACATGTCGAGCGTGCTCCGCAAGCTCCAGCTGTCCTCGCGCCACGAGCTGACCCGCTGGGCCTCCGACCGCCGCCTGTTGTAGCGACGGCCGGAGGCGTGGGCGGTCGCCCGGACTACGGCCTCACCTCGATCTGCCCGCCCCCCAAAGGGAGCGGCTCGGTGGGCGTCCCGACCTGGTGGTACGTCGTTCCGGTGGGCGTGAAGACGGTCAGGGCGAACCGGTCGGGACCGGACCGCCTCGCGCCGTCGGCGACATCCACGCGGAACCTGGCGTCGTCCACCACGGCGACGTGGCCCGTCCTGTCCCTCATCCTGACCACGCAGGTGCCCGCCCACGTGGCTCGGTAGGCGGTGAGAGCAAGGCCGCCACGCCGCCACGACGTCTGAGCGATCACGACCTCCGTGCCCTCCGAGGTGTGGAAGGTGTACGACGCCGCGCCCGCGGGCGTGCCGTCGGCGCGGATCCGCGCCACGAGGGCGAACGTCCCACGGCCGTCGGGAGGGGGATCGGGCACACGTCCGGCGCCCACGACGAGACCACCGGGGTCGGGGACGTACACCGTCACCGGCACCGCGACCGAGGGGGGTGCGTCGAAGTCCCCATGGTCGGGATCGGTACGCGCGACGACTGTCCAGGTGCCGGTGGCCAGCGGACCCACATCGACACCCGCGTCACCCTCGGAGTTCGCCGCCGCCGGGTAGGTGGCGGTCGGCTCTGCGCCGTCGCTGCCGGGCGCGTAGAGGTCGAAGAGCACCGAGGCTCGGGCCAGGTCGCCGGGTGTCCCGTCGCCATCCTGCACCAGGTGCGCACGGAGCCGGACGCCCGTACCGGACGCGGACATCAGGTCCCCCGTGTACCCGAGGCCGGCCACCTCGCGGTGCACCGTGATCCTCAGGGACGCCTTCGCTGTGAGCGTCCCGTCGGAGACGGTGACGCTGGCGGGGTACACGCCGGTCGGGCCGGTGACGACGCCACCGATCCGGTACCGACCGTCGGCTCCCTGCAAGACGTCGATGCCTTCGGGGAGCCCGGTGGCCGCCACCGACACCGGATCACCGTCTGCGTCCGACGTCACGACGTCGACGGGCGCGAGCGGGTCGCTGTACACCGCGGCCTCGTCCGGTGCGGAGAGGGCCACCGTGGGTGGGGAGTCCTCGACGACGACTTGATCCGACTTCACGGTGGTGTCGACGCCGTCGTACGCCGTGACGCGCACCGTGATGACGTCCCCGCGATCACCGTGGCCGGGTGTCGAGAGGTCGAGCGAGGGGCCGGCCTCGTCCAGCCGGGTCTCGTTGTCGAACCAGGCGTAGGAGGTCTTCACGAGGTCGTGCCGTCCGTTGGTGGGGTCCTCGTCCGCGTCGCTGATCTCCGCGTCGGCCGTGAGAGTCTCGTCGGTCCTCGGGGCCTGAGGTGTCAGCGACAACTGAAGGCAGGGGGCATGGTTGGGGTTGCCCGTCAGATGGTTGAGCAGCAGGACGTCGTCCCGTTGGTGGGTGAAGTCGAACATGCCGAGCAAGTCACCCGCGTGGGCGTCGAAGGAGTCGTGCCCGAGCCGCGGAAGCCCCCAGTTGTCCTCGATGAACTTCAGCACGGAGGCCTGGTCGACCACGTCGTGGTCGACAACGTTCGCCCGGACGTACGGCGATACGACGAGGAGAGGCACTCGCTCTCCGTAGCCGCACCGCATCTCGAAGACGGTCTCCGGCGGGGGAGCCGGTGCACCGGCAGGCGCCATGCACATCAGCCCCAAGAGGTCGGTCGCCTTGGCGACCCCGTACAGGGTGTCCTTGTCGGAGTTGTGGGAGTGATGGACGTTGGGTGGGAAGACGTGGTCGTACTCTCCGTCCGAGTCGTCCCAGGCGATGACGACCGCCGTGTCCTGCCACTCGGGGAGACGCTGGAGCTTGTTCAGGGTCTGGACGAGGAAGTCCTGCTCGGCCAGCGGGTCGGAGTTGGCCCATCCGGGGTGGCCGTCCTGGAACCCCGGTGCCTTGAGGTAGCTCACCGCGGGCAGGTGACCGTCGTGGGCGGCCGTCCAGAAGTCGGTCAGGTCGTACTGGTGCTGTGCCTGGTCGTCGTGGCCGATGGCGTCGGGCGACGACGGTGGCAGGTGGTGCGGGTTGGCGGTCGACGCGAAGTACTGGAAGGGGTCGTGGTGGGCCTCGTAGTCGGGTGTCGGATCCCTGAAGCCTGCGAGATTCGGGTGGGAGCCGCCGCAGACCGCTTGCGGCTCGTCCACGGGGTTGGTGCGCTTGAACCCGCCCTGGAACCAGCCCCAGGAGATCCCGGCATCGCTGAGCAGGTCACCGACGTTCGGCCCGGCGAGTGTGGCCTTGAGGGCCGCCTCGGAGCAGTCGTCGAGGACGGGGTCGGGGTCGCCGTACACCGTGCCCTCCGTGACGCTCCTGGTGTTCTCCGGCGACGCGCCCGAGGTCCGGCCGGCGACGAGGTTCAGCGCACCCGGCGTGGAGGGGCCGTACGTGGTGGCGAACGCGTTGTCCTCGAGCGCATAGTGCTGGGCGTAGTTCCACAGCGCCGTGACGGTGTTGCCGTCGAAGTACCCCATCACCTGCGGGGAGGGCACCGCTCGGGGGAGCGCGCATGCGGAGTTGTCGGTCTGCTGGACGAACTTGTCCATCCGGCCGAGGTTGGCGGCGCGTTGCTCGGGCTTGTAGGTGTGGTCCTGGCTGCAGGTGACGAACTGGGAGCGGTCGAGGCGGAACGAGGGGGCCAGGTTGGGGTTGGTGACGCGGAAGTCCTGGTCTCCGTTGAGTGGCGAGGGGAGCAGGTTGTTGACCGCGGGGGTGTTCGATCGTGCGACGAAGGGTGGGTCGCCCGGCGGGTTCGCGGCTTCGGGGTAGGTGCCGAAGTAGTGGTCGAAGGACGCGTTCTCCTGGAAGACCACCACCAGGTGGTGGATCGGGGTCGAGGTCACCGGCTCGGTGCCTGCCGAGGCGGACACCGGGGCCGCGTGGGCGAGGGCCAAGGGTGCGAGACCCGCGGTAGCGAGAGTCAGAGCAGCGGTGGTCACGAGTGTGCGCATGGGGAACCTCCCGTGTCGAGGGCCGCGCCGAGAGCGAGGCCCGTTACGGGTGAGATGTCCGGTACGCCGTTCGCGGTTCAGTCGGGTCAGATGCAGGCGACGACTTCTCCACGTTAGCGTGTGCCGATGCCAGCCACCCCGGACCACGGCGACCACGCCGCCGACGCCAGCGCAGCCGACGACCGCTACCTGTTCTGGGCGCGGATGACAGCCGCCCAGGCCCACAACACCGGCCGGCCGTCGGAGGCGATCGATCGGCGTGTGCAGCGCTTCTTCCGCGACATGTGCGCGGAGATCGACCCCACGATCACCCTCGAGCTGGGTGCGCACGAGGCGGGCTTCTCGTCGTGGGCCAAGCGCACGTTCCCCGAGGCGCGTGCGGTGGCGGTGGAGGCCAACCCCTACGTCCACGAGAAGTACCGGGAGCGTCTCGCGGAGCGCGGCGTGGAGTACCACCACCTGGCAGCCGCTTCGACCAACGGCCCGGTGACGATCACCATCCCGAGGCAGGTCGGGAGTCGGTCGCTCGGCCAGGCCAACCGGATGGCCAGCCTTGCCACCCACCAGGACGACCGCGGCCACGAGTCGGTGGAGGTCGAGGCCAAGCGGATGGACGACTTCGTCGCCGCCGGCGACGACGACCGGATCGTGGCGTGGATCGACGTCGAGGGAGCCTCCGACCAGGTGCTCGGCGGGAGCTCGGAGCTCCTGGCCCGGGCGGACGCGATCTACATCGAGGTCGAGCCGGCCGCCAAGTGGCACGGCCAGTGGCTCGACGTCGACGTGGCACGCTACTTCCACGACCTCGGCAAGGTGCCCGTGATCCGCGACATCCAGCGTCGTACCTACTACAACGTCGTCTACCTCGACGCGGCCCTTGCCGCACGTGAGGACATCAGCGCCCGGGCGGCTCGGGTCATGGTGTGGCAGAAGGGCGCTGGCGCGGCGGCCCCGCCGCAGCCGTCACCGTGGCAGGCGCTGCGCACCCGCGCGTCCCACCTGAAGCGACGGGCGCGCACTAGCCTGCGGCCATGAAGGTCGCGCAGGTCGTCCTGGTCGTGCTGCACCTGCTCGGCGTGGTGGCACTCCTGGCCGGTCTGCTCGTGCAGGTGCGCCACCCCGAGAAGCGCATCACCGGCCCGATGCGCGACGGTATCGGCACCACGTTCCTGGCCGGACTCCTGCTGGTCGGGGTGCTCGAGGCCCGCGACCAGGACTTCGACCACACGACGGTCGCGCTGATGTTCGCGATCGGCCTGGCGATCCTGGTGCTGGTGATGGCCAACCTCCGCCAACCCTCGATCCCGGCCTGGCTCTACTGGCTGATCCTCGCGCTCACGGTGGCCGACATCGGCGTCGCCTACGCCTGATCGCGGTACGCCGTCTCCGTGGGGGGTGGTGGCACGTAGGGTGGACGGGAGATGAGCGACACCCTCCCGATCATCGGCCAGACCCTCGGCCAGGCAGCCGAGCCAGGCGCTTCGGCCGAGCGTCCCCGCAAGCCGTCGGCCGACGACCTCCTCGCCGGCCTCAACGAGCCGCAGCGCGCCGCGGTGGTCCACGAGGGCACCCCGCTCCTGGTCGTCGCCGGGGCCGGCTCGGGCAAGACCCGCGTGCTCACCCGCCGGATCGCCTGGCTGGTGTCGCAGCGCGGCGCCCACCCCGGCTCGATCCTGGCGATCACGTTCACCAACAAGGCCGCGGCCGAGATGAAGGAGCGGGTCGAGGCGCTGGTCGGTCCGCGCGCAAGGCTGATGTGGGTCTCGACGTTCCACTCCGCGTGCGTACGGATCCTGCGCAAGGAGATCGACAAGCTCGGCTTCCGCTCCAGCTTCACCATCTATGACGCCGCCGACTCCAAGCGGCTGATGACCATGGTCATCAAGGACCTCGACCTCGATCCGCGGCGCTACCAGCCCGGAGCCGTCCTCCACTGGGTCTCCGGCCACAAGAACGAGCTGCGTGGGCCGGAGGAGGTCACCGCCGACACCCACAACCGGTTCGAGGAGGCGTACGCCGCGGCGTACACCCGCTACCAGCAGCGGCTGCGCGACGCCAACGCCCTCGACTTCGACGACATCCTCACCTTCACCGTCGACCTGTTCGCGACGTTCCCGGAGGTGCGTGAGACCTACCGTCGGCGATTCCGCCACGTGCTCGTCGACGAGTACCAGGACACCAACCACGCGCAGTACGCCCTCATCCACCAGCTCTGCGCCGACGCGCTGGAGGACCCCCTCGACCCGGGCGAGCCGGTCGAGAACACGAGCGAGCGGATCCAGGCCGCCGAGCTGATGGTCGTCGGTGACGCCGACCAGTCGATCTACGCGTTCCGCGGCGCCAACATCCGCAACATCCTCGACTTCGAGCAGGACTTCCCGAACGCCACCACGATCCTGCTCGAGCAGAACTACCGCTCGACCCAGAACATCCTCAACGCCGCCAACTCGGTGATCGGCAACAACCAGGGCCGCAAGCCGAAGAACCTCTGGTCCGACGCCGGGCCCGGCGCCAAGATCGTCGGCTACGTCGCCGACGACGAACGCGACGAGGCTCGCTTCGTCTCCGGCGAGATCGACACCCTCTCCGACGCCGGCTCGAGGCCGGGCGACGTCGCGGTGTTCTACCGCACCAACGCCCAGTCGCGTGTCTTCGAGGAGGTGTTCATCCGGCTCGGCATGCCCTACCGCGTGGTCGGCGGGGTGCGCTTCTACGAGCGCCGCGAGGTGCGCGACGCGCTGGCCTACCTGCGGATGCTGGTCAACCCCGACGACGAGGTCTCGCTGCGACGGATCCTCAACGTGCCCAAGCGGGGCATCGGCGACCGGGCGGTCGAGTGCGTCACGTCGTACGCCCAACGTGAGCGGATCACGTTCTGGGAGGGGCTACGTCGTGCCGACGAGGCACCGGGTCTCGTCACCCGCTCGCTGGTGGCGATCCAGGGGTTCGTCGCCCTCGTCGAGGAGCTCCAGTCGATGGTCGAGGCAGGGGAGCGGGCCGACGTCGTGCTCGAGTCGGTGCTGGCCAGGTCGGGCTACCTCGACGAGCTCGAGGCCTCCGACGACCCCCAGGACGGCACTCGGCTGGAGAACCTCGCCGAGCTCGTGGCCGTCGCGCGCGAGTTCTCCGACGACCCGGTCGCCGGACCCTCGGCCGACCCCGCGGACGTCGACGCCGGCACCGTCACCCCTGGTCTCTCCGACTTCCTCGAGCGGGTCGCGCTCGTCGCCGACACCGACCAGATCCCCGACGCGCCCCACGACGACGACGGCGGGATGGTCACCCTGATGACCCTCCACACCGCCAAGGGGCTGGAGTTCCCGACGGTGTTCCTGACCGGGCTCGAGGACGGTGTCTTCCCCCACTCCCGCAGCCTCGACGACGGTCGCGAGCTGGAGGAGGAGCGCCGGCTCGCCTACGTCGGCGTCACCCGGGCGCGCGAGCGGCTCTACCTCTCGCGGGCCCTGGTGCGCTCGGCGTGGGGCGCGCCGGCCCACAACCCCGCGTCTCGCTTCCTCGGCGAGGTGCCCGAGGAGCTCGTCGACTGGCGCCGCACCGAGGCCGACCAGGTGCACTGGCAGCGCCCCGACCTCAGCGGTACGACGGGGTCCGGCCTCGGACTCGGGGCGCCGACCAGCGCGGGGAGACGCAACTTCACCGCCGCGGCCGCGCGGGCCGATGCGGCTGCCAAGTCCAAGCCCGCCCGCGCCGTGCCGTCCCTCGCACCCGGCGACCGGGTGGTGCACGACTCGTTCGGGATGGGCACCGTCGTGGCGATGGACGGCGTCGGCGACAAGTCGGTCGCCTCGATCGACTTCGGCTCCGAGGGCGTCAAGCGGCTGCTGCTGAGGTACGCGCCGGTCGAGAAGATGTAGTCGTTCCGGCTCGGCGTGAGCGTCAGCGGGTTTCCACACGCTTCGTCGCGAGCTCGCTCGCGGTCGCTGCTCGACCACCAACGATCAGGTCTGCTGACGCGGCCCTGATCAGGGGTGCAGTCCGTGCACCTCGAGGGCCGTGAAGGGGTCGACCGGGTCGCCGCCGCCGGGGTGCACCTCGAGGTGGAGGTGGGGGCCGGTCACGTTGCCGGTGGAGCCGACGTACCCGATCACCTGGCCGGGCAGCACGCTGTCGCCGACGGAGATGCCGAACTCGTTCTGGTGGCAGTACCACAGCTCCGTGCCGTCGGGCAGGGTCTCGATCGTCCGGTTGCCGTAGGCACCGGAGTAGCCCGTCTCGGTGATCGTGCCGCCGGCCACCGCCATGATCGGCGTGCCCGTGGGGGAGGCGAAGTCGAGGCCCGTGTGGAAGTTGGACCACAGCGAGCTGTAGTCACCGAAGCGCGCGGTGAGGTGGTAGACCCCCCCGGCGACCGGGAGCACCCACGAGTGGAGCTTGATCTTCTTGGCCTGCTTCTGGGCCTGTGACGCGAAGCCGGAGAGGGCCTCGGCCCGCTGCTTGGCCTGGGCATCGGCCGCTGCCTGCAGCCGGTCGGAGCTGCGGCTCACGCTGGCGGGCCGGCCGCCGAGGAGGCTGGCCGTGCCGACGGCGCTGCTGCCCGACAGGGCGCTGGCCGGAGCGAGGTGGTGGGTGCTGGCGGCGTCCGCAGCACCGGAGTGCACGGCTTGGAGGGCTCCGCCGGCCGACACGGCCAGGATCGCCACGCCCATCAGCAGCGGTGCGCTCGGCAACGGGATCGGCGAACGACGCCGGGCGACGCGACGTCTCCCCCCGGTGCGGGGGGTCGTGACGCCTTGGAGGGCGACCGGCTCGTCCTCGAGCGGCGCGGTGCCGGGCGAGGCCGCGAGGGTGGTCAGCGCGATCGGCTCGAGGGAGAACGACGGGGGTACCGCGATCGGTGTGTCGGCCACCGGCGCGGCGACGGCGGGGATCTCGCCGATCGTCGTGTCGTCGTCGACCGACGTCGTGGAGAAGCGGGTCTCGAGGATGGACGTCTCGACGGCGGGGGTCGGGGCGAACGGCGTCTCGAGGAGGGGCGCGACCACGAGGGTCGGAGCGGCGGGCGGAGAGTCGATGAGCGACGTCTCGACGGGCGGCTGGGCGACGGGTGTCTCGAGGGTGAGGGCCTCGGGCTCGTCGGGTGCGACGAACGCGGGGTTCATCGCGAAGGGCACCACGTCCACCCGCAGTGCCCGACGGCCAGGCGCGGGAGCCTCGGCGAACGGGGAGGGCGGCGCGACCGGGAACGTGCCCGTCTCGGCTCTGCGACGTCCGGGTGCCGGCTGGACGACCAGGGTCGGCGTGGCCCGGGTGGGCCGCGCGGCGACGCGGCGTCCGACGTACGGCTGGTCGGAGGCTTCCTCGACGGAGTGACGGGCGACCCGTTTACCGGTCGGCTGGGCGACGTCGCCCGTGCCGGCGCGGAGGTCACCCATGTAGAAGCTCCCGGGGATCGAAGACGGAGGGGTCGGCGAGGCTCGACAGTAACGGATAGGTCACAGTGGGTGAAATCCCGTCTGGACACGCGGTGGACGACAGGCGTGGACAGGGTGGCCGGCGTGGCTGGAGTCACCCACGGCGGCTCACGGCCACGCTCGCCGGACGTCGGTTAGTCTGCGCCCATGGCGTCTTCCCTCTCGTCACGGATCCGGATCGTCGTGGCCAAGCCCGGCCTCGACGGCCACGACCGCGGCGCGAAGATCGTGGCCCGAGCGCTGCGCGACGCGGGTCACGAGGTCATCTACACCGGTCTCCACCAGACGCCCGAGCAGATCGTCGAGACCGCGATCCAGGAGGACGCCGACCTGATCGGGCTGTCGGTGCTCTCCGGTGCCCACATGACCCTCTTCCGGCGGCTGCTCGAGCTGCTGGCGGAGCGCGACGCCGCCGACATCCGCGTCTTCGGCGGCGGGATCATCCCCGACGAGGACATCCCGGTGCTCGAGGAGCTGGGCGTGGCGAAGGTGTTCACCCCCGGCGCGACGACCGGCGAGATCACCGGTTGGGTCGCGGAGGCCTTCGCCGATCAGTCCTGAGCGGGGCGACGTGACCGGGCTCGACCGGTGGGGTCGGGTGGTGACGTGCACGGGGCGGTGGGTCGTGGTCTCGACAGGGCCGACCGACGGGGGTCCTCAACCACCGGGGCGCTCCACGTCGAGGACGATGCGGACGCGCTGACCGGACTGGTGGGCCTCGCGGAAGCGCATCCGGCTCGACGTGATCCGGCGTGGCAGCAGGGGCCGGCCGGCGCCGAGGGTCACCGGCGTCATCCCGAGGTGCACCTCGTCGAGCAGCCCCGCGTCGTCGAACTGACCGACCAGGTCGCCTCCGCCGATCACCCAGACGTCGCGGCCCGCGGCCGCCGCGACCAGCTCGTCGTACACCGCGGCGACGTCGCCCGAGACGAAGCGGACGTCGGCGCCCGCCACGCCCGGCAGGTCCTGGTGGGTGAACACCCACAGCGGCCGGTCGTCGTAGAACTCCGCGAACTGCTCGGGGTGCTCGGTGAAGTGGCGGTCGAGCATCCACCGGTACGTCGTGGTGCCGGTGACCATGGGTCCGATCCGACCGATGAACGCGTCCCAGCCGCCGTCGTCGCTCTGCTCGCCACTGTCGTGGGGCACCTCGAAGAGCCAGTCGAGCGAGTCGTGCTCGTCGGCGATGAAGCCGTCGAGGGTGCAGGCGGTGAAGTACACGACCTTGGTCATCCCGCCACGGTAGGGGCGGCGGGCCCGGTGGGTCTTGACCGAGGTTGCGGCCCCTGCCCCGGGTCACGCGGACCCGGCTTGGCCGGGATGCGGGGGCCGGGACTAGGGTGCCAAGCGTCTCGATGGCCCTCGTCAGGAGGGCGTCACATGCTCGTACGCCCTACCCGGGCGCCGCGGAGGTTGGTGGATCGTGGATCTGATGGAGTACCAGGCGAAGGAGCTCTTCGCCAAGCACGGCGTCCCGGTCACGGTCGGCACCGTGATCACCTCACCCGAGGAGGCAGCGGCCGCGGCCGAGGCCGAGGGTGGCCGCGTGGTCGTCAAGGCACAGGTCAAGACCGGTGGCCGCGGCAAGGCCGGCGGTGTGAAGCTGGCCCAGGACCCCCAGGACGCCGTCGAGAAGGCGCGCGAGATCCTCGGCATGGACATCAAGGGCCACACCGTGCGCCGCGCGCTGGTCGCGCCCGCGGCCGACATCGCGGAGGAGTACTACTTCTCCTTCCTCGTCGACCGCGCCCACCGCAACTACCTCTGCATCGCCTCGACCGAGGGCGGCGTGGAGATCGAGGTCACCGCGCACGAGAACCCCGACGCGATCGCGCGGGTCTCCATCGACCCGCAGGTCGGTGTCGACGACGCCAAGGCGGCCGAGATCGTCGCCGCGACCGGCTTCGACGCCTCCATCGCCGACCAGGCGGCCGACGCGATCAAGAAGCTGTGGACCGTCTTCATCGAGGAGGACGCCACCCTCGTCGAGGTCAACCCGCTGGTGAAGCTCGGCGACGGCACCCTCGAGGCGCTCGACGGCAAGGTGTCGCTCGACGACAACGCCGACTTCCGTCACCAGGACCACGTGCGCTTCGAGGTCACCGAGGACGCCGACCCGCTGGAGCTCGCGGCCAAGGAGAAGGGTCTCAACTACGTCAAGCTCGACGGCGCCGTCGGCATCATCGGCAATGGCGCCGGACTGGTCATGTCCACCCTCGACGTCGTGGCGTACGCCGGTGAGAAGCACGGCGGCGTGAAGCCCGCGAACTTCCTCGACATCGGCGGTGGCGCCTCGGCCGAGGTGATGGCCAACGGTCTCGACATCATCTTGAACGACGCCCAGGTCAAGGCGGTGTTCGTCAACGTGTTCGGCGGCATCACCGCGTGCGACGAGGTCGCCAACGGCATCGTCGGTGCGCTGCAGCGGCTCGGCGACGAGGCGAACAAGCCGCTCGTCGTACGCCTCGACGGCAACAACGTCGAGGAGGGCCGGCGGATCCTCCACGAGGCAGACCACCCGCTGGTGACGCTCGTGGACACCATGGACGGAGCGGCCGACCGGGCCGCCGAGCTCGCCCACGCGGCGAACTGAGAGGGCGAGGACACAGATGGCGATCTTCCTGACCGAGAGCTCCAAGGTCATCGTCCAGGGCATGACCGGCTCCGAGGGCATGAAGCACACCCAGCGGATGCTCGACTCCGGCACCGACGTCGTGGGCGGCGTCAACCCGCGCAAGGCCGGCGAGTCCGCCGACTTCGCCGACGGCTCCGTCCCGGTGTTCGGCACCGTGGCCGAGGCCATGGAGAAGACCGGCGCCGACGTGTCGGTGGTCTTCGTGCCGCCGGCCTTCACCAAGGCGGCCGCGATCGAGGCGATCGACGCCGGCATCGGCCTGCTCGTGGTGATCACCGAGGGCGTGCCGGTGCACGACACCGCGGAGTTCCGCGCGTACGCCGAGGCCGGTCATGGTGGGGGGACCACCCGGATCATCGGTCCCAACTGCCCCGGCCTGATCAGCCCCGGCAAGTCCAACGCCGGCATCATCCCCGCCGACATCACCAAGGCCGGGCGCATCGGGCTGGTCTCGAAGTCGGGCACCCTGACCTACCAGATGATGTACGAGCTGCGGGACTTCGGCTTCTCGTCGGCCATCGGCATCGGCGGCGACCCGATCATCGGCACCACCCACATCGACGCGCTCGCTGCCTTCGAGGCCGACGACGAGACCGACGCGATCGTGATGATCGGCGAGATCGGCGGCGACGCCGAGGAACGCGCCGCGGCGTACATCAAGGACCACGTGACGAAGCCGGTCGTCGGCTACGTCGCCGGCTTCACCGCGCCCGAGGGCAAGACCATGGGTCACGCGGGGGCGATCGTCTCGGGCTCGTCGGGCACCGCCGCGGCGAAGCAGGAGGCCCTCGAAGCGGTCGGGGTCAAGGTCGGCAAGACGCCGTCGGAGACCGCCGAGCTGATGCGTCAGATCCTCGCCGGGTAGTCGGTTGAGCCGTCAGCTCATCGCGGCGAGGCGCTCGCCGGCGCGGTGCACCAGCGCGACGAACTGACCGGGCGTCATGGTGTGGGAGCCGTCCGGCACGAAGCCGACCTGTGCGACGGCTCCACCCTTGCGGACGACGCCCATGTAGAAGGTCACGGTCTGCTTGTCGGAGACCTGGGTGCGCACGCGCCACACCGACTGGTTCGGACCGTTCGCGACGCGCAGCACCTTGGTGCCGAGCTGACGGTCGCCGCACGACGCGAGCTTGGACCGGACACCGTCGACGAAGCTCTTGGCGCGCGCCTCGGGCAGGCGTCCGACGGTCTGGGTCAGGCCGAACGCCATCGTCAGGTGGGCACCCGGGATCAGGAACGACCGGG
The DNA here is from genome assembly GCA_963794355.1 of uncultured Actinomycetota bacterium. GTDB lineage: Bacteria > Actinomycetota > Actinomycetes > Propionibacteriales > Nocardioidaceae > Nocardioides. The sequence goes on from CAWCDN010000008.1 coordinate 19,329, forward strand.
TCGCGTCCTGCTTCCAGCCGTGCCCGTGGAAGCTGCTGTCGTCGCAGGTGGTCGCCGCGACGTTCGAGAGCGCCTGCCGTGGCGTCGTGCCGGCCCACGGGCGCTGCACGCCGGCGACCGGAGGCAGGTCGAGCTCGCCGAGCATCATCGGCAGCTTGCCCGCAGCGGGAGCGGCCATCGGCACCGCCCTGGGCAGCGACGAGCAATGGCCGCCCACCGAGGTGGGGCAGACGTCGTCGACCGCGGAGACCAGGAGCCGAAGGTTCGCGTCGAGGTCGGGTTCACCGCTGCCGGTGGTGCGGGTCAGGGCCACGGTGTTGACGCGGCCGGTGCGGGCGATCCCGAGGACGAACGTCATCGCGGGCGCGTGCCAGGCCCGGAGCGCGTACTGCTGGGCCTCGTCGCCGAGCCGGGCCACCCGTCGTACGGCGAGCAGCTGGGTCTGCGGGACGCTGCAGCCGGCGAACCAGCCGGTCGCGGTGTCGAAGCCCTTCACGGCGCCGGCGATGTCGCGCGAGAACTCCATGGTCTGCACCGCTGCGAGCTGGGGCTTCCCCTTGGCGCGGCGGGTGGTGAAGTTGCGTACCAGCGCGGTCGTCGCCTTCGGGTCGGCGTAGCTGCGGCGCTGGCAGGGGAGCGTGCTGTGCTGGGCGGGATCGGTGCCGGTCACGCGCCAGGTGCGGCCGGGCACGGCCCGCGCCACCTGGGCCTTGGTGAGCAGCGCGGCAGTGGTGATGGGCGAGGGGTCCGGGGCGGCGGACGCACTCTCGCCCGGGACGCTGGTGATGCGCTGGCGGGCGGACTCCAAGGTGGGTCGCACGCCGTGGGAGTCGGCGACGACGAAGCCGCTGACGAGGAGCGTCGCGGTGACGAGCGCCGCACCCGCCAGGGCATGGGTACGACGTCGAGCCGCGCCGGCGCGACGGATGATGGTGGCGCGGGGCCAGCGCTGGTCGGCGCTGTGCTCGGCGAGACGCTCGAGCGTCGAGCGGATCTCGGTCGCGGGCACGTCGCGGAGGTCGATGAACTTCACCCGCGCGTCGAGCAGCCGGCGCTCCGCCTCCTCGAGGGGCAGCCCGAGCTCACGCGCCCGCTCCGGCGCCGAGGCGCAGGAGAGCTCGGCCAGGATCAGCGCCTTGCGAGAGGTGACCGGCAGCTTGTGGAGGGCGTCCAGGGTGGCGCGCAGGTCGGGGTCCAGCTTGCGGTCGCGGTGGAAGATCCGGGCCGTGTGCCGGCGCTGGGCATGGGTGAGCACGTGCGGCCGCACCCAGGACTGAGGGTCGTCGAGCCGGCGCAGCTTGGGCCAGCGGTGCCAGGCGGCGATGAAGGAGTCGCGGACCGCTCCGCGCGACGCGGGCAGGTCTCCGGTCAGCGCGAACGCCTGGACGAGGAGCCGGTCACGGGCCTCGGCGTAGAAGACGTCGAACTGCTCGGGATCGGACATGGCCCTTTACGGTACGTCCCCAGCCCCCACGACGGAAAAGCCCGACGGCCCCGCTCGCCCCGGCGTGGCACCCCCGATCGGCCCTCACCACCGGGCGATGATGGGCGAGCCATGACGTCCCTGCTGCCCGCCCCGCGTCGTACCCGCTCCGCGGGGGAGGCTCGGGGTGACGCGGCTCACCGCCGCCCCCTCGTGCTGCTGGCGCCCCTCGCGGGGATCGCCGCGGCGGCGAGCACGCTCCTGGTGTGTCTCGCCGCCGGCGTCATCGGCTGGTTCCTCACCGACGCCGGCGCCCACGGTGCCCCGCGCGACGGGCTGCGGGTCGGGGCGCTCGGCTGGCTGATGGCCCACGGCTCGGGCGTCACCGTGGCCGGCACCCACGTCAGCGCCGTGCCGCTCGGTCTCACCCTCCTCGCGGGGGTCGTGGTCTGGCGGCTCGGCCAGCGGCTGGGCGACTCCGTGTCGGGCCACGGCCCGGACGCCGACGCGATCGCCGACGGTGTCCGCGACTGGACCGTCGCCTCGGCCACCGCCCTCTTCACCGCGGGCTACGCGCTCGTGGCGGTACTCACCCACCACCTCGCCTCCACGCCGGCCACGGCCCCGTCGCTGGCCCGCACCCTGGTCTGGACCCTCCTGCTCTGCGGCGTCGTCGGTGGCGCCGCGGTTGCCGTGGGCTCTGGTCGCGCGGCGATCTGGACGTCGTTCCTGCCGATCTCGGTGCGCGCCGCGACGGCCGCGGCCTGGCGCACCCTGGTCTGGTTCCTCGTGCTCTCGACCGCGGTGTACGCGGTGGCGCTGGTCATGCACTGGGACAGCGCTGCCGACGTGATGTCGCAGCTGCACACCAGCCCCGGCGCGGCCACCCTCCTGGTCGGGCTGTCGGTGCTCATGCTTCCGCACGCCTCGCTGTTCACCGGCTCCTACCTGCTGGGTCCCGGGTTCGCGGTCGGTGCCCACACCCTGGTGACGCCGACCGCCGTGGTGCTCGGGCCGCTCCCGCTGTTCCCGCTGCTGGCGGCTCTGCCCGGCACCGGCCCGACGCCGGGCTGGATCGCTGCCCTGCTGGCGGTGCCGCCGCTGCTCGCTGCCGTGGCGGTCCACCGCACCTTGCTCCGGTACCCCACGACGCGCTGGGACGACGCCGCGCTGCGCGGCGTCGGTGCGGGGCTGATCTGTGCCGTCGGCTTCGCGTTCCTCGCCGCGCTCTCGCGCGGCTCGGTCGGTCCCGGCCGGATGACCGACGTAGGCCCCTACGTCTTCCAGGTACTGCTCCACGGCATCGCGACCTTCGGCCTCGGCGGGCTGGTCGGGTCGATGGCGGCGACCTGGCGCGTACGACGCCAGCCGGCCTGACCCGTCAGCGCGGCGAGCTCACCATCACCGGCAGGTAGGACACCGCCAGCGTCGACCGCCGCTGCGCCACGCGGGAGGTGGCTCCGTGGGAGGACTGGATGATCGTGGCGCCGCGCGGCATCGGGACCCGCAGGCTGTGCCGGGGGTTCCAGAAGATGGTGCGGACGCCGCCGGCGTAGCGGACGAGGCACGTGAACGTGCCCCTGCGGTCCTGGTGGCACGGACGGTCGCCGTGCTGGCCCACGAGGCGGCCCTTCATCCAGTCCTCGGCCGTCGTCACGGCCGCGCCGGCGGGCGAGATCTCGCCGGGGGAGCCGGGGGTGGCGAGCAGTGTGTTGCCGAGCGTCCCGCCGGGCACCGGACCCCAGTCGTAGCGGTACCAGAACAGCCGCTGCAGACCCTGCGAGGCGCCGAGGAGGTAGGTGCGGATCACGTTGGCGACCTGACGCTGCTGTGAGATCGGCCTGGCCGCCGAGCCGTCGCTGGTGACGCCGTAGTTGATCTCGGTGCCCCAGATCGGCTGGCTCGCCGGGGCACCGGCGGCGACGAGCAGCCGCCGCGCCGTCGCGAGCAGGGCCATGGCGTCCTCGGGGCCGCCGATCCGGTCGCCGTAGGTCGCCCGTGGGTAGAGGCTCAGCGCGGTCGCGTCGTAGTAGCGCCACACCGGCCGCCCGGAGACCCGCTGGGAGGTATAGGCGGAGAGCCAGGTGCGCTGGCCGGGCAGCCGGACCGCGAACGACGGGCCGACGACGGTCGCGCCGGGGTCGACCTGCTGACGGGTCTGCCACACGATCCTGGTCAGCTGCGCGAGCTGGGCGGGCGTCCCGCCCCAGAACGTCGGGACGTTCCCCTCGTTCCACACCTGGTACGCCGCGATGCCGCGCCGGCCGTCGAAGTCGCGGTAGCGCGTCATCACCGCGCGCACGTAGGCGGCGTACGTCGAGAGGTCGGTGGGCGGCAGGTTCTCCGCCGGCCCGTAGAAGGACGGGGTCATCGCCAGGACCAACGTGACCTCCACGCCGTGGGCCTGGGCGGCGCTCACGTACGCGTCGAGCCGGCGCCAGTCGTAGACACCCGGGGAGGTCTCGACCTCCTTCCACGTGACCTGCGCGTCCCACAACCGCAACGAGCCGTAGCCGAGCGTGTCGTCGGCCTGCATCGAGCCGTCGTGGAGACCGAAGAACGCGCGCGGGGTGTGGACGCCCACGGTCCGGTGCGCGGTGGCGCCGGCGGACCGTGTGGCCCGGGCAGGCGCGACCGTGGCGACGAGAGCGCCGACGAGGAAGAGGGCGACGAGAGCGCGCCGCGCCGTCCGACCCCACGAGCGAGGGTGGGGACGCGAGGACTGCTGACCCGGCTGGGTCCCGAGAGGGCCGTGCAAGGGGAGGGACCTTTCCTGGCTACCCCCAGGTGTGCCTGCTCCCCCGAGCAGCGTCCTGCCCGGCCATGGCCGGACAGTTCCCGGGTGGGTCCCGGGAGCGACGTCGTCAGTCAAGCACCGGTAGCCGGGGCGAGAGGTGGGTTTCTCGAGGACGACCGAAACGGGCGCGATCGGCACTGGCACGATGCGGATTCCGTGGGTCCTCGGTCGGGTCGCGAAGTGGATCCGTGGAGTGGATCCGTGGAGCGTGGGCACCCGTGCCGGTCATCGCCGCGACGCGATCATCACCGGGACGTAGGAGACGCGGAGCGAGGTCCGGCGCCCAGACACCTTCGCGACGGCGTGGCCGGCGCGCTGGAGGTCGTCGGCCGAGCGCGGGAGCCGGACCCGCACTGTTCGCACCGGGTTCCAGAGGATCGTCCTCACGCCACCCGCGTGGCGCACGACGCATCGGTACGTGCCGCGCCGGTCCGTTGCGCACGGCCGCTGCCCGGAACGTGCGACCAGGCGGCCGTGCAGCCACCGCTCGGCGGTCCGGACGGCGGCGCCGGCGGGGGTGAGCTCCGTCGGGGTACCGGGCACCGAGAGCAGCGTGTTGCCCAGGGTGCCGCCGCCGTTGGCGGCCGATAGCGGCTTCCAGTCGTAGCGGTACCAGAACATCCTCGAGACGCCGTGGGCGGCACCGAGCACGTACGTGCGGATCACGTTGGCCACCTGTCGCCGCTCACTGATCGGGGTGGCGGCGACCGGCCCGCCGTCGACGCCGTAGTTGATCTCCGTCGCCCAGAGCGGCGTGTCCTGCGGGACGCCTGCACGCGCGAGCCGTTGCCTGGCGACCGCCAGGAGGTGGATGGCGTCCTCGGGACCACCGATCCGCTCGCCGTAGGTGGCCTTCGGATAGAGACTGAGGGCGTCGACGTCGTAGAAGCGGGCGACCGGGCGGCCTCCGATCCGCTGCGAGGCGTACGCCGACAGCCAGCGTCGCTGCGACCCGAGACGTACTGCGAACGACGGCGCCACGATCGTCGCGCCGGGGTCCACCTGCCGGTGCACCTGCCAGACCGCTCGGGTCAGCAGCGCCAGCTGGTGGGGCGTCCCGGTCCAGAAGCCCGGCACGTTCCCCTCGTTCCACACCTGGTACGCCGCGATTCCGCGCCGTCCCTCGAAGCTGCGGTAGCGCTGCATCACTGTCGTCACGAACCGTCGGTAGTCGTCGATCCTGGTCGGAGGCAGCGACGCCGCAGGACCGTAGAAGGACGGTGTCATCGCCAGCACCAACGTGAGCTGTGTGTGGTGGAGCTGCGCGGCGCGCACGTAGGAGTCGAGGAGCGACCAGTCGAAGACGCCTGGCGCCACCTCGAGCTCGTTCCACCGCACGTGCGCGTCCCACAGCCGCAGGGAGCCGACGTCGAAGTGGGAGTAGGCCTGCATCGAGGCGTCCTGTACCCCGAAGTAGTGCCGAGAGACGTGACCGGTTCCCGCTCCCGCGGCGGGTGCGAGCACCGTGAGAAGGGCGACGAGGACCACCGGGGGGAGTACGCCTCGTACGCGATGCGTGCGACCTGAGATCTGCACGGGGGGTGCCCTTCGGGGGTCCGAAGAAGACCTGACACGTTACTCCCGTCCCGCCGACCCCGCGAGACCCAGGCTCGGGCGGGGCCTAGACTCCCCGCCGTGCCCGACAGTCCTCTGCGCGTGGTCGTCCTGGTGTCCGGCTCGGGCACCAACCTCCAGGCCCTGCTCGACGCCGTCTCCGACTCGTCGTACGGCGCCGAGGTCGTGGCCGTGGGTGCCGACCGCGACGGCATCGAGGCGCTGGCGCGCGCGGAGCGGGCCGGCGTGCCGACGTTCGTCCACCGGGTCAAGGACTTCGCGACCCGCGCCGAGTGGGACGCCGCCATCACCACGTCGGTGTCGTCGTACGACGCGGAGCTGGTGGTCCTGGCCGGCTTCATGAAGCTGGTCGGAGCGAGCTTCCTGACGGCGTTCGCGGGCCGGGTGCTCAACACCCACCCCGCGCTCTCGCCGTCGTTCCCCGGGATGCACGGCCCGGCCGAGGCGCTCGAGTACGGCGTGAAGGTCACCGGCTGCACGCTCTTCGTCGTCGACGCCGGCGTCGACTCCGGCCCGATCGTCGCGCAGGCGGCCGTCCCGGTGCGGGAGGACGACACGGTCGAGTCGCTGCACGAGCGGATCAAGACCCAGGAGCGCGCGATGCTGGTCGAGGCGGTCGGGCGGATCGCCCGCGAGGGATTCTCCGTCGATGGCCGGGTGGTGCGTTTCGGCCGGTGACGCGCTGCGGTTATCGTGGCCCCACACGACTGGCGCAGGTGGGCAACCACCAGGGAGTGACCCGGGTCCCGGGTGACAGCAGAGCATCGAACGCCTGGGTGCTCCGGACGACAGGAGTGATCCCATGAGCGACCGCATCGCCATCCGACGTGCCTTGGTCTCCGTCTACGACAAGAGCGGCCTGGACGAGCTCGTCCGTGGCCTGGCCGCGGCCGGGGTGGAGCTGGTCTCGACGGGCGGATCCGCAGCCCGGATCGAGTCCCTGGGCCTGCCCGTGACCAAGGTCGAGGACCTCACCGGCTTCCCCGAGTGTCTCGACGGCCGGGTCAAGACGCTGCACCCCAAGGTGCATGCCGGCATCCTCGCCGACCGGCGCCTCGACACCCACGTCGCCCAGCTGGCCGAGCTCGGCGTGGAGCCCTTCGACCTGGTCGTCTCGAACCTCTACCCGTTCGTGCAGACGGTCACCTCCGGCGCCTCGCCCGACGAGTGCGTCGAGCAGATCGACATCGGCGGGCCGTCGATGGTGCGCGCGGCCGCGAAGAACCACCCGTCGGTCGCGATCGTGACGTCGCCCGCCGCGTACGACGACGTGCTCGAGGCGGTGGCGGCCGGGGGGTTCACCCTCGAGCAGCGCAAGCGCCTGGCCGCCGAGGCATTCGCCCACACCGCGGCCTACGACGTTGCGGTTGCCTCGTGGATGGGCGCTGGACCGGATCATGGGGGGCTCACCGACACCAGCGACGGCACGGGCTTCCCGGCGTTCACGGGCGCGACCTGGCAGCGCACGGCGGTGCTCCGCTACGGCGAGAACCCCCACCAGCCGGCCGCCCTGTACGCGCACTGGCGCGGCGGGCTCGCCGATGCCGAGCAGCTGCACGGCAAGGAGATGTCCTACAACAACTACGTCGACACCGATGCCGCACGGCGCGCGGCCAACGACTTCGACGCTCCCGCCGTGGCGATCATCAAGCACGCCAACCCGTGCGGGATCGCGACCGGCACCGACGTCGCCGAGGCGCACCGCAAGGCCCACGCCTGCGACCCGGTGTCGGCGTTCGGCGGCGTGATCGCGGTCAACCGGCCGGTCACCAAGGAGATGGCCGAGCAGGTGGCCGAGGTGTTCACCGAGGTGATCGTCGCGCCGGGCTACGACGACGGCGCGGTCGAGATCCTCCAGGGGAAGAAGAACATCCGGATCCTGGTGTGTGCGCTCGACGAGCACCCCGACCCCGTGGAGTTCCGCGGGATCTCCGGAGGCGTCCTCGTGCAGCGCGTCGACCACGTCGACGCCCCCGGCGACGACCCCTCGACCTGGACGCTGGCCACCGGCGAGGCGGCGCCCGACGACGTCCTGGCCGACCTCGTCTTCGCCTGGCAGGCGTGCCGCTCGGTGAAGTCCAACGCGATCCTGCTCGCCCACGACGGCGCGTCGGTCGGCATCGGGATGGGCCAGGTCAACCGCGTCGACTCCTGCGGCCTGGCCGTCGCGCGCGCGGGGGAGCGGGCGGCCGGCTCCGTCGCGGCCTCCGACGCGTTCTTCCCGTTCGAGGACGGGCCCCAGGTGCTCATCGACGCGGGAGTCCGGGCGATCGTCCAGCCGGGCGGCTCGATGCGCGACGAGCTGACCGTCAAGGCCTGCGAGGCCGCCGGCGTGACCATGTACTTCACCGGCACCCGGCACTTCTTCCACTGACTCGGGCTTGAGGCACGTGTCGAGACACCACCCGATGACCGCGACGCATCCTCGACGGCACCGCGACCCTCCGCACGATCAAGGCCGAGCTCGCCGAGCGCGTCGCCGCGCTGAAGGAGCGCGGTGTCACGCCCGGTCTCGGCACGGTGCTGGTCGGCGACGACCCCGGCTCGCACTGGTACGTCGGCGCCAAGCACAAGGACTGCGCGTCGATCGGGATCACCTCGATCCGGCGTGACCTGCCCGCGACCGCGACCCAGGCCGAGGTGGAGGCGGTGATCGACGAGCTCAACGCCGACCCCGCATGCACCGGTTTCCTCGTGCAGCAGCCAACGGGGCTCGACGAGTTCGCCTTGCTGTCGCGGGTCCACCCCGAGAAGGACGTCGACGGGCTGCACCCGATGAACCTCGGCAAGCTCGTGCTCGGCAAGCGCGGGCCGCTCCCGTGCACACCGGTCGGGGTGATCGAGCTGTTGCGGCGGCACGACGTCGAGATCGCCGGCGCGGAGGTCGTCGTCGTGGGCCGTGGTCTCACCGTCGGTCGGCCGCTCGGGCTGCTGCTGACCCGTCGTACCGAGAACGCCACGGTGACCCTGTGCCACACCGGCACCCGCGATCTCGCCTCCCACCTCCGCACCGCCGACATCGTGGTGGCCGCGGCCGGTGTGCCCGGCATCATCACCGCCGACCTGGTCAAGCCGGGCGCCGCCGTGCTCGACGTCGGCGTCTCTCGCGTCGACGGCAAGATCGCGGGCGACGTGGCGGCCGACGTCGCGGAGGTGGCCGGCTGGGTCTCTCCGAACCCCGGCGGCGTGGGGCCGATGACGCGCGCGATGTTGTTGTCCAACGTCGTCACCATCGCCGAGGAGGCGGCACACTGACCCCCGTGGAGCACCGCGAGCCCGAGGTCCCGGCCGAGAGCGCCGAGCCGCCCGGGCGCCGCTACCCCTCGACCATCGGCGGCGCGTGCTACCTGCTCGTGCTGGGGGCGGCGGCCTTCGGCCTCGCGATCACCGCGCGCGGGAGCTGGCGGCTCGGGGTGCGCTGGATCGCGGCCTCCCTGCTGGTGGCGGCCGTGCTCCGGTTGCTCCTCCCCTCGCAGGACGCCGGCATGCTCGCCGTACGCCGTCGCTCGATCGACGTGCTGCTGCTCACGGTCGTCGGGATCGCCCTGATCGCGCTCAGCGTGACCATCCCCGACCAGCCGCCCCTCTGACCGAGGCGGCATCGAGAAGGCGTCGGATCAGCCTCAGATCAGCCCGAGCTGGGTGACGGCGTCGCGCTCCTCGGCCAGCTCGGCGACGCTGGCGTCGATCCGGGCCCGGGAGAAGTCGTCGATCTCGAGGCCCTGCACGATCGACCAGTCGCCGCCCGACGTGGTCACCGGGAACGACGAGATCAGGCCCTCCTGCACGCCGTAGGAGCCGTCGGAGACCACCGCCATCGAGACCCAGTCGCCCTCGGCCGAGCCGTACAGCCAGTCGCGGGCTGCGTCGATGGTCGCGGAGGCCGCGGAGGCCGCCGACGACGAGCCGCGGGCCTCGATGATCGCCGCGCCCCGCTTGGCGACGGTGGGGATGAACGTGTTCTCGAGCCAGTCCTGGTCGCCCACGGCCTCGGCCGCGTTGCGGCCGGCGACCTCGGCGTGGAACAGGTCGGGGTACTGCGTCGCGGAGTGGTTGCCCCAGATCGTCATCTTCGTGATGTCGGTGACGGGCGCGCCGGTCTTGGCGGCGAGCTGGGAGATCGCGCGGTTGTGGTCGAGCCGCGTCAGGGCCGAGAAGCGCTCCTGCGGGATGTCGGGCGCGTTGCTCATCGCGATCAGCGCGTTGGTGTTCGCCGGGTTGCCCGTCACCCCGATGCGTACGTCGTCCGCGGCGACCTTGTTGAGCGCCTTGCCCTGGGCGGTGAAGATCGCACCGTTCGCCTCGAGCAGGTCACCGCGCTCCATGCCCGGTCCGCGCGGCCGCGCGCCGACCAGCAGCGCGAGGTTGACGCCGTCGAAGATCTCCTCGGGATCGGAGCCGATCTGCACGCCGGCCAGCGTCGGGAACGCGCAGTCGTCGAGCTCCATCACGACGCCCTCGAGGGCCTTGAGGGCCGGCTCGATCTCGAGCAGGCGGAGCTCGATCGGGCGGTCCGCGCCGAGCAGCGAGCCACCGGCGAGGCGGAACAGGAGGCTGTAGCCGATCTGACCGGCCGCACCGGTGACGGCGACCTTGAGGGGACCTGAGCTCACGGGAAACACTCCTGTCGGTGACGGGGACGTGACGGGATCCGACGCTCCGGACGCTAGCAGCGGTCGCGCACCAGGCTTCAGCCGGGCTGGCATGCTGCACCCCATGGGTCGCAGGCGGGTGAGGACGGCTCGCGCCGCCTCGCTGGCCCTTGCCGGCACGCTCCTCACGGCCTGCGGCGCGAGCCCTGCTCGGCAGCCCCCGACGGGGATCGACGGGCTCACGATCCCGACCCCGAGCGCGACCCCGTCGGACTTCGTCAGCGGTGTCGACAACCCGTGGTTCCCGTTGGCCCCGGGGACGCGCTGGACCTACAGCCGCTACTCCGCGACCGGCTCGGAGACCGTGCTCGCCTCCGTGCTGCCCGCCACCCACTCGATCGCCGGGGTGGAGACCACCGCGGTGCGTTGGGCGGTACGTCGTCCCTCGGGCCGAGCGGTGACGCTCAGCGTGCGCTGGTACGCCCAGGACGACGCGGGCAACGTCTGGTGGTTCGGCCAACGCGTCACCGGCCGGAGTCCGCGCGTCGACCTGCTCGCGACGCAGTCGTGGCAGGCCGGCCAGCACGGCGCCGAGGCAGGCCTCGTCGTCCCGGCCGAGCCGCGGGTGGGCGACGGCTACGCCAACGCCTTCCAACCCGGAGTCGTGGAGAGCCGGTCCACCGTCGTGTCGATCGACGCCACCATCGCCCTGCCGGCGCGCAGCTACTCCGGGACCCTGGCCACCCGGGACGTCAGCCCCCTCGCGCCGATCCGCCAGGTCGAGACCTTCTACGCGCCAGGGATCGGGCTGGTCGGCCAGGAGACGACCGAGGCGCTCAGCATCGAGCTGTCGCTGGCACGGGTACGACGGCCCTAGACCGTCCCCCGGTTTGCCGCAGTCGCGCGCGCCCAACTAGCGTCCGAGAGGTGACCGATGCCGTGCAGCCCTCCCCGATCATCTACACGCACACCGACGAGGCGCCGCTGCTGGCGACGTACTCCTTCCTCCCGATCATCCAGGCCTACGCCGGTCAGGCCGGCGTGGCGGTGGAGACGCGCGACATCTCGCTGGCGGGCCGGATCATCGCCCAGTTCCCCGAGCGGCTGACCGACGAGCAGCAGCTCGACGACGCGCTCGCCGAGCTGGGGGCGCTGGCCAAGAAGCCCGAGGCCAACATCATCAAGCTGCCGAACGTCTCGGCCTCGATGCCGCAGCTCAAGGCCGCCGTCGCCGAGCTCCAGGGCCAGGGCTACGACCTGCCCGACTACCCCGACAACCCGTCGACTGACGAGGAGAAGGACGCGCGCGCCCGCTACGACCGGGTCAAGGGCAGCGCGGTCAACCCCGTGCTGCGCGAGGGCAACTCCGACCGTCGCGCCGCCGACTCGGTCAAGCAGTACGCCCGGCAGCACCCCCACTCCATGGGCGCATGGACCGCGGACTCGAAGACCAACGTCGCGACCATGGGCGAGCACGACTTCAAGTCCAACGAGAAGTCCGTGGTGCTCGACGCCGACGACACGCTCCGCATCGAGCACGAGGCCGCCGACGGCACCGTGACCGTGCTCCGTGAGTCCGTGCCCGTCCTGGCCGGCGAGATCGTCGATGCCACGGTGATGCAGGTGGCCGACCTCCACGCCTTCCTGGCCAACGCGATCGCGCGAGCCAAGGCCGACGACGTGCTGTTCTCGGTGCACCTGAAGGCCACGATGATGAAGGTCTCCGACCCGATCATCTTCGGCCACGTCGTCACCGCGTTCTTCCCCGAGGTCTTCGCGACGTACGGCGAGCAGCTCGCCGCCGCCGGCCTCAGCCCGAGCAACGGGCTCGGCGGCATCCTGGCCGGTCTCGACCGGGTCGAGAACGGCGCCGAGATCAAGGACGCCTTCGAGGCCGGGATCGCCTCCGGCCCGGCGCTGGCGATGGTCGACTCCGACCGCGGGGTCACCAACCTGCACGTGCCGTCCGACGTGATCGTCGACGCCTCGATGCCTGCGATGATCCGCACCAGCGGCCACATGTGGGGTCCCGACGGCCAGGAGGCCGACACCCTCGCGGTGATCCCCGACTCGTCGTACGCCGGCGTCTACCAGACCGTCCTCGACGACTGCCGCGCCCACGGCGCGTTCGACCCGACCACGATGGGCTCGGTGCCCAACGTCGGGCTGATGGCCCAGGCGGCCGAGGAGTACGGCTCGCACGACAAGACCTTCGAGGTCCCTACCGCCGGCACCGTGCGCGTGGTGAACGGCGCAGGTGACGCCCTCATCGAGCACGACGTCGAGGCCGGCGACATCTGGCGTGCCTGCCAGACCAAGGACGTGCCCGTCCGCGACTGGGTGAAGCTCGCCGTGACCCGGGCGCGTGCGACCGGCGCCCCGGCGGTCTTCTGGCTCGACGAGACCCGGCCCCACGACGCGAACCTGATCGCCAAGGTCGAGGCGTACCTGTCCGACCACGACACCGACGGCCTCGAGATCGAGGTCCTCGCGCCGACCCTCGCCACGGCGTACTCGCTGGAGCGCATCCGCCGGGGCGAGGACACCATCTCGGTCACCGGCAACGTGCTGCGCGACTACCTCACCGATCTCTTCCCGATCCTCGAGCTCGGCACCAGCGCCAAGATGCTCTCGATCGTGCCGCTGATCGCCGGCGGCGGCCTCTTCGAGACCGGGGCCGGCGGCTCGGCGCCCAAGCACGTGCAGCAGCTGGTCAAGGAGAACTACCTGCGGTGGGACAGCCTCGGTGAGTTCCTGGCCCTGGCCGAGTCGTTCGCCAAGTACGGCGAGGTGCACGACAACCCCCACGCCGTGATCCTCGGCCAGACGCTCGACCGGGCGACCGGCACGTTCCTCAACGAGAACAAGAACCCCGCCCGACGAGTCGGCTCGATCGACAACCGCGGCTCGCACTACTACCTCGCGCTCTACTGGGCCCAGGAGCTGGCCCGGCAGGACGACGACCCCGAGCTGGCCGCGAGGTTCACCGACCTCGCCACCCGCCTGGCCGAGGCGGAGCAGACGATCAACGACGAGCTGATCGCGGTGCAGGGGAGCCCGGTCGACCTCGGCGGCTACTACCGGCCCGATGACGAGAAGGCCACCGCCGTGATGCGGCCCTCCAGGACCTTCAACGAGACGCTGGCGTCCTGGTGATCTTCCTGGTCCTGTTCCTCCTGCTCGTCGGGGCGATCGCTGTCTGGGGTCTGATCTCTCCGGCCTCGCTCTGGCGGGTGACCCAGGGGTGGCAGTACCAGCACCCCAGGACCACCGAGCTCAGCAACGCGGCGTACACCGTCCAGCGCGTGGTCTCGCTGGTCGTCCTGGGCGCCGTGCTCCTCGCGCTCTTCTCGCTGTGAGGCGGTTCGCGGAATTCGCCACAGGGGCTGGTGGCTTCACACTGGAGTGAGCATGGCGACGACCCAGACCGCGATCAGCCTCGCGCCGACCCCCACGGCGCGCTACGGGCCTGCGGTCCTCGCGCTCGCGATGGGCGGCTTCGCCATCGGCACCACGGAGTTCATGGTGATGGGTCTCCTGCCGCAGGTCGCCGACGGCGTCGACGTGTCGATCCCGACGGCCGGCCACCTGATCTCCGCCTACGCCCTCGGGGTCGTGATCGGCGCTCCTGTGCTGGCGTTCCTGGGCGCGCGGCTGCCGCGGCGCGGTCTGCTCGTCGCCCTGATGGTGGCCTACGCCGGCGCGAACGCGCTCTCGGCGCTCGCCGGCTCCTACGGCCTCCTGCTTTTCTCCCGCTTCCTGTGCGGCGTGCCGCACGGCGCGTTCTTCGGCGTCGCCTCGCTGGTCGCGGCCAGCCTCGCGCCCCGCGGACGTGAAGGACGCGCCGTGGCCACGGTCATGATCGGGCTGTCGGTGGCCAACGTCGTCGGCGTCCCGGTGGCGACCTGGCTGGGCCAGGGCGTCGGCTGGCGCTCGGCCTTCTGGGTGGCGGCCGGCCTGGCCGTGCTCACCGCCGCCCTGGTCACGATCTTCCTGCCGTCGTGCCCCGGGAACGCCGGCGCCACCGGCCGCCGCGAGCTCGGGCTCTTCCGCAACCCGCAGGCGTGGCTCACCCTGATCGCCGGCGCCATCGGCTTCGGCGGGATGTTCGCGCTGTACTCCTACATCGCCGAGGTCGTCACCAAGGTCGGCGGTCTCGACCAGTCGGCCGTGCCGGTCTTCCTGCTCGCCTTCGGCCTCGGGATGGTCGCCGGCACCTGGGTGGCGGGGCGCCTGGCCGACTGGTCGGTCTTCCGCGCGCTGCTCGGGTCCTGCCTGGCGATGGCCGCGCTCCTCCTGCTCTACGCCGTGCTGGCCCCGGCCGGCTGGTGGGCGCTGATCCCCGCCTTCCTGGTCGCGGTCTCGTCGTCGGTGCTCGTGGTCAACCTCCAGCTCCGCCTGATGTCGGTGGCCGGTGACGCCCAGACCCTCGGCGCGGCGATGAACCACTCCTCGCTCAACATCGGCAACGCGGTCGGCGCCTGGGTCGGCGGCCTGGTGATCGCCGCCGGCTGGGGCTACCGCGCCCCGGCCCTCGTGGGCGTGGGCCTGGCGCTGGCCGGCCTCGCGGTCCTGCTGCTGTCGGCGGTCATCGCCCGGCGCAGCGCCGTTGCGGTCGCCTGAGCTCGCGACGGCTCAGGACGCGGGATCGGGACAGGTGCCACCGCGCTGCGTCTTGTTCGGGAGCACGTCGAAGTCGGAGGTGAGCACGTAGGTGCCGGGGCGTCGTGCGTGCAGCACGGTCCAGTCACCCTCCTGCGACAGGCAGCCGTGGGCCCGCACACCGAGCGACACCGGCTGGGTGCCGTCGAGCACCGCGAGGTGGTCCGACCAGCGGATCTGGATCGGCACCAGGCCCGCCTCCGGCACCTGCATCCGCACCTGGTTGCCCGACACCGAGATCACCTGCGCGTTGCGCGCCAGCGGCCGTGGGTCGCTCACCGCGTAGAGCTTCCAGTCGCCGTTGCTCCACACCTGGTGGAGGTAGGGGAGACCGGTGGCGATCAGTTTCGCCTCGTCCACCGACGCGAAGTCGAGCTTCACCGAGGGTACGGCGACATAGGCGACCGCGAGCTCGTCGAGCCAGGCACGGTACGACGCGGGCGTGAGCGCGCCGTCGTCGTAGAAGATCGGGTTGTCCACGGTGTCGGCCTGCCGTTCCCAGCCGCGGGCGACCGGCATCGACTCACCGACATAGCGTGCGGCGCCCTTGGTCTGCGGCTCGACGACCTCGACCCGCTGGCCGACGGCGCTGCCGCTGTAGAGCCGCTGGTGCAGCTGGGCGAGCAGGGGCTGGTAGTAGGACTGCTGGGCCGACGGCGAGTCCGCCTCGGCGAGCTGCCAGGTCACGTCGACCATCGGGAAGATCAGGGCCAAGCCGGTGAGCGCCACCACGTGCTTGTCGGGGCGATGGCCGTAGGCGACGATCACCGGGGCGGCCAGCAGCCACACCATCCGGGTCAGGTTGAGCCCCACGCTGTTGGGGACGATCAGGCAGGCCACCAGGCCGATCGCCACGATGAGGGCTCCGGCCCGGATCGTCCGCTCGCGACAGGCGACCGCCACCAGCGAGATGCCGATCAGCGCCAGCAACATCTGGATCGGCGGGGACGACATCACCCCGGGGTTGTGGAACAGCAGCGCGAGCGCACCGAGCGACAGCCCGGTCGCTGCGCCGACGAAGAGCGCCTCGCGACGACGGCTGCGGTCGGAGACGAGCACGGCCGCGGCGACGATGCCGGTGAACAGGCCGGCCAGCGGGCTGCCGAGCACGCTCACCACGGTCGCGATGGCCGCGAGCCAGGGGTGCCGCCGCACCAGCGCCAGCACTGCCAGCGTCGCTGCAGCGAGGCCGACCAAGAAGGTGATCCGGCCGCCGAACAGGTTGAGCAGGACCGTGGCGGCGAAGACCACGCTGGCGGCCCGCGGCCGGGCGGAGTCGCGCAGGATCTGGTGGGCAGCCCAGATCGAGATGGCCGCGGCGATCACGCCGGTCGTGGCCACACCGATGGTCGCCATCACCGCCGGGGCGATGACGGAGTACGTCGGGAGCTCGAGGCCGCCGTACCAGCCGGGCCACCAGGTCGCGGACCCCAGTTGGCGGAAGATCGCCGCGCGGGTCGCCTGGGCGGCGAAGTCGGGGACGGGCGGCACCAGGATCAGGTAGAGGGCCAGGCCCACGACCGGAACGAACCACGTCAGCATCCGCCGCGTACGCAGCGATGAGATCGTGGTGTGCAGACTCACCCATCCCCCTCGTCTCGTGCCTTGTGCCATTGTGCCAAGCCGTCCTCGTCAGCCCGAAATCAGGAGCGACACGGAGTGGCGAGACCCTCGCCACTCCTCGACCAGCACGTCGTACTTCATGGCGTCGACGCGACCCTCCGGACGGATGAACGTGCCGAGCCTGGCGACGCCGGACTCGCGCAGCCCCCCGGCCTCGAGCACGTGCCGCGAGGCCGTGTTGCCCAGCGCCGCGTGCCCCTGGATCCGGACCAGGTCGTACGACGTGAACCCGTGCTCCAGCACGAGGACCGTCGCCCGCGTGGTGAGCCCGCGCCCACGGGCCTCGGGGTGCGACCAGAAGCCGACCTCGGCGGAGTTCCCTGGCTCGATGTCGAAGAGGTTGACCACCCCGCACAGCACGTCGTCCGCTCCGGTGATCGCCCAGGTGACGGTGTGTCCCTCGGCAGCCGCCTCGGTCACGTTCTCCAGCCAGTCGGCCGCCTCGACCGCTGTGTACGGCGTGGGCATCCGGCCGAGCCAGCGCTGCGTGCGCTCGTCGGCCGCCGCCTCCACGACCCGCTCGATGTCACCGGCGCGCAGGGCGCGGAGCCGGACGACCCCGTCGGTGAGAAGGGGTGGCTCCAGCCAGGCGGTGCGCGGGCTCCGCTCATCGGTCGAGAGCAGGGTGCCGGTCCAGGCGTCGACGAGCGTGTTGTCGCGGTGGACGAGGTACTGCCGCAGGGT
The DNA here is from genome assembly GCA_963794355.1 of uncultured Actinomycetota bacterium. Taxonomy (GTDB): domain Bacteria; phylum Actinomycetota; class Actinomycetes; order Propionibacteriales; family Nocardioidaceae; genus Nocardioides. The sequence goes on from CAWCDN010000008.1 coordinate 36,685, forward strand.
GCCGTCGAAGGAGAACCCCAGTCGCCACGCGAGCCGGCGCGAGGCCCAGTTGCCCACGTGGGCGTGCCAGACCACGGTGCGGACGCCCCGCTCGGTGAACCCCCAGACGAGCAGCATCCGGCAGGCGCGCTCCATCGCGCCGGTGCCGCGGACCCACGGGTGGGAGCCGAACGCGAGCTCCGCGCGATCACCGCCCAGGTCCTTCAGCTCGATCGTGCCCGCGAACCTTCCCTCGGACTCGACCGCGAACCCCCAGCGTCCCTCCGCCCAGCCGCCAGGCATGACCGAGCGGACGAACGTCTCGCCGTCCGCCCGCGTGTACGGCGTGGGCACGGTCGTCCACCGGACGCTCAGAGGGTCCTGGCTCTGCTCGACCACCGCGTCCACGTCGTCGTCGCGGTGCGCCCGCAGCGTGACGCCGCCGTCGGTCAGGGTGGGGGTTCCGAGCATGCACGGCACCTTGCCAAGGAGCGCCGACACCGGCAAGCGGTTTGCCCTCGCCCTCCCGGCTCGACGCGGCGGGATGCCTGACACAATGCCCGCCATGTCCAGCCCGATCACCGCGCCGGAGCTGACCGTCCCGGAGGTCTCCTCCGGCGCCCGGCCCCGGGTGCTGTCCGGCATCCAGCCCACGGCCGACTCGTTCCACTTCGGCAACTACCTCGGGGCGCTGCGGCAGTGGGTCGACCTCCAGCGCGAGTACCAGCCGTTCTTCTTCATCGCCGACCTCCACGCGATCACCCTCGAGCAGGACCCGAAGGTGCTGCGTGAGCGCACGCTGCGCGCCGCGGCCCAGCTGGTCGCGATGGGCATCGACCCGGAACGGTCCTCGATCTTCGTGCAGAGCCAGGTGCCGGCCCACGCCCAGCTGGGGTGGGTGCTGCAGTGCCTCACGGGCTTCGGCGAGGCCCGCCGGATGACCCAGTTCAAGGACAAGTCGGCCAAGGGCGGCGAGGGCGCGGCCAGCGTCGGGCTGTTCACCTACCCGATCCTGCAGGCGGCCGACATCCTGCTCTACCGTCCCCACTACGTGCCGGTCGGCGAGGACCAGCGCCAGCACCTCGAGCTGACCCGCGACCTCGCGCAGCGCTTCAACCACCGCTACAAGAAGACCTTCCGGCTGCCCGAGCCCTACATCCTCAAGGCGACCGCCAAGATCACCGACCTCCAGGAGCCCACGGCGAAGATGTCGAAGTCGTCGTCCTCGCCCGGCGGCATCATCGAGCTCCTCGAGGACCCGCGGCTGAGCGCCAAGAAGATCCGCTCCGCCGTCACCGACTCGGGCAGCGAGATCCGCTTCGACCCCGAGGAGAAGCCAGGCATCTCCAACCTCCTGACCATCTACTCCGCCCTGTCGGCCCGGTCGGTGCCCGACCTCGAGGAGGAGTACGGCGGGCGCGGGTACGGCGACCTGAAGAAGGACCTCGCCGAGCTCGTGGTCGACTTCGTGACCCCGTTCCGCGACCGCACCCTCGAGCTGCTCGACGACCAGGCCCACCTCAGCGGCATCCTCGAGCGCGGCCGGCAGCAGGCTGCGGAGATCGCCGAGGCCACCCTCCGCGACGTCTACCAGCGGGTCGGCTTCGCGGCGTCCTCGCGCCCGGCCGGAGCGTAGGGTCGACGTCCATGCCCACCATCGGTGTCTCGATCGCGGTCCCCGAGCCGTGGGGGAGTCGGATGCAGGACTTCCGGGTGACCAACGGTGACCTGCAGGGCTCGTCGATCCCCACCCACATCACGCTCGTGCCGCCGCTCGAGGTGGACCCCGACCGGATGACCGACGTGGAGCAGCACCTCGAGGACGTCGCCGCGAGCCTCCCGTCGTACGACATCCACCTGCGCGGCACGGGCACCTTCCGGCCGGTCTCGCCGGTGGTGTTCGTGAGCCTGGTCGAGGGCATCTCCCAGACCGAGCGCCTCGCCTACGGCTGCCGCAGCGGTCCGCTGGCCCTCGACCTGAGCCACCCCTACCACCCCCACGTGACCGTGGCCCACCACCTCGACGACGAGGGCCTCGACCGCGCCTTCGCCGAGATGGCCGGGTTCGAGTGTGCCTTCAGCGTCAGCGAGTTCCACCTGTACGTGCACGGTGCCGACCACGGGTGGAAGGCCACCCACGACTTCACCCTGACGGGACCCGCCACCTGATGCCCTCCCTCGTCGCTCGGGCGAAGGGGGCGCTGGAACGTGTGCGCGCGCGGTCGCCCCTGGCCGACCACGTCGTCCGCATGCAGCAGCACTACGGGCGGGTCAACGCCGGGTCGCAAGCGGGCGCCGTGACCTATTTCGCGTTCCTCTCCTTCTTCCCGATCCTGGCCCTGGCGTTCGTCGCCGTCGGCTACATCGCCCGCTACCTCCCGGACGCCCAGAGCAACCTCGTGGACACCATCGAGCAGGTCTTTCCCGGCCTGATCGGCACCGGAGAGGGGCAGATCACTCTGGAGTCCATCCAGCAGGCCGCGGCGACCATCGGCATCATCGGCGTCGCCACGCTGATCTATGCGGGCCTGGGGTGGCTGTCGGGCATGCGGACCGCTCTCCAGGTCGTCTTCGAGCTCCCGCGTGACCGCCGCCCCAACTTCCTCCTCGGCAAGCTGCGCGACCTGGTGACCCTGGCCGTCGTCGGCTCCACCCTGCTCCTGAGCGTCGCGGTGTCGGGTGTCGTCACCCGCTTCTCCACCCAGGTCCTCGACCTCGCCGGGCTCGACCACGACCTCTCCTGGACCGTCGAGGTGCTGGCGGTCGTGGTCGCCATGGCCGCGACCACCCTCATGTTCTTCGTGCTCTTCAAGGTCCTGGCCAGGCCGCACACCCCGGACCGAGCGCTGTGGCAGGGTGCGCTCCTGGGCTCGGTCGCCTTCGAGGTCCTCAAGCAGCTCTCGAGCGTGCTGCTGGCAGCCACGCAACGCAGCCCGGCGTTCCAGGCCTTCGGCATCGCTCTGATCCTGCTGGTCTGGATCAACTACTTCTCGCGGATCGTCATGTACGCCGCCGCCTGGGCCTACACGTCCCGGCTGTCGCGCGAGGCGCGAGGGGCCGAGCCGTCGCCCGCCGCGGACGTCGTACGCCGACCGGAGGCGCCCGCGGCGGCCGTCGCCGCGAGCGTCGTGCGACCGGGTCCCGACCCGCGGGTCGCGTTCGGGGCGGGCGTCGCGACCGCCCTGGGACTCGTGGCCCTGGTGCGGCGCCGCCGCCGCTGACAGCGCCGGCGTCCGAAATCTCACACGACCCCTGGGACGACGTGCCGCGGCGCCCGCGATAAGTTGCTGTGCGCTCGTGCGTGTCGTCGAGAAGGCGCGGCCAGGTCGGGAAGGACGAGGATGTCAACTGGAGTGCACGGCCCGACGAGGGCGCGCATCGAGGAGAAGACGCTACGCACCGACCGGTGGTGGCTCTACCCGCTCACCACGTTCGTGGTGTTCACCGCGTTCGTCATCTACGCCACGATCCGCGCGTTCATGGGCAGCCACTACTACTCGCAGCCCTATCTCTCGCCGTTCTACTCCCCGTGCCTGGGCGACTGCGTCGAGGGCAGCTCCGACTTCGGCCAGCCCTTCGGCTGGTGGCCGCTCTCCGCGTCGCTGATCGTGCTGATCTTCCCGCTCGGCTTCCGGATGAGCTGCTACTACTACCGCAAGGCGTACTACCGGGCGTTCTGGATGAGCCCGCCGGCCTGCGCCGTCGCCGAGCCCCACAAGGCCTACTCCGGTGAGACCAGGCTGCCGTTGATCCTCAACAACATCCACCGCTACTTCTGGTACGCCGCGCTGCTGGTCGCGCTGGTCCTCACCTACGACACCGTGCTCGCTTTCGGGCCGGCCGAGGGTGAGTCCGACGGCATCCACATGGGCCTCGGGTCGCTCATCTTCCTGGCCAACATCATCTTGATCTGGATGTACACGCTGTCGTGCCACTCCTGCCGCCACACCGTCGGCGGCCGGCTGCGTCACTTCAGCAAGCACCCGATCCGCTACAAGATGTGGACCTGGGTCTCCAAGCAGAACCACCACCACGCCCGCTACGCGTGGCTGTCCCTGTTCTCGGTCGCGTTCGCCGACCTGTACGTGCTCCTGATCTCGTCGGGAGCCTTCTCCGACCCGAGGTTCTTTTGATCCCCATGACGTTCTCCACTCCTTCCGCTTCGCTCCCCCCGCGGACCACGCCGCGGGGACCCCGAAAAGAGCACTGAGATGACCGAGCAACCCACGTCCAGCGGCCGGAGCACGGCCCGGGACGTCGAGCGGCACACCTACGACGTCGTCGTGATCGGCGCCGGCGGCTCCGGTCTCCGCGCCGCCATCGCCGCCCACGAGGCGGGCTCGAAGGTCGCCATCGTCTGCAAGTCGCTGCTCGGCAAGGCCCACACCGTGATGGCCGAGGGTGGCGCCGCCGCCGCCCTGGGCAACCTGTGGCCCGACGACAACTGGCAGGTGCACTTCCGCGACACCATGCGCGGCGGGAAGATGCTCAACAACTGGAGGATGGCCCAGCTCCACGCGCAGGAGGCGCCGGAGCGGGTCCTCGAGCTCGAGGACTGGGGTGCGCTGTTCGACCGCACCAAGGACGGCCTGATCTCGCAGCGCGACTTCGGCGGACACCGCTACGCCCGGCTCGCCCACGTCGGCGACCGCACCGGCCTGGAGATGATCCGCACCCTTCAGCAGCGCGCCGTCCAGCTCGGGATCGACGTGTTCATGGAGTGCACGATCACCGACCTGATGGTCTCGACCGGCTCGACCGGTGGGGTGGGAGGGGGCGACAAGGTCTCGGGTGCGTTCGGCTACTGGCGTGAGACCGGCCGCTTCATCGCCTTCGAGGCCCCGGCGGTCATCCTCGCCACCGGCGGCATCGGCAAGAGCTTCAAGGTCACCTCCAACTCCTGGGAGTACACCGGTGACGGCCACGCGATGGCCCTGCGTGCCGGCGCGAAGCTGATCAACATGGAGTTCGTCCAGTTCCACCCGACCGGGATGGTGTGGCCGCCGTCGGTCAAGGGGCTGCTCGTCACGGAGTCGGTGCGCGGCGACGGCGGCATCTTGAAGAACTCCGAGGGCGAGCGGTTCATGTTCGACTACATCCCCGACTTCTTCAAGGCGGAGACGGCCGACAGCATCGAGGAGGCCGACCGCTGGTACGAGGACAAGAAGAACAACCGGCGGCCACCCGAGCTGCTGCCGCGTGACGAGGTCGCGCGCGCCATCAACTCCGAGATCAAGGCCGGCCGCGGCAGCGAGCACGGCGGCGTCTACCTCGACATCGCCTCACGTCGTACCCCGGAGTTCATCAAGAAGCGGCTGCCCTCGATGTACCACCAGTTCAAGGAGCTCGCCGACGTCGACATCACCGTCGAGCCGATGGAGATCGGCCCGACCTGCCACTACGTGATGGGGGGCGTCGAGGTCGAGCCCGACACCGAGATGAGCGGCCTCGAGGGCCTCTACGCCGTGGGCGAGTGCTCCGGCGGCATGCACGGGTCCAACCGGCTCGGCGGCAACTCGCTGTCCGACCTGCTGGTCTTCGGCAAGCGCTCCGGCGACTCGGCCGCTGAGTACGTCAAGGGCCTGGCCGGGGCGCGTCCCTCGCTCTCGGACGACGACCTGGCCTCGGCCGTGACGCTCGCGCTGTCACCGTTCGACGGCTCGGGCACCGAGAGCGAGAACCCGTACACGATCCAGCAGGAGCTCCAGCAGACGATGAACGACCTGGTCGGCATCATCCGCACCCGCGAGGAGCTGGAGAGGTCGCTGGCCGAGATCGAGAAGTTCAAGGAGCGGGCCAAGAACCTCCTGGTCGAGGGCGATCGGCGGTACAACCCCGGGTGGCACCTCGCGATCGATCTCCGCAACATGCTGCTGGTCTCCGAGTGCATCGCGAAGGCGGCGCTCGAGCGCGAGGAGTCGCGCGGCGGTCACACCCGCGACGACCACCCCGGCTTCGCCGAGAAGTGGGGGACGCTCAACATCGCTCTCTCGCTCAACGCCACCGGCGACGGTGTCGACCTGTCCACCCAACCGCTGCCGGTGATGCCGGACGAGCTGGCCGTCTTCTTCGAGGAAGGGCACTGACCTCATGGGATACACGCTGAAGATGCGGCTGTGGCGCGGCGACCAGTCCGGCGGCGAGCTCAAGGACTACGACGTCGAGGTCGAGACCGGCGAGGTCGTGCTCGACGCGATCCACCGCGTGCAGGCCACCCAGGCCGGCGACCTCGCCGTCCGCTGGAACTGCAAGGCCGGCAAGTGCGGCTCGTGCAGCGCCGAGGTCAACGGCAGGCCCAAGCTGATGTGCATGTGCCGTCTCTCCGACTACGACGAGGCCGACACGATCACCGTCACGCCGATGAGGAGCTTCCCGGTCATCCGCGACCTCGTCACGGACGTCTCGTACAACTACGAGAAGGCCAAGGAGCTGCCGTACGCCGAGCTCCCGCCGCGCGACGCGGACGGCAAGCGTCGGATGATGCAGGAGGATGTCGAGCGCGGCCAGGAGTTCCGCAAGTGCATCGAGTGCTTCCTGTGCCAGAACACCTGCCACGTGGTGCGTGACCACGAGGACAACAAGTTGAACTTCGCCGGGCCGCGCTTCTTCCTGCGGTACGCCGAGCTCGACATGCACCCGCTCGACACGCTCGATCGCCGCGAGGTCACCAAGGAGCAGGCCGGACTCGGCTACTGCAACATCACCAAGTGCTGCACCGAGGTCTGCCCCGAGGGCATCCACATCACCGACAACGCGATCATCCCGATGAAGGAGCGCGTCGTGGACAAGTCCTACGACCCGCTGGTGTGGCTCGGCAACAAGATCGGGATCCGCAACAAGGACCGCGACAGCCGCACCGAGGTGTGACTCAGCCATGACCGACGTGGAGGGCGGGCTCGAGGAGCCCGACGAGCTCCAGCCTCCGCCCGGCAGCCTGGCCCTCGCGTCCGCCGACGACCACTGGACGAGGACCGACTGGGAGAAGGCGGCCGCGGGCGTCCTCCGGAAGTCGCGCCGGCTCGGTGACGAGGACCCCGACGATGCCGTCTGGCAGGCGCTGGCCCACACGACGTACGACGACATCGCGATCCCGCCGCTCGGCACGGCCGACCTGCTCGACGACCTGACCACGCACGGACGCCCGACCCGCTCCGGTGGCTGGGACGTGCGGACCCGGACCGCGGGCGACAACGCGGCCGCGCTCGCCGACCTCGAGAACGGCGCCACCAGCCTCTGGCTGGTCGCCGACGCGGTGCCGCCGGAGGGGCTCGCCGACGCGCTGGCCGACGTCCGGCTCGACCTCGCCCCGGTGGTCCTCGACGGCCCGACGTTCGCCCACGCCGAGGCCCTGGCCGCCCTCGGCGCCCTGCACCCCGACAGCAACCTCGGCGCCACCGAGGACGCCGACCTCGTCGCCTTCGCCCGGGTCGGCTTGGCCGCGGGGGTGCGTGCCCTGGTGGTCGACGGCACCTCCGTGCACGAGCAGGGCGCCTCCGACGGCCAGGAGCTCGGCTGGGTGCTCGCCCGGGGTGCCGAGATGCTCCGCGTCCTCGAGGGGGCGGGGATTCCGGCCGACCAGGGTTTCGGCCTGGTCGAGCTGCGACTGGCGGCGACGGACGAGCAGTTCTCGACGATCGCGAAGTTCCGGGCTCTACGCCGTCTCTGGTGGAGGCTTGCCGAGCTCTGCGACGTCGCCGACCCCCGGACCCGGATCCACGCGGTGACCAGCCGCCCGATGACGAGCGCCTACGACGTGCACGTGAACCTGCTCCGCGGGACGATCGCAGCCTTCGGTGCCGGGGTCGGCGGCGCCGACTCCGTCCACGTGGTCCCCTTCGACGAGCCGACCGGCGAGATCTCCGCCCTGGGCCGGCGGATGGCCCGCAACACCAGCGCCTTGCTGGTCGCCGAGTCGCACGTGGCCGCGGTCGCGGACCCGGCCGGCGGGGCCTACGCCGTCGAACGCCTCACCGACGACCTCGCCCGGGCCGCGTGGGCCGAGCTCGGGCGGATCGAGACCGAGGGCCGCGACGCCTTCGACGAGCGCGTCGCAGCGGTCAGGACCCGACGAGCGGCCGACGTCGCCACCCGACGCCGGCCGCTGACCGGCCTCAGCGAGTTCCCCCGTCTCTCCGACCCGGTACCCGGGCGCCGCAACCTGTCCTACCGTTGGGGAGAGGCGTTCGAGGCCCTGCGACGCGAGCCGCCGGCCGAACCCGTGTTCCTGGCGACTCTCGGCCCGGTCGCGGCTCACACCGCGCGAGCCGGGTTCGCCACCAACCTGCTGGCCGCCGGAGGGATCACCGTCGACGTCGCCGGCGCCACCTCGGGGGTCGACGACCTGGTCGCGGCCTACGACGGGCAGGCCGTCACGTGCCTCGCCGGCACCGATGCCGCCTACGCCGAGTGGGGCGAGGCCGCCGCCGTGGCCCTGCGCGAGGCGGGCGTCACCCGCGTCGTCGTCGCGGGGAGGCCGGCCGCCTGGGCCGACGACTCCTGTGCGCTGCGCGTCGACGCCATCGACTTCCTGACCCGGACCAGAGAGGCGCTGCGATGACGGTCCCGAAGAGCTTCGCGGGGTTGCCGTTGGCGTCCGAGGGTGGTTTCGAGACGCGCGCAGAGCGCGCTCCTCAACCACCGGGCGAGGCCCGTGCGTCCTGGCAGAGCCCGGAGGGGATCGAGGTGCGGCCGTGGTACGACGCGGGCGACCTCGAGGGCCTCGACGCGCTCGAGACCTGGCCCGGCCTCACGCCGTACCTGCGCGGGCCCTACCCGACCATGTACACCACCCAGCCCTGGACGATCCGGCAGTACGCCGGCTTCTCCACCGCGGAGGAGTCCAACGCGTTCTACCGGCGCAACCTGGCGGCCGGGCAGAAGGGGCTGAGCGTCGCCTTCGACCTCGCCACCCACCGCGGCTACGACTCCGACCACCCGCGCGTCCGCGGCGACGTGGGCATGGCGGGCGTGGCGATCGACTCGATCTACGACGCGCGCACGCTGTTCGACGGGATCCCGCTGGACCAGATGTCGGTGAGCATGACCATGAACGGAGCGGTGCTGCCGGTCATGGCGCTCTACATCGCGGCGGCCGAGGAGCAGGGCGTCAAGCCCGAGCAGCTGGCCGGGACCATCCAGAACGACATCCTCAAGGAGTTCATGGTCCGCAACACCTACATCTACCCGCCCGCTCCCAGCATGCGGATCGTCGGCGACATCTTCAGCTACACCGCCGAGCACATGCCGCGCTTCAACTCCATCTCGATCTCCGGCTACCACATGCAGGAGGCCGGGGCGACCGCCGATCTCGAGCTGGCCTACACCTTGGCGGACGGCGTGGAGTACCTCCGCACCGGGATCGCGTCCGGGCTCGACGTCGACCGGTTCGCGCCTCGGCTGAGCTTCTTCTGGGCGATCGGCATGAACTTCTTCATGGAGGTCGCCAAGCTGCGCGCGGCTCGTGCGCTGTGGGCACGGCTGGTGCGCGACTTCGAGCCTCACAACCCCAAGAGCCTGAGCCTGCGCACCCACTGCCAGACCAGCGGCTGGAGCCTGACCGCGCAGGACGTGTTCAACAACGTCGGGCGCACCTGCATCGAGGCGATGGCCGCGACGCAGGGCCACACCCAGAGCCTCCACACCAACGCCCTCGACGAGGCGATCGCGCTGCCGACCGACTTCAGCGCGCGGATCGCCCGCAACACCCAGCTCCTGCTCCAGCAGGAGAGCGGCACGACGTGGACCATCGACCCCTGGGCCGGCAGCTACTACGTCGAGAGGCTCACCCACGACCTCGCCGAGCGAGCCTGGGCCCACATCTGCGAGGTCGAGCGGGCCGGCGGCATGTCGAAGGCGATCGAGGAGGGAATCCCGAAGCTCCGCATCGAGGAGGCCGCAGCGCGGACCCAGGCGCGGATCGACTCCGGCGCGCAGGCCGTGATCGGGGTCAACACCTACCGCCTCCCCGACGAGGACCCGCTCGACGTGCGCAGGGTCGACAACGACGACGTCTACCGCCACCAGATCGCCAAGCTCGAGCGGCTGCGCGCCGAGCGCGACGACGACGACGTTCGCCGCGCCCTGGGCGCGCTGACGCGCGCTGCCGAGGCACCTGAGGGTGAGGGAGACAACCTGCTCGCGCTCGCCGTCGAGGCGGCCCGTGCCAAGGCCACCGTCGGTGAGATCACCGGTGCGCTGGAGCAGGTGTGGGGCCGCCACCAGGCGACGATCCGTACGATCTCCGGTGTGTTCAGGGACGAGTCCGGCTCCGCCGGCGACGCCCTCGTCCAGCAGGTGCTCGGCGAGACCGCGGCGTTCGAGGAGTCCGAGGGCCGGCGCCCGCGGATCCTGATCGCCAAGATGGGCCAGGACGGTCACGACCGTGGTCAGAAGGTGATCGTCAGCGCGTTCGCCGACATGGGCTTCGACGTCGACGTGGGGCCGCTCTTCTCGACGCCGGAGGAGGTCGCCCAGCAGGCCGTCGACGCCGACGTGCACATCGTCGGGGTCAGCAGCCTGGCCGCCGGTCACCTCACCCTGCTGCCGGCGCTGAAGAAGGCCCTGGCCGACCACGGACGCGGCGACATCATGGTCGTGATCGGCGGGGTCATCCCGCCCAGCGACGTCCCGACGCTCGAGGGGATGGGCGCAGCCGCGGTCTTCCTGCCCGGCACCGTGATCGCTGCCTCGGCGCTCGATCTGCTCGCCCGGCTGCGCGAGCAGCTGGGCCACTGATGGCGTCATCGGACTCGCTCGCGGAGGGCATCCGGGCGGGCCGGCGGGCGGCGGTGAGCCGCGCGATCACCCTGATGGAGTCCAGCCACCCCGACCACCGGGCTGAGGCGCGCGCCCTCCTCGCGGCGCTCGAGGCACCGCCCGAGCCGGCCGTGCGCGTGGGCATCTCGGGCCTGCCCGGGGTCGGGAAGTCGACCTTCATCGAGACCCTCGGGCGGCAGCTGACCGCGGCGGGCCACCGCGTCGGCGTGCTGGCGGTCGACCCGAGCAGCCAGCGCACCGGCGGCTCGGTGCTCGGCGACAAGACCCGGATGCCGACGCTCGCGACCGATCCCGACGCCTACATCCGGGCCAGCCCGAGCGCGGGCACGCTCGGTGGCGTGGCCCGGGCGACCAGCCAGGCGATCCTCGTGCTCGAGGCCGCGGCGTACGACGTGGTGCTCGTGGAGACCGTCGGCGTCGGGCAGTCGGAGACCACGGTGGCGGGCATGGTCGACACCTTCCTGTTCCTGACCCTGGCACGCACCGGTGACCAGCTGCAGGGGATCAAGCGTGGGATCCTCGAGCTCGCCGACGTGATCGCGGTCAACAAGGCCGACGGCGACCGTCGTACCGAGGCCCAGGTGGCGGCCCGCGAGCTGTCGGGGGCGCTGCGCCTGGTGCACGGCCGCGAGGCCGCGCCGGCGGTGATCACCTGCTCGGGCCTGTCCGGTGACGGCGTCGACGCCGTCTGGGCGGAGGTGCTGGGCCACCGGACCCGCCTCGGCGCGGACGGGCTCGCCGACAAGCGCGCCCACCAGCAGCTGGAGTTCGCCTGGGCGCTGGTGCGCGACGAGCTCGAGCAGCGGCTCCGCCGCTCCGAGCCGGTACGACGGGTGCGGGCGCAGGTGCGCCAGGCGGTGCTCGGAGGTGAACTGCCGGCGGTGGCCGCCGCCGACCGCATCGTCGCGGCGTACGACGGCGAGGCGGATGGGGACACCGGCGAACCGGTGAACTAACCTCGTCGGGACATGTCCACCCACGCCGCGCTCGCCCTGGTCGAGACGGTGGTCGACAAGCACGCCGACGACCTCCTCGACCTCCGTCGTGACCTCCACGCCCACCCCGAGCTGTCGTGGCACGAGACCCGCACCACCGATCTCGTCAGCCACCACCTCGATCAGGTCGGCTTCCGCCTCACGCGCGCCGGCGACTCCGGGCTGATCGCCGACCTGGGGGACTCCGGAGCCCGCGTGGCGCTGCGCGCCGACCTCGACGCGCTCCCGCTCAACGACACCACCGGCGACCCGTGGGCGAGCCAGGTGCCCGGCGTGGCCCACGCGTGCGGGCACGACGTCCACACCACAGCACTCCTCGGCGCGGGCTTCGCGCTGGCCGAGGTGCACGCCGCCGGGCTCCTGCCGGGTCGCGTGCGGCTGCTGTTCCAGCCGGCGGAGGAGGTCATGCCCGGCGGCGCCTTGCGGCTGATGAACCTCGGTGCGCTCGACGACGTCAGCCGGATCTTCTGCCTCCACTGCGACCCCACGATCGACTTCGGGCGCGTCGGCCTGCGCGAGGGTCCCATCACGGGCGCGGCCGACCAGCTCGAGATCCGGCTCACCGGCAGCGGCGGCCACACGAGCCGGCCGCACCTGACCGAGGACCTCACGTTCTCGCTGGCCAAGCTCGTCACCGAGCTGCCGGCCGTGCTCTCCCGACGGCTCGACCCGCGTGCGGGCGTGAGCGTCGTCTGGGGCCGGGTCGAGGCGGGTCGGGCCACCAACGTGATCCCCGACTCCGGCTACCTCGGTGGCACGGTCCGGATGCTCGACGCGGTCGCCTGGAGCGACATGGAGCAGCGCATCCGCACCTACGTGCGCGAGATCCTGGCGCCCTACGGCGTGGAGGCCGACGTCGACTACAAGCGCGGCGTGCCCCCGGTGGTCAACGACCCGGCCTGTGTCGCGCTGCTCGCGCGGGCGGTCGACGGGGTCCTCGGGCCCGACGGTCGGGCACCCACCGCGCAGAGCCTCGGGGGCGAGGACTTCGCGTGGTACCTCACCCGCGTGCCCGGGGCCATGGGCCGGCTCGGCACCCGCGAGCCCGGCGGCCCGACGTACGACATCCACCAGGGCAATCTGCGCATCGACGAGCGGGCGACGAGCCTGGCGGCCAAGCTCCTGGCGACGGTGGCGCTCGAGTCTCTCTGACGCCTCGCGAGGTCGGATGAACCGTCGCCGTCGGGCCACTCCTGGCTCGTCCGGGTCACCGTTCGGTCACACTCGGAGGTCTGGGGCCCTGGCGCGTTGGATACGCGCTCGTGTGCACTAGGGTGAGCCCGAACATTTTCCCGCCCCATGGGGGGTGGGGTCGATTGAGGAGAATCTCTTGCGCCACGCCTTCAAGATCTTTGCGGCTGTGGGTGCTGCGTCTCTGCTGTTCGCCGGGTGCTCCAAGCCCGCCGATTCCAGCAACGCCACCGACACCTCGCCGTCGCCCAGCAGTTCAGACACCACCGCCGCGAGCGGAAGCCTCAAGGCGTGCATGGTGCTCGACGTCGGTGGCGTCGACGACCACTCGTTCAACCAGTCCTCGTGGGGCGGGCTCCAGGCCGCGAACAAGGCCAACCCGAACATCAAGATCTCCTACGTGCCGTCGTCGTCGCAGAACGACTACACCCCGAACCTGACCGCGGAGACCAACAAGGGCTGCGACACCGTGATCGCGGTCGGCGGTCTGATGACCGACGCCGTCACCAAGATCGCCAAGAAGAACCCCAAGCAGCAGTACGCCCAGATCGACTCGTCGTCCTCGGGCCCGAACGTCTACGGCCTGCAGTACAACACCGCGCAGGGCGGCTTCCTCGGTGGCTACCTCGCGGCCGGCATGAGCAAGACCGGCACGGTCGCGACGTACGGCGGTCTCAACATCCCGCCGGTGACCATCTACATGGACGGCTTCTGGGAGGGCGTGCAGTACTACAACTCCCAGAACAACAAGAACGTCAAGGTGCTCGGCTGGGACGAGAAGAACCAGAAGGGCGGCACGTTCGCCAACTCGTTCACCGACGCCAACAAGGGCAAGCAGATCACCCAGCAGTTCCAGCAGCAGGGTGCGGACATCGTCTTCCCGGTCGCCGGTGGCACGGGCGTCGGCTCGGCTGCTGCCGCGCAGGCCTCGAACGGCCAGCTGTCCGTGATCTGGGTCGACACCGACGGCTGTGAGAGCGTCCCGCAGTACTGCAAGTACTTCCTGACCTCGGTGACCAAGAACCTCACCGGCTCGGTCCAGGAGTACGCCACGCAGGCCGCCACGGGCACCTTCCCGACCGGCAACTACATCGGCACGCTCGAGAACGACGGCACCGGCCTCGCGCCGTTCCACGACTTCGACAGCAAGGTCTCGCAGGACCTCAAGGACCAGCTCGACCAGGTCAAGGCCGACATCATCTCCGGGAAGATCAACATCGCATCGCCCAGCCAGCCGCAGTGAGGTCGCGCCTTCGGGCATGACCCACGGCTACCAGCCACGGGGGAGCACCGGACACCCGGTGCTCCCCCTCGGCATGTCCCGGCGCCGTAGGCCATGATGAGGTCGGCGCGCTCGGGCGAGTGAGAGGATCAGGTGCGACGATGGGGGAGGTCCCTACGTGAGGCTCGAGCTCCGCGGCATCACCAAGCGGTTCGGCGACCTGGTCGCCAACGACTCCATCGACCTGGTCGTCGAGCCCGGCGAGATCCACGCACTGCTCGGGGAGAACGGCGCCGGCAAGAGCACCCTGATGAACGTGCTCTACGGCCTCTACCAGCCCGACGAGGGCGAGATCCTCATCGACGGCGAGCCGGTGGCCTTCGGCGGCCCGGGCGACGCGATGCGATCCGGCATCGGCATGGTGCACCAGCACTTCATGCTGATCCCGGTGTTCACCGTCGCCGAGAACGTCGAGCTGGGCCACGAGCGCACGCGCTTCGGGTTCCTCAACAAGCGGGCAGCCCGCAACGAGGTCCGCGAGGTCTCCGAGCGCTACGGCCTCCAGGTCCCGGTCGACGCCCTCATCCAGGACCTCCCCGTGGGCGTCCAGCAACGCGTGGAGATCATCAAGGCCCTCGTCCGCGACGCGCAGGTGCTGATCCTCGACGAGCCCACCGCGGTGCTCACGCCGCAGGAGACCGACGACCTGATCGAGATCATGCGCTCCCTGAAGGAGGGCGGGACCTCGATCGTCTTCATCACCCACAAGCTGCGCGAGGTCCGAGCGGTGGCCGACCGGATCACCGTCATCCGCCGGGGCAAGGTGGTCGGCGAGGCGAGCCCGACCTCCACCTCGGCCGAGCTGGCCTCGCTGATGGTCGGTCGGCCGGTCAAGCTCGAGATCGAGAAGGAGGCCCGTGAGCCGGGCGAGGAGATCCTCACCGTCAACGACCTGCGGGTGGTCGACCACACCGGCCAGGTGACCGTCGACGGCGTCAGCTTCTCGGTGCGCGGCGGCGAGATCTACGCCCTCGCCGGGGTGCAGGGCAACGGGCAGACCGAGCTGACCGAGGCCCTGGTCGGCCTCGAGACCGTGGAGTCCGGCTCGGTGCTCCTCGAGGGCCGGGACGTCACACGGGCCGGCATCGACGCCATGATCGGGCTGGGCGTGGGCTACGTGCCCGAGGACCGCCTGCACGACGGTCTCGTCAGCAGCTTCTCGGTCGCCGAGAACCTGGTGCTCGACCTCTACCACCGCGAGCCGTTCTCCCGCGGCCTGTCCCTCGACCTCGACCGGATCCGGCAGAACGCCACCGAGCGGGTCGAGGAGTTCGACGTCCGCACCTCGTCGATCGACCACCCCGCCTCGACGCTGTCGGGCGGCAACCAGCAGAAGGTCGTCCTCGCGCGCGAGCTGTCACGACCGTTGAAGGTGCTGATCGTGGCCCAGCCCACGCGCGGCCTCGACGTCGGCTCGATGGAGTTCGTCCACAAGCGGATCGTCGCCGAGCGCGACAACGGCGCCGCGGTCATCGTGGTGTCCACCGAGCTCGACGAGGTGCTCGGCCTCGCCGACCGGATCGGGGTCATGTACCGCGGCAGGATCATCGGCGAGATGCCGGCGGGTGCCGACCCGGCCGAGATCGGCCTGCTGATGGCCGGCAACGTCACCGAGCCGCCCGGTCCCGACCAGGGGCGCGACCAGGACAAGGAGGTGTCGGCTCCGTGAGCGACCAGACCGTCGATCCCGCCGCGGACCCGCAGGCAGCCGCTGCGCCGCCGCCGGACCAGGCACCCGAGCCCACCGGCTTCTGGGCCAGGCTGAGCAGCAGCAGCCTCATCGTCACCCTGCTGGCGTTCATCACCGCGATGGTGCTCGGCGGCATCCTGATCGCGGTGGCCGACCCCCGGACCCAGGACGCGTCCCACTACTTCTTCCAGTACCCCTGGGACACCTTCCAGTACGGCTTCACCGCCATCTGGAAGGGCTACGTCGCGCTGTTCCAGGGCGCGATCTTCAATCCCCACACGGCGTCGAAGGGCACCCTGGCGGGTTACGCGGGCCCGATCTCCGAGACCCTCACCAACGCGACCCCCCTGATCCTCGGCGGCCTCTCGGTGGGCCTGGCGTTCCGCGCCGGCCTGTTCAACATCGGTGGCCAGGGCCAGGTCATCATGGGCGCGGTCTTCGCCGGCTTCGTCGGGTTCCACTGGCATCTCGCACCCGGTCTGCACCTGGTGCTCGCGGTCCTCGCCGGCATGCTCGGCGGCGCGCTGTGGGGCGGCCTGGCTGGCCTGCTCAAGGCCAAGACCGGCGCCCACGAGGTCATCACCACGATCATGCTCAACTACATCGCGGTCTACTTCCTGGCCTACCTGCTGTCGGTCAAGGGCTTCCAGGCGCCGCCGTACGGGCAGGCGATCTCCAACCGCGTCTTCGGCAGCGCACAGCTGCCGCCGCTGCTCGGCAACAGCGTGCGCGTGCACTCCGGCCTGATCCTGGCGCTGCTGTCCGCGTGGTTCGTCTACTGGCTGATCGAGAAGAGCACGCTCGGGTTCCGGCTGCGAGCCGTCGGTGCGAACCAGTTCGCCTCCCGGACCGCCGGCATGAGCGTCGAGAACAGCTACATCACCGTGATGCTGATCGCCGGTGCCCTGAGCGGGCTGGCCGGGGTCAGCCAGATCCTCGGCACCAACAGCCAGCTCACCGGCGACATCGACGCGGGCATCGGGTTCGACGCGATCACCGTCGCCCTGCTGGGCCGGGCCAATCCCAAGGGCATCATCGCGGCCGGACTGCTGTTCGGCGCGCTCCACGCGGGCGGCACCCAGATGCAGTCGGCGACCGGCACCCCGATCGACCTGGTGCAGGTGATCCAGTCCCTGATCGTGCTGTTCATCGCAGCCCCGATGCTGGTCCGCGTGATGTTCCGGCTCAAGGGGCCGTCCAGCGTGGTCGGCGGCCAGCTGGCGAAGGGGTGGAACGGATGACGACCATGGCCCAGCAACCGTCACCGCAGCCCACCGACGAGCTCGTCGTCGAGCACGTCGTCACCCGGGCTCCCGTCTCCCGAGCCCAGCGCCTCGGCGCCGGCCTGTCGCTGGTGGTCCTCGGGCTGGTGACGATCTGGCGCTTCGGGCTGGACGGACACCACGACCAGGACGCGACCATCCGGCTGGGAGCGCTCAACACCGCCCACGTGCCCCACTTCACCGTGCCCGCCGTCCCCGTGGCCTGGATCGCGGGCGTCGTCATCATCGCCCTGGGCGTGCTCTGGCTGGTCGCCCCGAACCGTCGCTGGTTCGGGGCGGTCATGGGTGCAGGCCTCGGGCTGTTCGTGGTGGCGCTGATCTGCTGGCTCGCCTCCGCCAGCTCGTTCGCCTTCGTCGACGTCGTCGGCCTGCTGACCAGCAGCATCAACCTGGCCGTGCCGCTGATCCTGGGTGCGCTGTGTGGCGTGATGTGCGAGCGGTCGGCGGTCATCAACGTCGCGATCGAGGGCCAGATGCTCGCCGGCGCCTGGACGGCCGCCCTCATCGGGACGCTGCTCGGAGCCACGGCGGGCATGGCCGCGGGTGCCTTCGCCGGCGCCCTGGTCGGCTGTCTGCTCGCGGTGTTCGCGATCCGCTACTTCGTCAACCAGGTGGTCCTCGGGGTCGTGCTCAACGTCTTCGCTGCGGGCCTGACCGGGTTCTTCTACGACGCGTTCATGCAGCCCCACGCCGCGTCCCTCAACGAGCCGCCGCTGCTGGAGAACATCAAGATCCCGCTGCTCGGCGACATCCCGGTGATCGGTCCGCTGTTCTTCGACACGACCGTGATCGTCTACCTCACCTACATCCTGATCGTCGCGGTCGACGTCTGGCTGTTCCGGACCCGCTGGGGCCTGCGCACCCGGGCTGTCGGCGAGCATCCCAAGGCGGCCGACACGGTCGGCATCAACGTGATCGCGATGCGCTACCGCAATGTGATCATCGGCGGCGCCATCGCCGGTCTGGCCGGCTCCTACTTCATCTTCCAGGTCGGCCAGTTCCAGAAGAACATCACCTCCGGGGCGGGCTTCATCGCCCTGGCGGCACTGATCTTCGGCCGGTGGAGCCCGCGCGGTGCCGTCGCGGCGGCCCTGCTGTTCGGCTTCGCCTCGGCGATGCAGGTCACGATGTCGATCAACGCCCCGTCGATCCCGTCCGCCTTCATCGCGATGCTGCCCTACATCGCCACGATCGTCGCGGTGGCCGGGCTGGTCGGGAAGGTGCGGGCACCGGCGGCCGACGGCGAGCCCTACGTGAAGGAGTAGGGGGCACTGTGGTCTCGACAGGTTCGACCGACGGAGCGGACTCCTTCGACTGGGACGCGTTGCACGAGGCCGCCGTGGCGGTCTCCCACCGCGCCTACGCGCCGTACTCCCACTACCCGGTGGGGGCCGCCGGTGTCGCCGACGACGGACGGGTGCTGGTCGGGTGCAACGTCGAGAACGCGGCGTACGGCGTGGTGCTGTGCGCGGAGTGCGGCATGGTCAGCTCGCTCCACGCGACCGGTGGTGGGCGGCTGACCCACGTGGTCTGCGTCAACGGCGCGGGCGACGTGATCATGCCGTGCGGCCGGTGCCGCCAGATCCTGTGGGAGAACGGCGGTGCCGACCTGCAGCTGATGACCACGCACGGCGTACGCCGGATGGCCGAGGTGCTGCCCGACGCGTTCGGACCCGAGGACCTGGAGGCCGTCGATGGCGCCTGACCCCGGACACGACGCCGTGGAGGTGATCGGTGCCAAGCGCGACGGCAGCGAGCTCGGCGACAGCCAGATCGACTGGGTGGTC
The DNA here is from genome assembly GCA_963794355.1 of uncultured Actinomycetota bacterium. Lineage (GTDB taxonomy): Bacteria > Actinomycetota > Actinomycetes > Propionibacteriales > Nocardioidaceae > Nocardioides. Next base: position 55,668 of record CAWCDN010000008.1, read on the forward strand.
GACGCCTACACCCACGGACAGGTCGCCGATGAGCAGATGTCTGCCCTGGCGATGGCGATCCTGCTCAACGGGATGACGCGGCGCGAGATCAGCCGCTGGACGGCCGCGATGATCGCGTCGGGGGAGCGGATGGACTTCTCGTCGCTCTCGCGCCCGACCGCCGACAAGCACTCGACCGGCGGGGTCGGTGACAAGATCACGCTGCCGCTCGCGCCGCTGGTGGCTGCGTGCGGGGTCGCGGTGCCCCAGCTGAGCGGGCGCGGGCTCGGCCACACCGGCGGCACGCTCGACAAGCTGGAGTCGATCCCCGGCTGGCGCGCGATGCTGTCGAACGAGGAGATGCTCGCCCAGCTCGAGTCGGTCGGCGCGGTGATCTGCGCGGCCGGCGACGGCCTGGCTCCTGCGGACAAGAAGCTCTACGCCCTGCGCGACGTGACCGGCACGGTGCCCGCCATCCCGCTGATCGCCTCGTCGATCATGTCGAAGAAGATCGCCGAGGGCACGGGCGCGCTGGTGCTCGACGTGAAGGTGGGCACCGGCGCCTTCATGACCACCGCCGATGCGGCGCGCGAGCTGGCCTCGACGATGGTGGCGCTCGGACAGGACGCCGGCGTCCACACCGTCGCGCTGCTGACCGACATGTCCACGCCGTTGGGCCTCACCGCCGGCAACGCGGTCGAGGTCGCGGAGTCGGTGGAGGTGCTGGCCGGCGGCGGGCCGGCCGACGTGGTGGAGCTGACGCTCGCACTGGCCCGCGAGATGCTCGCCGGCGCCGGTCGGTCCGACGTGGATCCCGCCGAGAAGCTGGCCGACGGATCGGCCATGGACAGCTGGCGCGCGATGATCAGCGCGCAGGGCGGCGACCCGTCCGCGTCCCTGCCCACGGCCCGCGAGTCGCACGTCGTACCCGCGCCGGCGTCGGGCACCCTCACCCGCCTCGACGCCATGGCGGTCGGGCTGGCCGCATGGCGGCTGGGGGCCGGCCGCGCCCGCAAGGAGGACGCCGTCCAGGCCGGCGCCGGTGTGGTCTGGCACGCCCGCCCGGGTGACGCCGTACGCGAGGGGGAGCCGCTTTTCACGCTCCTCACCGACGAGCCCGGCCGCTTCGCCCGGGCACTCGAGGCGCTCGAGGGCGGCTACGACGTGGGCGAGGGGTCGTCGTACGACGCCCAGCCGCTGCTGATCGACCGGATCGGCTGAGATCGGGCGTCATCGGGTTTCGAGACGGGCGAGCTCGGGGTCACCGGGTTTCGAGACAGGCGCTAGCGCGCCTTCCTCAACCAGCGGTGGACGCCGGAGCGCCTTCCTCAACCAGCGGGTGTCGCTCTGCGACCGTCTCGAAACCACCCCGTGCCGGCGGTGGGTCAGGGGAGGAGGAGGACCACGGTCTCGGCGACGCAGGCGGGCTTGGCCTGACCCTCGATCTCGATGGTGTGGCGCAAGGTGAGCTGTTTGCCGGCCGGCAGGTCGGTCACCTCACCCATCGTCACGTGGTCGCGGACGCGCGAGCCGACGCGCACCGGGTGGGGGAAGCGGACCTTGTTGACGCCGTAGTTCAGCTTCGCGCCCGGGGTCTCGAGGGAGAACACCTGGCTGCCGAGGAGGGGGACCAGCGACAGCGTCAGGTACCCGTGCGCGATGGTGCCGCCGAACGGGCCGGACGCCGCACGCTCGACGTCGACGTGGATCCACTGGTGGTCGCCGGTGGCGTCGGCGAAGCGGTTCACCCGGTCCTGGTCGATCTCCAGCCAGTCGCTGGTGCCGAGCTCCTGGCCGGTCAGACCGGCGAGCTCGTCGAGTTTGTCGAGGATGCGCATCGATGCTCCTGGATCGGGCCGTGGTCTCGACAGGCCGACCGACGCCATCGGGGGGTCTGCGAGGATCTGGGACATGGCCGAACCTAGCCCAACCCCCCACGCGCCCCCCGGCCGCCCGAGCCGCGACCAGATCCGTGAGGCGCCCAAGGTGCTGCTCCACGACCACCTCGACGGCGGGCTGCGTCCGGCGACGGTGCTCGAGCTCGCCGACCAGGTCGGCCACGAGCTGCCTGCCGACGACGCCGACGCGCTCGGCCGGTGGTTCGCGGAGTCGGCCGACTCCGGCTCGCTGGTCCGCTACCTCGAGACGTTCGACCACACCGTGGCGGTGATGCAGACCGAGGCCGCCATCGAGCGCGTCGCCCGGGAGTGCGTGGCCGACCTGGCGGCCGACGGCGTGGTGTACGCCGAGGTCCGCTACGCACCGGAGCAGCACGTCGGCAGTGGCCTCGCCCTCGACGAGGTCGTGGACGCGGTGCGGTCGGGCTTCGAGGCGGGGATGGCCGATGCCGGCGGGCGGATCGTCGTCCGCCAGCTCCTCACCGCGATGCGCCACCAGGCGCGCTCGCGCGAGATCGCCGAGCTCGCGGTGAAGTGGCGCGATGCCGGCGTGGTCGGCTTCGACATCGCCGGCGCCGAGGCGGGCTTCCCTCCCACCAGGCACCTCGACGCGTTCGAGTACCTCCAGCGGCAGAACTTCCACTTCACCATCCACGCCGGTGAGGCCTTCGGGCTGCCGTCGATCTGGGAGGCGATCCAGTGGTGCGGCGCCGACCGGCTCGGGCACGGGGTGCGGATCGTGGACGACATCACCGTCGACGACGAGGGCGTCCCGCACCTCGGCCGGCTCGCGGCGTACGTGCGCGACAAGCGGATCCCGCTCGAGCTCGCCCCGGCCTCCAACGTGCAGACCGGCGCCGCCGAGTCCGTCGCCGAGCACCCGATCGGCCTGCTCACCTCGCTCCGCTTCCGGGTCACGGTCAACACCGACAACCGGTTGATGAGCCAGACCTCGATGACCTCGGAGATGGATGCCCTGTGCGAGGCGTTCGACTACGGCCTGCACGATCTGCGGTGGTTCACGATCAACGCGATGAAGTCGTCGTTCCTGCCCTTCGACGAGCGGCTTGCGATCATCGACGACGTGATCAAGCCGGGCTATCTGACGATGGGCGCCGGCTGAGGGCATCGGCGGAGGAGTCCCGCGGGAGTAGTACGTCTTGGGGGGCGCCTGCCCCCCAAGACGTACTACTCACGGACCTTGCGCCGTGGCAGAGGCCTCTCTCCACAGCCGCTTCGATCGCGGCCGCAGAGACGGAGGGATCCGGCCTAGCGTGACGGCGTGTGGGTGAGCGGACGGCAGGCTGCGACGCACCTGCGCGACCTCGTCTCCTCCGACGAGCAGGTCAGGCTCCTCCTCCGGACCGGCATCGCCGGGCGGGGTCCGATCGTGGCTGGGGCACGGACCTACGACGAGGCGGCCGTCCAGGACCTGCGCCTGCGGGAGAAGGTCGACCCCCGGGATCTCGCACGTGCATGTCCGCACGGGCTCTACGTCGCCCGCCTGCCGCGGAACGTGACGCTCGACCTGACCCGACCCTGGGGCGAGGTCGCGGTGCAGGTGAGCGAGGCACTGGCCCGGCAGCGGCCGCTGACGCCGCTCGGAGCGGCCCTCACCTCGGTGCGGATCCGCGTGGCAGGGTCGCTGCCGTTCGTCGCGACCTACCTGGGCTACGTCGTCCTCGCGGCCGACCTGGTGCGGCTCGGCGAGAGCGCCCCCGCGTTGGAGCCTCCGGGCCCGTGGGCCGAGGTTGTCGATCGGCGGCGGCTGCGCACGGCACCCGGCGGCCGGCCCTCCTACGTCTGGACGCCGCCGGCCGACTGACCCAGCGCCCGGATCCGCTCGGTCGCCTCGCGGGGTGTGACCGGGGTGCACCCGCGGGCGACCGCGGCGTCGATCACCCGCTGCTGGTCGCGCATCAGCGCCCAGCCGCGCCGGACCAGCACGAGCGGGGGCTTGCGGTGCTCGCGGAGGTCGCGGGTCAGGCGCCGCCAGAACGTCACGAGCGGGTGCTGGCGCAGGCACAGGGCGGCACCGAGCACGTCGCGCTCGGCACACGCCGAGACGATCTCCTGGGCGAAGATCCCCTCGGCGATGAACAGGCGCGCACCAGCGAGGTCGACCTCGTGGGTGCCGCTCGGGCCGTTGCGGCTGATGTCGTAGATCGGGGCGACGGTCCGGCCCGTCACCGCGAGGTCGCAGATGGCCTGCACCGCCGCATCGGCGTGCCACGACCGCGGGTCGTCCCAGTCGACCAGCCCGGCGTTCGCGCCGTGGTCGATCACGGGGAGGAGGGGATCGTCGCCGCTGCGGTAGAAGTCGTCGAGCCGGAGCACCGGGAGGCCCGTGGCCGCGGCCAGCCGTGACTTGCCCACGCCCGAGGGTCCGGCCAGCACGACGACGCGGGCCGGGACCGGAGGGGGCACCGCGTCATTGTGCCGGGTCGAGCGACGGCCGGGACCAGGGCCCCGACCGTTCGGTCAGTCTTCGGGCATTCTCCTGCGGGCCCCGGACCTCGTTTCCGATACTGCTGGCATGTCCGTGTCGTCACCTCGGTCTCGTACGGCGCGTCTCGGCGTGCTCGTCGCGTCCGCGCTCGCCGTCTCCCTCGCCGTCTCGCTCGCCGCCCTCGCCGCCGACCAGTCCGCGTCCGCCGTCAACGCGCCCAGCGGGGCCGGCGACGCCAGCCCGACCAGCGCGACGACCCATCGGGCCAAGCCGATCACGGTGAAGGTCGACAAGCGACTGTTCGGCGTCCACGACTACTCCCTGAACTCCCTGTCGCGCCCCGGCACCGGTGCGATCCGGCTCTGGGACGCCGGCACCACCTGGGCCGACATGCAGCCGACCAGCGGCACCACCACCTTCACCCGCCTCGACCAGATCGTCACCGCGGCCCACGCACGAGGCGCCGAGGTCACGCTCGTGGTCGCGATGACGCCCGCGTGGGCGGCCGCCACCCCGGGTCACACCGCGCCGACCGACGCACCCGACCCGGCGGCGTTCAAGGCCTACCTCTCCGCGGTGATGGCGCACTACAAGAACTTCTTCGGCCCGGGCCGTCGCGGCATCGCGAACTACCAGATCTGGAACGAGGCCAACATCTCGACGTTCTGGACCGGCACCCAGGCGCAGATGGCCCAGCTCGTGCAGGCCGCCGCCGAGGTCCGCCAGCAGGTCGACCCCGGTGCCCACCTGATCGGGCCGTCGATGGTGGCGCGGCTCGGCTACCAGCAGAGGTACATCCAGCAGTTCTACCAGCTCTCCGTCGGCGGCAAGCCGGTCTGGAGGTACGTCGACGCGCTGGGCTTCAGCCTGTACCCGCTGGACACCGCGCCGGTCGGTCGCAAGACCCGCCCGGCGACCCCGGAGGACTCCATGGCCATCCTCCGCACGGTGCGCGGCTTCCTGACCAAGGACAAGGTGCCCGCGCGGATGCCGCTGTGGGACAACGAGGTCAACTACGGCCTCCACACCGGCGCCACGGCCGGTACGCCGGCCACCCCGATCCCGGCGTCACGCCAGGTGGCGTACGTGATGCGCACCTACCTGCTGAACGCGGCCGCCGGCGTGCAGCGCGTGTTCTGGTACGCCTACGACATGGGCACCATGCCGGCCGGCGGGACCATCGCCAACACGCTCCTGACCAACCCGACCAACCGCGCCGCGGGGGTCCTCACCCCAGCCGGCAAGGCGTTCACGCGGGTGCAGTCCTGGATGGCCGGCACGCTCGTCGGCACGCCGACCAAGCGTCCGTGCGCTGCCGACCGCAAGGGGACCTACACCTGCGTGATCCGCTACCGGCACGGCGTGGGGCGCGTCTACTGGAACCCCTACCGGACCGGAGTCGTGACGCTGGTGCACTCGGCCACGAAGAAGGTCGACGAGCTCGGCGCGACCCACCAGGTCAAGGGCGGGACGAAGCTCAAGGTCGGCGCGAATCCCGTGCTGGTCAGGTCGAGCACGTAGGGTTCCTCCTCGTGCCCTTCCACCCTCCTTCGCGTTCCACGCTGCGCGCCGCGGCCACCTGGTCGGTCTCTACGATCGTGGCGGTCACCGGCGCCCTCGGCGGGACCCTGGCCGTGACGTCCAGTGCCGCGACCGCGAACCAGGTGCACGTCTCCCACCGGCTGTTCGGCGTGCACGACGGGTCCAGCCTGAAGACGGTCCCGGCCCTCTCACGATCGTTCACCCACCTCCACGAAGGCTCCGTCCGGCTCTGGGACGTCGGCGTGCAGTGGCGCGAGATCGAGCTCACCCCGCACCACTACACGTGGACGACGCTCGACCGGTTGGTGAGCCAGGCCCAGGCGGCGCACGCCGAGGTGACGATGGTGGTCGCGATGACGCCGTCGTTCTACTCCAGCGACCCGCTCGAGCCGCCGCGCAACCTGGCCCGCTACCGGGAGTTCGTCTCGGCCCTCATGCACCGCTACAAGGTCTTCAACGGCACGCGGGGCATCACCAACTACCAGGTCTGGAACGAGGCGAACATCGCGACGTTCTGGACCGGCTCCATGGGCGCGATGGCGCGGCTCAGCAAGATCGTGTACGACGTGCGCAACCGGGTCGACGGACATGCCCGGGTGATCGGTCCCTCGATGGTGACCCGCCTGCCCTACCAGCAGGACTGGCTGCAGAAGTACTACCGGATGCGCCTGAAGGGGACCCGGGTCTGGCGCTTCTACGACGCGCTCGCGCTGAGCCTCTACCCGCTCCCGCGTTACGGCAAGCGGCTCGGCGTCCCCGAGGACTCCATCGCGCTGCTCACCGAGGTGAAGCGCAAGCTGCACGGCGACGGCGTCCCGGCCTCCAAGCCGATCTGGGACACCGAGATCAACTACGGCCTCCAGACCGGGGCCAAGGGCGGCACCAGGGCGGCCCGGATCTCGACGAGCCGACAGGCCGCGAACCTCGCGCGCACCTACTTCCTCAATGCAGCGAACGGTGTGAAGCGGGTCTTCTGGTACCGCTACGACTGGGGCTCGCTCCGCGATGGTGGAACGCTCGGCAACACGCTGCTGACCCGTCCCACCGACCCCACGCAGGTCACGCCCGTGGCGAAGACCTACCTGCGGACACAAGGCTGGATGCACGGCACGCTGGTGGGCCACGCCGGGAAGCGGCCCTGCCAGCGCGACTCCAAGGGCACCTACACCTGCGTCGTCAAGGACGCCTCCGGCACCCGACGGATCTACTGGAACCCGTTCCGGCGCGCGACCGTCACGCTCTCCGCCGGCGCGCGACACGTGCACGGCCTGCTCGGCGGCACCCGCAACGTCGCCGGCGGCTCACGGCTGACCGTGGACTACCGGCCGGTGATGGTCGACCACTGAGCCCGTCGGCCGGACGAGCCCGGCGAGGAACCGCGACATCGGTGGTTGAGGAGGTCGCTCTGCGACCGTCTCGAAACCACCCCGAGGTCGGCGCGGATGTCACCGGGTCTCGAGACAGGCGCTGGCGCACCTTCCTCAACCAGCGGGGCGCGGCACGCGGACCCGCTCAGACCCCGATCGGGTGCCAGACGGTCTTGGTCTCCAGGAACGCGGTCATCCGGTCGAGACCCGGGTCCTCGGCCCAGTCCGGCTCGGCGGCCGGGGCACGTCGTACGCGCTTGAGGTTCTCCGCCGCAGCGACCTCGAGCGCGGTCGCCTGCTCGAGGTCGCCCGCCGCCCCCGTGAGGTCGATCGCGTTGACGTCCATGTGGGAGGCCAGGGTCGGCGCGGTGTTGGACAGCGTGCCGGTGAGCAGGTTGACGACACCGCCCGGTACGTCGGAGGTCGCCAGCACCTCGGTGAAGGTCACCGCCGGCAACGGCCGGTCGGGTGAGGCGGCGACGACCGCGGTGTTCCCCGTGACGACCACTGGCGCGACCACGCTGACCAGGCCGAGCAGGCTCGATCCCGCCGGCGCCAGCACGGCGACGACGCCGGTCGGCTCGGGCGTGGAGAGGTTGAAGAACGGGCCCGCCACCGGGTTGGCGTTGCCGACGACCTGGGTGATCTTGTCGGCCCATCCGGCGTACCAGACCAGGCGGTCGATCGCGGCGTCCACGACCTTGCCGGCGGCCGCCGCGGTGCCGCCCTCGCCCTGACGCACGGCGTCGACGAACTGTGGACGACGGTCCTCCATCACCTCGGCGACCCGGTAGAGCACCTGCCCGCGGTTGTACGCCGTACGGCCCGACCATCCCGGGAACGCCTTGCGCGCGGCGACGACCGCGTCCCGGGCGTCCTTGCGCGAGGCGAGCGCGGCGTTGGCGACGAAGCGACCACGCGCATCGTTGACGACGTAGGAGTGGCCCGACTCCGAGCGCGGGAAGTCACCGCCGATGAACAGCTTGTAGGTCTTGCGAACGTCGACGCGCGTCACTTCAGGTATCCCTCCAGGCCGTGCCGGCCGCCCTCGCGGCCGTAGCCCGACTCCTTGTAGCCGCCGAACGGGCTGGTCGGGTCGAACTTGTTGAACGTGTTGGCCCAGACCACGCCGGCGCGCAGCGCGTTGGCCATCTTGAGGATCCGGGAGCCCTTGTCGGTCCAGACGCCGGCCGAGAGGCCGTACGGCGTGTTGTTGGCCTTCTCGACCGCCTCGGCGGGGGTGCGGAAGGTCAGCACCGAGAGCACCGGTCCGAAGATCTCCTCGCGGGCGATCCGGTGGGCCTGGGTGACCCCGGTGAACAACGTGGGCGGGAACCAGAAGCCGTGGTCGGGCAGCTCGCACGGCGGCGACCACCGGCCGGCGCCCTCCTGCTCGCCGATGTCGGAGAGCTCGCGGATCTTGGCCAGCTGCTCGGCGGAGTTGATCGCCCCGATGTCGGTGTTCTTGTCGAGCGGGTCACCCACGCGCAACGTGGCCATCCGGCGCTTGAGCCGTGCGAGCACGTCGTCCGCCACGCTCTCCTGCACCAGCAGGCGGGAGCCGGCGCAGCAGACGTGGCCCTGGTTGAAGAAGATCCCGTTGACGATGCCCTCGACGGCCTGGTCGAGCGGCGCGTCGTCGAAGACGATGTTGGCGGCCTTGCCACCGAGCTCGAGGGTGACGCGCTTGTCGGTGCCCGCGACCGCCTTGGCGATCGCCCGGCCGACCTCCGTGGAGCCGGTGAAGGCGACCTTGTCGACGTCGGCGTGGGAGACCAGGGCGCGCCCGGTGTCGCCCGCACCGGTCACGATGTTGACCACACCGGCGGGCAGGTCGGCCTGCTGGCAGATCTCGGCGAAGAGCAGCGCCGTCAGGGGGGTCGTCTCAGCCGGTTTCAGCACCACGGTGTTGCCGCAGGCGAGCGCCGGCGCGATCTTCCAGGCCAGCATCAGCAGCGGGAAGTTCCACGGGATCACCTGGGCGGCGACCCCGAGGCTCTCGGTGCCGTGGCCGCTGTACTCGAGCTTGTCGGCCCAGCCGGCGTAGTAGAAGAAGTGGGCGGCGGCGATCGGCACGTCGACGTCGCGGGTCTCCTTGATCGGCTTGCCGTTGTCGATCGACTCCAGCACCGCGAGCTCGCGGCCGCGCTCCTGGATGATCCGGGCGATCCGGAAGAGGTACTTGGCACGCTCGCGTCCGGGCATCCGTGCCCACACCCGCGTATGGGCACGGCGAGCGGCCTTCACGGCCGCGTCGATGTCGGTCTCGTCGGCCTCGGCGATCTCAGCCAGGACCTCTTCGGTCGAGGGGCTGATCGTCTTGAAGCTCCGGCCGTGGCCGTCGACGAACTCACCGTTCACGAACAGGCCGTACGACGGCTTGATGTCGACGATCCCGCGCGACTCGGGCGCGGGGGCGTACTCGAACGGGCTGCGTCCGTCGGTCGAGCTTGTCGAGACCACGGGTGCCTCCTCAGTCCAGGGTGAAGTAGTCGGGACCGGAGTAGCGACCGGTCTGCATCTTGGTGCGCTGCATCAGCAGGTCGTTGAGCAGCGTGGAGGCGCCGAACCGGAACCAGTCCGGGTCGAGCCAGTCGGGGCCGGCGACCTCGTTGACCATCACGAGGTACTTGATGGCGTCCTTGCTGGTGCGGATGCCGCCCGCGGGCTTCACACCCACCATCTGGCCGGTCTGCTCGCGGAAGTCGCGCACCGCCTCGAGCATCACCAGCGTGACCGGAAGGGTGGCGGCGGGCTGCACCTTGCCGGTGGAGGTCTTGATGAAGTGGGCGCCGGCCATCATCGCCAGCCAGCTGACGCGTCGTACGTTGTCGTAGGTCTGGAGCTCGCCGGTCTCGAAGATCACCTTGAGGTGCGCGGATCCAGAGGCCTCGCGCACCGCCACGATCTCGTCGTGCACCTGCTGGTAGCGACCGGCCAGGAAGGCGCCGCGGTCGATCACCATGTCGATCTCGTCCGCGCCGGCCGCGACGGCGTCGCGGGTGTCGGCGAGCTTGACGTCGAGGGCGGCCCGGCCGCTCGGGAACGCCGTGGCGACCGAGGCGACGTGCACCCCGGACGTGCCGAGGACGTTCTTGGCGGTGGCCACCATGTCGGGGTAGACGCACACGGCCGCGGTGGGCGGGCACGTCGGGTCGGCGGGGTCGGGGCGCATCGCCTTGGCGGCGAGGGCGCGCACCTTGCCGGGGGTGTCCTGGCCCTCGAGCGTGGTGAGGTCGACCATCCGGATCGCGAGGTCGATCGCGTACGCCTTCGCCGTGGTCTTGATCGACCGCGTCCCGAGGCTCGCCGCACGGGCCTCGGCGCCCACCTGGTCGACACCGGGGAGGCCGTGGAGGAACCGCCGCAACGAGGCCTCGGAGGCGGTGATGTCGGCCCAATCGTTATCCGGGCCGGCCGCTGCCGTGGCTGTGCTGGTCATCTGGCCAGCATAGAGTCGTGGGCGCGGCACGAGGAATCCGACCGAGAAGGGGGCGCGATGTCCGAGGAGGTCCTGGCGTTCAAAGCCACCACCGGGCGGGTGACCGGGGTGCTCGGGCTGGTGATGAGCGTGGCGGTCGGCGCCCTCTTCGTGTTCACCGAGCGCCCTGCGGTCGCCCTGCTCGGCGCCCTCGGCTCCGCGATCGTGGGCGTGCTCACCTGGGCTGCGCTGCTCCGGCCGCGCGTCACCGCCACCTCCGAGGACCTCGAGCTGCGCACCATGTTCGAGGACGTCACCGTGCCGCTCGCAGGGATCGACACCGTGCTCGTGCGCCGCTACCTGCTGGTGCGCGCGGGCGGGGTCAAGTACATCTGCCCCGCGATCGGCCGGTCGTTGCGCAAGACCGTGCGTACGGAGATGAAGTGGCAGGGGAACTCCCAGATCCTCGCGCCCGGGATCCAGCCTGGCGACAAGATCGCCGCGCAGACCGAGGTGAAGAGCAAGGAGCTCGAGTACGCCGACTTCGTCGAGACCGAGATCATGCGCCGGGCCGGTCGTGAACGGATGCGCCTCGGGATCGAGGAGCGCTCGGAGGAGGAGTACGAGCTCGGCTCGCAGGCGGTCCGCCGCAGGGCGTGGCCCGAGATCGGCGCCCTGGCCGTGCTCGCGACGGCCTTCGTGGTCACCCTGTTCTTCGCCTGACCGCTGCGGCCCGTCTAGATCCCGGCAGCGGCCTTGATGTCGTCGCGGAGCGCGTCCAGCCGCGCCGCCGCGGAGATCCGGGCCGCGTCGACGCCGGCCTCGGGATCCACCGGCACGACGACCTCGAGGTAGCACTTGAGCTTCGGCTCCGTGCCGCTGGGCCGCACGATGACCCGCGCGCCCTCGGCCAGGCGGTACCGCAGGCCCTCGGTCGGGGGCAGTCCGCCGTCGCCGCGGGCGAGGTCGTCGACCGACTCGACGGCGAGACCGCCCAGCGACACGGGCGGCGCCGCACGCAGCCGGTCCATCGCCGCGGCGATCCGGCCCAGGTCGGTCACCCGCACCGAGAGCTGGTCGGTGGCGTGCAGGCCGTGGACGAGGGCGAGGTCGTCGAGCACGTCGACCAGCCCGCGGCCGCGGGCCTTCTCCTCGGCGGCCAGCTCGCAGAGGAGGAGCAGCGCGGAGACGCCGTCCTTGTCCTTCACGTGCTCGGGGTCGACGCAGTAGCCGAGGGCCTCCTCGTAACCGAAGACGAGCCCGTCGACCTTGCTGATCCACTTGAAGCCGGTGAGGGTCTCTGCGAACGGCTGGCCGGCCGCAGCCGCCATCTTGCCGAGCAGGCTCGAGGAGACGATCGAGCACGCGTAGGTGCCGCGGTGTCCGGTGGTGAGCAGGTGGTGGGCGAGGAGGGCGCCGACCTCGTCGCCGCGGAGCATCCGCCAGCCGTGGGCGTCCGGCACGGCGGCGGCGCACCGGTCGGCGTCGGGGTCGTTGGCGACCACCAGGTCGACGTCGCGCCGCGCGGCCAGAGCAGTGGCGAGGTCCATCGCCCCCGGCTCCTCGGGGTTGGGGAAGGCCACCGTCGGGAAGTCCGGGTCGGGCTGCTCCTGCTGCTCCACGACGTACGGCGCCTCGAAGCCGGCCGTCTCGAGCACCTGCACCACCGAGGTGCCGCCGACGCCGTGCAACGGCGTGTAGACCATCCGCAGGTCGCGGGGCCCGTCGCCGGCCAGACCGGCCACGGTGTCGAGGTAGGCGTCGACGACGTCCTCGGCGAGGGTCCGCCAGCCGCCGGTGCGCGCCACGTCCGCGAGCGCGCCGACCTCGGCGATGCGCGCGGCGATCTCGCCGTCGGCCGGGGGCACGATCTGGCTCCCGTCACCGAGGTAGACCTTGTAGCCGTTGTCGCGGGGAGGGTTGTGGCTCGCCGTCACCATGATCCCGGCGACGCATCCGAGCTCGCGGATCGCGAATGCCAGCAGCGGCGTCGGCAGGGGCCGCGGGAGCAGGAGCGCCTCGAACCCCGCTCCGGTCATCACGTCGGCGGTGTCGCGCGCGAAGGCGTCGGAGTTGTGGCGGGCGTCGTAACCGATCACGACGGGGGCGTGGCGGGCGGCGCCCTGGTCGCGGAGGTACGCCGCGAGCCCGGCCGCCGCGCGGATCACGACGACGCGGTTCATCCGGTTGGAGCCGGCGCCCAGCTCGCCGCGCAGGCCGGCGGTCCCGAACTCCAGCGTGCCGTCGAACCGGTCGGCGAGATCGGCCTCGTCACCCCCGCCGATCACCGCGTCGATCACCTGCTCGAGCTCGGCGCGGGTGACGGGGTCGGGGTCCTCGGCGGCCCAGGCGTGGGCGCGGTCGATCAGCTCGGTCACGCCTCGCAGGCTAGTGGTGCCGCTCCGCCCAGGTCACGGCGTACTCGACGAAGGCGCGTGCGGCGGCCGCCGACCCCGGCCGCGGGGGCTGGCCGGGGACCCAGCCGATGGGTCGGTCGTCACGCACCTGGGCGAGCAGTGGTCGCCACCGCGGGTCGAGGCGACGACCGGCCCACTCGAGAGCCCCGGTCTTGCTCGCGACCTCGGCGGTGTCGATCGTGTAGAGCTGTCGGCTGGCAGTGACGACGGCGTAACGCTGACCCCATGCGAGGGCGTCGATGTCGACCCAGGTGGCGAGGTCGGCGAGCAGGCTCGGCAGTGCGGCCGCAGACTCCTCGCGCACCGCGTCGGGCGGCACCTGCGACATCCAGCTCGCCGGCTCGGGCCCGGTCAGCGTCAAGCCGCGCTCGCGGAGCAGCCAGCGGGTGTAGGCCCTGTTGCAGTGGTCGTCCCACTCGAGGGTGCGGTGGCCGTGGTTGTTGAAGAGCCAGGCCGCGCCGAGGTGGGCGACGTCGGCGAGCTCGTCGGCGGGCGCGTACGAACCCTCGATGTCGTGGCACCAGTGGCCGTCGCGGGTCGGGATCTCGTCGTGCAGTGCCCGCAGCTGAGCCTCCTGCGTCGCGTCGGGGCGCGCGCGGGTCGCGACCAGGAAGTCGCAGTCGCTCTGCTGGTCCCCGGCGCCGAGGGCGAACGACCCCTGGACGTAGGCGCCGACGAGGTCGTCGCCGAGGATCCGCTGCCAGTGGCCGAGCAGCTCGGCGAGGAGCTCGTCGAGATCGGGGTACGGCGTCACGGTCTGCACGAGCATGGCTGAGGGTAGGCCGGTGCATGATCGGGACGTGACCTATTTTCCGCCGCCGGCCGACGGTGACCGGCCGATCGCCGAGCGCATCCGCGAGCTCGACGCGCTGGTGGGGCGCGACCGGTTCGTCGAGGTCTGCGTCGACCTGCTCGGCGGCGCGGACCGCACGACGTACGTGCCGGAGCTGCGCTACCTGACCGGCCACACCTGGGAGCCCGACGACCCGGTCCGCGACCCGGCCGTCTGGAAGGACTACTGGGTCCGCACCTGGGGCGCCCGCGGGCTCCTGCACTGCTGGCACGACGTGGCGACCGGCGCCGTCGTCGCCGGCCTCGGCGATCAGCACTACCGGCCCGCTGAGATGTGTCTCAAGGTAGCCGCGAAGCACGAGGTGGCCGGCGCCGGCCCAGGGGCGTCGGCGCTGGTGGGCCACGAGCTGCCGCGGGTGCGCGCGAACGCCGTCCGTGCGCTCGGCGTGGTCGGCGACACCGAGCACGCCGACGCGGTGCTGGCGGCGCTCGACGACCCCGACGGGTCGGTGCGGGTACAGGCGGCCCGCGCGTACGAGCAGATGGCGAGACGGCTCGACCTCCCGGGCCTCGACGAGGTCGAGGTCAGCGGGGGCTGAGCACGCCCAGGATCGCGCGAGCTTTCGCGTAGGACTCCTGGAGCTCGTCGGCGGCCTCGGAGCGGACCGTGATGCCGCCGCCGGTGCCGAGTCCCCAGCGGTCGTCGCCGGCGGTCGTCAGCGAGCGGATCACGACGGCGAGGTCGGCCCGGCCGTCGGGTCGCAGCCACCCGAACGCACCGGCGTAGGCGCCACGCGGCGTGGTCTCCACCTCGTCGATGATCTCCATGGTGCGCAGCTTGGGGGCCCCGGTCATCGACCCGGGTGGGAAGACCGAGCGCAGCGCGGCGACCGTCGAGACGTCGTCCTGCAGGTGACCGGTGACGACCGAGACGAGCTGGTGGACCTGGGCGTAGGACTCCACCGCCATCAAGGACGGCACCTCGACCGTGCCGGGGTCGCAGACGCGGCTCAGGTCGTTGCGCATGAGGTCGACGATCATCAGGTTCTCCGCGCGCGACTTCGGGTCGACCGCCAATCGCGCCGCCAGGTCGCGGTCCTCGTCCGGGCTCGCGCCGCGCGGGAGCGTGCCCTTGATCGGTCGCGCCTCGACCGTGCGGTCGGCGTCGATCGCGGCGAACCGCTCCGGGCTGGCGCTGAGAAGCCAGCCGCGTGCACCCGCGACGTCGTGCTGGAGGAACCCGGCGTACGGCGCGGGGCTGCGACGACGCAGACCCAGATAGGCGCTCACCGGCTCGATGGCCGCCGTGGCGGCGACCCGGTAGGTGAGGTTGACCTCGTAGCTGCGACCGGCGTGCAGGTGCTCCTGCACGGCGTCGAACGCCCCGGCGTACCACTGCTCGTCGGCCAGCGGCCCGTCGTACGACGTGCCCTCCGGTCGCGCGGTCGGGTTGTCGGGCTCGATGGCGAGCAGGCGGGTCGGGTCGACCCGCAGCCACGCGGCGTCCGGCTGGTCCGAGCCCGGCCGCGCGGGCAGGTCGGGGCGGGAGGCATAGCCCAGGTAGCCGACCCAGAACGCATCCGGAGGACCCGCGGCGACCTCGTCCTCGAGCACCTCGAACACGTCGGTGCCGACGACCTCCGTGCCGCCCGAGGCGTGGCGGCTCACCAGACCTGCTGCCGCGTCCAGCGTCAGCGACACGTCGTCGTCGCCCAGCCAGCCCACGACCGGGCCGAGCCCCGGCCAGCCGCGCTCGTGGACGCCGTCGAGCCAGAAGCAGCGTGCGTGCCGTGCGGCCAGCGTCCGGAACGTCTCCTCGATGTCACCCATCGCCGGCATCCAAGAACGACGAGACGAGCCGGCGGCCGTGCTCGCTGAGCACCGACTCGGGATGGAACTGCACACCTTCCAGTGGCCGGGTGCGATGGCGCACGCCCATCACGGTGCCGTCGGCGTCGGTGGCGGTGACCGTGAGGTCGGCGGGGATCCGGACCGCGGCCAGGGAGTGGTAGCGCACGGCGGCGAACGGGCTGGGGAGCCCGGCGAACACCCCGGCCCCCTCGTGCTCGACAGCCGCGACCTCCCCGTGCGCGGGTCGGACGCGTGCCACCGTTCCGCCGAGCGTGGTGACGATGCCTTGGAGCCCGAGGCACACGCCGAGCACGCGCACGTCGGCGCCGTCGGCTACACGTCGTACGACCTCTCGGCCGACGCCGAAGTCGCGCGGGTCGCCCGGGTGCCCCGGCCCGGGGGAGAGGACGACGTGGGAGAAGCCGAGCACGTCGTCGGCGTCGACCTCGTCGTGCTCGACCACGGTCGGCAGGGTGCCGGTCACCGCGGCGACGAGGTGCACGAGGTTCCAGGTGTAGGAGTCGTGGTGGTCGACGACCACGACGTCAGGCGTCGCCATCAGCCACCCACGTGCGCTCGAGGGCGTCGTCGACCGCCCGGGTCAGCGGCCCGGTGGGCCAGGGCCCGGCCGCGTCACAGGTCGCCACCGGGCGCACGCCGCCGATCGAGCCGGACGCGAAGACCTCGTCGGCCTCCCCCAGCTCGGCCAGCGCGATCGGCCGTTCGGCAGCGGCGATGCCGAGCGCGTCGAGCAGCGCGAGCACGGCGGTGCGGGTGACGCCCGGCAGGATGCGGCCGTCGAGCGGCGGCGTCGCCACCTCGCCGTCGCGGACCACGAAGATGTTCCCCCGGCCCGTCTCCAGCAGGAGGTCGTGCTCGTCGACGAGCAGGGGATCGGTCGCCGGGTCGCTCGGGGTCTCGAGAGCGGAGCGATCACGCCACTTGTGCGCTCCCCACCCGCCGGGGACACGTCGTAGGAGGAGGTGCCAAGGCGCACGCGGACGCGCGGCCAACGGGGTCGCCGTCATGGACGTCGCGTCGCCCGGCACGACGTCGGTGCGCACCCGCTGCAGGGGCGAGCCGGTGGCGGCCGCGGTGACCTCGCGCGTGAGCGCGTCCACGTCGAGGGCGGCGTCGTACAAGGTGCGGACGCTGGCGGCGAGGCGGCCGAGATGGGCGTCCAGCGCGACCGGTGCCCCACCCTGCACGAGCAGGGTGTCGAAGACGCCGGCCGCGGGGTCGGGGCGACGGCTCACAGGCGGGGGACGATCCGCCCGAGCAGGTCTCCCATCCGCGTCGCGGCGGCACGTCCCGCCTCCAGCACCTCGGCATGGTCGAGCGGCTCGCCGGAGATGCCGGCGGCGAGGTTGGTGACCAGCGAGATGCCGAGCACCTCCATCCCCGCCTCGCGTGCCGCGATCGCCTCCAGTGTCGTGCTCATGCCGACCAGGTCGCCGCCGATCCGGCGCACCATCTCGATCTCGGCCGGCGTCTCGTAGTGAGGCCCGGGGAACTGGACGTAGACCCCCTCGTCGAGGGTCGGGTCGACCTCGCAACACAGGGCGCGCAAGCGGCTGCTGTAGAGGTCGGTGAGGTCGACGAAGTGCGCGCCTTCGATGGGGGAGCGGGCCGTGAGGTTGATGTGGTCGCGGATCAGCACCGGAGTGCCGGGCGACCAGTCCCGGTTCAAGCCTCCGCAGCCGTTGGTGAGCACGATCGTGCTGCACCCGGCGGCGGCCGCGGTGCGGACCGGGTGGACGACGGCGGCCACGCCCTTGCCCTCGTAGTAGTGGGTGCGGCTGCCGAAGAGGAGGAGCCGACGGTCGCCGGCCTCCAGGCTGCGGATGGTGCCGGAGTGGCCCTTCACGGCGGCCGCGGAGAAGCCGGGCAGGTCGGTGGAGGCGATCTCGGCCGTGGGCTCCCCGAGCGAGGCGGCGGCAGGGAGCCACCCCGAGCCGAGCACGAGGGCGACGTCGTGGCGCTCGACGCCGGTGAGGCGGGCGAGGGTGTCGGCGGCTTCCTGGGCGAGGTCCTGGGCGGTCACCTGAGGGAGCCTAGGGCTTGGCGGCCGGCAGGGCTCTGGCCGTGGTCTCGACAGGCTCGACCGACGTCGCGGGGTGGTGTCGAGACGGTCGCCTGCGCGGCCTCCTCAACCACCGGTGCTGCGGGTTGCTGCCTGAGACCGTCGCCGGCGCGACCTCCACGACCACCGGCTCCCGGGGCGGTTGCCGTCCGGGGCGGGATGGGGGACCCTGGGGGCCGGTCGATGGGGGGTCGGACCGTGGGGGTTCTCCGCGTGGTGGCGCTGGCGCTGGTGGCGCCGGTCCTCGTGCTGCCCTCACCCGCCACCCACGCTGGCCCCGCGACGAGCCCTGCGTCGACCCCCGCGGCTCACCACGCGGCGCCGTCCGAGGTCAGGCTGCTGGCGGCGCGGCTCTACTGGGGCGACGCGCCGCCGTCGTACCCGACGACCCCGGGCGCGCGCAGCGACCTCCACCGCACGGCGGCGTACTTCCGGCGGGTCTCGCGGGGCCGGGAGCCGTTCCGCTTCACGTTGACCCGCTGGGTGCACGTGCGCGCCAGCCGGGAGACCATGTGCAGCCGACAGGCCGCCTCGGCCCGGATCGCGCGGCACGCCCTGGCGCGCGCCGGCTACCACCCCCAGCGGTTCAACCGGCTGATGCTGCTCACCGAGCAGTGCAACGCGGCGGTCTCGGTGGGGCAGCACTCCGGACGACTCAGCTGGGTCCGCTTCCGCCATCCCGGCCCGGCGACCCTGGTCCACGAGCTCGGGCACAACCTCGGGCTCCGGCACGCGTACGGCGTGGTCTGCCGGCAGGGCCGTCTGCGGGTGCCGCTGGGTGGTCACTGCCGCTCGGTCGAGTACGGCGACAGCTGGGACGCGATGGGCCACTCGAACGCGTCGTTCTCGGTGCCCGTGCTCGCCCGGCTCGGCTGGGCCGGCCGGATCGACACCGCCACGGTGTCGGGCTCGTTCCACCTCGCCGACGTCGAGCACCCCGGCCACTCCCTGCAGGGCGTGCGGATCCCCGTGGGCGGCACGACGTACTGGGTGGAGTACCAGCCCGAGCACAGCACCCAGGTCGGCCACAGCCTCCCCGGCGTCACGATCCGCCGCCAGGTCGGACACGGCCGGGTCGAGATCGTGGACGCCTCTCCCGGCAACCCGACCGGCCTCGCCTTCCCCGACCGCGACCTGAACAACCCCGCCCTCCCCGTCGGCAGCAGCATCACCACGCCCGAGGGGGTCCAGCTCACGACCGTGTCCACCGGGCGGGAGGCGACCGTGGAGGTCCAGTTCGCCCGGCAGCCGTCCCCGCCGGCGGCGCCGGTCGCCGCGGACGCCGTGCTGCAGGCAGGCGGCGGCTACCGCGTGGTCTGGCGGGCGCCCGACGACCACGGCCAGATCGTGCTCGGCTACCGGGTCACCGCCGCACCGAGCGGAGCCGTCCTGTTCGTGCGCAGCCCCGCTGGCTACCGCACCTCGGCCGTCGTCGACGTACCCGCCGGCGCCGGGCCGCAGACCTTCACCGTCCGAGCGGTCAACCAGGCCGGCTGGTCAGAGGCCAGCGGACCGGTGGCCGGTCACAGCCCGGTCGAGCGGCAGGGCCGGAGCCGGAGCCCCGCGACATAGTCGTCCGGTGCGTCGGCGGCCTCCGCGGCTTCGGCGATCACCCCGAGGTACGACGCGCTCGGCAGGCCCCCCTCGAAGGCGTCGAGCACGTAGGTCCAGGCCAGCAGCTCACCGGTCATCGTCGAGACTCGCACCTTGGTCTTGCGGTAGAGCCCGGTCTCGGTCGACTCCCACCCGTCGAGGGCCGACTCGTCCTCGTGGGACACGTCGTACACCGCGACGAAGACCTGCTCGATCGGGTCCTCGACGATCGTCGAGAGGGCGCCGTCCCAGCCGAGGTCCTCGCCGCCGAAGGTGAGGCGCCAGCCGGTCAGCCAGCCCGTCGTCTGGAGCGGTGAGTGGGGGCACCGGAGGCCCATCCGTCGCGGGTCGAGGTTCGACGCGTAGGCGGCGTAGAGGGGCACGGCGACAGGTTAGTGCGTTCCCCTAGGCTGGACGGTGTGAGCGAGCAGACCGACAGCCAGCACTTCGACGTGATCGTCCTCGGGGCCGGTCCGGGCGGCTACGTCGCCGCGATCCGGGCCGCTCAACTCGGCAAGTCGGCGGCGGTGATCGAGAAGAAGTACTGGGGCGGTGTCTGCCTCAACGTCGGCTGCATCCCGTCCAAGGCGCTCCTGCGCAACGCCGAGCTGGCCCACGTGCTGACCCACGAGAAGGACGTCTTCGGGATCCAGGGCGAGGCCACGATGGCGTTCGGCCCGACGCACGAGCGGTCCCGCAAGGTGAGCGCCGGCATCGTCAGGGGCGTCCACTTCCTGATGAAGAAGAACAAGATCACCGAGATCGACGGGTGGGGCACGCTGCTGCCGCGCGAGGGCGACGGCCCCGGTCGGATCGAGGTCGCGCTGAACGACGGCTCCACCACGACGTACACCTACGGCGACCTGATCATCGGCACCGGCGCCACCACCCGGCTGATCCCCGGCACCACGCTGAGCGAGCGGGTGGTGACCTACGAGGAGCAGATCCTCGACCCCGAGCTCCCGGGGTCGGTCATCATCGCCGGCTCGGGCGCCATCGGTGTGGAGTTCGCCTACGTGATGGCGAACTTCGGCGTCGACGTCACGATCGTGGAGTTCCTCGACCGGATGGTGCCCACCGAGGACGCCGACATCTCCAAGGAGCTGCTCAAGCACTACAAGAAGCTCGGCGTGAAGGTGCTGCTCGGCACCAAGGTCGAGTCGATCTCCGACGCCGGCGCCGAGTCGGGCGAGAAGGTCAAGGTCACGGTCTCGAGGGACGGTTCCTCGGAGGTTCTCGAGGCCGACAAGGTGCTCCAGGCGATCGGCTTCGCACCCCGCCTCGAGGGATACGGGCTCGAGTCCCTCGGCGTCGCGACCGAGCGCGGGGCGATCGTGATCGACGACTTCTGCCGCACCAACGTCGAGCACGTCTACGCGATCGGCGACGTCACCGGGAAGCTCATGCTCGCCCACGTCGCCGAGGCGATGGGGATCGTCGCCGCCGAGACCATCGCCGGCGCCGAGACGATGCCGGTCGCCTACGACTTCGTCCCGCGCGCGACGTACTGCCAGCCGCAGATCGGCTCCTTCGGCTACAGCGAGGCGCAGGCCAAGGAGAAGGGGTACGACGTCAAGACCGCGACGTTCCCGTTCTCGGCCAACGGCAAGGCCCAGGGCCTCGGCGAGGCCGTCGGCTTCGTGAAGGTGGTGGCCGACGCGCAGTACAACGAGATCATCGGTGCCCACCTGATCGGCCCCGACGTCACCGAGCTGCTGCCCGTGCTCACGCTGGCGCAGAAGTGGGACCTGACCGCCGACGAGGTGGCCCGCAACGTCTTCGCCCACCCGACGCTCACCGAGGCCGTCAAGGAGGCCGTGCACGGCATCGCCGGGCACATGATCAACCTCTGACGAGGTGCGCGCGGGCCTGCTCGAGCACCGCCGCGGGCCCGACCACGACCACGAAGCGGCCCTCCCAGCCGCCGTGGTCGTCCTTCAGCAGCGTGTCGAGAGCGTGGTCGACCGCCTCCTCGAGGACGGGCACCGTGAACACGAAGTCCTGCCCGAACCTGCCGCTCTCGAGCGCCCCCATCGCGAAGTCCTGCCCGGTCACCACCGGCTCGCCGATCGAGTCGAAGCAGACGATCTCCCGCACCTCGGCGCCCAGCACGTCGTCCAAGCCGGCGCCGTCGGTGACCACGTCGGCCGAGAGCACCGCGACGTACGGCGCGTTGCTGACCTGCCCGGCGGCGGGTCGCTCGGCGAGCAGCACCTGGCACCACCGTCCGTGACGTTCCAGGTCCACGACGTCGAGCTCGGGCGCGGTCATGTCCCGACTGTAGGAGACCGCTCCCGGCCGCTGGCCACCTCGGAGGCCCGGCACCCCGACGGCCTTGCAACAATGTGCCCATGACCCCCACCCCGTCGCGCGTCGTGATCGTGGGGGGCGGACCCGGGGGATACGAGTCCGGGCTGGTGGCGGCTCAGCTCGGCGCCGAGGTCACCATCGTCGACACCGACGGACTCGGCGGCTCGGCCGTCCTCACCGACTGCGTCCCGAGCAAGACCCTGATCGCGACCGCGGAGCTGATGACCGAGGTGTCGGGGGCCACCGAGCTCGGCGTCAACCTCACCGACGTCGCGGGCGACCCGGCGGCCGGTGTCAACGTCGATCTCGCGCGGGTCAACGCCCGGGTCAAGCAGCTCGCCCACGACCAGTCCGACGACATCGCCGGGCGGCTGGAGAAGGAGGGCGTGCGGGTCGTGCACGGTCGCGGACGGCTCGACGGGCCGGACCGCGTCCTGGTCACCGGCGCCGACGGGACCGAGAGCGCGCTGGAGGCCGACGCCGTCCTGCTCGCCACCGGTGCCACCCCGCGCACGCTCGCCTCCGCCCAGCCGGACGGCGAGCGGATCCTGACCTGGGAGCAGGTCTACGACCTGACCGACCTGCCGGCCCACCTGATCGTGGTCGGCTCCGGCGTGACGGGGGCGGAGTTCGCCAGCGCCTACCTCGCGCTCGGCGCCGACGTGACCCTCGTGTCGAGCCGCGACCGGGTGCTCCCGGCGAGGACCCCGACGCGGCCGCCGTGCTCGAGGACGTGCTCACCCGGCGGGGGATGAACCTCCTCGAGCGCTCGCGGATGGAGTCCGTGAGCCGTGCCGGGGACTCCGTCACCGTGACGCTGACCGACGGCCGCACCGTCGAGGGCTCCCACTGCATCCTCGCCGTGGGCTCGGTCCCCAACACCGCGGACCTCGGGCTCGAGTCCGCCGGCGTCGCGACCGACGACGCCGGCTTCATCACCGTCGACCGGGTCTCGCGCACCACCGCCCGCGGGGTGTACGCCGCCGGTGACTGCACCGGTGTCCTGATGCTGGCGAGCGTGGCCGCGATGCAGGGCCGGATCGCGATGTGGCACTTCCTCGGCGACGCCGTGTCGCCGCTCGACCTCAAGACCGTGTCCTCCAACGTCTTCACCGCACCCGAGATCGCCACGGTCGGGTGGTCGCAGGAAGCAGTCGACAAGGGCGAGATCGCCGTCCACGAGGTGCTCCTGCCGCTCGCCGGCAACGCACGGGCCAAGATGCAGGGTGTCCACGACGGTTTCGTGAAGCTCTTCTGCCGCCCCGGCACCGGCATCGTCGTGGGCGGCGTGGTGGTGGCCCCGCGGGCCAGCGAGCTGATCCACCCTGTCTCGATCGCGGTCGCGGAGTCGCTCACCGCCGACCAGCTGGCTCAGGCCTTCACCGTCTACCCCTCGATGAGCGGCTCGGTGGCCGAGGCCGCCCGCAGGTTGCATCGGGTCTGACTTCGTGGTCCTCTGGACGCTCGCCGCGGCCGGTCACACGTGTCACGGCAGTCACACCAGAGCCATCGGGGAGTCCACACCATGACCACGCGTCGTACCACCGTCGCCACCACGCTCACGGCGGCAGTCGTCACCGGGGCGGCCCTGGCCGCCGCCGGCTGCGGCTCCGGGACGGCCTCCGCGCAGGCGCCCGGACTGACCGTGCCCGACCACGCGACGATCACCGTCGACGGCCGGGGCTACGGCCATGGCCACGGCCTCAGCCAGTACGGCGCGCAGGGCGCGGCGCGGCAGGGGAGAACGGCGATGCAGATCGTCCGCTTCTACTATCCCGGCACGCGAGCCGGAACCGCGAGGAGCATCGTCCGCGTCCATCTCACGGCCGACACCGACAACAACACGACGGTCGTCGCGCGGTCAGGTCTCGCGGTGCGCAACCTCGACACCGGCGCCGTGCGCAGGCTGCCCACCCGGGGCGCGGCCGGCAAGGCGTCGCGGTGGCGGCTGTCCGCCGGCCCGGGCGGGGTGACCAGGGTGTCGTTCCTGTCCGGCGGCTGGCACACCTGGGCGAACCTGAACGGCGACGCGGAGCTCCGCGCTCCGGGCCCTCTCCGGCTGGTCCTGCCGTCGGGCGCGGTCACCTACCGCGGCACCCTCCAGTCGCGCAGCCTGCCCGGCAGCCCGCCGCGCCACCGTGTGACCGTCAACCGGCTGCCGCTCGACGGCTACGTGCGTGGCGTCATCCCGCGCGAGATGCCGGCGTCGTGGAAGCCCGCCGCGCTCCGCGCGCAGGCGATCGCGGCGCGCACCTACGCCGCCTTCGAGGTGGCCGACTCGACCAACCGCGTCTACCAGCTCTGCGACACCAGCAGCTGCCAGGTGTACGGCGGGATGTCCGCGGAGGTCTCCACCACCAACGCCGCGACCGCCGCGACCGCCGGGCAGATCCGCACCTTCAACGGCAGCCCGGCGTTCACCCAGTTCTCCGCCAGCAACGGCGGGTGGATGGCCCGGGGCGGGCAGCCCTACCTCACGGACAAGAAGGACCCCTTCGACCCGTGGGCGGGCAACCCCTACCGCGCCTGGACGGCGCACGTGACCTCCGCAGCGATCGAGAAGGCGTTTCCCGCGCTGGGCAACCTGACCTCGATCGCGGTCACCCGGCGCGACGGGAACGGCCAGTGGAACGGCCGGGTGCTCGACCTGAGGCTGGTCGGCAGCAAGGGCACGGCCACGCCGTCGGGCGACACCTTCCGCAGCATCTTCGGCCTGCGCTCCACCTGGTTCAGCCTCTCGGTGGGCGGATCGAAGCCATGACCTTCGACCCGTCGACCTGAACGGTCGTTCAGGCTAGGGTGGGCGGGCCATGATGATGAAGACGACGCCCTTCTACCCGCGGCTGAACGAGCTCAACCAGACCGGCCTCTACGGCCACTGGTCCGGCTACCTCTCAGCACCCCGCTACGACCTGTCCTCGAAGCACGAGTACTTCGCGGTCCGGAACTCCGCCGGCTTCTTCGACAGCTCGCCGCTGTACAAGTACCGGATCACCGGACCGGACTCCGAGCGCCTGCTGGCGGGCATGATGACCCGCGACATCCGGCGATGTCGGCCCGGCCAGGCGATGTACACCGCCTGGTGCGACGAGGCCGGCTACGTGCTCGAGGACGGTGTGGTCTTCAGACACGCCGACGACGACTGGCTGCTGACCGCCGCCGAGCCCAACCTCGGCTACCTCGACTCCCTCGTGGGCCGCTTGCGGGTCTCGATCGAGGACGTCAGCGAGGACTACGGCGTGCTGGCCGTGCAGGGGCCTCGCTCGCGCGCCATCCTCGGCGCGCTCGCCCCCGAGGTGAACGACCTCTCCTACTTCGCGATGACTCCCGCCAAGATCGGCGGTGCGCCGGTGACCATCTCGCGGACCGGGTTCTCCGGCGACCTCGGCTTCGAGATCTTCGTCGAGGCCGACGACGCCCTGGTCGTGCTCGACAAGGTCATCCAGGCCGGTGACGGGCAGGGTCTGCGCGCCTTCGGCGAGGACGCGCTCAACATGCTGCGGATCGAGGCGGGACTGTCCCTGATCGGCGTCGAGTTCACCTCGGCGCGCTATGCGTTCACCGACGCCGAGCGGTTCACGCCCAAGGAGCTCGGCTTCGGCTGGATGCTCGGCAAGGACGGCGGCCAGCTGGGCGAGGGGCGGCCGTTCATCGGACGCCGGGCCATCGAGCGCGAGCTGCGCGACGGCACGTCGCGCTGGGCGACGGTCGGGCTGTGGATCGACTGGGAGGAGTTCGACCGGCTCCACCTCGAGCGGGGCCTGGTCGTGCCCAAGGACGAGAACCCGGTCCCGTGGGAGTCGATGCTCTACGGCGGCACCGACCGCGACGAGCGCGTCGGCTACGCCACCAGCTTCATGTACTCCCCGGTCCTCCAGCGCCACATCGCGATCGCGCGGGTGCTCCCCGCGTACGCCGCCAAGGGCTCCACGGTGCACCTGGAGATCACCGTCGACCACGAGTACCTCACCGTCCCGGCCACCACCGACCGGATGCCGCTCTTCAACCCCGCGCGCAAGACCGGTTCGACCGTCGAGCTCGCCCCCATCTCGTACCGGATGAGCTCATCGGTCGAGCCTGTCGAGACCACGAACTAGGAGACACATGCCTTCCAACACCTACGACGCCATCGTGGTCGGTGGCGGCCACAACGGCCTCACCAACGCGGCGTACCTCGCGAAGGCCGGGCTCAGCGTCCTCGTGCTCGAGCGCCGCGGCTTCGTCGGCGGCGCGGCGATCACCGAGGAGCTGCACCCCGGCTTCTCCTTCACCACGTTCTCCTACGCGCTGAGCCTGCTGCGGCCCGACATCATCCACGACCTCGAGCTGGTCAAGCACGGATTCATGCCACTGCTGATGCCGACCCACTTCGCACCGATGGACGACGGCGACTACCTCCTGCTGACCGAGGACGAGCAGTTCAACGACCAGGAGATCGCCCGCCACAGCAAGCGCGACGTCGACGGCTACCACCGCTGGGAGCACGACCTCGAGAAGGTCATCCAGCTGGCGATGCCGATGTTCAACGCGGCTCCGCCCGACATCTTCAGCGACGACCCCGCCGACCAGGCCGACGTCGCCTGGATGATGAAGCAGCTGCGCGGAGCCGACAAGAAGGTGCTCCACGACCTCGTGCGGTTCCTGACCGGCAGCTGCGCGGACCTGATGGACGACTACTTCGAGTCCGACATCGTCAAGTCCGCCATCGCGTCGTCCGGCATCATCGGCAACAAGGTCGGCCCGATGTCGCAGGGCTCCGGCCTGGTGCTGCTCTACCACCTGATGGGGGAGCAGGACGGCCAGCACGGCGCCTGGGGCTTCCACAAGGGCGGCAACGGCGGCTTCACCCAGGTGCTCCAGCGTGCGGCGGAGTCGTTCGGGGTGACCGTTCGGCTGGAGGCCCCGGTCGACCACGTGATCACCGCAGACGGCAAGGCGTCGGGCGTCGTGCTCACCGACGGCACGGAGTTCACGGCTCCGATCGTGGTCAGCGCCCTCGACCCGCGGCGTACGTTCACCGAGCTGGTGGACCCGCGCGAGCTCCCGGCCGACCTGAACGACGCCATCAACCGCTACCGGTTCCAGGGCACCTCGGCCAAGGTGAACTTCGCCCTGGACGACCTTCCGGTCTACCCGGCGCTCAAGGGCCGGATCGACCACTTCGGCGGCTTCGTCAACATCGGGCCGTCGCTGGAGTACCTCGAGCGGGCCTACGACGACGCCAAGTACGGCTGGTACTCCTCGCTGCCCTACATCGACGGCGCGATCCAGTCCGTGGTCGACCCCGACATGGCGCCTCCGGGCAAGCACGTGATGAGCTGCTTCATCCAGTACGCGCCGTACGAGCTCAAGGGCAGCGACTGGGACACCGAGCGCGAGCCGTTCGGCGACACCGTGCAGGCGGTGCTCGAGACGCACTTCCCGGGCTTCGGCGACCTGGTCCTGCACCGCGAGGTGGTCACGCCGCTCGACATCGAGCGCGTCGCCGGCCTGACCGAGGGCAACATCTTCCACGGCGAGTTCCTGGCGCCGCAGATGTACTTCATGCGGCCCGCGCCCGGCTACGCCCGCTACAACACCCCGATCGAGGGCTACTACCAGTGCGGCTCCGGCACGCACCCCGGCGGCTGCGTCACCGGCGGGCCGGGCAAGCTCGCGGCCCAGCGGATCATCGCCGACCGCTCCCGCTGACCGCATGTCAGGTTCCTGCCGGCCGGTCCGTCATCACCATGACGGACCGAGAGGGAGGATCTGACCGATGAGGACCGACGACCAGCTGGCCGAGCAGTTCGAGGAGCACCGCGCCCACCTGAGGGGCGTGGCCTACCGGATGCTGGGCTCGGTGCACGAGGCCGACGACGCCGTGCAGGAGACCTGGCTGCGCCTGGCCCGCACCGACACCAGCGACGTGGTGAACCTGCGGGGCTGGCTGACCACCGTGGTGAGCCGGATCTCGCTCGACTTCCTGCGCTCGCGCCGGTCGCGTCGCGAGGAGGTCCTCGACTCCCACGTGCCTGACCCGGTGGTGACGGCGTACGCCTCGGACCCCGAGGCGGCGGCCGAGCAGGCGGACGAGGTGACCCTGGCCCTGCTGGTCGTCCTCGACGCGCTGAACCCGCGGGAGCGGATGGCGTTCGTGCTGCACGACATGTTCGGCGTCCCGTTCGACCAGATCGGCGAGATCGTCGGGAGCACTCCCGGTACGGCGACCCAGCTGGCGAGCCGGGCACGCCGCCGGGTGCGGGACGCGCAGCCCGCGGTCGTCGACCACTCCACGCAGCGCCGCGTGCTCGACGCGTTCACCACCGCGGCCCGGGACGGCGACTTCGAGGCGCTCGTGGGCGTCCTCGACCCCGACGTGACGCTGCGCGCCGACACGGGACGGGTCGTCGACTCGATCGTGGTCCGGGGAGCTGTCGAGGTCGCCTCTCGTGCGACGGCCTTCCGGCGCACCGGCCTCGAGCAGGTGCTGGTGCTGGTCAACGGAGCGGTCGGGTTGGTGACGGTGCGCCAGGGCCGGCCGGTGTCGGTCTTCAGCCCGGTGATCCGCGACGGGCGGATCGTCGAGATCAACATCCTGGCCGACCCCGAGCGGCTCGCACGGCTCGACCTCGGCGGGGTCCTGTGACGGCGTAGCCGCCCGCCCGCATGCGGATCCGGCCTCTTCGCACGCCGCGGCACGAGGACACCGGGCGACGACCGCGACCACAGGAGGGGTCTCATGTCCGTTCCGGCAGCTGTCCCCGAGGGCTGTTCGACTTCGTGGTCGGGGTCGGGTCGGGCGCTGGTGGGTGCGGGTCGACGCCTGTCGACGCCTACGCGTTCCTGCTCATCACCGACCGGGATCCGTCGTTCTCGCTGCGCTGGCCTCGGGGCTGGCCTCGGGGCTGACCTCGGGGCTGACCTCGGGGCTGACCTCGGGGCTGACCTCGAGGAACGGGTCGAGCAGGCCGGGCTGGGCGGTGTGGGCCAGGGCCACGGCATCGTCCTGAGCCAGGTCGATCACGCGCACCGACTGGCGGCCACCGGCCGTGGTGGCGACGAGATCGGTCAGGCCGACCCGGCGCTGGAACCAGGTGGCCCGCAGGTTCCAGCCGATCACCGACGGTGTCGCCAGGGCCTCTCGGCGGCGGTTGAGGCTGCCCGAGCGGGCGACGAGGTGGCCCTCGACGAGGGCGTGGCCCAACCCGCGCGAGCGGTCGGAGGCCAGCACCACGCCGGCGGCGAGGGCGAGCACCGGCACGACCAGCCAGGCCGGCGACCACGCGTACGCCGCGGCCGCGGCCGCTGCCGCCACGCCAGCAGCTGGGACGAGCGCCCGCGTCCACCGACGTCGTACGGCGCGTGGGCCGTGGGTGACCAGCGGAGCGACGACGGGTCCTGGGGTCTTCAGCACCTCCGCGGCCACCCGGTCGACCTCGGTCCGCGGTGCCGGTGGCACGAGCACCGAGCTGACCTGCTGCTTGCGGGCAAGACCGGTCACGATCGCTGAGAGGCGGGCTCCACGGGCCAGCCGGAGGCTGAGCGGCTCGCCGATGCTCACCCCCGAGACGCGGGCGTCGTCGAGGCTGGTCTCGCGGGTCGTGAACAGTCCGCGCCGCAGGTGCCACCCGCCGTCGCGGGTCTGGGTGAGCTGGAAGCCGAAGTTGGTGACGACGTAGCCGACCACGGCGAGCACCGTGAGCACGAGCAGCACCGAGAGGAGGCCGACGATCACCAGCAGGGTCAGGCCGAGCTGCTCCAGCTGGTCGACGTCCACCCGCGGCTGCAGCTGGAAGGTGCGCAGGCTCTGGAAGAGCAGACCCACCGCCGCGCCGGCGATCACCACCCCGGCCGTGGTGAGGGGGGCGAACCGTACCCACCGCAGGTCGAGGGTCAGGACGGTACGGCGATCCGGCCGCAGCACGTGGCCGACCTCGCCGGAGGCGTCTGTGGCGTCGATCGCGCCGGGGGCGGCGGCGGTCTCGGCCGCGTCGACGGTGTGGAGGAGGGTGGCACGCAGGTCTCGCGCGGCGCTCGCGGACAGCCCGTCGAGGACGAGCCGGTCCTCGCCCTTGTCGTGGGTGTTCCCGGTCCCGACGTGGAGGGTCACCACGCCGAGCGCGCGGTGGATCGGGGAGGCGGTCACATCGACGGTGCGGACGCGGTCCAGCGGGGTCGACACGACTCGCTTGTTGAGCAACCCACGTCGCACCTCGACCCGGCCGGCCGTCAGGCGGTAGCTCGTCGTCAGGTAGCGCAGGATGCCCAGCCCGATCGGGATGGCGAGGAACAGCAGCTCCCACGGCCCGCCGCTCGAGGAGCCGCGCCGGAACAGGACGACGAGGAGCAGGGGGACGAAGTAGCGGCCGAGCTCGCGCACCGGGTGGACCAGCAGCATCCGGCGGTCGAGGCGCTGCCAGCCGAGGACCCGATCGAACTGGTCCATCAGGTCGCGTCACCCGGCACGGAGTCGGCCATCCTGGTCAGGTCCGCCACCACCTCGATCGCGCGGTGCTGGTCGAGGCCCTCGATGGTGAGGGCACCGGCCGACGACGCGGTCGTGATCCTCACCGTGGCCAGGCCGAAGAGCCGGGCGACGGCGCCCTCCCGGTGGTCGACGGTCTGCACCCTCGACATCGGCGCGATCCGGCGCTCACGGGCCCACCAGCCGGTCTGGGTGTAGACCGCGCTCTCGGTCACCTCCCAGCGGTGGACGGCGTACTTCCACTGCGGCACGACGAGCACGTAGGCGAGCAGCAAGCCGCCGACGGCGGGCAGCGCCCAGCCCGGCAGGGTGAACCAGTCCCACGGCCCGCTCAGGAGCCAGAGCAGAACGAGCACCCCGACGGCGCGGATCAGTTCCTCGACGGTCCACATCAGCCGCGCGCGAGGGCTGACCCGCTCCCGAGGTGCGCGGAGGTCCATCAGTCCTTGAGCTCGCAGATGACGGCACCGTTGGTGACCGTCGCACCGACCTCGGCCTGGAGCCCGGTCACGGTGCCGCCCTTGTGGGCCTTGAGGGGCTGCTCCATCTTCATCGCCTCGAGGACGACGACCACATCGCCCTCGGCGACCGTCTGGCCCTCCTCGACCGACACCTTGACGATCGTGCCCTGCATCGGGCTGGTGACCGCGTCACCGCTGGCGGCCGCGCCGGCCTTCTTGCCCGCTGAGCGCTTCGGCTTCTTCGCGCCGCCGGCCGCACCGTTCGACGCACCGCCCCCGAGTCCTCCGGGCAGGCTGACCTCGAGTCGTCGGCCGCCCACCTCGACCACCACGGTCTGCCGCTCGTCGGGGTCGGCACCCTCGGCGCTGTCACCGTCGTACGGCGTGATCTGGTTGTCGAAGTCGGTCTCGATCCACGTCGTGTAGACGTCGAACGAGCCCTCGCCACTGGGGTTCGAGGCGCCGACGTAGGCCGGGTCGTCGACGACGGCCCGGTGGAACGGGATGACGGTCGGCATGCCGTCGACCACGAACTCCGCCAACGCCCGCCGGGAGCGCTCGAGCGCCCGGGTGCGGTCGCTGCCGGTCACCACGAGCTTGGCGATCAGCGAGTCGAACGCCCCGGGGACGGTCTCGCCGTTCTCGTAGCCGCCGTCGAGCCGGACGCCCGGGCCCTGGGGCGGGTTCCACGCTGAGAGGGTGCCGGGGGCCGGCATGAAGTTGCGGCCACCGTCCTCGGCGTTGATCCGGAACTCGATCGAGTGGCCGCGCACCTCCGGGTCGTCGTACCCGAGCTCCTCGCCGGCGGCGATCCGGAACATCTCGCGCACGAGGTCGATGCCGGTGACCTCCTCGGAGACGCAGTGCTCGACCTGCAGACGAGTGTTCACCTCGAGGAACGAGATGGTGCCGTCGCGGGCGACGAGGAACTCGCAGGTGCCGGCGCCGACGTACTCGGCCTCGCGGAGGATGGCCTTCGACGCCTCGTAGAGGCGCCTCATCTGCTCCTCGGAGAGGAACGGCGCGGGCGCCTCCTCGACCAGCTTCTGGTGGCGACGCTGGAGCGAGCAGTCGCGGGTCGAGACGACCACGACGTTGCCGTGCTGGTCGGCGAGGCACTGGGTCTCGACGTGACGCGGCCGGTCGAGGAACTTCTCCACCAGGCACTCGCCGCGGCCGAACGCAGACACGGCCTCACGGACCGCCGACTCGTACTGCTCGGGGATCTCCTCCAGCGTGCGGGCGACCTTGAGCCCCCGGCCGCCGCCGCCGAAGACCGCCTTGATCGCGACCGGCAGGCCGTTGGCCTTGGCGAACTCGACGACCTCGTCGGCGTCCTCGACCGGGTCCTTGGTGCCGGGGGCGAGCGGAGCGTCGGCCCGCTGGGCGATGTGCTTGGCCTTCGCCTTGTCGCCCAGCGCGTCGATGGCGGCCGGCGGCGGACCGATCCAGACCAGCCCGGCGTCGAGCACTGCCTGGGCGAAGCCGGCGTTCTCTGCCAGGAAGCCGTAGCCGGGGTGCACCGAGTCGGCGCCGGAGTCCTGGGCGATCTTCACGATCTTGGCGATGTCGAGGTAGGAGTCGGCAGGCGTCGCACCTCCGAGGCTGTGCGCCTCGTCGGCCAGTCGCACGAAGAGTGCGTCGCGGTCTGGGTCGGCGTACACCGCGACGCTGGCGATGCCGGCGTCCTTGCATGCGCGGATGACGCGGACGGCGATCTCGCCACGGTTCGCGATGAGGACCTTCTGCAGCGGCTTCACATCGGGCAAGGCGCAAACTCCTGGTTCGGGGCCGGGTCGGGGTTCGGACCCCGCCGTGCACACTATCGCCCGGCCGACGACCAGGCTGCGGCGAACTCCGCGACGGTCGGGAAGCGGTCCGCGGGGTCGGGCAGCGTCGCCCGGTGCAGGACCTCGTAGCGCGCACGCGAGCCGCGGAACGTCGCGGCGTCGTAGGTGCCGTCCGGGCCGCCGGAGAGGAAGACCTGGGCGAGGCGAGCGAGGGTGAACGCCGTGGTGCGCTGGTCGATGGTGGCGCCGAGCCGGAACTCCTCGGGCGACATGAAGCGGTCGGAGCCGAACATCCGGCCCATCCGGTTGGTGAAGGGCCCCTGGTGGTAGGTGTCGAGGTCCATCAGCGTCACCTGGCGCGTCGTGAAGTCGTAGATCAGGCAGCCGTCGTAGAGGTCTGCGGCCACCCAGCCGTCGGCGGCCAGCGCGAGGTGCGCGTCGTACACCGTGTCGAGCACCGCCTCGACGTCGGCGACCGGTAGGGCGCGGAAGCGCTGGAATGCGGACGCCGGGTCGTCGCGCTCGCCGCGGTGCGCGCCCACCAGTGCGCCGTCCGCCCAGCGGTAGACCAGCATCGGGCCGGCCGGCGACTCCACGACGCGCTCCAGCGTGGCCAAGGCACGATGGTGCACGCGGCTCGCCAGGACCGCTGCGTTGCGGAGCAGCGCCACGCGACCCGCGTGGTCGACGTAGGGCGCGGTGTCGTCCGGGTCCCCCGCGGTCTTCACGAAGTAGCGGTCGTCGCCGACCCGGACGCCGTACGAGACGTTGCCGGAGTCCTGCCGGTCGAAGATCGTGAAGACCTCCCCGATCCGGGCCAGGTAGTCGGAGGGGGGCTCTGCGACCGTGGCGCGGTCGGTCAGCGGGTGCGGCACGGGGCCGGATTCTGCCAGCCGCTCAGAGGCCGAGCTGGTGGGTGACCAGCCTCAGCTGGTAGTCGAACCACGCGTCGTCGTCGAAGATCGTGTTGGTGAGCCGCCCGAACAGCTCGAAGGACACCAGCCCGAAGACGGCCGCCCAGCTGTTCATGCCGCGGGCGAGCAGTGCGGGGGAGAGGCCCTCGAAGCCAGGCACCGCGATGATGCCGGTCAGGTCGGCGCGCACGGGCGCGGGCAGCCGCTCGTGCGGCTGCGGAGCCAGGACCCCGCGCTCGATGGCGTCGCGCAGGATCGCGGACATCACGAGGACGGGCCGGTTGGCCGGCTCGATGGTGTCCTGCGGTGCGACGTAGCCGGGCACCGGCGTGCCGTAGAGCAGTGCGTACTCCGCGCGGTGGCCGCGGCTCCAGTCGCGGACGGCGTGGCACGTGGCGTGCCAGCGCCCGCGCAGGTCCGAACGCCGTACGGCGGCCTCCGCGGACTCGACGGCCACCCCCAGGTCGTCGTACGCATCGATGATGAGCGCGGTGAGGAGGGCGTCGCGACTGTCGAAGTAGCGGTAGACCGCCGACGACACCATGCCGAGCTCGCGCGCCACGGAGCGGAGCGACAGGTCGGCGCCGTCGGTGGCGAGGTGCTGGCGCGCGACGCGCTTGATGTCGGCGATGGTCTGGGCGCGTGCCCGGGCACGGGGGCCGGACGTCCACGTTGGCATGCCATCGAGTATGCCACAAAATGTGAGCAGTGCTCTTGTTTTCTGAACGCATGTGAGCAATGCTCTGAAACGAGAGCACTGTTCACATTATGGAGGAACATCATGGACACCCATCTCGTCGTCGGAGCCGGACCAGTCGGCACGGCCGTGGCGACACGCCTGCTGGCGGACGGCCACCACGTCCGCGTGGTCACGCGCAGCGGAAGCGGTCCCGAGGATGCGGAGCGTGTGGCAGCGGACGCCGCCGACGCCGCCCGGCTCACGGAACTGGCCGAGGGCACGGTCGCGATCTACAACTGCGTCAACCCGACCTACTCGCGCTGGGAGACCGACTGGCCGCCCGTCGCTGCGGCGCTGCTCGCTGCCGCCGAGACCAGCGGAGCCGTGCTGGCGACCGTCGGCAACCTCTACGGCTACGGTCGCGTGTCCGCGCCGATGACCGAGGAGACGCCGCTCGCCGCGACCGGCCACAAGGGCCGGGTACGCAACCAGATGTGGCACGACGCCCTCGAGGCACACGAGGCCGGGCGGATTCGCACCTTCGAGGTGCGGGGGAGCGACTACCTCGGCGGCAACTCGATGCTGTCGTACGTCGTGACGCCGGCCCTGCGGAAGGGCAAGCGGGCGTTCGTGCCGGCCGACCTCGACGCCCCGCACACCTGGACCTGCGTGGAGGACGTCGCGGCGATCCTCGTCGTCGGCGTGTACGACGAGAGGGCGTGGGGCCGTGCGTGGCACGTGCCGAGCGCCGCCCCGCTGAGCATCCGCGAGCTGACCGCGATCGCGGCGACCCAGCTGGGCGAGACCGCCAAGCTCAGCTCGATGCCGTACGCCGTCCTCTGGGCAGCCGGCGTCGTCGACCCGATGGCCAGGGAGCTGCGTGAGACCCAGCACCAGTTCCGCCACCCGTTCGTGCTCGACTCCGGTGCGGCGCAGGAGACCTTCGGGCTCGAGCCGACCCCGATCGAGGAGGCGGTCCGGATCGACCTCGCCGCCGGTGCACCCACCGGCATCAAGGCCTGACCTGACGGACGTCGTGGTTGCATGGGCCCATGGACGCGATCCAGGAGCTCCGGGCCGCCCTCCCCCCTGATGTCGTCGTCACCGACCCGGCCGCGGTGGAGAAGTACCGGCACGACTGGTCGCGCGACCCGTCCGCCGGCACTCCGGTCGCGGTGGTGCGTGCCGAGGACGCCGCTCAGGTGCAGACCGCGGTGCGCTGGGCCGCGCAGCACCGGATTCCCGTCGTGCCCCGGGGAGCGGGCAGCGGGCTCTCCGGCGGCTCGAGCGCGGTCGACGGGGGCATCGTGCTCAGTCTCGAGCGGATGGCCGACATCGAGATCGACACCGCCTGCCAGGTGGCGGTCGTCGAGCCCGGTGCCTTCAACAAGGACGTGAAGGCGGCGGCGGCGAAGGAGGGGCTGTGGTACCCGCCCGACCCCTCGTCGTTCGAGATCTGCTCGATCGGCGGCAACGTCGCGACCAACGCCGGGGGCCTGTGCTGCGTGAAGTACGGCGTCACCACCGACTACGTGCTCGGGCTCGACGTCGTGCTCGCCGACGGCACGCTGGTCAGGCTCGGCGGGAAGCGGATCAAGGACGTCGCCGGTCTGTCGCTGATCAAGCTCTTCGTCGGCAGCGAGGGGACGCTGGGGATCGTCACCCGCGCGATCCTGCGGCTGGTGCCGGCGCAGTCGACCCGCTCGACGCTGGTAGCCACGTTCGCCAGCGTGCACGCCGCCGCCCGGGCGGTGGTGACGATGCGGTCGACGATGCGGCCGTGCCTGTGCGAGCTCATGGACCGGGCGTCGATCAACGCGGTCGAGGACTACCGGCCGATGGGGCTCGACCGCACTGCCGGCGCGCTGCTGCTCACCCAGTCCGACGCGCCGGGGGAGGCGCGGGGCCTGGAGATGTCGGCCATGGAGGCCGCATGCCTGACCGCGGGTGCCACGGAGTGCTTCGTCACCGACGACCCCGACGAGGGCGAGCTGTTCGTGGCCGCCCGGCGTGCGTCGTTCCCGGCTCTGGAACGGCGCGGTGCGCTGCTGCTCGAGGACGTCGGCGTCCCGATCCCCTTGCTGCCCGACCTGCTCGACGCGATCGGGGCGGTGGCTGCCCGGTGGGACATCGAGATCCCGGTCGTCGCTCACGCGGGCGACGGCAACACCCACCCCAACATCGTCTACGACGCGGCCGATCCCGACTCCGAGCGCCGGGCGCGTGCGGCGTTCGGCGACGTGATGGCCGCCGCGATCGCGCTGGGCGGCACGATCACCGGTGAGCACGGCGTCGGCAAGGCCAAAGCCGTGGCGCTGCCCGACCAGCTCGGCCCCGACGTGATGGCGCTGACCCACAAGATCAAGGACGCGCTCGACCCCGACG
This sequence comes from uncultured Actinomycetota bacterium, assembly GCA_963794355.1. Classification (GTDB taxonomy): domain Bacteria; phylum Actinomycetota; class Actinomycetes; order Propionibacteriales; family Nocardioidaceae; genus Nocardioides. The sequence continues at coordinate 92,066 of CAWCDN010000008.1, forward strand.
GGATCCTCAACCCCGGCGCCATCCTCTGACTCGCTAGCCTCGACGGGGTGATCAGCGAACGGCATCTCTTCGGGCCTGGACCGTCCAACCCCTACCCCGAGGCGACCGACGCGCTCGCCCGGCCGCTGCTGGGCCATCTCGACCCGGCGTTCATCGCGATCATGGACGAGGCGTGCGAGATGCTGCGCACGGTGTGGGGCACGACGAACGCCCGCACCCTGCCGATCTCTGCCACCGGCTCCGCCGGGATGGAGGCCGCCTTCGTCAACACCGTCCACGACGGTGACGTGGTCGTGGTCGCGGTCAACGGGCTCTTCGGGCAGCGGATGTGCGACGTGGCCGCCCGCTGCGGTGCCGAGGTCGTGGTCGTCGAGCACGAGTGGGGCCAGCCGGTCGACGTCGACCGGGTGCTCTCGGCGCATCCGAGCCCGGCGATCATCGCGGCCGTCCATGCCGAGACGAGCACCGGCGTCCGCTCCGACATCGCGGCTCTCGGCGCCGGGAAGGGCGACGCCCTGCTGGTCACCGACGCCGTCACCAGCATCGCCGGCATCGAGCTCGCGGCCGACGACTGGGGCATCGACGTCGGCTACGCCGGCACCCAGAAGTGCCTCGGCGTCGCCCCCGGGCTGGCGCCGTTCACGATCAACGAGCGGGCCTTCGACCGGCGCGTCGAGAAGCCCCGCAGCTGGTACCTCGACCTCAACCTGCTCGGCGGCTACGTCGGCGAGGCCGGGGTCAAGGAGGGGGCCAAGGGCGGTGGGCGCACCTACCACCACACCGCCCCCGTCGCGATGGTGGTCAGCCTCCACGCCGCCCTGGCCCGGATCCTCGACGAGGGCCTGCCCGCGGTCTGGGCCCGGCACGCCGACGCCGGCCGCCGGCTCCAGGAGGGCCTCGAGGACCTCGGCCTCGAGCTGTTCGCGGCCGAGGGCTGGCGCCTGCCCGAGCTGACCACCGTCAGGGTGCCCGACGGCGTCGACTCGGCCGCCGTACGCCGCTACCTCCTCGAGGTGCACGACCTCGAGATCGGTGCGGGTGCCGGCGCCTACGCGGCGTCGGTCTGGCGGATCGGCCTGATGGGCCACAACGCCCGACCCGACGCCGCGCTGCTGGTGCTCGCGGCCCTGAAGGATGCGCTGGCTCAGACCGGCTGAGGCTGCGCCACCACGCCGTTCACGATCTCGACCAGCTCGTCGCGCGTCGGCCCCGGCGCGTACGACGGACGCCAGCCCCCGGCGTACACCTCGCGCGCGACCGGCTCCGCCGCGCGCAGTGACGCGGGCAGCGCGGCCATCGAGAGGTAGCCGCCGGCGTGCTGCATGATCTCGGGTCGCACCTCCGCGGCGCGCAGGATCAGGTCCGACGGGAGGGGGGCGTCGACGTCGATGGCGGCGCCGCCCCAGCGGTCGACCAGGGCGGTGTCCATGTGGAGGTGGTCCTCGACCCACGGCTTCATCGTGTCGACGCTCCAGGCGTCGAAGGCGTGGCCGACGGCAGCCAGGTCGTCGGCGTCGTGGTCGAGCAGGCTGAGCAACGCCTCGCACTGCCACAGCGTCGTGGTGATGCCGCGACCGAAGACGGGCGTCGTCGTGGCGACGCTGTCACCGATGAAGAACAGCCCCGGAAGCACCAGGTCGCCGGCCTCGTCGGTCTGGTGCCGGAACACGTTGAGCAGCGCTCCGCCCGACAGCACGTCGGTGACCGGCTCGGCGCGAGCCGGATCGGTCCAGACGTCGAGGCCCGGGATCGCCCGGGCGGCCGCCTCGAACGCGTCCTCGTAGCGAAGGGCCCGCAGCGCGGCGTCGTCCGACGGCCGGACGATGAGGACCGAGAAGAGCCCGAGCTCGTGGCGGAAGACCAGGGACAGATAGCCGTCGAGGTCGGCCTGCCAGGCGATCGGGTTCGTCATCGGACCCGGCTCCGCGCCCGGTCGCAGGCGGTAGACCCGGTCGACGTACGCCTGGCCGCACGGGCCGCCGAGGCCGGCGCGCTCGGACAGGCCGCGGGTCGCGCGTCCGGCGCGACCCGACGCGTCGATCACGAGGTCACCGGTCACCGGCATCCCGTCCACGAGCACGCCGGTGGCGCGGCCGTGATCCTCGAGCACCGACTCGACGTGACCGCGACGCAGGGTGAAGCCGGGTGTCGCGAGGGCGGCGGTGCGCAGTGCGCGCTCGAAGGTCTCGCGTCGGGAGCGGAGCCCGAGGCGGGTGACGGCGCCGCCGTGGTCCTCGAACTCGATGGCCTCCGCGCCCGCAGCGTTCCAGAGGTCGAGCGCCTCGGGCACCTCGCGCCCGATCGACTCCACCACCGTCTGCCGGAAGGCGTGCGCGTGGTGGAACTGCATCACGCCGCGGCGTGCCCACGTGGCTTCGTCGGCCGGGCCCGGGTCGCGGTCGACGGCCGTCACCCGATGGCCCCTCCGCGCCAGGGCGCTGCCCAGGAACAGTCCCGCCGGTCCGGCGCCGATGATCACGATCTGCATGTGTCTCCCCCGTGCTCGAATATTGACTACACTGAGGATGCAGCGAATCTTGGACACCCGTCAACACCTTTTCAGGAGCGCCGGTGAGCGGTTCACGGACATATCACTCGGCCGCCCGTGCGGAGGGGGCCCGCCGTACGCGGCGTCGGATCGTCGAGTCCGCCCGCGAGCTCTTCGTGTCGCGGGGCTACGCCGGCACCACGATCGACGCCGTCGCCGAGGCCGCGGGCGTGAGCAGGCGGACGGTCTTCCTCTCCGTGGGCTCGAAGGCCGAGCTGCTCAAGACCGCGTGGGACTGGGGCGTGGTCGGCGACGACGAGCCGATCCCGATGGCGCAGCGGCCCCACGTGCTGGCGATGCAGGAGGTCACCGACCCGGCGACGCTGGTGCGGCTCTGGGTCGACCAGGTGCTGGGTGTGGCCGAGCGGTTGGCTCCGCTCGAGGTCGTGCTCAACCGCGCCGTCGACGGGCACCCCGAGGCCGCCGAGCTCCGGGCCAGGATCGACCTCGAACGCCAGGGCGGAGCCCGGATGTTCGTCACGCACCTCGCGTCGGTCGGCGGGCTGCGCGACGGGCTCGGCGTCGAGCGCGCGGTCGACATCTGCTGGATCCTGATGAACCCGCTGCTCCAGGGTCGGCTGCGCAACGAGCGGGGCTGGGCCGGTGAGGCCATCGAGGACTGGCTGGTCCGGATCGCCACCGCCTCACTGCTCGAGTGAGCCGGGGGGAGAGCCGGGCGGTCGGCCGGCTCTAGGGTGGCCGGCATGGGGCAGACCAGGTGGGAGCAGGCGCGGGCCGAGGAGCGGGCGGCCGGGCAGGGCGGCTACGGCGCGCACTTCGCCCGGCTCATCGACGAGGGCGTCGACATCGAGGGAGAGGCGCGGCTCGCGGACGTTCTCGCTCCGCGCGGTGCGTGGATGCTCGACGCGGGGTCGGGGATGGGGCGTGTCGGCGCCGCGTTGCTGGCTCGCGGTCATCACGTGGTCGGGGTCGACTTCGACCACGAGGTGATCGAGCAGTCGCGCCGCACCTTCCCCGACCTGCCCGTCGTGCCGTCCCGGCTCGACGAGCTCACGCCCGAGATGCTGTCGGACGCCGGCTTCCCCACGTCGTACGACGTGGTCGCATGCGTCGGCAACGTGATGATCCTGCTGGCCCCCGACACCGAACCCACGGTGCTCGCCACGTTGGCGTCGCTGCTCGCGCCCGACGGTCGCCTGCTGATCGGCTACGCCCTGTCGGGTGCTCCGGCGGGGGCCTCGCGGACCTACCCGGTCGCGGAGTTCGTCGACGACTGCGCGGCGGCCGGGCTCGAGGTCGAGTCCCGCTTCGCGTCGTACGACCTGAGGCCGTTCACCGACGACAGCACCTACGTCGTGCACGTGCTGCGGCGCACTGCCTCGTCGTGAGGGGTCAGCTTCCCGGCTGATAGACCATGAGCGCGACGATGGCGGCGTAGAGCAGGGCGGTCGCGCCGCCGAACGCCGCGACGCGCCCGGTGAGGGTGGCGACCGGGGAGCCCTGGTCGATCGTCGTCGCCGCCTGGCGCAGCGCCGGCTCGAGGCCACCGAGCGCCACGGCGATCGCCGCGCCCCAGAAGACGAGCGAGAGCCAGATCCACGACTCGCCGAAGTCGGCCACGCGCTGCGAGGAGTCGCCCGGAACCTTCGCCGACATCAGCCCGAAGCCGAGGACCACGACGACCACGCTGGCGTAGCTGTAGATCTTGACGATGCGAGCGGCCGAGTTGGCTGCAGCGGCATCGCCGGTCCGTAGAGCCCGGGATGCCGTCGAGGCCGCGCCGACCAGGGGTCCGATCGCGAACACGGCGGCGAGGAGGTGGAGGAAGAGCAGCAGCTTGAACATGGTCCGAACCTAGTGGTGCTGGATGGGCTCGCTCGGTTCAGGTCCGGCTGTGGAAGGCCCAGTCACCGTCGGGCCTTCGTCGGAGGTCGAAGCGGGTGTCGTGGGCGCGGCGGTGGTGGTGGCCGCAGAGGGGGAGTCCGTTGTCGAGGTCGGTGCGTCCGCCGCGAGACCAGGCCAGGCGGTGGTGGTGGATCTCGCACCAGGCAAAGGGGCGGTGGCAGCCGGCGACGGCGCAGGTGTCGTGGGTCAGGGCCAGGGCGCGGCGTTGGGCGCGGGTGTGGAGGCGGCGGGTGCGGCCGAGGTCGAGGGGTGCGGACCTGCCGTCGAGGACGGCGGGGATCAGTCCGGCTCCGCAGGCCAGGCGGCGGGCGTCGCCGGCGGTGATCGCGACGCCGGTGTCGAGCCGCGCGGCGGGCGGACGCTCGAGGAGTGTGATGGTCATACCTGTATGGTATCGAACAGAGGTTCGATGATCAACCATCCCCCGCAAAGATGTGGAGAACCCACGGCTCGGTCCGTCGCGCACGCATATGGCGGCCGTGAGCGACTGGCAAGCGACCTCCCACGCGGCCTCATCGACGGTTAGCGATCGTTAACCAGCCCGGCTAGCATGTCCGCCATGACCTACGAGCTGTCGCGCGAGCACGAGGAGTTCCGGCGTACCGTCCGCGACTTCGCCGAGGCCGAGATCGCACCCCACGCCGCCCAGTGGGACCGCGACCACCACTTCCCCGTCGACGTCGTGCAGCAGATGGGCAAGCTCGGGCTGATGGGGCTCACCGCCCCCGAGGAGTACGGCGGCGCGGGCGAGGACGGCGACTTCACCAGCCTCTGCGTCGCGATCGAGGAGATCGGCCGGGTCGACCAGTCGCTCGGCATCACCCTCGAGGCGGCGGTCGGCCTGGGCATCAACCCGATCCAGACCTACGGCACCGACGAGCAGAAGGCGCAGTGGCTGCCCGATCTCGTCGCCGGTCAGACCCTGGCCGGCTTCGGGCTCACCGAGCCCGGCGCGGGCTCCGACGCCGGCGCGACGCGCACCCGCGCCGACCTCCGCGACGGCGAGTGGGTGGTCAACGGCGCCAAGCAGTTCATCACCAACTCCGGCTCCGAGATCACCTCGTGCGTCACCGTCACCGCCCGCACCGGGGAGCGGGCCTCGACGGACGCGACCGGCGGCACGAAGCCCGAGATCTCGGCGATCATCCTGCCGTCGGGCACGCCCGGCTTCACCGTCGAGCCGGCGTACGACAAGCTCGGCTGGCACGCCTCCGACACCCACCCGCTCAGCTTCGACGACTGCCACGTGCCCGAGGCCAACCTCCTCGGCGAGCGCGGCCGCGGCTACGCCCAGTTCCTGGCCACCCTCGACGACGGTCGCGTCGCGATCGCGGCCCTGGCCGTCGGCTGCATCCAGGCCTGCCTCGACGCGTCGCTGCAGTATGCCGGGGAGCGGCAGACCTTCGGCGTACCGATCGGCCGCAAGCAGGGCGTCGCCTTCCAGATCTCCGACCTCGAGGTCATGCTCCGGGCCAGCCGCCTCCTGACCTACCAGGCCGCGGCCATGAAGGACGCCATGCGCCACGGTGGCGGGCCGAGGTCCGGCGAGTTCAAGCAGGCGGCGGCGGTCGCCAAGCTCTACTCCACCGAGTCGGCGGTGACCGCCACCCGGATCGCGACCCAGATCTTCGGCGGGTACGGCTTCATGGAGGAGTACCCCGTCACGCGCTTCTACCGCGACGCGAAGGTGCTCGAGATCGGTGAGGGCACCTCCGAGGTGCAGCGGATGCTGATCGCCCGCGGGCTCGGCCTGCCGGTCGAGTAGCGTCGCGGGGTGCGACTCTTCCGCGACCTCCCCTCGGAGGTGCGGGCGCTGACCGGAGTCGCCTTCATGGTGGCGCTCGGCTTCGGTCTGGTCGCACCCGCGCTGCCGTTGTTCGCGCGCGAGTTCGGCGTCGGCCGGGCGGCCGCGGGCGCGGTGGTGAGCGTGTTCGCGCTGATGCGCCTACTGATGGCGCCGTTCGTCGGGCGCCTCGTCAACGCCTTCGGCGAGCGCCTGCTGCTCGCGACCGGCATCGGCGTGGTCGCGGTGAGCAGCGTCCTGGCCGGGCTGAGCCAGTCCTACTGGCAGCTCCTCGTCCTTCGCGGCGCCGGCGGCGTCGGCTCCATCATGTTCAGCGTCAGCGCGGCCAGCCTGCTGGTCAGGGTCACGCCGAGCCACCTGCGGGGCCGCGCCCAGGGCGTCTGGGCGGGCGCGTTCCTGATCGGTCTGGTCGCCGGGCCCGCGGTCGGGACCGTGGCGACCTTCTCGCTGCGACTGCCCTTCTTCCTGTACGCCGGCACGCTCGTCGTCGCGGGCCTGCTCGGCCTGGGCGCGCTGCGCCACAGCGAGCTGGCCGCCCGTCAGTCGGACCGCTCGGAGCCCCTCGCGCTCGCTGTCGCCTTGCACAGCCGCGCCTACCTCGCCGCGCTGGCTGCGGCGTTCGCCGGGGAGTTCGCGCTGATCGGTGCCCGCTCGGCGATGGTGCCGCTCTACGTGCGCGACTCGCTCCACCTCTCGGCCGGCTGGGCCTACGCGGCGTTCCTCATCGTCAGCGTGGTGAGCGGAGCGCTCCTGCTGCCGACCGGGAAGATCGCCGACACGGTCGGACGTCGTCCCGTGATCGTGGTGGGACTGCTGGTCGGCGCGCTGGCCTTCCTGCTGCTGCCGACCCTGCCCGCGATCGCCGGGCTGGTGGCGGCGACGGTGCTCATCGGCGTCTCGGCGGCCTCCGACTCGGTCGCGCCGGGCGCCGTCATGGGTGACGTGGTGGCAGGCAAGGGCGGCACGGTGGTCGCCGTCTTCCAGATGGCGGGCGACCTCGGCCTCGTCCTCGGGCCCGTCGTGACCGGTCTGGTGGCCGATGCCGCCGGATACTCCCCGGCCTTCGTCCTCTGCGCCGTGGTCTGCGCGCTGCCGGTCTTCCTCGTGCTGGCGGCCCCCGAGACGCTGGTGCGAGACCACGAGACCTCGGCGGAGGTCGCCGAGCAGGCCGCCCGCGACGCCGCCACCGACGCGACCTGAGGCAACCTTCGGCGTCCCTGGCGCGTCTCACGGTCGTGGTGGCGGCGAGGCGGCGTACGGCGGTCCGTGGGGCGAGCGTGCTCGCCCCTGCCATCGGACTCACCGGTTGCGGCGACTCGGACTCGTCGGTCCCGGCGGCCGGCCCGCCTCCCGCTCACCACGCCAGCGTCGACCTTCCATCGGCCCGCAGCCGCCGGGGCCGTCCGGATCCTGGCCGACCCGCAGTCCTTCTGGGTGCGTCCGACGACGGCGGCCGGCACTGGCAACGCCTCCGCGCCCGCTGATACCGGCTACCGCCTCCGCTTTGCCTACACTGCAGGGGTGCCGTCGCGCCTGCCTCACCTCTTCGTGGAGATCTGGCGCTTCATGGTCACCGGAGGCCTGGCGACGATCACGTCGTTCACGATCTTCAACTTCCTGGTCCACGGCCTCTACGTCACCCAGAACCCGTGGCTCGGCTCGCAACCGATCGCGGCGTTCATCATCGCCAGCCTCGTCGGCATGGTGGTCAGCTACCGCCTGAGCCGGAACTGGACCTTCCGCCACCGTCCTCCGGTGCACGCCGACGGCGGCCGCACGGCGTTCTTCGTGATCAACCTGGTCACGATGCCGTTCTCGATCTTCTGCCTGTGGTTCAGCCGCCACGTGCTGCACCTGACCGACCCGCTGGCCGACAACGTCTCGGCCAACGTCGTCGGTGCGCTGATCGGCCAGGCGGCCCGCTTCTACCTCTTCCGCCGCTTCGTCTTCCGCCAGCCGGTGACCGTCGCCGAGGTGGTGCGACACCCGCTGGTGGACCTCCACCCGGGCCTCGCGGCCGAGGTCGACCCGCAGCAGGAGAGCGCGGCCGACCAGTACCGCTAGTCCCAGAGGTCGGTCCACGCGTGGCCGAGGTCGCCGAGCATGCTGCGCAGCAGCGGCAGGCTCAGGCCGACGACGTTGTGGTGGTCCCCCTCGATGCCGGTCACGAACGCCCCGCCCAGGCCGTCGACGGTGAACGCCCCGGCGACCTCGAGCGGCTCACCGGTGGCGACGTACGCCGCGATCTCGGCGTCGCTGACCTCGGCGAAGTGCACGATGGTCGAGGCCGTGGCCGCCGCGCGGGTGCCTGCCGCGGTGTCGCGCAGGCAGTGGCCCGTGCGGAGGACGCCGGAGCGCCCGCGCATCGCCTCCCACCGTCGTACGGCCTCGTCGGCGTCGACGGGCTTCCCCAACGCCTCGCCGTCGAGGTCGAGGACCGAGTCGCAGCCCAGGACCAGCGCACCGTCGGTGACCTGCTCCGCCACCGCGTCGCACTTGAGCTCGGCGAGCCGGAGCGCGAGGTCGGCCGGAGGCAGCCCCGACGCCAGGGACTCGTCCACCCCCGAGACGATCACCGACGGATGCACGCCGGCGGCGCGGAGCGTGGCGAGCCGGGCCGGGGACGCCGAGGCCAGGACGAGAGCGGTCATGGCTGCATTCTCACCGACCCCGCCTGCCGGTGCTCGACGGCGGGGGCCCGGCGGTTACCCTTCCCCGGTGTCCGACGCACCTCCCGCACCGCACGGTGGGTCACCGTCGATCCTGCAGCCCGACTACTGGTGGTACCGCGCCCGGTCCGACATGCTGCAGACCGTCCTCGGCCCCTACGTCGGTGACGCCCAGCGCCTGCTCGACGTGGGCAGCGCCGACGGTCCGAGCGTCGGCTGGGTGACCGCTCCCCACAAGGTGTCGCTCGACCTCGACCCGCGCGGGCTCCGGCCGCCCGAGGGCGTCTGCGGCTCGCTGCTGGCGCTGCCGTTCGCGGACGCGAGCTTCGAGGTGATCACCGCCTTCGACGTGATCGAGCACTGCGAGCCCGAGGTCGACGCCCTGCGCGAGCTCCACCGCGTGCTCGAGCCCGGCGGCCGACTGCTGGTCTCCGTGCCGGCCTACCAGTGGGCGTGGAGCGACCACGACGTCGCCAACGGCCACCACCGCCGCTACACGCGCGGGCGGGCTGAGGCTGCGGTCGAGGCCGTGGGCTTCGAGGTACGACGCGCGACGTACGGCTTCGCGGGAGTCTTCCCGATGTTCGTGGCCGAGCGGCTGGTCCGGGCTGCTCGCCACAAGGTCGCACGTCGCACGCACCGGCCCGTCGACGTCGTCGACGTGCCCGAGGTGGGCGACGGTGTCGAGAAGGTGCTGCTCGGGCTGTGCCGGTGGGACGAGCGCGTGCTCGCCCGGCGCGACCTGCCGTTCGGATCCTCGGTGTTCCTGGCGGCGGTCAAGTCGTGAGGTCCGCCCGCTGGGCGGAGGCGAAGTGGATGCTCGCCGCCGCCGCGACGGTCGCCGTCGGCCTGAGTGCGCTCCTGCTCCACAACGGGCGCTACTTCTGGAACGGCGACACGCCCGCGGCGTACTACGGCTGGTGGTACCACCTCGGCGAGATGGTCCGACACGGGCAGTGGAGCACCATCGACCCGCACGCCTGGAAGGGCGGCAACCTCGCCGCCGAGGGCCAGTGGGCGCTCTGGAACCCCCTGGTCATCGGGCTCGGCCTCCTCGCCACGGTGGTGGAGCAGGCGCTCGTGCTGGCCACGGTCGCCAAGATCCTGGTCGCCGTCGGCTGTGCGCTCGGCGTCTTCCTGCTGGCCCGCTCGTACGGCGCGGCGGCACCCGCGTCGTACGCCGCCGCGGTCGCCGTGCCGATGGGTGGGATGACGCAGTACCTCGATCTGCCGTCGTGGTGGGCCGGTCAGCTGATCTGGGCGCTGGTGCCGTGGGTGTGGTGGGCGCTGCGTCGTACGACCGTGCGGGGGGCCAACCCGGTCACCGTGCTCGTGCTCGGCTACCTGCTGGTCACCGTCGGCTACGTCTACGGCACGATCATGCTGATCGTCGTCCTGCTCGCGTGCCTGCTCGACGCCTGGGTGGCGCGCGACCGGCACGCGGCGCTGAAGGTGCTCGGCGTGGGCGCGCTGCTCGGCCTGGTCGCGATCACCGTGTACCTCCCGGGGGTGCTCACGTCGTCGGTGACGGCGCGCTCGCAGGAGTTCCGCTTCGGCGGCAAGTTCACCACCAGCCCGGCCGGGCTCTTCGCGGGCGTGCTGCCGACCTCCGCGGTGCCGGGGACCTCCGAGCACCTGGAGCCGTACACCTACCTGGTCTGGTTCCTGCCGGTCGTCGCGTGGCTGGACTGGCGCCGGCTCCGCGCCGGCTGGCGGCCCATCGCCGGTCTGCTGCTCTTCTTCCTCGTCACGCTGGTGATCGTCGACGGGCTGGGCCAGTTCGGCCCGCTGCGCTGGCCGCTGCGCCTCCAGCCGTTCCTGGTCGAGGCCGTCGTGGTGGTGGTGGCGGTGACCTGGACCCGCTTCGGCGTACGGCGCCCGTCGCTCGTGCGGCTCGCCCTGTCGCTGGCCTGGGTCGTGATCGCCGGGCTGCTCGCCGTGCGGTGGGCGGACTCGCTGTGGCGCGACCACCTGGTGGCGGTCCTCGTGGTGGCTGGCGGGTTGGTCGTGCTGTGGCTGCTCGTGCGGGCCGGGCGTCCGTCGCAGGCGGCCCTCGCGGCGGGACTCGTCACCCTGGTGGTGCTGGCGGTGCAGCACACGGCGTACCCCGAGCTCCCCTCGCCGAACCGCTGGCCGCCGACCGACCTGGCCGGCTTCCAGGCCCCGCTGGCGGGTGCAGTGGGCGACACGATGCAGGTCGGGGCCTCGGACAACCTGTTGCAGACCAATCCGCCCGGCGACGACCTGCTGCTCGGCTCGGGGTGGTACCTGAACCAGCACAGCATGCAGAGCACCTACACCACCATCAACTTCCTCCCGTTCAAGGACCGCTACTGCGCCTACTACCAGGGCGACACCTGCGCGGAGGCGCTCGACGCGTTGTTCAGCGTCGAGCCGACGACCGGGCAGCGGCGCGTCGACCTGCTCGGCGTGAGCTCGCTGATGCTCGTCGACAGGGCCTTCACGCGCGCCCGACTCGACGATCCACCCAGCGGCTGGCGGGTCGAGGCTCGGACCACGAACACGACGCTGTGGGTGCGCGATCGGCCGGTCACCGGCGCCGGAGCGGTGGCCTGGGCGTCGCCCGGTACCCAGGTGTCCGACGTGCGGGTCGCCGACTCCGGTACGTCGTTCCGGGTCGACGACGTGCCGGCCGACGGCGGGACCGTCGTGCTGAGCCTGCTCGACTGGCCCGGCTACGCCACCGACGTGGGCAGCCTCGCAAAGCCGGTGGACGGGTACCTCGTGACCGTCGACCTGCCTGCGTCGGCGCAGGGGAGCACCGTGCACGTCGACTTCCGCTCGCCGGGGTGGACCCTCGAGGTGATCGCGTGGGTGCTGGCGCTCCTGGTCGGCGGCGCCTGGTCGGTGCTGCACGTCGTACGACGACGGCGGACGCGGGTCGCTTGAGACCTCCGGATCAGCGGCGGCCGCGCAGGGTCAGCCCCGGCCACGCAGGGTCAGCAGGGTGCGGTGGTCGGAGCTCAGCACCAGCACCTGGTGGCCGCCCTCGGTGCTGACCGCCGCCTTCGTGACCCGGGCGAGGAGGCGCTGCACCTGCCGGCCGCCCGCGCAGGCGTGCTGCGGCTGGAAGCCGAAGTGGTGGTCGATGTGCAGGGAGTAGGAGCCCAGGTCGCCCTTGCACGCGGAGCTGTGCACCTGGCCGGCCCCGAACCTCAGCCGCTGGCCCGGAGCGGGGTGTCCCTTCAGCACCGGCGTCCACGCGTGGCCGGTGACGTCCTGGGTGAGGGACAGGTCGATGTCGGGGCGGACCAGAGAGCCGACGTGTGCGCCGACTCCCTTGACGACCAGACCCATGCCGACGAACACGACGGCCAGCGCGACGATGACCTTCACGAACATCCCGAGCACCGATCCTCTCCGAGGCCGCCGACCCTGCGCCGAGGCCGCACGGAGGTTAGCCGTCCCCGGTCGTCGTCGGAGGCGGAACGCGCGAGATGGTGTTCGCCGAACGTCGAACTCACCGCCCCCTGCCCGTCACCCCCGTGTCAGATCCCAACGAAAGGACGTGTCATGACCGAGTACGTCGTGATGTTCCCCGCCGACGACGAGTCCGAACGACGGACCGCCACCGACGCCCAACGCCAGGCCACCTTCGACACCGACTTCGAGTTCGGCCAGCTGCTCGAGGCGAGGGGCGGCGCGGTCACCGGCGGCGCCGGACTCACCGACAGCACCGAGGCGCGCACGATCAGACGCGGACCGAACTCGAACGTGCTCGTCACCGAGGGTCCCTACACGGAGTCGGTCGAGCAGCTGTCCGGGTTCTTCCTCGTCACCTGCGACGACTACGACGCGCTCGTCGACGCCGCCCGCGTCCTCACCCGCGCCCACCCCGTCGTGGAGATCCGCCCGGTCAAGGAGTTCTGACCTCCGCCGACCGCCGGTCGAGGAAGCCGCGCTGCGCCCCACCGGTGGTTGAGGAAGGCTTGCGGTTCCGGGCCAGCTCCTTGCATCGCCCCACCCGGAGGGCCCTGCCTGTCGGATCCGGGCCCGGGCGTTCGTTGCAGGGGTGAGTGGCCACCCGTGAGGGGTGCCGCCGTACCGCAGGGGATGATCTGAGGATGCAGTACCTGTTCTCCGTGATCGACGACCGCACCAACTCCGGCACGCCGGAGGAGCGGGCCGCCATCGACGTCTTCAACGACCAGCTCCAGGCCGACGGCTACTGGGTCTTCGCCGGCGGGCTCAACGGACCCGACACGGCCACCGTCATCGACAACCGCGACGACGCGGCGATGGTCACCGACGGACCCTTCGTCGAGACCAAGGAGCGCATCGCCGGCTTCTGGATCGTCGAGGCGCCCGACCTGGACGTGGCGCTCCGGCTCGCCGCCGCGGGGTCGAAGGCGTGCCACCGCAAGGTCGAGGTGCGCCCGTTCCTGTGAGCCCGGCCGATGCCCACGCAGCGATCTCTCGGGTCCACCAGGAGGAGTGGGCGCGGGTCGTCGCGTCCCTGGCCCGCCGGTTCGGTGACCTCGACATCGCTGAGGAGGCGGCCGCGGAGGCGTTCGCGACCGCCGTCGAGCGGTGGCCCACCGACGGCGTACCCCCCAACCCCGGCGCCTGGCTGACCACCACCGCCCAGCGCAAGGCCATCGACCGGATCCGCCGCGAGAACAAGCGCGACGACAAGCAGAGGGAGGCGCAACAGATGTACGACGTCGACGACGCGCCCGAGCCCGTCGGTGCCATCGAGGACGAGCGTCTGCGCCTGGTCTTCACCTGCTGCCACCCGGCGCTGGCGATGGAGAGCCGCGTGGCTCTGACGCTGCGCATGGTCGGCGGCCTGACCGTCCCCGAGATCGCGCGGGCGTTCTTGGTCAAGGAGTCCGCGATGGGCCAGCGGATCACCCGGGCGAAGGCCAAGATCAAGGGTGCGCGCATCCCCTACCGCGTGCCCTCGGCCGAGGACCTGCCCAGCCGGGTCACCGGCGTCCTCGCCGTTCTCTACCTTGTGTTCAACGAGGGCTACCTCGCCTCGAGCCCCGACACCGACCCCGTCCGGCACGAGCTCACGGCCGAGGCGATCCGCCTCACCCGCATGATCCGGGCCCTGATGCCGGACGACGGCGAGGTGGCGGGTCTGCTGGCGCTGATGCTCCTGACCGAGGCACGACGTACCGCCCGGGTCTCGGCGAACGGCGAGCTGGTCACCCTCGACGAGCAGGACCGCGGCGCCTGGGACGTCGCGCTGATCGCCGAGGGCCACGGGCTCGTCCGGGAACGGCTGGCGAGCGGCGTGGCTCCCGGCCGCTACCAGATCCTCGCGGCGATCAACGCCGTTCACACCTCGGCCCGCGACGTCCGCGACACCGACTGGTCGCAGATCGTCGCCCTCTACGACCAGCTCGTCCGCCTCGACCGGTCGCCGATCGTCGCCCTCAACCGCGCCGTGGCGGTCGCCGAGCTCGACGGGCCCGACGTCGCGCTGGCGAGCGTCGACCGGCTCGAGGGCTCGCTGTCCGGCTACCACGCCTACCACGCGACCCGCGCCGACCTGCTCCGACGGCTCGGGCGCAGCCAGCAGGCTCGAGCGGCGTACGACGCGGCGATCGCCCTCGCCGGCAACACCGCCGAGACCGTCTACCTGACCCGCCGACGCGACCAGCTGGCATGAGTGAGCAGGGCTGGCGCGCGGTCCTCGCCGCCGAGGGGCCGCCGGCTGGCCGAGGCGGTCGCCGGGGTGCCGGGCCTCGACGGATCCGGCGCGCTGGCCGCCGTCAACGCCGTCTACCCGCCGCGAGCTGGATCCTGGCCGACCGTGCCGGCAACCGGGTCTGCGTCGCTGCCTGGCCGGACGGCGCCGGCAGCTGAGCCGCCGTACCGAGCGGTCCCGGGCGCCCGCACTGGAAGGATGGCCGCATGGAGCGCGTGCTGGGCATCGGCGGGTACTTCGTGCGGGCCGAGGATCCCGCGGCACTGAGCGCCTGGTACCGCGACTGCCTCGGGCTCGACGTCGACGAGAACGGGCTGTGGCACCAACAGCCCGGCGAGACGGTGTTCGCGACGTTCGAGACCGACACCGACTACCTCGGCTCCCGCGACCAGCAGACGATGGTCAACTTCCGGGTGGGTGACCTCGACGCGATGCTCGCCCAGCTGCGCGCGAAGGGCGCCGACGTGGCCGCGGAGACCGAGGACATGGAGGGCGTCGGCCGGTTCGCCTGGGTCACCGACCCGGAGGGCCACCGCATCGAGCTCTGGCAGCCCAGCTGAGCGAGTCGCCTCAGGCCGGCGCCTGCACGGTGCGGAACGACGAGACCGCGAGGCCCACCACCACGAGGGCGAAGACGGCCGCCGCGAGGAGCAGGGTGGGCTGGATCCCCCACGCGTCGGCCGCGATCCCGGCCAGCGGAGCCGTCACCACCATGACGGCGCGGTTGAGCGATCGCAGCGTGGTGTTGGTCCGCGCCTGCAGCTCGTCGGGCGTGATCAGCTGCCGGAAGCTCATCTCGTGGGAGTTGCTCATGCCGATGGCGAGACCGTAGAGCCCCTGCCCGGCGCCGAGGACCGCGACCGCAGCCCACGCGGGTGCGGGCGCCGCCGCCGCGACCATCACGAGCACACCGACGGTCGTGACGGTGTGGCAGGCGATGATCGTGCGGCCGGTGCCGAGCCGGCGGCCCACCCGCGTGGTGACGGCCGCGCCGAGCAGCGCGCCGAGGCCACCGACCGCGCCGACGATCCCGAACGCGAACGGCGACAGGCCCAGCTCGCTGAGTGCGTACGGCGCGAGCACCACCAGGACGACCGCGTTGCCCACGAACCACACGTGGGTGGCCACCGCCAGGGTCGCCAGCCCGGAGCCGCGATAGATCCACCGGACGCCCTCGCGGATCTCACCCATCAGCGCGCGTGCCGTGGTGCCACCGGTCGCCGGGGGCTCGTCCATGCGGATCCGGCTCAGCGTCACCGCCGAGTAGAGGTACGACGCGGCGTCGACCAGCACCGCGAGCGGCGCGCCGATCGCGCTGACCAGCAGCCCGCCGAGGGCCGGCCCGGCGCTCATCGCGACCGCATCGGCGCCGTCGTCGCGCGCATGGGCCCGCTGCAGGTGCCTGCGCCGCACCAGGCGGGGCAGGAACGACATCGTCGCGGCCCCGTTGGTCACCGCAGCGGTCCCGTAGGCGAGCACGATCACGAGCAGGACGGGGAACGACAGGGCGTCCAGCCACCACAGCAGCGGGATGGTGGCCAGGAGCACCGCCTGCGCGACGTCGGTGGCGATCATCACCGGCCGGCGGGGTCGACGGTCGACCAGCGCGCCCACGACGATGCCGACGGCGAGGTAGGGCAGCCAGCGCGCCGCGTTCAGCCAGCCGACGTCACTGGCGGAGCCGTCGAGGGTGAGCACGACGAGCGTCTGGAGCGCGAGGAGCGTGATGTAGGTGCCGAAGGACGACACGGCCCCGGCGCGCCAGTAGAGCAGGAACGACCGCGACGGGAACTCGTCGTCCGCGGCCATGCCGGCATGCTCGCAGACGGCGGCGACTCAGCGGAGGCACGCATGTCCGGCGGTTCCTCGTGTGGTGCCGGGTCGCACACTGGCTGCATGGTCGAGGTGGAACCCGAGCGGTTCGAGGCGATGGTCACCGAGGCGCTCGACGGGCTGCCCGACGACCTCGGCGACCTGATGAGCAACGTGGCCGTCACCGTGCAGCACGACGGCGGGCCACCGGGCCTGTTGGGGCTCTACCAGGGCGTGCCGCTGACCCGTCGCACGACGTTCTACGCCGGAGCCCTGCCCGACCGGATCACGATCTACCGCCGCGCCATCTGCGCGGTGTGCAGCAGCGAGTCCGAGGTCGTCGAGCAGGTACGTCGAACCGTCGTCCACGAGGTGGGTCACCACTTCGGCATCGGCGACCGGAGGCTGCGCGAGCTCGGCTGGTGAGCCTGAGCCGCCGGCTCAATGGGGCAGGCTCGAGCCGCGCCAGGCCCCCGGGCCCGAACGCAGCGCCCGTCGCTGCATCCGCGCGGGCGCGTTCCACACCGGCGTACGACGGGTGGGCGCGGCCGCGGAACCACCCAGCGAGGCGACGACGGCCACCAGGGCGGCCAGCTCCTCGGGCGAGGGGTCGCCCTTGACCACGCGCAACAGGGGCGTCGGGTCGTCGGCCGAGCCGGCGGAGACCTCCTCCGACCCGTTGTCGCTCACAGCGTTCATCAGAGGGGGATGTTCCCGTGCTTCTTGGGCGGCAGCACCTCGCGCTTGGTGCGGAGCAGGCGCAGCGCCTTGACCACCTCGACCCTTGTCTCGTGGGGCGAGATCACCCCGTCGACGTAGCCGCGCTCGGCAGCGATGTAGGGGTTGGCCAGGGTGTCGTCGTAGGCCGTGATCAGCTCGGCGCGCGCGGCCTCCGGGTCCTCGGCGTCCTTGAGCTCGTGGCGGTAGAGGATGTTCACCGCTCCCTGGGCGCCCATCACCGCGATCTGGGCGGTGGGCCAGGCCAGGTTGAGGTCGGCGCCGAGGTGCTTGGACCCCATCACGTCGTACGCACCGCCGTAGGCCTTGCGGGTGATGATCGTGATCAGCGGCACCGTCGCCTCGGCGTAGGCGTAGATCAGCTTGGCGCCGCGCCGGATGATGCCGTTCCACTCCTGGTCGGTGCCGGGCAGGAAGCCCGGCACGTCGACGAAGGTCAGTACCGGGATGTTGAACGCGTCGCAGAACCGGACGAACCGCGCAGCCTTCTCGGACGCGTCGATGTCGAGGGTGCCCGCGAACTGCATCGGCTGGTTGGCGACGACGCCCACCGACGTGCCCTCGACGCGGCCGAAGCCGACCACGATGTTGGGGGCGAACAGCGACTGCACCTCGAGGAACTCCTCGTCGTCGAGGACGGCCGTGATCACCTCGTGCATGTCGTAGGGCTGGTTGGCGCCGTCGGGGATCAGGGTGTCGAGGGTGCGGTCGAGGTCGGAGATCTCGAGGTCGGCGGGGTCGTCGTACGACGGCGCTGGGTCGAGGTTGTTCTGGGGGAGGTAGGAGACCAGCGCCTTGACGTACTCGATCGCGTCCTCCTCGTCGGACCCCATGTAGTGGGCGTTGCCCGACTTGGTGTTGTGGGTGCGCGCGCCGCCGAGCTCCTCCATCGTCACGTCCTCGCCGGTGACGGTCTTGATCACGTCGGGGCCGGTGATGAACATGTTGGAGGTGCCGTCGACCATGACGGTGAAGTCGGTGACGGCGGGGGAGTAGACGTGGCCGCCCGCGCAGGAGCCCATGATCAGGCTGATCTGGGGGATCACGCCCGAGGCGTGCACGTTGCGGCGGAAGATCTCGCCGTACAGGCCGAGCGAGACGACGCCCTCCTGGATCCGCGCGCCGGCCCCCTCGTTGATGCCGATGATCGGGCAGCCGGTCTTGATGGCGAGGTCCATCACCTTGGTGATCTTCTCGCCGTACACCTCGCCCAGCGAGCCGCCGAAGATCGTGAAGTCCTGGCTGAACACGCAGACCTGACGGCCGTCGACGGTGCCGTAGCCGGTGACCACACCGTCGCCGTAGGGCCGGCGCTTCTCGAGCCCGAACGCCGTCGAGCGGTGCCGCGCGAGCTCGTCGAGCTCGACGAACGACCCCTCGTCGAAGAGCATCGCGATCCGCTCGCGAGCCGTCTTGCGGCCCTTGGCGTGCTGCTTCTCGACCGCCTTCGCCGAGGCCGCGTGCACGGCCTGGTCGAGGCGTCGGTCGAGGTCGGCCAGCTTCCCGGCCGTGGTGTGGATGTCGATGCCCGAGTCCTGAGCGGGGACGTCGGTGCCCTCGCCGGGCCTCGCGGGGGTGGGTTGCGCGCTCACGTGTGTGGCCTCCTCGTGTCTGCCGGGCCAATCTAGTGCCATGGACTCCACCCCCTCCGCCCGGTCGCCGCTCGACCAGCTCGCCCTCCAGGCGGTGGCCGGCCCGCAGTGGCAGGTGCGCCTGTACGCCGAGGCCGGCTCGACCAACGAGCTCGCGGCGGCCGACCCGGTGCGCCACCGCGTCGTCGTGGCCGACCACCAGCAGGCGGGGCGCGGCCGGCTCGACCGCGAGTGGGTGACCCCGCCGGGGGCGGCCCTGACGTTCTCGGCCGTCTTCGACCCGGTCGTCGACAACGAGTGGTGGCCGGTGCTCCCCCTCGTCGCCGGGTACGCCGTGGCGACCGCGCTGGGGCCGATCGCGAGCCTCAAGTGGCCCAACGACGTGATGATCGGCGACCAGAAGGTCTGCGGGATCCTCGTGGAGAGGGTCAACACCAGGCCGCCGATGGTGGTGATCGGGATCGGCATCAACGTCGACCAGACCGCCGACGAGTTGCCAGTGCCCACCGCCACCTCGCTGGCCCTGGCCGGGCACCCGGTCGACCGCACGGCGCTGTTCGGCGACGTGGTGCAGCACCTGCGGGCCCGGCTCGGGCACTTCGCCGGCTCGCCCGGCACGTTCGTGAACCAGTACCGCGGCCGCAGCGCGAGCCTCGACCGTGACGTGACGGTGGCGCTCCCGGGCGACCGGGTCGTCGAGGGCCGGGTGCTCGACATCGACCAGCACGGCCTGCTGGTGCTGCAGACCACCGACGGCACGCTCACGCTCAGCGCGGGGGATGTCGTGCACCTGCGCCCCGCGGAGTGACAGACTCTCGCCGTGGCACACACTCCCAAGCTCACCGATGGCGAGGACGTCATCGTCGACACACGGACGCACTGGAAGGCCATCTTGTGGCCGGTGATCCTCCTGGTCGTCACCGTGGCGGTCGCGACCTACCTGACCACCCTGGTCGACAACAAGTACTTCACGTGGGTGGTGTGGATCGTCGCCGTCATGGTGCTGGTCTGGTGGTCGATCAAGCCCTTCCTGGAGTGGCTCACAGCGACGTACACGATCACCACCAAGCGCCTGATCACCCGCGAGGGCCTGATCGCGCGGCGTGGGCACGACATCCCGCTCCTGCGGATCAGCGACGTCGCCTACGACATGGGGCCGATCGACCGGATGCTCGGGTGCGGCACCCTCGTGATCAGCGATGCCAGCACCCACGGCTCGGTCAAGCTCCACGACATCCCCGACGTCGAGAGCGTGCAGCACCAGCTGATGGACCTTCTCGGTGGCATCCACCGCGACTCGGGGAGGACCGACGACGCCTGACGCGCCGGAGCCGTCCGAGGGGGACGCGACCGAGGCGGGGACGCCGCCCGTCGAGCCCTCCGACCTCGAGCAGGCGATCCTGGGCGAGGACATGGTCTTCAACGCCCTCGAGGTGGCCGACGAGACCGGCGCGACCATCGACCAGGCCCGGCGCCTGTGGCGCGCGCTCGGCTTCCCCGACCGCGGGAGCGAGCGGGCCTTCACCCAGGCCGACGCCGACGCCGTCTCGACGCTGCTCCGGCTGGTCGACGCCGGGGTCATCGACTTCGACATGGCAGTCAACCTGACCCGTGCCGTGGGTCAGACGATGGCCCGGCTGGCCGACTGGGAGGTCGCCACGCTCGTCCACCGCGTGCAGGAGCTCGAGTCGGGCGACGAGGCCACGGGGTCGCGGGCGACAGCCGGGCTCCGGATGGTCGACGCCCTCAACGAGCCCTTCGAGGACCTGCTGGTCTACGTCTGGAAGCGCCACCTGGCCGCAGCCGTCAGCCGGATCGAGGCGCTGGGCGCCAACGAGGAGGACCTCCACACCACGCAGGTGACGGTCGGCTTCGCCGACATCGTCGCCTTCACCGCGCTCACCAACCAGCTCGACCACGACCGGATCGGCGACCTCGTGGAGATCTTCGAGTCGCGCTGCGCCGACGTGGTGGCGGGTCAGCACGGACGGGTCATCAAAAGCATCGGCGACGCCGTGCTCTTCGTGAACGAGGACCCGATCCGCGCCTACGACACCGCCGAGGGCATCATCGCCGTGATCGGGCGCGACCCGCGGATGCCCGACGTCCGCGTGGGGCTGTCGACCGGGTCGGTCGCCACCCGGCTCGGTGACGTCTTCGGCCGGCCGGTGAACATGGCCGCGCGCCTCACGGCGGTCGCCCGGCGCAACCGGGTGATCGTCGACCGCGACACCGCCGATCTGCTCCCGGAGGACCAGTTCGAGTCGCGGCCGCTGCCCGCGCGGCCGGTGCGAGGCTTCGGTCTGGTCGAGCCCGTCGCCGTACGACGTCACTGACCACACGCGGCAGTGCCGCGCAGCAGTTTCGAGATTTTACCTTCGCCAGGGGGCGAGTTGGTCGATTCCCCGGCGCGAAGGGGTGGTAATTACCTATTTTCGTCGTGTGCTCAGAGTCCAGGACGTCCGTCTCGATCCGGCCACCCGCCGGGTGTGGCGCGGCGACGGCGAGATCGTGTTCTCGCGCAAGGAGTTCGACCTCCTCCATCACCTGATGCAGCACGCGGGTGCTGTCGTCTCGCGCGACGAGCTGATGCTCACGGTCTGGAACACCACGTTCTGGACGTCGTCCAAGACGATCGACGTCCACCTGGGCTGGGTGCGCCGCAAGCTCGGTGACGACCCGAGCCAGCCGGACCTGATCACCACGGTGCGCGGCCACGGGCTGCGCTTCGAGCTCGAGGCCCCGAGCTACCCGGGCGTCGTGCGTCCGGAGCGCGCCGCCGCGGTCTGACCCCCGTCCGGTGCAGCACGCGACACCTCTACGCTGTCGCGCGTGAGTCCTGCCCATCCCGACGCGCCGCTCGTCGCCGTCGTCGGAGGCGGACAGCTGGCGCGGATGATGGCCGAGCCCGCCGCTGCCCTCGGACTCCCGCTGCGGCTCCTCGCCGAGGCAGAGGGCGTCTCCGCGGCGCAGGTCATCCCCGACCACCTCGTGGGTGACTACACCGACCTGCCCACGCTGCAGCGCCTGGTCGACGGCTGCCGGGTGGTCACCTTCGACCACGAGCACGTGCCGACGGCCCATCTGCACGCGCTCGCCGCCGCGGGCACCCTCGTGCGCCCCGGGCCCGAGGCACTGGTGCACGCACAGGACAAGGTCGTGATGCGCGAGGCGCTCGACCGGATCGGGGCGCCCACGCCGCGCCACCGGGTCGTCGCCACCACCGACGACGTGGCGGACTTCGGCCTGCCGTGCGTCCTGAAGACCTCGCGCGGCGGGTACGACGGCAAGGGCGTGTGGTTCGTCGAGACCCTCGAGGAGTGTGCGCCGGCGTTCGAGGCCGCGGCGCGGACGGGGGTGCGGATCCTGGCCGAGGAGCGGGTCGAGTTCCGTCGCGAGCTGTCGGCCCTCGTCGCGCGCAGCCCGAGCGGCCAGGCGGCGGCGTACCCGATCGTGGAGTCCACGCAGCGCGACGGCATCTGTCGCGAGGTGATCGCCCCCGCACCGCGCCTTCACGGCGACCTCGCAACCTCGGCGGAGGCCCTGGCGCTCCGGATCGCGCGAGAGCTCGACGTGACCGGGATCCTCGCCGTCGAGCTCTTCGAGACCGACGACGGCGTGCTCGTCAACGAGCTCGCCATGCGGCCGCACAACACCGGTCACTGGACCCAGGACGGCGCCGTCACCTCGCAGTTCGAGAACCACCTGCGCGCCGTGCTCGACCTGCCCCTCGGCTCGCCGGTCGCGCGCGAGCGATGGACGGTCATGGTCAACATCCTCGGCGGCCCGGTCGACTCGGGCGGTCGGCTGTACGACGGGTACCCGCACGCCTTCGCGCGCGATCCTGGGCTGCGGGTGCACCTCTACGGCAAGGAACCGCGCCCGGGCCGCAAGGTCGGGCACGTGAACGCCTACGGACCCGACCTGGAAGATTGTCTCGAGCGCGCCCGCCACGCGGCGGCGTGGTTCGCCGGAGAGCTGGGAGACGAGAGTGAGTGACGCACCCCGCGTGGGCATCGTGATGGGCTCCGACTCGGACTGGCCGGTGATGGAGGCGGCCGCCGACGCGCTCAAGGAGTTCGACGTGGCCTACGAGGCCGACGTGGTCTCCGCGCACCGGATGCCTGACGAGATGCTCGCCTACGGCCGCACCGCCTCCGAGCGCGGGATCGCGGTGATCATCGCCGGAGCCGGGGGAGCGGCCCACCTGCCCGGGATGCTGGCCTCCGTCACCCCGCTGCCGGTGATCGGCGTACCGGTCGCGCTCAAGCACCTCGACGGCATGGACTCCCTCCTCTCGATCGTGCAGATGCCGGCCGGCGTACCGGTGGCGACGGTCGGGGTCGGCAACGCCCGCAACGCCGGGCTCCTCGCCGTCCGGATCCTCGGCGCCTCCGACGCCGACGTGCGCCAGCGGATGCTCGACTTCCAGGCCGACCTGCGCACCACCGCCCAGGAGAAGGGCAAGAAGGTCCGCTCCTCGGCGAGCAGCCGCAAGCTCGGCTTCTGACACCTGTCGACCCGCGGGTCAACGGTCAGACGAGCCCGTGCTCGTGGCCGAAGACCACGATCTGCACGCGGTCGCGCAGGCCGAGCTTGCGCAAGATGGCGCCGACGTGGGTCTTCACCGTCGACTCGCTGGCGAAGATCCGGCCGCTTATCTCGGTGTTCGACAGCCCCTGGGCGACTGCCTGGAACACCTCGCGCTCCTTCTCGGTGAGGGTGAGGTACGACGAGGGCGGCGGGGTCTGCGTACCGAACTGGCCGTCGAGCAGGGTCGCGAGGTCCGCCGGCCCGAGCACGGCGTTGCCGGCGTGGACGGTGCGGATCGCGTCGCCCAGCATCGCGGGGGTCGTGCCCTTGAGCAGGAAGCCGCTCGCGCCGTGGCGGATCGCGGCGGCCGCGCGGTCGTCGAGGTTGAACGTGGTCAGGACGATCACCCGCACCGGGCGCTCGCGCCGCGCCGCACGGTCGGGCAGGAAGATCTGGCGAGTCGCCTCGACGCCGTCCATCTCGGGCATCCGGATGTCCATCAGCACCACGTCGGGGGCCAGGTCGTCCACCAGTCGCACCGCCTCCGCGCCGTCCGCCGCGGAGCCGACCACCTCGAGGCCCTGCTGGGCGTCGACGATGACGCGCACGCCCTCGCGGAAGAGGTCCTGGTCGTCCACCAGGGCCACGCGGATCGGCTCGCTCACCGGGCCACCCGCACCGGGACCCACGCCGTCGCTGTGAACGTCGCGGGGTCCGTACGACGACGTACGTCGAGCCGCCCACCGACCGACTCCAGCCGACGCCGCATGCCGGCGAGACCCTGACCGCCGGCATCCTCCGCCACCTGAGGGAGGGACTCGGGCACGTCGTTCTGCACCTCGATCCGCAGGTCGCCCTCCCAGTGGCGCTCGACCCGCACCGGCCGGTCGCGGCGGCCGTGCTTGATCGCGTTGGTGAGCATCTCCTGCAGCACCCGGAAAGCCACCACCTCCAGCTCGGGAGGCATCGGCTGCGGCGCACCGACGAGCGTCGAGTCCACCTCGTGACCGCTGGCGCGGACGCCCTCGATCAAGCTGTCGAGGTCGGCCTGCCGGGCGGCCGGGACGGCGGCGCCGGACGTCGCGGCGAGCACCTGCCGCACGTCCTCCAGCGAGCCGCGGGCCGAGGTCGCGATGTCGGCCATCGTCTGCTTGAGCGCCGCGGTGTCGTTCTCGTCGCGGAACTGAGCCGACTCCGCCTGCGCCAGGATCACCGCGAGCGAGTGGCCCACGACGTCGTGCACGTCGTGCGCGAGACGGGTCTGCTGGTCGCGCAGCCGCGCGATCTCGGCGGCCTGGTCGCGCTCGGCCTCGGCCACGACCTGCGAGCGGTGCGAGGCCTCCGATCGGGCCGAGAACCGCAGCGCCAGGCCCAGCAGCCATGGCGCCATCAGGAGCGCGGTGCCGAGGAACGCGGCCGGGAGCCGCCAGCCGTCGGTACCGTCGTACGCGCGCCGGGCGAGCACCTCGACGCCGGCAACGCGCAGCGAGTCGTAGAACACGGTGGGGTCGAGCCACAGCACCGCGATGGTCGCCCCGAGCGGGATCGAGAGCCCGCTCAGCCAGACCACGGTCCGGGTGCCCCAACGGGCGCAGCCGAACGCCACGTAGGCGAGCAGCACCTCTGCGACGATCGGGCCCGCGCCGGTCAGCACGTGCACCCCGCCGATGCACCACGCGACCGTGAGGGCCGCGCCGGGTGAGGCACGGGCCACGCCGACCGCGACGGCGAGCCCGACCACCACGAGCGCCGCGCCCCACACCGAGACGACGCTGACGTCGCGGCTGACCTCCCAGGTGCCGACCACGAGCACCGCGAGGGCCGCCATCGCGTCCGGCAGCCAGGGCCGCCAACGCTGCCAGGCGTCGGGCGGCGGGTTCATGCGGCTCATCGAACCATGCGTCGCATCACCAGTGGGCGCCACGGACCAGCTCGTCGAGCAGGTCCGGGTAGGGCAGTCCGGCAGCAGCGAACATCTGCGGCACCTGCGAGTGCTCGGTCATCCCAGGGATCGTGTTCACCTCGTTGAGCAACGGCCCGTCGTCGGTCAGGAAGAAGTCGACCCGGACGACCCCGGAGCAGCCGAGGGCGTCGTACATCGCGACCGCAGCGTCCTCGAGAGCCTTGGCATCGGGCTCGTGGAGCGACGCCGGCAGCCGGAAGTCCGCCCCACCGCCGTACTTGGCGTCGTAGTCGAAGAGGCCGTCGACGACGATCTCCAGGGGCGGCGAGGTCATCAGCGAGCCGTCGGCCCTGCGCAGGACGGCGACGTCGATCTCGCGGCCGACCACGACGTCCTCCACGAGGGCGCGCGGCCCGAACGTCAGCGCGGCCTCGAGAGCTCCGTCGAGCGACTCGGCGCTGCGCACCAGGCTGACCCCGCGGCTCGACCCGGCTGCGGTGGGTTTGACCACGACCGGTCCGCTCCACGCCTCGAGGTGTGCAGTCGCGGCGGTCACCTGGTGGCCGGGAGCGGTGGCGATGCCGAGCGCCTCGGCCACGAGCTTGGTCGCCCACTTGTCCATCGCGAGCGCACCGGCGCCGACCCCCGACCCGACGTAGCGCAAGCCGGCCAGCTCGCAGAGCGCCGCCAGCGTCCCGTCCTCCCCGCGCGGGCCGTGCACGAGGGGGAACGCCACCTGACAGCCGCGCAGGATCTGGGCCACGCCTGCCAGCCCCATCGGCCTGTGGCCGCGGTCGCGCCAGGTGCCGTCGCGGCCGATGGTGAGCGGCACGACCTCGTACGACGCGGGATCGAGCGCCGCTGAGACGCCGGCTGCGGAGGCGAGCGACACCTCGTGCTCGCAGTTCTGGCCGCCCCCGATGACAGCCACCCGCGTTGTCATCGCACGCTCCTCAGATGCGGCGCGGCGTGCACGTGGCGGGCGACGCGTGCGCCGAGGCCGGTGACGATCGCATGCTCGAGCGTGCAGGCCCACTCGGCCCACTCGGCCGGCGTGGGCTCGCCCAGATCGCCGGGGCCGAACACGGTGACGGTCTCACCCGGCTCGCCACCATCCGGCCCGAGGTCGACGACCGCCTGGTCCATCGAGATCAGACCCACGATCGGCCGCCGGCGACCGCGGTGGTGCACCTCCGCCCGCCCGGAGGCCTGCCGGGGCAGGCCGTCGGCGTATCCGAGCGGCAGCAGTCCGAGGTGGGTGGTCGCGGTGAGGCGGTGCGCATGGCCGTAGCCGACGGCCGTGCCGGCCCGGGCACGACGTACCGAGACGAGTGGCGCGGTCAGGGTCATCGCCGCTCGCAGAGGTGTGCTGCGGCTCGGGTCGATCCCGACCAGCCCTGCGCCGACCCGGCTCATCGTGTGGTGGGTGCGGGGGTCGGTCAGCGTGGCCGCGGTCGCCGCGAGGTGACGCTCGGCCGGGCGCAGACCGCAGGCCCGGGCGGTCTCGAGGGCCCACGCGAACCGGCTGCGGCCCAGGTCGTTGCAGGCGTCCGTCGGGTCCTCGGCGCACCCGAGGTGACCCATCATCCCGACCACCTCGACCTCACCCGACTGCTCGGCGCGCCGCGCGGCGCGACACAGGCGCGGCCAGGCTGCCGGCGCCGCGCCGTCCCTGGCCATGCCCGCGTCGACGTGGAGGTGGATGCGGGCGCGGCCCGGCGCCGCCGCGACCGCATCCAGGTGCGCGAGGTCTGGCACGGCCACGTCGACCCGACGCCGGACGGCCTCGGCGAAGTCCGCGTCGACAGGGTTCAGCCAGCTCAGGAGCGGAGCCTCGATCCCGGCGTCGCGCAGCGGCCAGGCCTCCGCGAGCGAGGTGACACCGAGCCACGACGCGCCATGCGCCAGCGCGGTGCGCGCCACGCCGAGGGCACCATGCCCGAACCCGTCGGCCTTCACCACGGCCATCAGCGAGCCGGTGGCGCGGGCCGCGATGAGGCGGGTGTTGTCGGCCACCGCGCCGAGGTCGACGTCCAGCCGCGGGCCGGTCGCGTCGATGGGGCGGCGCATGATCGGCGACACCGCGGTCATGCGGCGGCCGCCGCGGACACCGGACCGTACGACGCGTGGCCGGCGCCGGTGGTGAGGGCCCAGTAGCGGTCGCCGAGGCTCCAGTGCCACCACTCGGTCGGGTAGTTGACCAGCCCGTGGGCGCCGAGCACACGCTGGAGCAGCTCACGGTGCGCCCGGGCGTCGGCGCCGATGCCCGCGGCTGCGAAGTAGCAACGCCCGTCGCTCTCCTCCGGCGTCGCGTCGATCGCGGTGCCGAGGTCGAGCTCCTCGCCCGTCGCGTCGACCAGGGTGAGGTCGACGGCAGCACCGGCCACGTGCGGCGCGACGTCGAGCGGAGCCACGAAGCGGCTGGTGAGCCGTTCGAGCTCGTCGGGATCGAGCTCCGGACGGGCGAACCGCACCTGCGCGGCGTACGACGCGATGATCGCGCGCTGTCGTTCGACGGGCCGGTAGCCCTCGACCACGCACAGGTGGATGCCCGCCGGCAGGGCGGCATCGGCTGCGGCGAGGCGAGCGGCCAACGTCGCGCGCACCAGCGCGAGGGTCGGCGAGAGGTCGAGCGCGAGCCGCACCAGGGGCTCGCGGGACTCGCGCACGGGCACCCGGCGCACGCGCGGGTCGGACAGCAGGATCGTCATGCCCTCGAGGCTAGGAACGCGGGCCGTCAGTCGCCTCCACCCGAGGTACCGACCGTCTGCCCACGAGACGGAGGCGGCTCGTCCGCGTGGGGGATGACCGCGCGGCGCGAGGGTACGTCCGGTGCATGAGCAGCAGCTTCAGCGACGACCAGCTCCAGCCCGACGACACGCTCGACGATCGGGGGGTCGACGACGTCCTCGACGAGGGCCTGTCGCCGCCCGAGCGGGCGAGCCGCGCGACGGCGCGTGGCATGACCGCTCGTGAGGACGCCGAGGGTGAGTCGCTGGAGGATCGGCTCGAGCAGGAGGAGCCCGACCCCAACGCCACCATCGACCACACCGCGGCAGGCGGCGTGGAGTCCGACGCGGCCACCGACCCCACCGACGGCTTCGAGGTCGGCGACGACCGCGCCGGGCGGCTGACCGAACCGGACGGTGACCTCGACGCCGAGGAGGTCGGGATCGACGGCGGGGCGGCCTCGGCGGAGGAGGCGGCCGTCCACGTCGTGGAGGAGGACCTGCCCTGACCTGTCTTGACCTGTCCTGACCCGGTCGTCAGGCGACCCTGCGCCGCCACTCGATGGCGGGGCAGGTGTCCATCACCATCGGCAGGCCCGCGGCCGTCGTACGCCGGAACGCGTCGGCGTCGACCACCCCGAGCTGGAACCACACCGCGGCGGCGCCGACGGCGACCGCCTGGTCGGCGAACGCGCCGGCGGCCTCCGAACGACGGAACACGTCGACCACGTCGATCGCGAACGGGACATCGGCCAGCGTCGGGTAGCCGTGCTCGCCCAGCACCTCCGCGTCGGGCTCGTCGGCGAAGCGCGGGTGGATCGGGACGATCCGCTTGCCGTGTCGCTGGAGCAGCCCGGCGATGGAGTACGCCGTACGCCCGGTGTTGCCCGAGAGACCCACCACGGCCCAGGTCTGCAGGTCGTCGAGCATCAGGTCGACCCACTCCGTGCGCTGCCAGTCACCCACGCCACGAGCCTAGGACGATGTGGGGAATCCCCTACCGCAGCCGGGCCCGTAGCCGCACGACCCTCCGTAGAATCCGCCTCATGAGCAACGAGTTCCCCCTGTTCGCGCTCAGCGAGGAGCACCAGGCGATCCGCGAGGCGGTCCGCGACCTGTGTGCGGCGAAGGTGGCGCCGTTCGCGGCGGAGGTGGACGAGGAGGCGCGTTACCCGGAGGAGGCTGCGAGGGCGTTGCAGCAGGCCGACTTCCACGCGCCGCACGTGCCGGAGGAGTACGGCGGTGCCGGGGCGGACGCGCTGGCCACGGTGCTGGTGATCGAGGAGATCGCGCGGGTCGACATGACTGCCAGCCTGATCCCGGCGGTGAACAAGCTGGGTTCGATGCCCGTGATGATCGCGGGTTCGGAGGAGCTGAAGAAGAACTACCTGGGTCGGCTCGCGGCGGGCGACGGCGGGTTCTCCTACTGCCTGTCCGAGCCGGAGGCCGGCTCGGACGCGGTCGCGATGAAGACCCGTGCGGTGCGCGACGGCGACGACTGGGTGCTCAACGGCGTGAAGCGGTGGATCACCAACGCCGGGGTCAGCGAGTTCTACACGGTGCTCGCGGTGACCGATCCCGACAAGCGCAGCCGGGGGATCTCGGCGTTCGTGGTCGAGAAGGGCGACGAGGGGGTCACCTTCGGCGCGAAGGAGAAGAAGCTCGGGATCAAGGGCAGCCCGACCCGCGAGGTCTACCTCGACCACGTGCGGATCCCCGGTGACCGGATGATCGGTGCGGAGGGCACCGGGTTCGAGACCGCGATGAAGACGCTGGACCACACCAGGATCACGATCGCGGCCCAGGCCGTGGGCGTCGCGCAGGGCGCGCTCGACTTCGCCCTCGGCTACGCCCGAGAGCGGCAGCAGTTCGGGCACGCGATCGCGGAGTTTCAGGGGCTGCAGTTCCTGCTGGCCGAGATGGGGATGAAGGTCGAGGCCGCCCGTCAGCTGACCTACTCCGCCGCCGGCCGGTCCGAGCGCGGCGATGCCGACCTCACGTTCTTCGGTGCCGCGGCCAAGTGCTTCGCCTCCGACGTGGCGATGGAGGTCACCACCAACGCGGTGCAGGTGCTCGGGGGCTACGGCTACACCCGCGACTACCCCGTCGAGCGGATGATGCGCGACGCCAAGATCACCCAGATCTACGAGGGCACCAACCAGGTGCAGCGGATCGTGATCGCCCGCCAGCTGCTCGCGGGCGTCCAGTCCGAGCTGTAGCCACCAGGAGTCGCGGACCCCGTCCGGGACCCGCGCCTCAGCTGGCCTCGCCGCGCTCCTCGACGGCCACCTGTCCGGCCACCTCGTGGTGCTGGCAGATGATCCGCTTGACCGTGAAGACGCACGAGCCGCACCTCTGACCGGCTCCCGTGGCCCCGCACACCTGCGCGACCGTGCGGGCGCCCTGCTCGAGGGCGCGGGCGATCTGCGTGTCGTTGACGACGTCGCAGTGGCAGACGATCACGGGAGTCCTCGGTGGCTGGCGGGAGTCAAAGGTTAGGCTTACCTTATTCGCCTTGTCCACTCCTGACGCGAGCCGGTCAGCCTGTCCAACGACCGGGAGTGGTGCCAGCATGGCTCTCGACATCCTCGACCCCCCGGAGGTGGCCCGTGCAGCCGCTCAGTCCCCGCGTCGTCGAGCTCCTCAACGAGGCGCTCACCTTCGAGCTCACGGTCACCAACACCTACTTCCTGCACGGCCGCATGCTCGACAACTGGGGTCTGCCCAAGCTCGGCAAGGTCTTCTACGACCTGTCCATCGACGAGATGAAGGACGCCGACGACCTGATCAACCGGATCCTGATGTTCGACGGCCACCCGAACGTGCAGCGGCTCCACGCGATCACGGTCGGAGAGACGGCCGAAGAGATGCTCCAGCTCGCCCTGGCCAGCGAGAAGGCGGCCGTCGCTCAGTTCAACTCGGCAGCAGCCGAGTGTCACCGGCTCGACGACCACGGCAGCGCCGCCGTGTTCGAGGAGATGGTGCGCGACGAGGAGAAGCACGCGGACTGGTTCGAGAGCCAGCTCGATGCCATCGAGCGGGTCGGGATCGCGCAGTACCTCGCTCAGCAGGTCGGCGCCGGGGAAGGCCCCTGAGGTCGCCGGGAGCCGCACACCTCCCTCGGCCCGTCCGACTCGACTCCTGACCCGGCCCGCTGCGGTCGGTGAGACCGCGACACCCGCCGTTCACCCGGGCTCGGCAGGATGCCGGGCATGACCAGCGGAGGGGCGGCGCTCGTGCCGTCGTTGACGGCCGGTGACCGGGCGCCGGCCGCCCGGACGCTCGTCGACATCTTCCGCGCCAGCGCCCGCGAGTTCCCCGACGCGGTGGCGGTGGACAGCGGCACCGAGACGCTCACCTACGAGGAGCTCGGCGAGGCCGCCGACGACCTCGCGACCCGGCTGGCGGAGGCCGGCATCGGCGTCGGCGACAAGGTCGGGGTGCGGATCAAGTCGGGCACGGTCGACCTCTACGTCGCGATCCTCGGCATCCTGGTGGCCGGTGCGGCGTACGTCCCGGTCGATGCCGACGACCCCGACGAGCGCGCGCGAGTGGTCTTCGGCCAGTCCTCGGCGGCCGCGGTGGTCGGCAACGGACTGGCGGTCCAGCTGCGCACCGGCGGCCGACCGGCCGGCCCACTCGTCGTCGCCGAGGTCACGCCGGATGACGACGCGTGGGTGATCTTCACGTCCGGCTCGACCGGCCTGCCCAAGGGCGTCGCGGTGACCCACCGCAACGCCGCCGCGTTCGTCGACGCGGAGGCGCGGCTCTTCCTCCAGGACGAGCCCGTCGAGCCCACGGACCGGGTGATGGCCGGGCTGTCCGTCGCCTTCGACGCCAGCTGCGAGGAGATGTGGCTCGCCTGGAGGTACGGCGCGTGCCTGGTGCCCGCGCCCCGGTCGCTGGTCCGCTCGGGCGTCGACGTCGGCCCGTGGCTGGTGGCGAACGCGATCACCGTGGTCTCCACCGTCCCGACCCTGGTCGCGTTGTGGCCCGACTCGGCGCTCGACGCCGTACGCCTGCTGATCATGGGTGGCGAGGCCTGCCCGCCCGAGCTCGCCGGCCGGCTCCAGCGACCCGGACGCGAGGTCTGGAACACCTACGGTCCGACCGAGGCCACCGTGGTGGCCTGCGGCGCGCTGCTCGACGGGCTCGGGCCGGTGCGGATCGGGCTGCCCCTCGACGGCTGGGACCTCGCGGTCGTCGACCCGGCGGGCGTCCCGGTGGGCCTCGGTGAGGAGGGCGAGCTGATCATCGGCGGCGTCGGCCTCGCCCGTTACCTCGACCCGGCCCAGGACGCCGAGAAGTACGCGCCGATGCCGTCGCTCGGCTGGGAGCGCGCCTACCGCTCGGGTGACAGGGTGCGCAACGACCCCGAGGGGCTGGTCTTCGCCGGCCGCTCCGACGACCAGATCAAGCTCGGTGGCCGCCGGATCGAGCTCGGTGAGCTCGACGACCAGCTGCTGCGGCTGCCCGGGGTGGTCTCCGCCGCCGCGGCCGTGCGCGCGACGTCGTCGGGCAACAGGCTGCTCGTCGGCTACGTCACGACCACCACGTCCTACGACCAGAACGCCGCGCTGGAGATCCTGCGCCACCGGCTGCCGGCCGCGCTGGTGCCGCGGCTTGCGGTGGTCGACGAGCTGCCCACCCGCACCTCCGGCAAGGTCGACCGCGACGCGCTGCCCTGGCCGCTGCCTCACGCCCGGCGCGTCGCCGGCAACCTGACCGAGGCCCAGGAATGGATCGCCGCCATCTGGTACGACGTGCTGGGCGCCGACGTCACGGCCGCCACCGACGACTTCTTCGACTTCGGGGGCGGGTCGCTCACCGCCGCCCAGGTCGTCGGCCGGCTGCGCGAGCGCTACCCCGAGGTGGCCGTCGGCGACCTCTACGCCAACCCCACCGTCGCCACCCTGTCCGCGGCGCTCGACGAGCTCGCCGGCACGGTGGTCCGCACCGAGCGCAGCGTCGTCCCGATCCCGTTCAAGACCCAGGCCGGCCAGCTCGTCGCCCTGGTGCCGCTGCGTGGGCTGGCGGCGCTGCGCTGGATCGCCTGGCTGATGCTCGGCTCCACCGTCGGGCACCAGTTGGCCGGCCTCGACTGGCTCCCGGCGTTCCCGTGGTGGCTGGTCGCGATCGCGGCCGTCGTGATGATCGTGCCGCCCGGCCGGATGGCGATCGCCGCCCTGCTCGCCCGCCTCGTCCTCCGACCGGTCACGCCGGGGAGCCATCCGCGCGGCGGCAAGGTGCACCTGCGGGTCTGGCTGGCCCAACGGATCCAGGACGAGCTCGCGGCGACCGCACTGGCCGGGGCGCCGTGGTTCCCGACGTACGCCCGGTTGCTGGGGGCCAGGATCGGGGGCGGCGTCGACCTTCACACCCTGCCGCCGGTCACCGGGCTGCTGGAGATCGGGAAGGACGCCTCGGTCGAGCCGGAGGTCGACCTCGGGGGGTTCTGGGTCGACGGCGACGTGGTCCACCTCGGCGCGATCGAGATCGGTGCGCGCGCCCGGATCGGCGTCCGCAGCATGCTCGCGCCGGGTGCCCGCGTCGGCAAGGACGCCGAGGTCGCGCCGGGCTCCTTCGTCGCGGAGAAGGTCCCGGCCGGACAGTACTGGGGCGGCTCCCCGGCCGAACGGCGCGCCCGGACGGCCCGCGGACCGTGGTCGACCACCGCTCCGCCTGCGGAGTCGGCGTGGCTCGTGGCCTATGCGATGACGTCGGTGCTGATCGCGGCCCTCCCGGGTCTCGCGGTCCTGGCCGCTGCCTTCGTCCTGCTGCCCTCCGTGCACGACGCCACCTCGGTGGGCGACGCCGTGCGGCAGGGCTTGCCGTGGCTCCCGCTCGCCGTCGTCGTCGGGTACGTCGTGCTGGCCGCGCTGGTCGCGGCCCTGGTGCGTTTCTGGGGACGAGGCGTCGAGGCCGGGCACCACCCCGTGCGATCGAGTCCCGGTCTGCGCACCTGGGCGACCGTCCGCGCCCTCGACGAGGCCCGCTCCTGGCTCTTCCCGCTCTACTCCAGCGCGCTGACCCCAGCTTGGCTGCGGCTCCTCGGAGCCAGGGTAGGTGAGGGCGTCGAGGCCTCCACGGTCCTGATGATCCCCAAGCTCGTGCACGTCAACGACCACGCCTTCCTCGCCGACGACACCCTGATCGGGTCCTACGAGCTCGGCGGCGGCTGGCTGCGGGTGGAGCGGGTCAAGGTCGGCAAGCGGGCATTCGTGGGCAACTCGGGGATGCTCGCCCCCGGGCGGAAGGTGCCGAAGGAGTCGCTGGTGGCGGTGCTCTCGGCCGCACCGAGACGCGGCGCCGCAGAGCCCGGCTCGTCGTGGATCGGCAGCCCGCCCTCCCCGCTCCGCCGGGCCAGCAACGACGGCGACGACAGCCGCACCTACGACCCACCTCGGTCGCTGCGGGTCCGTCGCGGCATCGTCGAGCTCTGCCGGGTCG
Organism: uncultured Actinomycetota bacterium; assembly: GCA_963794355.1. Lineage (GTDB taxonomy): Bacteria > Actinomycetota > Actinomycetes > Propionibacteriales > Nocardioidaceae > Nocardioides. Next base: position 126,390 of record CAWCDN010000008.1, read on the forward strand.
TGCCCCTCGTGCTGACCGGTGCGCTCTATACCTCGGTCGGGATCGTCCTGCTCGTGACGCTGGACCGCCTGGGAGCCTGGACACTGCTCCTCGGCGGCCCGGTGATGATCGCCGGTGGCCTCGTGGCCGCCGCGATCACGGCCGCAGCGAAGTGGCTCCTGGTCGGCCGACACCGCGCCGGCGAGCACCCCCTCTGGTCGTCCTTCGTGTGGCGCAACGAGCTCGCCGACACGTTCACCGAGATGCTGGCGGCCCCGTGGTTCGCCTCGGTGACGCAGGGCACCTCGGCGCTCAACGCCTGGCTCCGCCTGCTCGGCGCGCGGATCGGGCGCGGGGTCTGGTGCGACACGTACTGGCTGCCCGAGCCCGACCTCGTCGAGCTCCAGGACGGGGTGACGGTCAACCACGGCTGCGTCGTGCAGACCCACCTGTTCCACGACCGGGTGCTCGCCCTCGACCGCGTGGTCCTGCGCACCGGTGCGACTCTGGGACCGCACAGCGTTATCCTTCCCGCGGCGACCATCGGTCGCCACGCCACGATCGGTCCGGTGTCCTTGGTGATGCGTGGTGAGAGCGTCCCGAGCCGCACCCGATGGAGCGGCAACCCGATCGGCCCCTGGGAGGAGCCAGCGTGACCGACCGCTCCGGGACAGATCCCTACGTCCCCGGGCATGGCGACGCGTCGTACTCGGTGGAGAGCTACGACCTCCATCTCGGGTACAAGGTCGACGGCAACCGTCTCGACGGCGACGCCACCTTGCACTGCAAGGCCCTCGCTGCCCTCACGTCGTTCCAGCTCGACCTCCACGCGCTGCGGCCCGCCAGGGTGCTCGTCGACGGTCGCCCCGCCAAGCACCAGCACCGCCGCGACCGGCTCGTCATCCGCCCCCAGCACGAGATCGCAGCGGGGGATGAGTTCGAGGTGCGCGTCCGCTACGGCGGGAGCCCCAAGCCGGTGTCGTCGCGCGCGCTCGGGTCCGCCGGGTGGGAGGAGCTCGCCGACGGTGTGCTCGTCGCGTCGCAGCCGCACGGCGCCCCGTCGTGGTTCCCGTGCAACGACCGCCCCGACGACAAGGCGACCTACTCCCTGAGCCTGACCGTCTCCTCCGACTACCAGGTCGCGTTCACCGGCGAGCAGGTCGAGCAGCGCCGCGGCGCGAGCGCCACGACCTGGGTCTACCGCCAGGAGGTGCCGATGGCGACCTACCTCGCGGCCGTCCAGATCGGTCGGTACGACGTCACCGAGCTCGACGCGCCGGTGCCGATGCGCAGCCTGACCCCGCGTCCGCACGACACCGAGGGCTACGACGCGGCGTTCGGCGAACAGCCGGCGATGATGGCGTACTTCGAGGAGGCGTTCGGGCCGTACCCGTTCCCGTCGTACACCTGCGTGATCACCGACGACGACCTCGAGATCCCGCTGGAGTCGCAGGGGATGTCGACGTTCGGCCGGAACTTCATGGCCGACGACTGGGACTGCCAGAGGCTCGTCGCCCACGAGATGTCCCACCAGTGGTTCGGCAACGCGGTCACGCTCGGGCGGTGGCAGGACATCTGGCTGCATGAGGGCTTCGCCTGCTACGCCGAGTGGCTGTGGTCGGAGGAGTCCGGCACGATGCCGACCCAGCAGCGCGTCGACGAGCACCATGCGCGGCTCTCGGAGCTCGACCAGGACCTCGTGATCGGCGACCCCGGCCCCGACCTGATGTTCGACGACCGGCTCTACAAGCGTGGTGCCCTCACCCTCCACGCGCTGCGGAGCGAGGTCGGCGACAAGACGTTCTTCGGGCTGCTCCGCACCTGGGTGGACAAGCACCGCGGCGGCACGGTGTCGACCGACGACTTCGTGGCCCACGCGTCCCAGGCGGCAGACCGCGACCTCGCGGAGCTCTTCGAGGCGTGGCTGTTCACGGCTGCGCTTCCGCCGGTGCCCGGCCGCTGACGGTCACCGTGACGTGACCGCGATCGCAGCGCGGTAGCCGGTCGGAGCGGCCAGGTCGTCGACGAGTTCCTCGTCCACGTGCCCGCCGTCGACGCCGTCCGCGAAGCCGATGCCGTCGCGCTTGAGCACGGCCTCGAGGCGGCACCACCAGGCCGCGCGTCCGACACCGGCCGGCGGCGGTCCGGCCAGCGGGGTGAGATCCGGCCAGGCTCGGTCGACCGCCGTCTCCGACTCCACGTCGACCCCCACCGGCCCGGTGGTCGAGACGGCCGTCACCAGGTGCGGCCCCGAGCGCGCCAGGCTGACGTGGACGCCGTGGCCCGCCCAAGGCCGACCGTGGTCCGAGGAGCCGCACCGGCCGCACAGCCTGCCCACCTCGACCGTCGCGGGTTCGACGCCGGCCACCTCGGCGACGTGGACACGCAGCGCCTCGTCCGCATCGGTCGTGGCCTCGTGCCACCGCACCGTCACCGGACCGCCGTCGGTGGTCACTGCCTCACCTCGCGTCGTCCGGCACGAGGGCGTCGGGCTCGTTGTAGGGCGTGACGACCTGGATCTGTGACGGCACGCTGACCGGTACGCCGGGCAGGGCGCGCTGGGCCTGGAGGAGCGCGCGGCAGGCGCGGCGCATGTCGGCGCGGAGGTCATGGTGCAGCACCGCCGAGATCTGGCGGGTGCGCAGCAGACCACGGTTGTCGCCGTCGAGGTCGTGGGCGATGAAGACCGACGGCGTGCGGCCGGCGGCCCGGAACGCCGCGAGCGTCGCGGTGTTGCCGCCACCGATCGAGTAGACCGCGTCGAGCGACGGGGTCGCCTCCAGGGTCTCGCCGACCGCCCGCAGCATGCTGCTGTCGAGGCCGTCGGTGTCGGTCACCTCGACGACCGCGCGCCGCGGCGCGAGCTCACGCAGGGTCGCCCGGAAGCCGACCTCTCGCTCCTCCTCGCCGCGGAAGCTCGCACTGCTGAGCGTGACCAGGACGCCGGCCCGGTCCGTGCTCGACCACCGGGTCAGGAGGTAGGCCGCCGTCGCGCCGGCCGCGCGGTTGTCGACGCCGACGTAGGCCACGCGCCGGCTGAAGGGGATGTCGGTGACGAACGTGACGACGGGGATGCCGGCGGCCGCCAGGGCGTCGATCGCCTCCACCACCTCCGGGCTGTCGGGTGCCTTGAGGATCACGCCGTCCGAGCCACGTCGCGCGACGGCCACCAGGTCGGCGGCCGCCGAGGCGGGGTCGCTCTCCTCGCTGAGCCGGAAGCGGGCCCGGAAGGCGGCCGGCCGCAGCGACGGGAGCTCCAGCTCGAGCGCCGTGCGCACCGCTGTCCCGAACCGGTCGGGCGTCTGCATCACGAGGTCGACCAGGAAGCTGCGCCCGGAGAGCCGCACCTGCGACTGCTGACGGTCGAGCTCGGCGACCGCCTGCTCGACCTGCGCCACCGTGGCGGCACGGACACCGGGCCGTCGATGGAGCACCCGGTCGACCGTGGCGCGGCTCAGCCCGGCCTGGGCCGCGATGTCGACGACGCGGTGGGTGCGCGGGGTCATGGCGGCGGGTCGGGCTCCTGAGGCGTTCTTGAGGCGTTCGCGACGCGTCGCACGCCTCGCAGCGGCCTAGTCTGGCAGACGCCACCCCACCGCACGAGCCGCCCAGGAGGCGTCGCGATGTCCGTTCCCCACACCCTCGCCCGCCCCGCACGGCTGCGCGCCACCGACTGCGACCTCGACGACTTCGTCGCCCTGGTCGGGCGGACGACCGACCGTGCCGACTTCCCTCTCGCCGCCGAGGTCGTCGACCGGGTGCTGGTCTACGACGCCCACCGGCTCCGGTCGGAGGCAGGCAGCGAGGAGGGCGCCGACCTGGTCGCGGCCGAGATCGTGCGCGCCCTCACCGACGGGCCGGGCGTGGTCGCGATCCGCGGTGCGTTCCCCGACCCGGCGGTCGTCGACCGCGCGACGGCGGCCTTCGATGCGATGATCGCCGAGGAGCAGGCCGTCGGCGGGGCCAAGGGCGACCACTTCGCCAAGGCCGGCGCCAACGACCGGGTCTGGAACGCGCTGGAGAAGCTCGCGGTCCGCGACCCCGCGACGTTCGTGGACTACTACGCCAACGACGTGATCGCGATGATCGCGCGGGCCTGGCTCGGCCCGGCGTACCAGGTGACCTCGCAGGTGAACGTCGTACGGCCGGGCGGGCAGGCGCAGGACCCCCACCGCGACTACCACCTCGGCTTCCTCGAGAACGACGTCGTCGAGCAGTACCCGACCCACGTCCACCTGCTGTCACCCGTGCTGACGCTCCAGGGTGCGGTCGCTCACTCCGACATGCCGGTCGAGAGCGGGCCGACGATGTACCTGCCCTACTCGCACCAGTACGTCCCGGGCTACCTCGCCTGGCGGCTGCCGGAGTTCCGGGCCCACTTCGCCGAGCACCACGTGCAGCTCCCGCTCGCGAAGGGCGACGCCGCGTTCTTCAACCCCGCGCTCTTCCACGGCGCCGGCACCAACGTCTCGGCCGACATCCAGCGGGTCGCCAACCTGCTGCAGATCTCGTCGGCCTTCGGTCGGGCGATGGAGACCGTCGACCGCGACCGCGTGCTGCGTGCGGTCTACCCGGCGTTGCTCGAGCAGAAGGCCGCCGGGATGCCGACCGACGCGATCGCCCGCGCGTTGGCAGCCGCAGCCGAGGGCTACCCGTTCCCCACCAACCTCGACCTCGACCAACCGGTGGGCGGCATGACGCCCGCCTCGCAGGCCGAGCTCGCGGCCGAGGCCCTGGCCGCCGGGACGCCCCCCGAGGTGCTGGCCGACGTGCTCGACGACTACGCCGCACGCCGCGCGACCTCGTGACGCCCCCGCGGGAGGGCCTGCTCGCGGGCAAGGTGGTCCTGGTCAGCGGCGGCACCCAGGGCCTGGGCGGCGCGGTCGCCCGGGCTGCCGTGGACGAGGGCGCGACGGTGACCGTGTCGGGTCGGCGCGGAGAGGTCGGTCGTGCGTTCGCCGCCGAGCTCACCGAGCGGGGCCGCCGCGAGGCGCTGTTCGTCGCCGCCGACGTCTCCGACGTCGCGCAGGCTCAGGGCTCGGTGGAGTCCGTCGTACGACGCTTCGGGCGGATCGACTGCCTCGTCAACGCCGCCGGACTCACCACGCGAGGCTCGCTCGTGGACACCACGCCGGAGCTGTTCGACGCCCACGTCGCGGTCAACCTGCGCGCGCCGTTCTTCCTCATGCAGGCTGCTGTGCGCGACATGCTCGACCGCGGAGCGCCGGGCACGATCGTCAACGTGATCACGATGTCGTCGCACGGCGGCCAGCCCTTCCTGGCGCCGTACGCCGCGACCAAGGCGGGTCTCGCGGGGCTCACGCGCAACGCGGCGCACGCCCACCGGTGGGACCGGATCCGCGTCAACGGCGTCAACATCGGCTGGACCGAGACCGAGGGCGAGGACGCCATCCAGCGCGAGTTCCACGGCGCCGGTGACGACTGGCGCGAGCGGGCGGCGGCCGAGCTCCCGATGGGGCGGCTCGGCCAGCCCGACGACGCGGCCGCACTCGTCGTGCTGCTCCTGTCGGACCGCAGCGGGGTGGTCACCGGCTCGGTGATCGACTGGGACCAACAGGTGCCGGGCGGCCAGGACTGACCCGGGACTAGGGTGCCAGCGTGTCGTACGACGTCGCGCGCGTGAGGTCCCACTTCCCCCAGCTCGAGGACGGTCCCGGCACGGGTGCCGCCCACTTCGACGGACCGGGCGGCTCCCAGACCCCCGAGGACGTCGCGCGGGCGATGTACGACGTGCTGACCGGGCCGCTGGCCAACCTCGGCGACACCACGCCGGCGGAGCGCAACGCCGAGGCAGCCGTCGTCGGTGCTCGCGCCGCGATGGGCGACCTGCTGGCTGCCGACCCGAGCGGCATCGTCTTCGGTCGGTCGATGACCCAGCTGACGATGGACCTCGCCCGCACCCTGGCCAAGGGCTGGGGCCCCGGCGACGAGGTCGTGGTGACCCGGCTCGACCACGACTCCAACGTCCGCTCGTGGGTGATCGCCGCCGAGGCGGTCGGCGCCACCGTCCGGTGGGCCGACTTCGACCCCGCGACCGGTGAGCTCGACGCCGGTCGGGTCGAGGCGGTGCTCACCGACCGCACCCGGGTCGTCGCGTTCACCGGCGCCTCCAACCTGCTCGGCACGACCCCCGACGTGCGGGCGATCACCGACCTCGCCCACGCCGCCGGTGCCCAGGCCTACGTCGACGGCGTCCACCTGGTGCCCCACGCACCGGTCGATCTGGACGCGCTCGGTGCCGACTACCTGGCCTGCTCGCCGTACAAGTTCCTCGGCCCGCACTGCGGGGTGCTCGCGGCCCGGCCCGAGACCCTCGAGCCGCTGCGTCCCGACAAGCTGATGCCGTCGTCGGACGACGTCCCGGAGCGCTTCGAGCTCGGCACGCTGCCCTACGAGCTGATGGCCGGCACGACGGCCGCGGTCGACTTCCTGGCCGGAGCGGCGTCCGACCACCTGCCGGCCGGTGCCACCCGGCGCGAGCGGCTGGTCGCGTCGATGACCGCGCTCGAGGCCCACGAGGACCGGCTGCGAGACCGCGTCGAGTCCGGGCTGGCGGCGATCCCCGGCGCCACCGTGTGGTCGCGCGCGGCACGGCGTACCCCGACCCTGCTCGCGACCTTCGCCGACCGTGACGTGCAGGTGGTGCGCCGCCACCTGGCGTCGCGCAACATCAATGCCCCCGCCGGCTCCTTCTACGCCTACGAGGCGTCTCGGCGGCTGGGCCTCGGCGCGGCGGGCGGCCTGCGGGTCGGGCTCGCGCCGTACAACGACGACGCGGACGTAGACCGTCTCCTCGAGGCGCTCGGCGAGCTCTGGCCCGGTGCCTGACCTCGCGGCCGAGTGCTGGCTGCGCCGCGACGTCGAGGTGCGGCCGTCCGCGATCGCCGGACGCGGCCTGTTCGCGACCGTCGACCTCGCGGCACGCACCGTGGTGTCGCGGCTCGGTGGCCGGCTGGTCGACACCGCGGCCCTGCGCGAGCTGGTCGACGGCACCGAGGAGCCCGTCGACGCCGTAGCGGTCGACGACGACCGCCACCTGCTGGTCGCGCCGGGGGACAACCGGTTCGTCAACCACGCGTGCGACCCCAACCTCGGCTGGGTCGACGGCTACTCGCTGGCCACGATGACCGACGTGGCGGCGGGCGGGGAGCTGGTCACCGACTACGCGATGAGCATCGTCGAGCCGGACTGGTTCCTGCGCTGCCACTGCCCGAGCTACCGGTGTCGGCAGATGGTCGAGGGCACCGACTGGCGGATCCCCCAGCTGCAGCAGCGGTACGACGGGTGGTGGACGCCGTACGTCCAGTGTCTCGTCGACGCGGTCCGCACGGCGTAGCACCTGCTCGACCGCGAGCAAGACCTCGGTCGACTTCACCAGCGCGGTGACCTTGCTGCCTCGGCCAGAGCGAGGTCCTCCACCGCGTCGCGTGGATGATTCCCGCGACTCACCCCGAAATGAGAACCGGCCACGGGGCCGGCCCCGGCGCATCCCCCCGGTGCGCCGCGGCCGGCCGCACCGTGGCGCGGCCCTTCGTGTGGGTCCGGCTTGCTGTTCCCCCGAATCAGCAACCCGGCCTCTGACCACTCAGGAGCGGGTGGGTGGCCCGCTGATACACGCCGGCCCGACAACTTTCGGGCCGCCGCCTCAGAGCAGGAACGGCGGGGTGACGAACGGTGCGAGCGGCGCCGACGCGTCGTCGGAGGCCTGCGGCACCAGCCACAGGCGCACCTGGCCGGTCAGCGGCTCGGTGAACTCGAAGCGCCCGTCGTCGTCGGCCTCGGCCGACTGGTGGTGGGCGGCCAGCGCGTCGTCCTGGGGACCGAGGAACACCCGGAGCGGCACGGCCGGGACCACCCACCCGTCGACGCGACGGTGTCCGTCGACGGTGCTGATCCGCACCAGCACGCGCAGCGACGTACCGGCGAACTCCAGGGCGACGGTGACCTCGTCCTCCGCCGTCACGGCCCCTCGGGTGCCGGCGACGTGGTCGACGCGGTCGACGAGGATGAGCAGCTCGTACTCCGACTCGAGGTCCTCGACCGCCAGGCGGGCGAGCACGCCGTCCGCCAGGTCGGCTGGTGCCGGGTCGATCTCCGCGTAGAGCACCGCGATCGCGTCGAGCAGCTGCTCGTCGGTCTGCTTCATGTCGCGCCTCCCAGCTCGACCCGGAGCTTCTCCAGGCAGCGTCGGCGCGTGGGGCCGATGCTGCCGATCGGCATGTCCAGCGTCTCGGCGACCACGGAGTAGTCGGGCCGTGGCTCCCAGGCCACGATCCTCAGCAGCTTCTGGCAGCGCTCCGGGAGCCGCCCGAGTGCGTGCCAGAGCCGAGAGTTCTCGTCGTCGGTGACCACCTCGGCCTCCGGCGAGGTCTGCGCCGGCATCCGGGCGTCGAGCACCTCGTCCTCGACCGGACGGGTGCGGGTCGACGCCTTGCTCACCCGCCACGCCTCGCGACGGGCGGCCGTGCACAGCCAACGGGTGATGGCCTGCGGGTCGCGCACGGACTCCGCCGAGCGCACGAGGGTCAGCCAGGTGTTCTGGACGACGTCCTCGGAGGCCTCCTTGTCGAGCCCGGTCGCGCGGACGACGTGCCACAGCACCGGGCTCATCACGCGGACGAGCTCGTCGAGCGCGCCCTCGTCGTCGTCCCGCCAGCGGCGGAACGCCTCGGTGGCGGCGTCGTAGAGACCCGAGGAGGTGGGTCCCCCCGGTGCGCCGTGCATGGTCATCACATCCCCCGAGGAGTCCGGCCCGAGCACCCCTGATACGTCGCGTCACCGCGGCGGGCTGAGCGGTGAGTCTCGAAAATAGCGCGTCGGGCCCGACGGGGGACAGCGGGTGACCGCCGTGTCACCCTCGGGTCCGGTAGGCCTGGCCGCGGCGGATCAGAGCCTGTCGGAGCTCACGGACCGACTCCGGCATCCGCTGGGACCGTCGCTCCACCAGCGCGAGGGTGATCGTCGTACGGTCGCCCGCGAGCGGCCGGTGCACGAGCAGGCCGGCCCGGGTCAGCGGGTCGTCGGCGACGCTGTAGTCGGGCAGCACCGTGACGCCCATCCGGTCCGCGACGAGCAGCTTGCCCATCGCCGCTCCGTCGGTGCGGTACGTCGTCGCCGGCGGCCGGTCGCCGAAGATCCGCTGGGCGAAGCGATGCATCACGTAGCCGGACCGCATCGCCACGAACCTCTCCTCGCGCAGGTCGTCGACGGCCACCTCGGTGCGCTCGACCCAGCGGTGGTCGGCCGGCATCACCACCACCGGTGCGCCTCGCACCAGCACCGAGTGCTCGAGGTCGGCCGGGAGCTCGTCGCCGGTCAGCAGGTTGACCAGGCCGAGGTCGAGCGACCCCTCGGCGACGCCCTCGACCACGCCGCTGTGGGTGAGGTCGACGACCTCCACCGTGGTCGACCGACGGCCGCGCTGGTAGGCGAGGACGGCGGGCGCGACGACCGACGACGTACCGGTGTTGACGGTGCCGACGCGGACGGTGCGCGCGACGCCGTTCTGGTCACCCGCGGCCGCCCGCAGTCTCTCGACGGCCTCGAGCACGTCGGTCATGTGGGTGAGCAGCTCACGACCCGAGCGGTTGATCCGGGCGCCGGTGCGGTGCCGGTCGAGCAGGGTGACGCCGAGCTCGCGCTCGAGCTTGCCGACGCCCTCGCTCAGGGCCGGCTGCGAGATGTGCAGGTGCTCGCTCGCGCGCCGCAGCGAGCCGTGCTGCACCACCGCTGTGAGGTACTCCAGCTGCTCCAGACGCATGCGCCACTCCTCGGCAGGCGTGGGCTGCCACCACCGAGAGGGAGAACCTGCCGTCGGGGAGTGCGCGCTGCCGGGCCTGCGCCTAAAAGTCATGTATGTTGATTGACATTATTCAACATAACGCATGCCGACCGGCCGTGCCCGCATCGGGAGGGCGTGCCCCGACCCTCGAGATGAGCCCAGCATGACCCAGACCCTCACCAGTCTCCTCGCTCGACCGCCGTACCGCAGCGAGCTTCTCGACCGTCTGCACGCCGACTGGGGCAGGCTCTTCCGCGAGATCGCGGCCGGCACGGTGCAGCGCGAGCTCGACGGCGCGCTTCCGTTCGAGGCGGTGCGCCGCCTGAAGAACTTCGGCTTCGGTGCGCTGCGCGTCCCGCGGGCCTACGGCGGGCTCGGGGCCACCTGGCCCGAGCTGACGGCGCTCTGGATCGAGCTCGCCGCGGCGGACTCCAACCTGCCGCAGGCGTTCCGCGGGCACTTCGCGTTCGCCGAGGACCGCCTCTGGCAGCACCGCCGCGGCCACGACCAGGCGGTGTGGTTCGAGCGTTTCGTCGACGGCGAGATCGCCGGCAATGCCTGGACCGAGGTCGGGGACACCGCGATCGACACCTTCCAGACGGTGCTCGACCCCCAGGTCGACGGCTACCGCCTGACCGGCACGAAGTACTACACGACCGGGAGCATCTTCGCGGAGTGGGCCGACGTCCACGCCCGCCGCCACCGGCACGGCCAGGACGACGACTTCGCGATCGCGATCGTCGACACGCGAGGCGGCGGCGTGACGGTGAGCGACGACTGGGACGGCTTCGGCCAGCGCGGCACCGGCAGCGGCACGACCACCTTCGACCACGTGCCGGTGCCCGCCGACCACGTGCTGCCCTTCGACCAGCGGTTCCCCTACCAGACCGCGGTCTACCAGCTGAACCTGCTCGCGACCCTGTCCGGCATCGCCCGCGCCGCCCTCGCCGACGCCGTCGACGAGGTACGACGTCGCGAGCGGAGCTTCTCCCACGCCAACGCGTCCCGCGTCCGCGACGACGTCCAGGTGCTGGCCCGGGTCGGCGAGATCGCCGCAGCCACCTACGCCGCCGAGGCGGCGACCTTGCGCGTCGCCGCGGCCGTCCAGGACGTCTCGATCACCGCGCAGAAGGGGCGGGACGCGATCGCCGAGGCGAACGAGGCGGTGGAGATCGAGTCGGCCGCGGCGCAGGTCGTGGTGAGCGACCTGGTCCTGAAGGCGACCTCCGACCTCTTCGACACCCTGGGCGCCTCCGGCACCTCGCGCGCCCGGGCCCTCGACCGGCACTGGCGCAACGCCCGCACGGTCGCCTCCCACAACCCGCGCCTCTACAAGGCCCGGGTGGTCGGCGCCCATCTCGTCAACGGCACGCCCCCGCCGTACGTCTGGTCGATCGGTACGACGCAGCGCGATGTCCCCGTCTGACCGGCGCCGGGCAGCAGTGGCAGGAACTGCCGTTCACCTGCTCGGGGGATCCGTGCGGCCCGCACCGGCCCGCGGCTTGATCCGCGCCCCAAAGTCGATCAATCTGATTGACAATGACCACCTCGGACCCAGGAGACCCCTCATGACTGCTCGACCGGCCCGATGAGCCAGCTCACCTTCCACTGGTTCCTGCCCACCAACGGTGGGGACGGCCGGCAGATCGTGGGCGGTGGTCACGGTGTCGGGGCCGGTCCGTCCGGGCGAGCCCCGAGCGTGTCCTACCTCGGCCAGATCGCGCGAGCCGCCGAGGACCTCGGGTTCGAGGCGGCCCTGACTCCGACCGGGGCCTGGTGCGACGACGCGTGGCTGTCCACAGCGATGCTGAGCCAGGTCTCGCAGCGCCTGAAGTTCCTGGTCGCGTTCCGGCCGGGCCTCACCTCACCGTTCCTGGCCGCGCAGATGGCCGGGACCTACCAGAACCTCACCGGCGGGCGACTCCTGCTCAACGTCGTCACCGGTGGAGAGAGCCACGAGCAGCGGATGTACGGCGACTTCGAGGACAAGGACGCACGTTACGCACGCTGCGACGAGTTCCTCACCGTGGTCCGGGCGCTCTGGCGTGGCGAGACCGTCGACCTCGACGGCGACCACCTGCGGGTGCAGGGCGCGCGGCTCGGGCAGCTCCCCGATCCGGTGCCTGCGATCTACTTCGGTGGTTCGTCACCGGCCGCCGGCGACGTCGCGGCTCGCCACGCCGATGTCTACCTGACGTGGGGCGAGCCCCCGGACGCCGTCCGCGAGAAGATCGCGTGGATCCGCGGGCTCGCCGCACGTGAGGGTCGGGAGGTCCGCTTCGGGCTCCGGATGCACACCATCAACCGCGACACGTCGGCCGAGGCGTGGGCCGAGGCGGACCGTCTGCTCGCGGCGATGGACCCGGCGTCGATCGCGCGAGCTCAGGAGGGGCTGCGACGCAGCGAGTCCGAGGGCCAGCGACGGATGCTGGCGCTCCACCGCGGAGACGCGGCCGACCTCGAGATCCACCCCAACGTCTGGGCCGGCATCGGGCTGGTCCGCGGCGGGGCCGGTACGGCGTTCGTGGGCAGCCACGAGGAGGTCGCCGACCGGATCGAGGAGTACGCCGACCTCGGCATCGACGAGTTCGTGCTCTCGGGCTACCCGCACCTCGAGAGCGCCTACTGGTTCGGCGAGGGCGTCCTGCCGATCCTGGCCGCACGCGGCCGGTGGCAGCACCCCTCACCGAGTGGCACCTACCGACCCTCGGTGCCGTTCGCGGCGGCGGGAGCGGCGTCGTGACCGCCCGGGTCGCGGTGGTGGTCGGGAACCCCAAGCCGGTCTCGCGCACCCTCGACGCGGCCCTCCACGTGGCCCACGAGCTGAGCGGACGCCCGGCCGACCTGGTCGTCGACCTCGCCGACCTGGGCGTGCGCCTGATGGACTGGGCCGACCCGGAGGTGGCGCGCCTCGTCGCCGAGGTCGGGGACGCCGACCTCGTCGTCGTCGCCAGCCCGACGTACAAGGCGACGTACACCGGCCTGCTGAAGCTGTTCCTCGACCGGTTCCCCGCAGGCACGGGACTGACCGGCGCCGCGGTACCGCTGATGCTCGGAGCCGGCCCCCGCCACGCCCTCGCCCCCGAGCTGCTCCTGCGCCCGTTGCTCACCGAGCTCGGCGCCGTGGTGCCGGTGCGCGGCCTCTACGTGCTCGACACCCAGCACGACCGTCCCGAGGCCTACGCCGACTGGCTCGCGACCGCACGCCCCGCCCTCCGGGCCTTCCTGGAACCCCCGCTTCTCGAAGGAGTCTCATGAATGCGACCGCCGTCCTGCCCGACCTCGACCCCCACACGCTCCGCTCGGCCTTCGGCGCCTTCCCCAGCGGGGTGGTGGCCGTGGCGGCCCAGGTCCGCGGCCACCTGACCGGCATCGCCGCGAGCTCCTTCACCTCGGTCAGCCTCGACCCGCCGCTGGTGTCGTTCTCGGTCGCGACGACCAGCAACACCTGGCCGTTGCTCCGCGAGGCGGGCCACCTCGGGGTCAGCGTGCTCGCCGACCACCACGACAAGGTCTGCCGACAGCTCGCCGGGCCCACCGAGCAGCGCTTCACCGGCCTGCCGTTCCGCTCCACCCACGACGGCGCCGTCCTGCTCGACGAGGCCGTCGCGACCTTCGACTGCACGATCCACCAAGAGATCGAGGCCGGTGACCACCTCATCGTCGTGCTCGACCTCCATCGCGTGACCGACGGCGGCGGGGCGTCACCGCTGGTCTTCCACCGCAGCGGCTTCAAGCGGCTATCGGCCGACGACCTCGACCAGACCAAGCTGGACGGGCGGATCAACGGCGAGAACGTCGACGCCGCGTGACCTGGCGTCGTACCCGTTGCCGGGGACGATCAGTTCGGGGCTAGCGTCGGCGCCGTGGACCTCATCGAGATCGAGACACCGGACGGCACGGCCGAGGCGTACCTGACCGGATCCGGGCCGGGGGTCCTGTTCTTCATCGACGCGATCGGGCTGCGGCCGCAGATCGTCGAGATGGCGGACCGGATCGCAGCCTGGGGCTACACCGTGCTCGCGCCGAACACGCTCTACCGCTCCGGCTCGGCCGAGCAGACCTCGCCCGACGGCGACCTGCGCGCCCCCGGTGCGCGGGAGGCGTTCTTCGAGTCGGTCGGGCCGCGGCTCGCGGCACTGACGCCGGAGGCCGCAGCGCGCGACATCCCGGCGTACCTCGCGACGCTGCGCGAGCACGCCGAGGGCGACGGACGTCGGCGTGGTCGGCTACTGCATGGGTGCTCGCCTCGCGATCCGGGCCGCCAGCGCCGATCCCGCGGTCGTCGCAGCCGCCGGCTTCCACGGTGGTGGCCTGGTCACCGAGGACCCCGACAGCCCGCACGCCGGCTTGCCGAACGCCCGCGCCGAGTTCGTCTTCGGCCACGCCGACCGCGACCGCGGGATGCCGCCGGAGGCCGTCGAGACCCTGGGTCGCGTGCTCGCCGACGCCGGCCTGACGGTGACGAACGAGGTCTACCCCGACTCGCCCCACGGCTACTCGATGAACGACACCTCGATGTACCACGAGCCGGGCGCCGAGCGGTCGTTCACCGAGCTGCACGCGCTGCTCGACCGGACCCTGCACGGGTGAGGCCCCCCTGGGCGTTTCGATCCGGCGGTGAGGGGCACGAACATGACCCCCGCCCTTGGCGGGAGATGGACCCTCCAGGTTGAGCCGACAGCCCGGAGGGTTCTGTCTTGCCGGGTGACCGCGGGGTTTGCCTCCCGAGCGGCCTGGGTACAGAGTGCACACGTCATCGAGGGACGAGCGGGAGGTGGTGAGCGGTGCGCATCGCCGACCACTCGATCGAGCAGACCACTGCGAACGGTGACTGGGCCGACCGGACGCGCCGCGTGCTGACCCGCGACCTGCTGATCCGGGCCCACTTCGCCCCACCCACCGAGGGCCGCGCCCTCCAGTTCCGGGCGATGCACCTCAACCTGCCGCTGGTCCGTGAGGTGGCCGACGGCCTCGGCCTCGACGACGCCGACCGGGCCGCCGTCGAGCACGATGCGCTCGACGGGCTGGTGCTGGCCCTGCGGGCCTTCGACCCGTGCGGCGACGAGGACTTCGCCGACTACGCCGCACCGTTCGTCGAGGGCGAGATCCGCCACGCCCTGCACCAGCGCGCCGGCCGCGCCTGACCCGATCCGCCGCTCAGCCGGCGAAGAGGCTGAGCATCGCGTGGTTGAACGCCGGCAGGTCGTCGGGCTTGCGGCTGGTGACGAGGTTGCCGTCGACGACGACCTCCGCGTCGACCCACTGGGCGCCCGCGTTGCGCAGGTCGGTCTGCAGGCTCGGCCACGACGTGACCCGGCGATCGCGCACCACGTCTGCCTCGGCCAACGTCCAGGGGGCGTGGCAGATGGCGGCGACGGGGCGGTCGGACTCGACGAACTCGCGGACGAACGCGACGGCGTCCTCGTCCATGCGCAGCGCGTCGGGGTTGGCGACACCGCCGGGCAGCACCAGTCCGTCGTACGACGCTGGGTCTGCGTCGGCGACCACGGCGTCGACGGGGAAGGTGTCCGCCTTGTCGAGATGGTGGAAGGCCTGCACCTCCCCGGCCTCCAGCGACAACAGGCGTGGCGTCCCGCCGGCCTCCTCGACCGCTGACCACGGCTCGGTGAGCTCCACCTGCTCGATGCCCTCGGGGGCCACCAGGAAGGCAATCGTGCGTCCGGTCAGGTCTGGCATGGGTCTCTCCTCGCTGTCGTCGTCGTCGGTCCCTCGCCCCGTACCCGGCCGACTCGTGTGCATGCCGGGTCCGAAGCGGGGTACGACGGTCGACGCGCATTCCCTGTTTCGGAGGAGGACCCATGGCCAGCGGTGTGGAGACCGGTCAGATCACCACCGACATCCCGGCCCGCCTGGACCGGCTGCCCTGGACCCGCTGGCACTGGATGATCGTGATCGGCCTGGGCACGGTGTGGATCCTCGACGGGCTCGAGGTGACCATCGTCGGGTCGATGTCCGACGCCCTGAAGCCGGCGAGCACCGGCCTCGGGATGAGCAGCTCCGACATCGGCTTCGCCGGCGCGATGTACGTCGCGGGCGCCTGCGTGGGTGCGCTGGTCTTCGGCCAGCTCACGGACAGGTTCGGCCGCAAGCGGCTGTTCCTGCTCACGCTGGCCTTCTACATCTTCGCCACGTTGCTCACCGCGTTCTCGATGAACCCGACGTGGTACTTCGCCGCCCGCGCCCTCACCGGCGCGGCCATCGGTGGTGAGTACGCCGCCATCAACTCAGCGATCGACGAGCTGATCCCGGCCAAGTACCGCGGCCGCGTCGATGTCGCCATCAACGGGTCGTTCTGGGTGGGCGCCGCAGCCGGCGCCCTGCTCACCATCCCGCTGCTCGATCCGACCGTGGTCAGCGCCTCGCTCGGCTGGCGGCTGGCGTTCGGGCTCGGCGCGATCCTGGCCGTCGGCGTGCTGCTCGTGCGGCGCCACGTGCCGGAGAGCCCGCGCTGGCTCTTCATCCACGGCCGCGAGGACGAGGGCGAGGAGATCGTGCGCGACATCGAGCGCGAGGTGACCGAGGAGTCCGGCCGCGAGCTGCCCTCGGTGAACGACACGATCACCGTGCGCCAGCGCAAGACGATCGGGATCCCGCTGATCGCCAAGACGGTCTTCACGCTCTACCCGAAGCGGACCGTGCTGTGCTTCTCGCTGTTCGTGGGCCAGGCGTTCCTCTACAACGCCTTCTTCTTCACCTACGGCGACACCCTCACCACCTTCCTCGGCGTCGGCCAGACGGGTTACTACATCGCGGTGTTCGCGGCCAGCAACTTCGCCGGCGCCCTGCTGCTGAGCCCGCTCTTCGACACGCTCGGGCGGGTCAAGATGATCGCCGGCACCTACGTGCTGTCCGGCGTGCTGCTCGGGATCGCCGGCTTCATGCTCGGTGACCTCACGGCCACCACGTTGACCCTCTTCGGCGTCGTGATCTTCTTCTTCGCCTCCGCCGGCGCCAGCGCGGCGTACCTGACGGCGAGCGAGGTCTTCCCGATGGAGACCCGGGCGCTGTGCATCGCGTTCTTCTACGCGATCGGCACCGCCGTCGGGGGCATCACCGGCCCCCTGCTGTTCGGGAAGCTGATCGACGACGCGTCCGCCAGCGGTGACATCACCGGGATCGCGCCGGGCTACTACCTCGGCGCCGCCCTGATGGTGGCCGGCGGAATCGTCGCGGCGTTCCTCGGCGTTCGGGCCGAAGGACGGTCGCTGGAGAGCATCGCGCAGCCGCTCACCGCCGAGGACGCCGACACCGGCGGCCGGCCCGAGCCGGCCAACGCCTGACGGGCCATCCTGCGCGCTGGATCTGGGGTCGGACGCAGCTTTACGTCCTTAGGGGTGTGGGGCGGTCCTGGTTAATGGTGATAAACCAGAGGGGAGTGGTTGAGACCCCCTGCCACGTTTGTGCACTGATTCCCGAAAGGGATAGCCGTGGCTACTGCCGTTATCGAGTCACCCCCGGATTATTCAGATCTCCTCGAGCCCTCGATCGAGAGCCTCCCTCGCAGAGAGGCCACGCAGCGACTGTTGACCCTGGCCGCCGCTGCTACCGACGAGACCGAGCGACACTCCTACGCCGACCGTGTGGTCGAGCTCAACATGCAGATCGCCGTCGACGTCGCTCGTCGCTACCGCTCGCGCGGCGTGTCGATCGAGGACCTCGAGCAGGTCGCCTACCTCGGCCTCGTCAAGGCCGTGCGCGGCTTCGACCCGGAGCGGGCGACGGACTTCCTCAGCTACGCGGTGCCCACCATCCGTGGCGAGGTCCGCCGGTACTTCCGCGACCACGGCTGGGTCGTCCGCCCCCCGCGGACCGTGCAGCAGGCGCAGGCCCGGATCACCTCGGTGGAGTCCGACCTGTGCCAGGAGCTGGGCCGGGCTCCTCGTCCGACCGAGATCGCCGCGCGCCTCGACCTCGACCTCGACCTCGTCGTCGAGGCCCTGGCCGCCAACGGCTGCTTCGCTCCCACGTCGCTCGACAGCACGCCTGCCGAGGGCGAGTCCCCGATCGGCGACCGGCTCGGCGACGACGACGCGTCGTTCGACAGCGCTGAGGCGCGGGTCGCGCTCAAGCCGCTGATGGGCCACCTCGACCGACGCGAGCGGATCATGCTCGAGATGCGGTTCTTCAAGGGCGCGACCCAGTCCGAGATCGGCGAGGTGCTCGGCATCACCCAGATGCAGGTCTCACGGCTGCTCTCGGCGCTGCTCGCCCGGCTGCGCGACGAGCTGGGCGGCGTCTGACCTCCCGCACCGGGTTGCTAGACAGGGGGCCATGACCCCTGAGGAGACCGCCCGCCGGAGTGCCGACGCCATGTGGGCCGGCGACCGGGCCAGCCAGGCGCTCGGGATGACGCTCGAGGTCGTCGGCCCGGGCTCGGCGACGCTGTCGATGACGGTGCGCGACGACATGGTCAACGGCCACGCGATCGGGCACGGCGGTCTCACCTTCACCCTGGCCGACAGCGCGTTCGCGTTCGCCTGCAACTCCTACAACCGGGTGACGGTCGCAGCGGGGGCCGAGGTGCGGTTCCGCCGGCCGACCCACCTCGGTGACCGGCTCGTCGCCACCGCGACCGAGCGTGAGCGAGACGGCCTCGACGGGGTGTACGACGTGCAGGTCACCGTGGGCAACGAGGTCGTCGCGGTGTTCACCGGCCGCAGCAAGGAGATCGGCGGAGCCCTCTTCGACCCCGGTCAGGAGTAGAGCCGGCTGCGCGGCGGATCAGCCGCCCGCGGCGACGCAGAGGGGGCTGGTACGGCCTCAAGCAGGGCCTGCGCGTCCGGTTCGGGAACTGCGTGCCACCCGTGCTCGAGGCGCTCGGCCTCGCCGAGGTCGAGCA
This sequence comes from uncultured Actinomycetota bacterium, assembly GCA_963794355.1. Taxonomy (GTDB): domain Bacteria; phylum Actinomycetota; class Actinomycetes; order Propionibacteriales; family Nocardioidaceae; genus Nocardioides. Next base: position 145,034 of record CAWCDN010000008.1, read on the forward strand.
CCAGGCACGCAACAACCGGATGCGGGCGCTCTAGCCTGCTCCTCATGACCGGTGAGATCCCGACCCTCGGCCGCGAGGACCTCGAGGCGCTCCAGCTCGAGCGGCTCCGCGAGACCCTCCACACGGCGTACGCAAAGGTGCCGCACTACACCCGGGCCTTCGACGCGGCCGGCGTCCACCCCGACGACCTGACCTCGCTGGCCGACCTCGCCCGCTTCCCGTTCACGACCAAGGCCGACCTGCGCGAGAACTACCCGTTCGGGATGTTCGCGGTGCCGCGTGAGGAGGTGAGCCGGGTCCACGCCAGCAGCGGTACGACGGGCAAGCCCACCGTCGTCGGCTACACCGCCGCGGACATCGAGACCTGGTCGGAGCTGATGGCGCGCTCGATCCGGGCGGCCGGGGGGCGGCCGGGGGACGTCGTGCACGTGGCCTACGGCTACGGCCTTTTCACCGGCGGTCTCGGTGCGCACTACGGCGCCGAGCGGCTCGGCTGCACGGTGGTGCCGGTCAGCGGCGGGATGACGGAGCGGCAGGCGCAGCTGATCCTCGACTTCGAGCCGCGGGTGATCATGGTGACCCCGTCGTACTTCTTGTCGATCCTCGACGAGCTCGAGGCCCGGGGGGTCGACCCGAAGGACACCAGTCTCGAGGTCGGGATCTTCGGCGCCGAGCCCTGGACCGACGAGATGAGGCACGCCGTGGAGGCCCGCACCCGGCTGAAGGCGGTGGACATCTACGGGCTCAGCGAGGTGATGGGGCCGGGCGTGAGCCAGGAGTCGGGGGAGACCCAGGACGGCCTGCACGTCTGGGAGGACCACTTCCTGCCCGAGATCGTCGACCCCTTCACCCTGCACCCGGTGGCCGACGGCGAGGAGGGCGAGCTGGTGTTCACCAGTCTCACCAAGCAGGCCATGCCGGTGGTCCGCTACCGCACGCGTGACCTGACCCGCCTGCTGCCGGGCACGGCGTACCCGGCGTTCCGGCGGATGCAGAAGGTCACCGGGCGCACCGACGACATGATGATCGTGAGGGGGGTGAACCTGTTCCCGACCCAGGTGGAGGAGCAGATCCTCGCCGTCGACGGCCTCGCGCCGCACTACCTGTGCGTGCTGACCCGGCCCGGCAACCTCGACGAGCTCACCGTCCGCGTCGAGTCGATCGGGGAGTCGGACGCCGCCGCGTCGCAGGCGATGGCGGCCACGCTGGCGCAGCGGATCAAGCACGGCACCGGCGTGACCGCGCGCGTCGAGGTGGTGCCGCCCCACTCCCTCGAGCGCTCGCAGGGCAAGGCGAAGCGGATCAGCGACCGACGCGATCGGTGATCAGCGGGGCAGCCCCGACTTGGTGCAGAGGCCCTTGCCGATCGCATCGGTGTTGTCGTCGCGGATCAGCTTGAACATCTGCTTGGACCGGGTGGGGTCCCAGGTGACCGCGAGGTTGCTGATCGGGACCGGGCAGGTGAGGTCGCTGTGGGTCATCGCCCAGCCGAAGCGGCCCATGGCCACGACTCCCATGTCCTGGTCGACCGTGAGGTTGTCGGTGGTCGACGTCCAGAGGTTCCAGTAGCGGAACGGGTTGATGATCGTCCACGGCGACAGCGCCTTGTGCCCGACCGAGGCCATCACCTCGCGCTGCTGGCCACCGCGGGCGATGTCACCGAGCTGGGGGTCGGCGTGCCGCGACCGCGCGTAGGCGAGGGCCACCGTGCCGTCGGCGTGCTGGCACCCCTTCTTGACGTGGAGGTTCGCCAGCTTGTCGTCCATCCGGTGGTTCGGGCAGATCGTGATCCCGCCGACCGAGTCGACGATGTTCACGAAGCCGCCCAGCCCGATCTCGACGTAGTGGTCGATGTGGATGCCGGTGTTCTGCTCGATGGTCCTGATCAGCAGCTTCGGGCCGCCGAACGCGAAGGCCGCGTTGATCTTGGTCGTGCCGTGGCCCGGGATCGGCACCAGCGAGTCGCGCGGGATCGACATGGTCAGCGTCGGACCGCTGCCGGTGTGCACCAGCACGATGGTGTCGGTGCGCTGCCCCGCGGCGTTGCCCGTGTGGAGCTTCTTGCGCTGCTCGGCGGTGAGGCCCTTGCGGGAGTCGCTGCCGACGAGGAGGTAGTTGGTGCCCGACTGGTCGGCCGGCCGCTGGCCCGACGGGAAGGCGTCGATCTTGTCGACCTTCGACCAGGCGAAGAACGGTACGGCGATCAGGTAGACGAGCCACAGCGCGAGCAGCGCCCACAGGTAGCGGAGCCGGAAGTGCGGCCGCCAGCCACCATGGGTCGTCCCGGTGCTCGGCGGCGGTGGGACGGGGCGCGGCGGTGCCGGAGACGTCGTGGGGCGAGCCGTCGGGCCGGGGGTGGTGCTGCTCTGCGAGCGGGGCATCGTCGGCATCACCCGCGTCTCGTCGGGCCGGGGCTGTCGGGGTACGGGGCGGGTGGCGTCGGGGTCGGAGCCGGACGGCCCGGGCCGACCGTCGTCCTGCCTGCCGCCCGGCGAGCGGCCGTACAGCCAGTCGTCGGACATGACGGGCAGATTACCGGTGACCCCCCAAACCCTCCGCTTCGGCGCGTCGTAGCGCCCTGTGACCGCTGTGGCTGGTGATACTGGCGGGGCTACTTCCCCAGCACAGGAGAGTCACGCCCATGGGGCTGCCTTCCCCAGGATCTGACGGAGCTTCCCCCGGGTTGCTCGACCCGGCACGTGATCGGGCCTCCGCCGGCGACCGCGCCGCGCGGGTGCGGTACCGGCGCGCCCTGATGCTGATGGTGATGACGCTCGTCGTCCCGGGGTCGGCCCAGCTCAACTCCGGCAACCGCCGGGTCGGACGCGTCGCCATGGCGATCTGGGCGGCGCTCGTCGTGATCGGCCTCGGCTCGGTGCTGCTCGCCGCCGGGCACCACCAGTACGCGTTCTGGTTCGCCTCCGACACCACCGTCCTCGGCTTCGTCCGGCTCGGGCTGATGCTGGTCGCGGTCGGCTGGGCGGCGCTCTTCATCGACGCCTGGCGGATCGGGCAGCCGCTCTCGCTCTCGCTCCCGCACCGGCGCACCGTCGTGGGTCTGAACGGCGTGCTGTGCTTCTCGGTGGCGGGCACCCTGCTGTTCGGCGCCCACCTGGTCGGCGTGCAGCGCGACTTCATCCTCACCATGTTCTCCGGCGACACCGTGACGGGTCAGCACGACGGCCGCTACAACGTGCTGCTCGTCGGCGGCGATTCCGGGGCCGGCCGCTGGGGCATGCGGACCGACTCGATGACCGTGGCCAGCATCGACGCCGCCACGGGCAAGACCGTGCTGATCGGGCTCCCGCGCAACATGACGAACTTCCCCTTCAGCAAGGGCTCGGTGATGCACAAGGCGTGGCCGCACGGCTTCGACTGCGGCTACCCGAACTGCGAGCTCAACGGCATCCCCACCTGGGTGGGCGACCACCGCTCGCTGTTCAAGGGCAGCGACAACCCGGCGATGGACGGCACGATCTCGGCGATCGAGGGGATCACCGGGCTGAAGATCAACTACTGGGCGATGGTCAACCTGGCCGGTTTCCGCGGCCTCGTCGACGCCGTCGGCGGCGTCACGCTCAACGTGCGCCAGCCGATCCCGGTCGGCGGTCTCGGCAAAGACGTGACCGGCTACATCAAGCCGGGCATCCGCAAGCTGAACGGCATGGACACGCTGTGGTTCGCCCGATCGCGCGACAGCTCCGACGACTACTCGCGGATGGCCCGGCAGAAGTGCGTGATGAACGCGATGCTCCACCAGATCAGCCCGCAGACGGTGCTGACCAACTTCGAGAAGATCGCCCATGCGTCGTCCCAGATGGTCTCGACCGACGTTCCGGCCAGCGAGGTCGACCGCTTCATGGCGCTCGCGCTGAAGGCGAAGGGCCAGCCCGTGGCCACCCTCTCGCTCGTGCCGCCCTTGGTGAACACGGCCGATCCCGACATCCGCCTGATCCACCGCAAGGTGGCCGCGGCCCTGACGGCCTCCCAGCACCCGGCGGCGCACCACGCCAAGAAGCACCCGTCGGCGGTCACCGGCGGCTCGATCGGCTCCCTCGAGAAGGGGTACGCCGCCAACGACTCGGCCGACCTGGGCGCCGTCTGCTGACCGCCTCCTAGCCGCGCCTGGCCGGCTCCTAGGCGGCTCGGGCGACCTGCTCGGCCAGGCGCGCGATGTCGGCCGGCCCGTTGCCGCAGCAACCGCCGATGAGGCGGGCGCCCGATCGGACCCAGCCGTCGACGAGGTCGAGGTCGAGCGGGCCGGCGTACGCCCAGGTCTTGGTGTCGCTGTCCCACGCGCCGCCCCGGTTCGGGTAGGCCACGGCGGGGAGCCCGGTCGCCGACACGGCGGCCTGCACCGCGCCGAGGACGTCGTGCTGCTCCGAGCAGTTGACGCCGGCCGCGACGACCGCGCGGCTGCCGGCCAGCACGGCGTACGCCTCGTCCAGCGGCTGTCCGGCGTTGGTGGCGTCGCCTTGCACCGAGTAGCTGAACCACGCCGGTACGTCGAGCCGGTCGAGCAGGTCGACCAGCACCTCGGCCTCGTCGGCGTCGGGAATGGTCTCGACCGCGAGCAGGTCGGGCCCGGCGGCGACCAGCAGCTCGAGCCGCGGCGCGTGGAACTCCCGCAGCCGGGCGGAGGTCACGCCGTAGCGGCCGCGGTACTCCGACCCGTCGGCCAGGTACGCGCCGTACGGTCCGACGGACGCGGCGACGAGCAGCCCGGGACGTGCCTCGGCCAGCTCGTCGCGCACCTCGCGTGCCACCGTCACGCTGCGCGTGATCAGCCGGCGCGCCTCGTCCGCGTCGTACCCGGCGGCGACGAGGCCCTCGACGCTGGCCTGGTAGCTCGCGGTCGTCGCGACGCAGGCGCCTGCCTCGAAGAACGAGCGGTGGGCCGCCGCGATCCGCTCCGGCTCCTCGCCGAGGAGCCGGGCCGTCCACAGGGCGCCCCCGAGGTCGGCACCCTGCTGCTCGAGCGCCGTCGACAGGCCACCGTCGAGCACCAGGGTCTCGTCGAACGCTGGGATCCCCGGCACGCGCTCCTCCTCGCTCGGCTCGTCACGGGAGTGGCGAGCTGCGGCGAACGGTACCGTCGCCGCGTGGTGGGTGGTGTCCGGAGCAGGCTGCGCCAGGCCGCGGGGGCTTTCACCAGCAACGCGCGCAACCCCGACCTGCGACGCGCCCAGCTCAGCTTCCTCGGGGCCTGGACCGCGGAATGGGCCTTCACCGTCGGCCTCGGGATCGTGGCCTACCGCGACGGAGGCGCGACCGCGGTCGGGGTGGTGGGCCTGCTGCGCATGGTGCCGTCCGCGCTCCTGGCCCCGCTCCTGTCGCCGCTGGCCGACCGAGGACGCAGGGAGCGCGTGCTGATCGTGGTGTCGCTGCTGCGTGCTGCCGCCACAGGTGCGGCCGCGGTGGTGGTGGGCGTGGGAGCCCCGACCCAGATCGTCTATGCCCTTGCGGTGCTGTCGACCATCGCCGCGACCCTCTATCGCCCGGCCCACTCGGCGTTGCTCCCGTCGTTGTGCCACAACGGGTACGAGCTCGCGAGCGCCAACGTCGTGCGGGGGCTGCTCGACTCCGCCGCCACGCTGGTCGGACCGCTGCTGGCCGCCCTGCTGCTGCGGGTCAGTGGCATACCCGCGCTCTTCGCCGCGGCGGCGGGCGCTTCGCTGTTGGCCGCCGGGCTGCTCCTACGGCTCCGGTACGACGCGCCCCCGCGCCCCTCTGCGCAGCGGGACACCCACCTGGTCGGCTCGGCGGTGGAGGGCATCCGGGTGGTCAGTCGCAGCCGCGACCTCTCCCTGATCATGGGTCTCGCCGTGGCACAGTCGTTCACCCGTGGCGCGCTCACGGTGCTGACCGTGGTGGTCGCGATCGACCTGCTCGGCACCGGTGAGCCAGGCGTGGGCCTCCTGACGGCTGCCATCGGCGCCGGGGCCGTCCTGGGGTCCCTCTCGGCGTCCCTGCTGGTCGGCACCCATCGCCTCGGAGCGTGGTTCGCGGTCGGGGTTCTGCTGTGGGGGTTGCCGGTCACGCTGATCGGCCTGTACCCACACCAGGTCGCGGCCTGGTGCCTGCTCGCGTGCGTCGGGGTCGGGAACGCGCTGATCGACCTCGGCGGCTTCACGCTCCTGGCCAGGCTGACCGCGGAAGACGTGCTGGCGCGGGTCTTCGGGGTGCTCGAGAGCCTGGTCGCCCTGTCCATCGGCGTCGGGGCGATCGTCGCCTCGTTGCTGGTCGACGAGGCCGGCGTGCGCCCCGCCCTGGTGATCGTCGGCCTGCTCTGCCCCGTCCTGGCGGTCGCCTCCTGGCGCCGGCTGCGAGCCATGGACCGGTCCATCGGCGTACGGGACCACGACATCGATCTGCTGCACGGGGTGACCATGCTCAGCCCGCTGCCCCTGCCCGCCATCGAGCAGCTGGCCCGTGGGCTGGAGCAGGTGGACGTGGCCGCCGGCGAGATCGTCGTCCAGCAGGGCGACGTGGGGGACCGCTACTTCGTGATCGAGTCGGGCGCGGTCGAGGTGATCGGCGACGGCCGGGTCGTGGCCACGCTCGGTCCGGGGGAGGGGTTCGGCGAGATCGCCCTGCTCCGGCGCGTCCGCCGGACGGCCACCGTGCGCGCCACCAGCGAGCTCCGGCTGAGGGCGTTGCGGCCCACCAGGTTCCTCCCGGTCGTGCTCGGCTACACGCCGAGCGCTCTCGAGGCGGGCGTCGTGGTCGACTCCATGCTCGATCGGTTCGCGCCGCGTGACGAGGTCGATCCGCCGTCGTAGCGTTGATAGGGTCGCGCATGACGTCTGAGCGGTCCCTCCTCCTCATCGCCGACATCGGCGGCTACACCGAGTACATGCGGACCCACCGGATGAGCCTGGCGCACGCCGAGGTCAACACCGCGCGATTGCTGGAGAAGGTGGTCGACGCCGTCCCCGACTTCGACCTGGTGGAGATCGAGGGTGATGCGGCATTCCTGTCGCACTCGTCGGACTCCGACGGTGACATGACGCGGACCCTGGACGCGGCCACCGCCATGCACCGGGCGTTCCACGTCGAGAGGCAGTACGTCGCCACCAACCTGTGCCCGTGCAAGGCCTGCAACGAGGCGAACAACCTGAAGCTGAAGTTCGTGGCACACGTCGGCGAGGTCGCCATCCAGACCATCCGCGACCATCGCAAGCTCGTCGGCATCGACGTGATCCTCGTCCATCGTATGTTGAAGAACCCGGTGGACCTCCCCGAGTACGTGCTCGTGTCCGAGGACCTCTACCGCACGTGCGAGACCCCGATGCCCGGGACGGCGCTCGAGGTCTCGCAGGACATCGAGGGCATCGGTCCGGTGCGGTCCTACGCCGTGGACGTCGCCGACCTCCCGTCGTCGGGCCCGCCCCCGGCGACGCCCACCTTCGGTGTCCGGGTCGGGAAGACGCTCGGCGTCGCCGGAGCCGGACTGCCGTACATGCTCGGCCTGCGGCGACGCCGTCGTACCCCCTCCACCGTCTGAGAGACCCGCAGGGTCCGCCCGTGAACGTGCTTCTGCATCGAGCACTAGGGTTCCGGACGTGACCTCAGCCGACCGACGCATCGCCGCGGTCGTCGTCACGTTCAACCGGCTCGTCCTGCTCCAGCGCCTCGTCGCGACGCTGCTCGAGACCGACCGGCTCGACGAGATCCTGGTCGTCGACAACGCCTCCACCGACGGCACGGGGGAGTGGCTGCGCACGGCAGAGGCGGCGACCGAACGCCTGCACGCGCGGCACCTCGCCGACAACACCGGGGGCGCGGGCGGCTTCCACGAGGGTCTGCGCTGGGCCGTCGAGCGCGGCGCCGACCTGGTCTGGCTGATGGACGACGACGGGCTCCCGGAGGCCGGCTGCCTCGAGGCTCTGCTGACCCGCGAGGGCGAACTCGACTTCTGGGGGCCGGTGGTCGTCGACGAGGCGGATCCCGAGCGCCTGGTCTTCCCGATCCGGCTGCCGGGCGGCACCCGGTTCGTGCACGCGATGAGCGACGTCCGCGGTGCGGCTCCCGACGGAGTGCTCCGCGGCATCGTGATCCCGTTCAACGGCGTGCTGCTGACCCGCGCGCTCGTGGAGGAGATCGGGCTGCCGCGAGCCGAGTTCTTCATCTGGGGTGACGACCACGAGTACCGTCTGCGTGCCGAGCGCAGTGGCGCCCGGATCGCCACGATCGTCGAGGCCCGCGTGCGGCACCCGTCGGTGGGAGCGCTCGGCACCCCCATGGCCTTCGGGCGTACGACGTACAACCACACGCCGAGCGACCTGAAGCACTACTGCATGGCGCGCAACAACCTGCTCAACCTCCGTGAGTACGGCGGACGCCTGCACGCCGCTGCGTTCGTTGCCAAGACCCTGTGGTTCTACACCTTCACCCGCCGCGACCCGTCGCGGATCCGGCTCAGCGTCTCCGCCTGGCGGGCCGCACGTCGCGGTGACTTCTCCGGCCATCGGCGGTTCCTGGCATGAGCGAGACCGTCGCCGTCGTCGTGGTCACCTACAACCGAGCCGACCTCCTCGCCAAGGTGCTCGACGGCCTGGCCGCCCAGACCCACGAGCCCGACGCCGTGATCGTCGTCGACAATGCCAGCGAGGACCACACCCGCGCGGTGCTCGACGCCCATGTCGGGCTGAAGCTCCAGCGGATCCACCTCGACGAGAACACCGGCGGCGCCGGCGGGTTCCGGGCCGGCACCCAGGCGGCGTACGAGCAGGGGTTCGACCGGATCTGGCTGATCGACGACGACGTCGTACCGGCGCCCGACTGCCTGGGGCTGTTGATGGCCGAAGACGAGGCCTGCGTGATGTCGGTGCGCGAGGACGTGCACGGCCGGCTGGTCGAGAAGGCGGCCACGGACTTCGACCTGAGGCGTCCCTGGTCGGTGCGACCCAAGCGGCGGATGGTCGAGACCGACTACGGAGACCGGCACGCCATGCCGCCCAGGGTCGAGCTCCACAACATCGCGTTCGAGGGGCCGCTGTTCCGGCGTGAGGTGGTCGAGACGATCGGGCTGCCGGACGCGTCGTTCTTCATCTTCTACGACGACGTCGACTTCGCCCTGCGTGCGCGCCGGGCCGGCTACCGGATCTGGGCGGTGCGCGACGCCGTGCTCGTGCGCCTGCTCGACTTCAGCCAGCAGCACGACCTGAGCGGTTGGAAGGGCTACTACATGTACCGCAACCTGTTCGCGGTGCACCTCCGGTACGGCGCGAACGCGCTGGTCCGCGCGAAGCCGTACGCCATCACCGCGACGGTGGTCGCCCTGAGCCCGGTGCGCGGCGGCCGGGCGGAGGCGCGCAACGTGATCCGCGCCATGCGAGACGCCCGGGGCATGCGCTCGATTCCAGGTTCGGCCCCTGCCCCTCGCTAGACTGACGGGCCACGACCGATCAGGAGTTCCACCTTGTCCAAGCCCGACCTCGTCGTCGTCGGCTCCGGATTCTTCGGCCTCACCATCGCAGAACGGTGTGCCAACGAGCTCGGCCTCGACGTGCTCGTCCTCGAGCGGCGATCCCACCTCGGCGGCAACGCCTACAGCGAGGTCGACCCCGAGACCGGGATCGAGGTGCACGTCTACGGCGCGCACCTCTTCCACACCTCCAACGAGCGGGTGTGGGAGTACGTCAGCCGCTTCACGACGTTCACCGGCTACCAGCACCGCGTCTTCGCGCGCTACCAGGGACAGGTCTACTCGTTCCCGATGAACCTGGCGCTGATCAACCAGTTCTTCGGTCGCAGCCACACCCCCGACGAGGCGCGCGCGCTGATCGCGGAGCAGTCGAGCGAGATCGACACCGAGCGCGCGCAGAACCTCGAGGAGAAGGCGATCAGCCTGATCGGGCGTCCCCTCTACGAGGCGTTCGTCAAGGGCTACACCGCCAAGCAGTGGCAGACCGACCCCAAGGAGCTGAGCCCTGACATCATCAGCCGGCTCCCGGTCCGCTACACCTTCGACAACCGCTACTTCAACGACACCTACGAGGGTCTGCCCACCGACGGCTACACCGCGTGGCTGACCCGGATGGCCGACCACCCCAAGATCGAGGTCCGGCTCGACACCGACTTCTTCGATGTGGCCGACGACTACCGGGGCCGGGTCCCGATCGTCTACACCGGCCCCGTCGACGAGTACTTCGGCAACAGCGAGGGCCGGCTGTCGTGGCGCACGGTCGACCTCGAGCGCGAGGTCAAGGACGTCGACGACTTCCAGGGCGCGCCGGTGGTCAACTACAACGACCAGGAGGTGCCCTACACCCGGATCCTGGAGTTCAAGCACTTCCACCCCGAGCGCACCTACCTGCCCGGCAAGACCGTGATCGTGCACGAGTACAGCCGCTTCGCCGAGGAGGGCGACGAGCCGTACTACCCGATCAACACCGCAGAGGACCGAGCCACCCTCAAGAAGTACCGCGACCTGGCCAAGAAGGAGCCGATGGTCCTCTTCGGGGGCCGCCTCGGCACCTACCAGTACCTCGACATGCACATGGCCATCGGCTCGGCCCTGAGCATGTTCGACAACAAGCTGCGCCCGCACTTCACCGACGGTGAGGTCCTGGCGAGCGGAGGAGTGGACGCATGAGCGAGACCGTCACCCGCCTGCTCCAGCGGCAGATCCTGCCGCTGGACCGCGACTTCGACGTGCTGGCGCTCTACGTCGACCCCGAGGACGCGCGGCTCGACGCCGACCGCGAGGCGATCGGCGGCGAGCGGGGCGCCAAGGCGCTCAACAACGCCGCGATCCGGCAGTCGACCTCGACCGGCGCTGCGATCCACCCCGACCAGATCGAGTCGCGGACGGCGTTCCGGGTCCGCTCGGGCGAGAAGCTGTCGTTCGGCACCTACTTCAACGCCTTCCCGGCCAGCTACTGGCGTCGCTGGACGATCGTCGACGACGTGCGGCTCACCGTCGAGGTGCAGGGCCGCGGCGCCACCGTGATCGTCTACAAGTCCATGGCCCGCGGTCACTCGCAGCGCGTCGCCGCCGAGTCGACCGACCACTCCGAGCCTGCGCGCTTCACCTTCGACCTGACGCTCAAGCCGTTCATCGACGGCGGCTGGTACTGGTACGACGTGGTCGCCGGCGACGACGACGTGCTGGTCTCGTCGGCCGAGTGGACCGCCGAGGTGCCGGCAGACCGGGCCGAGCACGGGACCGTCGACATCGCGATCACCACCATGAACCGGCCCGACTACGTCGCCAAGCTGCTCGGCCAGATCGGCGAGACCGAGGAGCTCCGGCCCTACCTCGACTCCGTCATGGTGATGGAGCAGGGCACCCAGCTGATGCGCGACTCGGAGTTCTACCCGGCGGCCGAGAAGTCGCTCGACGACAAGCTCCGGGTCTTCGAGCAGGGCAACCTCGGCGGCTCCGGCGGCTACGCCCGCGGGCAGCTCGAGTCGGTTCGCAAGGGCACCGCGACGTACGCGATGATGATGGACGACGACGTCGTGTGCGAGCCCGAGGGCATCATCCGGGCGGTCACCTTCGGCGACCTGGCCAAGCGGCCGACCATCGTCGGCGGCCACATGTTCAACATCTACAAGCGCTCCGAGCTCCACAGCTTCGGCGAGATCGTGCAGCCCTGGCGCTTCTGGTGGCGGACCCGCGAGGACGGCTACAACCAGTGGGACTTCGCCGCGCGCAACCTGCGGTCCGCGCGCTGGCTGCACAAGCGGGCCGACGTCGACTTCAACGGCTGGTTCATGTGCCTGATCCCGCGCCGCGTGCTGGAGGAGGTCGGGCTCTCCCTGCCGCTCTTCATCAAGTGGGACGACAGCGAGTTCGGCCTGCGCGCCAAGGCGGCCGGCTTCCCGACCGTCTCGTTCCCGGGCGCGGCCGTGTGGCACATCCCCTGGACCGACAAGAACGACGGGCTCGACTGGCAGTCCTACTTCCACCAGCGCAACCGCTTCATCGCTGCGCTGCTCCACTCGACGTACCCCCGGGGCGGACGGATGGTGCGCGAGTCGCTCAACCACCAGATCAAGCACCTCGTCTCGATGCAGTACGCCACCGTCGAGATGCGCCACCGCGCGCTCGAGGACGTCCTGGCCGGCCCCTACGCGCTGCACGGGCAGCTCGCGACCAAGCTCGGTGAGGTGAACGCCCTCGCGCAGCAGTTCACCGACATGCAGCTCAAGGTCGACCGCGACGACCTCCCGCCCGTCCGCCGCGAGAAGCCGCCGAGCCGCGGCAAGGACGCCAGCGAGATCCCGAGCCGGGTGGCGCAGCTGGTGACGGCGGGGCTCGCCCCGATCCGGCAGATCCGCAAGGTGCGCCCGCTCTCGCGGGAGTTCCCCGAGGTCGAGCTCACTGCGATGGACGCGACCTGGTACCGCCTCGCGTCCTTCGACTCCGCAGTCGTCTCCATGAAGGACGGCACCTCGGCGGCGCTCTACCGCCGCGACCCCGAGCGCTTCCGCGACCTGCTGCGCCGGACGCTGGAGATCCACGAGCGCTTCCGCAAGGAGTGGCCGCAGCTGGCGGCGGAGTACCGCGCCGCACTCGGTGACATCTCCTCGCCCGAGGCGTGGGACGAGACCCTCCGGCCGTGGACCGAGGGCGCCGACGACTCGCTCGAGCGGGACCGTCCGTGAGCAAGGTCGTCGAGGAGCAGACAGGCGAGAGACGCCGGGTGGTCGACGCACCCCTGCAGCCGCCCTGGTCGCAGCAAGGACTGCTCGAGGTCTTCCGCCACCGCTACATCCTGTCCCTGCTCGTACGCCGTGAGATCGCCGCGCGCTACCAGGGTTCGGTGCTCGGTCTGGTGTGGTCCTACGTCAACCCGCTGACCCAGTTCTTCATCTACTACTTCGTGATGGGCATCCTCTTCGGCCGTGCGAACCGGGTCGAGAACTTCGCCATCCACGTCTTCGCGGGCCTGATCATCGTCCACTTCTTCGTCGAGACGATGAACGCCGGCACTCGGTCGATCGTGCGCAACAAGTCGCTCGTGCAGAAGATGGCGGTGCCACGCGAGATGTTCCCCGTGGCCTCGATGCTGGTCTCGCTGTTCCACGTCGGCCCGCAGCTCGTGATCCTCCTGGTCGCGACCACCCTCGCCGGCTGGCGGCCCGACCCGTGGGGCATGTTCTACGGCGTGATGGCGCTGCTGATCAGCATGTGCCTCGGCACCGCGCTCGCGCTCATGTTCAGCGCCGCCAACGTCTTCCTGCGCGACGTCTCCAACGCCGTCAACGTGCTCGGCAACTTCGTGCGCTTCGGCGTGCCGATGATGTACCCCTACACGCTGGTCGCCCTGCGCTTCCACGGCCACACCAACATCTACCTGCTCAACCCGATCGTGGAGGCCGTGCTCGGCTTCCAGCGCGCGTTCTGGGTCGGCGGCACCAGCCATCCGGCCCGCACCGCCGCGATCGACATGCCGCCGAACCTGCTGTGGCTGACCGTGCGCGCCCTCCTGATCAGCGTGGCCTTCCTGGTCTTCGCGCAGGCGACGTTCTCCCGGCTGGAGAAGCGGATCCCGGAGCGACTCCTGTGAGCCCCCTGGTGCGTGAGACATGAGCAAGGCCGACCGGTCGATCGTGGTGCGCCACGTCTCCAAGACGTTCACCCTGCGCTACCACCGCACGCTGAAGCAGATGAGCGTGGCGATGATGCGCCAGCAGGAGCTCTCCGACTCCTTCCTCGCGGTCAACGACGTGTCGTTCACCGTCAACCAGGGGGAGTCGATCGGCCTGATGGGCCTCAACGGCTCCGGCAAGAGCACGCTGCTGAAGATGGTCAACGGTGTGATGCGCCCCGACTCCGGCAAGGTGCTGACCCGCGGCCGGATCGCCGGCCTGATCGCGACCGGTGCAGGCTTCCACCCGCAGCTGACCGGTCGCGACAACGTCTACCTCAACGCCGCGATCCTGGGCATGACCGAGGCCGAGACCCGACGCAAGTTCGACGACATCGTGGAGTTCGCCGACATCGGCAAGTTCCTCGACTCTCCGGTTGGCCACTACTCCTCGGGCATGTTCGCCCGGCTCGGCTTCGCGGTCGCCATCCATGTCGACGCCGACATCTTCCTGGCCGACGAGGTGCTCGCGGTCGGCGACCGGCCCTTCAAGCGCAAGTGCCTGGCCAAGATGCAGGAGATCCGCGACGGCGGCACCACCTTGTTCTACGTCAGCCACGCCACCGGCAGCGTGCGCAAGATGTGTGACCGCGTGCTGGTCCTCGACAAGGGCGTCCTCGCCTTCGACGGCCCGGTCGACGAGGGCATCAAGTTCCTCCACTACGACGACGACGACTCCGAAGAGCTGACCGACGAGCTCGCCGACGAGGAGATGGGCGCCGACATCTGACCGTCGGTCGAGCCCCTCGAGACCACCGGACCCCTTCGGTCGAGCCTGTCGAGACCACGGGTCGCTGCCGTGGGTTCGTCGCCGGGCTTCGAGACAGGCGCGGGAGCGCCTTCCCCCACCAGCGGTGGGCAGAAGCCCGGAGAATCTGGCACTTGACGGCGTGTCGAGTGGAAATTACAGGTTTGTAGTTACTCAGAAACGGTATCGCCGCGCCTGTGACCAGTGTGAAACTTGCTACCCGTGTGACTCTTCCCCCGCACTGGAGTAGCCGGAATGACCCCCTCGCGCTCGCGCTTCGTCACGGCCTGTCAGCAGCTGCTGGCCCTGGCCGTGGTGCTTGCTGTGCTGACGCCGGCGGCCAGCATCGTGACCCTCGACGTGGTCGGTTCGGCCCCCGGAGGACCTCCCGGAGCCATGACCCTCGCGCGCCCGTCGGCCCAGACCGCGGCGTACACCGCGGAGGCCGTCCGCCCGTCCCGGGTACCCACCGCGCCGGTGAAGCCCGACGTCCGCGAGGTGCAGCTGACCGCCGCGACGGCACCCGCGGGCCGTGCGGTGCGCACCACCTCGGCCGCGCGCGTCGTGGCCTCGCCGACGGGAGCCAGCCGCCTCACCACCACCCCCCAGCCGGTCACCGGCTTCGGTGAGGTGGGCGTCACCTGGGCGCACGGGGTGGCCCTGCCCCAGGGCGCGATCACCGTCGCCGTCCGCACCCTCGACCAGCAGGGCGCCTGGTCGAGATGGCGCACCATCCCCTACGACCCCGAGCACGGTCCCGACCCCGGCTCGGCGGAGGCTCGGCACGCCAGGCCCGGCACCGAGCCGATGCTCGTGGGCGAGGTCGCGAGCGTCCAGGTGCGCGCGGTCAGCACCCGACCGCTCCCCGCCGACATGAAGCTCGCCGTGATCGACCCCGGCCACGCGACGCACACCGCGACCGAGCGCGCGGCGCTCGACACCAGCACCATGGACGGCGACACCGGCGCCGACTCGGTGTACCGCTCGGTGGACCCGCAGCCCGTGACCGGCAACGCGGCCGCGCTGACCGCCGCGGTCTTCACGCCGCGACCGGTGATCTACTCGCGGGCCCAGTGGGGCGCCGACGAGCGGATGCGTGGCAAGTCCTCGCTGCACTACGGCGACGTGCATGCGGGGTTCGTCCACCACACGGTGAACGCCAACGACTACACGCGCGCCGAGGTGCCGGGCCTCCTGCGCAGCATCTACGCCTACCACGTGAAGTCACGTGGCTGGAGCGACATCGGCTACAACTACCTCGTCGACCGCTTCGGCCGGATCTGGGAGGGTCGCTACGGCGGCATCGACCGCGCGGTCGTCGGCGCCCACACCCTGGGCTACAACGACGACTCGTTCGCGGCGTCCGCGATCGGCAACTACGAGCTGGTCCGGCCGAGCCAGGCCGTGCTGCAGGCCTACGCCGCGCTGTTCGCCTGGAAGCTCTCGCTGCACGGGGTCGACGCCTCGTCCACCCGGCAGTACGTCACCACCCGCTGGTTCCAGGCCATCAACGGCCACCGCGACGCGGCAGCGACCGCGTGCCCGGGCCAGTTCCTCTACGACAAGATCCCGGTGATCCGGAGGCTGGCCGCGGCCGACCAACGTGGCTGGAGCGGGCGGCAGCTCGAGAGCAACCTCGCCTCGACGCCCACGCCCGACCTCGTCGTACGACGGGCGGGTGACGGCGAGGCCTTCGTGATCCCGACCGGTGGCTTGATCCACTTCCCGGCCCCGACCACGGTCGCCAGCGGCGTGACCGGTGCCTCCGGCGTGCTGGTCACCGGCGACGTGACCGGCGACGGGCGCAACGACCTGCTGGTCCGGCAGTCCGACGGCAGCGTCGCGGTCCGGCCGGGCGAGGCAGGCCGCGCGTTCGGTTCCACCAGCCGCGTCATCTCCGGCTTCGTCGGCAAGGACCAGGTATCCGCGCCCGGTGACCTCAACGGCGACGGCCGCGCCGACCTCGCGGCGCGAAACCCGGCCACCGGCGGCCTCGTCCTGCTCCTCCAGCGCCCCGACCACACGTTCCGCCGCGTGCTCGCGGGCACCCACTGGGGCTCCTACAACCTGATCGCCGCCGCGGGCGACCTCGATGGCGACGGGCACCCGGACCTCATCGCCCGCGACGCGTCCGGCACGCTGTGGCGCTTCGCCGGCAACGGGCATGCGGGCTTCGCGAGCGCCGTCCGCGTCTCCGGTGGCTACGGCGCCTACTCCACGGTCACCGGCGGCGGCGACTTCACCGCCGACGGCAAGCGCGACCTCCTGGTCCGCGACCGAGCGACGGGAGCCACCTACGTCGTGCCCGGCAACGGCGACGGCACGTTCGGCCAACGGCTCGGCCCGTTCGCTCGGCTGGCACCGGCGCCGGCACCGGCCGTCGGCAACGTCGGCGGCAACGGCAGCCCCGACGTGGTCTCGGTCGTCGGCAGCACGGTGCGGGCGTGGGTCAACCCCGGCACCTTCGACCTCGGCCGTCCGATCGACACCGGCGTGAGCTTCGCCGGGGCGACCCAGATCCTCGCCGTCGGCGACTGGGACCGCGACGGCTACGGCGACGTGGTCACCCGGATGACCACGGGGAACCTCGTGCTCTGGCTCGGCAACGGGCACGGCCGGCTGAGACGGGCCGGCGTGCTGGCCACCGGGTTCGCGACGGTGGCCAGGCTCGCGGCGGTCGGCGACATGACGGGCGACGGCTTCCCCGATCTGATGGGCCAGCCGCGCGGTGGCCAGATGAGGATCTACCCAGGGCGCGGAGCGGTCGGGCTCAAGGCGAGCTACCCGGCGTACGGCGCGATCAAGACCGGCGCCCAGATCGGGGTCGGTCGTTGGAACGCCGACGGTGCGCCGGACACCCTGATCAGGTCGGGCCCGCGGCTGACGCTCTACGCCGGCAACGGCCCCGGTGGGCTGTCGACACCGACCCGGCTCCCGGTCGACGTGTCCGCCTACGACTGGGTGATCGGCGTCAGCGACCTGACGCTGACCGGCCACCCCGACCTGCTGGTCCGGCAGAAGAACACCGGCCGCCTCTTCGCTCTGCAGGGGACGCCGACCGGCTTCCTCGCCCCCGTCTATCTCGGCCAGGGGCTGGGAGGCTACGACCTGGCGGGCTGACCGGGGTCGAAGCGTGCCGTGACGCGCTCGTCGGCCGCGATCTGCTCGCGTCGCTCCGCGGCCGCGTGGGTCACCAGGACCATGGAACCGCTGCACACCAGCGGTTCGATGAAGGAAGCGAGGCCGGAAGGGGAAGCCGGACTCGTCTCCGAGAGGAGGCGGCCGCCGTCGGTGAGATGGCTCCCGACGGCGGCCGCTCTCCACAGCTCGTCCTGAGTGAGACCGGCGACCGCTCGATCGTCGTCGGCGGGCGGTGGGTACGCGACGTAGGCGTCGGGCTGCGACCAGACCTCGACGCCGAGATCGTGGACCCCGGGCGGCAGCGGCTCGCCGAAGCGGACCCCGAGGGGGAGGAGCGCGGTGGCCACCACCGGGACCCGGGGCGCCTCCGAGGCCCAGCGGCCGACGCCGTCGGGTCCGGTGACGACCGCGTCGGCGTCGCCGTCCCACACCACCTCGAGCCCGCCCGCCCAGGCGGCGCCCAGCACCACCGGCGCGAGCCAGTGGGTGGGCAGGTCCACCAGCAGCCTGCTGCCGTGCTCGACCTCGAGCTCGTCGAGGAGCAGCGAGGCGACCTTGGCGACCCAGTTGGCGTACGTCGTGACCGACAGCTCCGTGCGCTCGCCGGTCGCGTCGTCGTAGAAGGTGACGAGAGGACGCCCTGCGTCGCGCGCGAGCAGTCCGGCGAGCACCTGCGGGAACGTCGTCATCAGGTCGCCACTCTAGGGTGACCCCATGGCTGCGATCGAGCACTTCTGGGCCGTCGTCCCGGCCGGTGGGGCAGGCACCCGGCTGTGGCCGCTCTCGCGCGCCGCGTCCCCGAAGTTCCTCCACGACCTGACCGGCGGCGGCCGCTCGCTCCTCCAGGAGACGGTGACGCGGGTAGCCGGACTCGCCGCTGACCGGGTGCTCGTGGTGACCGGTGCGGCCCACCACGACCGCGTGGCCGCCCAGCTCGACCACCTGCCCGAGGGACGGGTGATCGCCGAGCCCTCACCGCGCGACTCGATGGCGGCGATCGGCTACGCCGCCGCGCTGCTCGAGCGCGAGGACCCCGACGCGGTGATGGCCTCGTTCGCCGCCGACCATGTGATCGGCGACCTCGAGCACTTCGAGCGGGCCGTGGCCCTGGCCGTGGAGGTCGCCCGCGACGACTGGCTGGTCACGATCGGCATCCGACCGGGCGGCCCGTCCACGGCGTTCGGCTACGTACGCCGCGGTGACCCGCTGCCCGGGCACGACGGTGCCTTCCTGGTCGAGGAGTTCGTCGAGAAGCCGTCCGAGGAGGTGGCCCGGGGCTACCTCGCCGCCGGCACCTACCGCTGGAACGCCGGCATGTTCGTCAGCCGGCCCGGCGTCCTGCTCGACCTGCTGGGTGCGCGGCACCCCGGCTTCGCGGCCTCGCTGCGCGACCTGGCCGCGTCGCCGGACCGGCTCGCCGAGGTGTGGCCGACGCTGCCGAAGATGGCCATCGACCACGCCGTGGCGGAGCCGGCCGCGGCCAGCGGCCGGGTCGCCACGGTGCCCGGCGAGTTCGCCTGGGACGACATCGGCGACTTCCACTCCCTGGCCGAGGTGCTGGGCGGGACGAGCGCCGACCTGCAGGTGTTGGGCGATCCCGACCTGGTGCGGGCGGAGTCCGCCTCCGGACTGGTGGTGCCCGAGGGTGGCCGGGTGGTCGCGGTGATCGGCCTCGACGACATCGTGGTCGTGGACACGCCCGACGCCCTGCTGGTCACGACCCTCGCGAGGGCGCAGGAGGTCAAGGCCGTGGTCGACCGACTCCGCGAGTCGGGGCGGGCCGACCTGACCTGACCTGGCTAGGCGCCGTTCGGCTCGGGGGAGTCGCTGAACGGGTAGTCGGTCATGTAGGTCTGGAGCGCGTCGCCCGACACGTCGGAGCAGAACTGCCAGACCCCGACCTGCTTGGCCGAGCCCTGCGCGGCGTTCTGGGTCCCGCCGACCGACCAGTGCGTGAAGGCGACGTGCTGCCCGCTCGGGAGGGGGCTGCCGTCAGACGACGTCCACGGAACGGCCTTGAACTTGTCGCGCAGGTCGGAGGTGCCGGCGAACTTGTCGGCGATCGCCTTGATCTGGGCCATCTTGGTGCTGTCCTTGGCGACCGAGTCGTCGTACCAGAGGATCGTGTAGCCGTGCTCCTCGTTGTGCACGAGGGTGCCGAGGGCCGGCCGGTCGTCGGCGGTGTAGAACTTCCGCGCCATGGCGTCGGGGGTGATGTAGTGCTGGCCGAACGCCGGCGGGGAGTCGGGGTAGCTCACCTGGGCGCCGTCGGCGAGGTGCTGCTGCTGGCCGTTGGCGGGCTTGGTGATCACCGGCTGGCACACCGCGGCCGGGGCGCCGATCTCGGTGAGCGGCTTGCCGCTGAACTTCGAGGTGCGGACGTGGTCGAGGATCGGTCCGATCGCCGCCGCGGCCACGATGCCGACCGCGACGAGCACGCAGGCCACGACGATGATCGTCCCGCGACGACGCTCGGCCGCCTTCTGCTTCGCACGCATCTCCTCGACGACCTTCTGACGGTCGGAGCGGGCGTTCTTGGACGACTTGGCCATGAGGTGGTCTCTCTGCTTCCGGGGTGCCGGACCGGTGGGTGCGCAGAGTCTACGGAGTGAAGGGACGCAGCCGAACTTCCCGACCGCTGTCGCCCACCGTCTCCCATCCGTGGGCGTACGCCGCCACCTCGACCGCCCAGCGCAGGCCGGCGTCCGCCGGGGCCAACACGACGTCACCGTCGTCGCCGAGCGCCACCGGCGCGTCGCCGAGTGTCGTCAGCAGGGCGACGATCTCGTCCGGCTGGACCGGTGCGCCGAACGCCCTCCGGTCATCCGGTCGTCGGCCGAGGGCGGCCAGCACCGCCTCGCGTGCGCCCAGCCCGAACAGGTCGGCGCCCTCCGGCCGCAGGAGGGCGCGCGGCGCCCGTCCCGTGCCGGCCAGGCGGCAGCACCAGGTCGCTACGCCCGCGTACGACGGTGAAGGGCCGGTGCCCGAGCTTGCCGGCGGTCAGCTCCGCCGCACCGGCCAGCTCGTCGGCGACGGCGGGTGCAGTGACCGACAGCAGGTTGCCGTAGGGGTCGGTGCGTCCGGCATGGTCGTCGAGGACGGTCAGGCCCGCCGCGCCCACGGCCAGGTCGGTCTGCCCCTCGCGCCAGGTACGCCCGGCGGTGTCGGTCACCACGACGGCGACGTTGACGCCGGCACGCGCGGCCAGCGCCTCGCGGAGCACGCGCGCGGACGCGTCGGGATCCTCGGGGAGCAGCACGACCCGGCCGGGCTCGACGTTGGAGGCGTCGACGCCGGCGGCCGCCATGGTGAGCCCGAGCCGGTTCACCACGATCGCCAGCGGCCCGCGCCGCGCCACCACCCGGCGGGTCTCGCGCGCGATCACCTCGGCCCGGTCTCCGGTCACCACCCGCCCTTCGGCCTTGCTGACCACCTTGCTGGTCACGCAGACCACGTCACCGTCCAGCGGCTCCGTCACCGACAACAGCAGGTCCGCCAGGTCGTCGCCCGGGCGCACCTCTCCGACGCCGTCGGGTGACCAGACGGTGATCACCCGCGCGTCACCGCACCAGGTCGAGCGCGGCCGACGCCATCGCCGCGGTGGCCTCGAGCGAGGTCATCAGCAAGGGCGCGGCGGCGCACGCCAGCCCCGCCTCGCGGACCCGGTCGACGTCGCCCTGGTCGACGGTGTCGACGAGCCAGCCGTCGAGCACCCCGCCGGCCGAGCGCGCGCCGTAGTGGAGGCCGACGCCGGCGGCCGATACCTCGACGCCGATCGCGGTGAGCATCTGGTGGGCCATCCCGCGCACGTGGGTGCCGCCGATGATGGGGGAGAGGCCGACCACCGGCGCCCGGCTCGCGACGAGGGCCTCGCGCACCCGGGGCACGCCGAGGATCGTGCCGACGCTGACCACCGGGTTGCTCGGCGGCACCAGGACCAGGTCCGCGTCGGTGATCGCGTCGATGACGCCGGGGCCGGGGGAGGACTCCTCGAGCCCGACCACGAGCACGGCCTCAGCCGGGACCTCGGCGTGCAGCCGCACCCAGTACTCCTGGAAGTGCACGACCCTCCGGCCGCTCGCGCTCTCCGGGTCCGCGATCGCGATGTGGGTCTCGACGCGGTCGTCGGTCATCGGTAGCAGCCGGACATCGGGCTCCCAACGCCGGCACAACGCCTCGGTCACCTGCGAGAGCGGGAAGCCGGCGTCGAGCATCTGGGTACGCACCAGGTGGGTGGCGAGGTCGCGGTCGCCGAGTCCGAACCACGTCGGCTCCACGCCGTACGCCGCGAGCTCCTCCTTCGTGCTCCAGGTCTCGTCGCGGCGACCCCATCCCCGCTCGAGGTCGATGCCATCACCGAGGGTGTACATGACGGTGTCGAGGTCGGGGCAGATCTTGAGCCCGTGCAGCCAGATGTCGTCGGCGGTGTTGGCGACGACGGTGACCTCGGCGTCGGGGTCGACGCCGCGCAGCTCCCCTCGTCGTACGCCGTGGAGCAGGCCGCGCAGGAAGGTCGCCCCGCCCACACCGCCCGACAGGACCGTGAGCCGATGCATGGGTCGTAGCCTGCCGCACGGTCGCCCCCGACGGTGCTCGACCCCGGTCCCGCGCAGGAAACCGCTGATGTTACACACATGTCATTCGTCGCGCAGGTAAACGGCCAATACCAGATCACGCCTTGACTTCCGGTGTACGACAGGCGTGTAATTCCCACAGTGTTCTTCGAACGGTATGGGCGTTCGAGCCGGTAGCAGGCAAGGGTCGAAAGGGCGATGACCGTGAGGGAACTGTTTCTCCTCGACGCGGACGCCGAGGAAGCGGGATGGCAGGAGCGTGCTCTCTGCGCTCAGACCGACCCGGAGGCGTTCTTCCCTGAGAAGGGTGGCTCCACCAGAGAGGCCAAGAAGGTCTGCCTCACCTGCGACGTGCGGGGCGACTGCCTCGAGTACGCGTTGATGAACGACGAGCGCTTCGGGATCTGGGGCGGGCTGTCGGAGCGCGAGCGTCGCAAGCTCAAGAAACGCGCCGTCTGAGTCTCGGACAAGGGGGCGACCGGGGGGCCGAGCGGGCGGCCCCCTCGGTGACTCGGCTCACCGCGCCCACGAATGCGGGGGCCCTCCAGCCCGACGCTAGGGTGGCTCACCGTGAATCCGACGGTCGTGGCTCTGCTCGTCAGCCACGACGGGTCCCGCTGGTTGCCGGCGGTGATCGAGGGCCTGCGCAGCCAGACCGTGCCGCTGAGCGGCGTGGTCTGCGTCGACACCGGAAGCCGCGACGAGAGCCCCGACCTGCTCCTCGACGCCTTCGACGAGGTGGTCACGGTCTCCGGCCGTACGGCGTACCCCGAGGCGGTGCGGATCGGCCTCGAGCAGGTCCCCGTCGAGGCGGCGGAGTGGATCTGGCTGCTCCACGACGACTCCAACCCGGCGCCCGACGCGCTCGAGCGGCTGCTCGAGGCGGCCACCGCCGACCCCGAGGCCGACGTCCTCGGCCCGAAGCTGCGCGAGTGGCCGTCGCTCAAGCGGCTCCTCGAGGTCGGCGTGACCATCTCGGGCACCGGCCGGCGCGAGACCGGCCTCGAGACCGGCGAGTACGACCAGGGCCAGCACGACGAGGTGCGGCAGGTGCTGGCGGTCAACACCGCCGGGATGCTCGTGCGCCGCCGCGTCTACGACGACCTCGGCGGGCTCGACGACAACCTGCCGATGTTCGGCAACGACCTCGACTTCGGCTGGCGCGCGGCCGCGGCCGGGGCGCGGACCGTCGTGGTGCCCCAAGCCGTCGTCTTCCACGCCGAGGCCGCCCACCGCGGCGTCCGTCGTACGCCGCTGACCGGCCGGCACACCCACTACCAGGAGCGCCGGGCCGCGCTGTTCACGCTGCTGGCCAACGCGCCGGCGCGGTCGCTGCTGTGGAAGTCCGTGCGCCTCTTCTTCGGCACCCTGCTGCGGATGATCGGGTTCCTCGTCGTCCGCTCGGTCGGTGAGGCGCTCGACGACCTGGCCGCGTTGTTCTCCATCTACTTCTCGCCGGGCGAGATCCGGAAGGCGCGCAAGGCGCGCAAGACCTCCGGCGAGCACGACCCGAAGCCCCTCCTCGCGCCGTGGTGGGTGCCCTACCGGCACGGGCTCGACTTCGTCGGCGACATCGCCGCCGCGGCGACCAACCAGGCCCAGGACGTCGCCGACCGTCGCCGTGCCGCCAAGGAGGCAGCGGCACCCGCTCCGATGCGACGGCCCGTGGTCGAGCAGGACGACGAGGACGCCGTCGCCGAGGACACCGGCCTGGTCGCGCGCTTCTTCACCAACCCGTTGGCCGTCGCGCTCAGCGTGGTCGTGGTGCTCTCGATCATCGGCGTGCGCGAGGCATTCGGGCTGGTCACCGGCGGCGGGCTCGCTCCGGCGCCGGCCGACGCGCAGGCCCTCTGGAAGCTGTGGCTCGAGTCGTGGCATCCGCTCGGCACGGGCACGGCGGTGCCCGCACCCGCGTACGTCGCGCCGATGGCGGTGCTGGGCACGGTGCTGGGCAACAGCGCCTCGGCCGCCGTCTCCGCGGTGCTGCTGCTCGCCGTACCGCTGGCGCTGTGGGGAGCCTGGCGTCTGCTCCGCGTGGTCGGCCGACTGGTCGACCCGGGCGGATCCCCGCGCTGGCTGGTCGCGCTCGGCGCGGTCACCTATGCCCTCGTCCCGGTCACCTCCGGTGCCTGGGGCGACGGTCGGCTCGGCGTGGTCGCCGCTGCCGTGCTCGTGCCGTGGATCGCGCACGCCGCCCTCGGCTTCTCCGACCCCGAGCGCGACCGGCGCTGGCGAGCCGCCTGGCGCACGGGCTTCCTGCTCGCACTAGCTGCGGCGTTCGCCCCGGTCCTGTGGTTCTTCGCGGTCGTGCTGTCCGCGGTCTTCGCCGCGCTGACCGTGGCCGTCACCCGCAGCCTCCCTCGCGACCGCGACGTCTGGGCCCCGCCCCTGGTCGCCCTGGGCGTGAGCCCGGTGCTGCTCGCGCCGTGGTGGCTGCCGGCCCTGTGGCACGGCACCGGCTCGCTGCTCCTGATGGAGACCGGACGCCAGCCCTACCCCTCGCTCGGCTTCACCGACCTGTTGCTCGGCCGCTTCGGCGCCGGCATCGGCGGGCCGTGGTGGCTGGGAGCCCTGCTCGTGCTGCTCGCCGCCCTGGCCCTGATCCCGCGGGCGACCCGGATCCCGGTGCTCGTCGCCTGGTTGGTCGCGGCGATCGCCGCGTTCACCGCCGCCGTCTTGTCGTTCGTGCCGCTGCCCCTCCACGGCGGGTCCGTGCGTCCCGGCATCGCGGTGATGCTCGTGGTGCTCCACGGCTGCTTCGTGCTCGCCGCCGTGCTCGGTGCCCAGGGCCTGGTCACGATCCTGCGCCGCTCGCGTGCCGAGCACCACCAGGCACTGCTCGTCGTCCTGGCGGTGGTCGCGGCGATCATCCCGGCGATCGGCCTCGGCTGGTTCGTCTGGCAGGGCCCCGGCGACCTCGCCAGCAGTGAGGAGAGCGGCATCCCGGCGTACATGACCGACGCCTCCACGGAGTCGGAGGCCAACGGCATCCTGGTGATCCGCGGCAACGTGGCGGACGGGCTCCGCTACACGATCCGTCGCGGCGACGGCGACACCCTCGGGGAGAACGAGATCCAGTACGCCTCCGAGCCCGACCCGGCCCTGACTGCCGACGTGCGCGCCCTGGTCTCACGCCCGACGGCGCGGGTGGTCTCCGACCTCGCCGATGCCGGCATCCGCTACGTCGTCCTCCCGTCGCCGGCCGACGGTGACGTGGCGGCTGGGCTCGACGCCACCGACGGACTGGTGCAGGCCAGCGCCGAGAGCCGTACGACGCGCGCCTGGTCGGTGGCGCCGCCGGTCGACCCTCACGCCATGGACGGGCCACGGTCGATCCCACGCGTGCTGCTGCTCGTGCTGCAGGGGATCGCGGTCCTGGTGGTGCTGGTGCTCTGCCTGCCGACCTGGCGACCCAGCCGCCGCAGGGAGGAGGACGCATGAGCCGCGGGAAGCGGATGCGCGCCCCCGACGTCGTACGTCGGAGCCGGACACGGCGACTCGACCTGACCACCGTGCTGGCGGTGCTGATCCCCCTGGTCACGGTGGGGTTCCTGGCCGTCGTGAGGCTCCCGCCGGTGCACGACACGACCGAGCCGCCCTCGCTGACCAAGCTCACCAACGCCTTGGTGGTCTGTCCCTCCGGACGCGCCGGCTCCACCGACGCCGCGGTCTCCAGCGCCTCCGGTGCCTCCGGAGACCTTTCGGTGCTGGCCGGCGGCCAGCAGCAGTCGGTGCCGGTGACCACCGGTGCCCCCACTGCGGTCGACAGCCAGGAGGCGCTCGTCGTGCGCGGCTCCGACGACCTGGCGCCGGGCCTCATCGGGCTGCGCTCGGGCACGGCCCCCCTCGGCGCCCTGGCGTGCACGGTGCCCGCGCCCGACCAGTGGTTCACCGGCCTCGGCGCCCGCGCCGACCACGACTCGGTGATCGAGCTGGTGAACCCAGACGCCGGGCCTGCGGTCGCCGACATCACCCTGCTCGGGTCGCACCTGGTGAACACCGGCCGACTGCGCGGCATCCTGATCCCCGGCCACAAGACGATCACCCTCGACCTCGGCAGCCTGGTGCCCCGCCGGAACCCGTTCACCGCCCACGTCGTCGTCTCCCGCGGCCGGCTCGCTGTCGACGTGCACGACTCCGCGACGGACCTCGCCACCCACCGCACCACCCGCGAGTGGCTGCCGCGTCAGCTCGTGCCGGCCACCAGCAACGAGCTGCTCGGCCTGCCGGCGGGGTCCGGCGGCCGCACCCTGCTCCTGGCCAACCCCGGGGAGAACGTCGTGCGTGCCGAGGTCAAGGTCGTCACCGCCGACACCAGCTTCACACCCGACGGCCTGGCGCCGGTGTCGGTGCCGCCGGGAGCGACGGTCCGGGTGCCGCTGAGCGCCGAGCTGAAGAAGGCGCTGGGTGACGGCGCCCTCGGCGTCTCCGTCGAGGCGGACGAGCCGCTCACCGCGTCACTGCTCACCACGCTCGACCACGACCGGGTGCTCACCGTCCCGGCCGCCGACGTGACGGCGCAGGCGGCGACCCTGCTGCCGGTCGCCACCGGCAAGGCCGCGAAGGACCACCCGGTCACGGCGCGGCTCCTGCTCTCGGCCGACGCCGCCGGCTCCGCCCGGGTCACGACGTACGACGCCTCCGGGAAGCGGGTGCTGACGAAGACCCTCAGCTCGCAGCAGGGCCACACGGCGTCGCTCGACCTGCCGCGCGGCACGGCGTTCGTGCAGATCGTGCCTCGCGGCACCCCTGTGCGCGGTGCGGTGATGCTCAGCGGCGACGGCGCGACCGTCATCCCGCTGACCGAGCTGCTGACCCAGGGCCTGGTACCCCAGATCTCGCCCGAGTGAGGACACGGCCGCGAGGAGCGCCGCAGCCCGCGTGCGGGCCAGGCGGACTCAGCACAAGCGGCGCTCAGTCGCCGCGGGTGTAGCGCGGGTCCACGTCCTCGGCGTCGACGCCGAGGAGCTCGGCGACCTGCTCGACGACCACGGTGAGCACCATCGCCTCGAGGTCGGCGCGGGTCTCGCAACGATGCTCGATCGGCCGCCGGAAGAGCACGAGCCGAGTCGGCGTCGTGCCCTGGCCGCGCACGAGCGAGGCCAGCGGCACGGTCTCGCCCGACCAGTCGTCGGGCAGCTGCGGGGTGTCCTCCACGGCGTACTCCACGAGCCCGAGACGATCCTGCCAGCGGGTGTCGATGTCGCGAACCGTCTCGAGGACGAGCTCGTCGAACCGCTCGCTGCGGGTCGGCAGCTCCGGACGCCCGGGCAGGGACGGTGCGATGGCCGGGCCACGCATCCCTCGTCCGCGGCGGTCGCGGGTCAGGCGGCGCCGAGGCGCCGAGCCCTCGGCCGGGGCCACGGAAGTCACACGGCGAGCGTAGACGACCCGCGAGCCTGAACGGCGTACGACGAGGTCGGCGGTACCGTCGGCGCCGTGAGTCCCGCCCGGCGATGTTCGCGCACCGCGTGCGGCCGTCCGGCCGTCACCACGCTCACCTACGTCTACGCCGACCAGACCGCCGTGGTGGGCCCGCTCGCGACCTACGCCGAGCCGCACTCCTACGACCTGTGCGAGGTGCACGGCGAGCGACTCTCCGCCCCCCGCGGGTGGGAGGTCATGCGTCTCGCGCCCGACCCCAGCACGCTGCCGCCGTCGACCGACGACCTGCTCGCCCTGGCGGACGCCGTACGTGAGGCGGGCCGCCCGATGGTCGCCGCGACCCGTCCGCCGAGCGCCCCTGCGGTGACCGGCGAGGGTCGCGAGACCGTGCGCCGCGGGCACCTGCGAATGCTCACCTCGGAGTGACCTCATCGCGCGGCGGGCCGGTGGCTAGGCTCCTGCCGTGAGCTCCGCCCCCCGACCGAGCACCATCGACCCCGCGAACACGCACGCCGTGTTCAAGGCCTACGACGTGCGGGGCACCGTGCCGGACCAGGTCGACGAGACCCTGGCCCGGAGGACCGGCGCGGCGTTCGTCCCGGTGGCCGGTGCCACCAACGTGGTGGTCGGCCATGACATGCGACCGAGCTCGCCGGGGCTGGCGGCCGCCTTCGCCGCGGGTGCGGCCGACGCCGGTGCCGATGTGGTGATGATCGGCCTGGCCTCCACCGACCAGCTCTACTTCGCCTCCGGCCGTCTCGGCTGCCCCGGGGCGATGTTCACCGCCAGCCACAACCCGGCTCAGTACAACGGGATCAAGCTCTGTCGAGAGGGGGCTCAGCCGATCGGCGCCGACACCGGCCTCCACGCCATCCGCGACGCGGTCTCGGGGCCTGAGCCGGACCCCGTCGCGCAGCCGGGCCGGATCTCCGACCACGACGTGCTCGGCGCCTACGCCGACCATCTGCTGGCCCTCGCGCCCGTCAGCGGCCGCCGGATGCGGGTCGTCGTCGACGCCGGCAACGGGATGGCCGGACTCACCGCGCCCGTCGTGCTCGGCCGGATCGATGACCTGGTCGACCTCGTGCCCCTGTACTTCGAGCTCGACGGCACGTTCCCCCACCACGAGGCCAACCCGATCGAGCCGGAGAACCTCGTCGACCTGCAGAAGCGGGTGCTCGCCGAGGGAGCCGACGTCGGCCTGGCCTTCGACGGTGACGCCGACCGCTGCTTCGTCGTCGATGAGAACGGCGACGCGGTGTCGCCCTCGACCCTGACCGCGCTGATCGCCGTCCGGGAGCTCGCGCGGCACCCGGGCTCGGCGGTGATCCACAACCTGATCACCAGCCGCTACGTCCCGGAGGTGGTCACCGAGCACGGCGGCCGCCCGGTGCGGACCCGCGTGGGGCACTCCTACATCAAGGCCACGATGGCCGAGACCGACGCCGTCTTCGGCGGGGAGCACAGCGGACACTTCTACTTCCGCGACTTCTGGCGGGCCGACTCCGGCATGCTGGCCGCCCTCCACACGCTGGCCGCGATGGCCGAGACGGATCGGCCGCTGTCGGTCCTCCTCGCCGACTACCAGCGCTACTGCCAGAGCGGCGAGATCAACTCCGAGGTCGCCGACAGCACCGGCGCCACGGCGGCGGTCGCGGCGGCGTACGCCGCGACGCAGGGCGCCGAGGTCGACCATCTCGACGGACTCACCGTCACCACCGACGACTGGTGGTTCAACGTCCGCCCGTCCAACACCGAGCCCTTGCTGCGCCTCAACGTCGAAGGCGCCGACGAGACCACCATGACCCGCGTCCGCGACGACGTCCTCGCCCTGATCAGGAGCCACTGAGATGAACCTCGACCCGAAGCTGATGGAGATCATCGTCTGCCCCGACTGCCACGGCACCCTTGCCGTGGTCGGCGAGGAGCTGGTCTGTCAGCAGTGCGGCCTGGCCTACCCGGTGCGCGACGACATCCCCGTGCTCCTCGTCGACGAGGCACGTCGGCCGGACTGACGGGCCCACGACGATGCCGACCTGGTTCGACGAGTCCCGCCTCGACGACGAGGCCGCGCTGACGGCTGCCGACCTCCGCCTGCGCGAGCTCGCCGAGGCGGGGGCGCGCGTCCGCCGCGAGGCGGTCGAGGCGGCTCCCGGCATCGCGGCAGCGGTGGCGGCCGCCGGTGACGCGGCCCGCCCGCGCGCCATCGTGGCGGCCGGTCCCGACTCCCGCCTGCTGCGGGCCGTGCTCGAGCCGTGGTGCCCGGTGCCGTTCGTCGCCTGGCCCGGTCCCGCGTTGCCCGGCTGGGCCGGTGGCCTCGACCTCGTGGTCGTCCTCGCGCCCGACGGCTCCGACCGGGGCACGGCCGCCGCCGTGGCCGAGGCCGTACGACGCGGCTGCCAGGTGGTGGTCGCCTGCCCCGACGGCTCCCTGGTCGCCAGGCACTCCGAGGGCCGCTGGTCGACGATCGTGCCGACGGTGGCCCGCGACCAGCTGGCGACCGCGGTCGTCCTGCTGGAGTATCTCGACCAGGTCGGGCTGGGCCCGCGCGCCGACCACGGTGACGTCGCGAACGCCCTCGACGACGTCGCCGTCGCCTGCTCGCCCCATCGCGACCTCGCCGTCAACCCCGCGAAGATGCTGGCCATCGCCCTGGCGGACACCAACCCCGTCGTCTGGGGCGGGTCGTCGCTCGCCGCCCGCGCCGCGCGGCGCGTGGCCGAGACCATCCGGCGCGCGACGGGTCGGTCCGCGATCGCCGGTGACGCCGAGCACCTGCTGCCGCTGATCGAGGCCGCCCGCCCCCGCGACGTCTTCGACGACCCGTTCGCAGACGGCGAGGGCGACGTGCGCCCGATGCTCCTGATCTTCGACGACGGCACGGTCGACAACGTCGTGCGCGAGGACCACGAGCGGCTCCGGACTGCCGCCGACGAGCACGGCGTACGGGTGGAGATCGTGACCACCGAGGCCGACACCGAGATCGCGCGCTACGCCTCGCTCGTGCTCAACGGACGCTACGCAGCGGAGTACCTCCGGCTCGGGCTGGTCGACGACTGAGCCGACGTTCGGCTCCCGGTAGCCTTCCGCGCATGTCCACCGAAGGCAGCACCAGAGCGGTCGTCGCCGCACTCCTGGCCAACACCGGGATCGCGGTCACGAAGTTCCTGGCCTTCCTGCTGACGGGCGCCTCGTCGATGCTGGCCGAGGCCATCCACTCGGTCGCCGACTCCGGGAACCAGGCGCTGCTCCTCCTCGGTGGACGCCAGGCGCGCAAGCAGCCGACGGCGGCGCACCCGTTCGGCTACGGCCGCGAGCGCTACATCTACGCCTTCATCGTCTCGATCGTGCTGTTCAGCGTGGGCGGCCTGTTCGCGCTCTACGAGGCCTACCACAAGGGTCATGAGCTCCACGCGACACACGGGCATCCCGACGACTCGCTGCTCGACAGCCAGTGGTGGTGGGTGCCGCTGGTCGTGCTGGCGGCCGCGATCGTCATGGAGTCGCTGTCGTTCCGCACCGCGATCCGCGAGACCGGACACGTGAAGGGCAACGCGACGTATGTCGAGTTCATCCGGCGCGCGAAGCAGCCCGAGCTCCCGGTCATCCTCCTCGAGGACTTCGCGGCACTGATCGGTCTCTTCTTCGCGCTCCTCGGCGTCGGGCTCTCGCTGATCACCCAGAACCTCTGGTTCGACGTGGCCGGCACCGCGCTGATCGGACTTCTGCTGGTCGCGGTGGCCGTGGTGCTCGCGATCGAGACCAAGAGCCTCCTGCTGGGTGAGTCGGCCACCGTGGAGGCCGAGGACCGGATCGCCGACGCGCTCCGCGAGACCGACGGCATCGACCGGATCATCCACCTGAAGACGATGCACCTCGGCCCCGACGAGCTCCTCGTCGCCGCCAAGGTCGCGGTCGTCCACGCGGCCACCGCCACCGAGATCGCCACCGCCATCGATGACGCCGAGGTGGCGATCCGCGTGGTCGAGCCGATCGCCACGGTGATCTACCTCGAGCCCGACATCTACCGCGGTTGAGGCGTCACCCGAGCGACACCCTCTACAGCTTCGC
This sequence comes from uncultured Actinomycetota bacterium, assembly GCA_963794355.1. Taxonomy (GTDB): domain Bacteria; phylum Actinomycetota; class Actinomycetes; order Propionibacteriales; family Nocardioidaceae; genus Nocardioides. Next base: position 176,557 of record CAWCDN010000008.1, read on the forward strand.
CGCCGGGGGCTACCCCGGTCGGCTGAGCCGGTCTAGCCTGCCGCCATGCGCCACTTCTCCGGCCACACCTGATTCCGGTCCCGCCTGCCAGGCACCCGGGGCTTCGTGCCGCGGGTGCTGCTCTACCACGCCTCGCGCGACCTGGTCCCGCTCTACAGCATCTACTCGCTGCTCTTCGCCGACCACGGCATCGGTGCCTCGCACATCTCGCTGCTGCTGATCATCTGGTCGGCCACGGCGTTCGTCTTCGAGGTGCCGTCGGGTGCCTGGGCGGACTCCTTCGACCGTCGCCACCTGCTGGTGGTCTCCGCGTTCGTCTACGCCGCCGGCTTCGCGACCTGGATGACCTGGCAGACGTTCCCGGGCTTCGCCCTCGGCTTCGTGTTCTGGGGGCTCTCGAGCGCACTGATGTCGGGCACGTTCGAGTCCCTCGTGTACGACGAGCTGGTCGAGCGCGGAGAGGCCGGTCGCTACCCGTGGCTGATCGGCTGGACGCAGTCGACGGCGATGCTGGCCAACCTCGCCGCGACCGTGGTCGCGGCGCCACTGCTCGCTGCCGGCGGCTACCCGCTCGTCGGCTGGGCCAGCGTCGCGATCTGTGGCGGGCAGGCGCTGCTGGCCGCGACGCTGCCCGTGTCGGCGGCCGCGCGGCGACCCACGCGCGACGCGCCTCTGGCGGAGACCGAGCGCGCGACCTCGCGCTACCTCGCGATGCTGCGTGCCGGGCTCGCCGAGTCGCGGCACCACCCCGACGTCCGGCGGGTCCTGCTGCTCGCCGCGGCCATGGTCGGCCTGACCGCCTACGACGAGTACTTCCCGCTGGTGGCTCGTGCGCACGGCGTATCCACCGCCGACATCCCGCTGCTGGTCGCGATCACCGTGGCCGGTCAGGCGATCGGCACGGCGCTGGTCGGGCGCACCTCGCGGCTGCCGGCGCGAGCCGTCGGCGCGCTCCTCGGCGTGGGAGCCGTGCTCGTCTCGCTCGGCGCCCTGGCCACGCCGTACGTCGGCTTCGTGGGCATCGGGATCGGCTACGGGATGCTCAACAACGCCATGCTCGTGGGAGAGACGCGGCTCCAGGACGCCATCACCGGGCCGGCCCGAGCGACGGTCACGAGCGTGTTGGGCGTGCTCGAGGAGGTCGTCGCCCTCCTTGTCTACGCGGCCTTCGTCGTCGGCTCCCACGTGCTGGGCTTCCCTGCCCTGGTGGCCCTGCTCGCCGTACCCGTGCTGGTGGTGGCCGCGTTGGTGGCCCGCCACCTGCCCCCCGCCGGGAGGGTGGTCGAGGATTCTTCGCTCGAGTCGCCGCCGTCCTAACCTGAGAGACACGTTGGCCGCGGCGAGGGCGGCACGAGAGCGGGAGGCACTGAACACATGGACTTCAAGGTCGCAGACCTGGCCCTGGCCGACTTCGGTCGGACCGAGATCACGCTGGCCGAGCACGAGATGCCCGGCCTGATGGCGATGCGCGAGCGCTACTCCGAGAGCAAGCCGCTCGCCGGCGCGAAGATCGCCGGCTCGCTCCACATGACGATCCAGACCGCGGTCCTGATCGAGACCCTCGTGGCTCTCGGCGCCGAGGTGCGCTGGGCCTCCTGCAACATCTTCTCCACCCAGGACCACGCGGCCGCTGCCGTCGTCGTCGGGCCGAACGGCACCGTCGACGACCCGCAGGGCGTGCCGGTCTTCGCCTGGAAGGGCGAGACGCTGGAGGAGTACTGGTGGTGCACCCAGCAGATCCTGATCTGGCCGGGCCAGGAGAAGGCCAACATGATCCTCGACGACGGTGGCGACGCCACGATGCTCGTCCACCTCGGTGTCGAGATGGAGAAGAAGGGCGAGGCGCCCGACCCCGCCACCGCCGCCAGCCACGAGCAGAAGGTCGTCTTCGACGTGCTCGTCGCCTCCCTCGCCGAGGACAGCGACCGCTGGACCCCGATCGCCGCCGAGCTGCGCGGCGTCACCGAGGAGACCACCACGGGCGTGCACCGCCTCTACGACATGATGAAGGAGGGCTCGCTGCTCTTCCCGGCCATCAACGTCAACGACTCGGTGACCAAGTCGAAGTTCGACAACAAGTACGGCTGCCGCCACTCCCTGATCGACGGCATCAACCGCGCCACCGATGTCCTCATCGGCGGCAAGGTCGCGGTCGTCTGCGGGTACGGCGACGTCGGCAAGGGCTGCGCGGAGAGCCTGCGTGGGCAGGGCGCCCGCGTGGTCGTCACCGAGATCGACCCGATCTGCGCGCTGCAGGCCGCGATGGACGGCTACCAGGTCGCCACGCTGGAGGACGTCCTCCCGGTCGCCGACATCGTGATCACCGCGACCGGCAACAAGGACGTCGTGACCGCCGACCAGATGTCGCGGATGAAGCACCAGGCGATCCTGGGCAACATCGGCCACTTCGACAACGAGATCGACATGTCCGGCCTCGAGTCCTACGACGGTGTCGAGCGCAAGAACGTGAAGCCGCAGGTCGACGTCTGGACCTTCCCCCAGGGGAACTCCATCATCGTGCTCTCCGAGGGTCGCCTGATGAACCTCGGCAACGCCACCGGCCACCCCAGCTTCGTGATGTCGAACTCCTTCACCAACCAGGTGCTGGCCCAGATCGAGCTCTTCACCAAGCCCGAGGCCTACCCGGTCGGCGTCTACGTGCTCCCCAAGCACCTCGACGAGGAGGTCGCGCGCCTGCACCTCTCGGCCCTCGGCGTGCACCTCACCGAGCTGACCGCCGACCAGGCGTCGTACCTCGGCATCGACGTGAACGGCCCCTACAAGTCCGACCAGTACCGCTACTGATCGACGTCTCGCTGTTCGACTCCGCTGGTTGAGGAGGTCGCTCTGGCGACCGTCTCGAAACCCGGTGACGGTGCCTGAGGTTCTGGGCACGGCACCGGGTTTCGACGCGCTCGCGCGAATTCGTTCCTCAGTCGCGTCGCTTGCTCAACCTGGCCACGCGACGCCACGCCCTCGTTCCTCGGGCTCGGCTGCGTGTCACATGCCAAGATTGACGCCGTGACCCAGGGCGAGGACTTCCGCGCGCGTGTGCTCGTCGTCGACGACGACGCCTCTTTGTCGGAGATGTTGTCGATCGTGCTGCGCCAGGAGGGCTTCGACGCCCACCTCGTGCAGCGCGGCGACGAGGCACTGGAGGCGTTCCACGCCTACAAGCCCGACGTCGTCCTGCTCGACCTGATGCTGCCGGGCAAGGGCGGGATCGACGTGTGCAAGGAGATCCGCGCCGAGTCCGGTGTCCCGATCGTCATGCTCACCGCGAAGGGCGACACCGTCGACGTCGTGGTGGGCCTCGAGTCCGGCGCCGACGACTATGTCGTCAAGCCCTTCAAGCCCAAGGAGCTGGTGGCCCGCATCCGCGCCCGCGTACGGCGCAACGACGCCGCCGGCGCGGACGCCCTTGCGATCGGCCCCCTCGCCATCGACGTGGCCGGACACTCGGTCACCCGCGACGGCGAGCCGATCAACCTGACGCCGCTCGAGTTCGACCTCCTGGTGTGCCTGGCCCGCAAGCCGTGGCAGGTGTTCACCCGCGAGGTCCTGCTCGAGCAGGTCTGGGGCTACCGCCACGCGGCCGACACCCGGCTGGTCAACGTCCACGTGCAGCGGCTGCGCTCGAAGGTCGAGGCCGACCCGGAGAACCCCGAGATCGTGCTCACCGTGCGCGGCGTGGGCTACAAGGCCGGCAGCACCGGGCAGCAGTGAGATGACGTCGTCATGAGTGCGAGATGACCGGTGGCTGACACGATCGGACGCAGCGTGCCGGAGGCCCTCCGGCGTGGGCTGACCTTCTGGCGACGGTCGATCCAGGCGCGCGTGGTGGTGAGCACGGTGCTGCTCTCCACGGTGGTGCTCGTCGCGGTCGGCTGGTTCCTGCTGCGCCAGGTGCAGCAGGGTCTGCTCGACCACCGGGTGGAGACCGTGCTGCGTGAGGTCGCCACCGAGGACCAGGATGCCAACGCCCGGCTCGAGGCTGCCGTCGGCACCGACACCGACGCCAACCGGCAGGCCCAAGCGCTCGTGGCAAACCCGATCATCAGCAGCGGAGAGGCCCGCGGCTTCAGCGTCATCATGGCCAGCCCCGGCTCACCCGGCACGCCCCTGGCCGACCGCGGCACGCGCAACACCCAGCAGCTCGAGCTCGCCAGCGTGCCCACCTCGCTGGTCGACCACTTCGACACCTCGCACACCCCGGCGTGGACCTACACCACGATCGTGTCGCGCAGCGACGAGCAGGGCCAGGTGCTGAGCTCGACCCCCGGCATCGTGGTCGGGTCGACGGTTCGGATCCCGGCCGACAAGTCGCTCCGCACGGTCTACTACCTGTTTCCCCTCGACGACGTGCAGCAGACGCTCGCCCTGGTCACGCGCGCCCTGCTCACCGCCGGCATCCTGCTGATCGCGCTGATCGGGGGGCTCACCTGGCTGTTGACCCGCCAGATCGTGACCCCCATCCGGATGGCGCGTCAGGTGGCGGAGCGGCTGGCAGCCGGGCAGCTCCAGGAGCGGCTGCGGGTCACCGGCGAGGACGACCTGGCGCGCCTCGCCACGTCGTTCAACCAGATGGCGACCAACCTGCAACGCCAGATCCGCCAGCTCGAGGAGCTGAGCCGGGTGCAGCGACGGTTCGTCTCCGACGTCTCCCACGAGCTGCGCACCCCGCTCACCACGGTGCGGCTCGCCGGGGCCGTGCTCCACGACGCCAAGGCCTCCTTCGACCCCGAAGCCCGCCGCGCCGCGGAGCTGCTCCAGCGCGAGCTCGACCGCTTCGAGACGCTGCTGGTCGACCTGCTCGAGATCAGTCGCTTCGACGCGGGCGCCGCCGCCCTCGACCTCGACGACGTCAACCTGACCGACGTGGTCCGAAGGGTGGCCGACGGCACGCGCGCGCTGGCCGACGCGCGGGGCACGCGCGTGGTGATCCGGGCGCCGAAGACGCCGTGCGTCGCCGAGGCCGACGTACGACGGGTGGAGCGGATCGTGCGCAACCTCCTCACCAACGCGATCGACCACGCCGAGAGCCGCGAGATCGTGGTGACCGTCGCTGCCGACGAGCAGTCCGCCGCGATCGCGGTCCGCGACCACGGGGTGGGGCTGGCGGTGGGCGAGTCCGCGATGGTCTTCAACCGGTTCTGGCGGGCCGACCCCGCCCGGGCCCGCACCAGCGGCGGCACGGGGCTGGGCCTCGCGATCTCACTGGAGGACACCCACCTGCACGGCGGGTGGCTGCAGGCCTGGGGCAAGCCCCACGAGGGCGCGCAGTTCCGGCTCACCCTGCCTCGTCATGCGGGCTTCCCGTTGCGCCACAGCCCGCTCCCGCTGGTCCCCGAGGACGCCGCCGAGGTGGTCGCATGAGCCGTCGTACGCCGTGGGCGGCCGCGGCCCTGGTCGCGCTGGCCGGGGCCTGCCTCACCGCGTGCGTCCAGGTACCCTCGACCGGGCCCGTCGTGCAGACCGAGGAGTCGGTGCAGCCCTCGCCGAACGGCAACCCCGACAACAACCCTCCGCCGCCCCGGCCCGGGATGTCGCCCACCCAGATCGTGGGCGGGTTCCTCGAGGCGATGACCGCGACGCCGCTCCAGACCAGCACCGCCCAGCAGTTCCTGACCACCGCGGGCCGGGCGCTCTGGCAGCCGCGGAGCGTGATCGCCTACCACGGCCTCCGACCGCAGCCGCGCGGGTCGACGACCGTGCAGGTCGGGTTGCACGCCGCCGACCTGATCGGACCGGCCGGCAGGTGGCTGGGGCGGCTCGGTCCGGCCGCCTCACGGGTGAGCTTCCCGATGCAGGTGGAGAACGGCGAGTGGCGGATCGCCCAGGCGCCGGACGCCCTGCTGGTGCCGGTCGACTTCTACGACCAGACGTTCCAGGACGCGTCGCTCTACTTCTTCGACCCGAGTGCCCGGCTCCTGGTGCCGGACGTCGTGCACGTGCCACAGGGTCAGCAGCTGACCACCTCCCTGATGCAGGCCCTGGTGCAGGGGCCGCAGCGCTCCCTCGAGGGGGTGGTCCGCACGTTCCTGCCGCCCGGTCTCACCGCGAGCCCGGTGGTGGTCCGCAACGGCGTGGCAGAGGTGACCCTCAACGGCCGTGACCCCGGTCAGCTCAGCCAGCGCACCACCCGGCTGATCATCGCCCAGCTGGCGTGGACCCTGCGCCAGGACCCCTCGGTCAAGGCGCTCACCCTCTCCATCGCCGGCCGGCAGATCACCGACGCGACGGGCTCGTCGACGTTCCAGGTCGACTCTCCCGAGGTCGCCCGCTACGACCCGGCGAAGCCCACGGCGAGCAGCCAGCTGTACGCCCTGCGCAAGGGCGAGCTCGTCTCGGGTCAGTCGAACCGGCTCACGCCCGTTGGTGGGCCGTTCGGCACGAGCGCCCTCGGCATCGGCCCGTTCGCTGTCAGCCTCGACGACAGCACCGTGGCAGCCACGACGCGGACCTCCCTGCTGGTCGGGCCCGTGCGCGGTGCGGTGAACCCCACCCAGGTGCTCACCGGCACGGGAGTGCTGCGCCCGGCCTGGGCCGTCTCGGGGCGGCTGTGGGCCGTGCAGGACAAGCCCGGCGGCGCGGTCGTCCTGTCCTTCGCCCACAACCGGGAGCGCGAGGTGCGGCTGCCCGGCATCAGCGGCGAGGACGTCCGGCTCTTCATCGTCTCGCGCGACGGCTCGCGGCTCGTCGCGGTGATCCGCGGGCCGCAGCGCGATCGGCTCGTCCTGAGCCGGATCCGCTACGACCAGGACGGCCAAGTCGTGTCCGGCACCCCCGCCCGCGCCCTGCGCTGGGCGACCGGCTCCAGCACGCGCATCCGCGACGTCGGGTGGACGTCGCCGACCACGCTCGCGGTGCTCGACCAGGCCTCGAGCGCCCAGGCCGAGGTGCGGCTGCTCGCCGTCGACGGCTCGACCAACCCTTCGGAGACACCGCCCATCGTCGTTCCGGGACGGGTCCTGAGCCTGGCCACGACACCGTCGGGCGACGCGCCACCCTTCGCTGTGCAGCCCGGCCGGTTGTTCGACCTCTCGCAGGTCGACACCACCGACCTGCTGCCGGTCCCCGGGCTCCGCTTCATCACCTACGTGGGCTGATCCACAGCCGTGCTGCCGGGCGGTCGACAGGCGCACCTAGCCGTGCTCGGCTCGAGCGGTGCTCGACGCCTTCCGCGACCTGGTGCTGGGCGGTCGGTGCGTCGGCTGCCACCGCCCCGGCCGCGTGCTCTGCGACCACTGCCGAGCGGGCCTCGACGTGCACCCACATCCCGCGTGGCCGACCCCGGTGCCGCCGGGCCTGGTCGCCCCCTGGGCGGCAGCGCCGTACGACGGGGTGGTGCGCGCGTTGGTGGTCGGCCACAAGGAGGACCGCCTGCTCGCGCTCGCCGGGCCGTTGGGAGACCTGCTGGCGCAGGCGGTCCACGCGGCGCTCGTGGACCGTAGGGCCGAGCGGACGCCGGTCCTCCTGGTACCCGTGCCGTCGCGGCCGAGCAGCACGCGTCGCCGGGGCTACGAGCCGACGGCCGCACTCACCCGGGCGGCCGCCGCGCGGCTCACGTCGTACGGCGTGGAGGCCTCGTGCGTGTCGTTGCTCCGGACCCGGCGCGGGCTGGCCGACCAGGCCGGGCTCGATGCCGCCGCCCGGGCAGCCAACCTCGCGGGCGCCCTTCGCGTTCATCCGGACGCCCTGCGGCGCCTGGCCCGTCGTACCGCGGCAGGAGGCGTGCGTCCCGCCCATCTCGTGGTGTGCGACGACGTGCTCACCACCGGCGCGACCGCGGCCGAGGCGCAGCGCGCGCTGCGCGCGGTCGGGCTGCCGCCGCTCGCCGTGGTCGCCGTGGCCGCGACCCGGCGACGTGCCGGGGGCCGCGCGCACGAGTGACGCACCAGCCACCTCCAGGACCGGGCGAGGTTCCCCGATGACCGGCCGAGGGCTAGCGTCGGACCATGGAGTCCGCCCGGGTCCGTGGTTGCGTCGTCCGGACGCCCCGGTCGTCCGGGGCGGCTGGCCGGCAAGCCGATGCCAGTCGCAGGCGAAGCGGTCCACGTAAGGCGCACCGCCCGGAGGCAGGTCTCGACCTGTTCGCCGGCGGCGCGCCGATCACGGTGCGGCTTAGTCGTAAGTCCTGCCTCGCAGCCTCCGTCAGACACGGGGACCTGCGGGAGAAGGGGAGTAGTGGCATGCAAGCTGCGAGACCCTCAGCAGGCGGGTGTGGGGACGAAGACCAGGTCGGCCGGGCGGGCTCCAGCCAGCATGACCTGGCGCGCAACGCTGCACAGAACTGGGCCGACAAACCGCTCAACAGGAGGATTCCATGGACGTGGTGGTCACCGGACGGCACATCGAGCTGTCGGAGCGCTTCCGAGACCATGTCGCCGACAAGCTGGGCAAGCTCGAGAAGCACGACCACCGCATCATGCGCGTCCAGGTGGAGGTAGAGAGCGAACGCAACCCCCGCCAGGCCGACCGAGCCGTCCGCGTCGAGCTGACGGCGTACTCCAAGGGGCCGGTGATCCGCGCCGAGGCGGCGGCCGTCGACAAGATGGGCGCCCTCGATCTCGCCGTGGACAAGATGGCGGCCCAGATGAGGCGTGCCAACGACCGTCGCGCCCGCTCCCACCGCACCCGCATCGCCACCGGCGAGCTGCCGACGCTCACCGAGGTCGAGACGGTCGACGAGGACGTGGTGACCGAGCGTCAGGTGGGCTCGATGACGGTGACCGGCGACGGGCCGCCGGTGGTGCGCGAGAAGACCCACGCCGCCCGCCCGATGACCCTCGACCAGGCCCTCTACGAGATGGAGCTGGTCGGGCACGACTTCTACCTTTACGTCGACCAGGACACCGAGCGGCCGGCGGTCGTCTACCGTCGTCGGGGCTATGACTACGGGGTCATCTCACTCGACGTGGAGCGCACGGGCTGACCAGTCCGCATGGTCCGATCGGGTCACCCCGAGGGGCCCGCAGATGGCCAATTCGGCCCATACCGGCGCGGGATCGTGACATGCTGAGTCCATGCCTCTCCCCCCAGGCACTGATCCGGAGCCGATCCGCGTCATCATCGTGGACGACCAGGAGCTGTTCCGCCGCGGTCTGACCATGCTGATGAGTGTCGAGACCGGCCTCGAGGTGGTCGGCGAGGCCGGCGACGGTGCCACCGGCATCGAGCTGGCCAGCGCGGTCGCCCCCGACGTCGTACTGCTCGACGTGCGGATGCCCAAGGTCTCGGGGATCGAGGCCTGCGTGGCCATCAAGGAGGCCGTGCCGGCCGCCAAGATCCTCATGCTCACCGTCTCCGACGAGGAGTCCGACCTCTACGAGGCCGTCAAGAGCGGTGCCAGCGGCTACCTGCTCAAGGACTCCTCGATCGAGGAGGTCGCGCAGGCGATCCGCGTGGTCGCCGACGGCCAGTCGCTGATCAGCCCCTCGATGGCGGTCAAGCTGATCGACGAGTTCAAGCAGATGTCGCAGCCCGACCGTGGACCGGTCTCGACGTTCCGGCTCACCGAGCGCGAGCTCGAGGTGCTGCGCCTGGTGGCCCAGGGCCTGAACAACAAGGACATCGCCAAGCGGCTCTTCATCAGCGAGAACACCGTGAAGAACCACGTGCGCAACCTGCTCGAGAAGCTGCAGCTCCACTCCCGCATGGAGGCCGTGCTCTACGCCGTCCGCGAGAAGCTGGTCGAGCTGCCGTAGCCGGCGGCCGAGCGCCGATTGAGTCAGGCGCCCCGGCGCCCCACCGGGGTCACCCGGTCGCAGAGCGACCTCCTCAACCACCGGCATGCGCGGTCCCGGACTGACGCTTTGGACGAACGTTCGTCCTAGACCGCCCTGGGACGAACGTTCGACCAAGAATTCTGACCACCGCTGGTCGAGGAAGGCGGTCCGGTGCCCCGCCGCCGGTTGAGGAGGCGCTCTGGCGCCCGACCAGCGACGGGGCCGCGACGTCGGCGGTGACCGCTAGGTTCGCACCCGTGCGCTCGCTCTCCCAGGCCCAGGCCCGTCGTATCGCGCTCGCGGCCCAGGGGTTCCTCGACCCGCCGCACGACCGGCCCACGATGCGCACCCTGGCACGCACCCTCGGCCGCACCGGGGTGCTCCAGGTCGACTCGGTCAACGTGCTCCAACGCGCCCACTACATGCCTCTGTACTCCCGGATGGGGCCTTACGACGTCGACCTCGTCCGCCGCGCCTCCGAGACCCGGCCGCGGCGGATGGTGGAGTACTGGGCCCATGTGCAGGCCTACATGCCGGTCGACCTCTGGCCGGTGATGCGCCACCGGATGGCCCGCTACCGCGTCGGCAGGCACAAGTGGTGGGGCAGCGTGGTCACCGACGAGCTGACCGAGAGCCTGCTGCTCGAGATCTCCGAACGGGGTGCCTCGACCGCCCGCGACCTCGACGACGGCCTGCCCCGGAAGAAGGAGCACTGGGGCTGGAACTGGTCGAACACCCGCCGCGCGCTCGACTACCTGTTCATGGTGGGCGACGTCGCCATCGCCGGCCGCACCAGCCAGTTCGAGGTCCGCTACGACCTGCCCGAACGGGTGATCCCCGCCGAGCACCTCGAGGCGCCGACGCCGACCGAGCACGACGCCGTCAAGGAGCTCGTACGCCGGGCGGCACGCTCGCACGGCGTCGCGACGGTCCGCGACCTCGCCGACTACTACCGGATGCGCTCGGTGTCCGGGCAGAACCAGTCGGGGACCGCGCCGATCGTGGCCGAGCTGGTGGAGGAGGGCGAGCTGATCCCCGTGACGGTCGAGGGCGTCCGGCGACCGTCCTACCTCCACCGTGATGCGCGCATCCCGCGGCGGATCCGGGCCCGGGCCCTGCTCAGCCCGTTCGACCCGGTGGTCTGGGAGCGGGAGCGCACCGAGGCGCTGTTCGACTTCCACTACCGGATCGAGATCTACACCCCCGCCGAGAAGCGCATCCACGGCTACTACGTGCTGCCCTTCCTGCTCGGCGACACGATCGTGGCGCGCGTCGACCTCAAGGCCGACCGGAGGGTCGGGCTGCTCGTGGTCAAGGGCACGTACGCCGAGCCCTGCGCACCGCCGGACACCGCTGCGGAGCTCGCCGCAGAGCTCGAGCGGCTCGCCGGCTGGCTCGGCCTCCACACGGTCGTGGTCGAGCCGCGCGGTGACCTGGCGCCCGCCCTCTCGGTGGAGGTCGCGGCCCGCTGAGCTGCCGAATCGGCGCGGTTCCGGCCGCTGGGTAGAGTTGGCGTGATCATCCGACGTCCACACCGGGAGCTCACCCGTGCCTGCCATTCTCGACAAGCTCCTCCGCCTCGGCGAGGGCAAGATCCTGCGCCAGCTCGAGGCGGTCTCCCGCGCGGTCAACGCCATCGAGGACGACTTCGTGGCCATGACCGACGAGGAGCTGCAGGGCCAGACGGCCGAGTTCAAGGAGCGTCTGGCCGCCGGTGAGTCGCTCGACGACCTGATGCCCGAGGCGTTCGCGACGGTTCGCGAGGCGGCCAAGCGCGTGATCGGCCAGCGCCACTACGACGTGCAGATCATGGGTGGCGCGGCCCTCCACCTCGGCAACATCGCCGAGATGAAGACCGGTGAGGGCAAGACCCTGGTCGCGACCCTGCCGGCGTACCTCAACGCCCTCGACGGCAAGGGCGTCCACGTCGTCACCGTCAACGACTACCTCGCCAAGTACCACGCGGAGTGGATGGGCCGCATCCACCACTTCCTCGGCCTGACCACCGGCGTGATCCTGCCGTCGATGAAGCCCGACGAGCGTCGCGAGGCCTACGCCTGCGACGTCACCTACGGCACCAACAACGAGCTCGGCTTCGACTACCTGCGCGACAACATGGCCGGCACGCTCGAGGAGTGCGTGCAGCGCACCCACCACTACGCGATCGTGGACGAGGTCGACTCGATCCTCATCGACGAGGCGCGCACCCCGCTCATCATCAGCGGTCCCACCCAGGACGAGGTGCGGTGGTACGGCGAGTTCGCCAAGCTGACCCGCACCCTGACCAAGGACGTCGACTACGAGGTCGACGAGAAGAAGCGCACGATCTCGGTGCTCGAGCCCGGCATCACCAAGGTCGAGGACCACCTCGGCATCGACAACCTCTACGAGTCGGCCAACACCCCGCTGATCTCGTTCCTCAACAACTCCATCAAGGCCAAGGAGCTGTTCCACAACGACAAGGAGTACGTCGTCATGGACGGCGAGGTGCTCATCGTCGACGAGCACACCGGCCGGATGCTCGCCGGTCGTCGCTACAACGACGGCCTGCACCAGGCGATCGAGGCCAAGGAGGGTGTCGAGGTCCGCGAGGAGTACCAGACGCTGGCCACGGTGACCCTGCAGAACTACTTCCGCCTCTACGAGAAGCTCTCCGGCATGACCGGTACGGCGATGACCGAGGCCAGCGAGTTCGACAAGATCTACAAGCTCGGCGTCGTCCCGATCCCGACCAACGAGGCGGTCGGGCGCGTCGACCAGCCCGACCTGGTCTACCGCACCGAGGAGGCCAAGTACGACGCCGTCACCGACGACATCGCCGAGCGCCATGCCAAGGGTCAGCCGATCCTGGTCGGCACCGTCTCGGTCGAGAAGTCCGAGCACCTGTCGGAGAAGCTGCGCAAGCGGGGCATCGCCCACTCGGTGCTCAACGCCAAGGTCCACGCCGACGAGGCCAAGATCGTCGCGATGGCGGGCCACAAGGGCGCGGTCACGGTGGCCACCAACATGGCCGGTCGAGGCACCGACATCATGCTCGGCGGCTCCGTGGAGTTCCTCGCCGACGCCGAGCTCCGCAAGCGCGGCCTCGAGCCGACCGGAGAGACCGCCGAGGAGTACGAGGCCGAGTGGCCGGGCACGGTGGAGAAGATCAAGGCCCAGGTCGCGGCCGAGCACGACGAGGTGAAGGCCGTCGGCGGTCTCTACGTCGTGGGCACCGAGCGGCACGAGTCGCGTCGCATCGACAACCAGCTGCGCGGTCGTTCCGGTCGTCAGGGCGACCCGGGGGAGTCGCGGTTCTACCTGTCCCTCGAGGACGAGCTGATGCGGCTGTTCAAGTCCGACTGGGTCGACCGGATCCTCCAGGTCCTCAAGATCCCCGACGACGTGCCGATCGAGAACAAGCGCGTCACCGGCGCGATCGCCAACGCCCAGGGCCAGATCGAGGCGCAGAACTTCGACTCCCGCAAGAACGTCCTCAAGTACGACGACGTGATGGACCGGCAGCGCCACGTGATCTACGCCGAGCGCCGCAAGGTGCTCGAGGGCGCCGACCTCGAGGACCAGATCTCGAGCTTCATCGACGACGTGGTCGACGGGTTCGTGACGGGCGCCACCGAGGGCTTCGCCGAGGAGTGGGACCTCGACGCGCTGCAGGCCCAGCTCAAGCAGCTGTGGCCGCTCTCCCTCGACCTCAACGCGATGGCCGAGGAGGCGGGCGGCGCCGAGGGACTCGACCGCGACGACGTGATCGAGGCCCTGCAGGAGGACGCCCACGCGGCGTACGCACGTCGCGAGGAGGAGATCGGCTCCGAGGCGATGCGCGAGCTCGAGCGCCGCGTCGTGCTCTCGGTGCTCGACCGCAAGTGGCGCGAGCACCTCTACGAGATGGACTACCTGCGCGAAGGCATCGGCCTGCGTGGCTACGCCCAGCGCGACCCGCTGGTGGAGTACCAGCGCGAGGGCTTCGACATGTTCACCGCCATCATGGACGGCATCAAGGAGGAGTCGGTCGGCTTCCTGTTCAACCTCGAGGTGCAGCTGATCGAGGACGACGACCAGGAGCATGGCTTCGTCGAGGACGAGGTCGAGGAGCCGCTGCGTCGAGAGCTCCGCTCCGAGGAGCAGCCGGCCGACGGCCACCGGCCCCACATCACCGCCAAGGGCCTCGACCAGCCCAAGACGCCGCAGCAGCAGCTCACGTACTCAGCGCCGTCCGAGGACGACTCCGCCCTGTCGGTGCCGGCCGCGTTCGGTGGCGAAGGCGAGCAGCCGCAGCAGCAGCGTCCGGCCGGCCGCACGGTGACCAACGCCGACGACGAGTTCGCCGAGGTGGGCCGCAACGCGCTCTGCCCCTGCGGCTCGGGCAAGAAGTACAAGCGCTGCCACGGCGCCCCCGGCGGCCCCACCGGCGTCACCGCCCGCATCGGCTAGGCGAACTCCAGGGCAGACACCTGCCAGCGGTCGCGGATCAGCTCGAACCGGGCCGCCACGGCCCGGGAGCGGTCGCCGTAGCGCACGTGGAGGCTGACCTCGGCGCAACGCTCGGACACGAAGCTCGTGTGGGCCGCGACCAGCTGCGGGCGCACCGACTGGATGCCGCCGCCGGCCGGGCGGCGCCCCACGGCCTGCGCCACCAGGTGGGCCCGGCGCGCGAGGTCCTGGTAGACCTCGGGCGTCGTCCAGCGCAGCACTTGGGAGACCGGCCGGTCCCCGCCCACGATCTCGACCAGCGCCGCACCGATCCGCGCCGCATGCTGCTCGAAGCGACGTCGCTGCACCAGGTCGACCGGCACGACGTCGAGCAGCGCCGAGTCGCCCGGCCGCGCGGCGACCTCGGGCTCGGGCACGTCGAGCCGGGGACCGAGGTCGAGCGCGAGAGTCCCCTGCACGGTGGCGACCGGGGTGAGGGGCAGGGCCACGACGGTGCCGTGGGTGGCCGTCGGTGGGCTGACCTGGTGGAGCATCATGTCGGGTCCTTTCCGGGAAGGCGGAGCCGCTGCCCCGGCGTGATGACGTCGGGATCGGGGCCGATGAGGGCGCGGTTGGCGGCGTAGATCGCGTGCCAACGAGCGGCGACGAGCGCGTCGGGACTGCCCGGTGGGAGGTCGCGAGCGGCGAGCGACCACAGGGTGTCGCCCGGGCGCACGCGGGCTGTCCGCCGGGCGGCGGGCGGTGGCACCACGGCGCGGTCGGGAAGCGGCAGGCCGGACAAGACCGACGGGCGATGGTGCACATGCGGGTGGTGCGCCTGCGGGCCTCCGGCGTACGACGGCTGGGCCAGCCCGCCCGCCAGCGCCACGCCGCAGGCGGCGAGCACCACGCGGCGTACGCCGGCCGGGACGACGTGCTGCCAGGGGGACGTGGCGACCCGCCGTCGCAGCACCTCGACCACCACCGCGGTGGTCGCCGCCCACATCCAGACGGCGCAGCCGAGGAGGGCGAGCGCCGCGATCTCGGTCAGCGCGACGTCCAGGGGCTGGCGGTGCAGCGCCTCCGGCTGCGCGAGCAGCCGGCCGACCGGCGTGCGGACGGCGACGCCCACGCCGCCGAGGGCGATCGAGGCGGACGTCCAGACGACGAGGCAGCGGATCCGGCCGCTGCGGTTCCCGAGCAGCACCGCAGAACCCTTCGTTTGCTTGTGTTTGGTTCAGTCAAAGACTTTTGAGTACCTTTGACAAGGGTGGATCGGCGGGTTGTGGAGAACCTCCGCCCGCCCACCCCCGCGTGGCAGGGTGGGTGCGGTGGAGTGGGACGAGAGCCTGTTCGCCTTCCTCGACGATCTCGAGGGTCGTGCCGAAGCGCTGTACGACGCCGAGCGAGAGACCGATCTGGCCGACCGCAGTCGCGCCGAGTACACCGCGGTGACCCTGGCCGGGCGGCTGATGGCATCGGTCGGTGACGACCTCGTCCTCGACGTCGCCGGAGTGGGCCCGGTCAGCGGCGTGCTGCAGCGGGTCGGCCCCGACTGGTGCCTGGCGCACGGTGCCGCTCAGGACTGGGTCGTGCGCCTCGCGGCGGTCGTCGCAGTGGAGGGCGCGTCGGCCCGCTCGGTCCCCGAGGTCGCCTGGTCACCGGTCGCTCGGCTCGGCCTCGGGTCGGCGCTGCGGCGGCTGGCCGACGCGGGGGAGCGGTGCGTCGTGCACGGCACCGACGGGACGGCGCGCGAGGCGGTGGTGACCCGGGTCGGCGCGGACTTCGTCGAGGTCACCGTCGGCGGGGGCCGTGCACTGCTGCTGGCCCGGGAGACGATCGCGGCGGTGCAGAGCCGCGGCTGAGGCGCGCGTGAGCGTCGCCCACACGTGCTACGTCGCTTCCAGGTCCCAGGGGGGCGGCTCGTCCTCGGCGAGGGGACGGGCGGAGGGTGGCAGCCGGTCCTCGGGCTCCTCGTTCATCGCCTCGATGATGTGCTTGCGCACGATGGTGCGGGGGTCGAGGTCCTTGAAGTCGAGGTCGGCGTACTCCGGGCCGAGCTCCTCGCGGAGCTCGTCGCGGGCCTCGTTGGCGAACTCACGCATCTTCCTCGCCATCCGGCCCGCCTGCCGGGCGAACTCGGGCAGCTTGTCGGGGCCGAAGACGAGCACGGCGACGAACGCGATCACCGCGAGCTCCGGGAGGCCGACTCCGAACATGGGTCAGAATCTACTGGTCGGAGTCAGGCCCAGCTGGCGTCCTGCCAGACCTCGTCCGAAGGAGTCCAATCTCTCGGCGACCTCGGAAAGCACCCGCGCCGAGTCGGCGGTCGGGTCGGACTCGACGACCGGCTTGCCGGCGTCGCCGCCCTCGCGCAGGGTCTCCTCGATCGGGATCCGCCCGAGCAGCGGTACGTCGTACCCGAAGCGGCCTGAGAGAGTGGCGGCCACGCGTTCGCCGCCGCCGGAGCCGAACAGCTCCAGCTGGTGGGACGGGCCGCAGTGGGGGCAGACCAGGAAACTCATGTTCTCCACGACGCCGACCACCCGCTGGTGGAGCATCGAGGCCATCGTCCCCGCCCGCTCGGCGACCTCGGCCGCGGCCTCCTGAGGGGTGGTCACGACCACGATCTCGGCGTTGGGGAGGTGCTGACCGAGCGAGATCGCCATGTCGCCGGTGCCGGGCGGCAGGTCGAGCAGGAGGACGTCGAGGTCGCCCCAATAGACGTCCGCCAGCATCTGCACGAGGGCCCGGTCGAGCATCGGGCCCCGCCAGGCGACGACCTGGTCGCGCCGCGGCTTGAGCATCCCGATCGAGATCACCGAGACGCCCGACGGCGTCGGCACCGGCATGATCATGTCCTCGACCTGCGTCGGCCGCGAGTCGGCGATACCGAGCATGGCCGGGATCGAGTGCCCGTAGATGTCGGCGTCGACGATGCCGACGGTGCGGCCCGCGCCGGCCATCGCGAGCGCCAGGTTGACCGTCACCGACGACTTGCCGACACCGCCCTTGCCGCTGGCGATCGCGAAGATCTTGGTCAGCGACCCCGGCTGGGCGAACGGGATCTCCTTGGCCGGCTTCCCGCCCCGCAGGTTGGTCTGGAGCTCGGCCCGCTGCTCGGGGGTCATCGCGCCGAGGGTGAGCTCGACGCCGGTGACGCCGTCGACGCCGGTCAGCGCCCCTCGTACGTCGCGGTCGATGGTGTCCTTCATCGGGCAGCCGGACACGGTCAGCAGGACCGTGACCCGCACCAGTCCGGCGTCGTCGATCTCGAGGTGGTCGACCATCCCGAGCTCGGTGATCGGCCGCTTGATCTCGGGGTCGGAGACCGTGGCGAGGGCCGCGGTGAGCCGGTCGGTGGTGGGGACGCTCATAGTGAGGCCAGCGTAGTTGGCGGTCCTCAGGCCGGCGTCGCCGCCTCGTCCGCATCGTCATCGGTGAGGTCGTCGCGCAGGGTGCGGAGCTCGGAGCGCAGGAAGTCGCGGGTCGCGACCTCACCGACCGCCATCCGCAGCGACGCGACCTCGCGGGCCAGGAACTCCATGTCGGCGTGCGCCCGGGCGTTCGCCTGCCGGTCCTGCTCGCCGACCACCTTGTCGCGCGACTCCTGCCGGTTCTGCGCCAGCAGGATCAGCGGTGCGGCGTACGACGCCTGGAGGCTGAGGATCAGGGTCAGGAAGATGAAGGGGTAGGAGTCGAACCTCAGGTCCGTCGGCGCCAGGGTGTTCCAGCCAACCCAGCACACCACGAAGACGGTCATCCACATCAGGAACCGGGCAGTCCCCATGAACCGGGCGAACTGCTCGGCGAAGACCCCGAACGCGTCCGTGTCGTACGACGGGGCCCGGAGCAGCGGGCGGCGCTGCTCCGTGGGCGTGTCGAGGCGGCCGCCGCGGCGCTCAGCCATGGCGCGCCTCCGGACCTCGGGTCGAGCTGCTGAGGTTGTCGTCGCGCCAGTTCTCCGGCAGCAGGTGGTCGAGCAGGTCGTCGACGGTCACCGCGCCCAGGAGGTGGC
Organism: uncultured Actinomycetota bacterium; assembly: GCA_963794355.1. GTDB lineage: Bacteria > Actinomycetota > Actinomycetes > Propionibacteriales > Nocardioidaceae > Nocardioides. The sequence goes on from CAWCDN010000008.1 coordinate 194,713, forward strand.
CGGCGTCGTCGACCACCGGGGCCGCGACCAGGTTGTAGGTCGCCAGGTGGGCCGCGACCTCGTCGATGGTCGCCGCGGGGTGCAGCGGGTCCATGCTCTGGTCGAGGGCGGCAGCGACCAGCGTCGACGGCGGCTCGCGGAGCAGGCGCTGGAAGTGCGCGACGCCGAGCAGCCGGCCGGTCGGCGTCTCCAGCGGCTGGCGGCACACGTAGACCATCGCCGCGATGGACACCGGGAGCTCGGGGTCGCGGATCTGGGCCAGGGCGTCGGCGATCGTCGCGTCGGGGCCGAGAATGACCGGGTCGGGCGTCATCATCGCGCCGGCCGTCTCCTCGGCGTACGACATGAGTCGCCGCACGTCCTCGGCCTCCTCGGGCTCCATCAGGCTCAGGAGCTTGGCCGCGGTCTCGGGGGCCAGGTCGGCGATCAGGTCGGCGGCGTCGTCGGCCGACATCTCCTCGAGCACGTCCGCCGCGCGCTCGCTGTCGAGGTGCTCGAGGATCTCCACCTGGTCCTCGTCGGGCAGCTCCTCGAGCACGTCGGCCAGCCGCTCGTCGTCCATGGCGGCGACCACGGCGGTACGACGCTCGGGCGGCAGGTCGTGGAGCACGTTGGCGGCGTCGGCGGCCCGCATCTCGTTGAGGGCGGCGATCAGGTGGGTGGCTCCCTGCGTGGGCTCGCGACCGACGAGGCCGACCACGTCGCGCCACTCCGCGACGTGGGTCTGCCCGCGCCGCCGCAGGCCCTTGCCGGGCTCCTGGATCGCGATCCGGCTGACCACCCAGTCCCGGCTCCGCACCTGCTCCATGGCGACGTCGTAGACCGTGCCGGTGACGTCGCCCTCGATGGTGACCGTGCGGTCGAGCAGCTGGCCGATCACCAGCGTCTCGGTCGGCCGCTGTTCGAAGCGACGCATGTTGAGCAGCCCGGTGGTGTAGACCTGCCCGCTGTCGATGTGGGTGACCCGGGTCATCGGGACGAAGATCCGGCGCCGGCCGAGCACCTCGGCGACCATGCCGAGCACCCGGGGCTCGCTGGTCTCGGAGCGGATCGCGACCACGAGGTCGCGCACCTTGCCCACCTGGTCGCCCTGGGGGTCGTAGATGGGGAGGCCGACCAGTCGGGCGGCGTACACGCGGCCGGGCTTGCCGGACCCCGACCTCGCTTCGCTCACAGCACCCTCCGGTGAGCTCGCAGTTCGCGCGCTACGTCACGGTCGACGCACAGGTGCAGATCGCCGCGCGCTCTCGCTTCGCTCACAGCACCCTCCGGTGAGCTCGCAGTTCGCGCGCTACGTCACGGTCGACGCACAGGTGCAGATCGCCGCGCGCTCTCGCTTCGCTCACAGAGCCTCACGCTACCGTCGCGCCCGCGGGGTTTGCGGTAACTACCCGCGCCGAGCGAAGCCCGTTTAGACTCCGAGGGCGACGCGGCGATGCCCGCGACCACCCCCCACGACCCCCCGCGCGGAAGGGAGCGCCCCGCATGGCCAAGCACCTCGGTGAGCGTGCGCGGCCGCAACGGCCGGCGCGACCACGGGGTCTGGGCTGGGGTCTGGGCGCCCTCCTGCTCGTCGGCGTGCTCACCACCGTGATGGTGGTGCGCGGCGTCTCGTCAGACGATCCCGCCGACCTGAGCGCCGCCACGTCGGGCGCCGCGAGCCACCAGACCGGCACGTCGACCCACGACCGGCTCACCCGGTTGGAGGCACAGCGGGAGGCGAAGCGTGAGGCAGCCGTGACGGCCACCCGCGGTCCCAACCTCTCGCGTCAGGCCGTGCGGCCCGCGAGGACGCCGTACCACGTGAAGGCCGGCCAGACCCTCGGGCTTCGTCCGTCGGTGCTCCTGGCCCGGAAGGTGGACGACCTGTCGCCCGCCCACTCGACGTTCACCATCGCCCAGTCCAACATCCTGGGCAGCCAGCACACTGCCGGCAAGGGCGGCTTCGCCCCCGGCACCGTCCGTGCCGGCATGACGGCCAGCCTGCTGATGTCGCGCGGGGTCGACGTCGGCGGCATGCAGGAGGTGCAGGACGACCAGCTGCGCGTGCTGCAGGGCCGGATGTCCGGCTACTCGATCTGGCCCGGTACGGCGCTGGGACACAACGGCGTCCGCAACCAGATCTACTGGCGCGACTCCCAGTTCGCGATGGTCGACAGCGGCTCGGTCACCTATCCGTTCTCGAGCCAGCAGATCCCGCTTCCCTACGTCCTGCTGCGCGACCGCGGCACCGGCGCCGAGTTCTGGATGATCTCCACGCACAACTCCGCCGGCGGCATGGAGTCGCAACGCGACGCCGGCACCTCGATCGAGATCAACCTGATCCGTACGCTGATGGCCAAGGGCCAGCCGGTGGTCATCGTGGGTGACATGAACGAGCACACCGAGTTCTTCTGCCGCGTCGCCACGGAGACCGGCATGGTGGCCGCCAACGGCGGCAGCGGCTCCGGCGGCTGCCATCTCCCGCCGAACCCGCTCCGGGTCGACTGGATCATGGGCGGACACGGGATGGACTTCAGCGGCTACCGCCAGGACGGCGCCGGTCTGGGTCACGCCAGCGACCACTACTACCTCTACGCAACGGCCACCGCGACGTCGCAGTGGTACGCGCCGTGACGGCGTACGATCAGCGGATGGGAACAGGAGCGCGCGCGGGCGCTGCACTGACGGCTCTCGCCGCCGTGCTCACGCTCGGGGCCTGCGGCTCCGACTCGAGCACCACCGCCACCGACCCGGCCGCCGGGGCGTCGTCGCCGACCTCCGAGTCCTCGAGCTCAGAGCCCGGCACGCCCACCAGCCCGACCTGCGCGACGGTGTGGAAGGGCGGCCAGACGCTCGACACGGCGTACGCCGGCTGCGCCACCGAGAAGGGCTGGGTCAAGGCGCAGGTCTACCAGTGCTCGGACGGTCACCGGGTGGTGACGTTCGCGCATGCGTTCTATGCCCAACCCGGGCGTAAGATCACCCGGTCCGACACCGCCCTGGCGAAGGACCCCGCGTTCCGGCACCTGATGGCGGCCTGCGGAGCCTGACCGACCGACCGAGCCCCCTGGGAATGATGGGGCTCGTGGGGTTGGTGGGTTACACTCCCTGCGACCTGTGTGGGCTTTCTCACGCATGCCGCTGCGGCCCACACGACACTTGGATGGATCCTCGAAGATGACCGCTTCTGTGCGCAGGACGCTGTGCCTCGCCCTCGTCCTGCCCTTCGTCTGCCTCGTCGCCCTGGTGGCGGGTACCAGCTCGGCCCAGGCCGTGCCGGACCACTACAACCCCACCAAGGGTGCGACGTTCAACAACCCGTTCGGCGGCGATGCGAACCGGTTCAAGATCAACCGGAAGCTGATCCGCACGATCAACAGCGTGAAGAAGGGCCACAAGATCCGGATCGCGTCGTGGAACTTCAAGAGCGACGGCATCTCCCACGCGCTCATCAAGGCCCACCAGCGCGGGGTCAGCGTCCGCGTGATCATGGACTACGGCAACTGGAACCCCGACATCCCGAACCGGATCGCACGACACACGCGTGACGCGCTCAAGAAGGGCAACAAGCACCGCGCCAACGGCATGACCAGCTGGCTGCGTCGCTGCAAGGGCTCCTGCCGCGGCCACCACGGGATCGCGCACACCAAGTTCTACGTCTTCGACCAGGTGGCGAAGACCAAGGACGTCGTGATGTACGGATCCGCGAACGCCACGCTGCTGGCGGCGACCATCCAGTGGAACGACATCTACACGGTCACCGGCGCCCAGAACCGCTACGACGAGTTCATCAACGTCTTCAAGCAGATGAGCGCCGACCACGCGGTCAAGCAGGGCTACCTCCACTACCACCACGGTGACATGGAGCTCGGCTTCTACCCCTTCACCGGCAAGGGCACCAAGCGCGACCCCGTCCTCACCGCGCTGAAGAACGTCCGGTGCACCGGCGCCACGAAGGGCACCGGCATCAACGGCCACACCAAGGTCCGGATCGCGCAGACCGCGACGTACGGCAAGCGTGGCCTCGCGATCGCGAACCGGCTGGCCACGATGAAGAAGAACGGCTGCAACATCCGCCTGGTCTACGCGATGTTCGGTCGTCAGGTCCTCAAGGTCCTGCGTCACGCCGGTCCCAACGGCGTACCGATGACCCACCTGGCCTACGACGCGGACTGCAACGGCATCTACGACAAGTACGTCCACATGAAGTCGATGACCGTCAGCGGCGTCTACGGCAAGAACACCCACGCCCGGATCACCTGGAACGGCTCCGCCAACTGGACTCCCGTCTCGCTGGCGAGCGACGAGGTGGTCGGGACGCTGGTACGCGGCGACACGACCCGCACCTACTCGAACTGGATCGACTTCCTGTTCACCCACGTCCCCAAGGCGTGGACGCCGAACCACTGCGACCTCGTCGGCACGGTGACCGAGCGCGCCGCTGCCCGCAACGTCGACCCATACGCACTGATCCGCCAGGACCTCTGAGGTGATGCGAGGGCGGCTGCGCCTGCTGCGGGACCGACGTCTCGTCGTCGGAGCCGTGGCGGTGGCACTCGCCCTCGTCGTCACCATCGCGGTCGCACCATGGCCGTCGGGGCCGTCGCACCCGCCGAAGGCCCAGACCGTCGGTGACGCGAAGGCCGCGGCCGGCTGTGCCGACGTGCTCGTGGTGGGCATCGACGGCAACGGTCAGCGCCCGACGCGCGGTCACAGGTTCGGACCCACCGTCGACACCGTCGTACGACGGGTGGTCACGCAGGCGCGGGCCCACGAGCGCACCGTCTCGATCGCCCGCGTCCCGCTGACGACGCTCAAGTCCTCCGCGGTGCTCCGGCACCATCACCGCCCCGACCAGCCGACGGTCCGCGCCATCTCGAGGCCCGGCACCCGGGCCTGGGGAGCGCCGATCCTCGCCGGCGTGCAGGCGACCCTCGCCCTGATCACCGACCGGACCGCCCGCTGCCCGGAGCGGCCGGTGCTGCTCGTCGGGTACGCCCAGGGCGCCGCGGTCGTGCACCGGGTCCTCGGGCGGATCGCGGACTCCGGTGGCCTGTCGCGGCTCGTCGGCGGCGTGATGGTCGCCGACCCCGACCGCCGCGCGCGGTCTGTGGCCCGCCCGGTCGTGGGTGACCCGCCCGCTCCGGGCAACCGCCCCGGCATCCTCCCGGCCTACCTGACCCGCCACCCCGACGTACCGGCTGCCCAAGGCTCCTTCGGCGTCTGGTCGGTCTGCTCGCGGGCCGACCTGATCTGCCACCCGTCGCGGGCGCAGGTGCGCGCGTCGCTCGCGGCGTCGCGAGCCGACGCCCACAACGCCCGGCTGCTCCACGGCGTCGCGGGCTCCGCCTGGCGCCAACTGGCCCTGTGGCCGGTGCCGGCCCTGCGTCACCAGGTCGTCACGACGTCGGTCGGCGAGGCGGTCCGCCTCAAGCTCGCCTTGGCCCCGGCTGCGCCGGCCGGCGCGCTGTGGAGCGACGCCACGGGCCTCCCGCCCGGCGTCACGCTCTCGCCCACGGGGGTCTTGGCGGGCACGCCCACCAAGCCTGGCACGTTCACCGTGGCGTACCAGACCCGTGGCACCGACCCCGCGACGAGCGGTCACTCCGCGACGGTCCTGATGAAGGTGACACCTTCCTCGCTCTCCCTCTCGGCCGGCGGGCAGTCCACCTGCCTGACCCGCTCCGACGGCACCGCGAGGTGTTGGGGTCGCAACAACTTCGGCCAGCTCGGCGACGGCACCGTGCTCGGACGCGACGTGCCGACCAAGGTGCTCGGGGCCGGCTGGGCCACGATCAGCACGAGCGGCAGCACGACCTGCGGGGTCAAGACCAACGGCACGCTGTGGTGCTGGGGCCTGAACAACTTCGGCCAGGTCGGCACCGGGCGCGGGGCGCCCGTGCACTCGCCGCGCCAGGTCGGCGCCGTGAACCGATGGGCCGAGGTCGCCACCGCCTACAGCCACACCTGCGCGACCCGCACCGACGGCACCTTGTGGTGCTGGGGTCAGAACCTCCACGGCCAGCTGGGGATCGGCAGCGTCGACCGCCTGCACGGCAAGCCGCAGCGCGTCGGCGCCCGCACCGACTGGCAGTCGGTGACCACCGGAGGCTGGCACTCCTGCGCGCTGACCTCGGGCGGAGCGGCGTACTGCTGGGGAGGCAACGACTTCGGCGAGCTCGGCGACGGCTCCATCGCGACGCGGAGCAGCCCGACCCCGGTCGAGGGCGACACCCCGTGGCTCCAGCTGAGCGCGGCGTCGGCGCAGACCTGCGGGGTGACGCAGACCGGCCGGTTGCTGTGCTGGGGCTTCAACCGGCAAGGGCAGCTCGGGCACGGCGACACCGCCAACTCCGCCCACCCGGTTGCGGTCGTCGGCGACCAGGTCTGGACCCAGGTCGCGACCGGCGACGGCTCCACCTGCGGCGTCGACAGCGTCGGGCAGCTGTGGTGCTGGGGCGACAACCGCTACGGCCAGCTCGGCCAGGTGCCGTCCGGCACCCTCACCGAGACCCCGGCCGTCGTGACGGCGCTCGACGGCCCGGTCTCGCTGGCCTCCGCCGGCTGGCTGCACACCTGCACGATCCCGGTCGGCCAGCCCTTCGTGTGCTGGGGCAACGACGAGGTCGGCCAGGTCGGCGACGGCGTCGACCAACCCGTCGGTGCCCTCACGATCAAGCACCAGGTCGCGTTCCCGACGCTGCCCACGCAGCGGTTCCTCGCCCATGCCACGCCCCGCCAGGTGGCCGCGCGCGGGCTGGCATCGCGGCCGGTGGCCGGTCTCGGTCGACGCGCCGCGAAGCGGGTGGCGGTCACGCCGTTCACGATCATGAGCATGAACGTGCTCGGCAGCCAGCACACCGCGCCAGGCGGCGACGAGCCCGAGATGGCGCCCGGGCGGATCCGGGCGGAGTGGGCGAGCACCTACTTCCGGATGCGCGGCGCGTCGTTGATGGGGCTGCAGGAGTCGCAGCCCGACCAGCTCGTCGCCCTCGACTCGGCGACCCAGCACGCGTTCGCCTTCTACCCCGGCACCACTCTGGGCTACGCCGGGGCCCCGCAGTCGCTGATGTGGAACCGCGCCGAGTGGGGGCTGGTCTGGAAGAGCTCGATCTCCATCCCCTTCACCGGCGGCTGGCGCCCGCAGCCGATCGTGGAGCTCCAGCAGCGCTCCACGGGCGCCCAGATCTACTGGATCAACGTGCACTTCTCGGCCCGCCGGGCCCACCAGGCCGATCGCGACAAGGCGATGAAGATCCTGCTCCCGGCGATCACCAAGCTCCAGAAGGACGGCCTGCCGATCCTGCTCACCGGCGACTTCAACGAGATCGCGCCGGCGTTCTGCTCGGTGACGGGGAAGACCACCCTCGAGGCCGCCACCGGCGGCAGCAACACCGGAGGACGCTGCGTGCTGCCCCCGAGGGCACGCATCGACTGGGTCTTCGGGTCGCAGGGCGCGTTCTCCGGGGCGCTGATGGACGATTCCGCCCAGGTACGCCGGACCACCGACCACCACGTGCTGTCTGCCCGGTTCGGGACCGGGTAGTCTCCGGGACTCGGAGCACCCGCAGACGTCACCGGGCGCGCGACGTCATCGGACCCGGTCAGGCGAGGAGAGAACGTGAGGCTGATCCGGGCGCGCACGTCGCGTCGTCCGATGCAGGTCGACGACGCCGGCCTCGACTTCGGTGAGGCGTTCTCCGGCTCCTTCGACGTGGTGATGGACGACCACCGGGTCTGGTCCTACGCCACCGACGAGCACCGCACGGTGCGCACGATCCCCTGGCCCAAGCGGCTGCGGCGCCTGCTCGAGGGGACGGCCGACGTCCGCGTCACCTCGGGCGACGACGTGCTCTTCGAGGGCACGGTCGTGTTCGGCGACGGCGAGGGCCGGCCGAGCTTCGTCGACCCCCACGGGATCCCGATCTTCGTCGACAAGTGGGGCCTCATCCAGCGCCCCTTCTCGGGCCGACGTGAGGCAGGCGTCGTCGACACCCTCGTCGAGGCCACTCGCCAGGTGCTGACCGTGATGCGCGAGGAGTGCGGGATCGAGGGCTGGATCTCGTTCGGCACCTTGCTCGGGGCGGCCCGCGACGGCGGGGTGATCGGGCACGACTCCGACATCGACCTGTGCTTCCTCAGCGAGCGCGAGACCCCCGCGGAGATGACCGCGGAGCTGTGGGCCATCGGACGCGCGCTGCGTCGCGCCGGGATGCGGGTGCAGCACAAGTCGGCCAGCTTCCTGACCGTGCGCGTCAAGGCGCCGGACGGCGGCCACGTCGGCCTCGACATCTACACCTGCTTCTACGTGGGCGACCTCCTCCACGAGACCGCGACCGTGCGAGCGCGCGTGCCACGCTCGGCGATCCTGCCGTTGATCGAGGTCCCCTTCGAGGGCCACCTGCTCCCGGCGCCGGCCGACCCCGACACGATGCTCGAGGTCTCCTACGGCGCGGGCTGGCGCGTGCCGGACCCGTCGTTCCGCCACCTGCCGGGTCGCGAGATCACCGAGCGCTTCGACGGCTGGTTCGGCTCGCTGATGAAGTGGCGACGCGACTGGACGCTCTACAACACCCGAGTCGCCGAGGCGGGCGGCGAGCCGTCCGACTTCGCCACCTGGGTCGTCCCGCAGCTCGAGGGCGTCGAGCGCGTGATCGAGGTGGGCAGCGGTCCCGGGCTCGACCTTCCGGCGTACGCCGGTCCCGACCGTCGCGTGCTCGGGCTCGACTACGCCCGGCCACGCGGGTCGGCCGACGGTGACACCGACGACGACGAGGAGCACCACCGGATCCCCACCCGGCTGCTCAACCTCGAGGACCTGCGCGACGTGCTCTCGATGGGTGCCGTGCTGGCGCGTCGTCGGGGTCGGCCGGCCGTCGTCGCGCGACGTCTCCTCGAGGCGCTGACGCCGGAGGCCACGGACCACTTCTTCCGGTTCTGCTCGCTGGTCCTGCGCGGCGGCGGGCGCCTGTATCTCGAAGGCGTCGCCCGCACGCCGCGTGACAGCCACGCCTGGCAGACCGAGCGTGAGACGGGCCGCGTGAGGTCCCTCGACCCGCGCCGCGTGGTGGCTTCGGTGGAGGCTGCCGGGGGGCGTATCGTCTCCCGCGCCGGTGTCGACGAAGCCGTGCAAGCCGTCCGGACAGGTCCTCCCGCCACGTGGCGCATGACCGTGGAGTGGCCAGAGCTCGAGGCCCACGGGCCGTCGGGGAGGAGCACAGGATGACGACCCGCGTGTACCTGCACGTCGGTGCGCCCAAGTCCGGCACCACCTTCGTCCAGAGTGTCCTCGAGGCGAACCGCGAGCGGCTGGCAGACGCCGGCGTCCTGCTGGTCGGAGACCGTCATCTCGACCGGATCCACGCCGCGCTCCAGGTCCGCGAGGACAAGCGCCTCGCCGACCTCCCCGAGGGCGCACGCGACGCCTGGACCGGGCTCGTGCGCCAGATCGCGAAGTGGCCCGGCGACTCTGCCGTGCTCAGCTACGAGCTGTTCGCGGCCGCCTCGGCGGCGCAGGCGCAGCGCGCGCTCGCCGACCTCGCGTCGTACGACGTGCACGTCGTCGTCACCGCCCGCGACCTCGGACGGGTCGGGGTCTCGGCCTGGCAGGAGCGTCTCAAGTTCGGGCTCGGCACCCGCCTCGAGCGGTGGACCCTCGCCGACGAGGCCGAGGGAGGCGAGTGGGGCTGGCACACCCTCGACCCCGCGGCGGTGACCGAACGCTGGGGATCGACCCTCCCGGCCGACCACGTGCACGTCGTGACGGCTCCCCGCCCGGGGGCCGCCCCTCATGAGCTGTGGCAACGCTTCGCCGAGGCCTGCGACCTCCACGACCTGCCGATGCAGCTCGACGTCGAGCGCACGAACGAGTCACTCGGGGTGGTGCAGGCCGAGCTCCTGCGCCGCGTGAACCGGGTGCTCGGGCCCGAGATCCGGGGCAGTCGGCAGCGCTCGGTGTGGATCCGCGACCTGCTCGCCCAAGACGTGCTCGGGCCGTTGGGCCACGAGCCGATCGGGACCACCGAGACCCAGGTGGAGGCGGCGCGCGTGACCTGGGAGCGCTCGGTCGAGCGCATCCGCACGGCGGGATACGTCGTCCACGGCGACCTCGACGACCTGCGCCCGGCCGACCCCGTCGGCCGCCTGCCCGGCCAGCTCGGCGACGCCGAGCTCGTCGACGCGGCCACCCAGTGCATCTCGGCGCTGGTCGTCGAGCTGCGCGACCGCACGGTCGCCGGCCGCACCGCGGCTGCGGTCGGTCCTCGCGCGCGGCTGCGCCACCTCGCCGAGCGCGCCACCGCGCCGTACGCCAACCGCCGCATCCAGCAGCTCGCTCAGCGCGTCGAGGAGCTCGAGCGCGAGGTGCAGTCCTCGCGCCGGCTCCACCTGCGGGTCGCGGCCCTCCAGGACGTCGTCACCGAGCTCCTCCTCGACCCCGAGCAGCAGGACCGCGGGGTCACCGAGAAGGCGCTGCGCGCCTACCGTCGGGGAGCGCTGTGAGGCCGCCCCACGAGCTGGCCCGGGCCGGCGCCGAGCTGGCCCTGCCCACGCGTCGCCTGGCCAGGCGCGTCCGCGACCTCGAGACCGCTGTGGTGGAGAACGCCGACCTCGAGAGGCCGCTCGGCGCCCAGGTCGGCCGGCTCGAGGCGGCCCTCGTCCCCGCGCTCGAAGCCGCGGTCGGCCGAACGCAGGAGCCGACCGATGACCTCTGAGCCACAGGGCCGGACCCGGCACCGTCACGTGGAGCTGTCCGTGGTGGTCCCCTGCTACAACGAGGAGGACTCCCTCCCGGCGCTGGTCGACGTCCTCGCCACGGAGCTCCCGAAGGTCGCATCGAGCTTCGAGGTGATCCTCGTCGACGACGGCAGCCGCGACCGCACGCTGCCGATGCTGCGCGAGATCTCGCGAGCCCGCCCCGAGTTCCGCTACCTGGCGCTGAGCCGCAACTTCGGCAAGGAGTCCGCCATGCTCGCGGGCCTGAGCCATGCCCGCGGCGACAAGGTCGCGATCATGGACGGCGACCTCCAGCACCCGCCGACGCTCCTCGCGGAGATGCTCCCGCTGCTCGACGGCGAGGTGCAACAGGTCGTGGCGAGGCGTACGCGCGAGACCGATCCGCCGCTGCGGACGTTCCTCTCCAAGGCCTACTACCGCCTCATCAACCGGCTGATCGACGTCCGGCTCGAGGACGGCGTCGGTGACTTCCGCGTGCTCGACCGCACCGCGGTGAACGCACTGCTCACACTGGGGGAGACCAACCGGTTCTCCAAGGGGCTCTTCGCGTGGATCGGCTTCGACACGGCGGTGGTCGACTACCAGAACGTCTCCCGCGTCGCCGGCACCACCAAGTGGCGTCTCTCCGACCTCTTCAACTACGGCATCGACGGCGTCGTGTCGTTCAACTACCGCCCGCTGCGGCTCTCGATCTGGTTCGGCGTGCTGGTCACCGCGGTGGCCACGCTCTACGCGATCTGGGTGCTCGGGTCGGCCATCGCCAACGGCAACTCCGTGCCCGGCTACGTCACCACCATCTGCGCCGTGACCGGCTTCGGCGGCGTACAGCTGATCCTGCTCGGCGTGATCGGTGAGTACCTCGGCCGCATCTACGCCGAGGTCAAGCGCCGGCCGCTGTTCCTGCTCAAGGAGAGCAGCCCCGGCATCCCGCTGACGGTGACGACCGCGCTCGGCCCGGAGCACGAGGACCGCCTGACCGCCCACCACCTCCTGGAGGACGAGTGAAGAGCCGCTTCGCGGTCACGCCGAGATGGATGTGGCCCGTCGTGGTCGTCGCCGCCACCGCGGCGTTCGGCACCATCCCCAAGATCGCCAGCACCTGGTTCTACGAGCGCGGCGACACCGCGGCGCAGTTCGCCCCGACGTGGTACCACCTGGGACGGCTGACCCGCGACGGCGTCTTCCCCGCCTGGATGGACCCCGGCACGTGGGCGGGCGGCAACTACGCCGCCGAGGCGCTCTTCGGCATCTACGACCCGCTCAACATCCCGGTGTGGCTGGCGATGTCGAGCGCGTCCGACCTGATGACGACGATGTTCCTGATCAAGCTCGTCTTCCTCGTCGTGCTGGCGCTCGGCACGTACTTCCTCTGCCTCGAGTACGGCGCGCAGCGCTGGGCGGCTGCCTCGCTCGCCATCGCCCTGCCCTTCGGCGGATTCACGCTGTTCTGGGACGCCGGCTCCTGGGCCTCCGGGCTGATCGCGTTCTCCTACACCCCGTGGGTCTGGTTCGTGCTCCGCAAGGTGCTGCGCGGCACGGCCAACCCGTTCTGGGGCTTCGTGCTCGCCACCCTCGCGATCCTGCAGGGCAACCCGTACGGCGTGCTCGCCCTGATCGTGGTCGGGCTCGCCCTGGTGGTCGAGGGCCTCCTCGACCGCGACGTGGCCGGCGTGCTCAAGCTCGTCGGTGCGGGGCTCTGCGCGGCGCTCTTCCTGCCGCTGGTCTACCTGCCCCTGCTCGACACCAGCGGTCTGACCGTCCGCTCCCTCGGTGCCCTGATCGGCAACACCGGCAAGATGCAACCGACCTCGGGCGACCTGCTGCAGCTGAGCATGCCGAGCAGCGTGCCGCCGATCAAGGCGATCATGGGCTCGATGGCGGTGCCGGCGACGTACCTGGCCTGGTTCGTGGTGCCGCTCCTGCCGTGGCTGCGCTGGGACGCGCTCCGCGGCCGGATCCGAGCGCTGGCCGGGCCCCTGGTCGTCGCGGTCCTCTACCTCGGCCTGACCCTGGCGCCGTCGAAGCTGTGGATGTTCCGCTGGCCGCTGCGCGTCAGCGAGTACCTCTTCCTCGCCGTCGCCGTCCTCTTCGCCGTGCTGCTCAGCCCGGGCCTGGCCACGACGCTGGTCCGACGACGACTCGTCGCCTCGGGCGTGCTGATCGCCGTTCCGTCGTACCTCGCCTGGGCGCAGAAGCCGGCCGACCTGCACCACCTGGTGATCGGCACGGTGCTGGTCGTCGCCCTCACCGCGCTGGCGCTGCTCACCTCGCGGCTCGGGGCCATGCGCACCGTCGCCCTCGCCTGCGTCTTCATCGTGGGCACCGGCCTGGCGGTCGCGATGCAGCTGGCCATGTTCGGCGAGAACCAGAGCTCGCGGGTCTGGCACGTCCCGAGTGACGTGGCGGCCCTGCAGTCGCGCTTCGACGACCGCACCGGCACCGTCCTGCAGTTCTCCGACTTCCGCAAGGAGCAGAAGCGCGGCAAGTCGCTCAAGGCGCTCGAGCGGCACTGGAAGCACTACCTGCCCGGCAGCATGTACGACGTGACCGGCGTGAAGGCCGTCAACCACTACACCGGGATGGGTCTGGTCCGCTTCCAACGCAGCCTGTGCATGCGCTACGAGGGCTACACCCAGCCGTGCGGCTACCGCTCCATCTGGCAGTCGCCGATCCCGGGCCTGCCGCCGCTGGTGGACCTGATGAAGGTCGACACGATCGTGGTCGAGCCGTCGATGGCCCAGGGCGTCCCGGTGCCGTCGGGCTGGACCCGCCAGTCGTCGTCGCCCCAGGTGATCGTCTACCGCCGCGACCAGCCCTCGCCCTACCCCGGCAGCCGCCTCAGCTTCGTGCCGACCGGCACCACCGTGACCTCGGCGGCCTCCGACGGCCCGCGCCACGAGCAGGTCGAGGTCTCCGAGACCGGTGAGGGAGGCACGCTCGTCTTCGCGATGCTCGGCTGGCCCGGGTGGACCGCCACCTACGACGGGAAGTCCGTACCGGTCGGCCGCAACGCCGTCGGGCTGCTGACCGTCGAGCTCCCGCCGAACTCCTCCGGGACCCTCGAGCTCACCTTCCTCCCGCCTGGGCTCAAGGTGGGCCTGGCCGCTGCAGCGGTGGGCCTGGTCGGCGCCGTCGCGCTCGGCTGGGTCGGCCGTCGTCGACGCAGCGACGGTGTGGACGAGGACGACGTGACCGAGACAGAGCCCGAGCCCGGGACGGACCTCGAGCCCGAGCCTGCGGTGGGCGCTACTGAGGCTTGATCCTCGTCACCTGGCGCAGCGTGGCCTCGAGAGCAGCGAGCGCGGCCTCGAGCCGGGCCGACGCGTCCACCGCGTCGGGGTCGGCGCCGGGTACGTCGAGGGGGACGAGCTCGCCGAGGTCGCCCACGACGTGGGCGCCACTGCGCACGATCTGGTCGCGGATGTCCTCGGCCTCCTGGCGCAGCCACTCGGGCACCACGAAGCCGATCGGCTCCTCCTGCGACCTGTGAGCCGGCATCAGGTGCTTGGCGAGGGCCTTGACCCGCCGCTTGTGGTCGGGAACCGACAGGTCCTCGGTGCGCAGGTTGAGCGCGCGCACGACCTCCGTGGACGCCGCACCCAGCGACTCGTTGAGCCGCGCCCCGTCCTGCCAGGCGGCCTGCTTGATGCCCGCCACCTCGCGGAACCGGTCCCACAGGGTCTCGCTGGGCGCGCCCGGGCGCGGCAGGGTCACGACGTACACCTGGTCGGGCGTGAGGGCGCTCGCCCAGCGGGTGACGACGCGGCCGGCGTGCTGCTGGCGCCAGAACCGCTTGCCGCCCTGACCGTCGGTGCGGATCGACTCGACGTACTCCGCCCAGGTCCAGGTCTTGCGGTTCTTGACGACCTCCTGCCACATCGCGGGCACGGTGCGCCCGAGGTCACGCACCCCGAGGACGATTCGGAGGTCGGGGGTGTCGAGGCTCTCGGAGAGCAGTGCGATCTTGGGCGGCCCGAGCATGGTGAGGAACTCCATCGAGACCACGGCGGTACCGGGGTGGTCGTTGATCTCCTCGAGCAGGGAGTCCCACGAGCCGGGCTGCCGGTCGGGTGACTCCATGAAGTCGGCGACGGCGTTGACGTGTCGCCGCCAGTTCGGGCCCGGGAAGAGCACGCCCTGCTCTCCGAGCAGCTCGCGGTTGGAGTTGAGACGGCCCTGGAGGAACGTCGTACCCGACTTCATCAGGCCGATGTGGATCACCACGCGTTTGGCCATGCCGTCCCCTCGTGTCGTCCTGACCCCCGCACGTCGGGAGACAGTCTGCCAGCCTCGCGCGACGCTCTCCGCGGACGAACAAGTCACATTCGTTTCCCTGCCGTCGACCGCCCCGGACATACTGGTCGCCGCCAGCACCCACCAGCACAGCGACCGGGAAGGACCCGCCACGCCATGGGCCGCCTCTGCCAGACCGACGGTCTCACCGACGACCAGACAGAGATCCTCAAGGCGGTGCGCAGCTTCGTCGAACGCGAGATCCTCCCGGTCGCCACCGAGCTCGAGCACGCCGACGAGTACCCCACCCAGATCGTGGAAGGGCTCAAGGAGCTCGGGATCTTCGGGCTGATGATCCCGGAGGAGTACGACGGACTGGGCGAGTCGCTGCTCACCTACGCGCTGGCTGTCGAGGAGATCGCCCGGGGCTGGATGAGCGTCAGCGGCATCATCAACACCCACTTCATCGTGGCGTGGATGCTGCTCCAGCACGGCACCGAGGAGCAGAAGCAGAAGTACCTGCCCCGGATGGCGACGGGCGAGGTGCGTGGCGCGTTCTCGATGAGCGAGCCCGGCTGCGGCTCCGACGTCAGCGCGATCACGACCAGGGCGACGGTGGTCTCGACAGGCTCGACCAACGACGAGTACGAGATCACCGGCCAGAAGATGTGGCTGACCAACGGCGGCTCGGCGAACCTGGTCGCCGTGCTCGTGAAGACCGACGAGGGGGCCGACTCCGTCTACCGGAACATGACCACGTTCCTGGTGGAGAAGGAGGAGGGCTTCGGCGAGACCGCCCAGGGCGTCACGATCCCGGGCAAGATCGAGAAGATGGGCTACAAGGGCGTCGACACCACCGAGATGGTCTTCGAGGGCCACCGGATCTCCGCCGACCAGATCCTCGGTGGCGAGCCGGGCAAGGGCTTCTACCAGATGATGGACGGCGTCGAGGTCGGCCGCGTCAACGTCGCGGCCCGCGGCTGCGGCGTCGCCAACCGCGCCTTCGAGCTCGGCGTCGCCTACGCCCAGCAGCGCGAGACGTTCGGCAAGAAGATCGCCGAGCACCAGGCGGTGCTGTTCCGGCTCGCGGAGATGGCGACCAAGATCGAGGCCGCCCACCAGATGATGGTCAAGGCCGCCCGCACCAAGGACAAGGGCGAGCGCAACGACCTCGAGGCCGGGATGGCCAAGTACCTCGCCAGCGAGTACTGCTCGCAGGTCGTGGAGGACTCCTTCCGCATCCACGGCGGCTACGGCTTCTCCAAGGAGTACGAGATCGAGCGGCTCTACCGCGAGGCGCCGATGCTGCTGATCGGCGAGGGCACCGCCGACATCCAGCGGATGATCATCGGGCGACGCTTGCTGGAAGACTACAAGTTGTGAGCACACCCCCCTCCCCGCGCTTCGTCTTCGTGGTGACCTACGGCCGGTCCGGCTCGACGCTGACGCAGGGGATGCTGAACACCCTGCCCCGCACCCTGATCCGCGGCGAGAACGGCCTCTACATCCTGCCGCTGTTCCGCTCGTACGCCGTGTTCGAGGAGTTCCGCCAGCGCTTCGGCAAGCCGCACGCCGACAAGATCACCTCGGCGTTCTACGGACTGCGCGAGAGCGACCCCGACGACTACGCGACCAGCGTCGGTGGCCTGGTGCAGCGCCAGCTCCTCGGACCGGTGCCGGTCACCGACGTCGAGCGGCTCGGGTTCAAGGAGGTGCTCTGGCACCGGATCCCGCAGCGCGACTGGGCCGCCATGTTCGACTTCATGGACAAGGCCTTCGACCAGCCGCTCTACGTGCTCAACCAGCGCGACATCGAGATGGCGTCGAGCTCCGGTTTCTGGCGCAAGAAGCCCGACGCGGCGCTGCGGCAGATCACCCGGATCCGCAAGCTCCACGACTTCCTGCGTGAGTCGCGGCCCACACGCAGCTTCATCAACAGCTACGAGGCGATGACCAGCGACGACCGCGACGTGGCCGCCGACCAGCTGCGCCGTCTCGCGGAGTTCGTCACCGGGGAGTGCGACGACGACCTGCTGGCCGCGATGTTCACCACCCGCGAGACGGGCTACGGCCCCAACCCGTTCGGCAAGACCCGCGAGCCGTGACCCGGAGCCGATGAGTCTGCACTCGTGAACCGGCAGGCGGAGCACCTCCGCGCCCAGGCTCGTGCCTGCGCCCACCTGGGCTCGGCGATGTACGACGAGCTCCTCACCCGGCTGGCCGACGACCTCGACGCCGGCGGCACGACCGCCACGGTGCTCCGCGGCCACGAGGCCGACCCCGGCCCCTCGGGGCTCGCGCTGCGGCTGGTCGGCGGGGTCCACCGCCTCGTGCTGGCCGGCTCGGTGCCCGAGCTGTCGGCGTACTACCCGACGGTGGGGGGTACGTGGTCGAGCCGCGGGAGCGAGGCCGTGCTGGCGTTCCTGGCCGCGCGGGGCGAGGAGGTCAGACCGCTGCTCGACCAGGCGCCGCAGACCAACGAGGTGGGTCGTGCGGCCGCGCTCGTCGGCGGCCTGCTGCGCCTGGCCGCGCGCTGGCCGCTCCCGGTGCGGCTCTGGGAGATCGGGGCCAGCGGCGGGCTCAACCTCCAGGCGGACCGCTTCCGGATCACCGGACCCGCGGGCGCCTGGGGCGACCCGGCCGGCCCCGTGGTGCTCGAGGAGGCCTGGACCGGTCGACCCCTGCCGGTCGACGCACACCTGCGGGTCGTGGAGCGCGGCGGGTGCGATGTCAGCCCCGTCGACGTCACCACCGAGGCCGGCCGCCTCACGCTCACGTCGTACGTCTGGCCCGACATGACCGCGCGCCACGAGCGGCTGGCCGGGGCGATCGCCCTGGCCCGCGCCCACCCGGTGGTGGTCGAGCGGACCGACGCCGCGTCGTACGTCGAACGGCTCGCGACGGAGCCGGGGCGGCTGACGGTGCTGTGGCACAGCGTCATGTGGCAGTACGTCCCCCGGCCGCAGCAGGACCGGGTGCTCGCGCGGCTCGAGGAGGTCGGCCGGACGGCGACCGACGACGCGCCCCTCGTCCACCTGTACGCCGAGCCCACCCGCCGTACGCCGGGCGACGAGCACCGCTTCTGGGTGTGGGCCAGGTCGTGGCCCGGGCCGAGCGAGCCCGAGGTGCTCGGCCGGATGGCGGCGCACGGCCCGCCCGTCGCGTGGGAGTGACCCGGTGCTCCGGGAGTGACCGAAGAGCTCTGCGCGCTTCGCCTCCACCCCTACGCTGACCGTGCGCGCAGTCGCGTGCCATCCAACGACGCAGACACGGAGGGCCAGATGTTGGTGGTGACCAGCAACGACATCCCGGGGTGGGAGATCCGACAGGTGTGCGGCGAGGTGTTCGGGCTGACCGTGCGCTCCCGCAACGCGTTCTCCCAGATGGGCGCAGGCTTCAAGTCGCTGGTGGGCGGTGAGCTCAAGGGCATGACCACCAACCTGGTCGCCAGCCGCAACGAGGTGATGGGCCGGATGATCGACGAGGCGCGCAACCGCGGGGCCAACGCGGTGATCGCGATGCGGTTCGACACCTCCGAGATGGGCGACACCTGGACCGAGATCTGCGCCTACGGGACGGCCGTGGTCGCCGTGCCGGTGACCGACGCGGCGCGCGAGACCGCGCAGCGACTCGGGTACGGCCAGGCACAGGCACCACAGCAGCCCGCAGTGGCAGATCCGTACGGCGGCGGTCAACCGATCCAGTAGCCCGGATCTCGCTCGACCGGTGACCGGCCGGATGGCATGGTGGAGACATGACTGAGGACAACCACGCCAACGACGACCTCGCCGACATGAAGGCCAAGATGCGTGAGGCCCTCGATCGCAAGAACGCCAAGGCGAAGGGTGTCGCGGAGGACAAGCCGCTCAAGGAGAAGGCACACGGCTCCGAGGTGGTCGGTGGCGGGCCGAAGATGCACCGCCGGAAGGCCGGCGGCGGCGGCAGCTGAGCCGCGAGCTCAGCGCGCCCGCGACAGGTGCAGGTTGAGCCGCCACCCGGCCCAGGCCAGCGCGCCGAGGGGGATCGGTAGCCAGAACGCGATCAGCCGGTAGAGCAGGGTGCCGACGACCGCTTGGTCGGCGGTCACCCCGATCAGCACCAGCAGGGTGGTCATCCCCGACTCCACGAAGCCGAGCCCACCCGGGGTGATCGGGATCAGGGCCAGGGCCTGCGCGATCGCATAGACCATCAGCACCTGCGAGGGCCGGGCATGGGCGCCGAGCGCGGTCAGGGCGGCGACCAGGGCGGCGAAGTCGAACATCCGGTTGCCCGCGGCCGCGGTCAGCGCGCGGGTCCGACGGTGGACGAACGACTTCGACACGCTGTCGCGTGCCGACACCAGCGCGACCGAGGCGGACTCGGCGGAGACATCCCGCTTGACCAGGTGGATGACGCGTCCGGCCAGACGACCGACCCAGACCACGAACGGCGTCCAGAGCAGGATCGTGGCGCCCAGCGCGACGATCACCACGCCGATGACCAGTGACAGCACGACGCCGAGCTCGAGCTGCTTGGCCGGTGGGGGCCCGATCAGCAGCGCCGGCACGGTGAGGATCGGGAGCAGCAGCAGGACGCCGGTGGTGAGCAGCCCCATCGCAGTCATGGCAGAGGCGACCGCCGCCGGGGACTCGCCGGCGTCGATGAGCACCTTGGCCTGGACGACTCCCGCCGTGGCCGGGCCGCCCGGCACGATCTTGCCGGCCGCGTTGCCGGCCAGGTGGGCGGTGCCGGCCGTGCCCCATGCCACCGTCCGGTGCCCGCCGTCGTGGCCGGAGGGACGCAGGAGCGCCAGCCGGGTCAGCCACCACATCGAGGCCATGCTCAGGCCCACCAGCACGACCAGCACGACGAACCACCAGGGCTCGACGTCGCGCAGCCGCGGCCAGGAGCCGAACATCGCCAGCAGCCCGGGCGCGACGACGTAGAGGCCGAGCGCGGTCAGTACCAGCCCCACGGTGCGGGCACCCCACCGACGCACGAGCCGCGCCATCACCGAGCCTGTCGACATCTCAGGGCCCCGGCCAGCCGGCGCCCGGCACCTCGACCGGCGTCCGCAGGACCTGCCCGTCCCAGTCGGTGTGGGTCATCAGCCCGGCGGCGCCCGGCCAGACCGCCGCGACGACGTAGAGGGCGGGGGCGTCGGTCGAGCCGCCGAGCATGCAGGCGAAGCCGCCTCGGTCGAGGTCGACGGTGTCGAGCACCTCGCCGCCCTCGGCCACGCGGACGCAGACCTGGTGGGGCACGTCGGCGTACCACGCGGCGCCGGTCGCATCGAGACAGATCCCGTCGGGGTTGTGGCTGTCGCCGTCGGGCCGGGAGAGATCGGCCCAGACCCGGCGCTCGGAGAGCGAGCAGTCGGTGGCGATGGTGAAGCCGACCAGGTGGTTGCGGTAGGAGTCGGCGACGACGAGGGTCTCGCCGTCGGCCGCGATCGCCATGCCGTTGGGGAAGGCGAGGTCGTGGGCCACCACCCGCACCTCGCGGTCCGGCGTGACCACCCCCACGACGCCGGGCTGCACGTCGCCCGCGGGCGGGCCCACCATGAAGTCGAAGTCGGGGCTGTTCACGAAGGCGTTGCCCCGTCCGTCGACCACGATGTCGTTGCAGCCGTACGCCGAGAGCGGCGTCAGGTCGGCGTACGGCGCGAGGGTGCCGTCGTCCTGCAGCGTGAGCAGCGCGTGTTCCTGGTTGGAGACCAGCACCAGGCGGCCGTCGGGGAGGAAGTCGAAGCACATCGGCAGCGACTGGTGCTCGACCACGACCTCGGTCACTCCCGCGTCGTCGACGGTCACGATCCGGCCGCCTGTCCAGTCGCTGAACCACAGCCGCCCGTCGTGCCACCGGGGCGACTCGACCAGACCGAAGCCGGAGCAGAGGACGTCCACGCCCGCAGCCTAGGGCCGAGGTGGTGCGTGTGCGCCCGTTGTCAGGCTCCGGCCATGCTGCGGACCTCACCCTCGACGTCGCCGGCCGGCGAGCGCGAGTCCCTGGAGTCGTGGCTCGAGTTCCATCGGACGACCCTGGCACATGAGCGGTGTGGAGAACTGGTTCCACCGCTTCGACGGGAGCCCACGGGCGACCCGTTCGCCGGCGAGGACCCGTTCGTGCCCCGTCCGGAGCACGAAGCAGGTGCGTGCGACGTCGCTGCGCTGGGTCTACCAGCACATGGTCGAGGAGTACGCCCGACACCATGGGCACGCCGACCTGATCCGCGAGCGGATCGACGGCGCCGTGGGTGACTGAGGGCCGGCAGGACGAATTGCCACGATCCGCCGCGGGAGGGCCGGCACTGAGGCGAGACTGCGCCCATGCGCCTGCTCACCGGGATCATCGGTGCCTGCCTGATCCTCGCGTCCACCACTGCCTGTGGCCTCGACACGCACCTCGCTCGCTCCCAGCCTGCGCCAGCGTGCGTCAAGCCGACCCTGACCGTGGTCGGAGCACGGCATGGAGGGGGCAGGCTGACGGTGCACCCCGGGGAGACCCTGCACCTGCACGGCACGCACTACACCGACGACTGCGCTGCGGGTGGGCAGGGCGCCGGCACCAAGATCCCCGAGCTTCAGCTCATCCTGCGCTCCGCGTACCGCGTCGGCCCGGTCGCCACCGTCCATCCGCACGGACCGGACGCCGCCTTCACCACGTCCGTGACGATCCCGGAGACGACGTTCCCGGGGCCGGCAGCCCTCATGGACGTGCTGGGCCCGCCGCACGGCGTGATCCGACTCGTCGTACGGCACTGACCAGAGCGCCGGCCAGCGCGCGACCTCACATCTGAGCCCTGAGCACGTCGATCTCGCAGCCGGGCGCCGCCGGGTCGAAGCCGTGCTCGACCAGCCAGCGGATCGCGGTCAGGCTGCGCAGCGACCACCAGCCGCGGACCACGCCGAGGTCGACGCCGCCGCCGTAGCCGGCGACCACGTCGTCGAGGTGCTCGGGATGGCCGAGGGACAGGCTCGCGAGGTCGTACAGGCCGTCGCCCTGACCCGCCTCCGACCAGTCGAGGACGCCGGTGACCTCGTCGCCGTCGACGAACACGTGGGCGATCTGGAGGTCGCCGTGCATGAAGACCGGGGTCCACGGCCGGAGTGCGGCCCGAGCCACTTCGCGGTTCCGGGCGACCAGGTCGTCAGGCAGCACGTGGTTCGCCAGCAGCCACTCGCACTCGCTGTCGAGGCTCGACGGCTTCTCCCCGATGCTGCGTCCGGGCCAGGGCGGCAGCGGCGCGTCGTGCAGCCGCCGTACGACGGCTCCCGCCGCGCTCCATGCCGCGGACGAGGCCGTCGACGGCTCGCCGAGCCGGCCGAGCGCCCTGCCGCGCAGGGCGGCGAGGGCCAGTACGGGCGGCTTGCGCCACAGCACCTCCGGGGTCGGGACGGGCGCGAGCGCCATCGCCTCGACCTCGACGTCGGTGTAGCTCGGGTCGGCATCGACCTTGACGAACACGTCGCCGACGCGGAGGGTCGCCCGCTCGTGGTGAGCCACGACGACCTCGACCTCTGCCACGCCGGTCATTGTCGCGGAGCGAAGGAGATGTCCCCACCTGTTTGACAGGCGAGGGCTCGCAGCACCGTCAGCGGCGCAGCCACTCACCCAGGTCGGCGTCCACGAGCAGGGCTCGAGCCTCCGCCTCCCGATCGTCCGGCACCAGCACGCGCTGCTGGATGACGACGATGGATCCTTCCAGGACGCTCATGTCGCGGTCGGCCACGTGGTGGGGGATCTCGGCCTCCGCCAGGAGACCCTCGATGACGGCCAGGAGGCCCGGCTCGTTCGTCCTCACCAGCTCAGCCATGGGCGGCGCTCCTCGCCTGGTCGTGGACGAGTCACGGTAGCGCGCGGCGCCCAGCAGGGCCCGGATCGCGCCGGTCGTGAGGTATCCCACGACACGTACCGTCGAGGGCGGGCGAGGACTGCGGCAGGATGACGGCCATGCAGTTCGGACGCAGCTATGAGGAGTTCGAGGTCGGCGCGACGTACAAGCACTGGCCGGGCAAGACGGTCACGGAGTACGACGACCACCTGTTCTGCCTGCTCACCATGAACCACCACCCCCTCCACCTCGACAGCCACTACGCCGAGCAGACCACCCAGTTCGGCAAGAACGTCGTGGTCGGCAACTACGTCTACTCGATCCTGCTGGGCATGAGCGTCGCGGACGTGTCGGGCAAGGCGATCGCCAACCTCGAGGTCGAGTCGCTGCGCCACGTGGCACCGACGTTCCACGGCGACACGCTCTACGGCGAGACCACGGTGCTCGACAAGTGGGAGTCGACGAGCAAGGACGACCGCGGCGTCGTCCACGTCGAGACGATCGGCTACAACCAGGACGGCAAGGTCGTGTGCATCTTCCGGCGCAAGGTGATGGTGCCCAAGGACAGCTACCTCGAGGCCCGCGGTGGCGAGCAGCCCGGTCGCCCGATCCCGCAGCCCGACAAGATCTGGACAGGTCCCGCCGCCCCGGCGTGACCGACCGCCCACCAGGCTTGCCTTGACCCGGCCGATCAGCCGGATGCTGAGGGGCGTGCACCGACCGGGGCGAACGCCTTGGCCAGCGGCAGGATGCCCAGCACCAGCACCATCGGCACGGCGAAGCCGACCCGCAGGCTGCCAGCGCCGGCGAGCCCGGTCATCACGGCGCCGAGCAGCGAGCCGGCGTAGTTGAACTGGTTGAAGCGCCCGATCACGGCGTCCACCCGCGCATGGCGTACCACGGGGTCTGGCTCGTCCGAGCCCGCGATCCGGGCGGCGGCCGAGAAGCTGAGCGGCGCCACCACGGCGACCCCACCACCCATCACCGTGAAGCCGAGCACGGCGACCGGCCATGTCGGTGCGAAGACCGTGATCACCAGGCCGAGGAAGGCGACCACGGTGCCGACCCGGAGCACCCGCACCGCGCCGTACCTCGCCACCAGGGTGTCGCCGGAGAGCCGCACCGCGCCGCTGGCCAGCAGGTAGGGGAAGACGGCGAGCGCCACCAGGTTGGACGGGGTGTCGAAGACCTGGTCGAGGTACTGCGGTCCCCAGGTGAAAGCCGCGGTGTCGACCATGTAGAAGAGCACCATCGCCAGGCCGACCATGACGATCGGCCGCCACGGCACCTGCACGTGGCTGGCGGCGACGACCGATTGCTCTGCGCGTCGCAGGAACGGCGCGAGGACCATCGTCAGCGGCAGCACTGCCACCACGGCAGTGACCGACAGGGGCAGGTGCCCGGTGGCCAGCGCGAAGACCGAGCCGAACACGCCGCCCAGCGTCCAGGCTCCGTGGAACGACGGCAGGATCGGCCGGTCGTAGAGGTGCTCGAGGGCGACCGCCTGCATGTTCGTGGTCGCGTCGACGGCACCGAGTGCGACGCCGTAGATCGCCATCGAGGCGATGAAGACCGTCTCGTCGGGTGCGAGCGCGAAGACCGGCACGGCGACCGCGATCCCGAGCAGCCCGGCGCGCAGGATGACCGCGCTGTCGACCCGCTTGCACGCGGTCTCTGCGAGCACCGACCCGAGGCCGGCGAGGAGCACCATCATCAGGAGCAGCAGCGACAGCGTGGTGTCGCTGTAGTCCCAGTGCTTCTGGACGGTCGGCAACCGGGTGGTGAGGCTGATGAACACGAAGCCCTGGGTGAAGAACGCGCCCGCGGCCGCTCGTCGCTGACGGGTCAGGACCGGCAGGTCGAGGTCGGGGGTCGTCGCCATGGGCCGCATCGTGGCACGCCCCCGGCCGTCCGGCCATGATGGGGCCATGACCGACGACGGGGCGGGGCACGAGGTCTGGCTGGTCCGGCACGGCGAGACCGAGTGGAGCCGCAACGGCCGGCACACCTCGACCACCGACCTGCCGCTGACGGCCGACGGAGAGCGTGTGGCCTCCGGTGTCCGCGACCGCCTCGACGACGACGACTTCTCACTGGTGCTGACCTCGCCGCGGCTGCGCGCACGGGAGACGGCGCGGCTGGCCGGCCACGCGGAGGCGGAGGTCGACGCCGACCTCGCCGAGTGGGACTACGGCGACCTCGAGGGCGAGACGAGCGAGGAGATCCGCGAGACCTACCCGGGCTGGACGATCTGGCGGGGCCCGGTGCCCGGCGGAGAGTCCGCAGCGGATGTGTCGACTCGGCTGGACCGCGTGGTCGCCCGCTGCCGGGCCGCCGAGGGCCGGGTGCTCGTCTTCGGCCACGGCCACTCCCTGCGTGCCCTCACCGCGCGGTGGCTGGCGCTGCCGGTGACCGACGGCCGGCACTTCAGGCTCGACACCGCCACCGTCTCGGTCCTCGGCTACGAGCGGGAGACCCCGGTCGTGCTGCGTTGGAACTCCTGACCGGTGGGCCCTTGACCGGCCGGGCCCGGCGCCACGACCGTGGACCGCATGCCCTTGCACGCCGAGTGCCCACGATGCCCCCTGCCCGTGGGCGCGCTCGACGGCGGCTGGTCGTGCCCGGAGCACGGACCGACCGCGCGGCTGCTGCGGCCGGACGCCGCGTCGTACGACGGGTTCGTCGAGGCGCTGGCCGCCGCCGGTGACGTGCCGACGTACCTGCCCTGGCCGATGAGCCCGGGCTGGACGGTCAGCGACTTCGCGGTGGCGGGGGAGTCCGGGCGCGGTCGGGCCACCATGACCTGCAGCTCGGGCACCAGCGCCCTCGACGGGCCGGTGGACGTGTTCGTGGTCACCGAGGAGTCCGGCGTCGGGCTCGGGGCGCGCTGCGCGGGCACCGCGCACCTCGACCCCGGCCCCGAGCTCGGCGCGGGGCCGCCGCCGGTGCGGATCCGGATCGGCAGCCAGTCGGTGCCGTTGTGGGCGGTCTCGACCTCCACCTCGGCCGTCGAGCTCGACCGCTCGGTGTTCGCCGGCGAGGCCGGCGGCCGGTGGCTGTGGGTCGTGCTCCGCCCCGCCTCGGCCATGCTCCTGCTGCGCGACGACTGGATCCTGCGCGACGTGTCGGGCCTCGGCCCGCAGCTGATCGAGATGCCCTTCGGCGGCCCGCGACCCGCCTGGTGACGGCCCTCGGCACTGCCGACCTCGCCGACCTGGCGGCCGGCAGGAGCGGAACCAGGGTCAGCGGCGTCCGAGCGCCTGGAAGCGGTGCATCACGCCGGGCGGTAGGTGTCGGCTGACGCTCGTGATCACCTTGTAGCGCTTGCTGGGGATCGAGAGCTTCTTGCCGGCGTCCCAGTCGGCGAGCGCGTCGTCCACGACGCGGTCGACGTCGAGCCAGAGCGGGCGGGGCACCGCCTCGCGGCTCACGTCCATCCGCTCGTGGAACTCGGTGCGGGTGAAGCCCGGGCAGAGCGTCATCAGGTGGACGCCGTCCTCGGCGTACTCCTGGGCCGCCCAGGCGCCGAACGTGGTGACCCAGGCCTTCGCGGCGCTGTAGCTGCCGCGCGGCTGGTACGCCGCGACGCTGGCGACGTTGATGATCCCGCCGGAGCCGCGCGCCGTCATCTGGGCGAGGGCCGCGTGCGTCAGCCGCATCACGGCGGTCACGAGGACGTCGAGCGCGGCCTGCTCCTGCTCGACGGAGTTGCTCAGGAAGCGTCGCTTCAGCCCGAAGCCGGCGTTGTTGACCAGCAGGTCCACCGGTCGCGACGCGTCGCCGAGCCGCTCCTCGACCAGGGCCATGCCGGCCCGGTCGCTGAGGTCGGCGACCAGCACCTCACTCCGTGCGTCGTGGGCGCGGGCGAGCTCGTCGGCCAGCGCCTCGAGACGTCCGGCGTCGCGCGCCACCAGCACCAGGTCGTAGCCGCGCTCGGCCAGCCGGAGCGCGAAGACCCGCCCGATGCCGGCCGTGGGTCCGGTGACGAGAGCGACGGGTCGTGGATTCGCCGGTGACATGCGGCACAGCAAACCCGCGGTTGCCCACGCAGAGCAAGTCGGTCCGGCATGATGGTCTCGATGAGCATCACACTCGCGGTCGCCAACCAGAAGGGCGGCGTGGCCAAGACGACCTCCGTGGCGTCCATCGGCGCTGCGCTCGCGGAGCTGGGCGAGAAGGTGCTCCTCGTCGACCTCGACCCGCAGGCCTGTCTCACGTTCTCGTTGGGCATCGACCCCGAGGACCTCGAGCTGTCGGTGCACCACGTGCTCACCAAGGGGCTCGACCCCGCCGAGGTCGTGCTCGAGACCGACGACGGGGTCGACCTGCTGCCGGCCACCATCGAGCTGGCCCGGGCGGAGGCCGACCTGCTGACGCGCACCGGGCGCGAGCACGTGCTCAAGGGCGCGCTCGACGACCTCGCCGGCACCACGGCGTACGACTGGGTGCTGCTCGACTGCCCGCCCTCGCTCGGCGTCCTCACCGTTGCCGCGTTGACCGCTGCCGACGGCGTGCTGATCCCGTTGCAGTGCGAGACGCTGTCGCACCGCGGCGTCGGGCAGCTGCTCGACACCGTCCACGACGTACGCCGGTTCACCAACCGCGACCTCGAGGTGTGGGGCGTCCTGCCCACGCTGTACGACGGGCGCACCAACCACGCGCGCACCGTGCTCGAGACGATCTCCGAGACCTACGACCTCGAGGTGATCGAGCCGCCGATCCCGAAGACCATCAAGTTCGCCGAGGCTCCCGCGGCCGGGCGCTCGATCCTGGCCACGAGCCGCAGCAGCAAGGGTGCCCGGGCCTACCGCGAGGTGTCCGTGGCCCTCCAGAAGCGCGGCGCCCGCGGCACGAAGGCGACGACGTGAGCAGCCACCGCCGCCAGGTGAAGCCCCGCTACGGGCGGATCGCGGCGCTGTCGAGCGCCCTGACGGTCACCGTGGTCGCGGCGCTGGCCGGGCTGGGCGTCTTCACCTCGGGCACGGCGAACGCCGGCGCGGCGGCCGGAGACGCGGCGTACACCAGCAGCCCCACGCCGAGCCCCTCGATCACGGCCCCGGCCAGCCCCCTCACCTCCACCGGCGTCACCACCGGCCAGCCGGCCGGCCGCGGGACCACCGAGGGCGCGGCCGACGTGACGGTGCCTGCCGACAGCGGGACGGGCCGGCGGGTGGTCTTCAGCCAGGGCCTGCAGCGGGTCTGGCTGGTGAGCGCGAACGACACCGTCAAGCGCACCTACCCCGTCTCAGGCAGCGTGACGGACAACCTCCAGCCCGGCACCTACTCGGTCTACTCGCGGTCGCGTTGGGCCGTGGGTGTCGACGACTCGGGCGTGATGCAGTACTTCGTGCGCTTCACTCAGGGCCCGACGGGCGCGGCGATCGGCTTCCACACCATCCCGACCCAGAACGGCGTACCGCTCCAGACGGCCGCGCAGCTGGGCACGCCACAGTCGCACGGGTGCATCCGGCAGCGCACGCCGGATGCGATCGCGTTGTGGAACTACGCGCCCGACGGCACCCCGGTCGTCGTCGTCGCCTGAGCGACGCCGCGACTCGTCTGCTCAGCCCTGGGTCGAGGAACCCGGGCTGCGGCGGCGGCGCCGGCGGTTGCGCGTCTGACCCTCCGAGCGCGAGGCACCGTCGGTCCCAGTCGCAGCAGGAGCCGCGTTCGTCGCACCCGCGTCGCCGGTGACCTGCTTGCCCCCGCGGGTGCGCGAGCGGGACCGGTTGCGGGCGGGGCGTTCGCCGGAGCGCGGCGGGCGTCCGCCGTCGTCCTTGCGCGGCTTGGGCTCGACCGGGGCGGGGTCGACGATGCGGCCCTTGGTGCCGGCCGGGATGCCGAGGTCGTGGAAGAGGTGCTCGGAGGTCGAGTAGGTCTCCTGCGGCTCGTCGAAGGGCAGGTCCAACGCCTTGTTGATCATCTTCCAGCGGTGGAGGTCGGCCCAGTCCACGAAGGTCACCGCGATACCGGTGGCGCCGGCGCGGCCGGTGCGGCCGATCCGGTGGATGTAGGTCTTCTCGTCCTCGGGGCAGGTGTAGTTGATGACGTGGGAGACGCCCTGGACGTCGATGCCGCGAGCCGCGACGTCGGTCGCCACCAGGACGCGGTACTTGTCGTCGCGGAACTTGGCCAGCGCCTTCTCACGCGCCACCTGCGCCATGTCGCCGTGCAGGGGTGAGGCGCTGAAACCTCGCTCCGCCAGGTCTTCGGCGATCCGCTGCGCCTGCCGCTTGGTGCGCGTGAAGACGATGATCTTCTCGGCGTCGTCGGCCTGGAGGATCCGGCCGATGATCTCGGGCTTGTCGAGGTCGTGGGCCTGGAAGATGAACTGGGCGGTCGCGGGCACCAGCTGGGTGTCGTACGACGACTCGGCACGGATGTTCATCGGGTGCCGCATGTGGGTGCGGGCCAGCGAGACGATCGCCCCGGGCATGGTGGCCGAGAACAGCATCGTCTGCCGCGTCTCGGGGGTCATGCTGAGCAGCTTCTCCACGTCGGGCAGGAAGCCGAGGTCGAGCATCTCGTCGGCCTCGTCGAGGACGAGCGCGTGGACGTGGGAGATGTCGAGCGAGCGGCGGTTGCACAGGTCGATCAGGCGCCCGGGGGTGCCCACCACGATGTCGACGCCGGAGCTGAGCGCCTCCAGCTGCGGCTCGTAGGGCACACCGCCGTACACGGTCAGGACGCGGAGCCCGAGGTCCTTGCTGGCCAGGGCGAGGTCACCGCTCACCTGGAGCGCGAGCTCGCGGGTCGGGGCGACGATGAGGGCCTGCGGCTTGCCCTGCGGAAGGTCGGCGTACGCCGGGTCGGTCGAGACCACGCTGCGCTGCATCACCGGGATGCCGAACGCGAGGGTCTTGCCGGTGCCCGTACGGGCCTGGCCGATCAGGTCGGTGCCGAGCAGGGCGACCGAGAGGGTCATCTCCTGGATGGCGAAGGGGGTGGTGATGCCGCCGCGCTCGAGCGCGTCGCAGATCTCGGGGAGGACCCCGAGCTCACGGAAGGTGGTCACGTTGTGGAGTTCGCTTTCGGTTCTGAGTCTGGTGGTCGTCGATCAGTCGTGCGGCCGACCCAGGCTCTGACCCTTGCGTCTGCCGCGCACATGCCACGGCGCTCCCTGACTCGCTCGAGAGAGCGCGCGTCCTCACCGCTCGCGCGGGGACCACCCCAGTCTATCGGTAGCGTGTGAGCATGACTCAATCCGGGCCGGACGGCTCGCCGGTGCCCGCGCCGGCCGAGGTCGTCTTCGACGACGACGAGTACCGGCTGGCCGTGATCGACCTCCTCGGCGCGGTCGCCTACGGCGAGCTGTCGGCGTTCGAGCGGCTGGTCGACGACGCCAAGCTCGCGCCGAGCGTGCGCGACAAGGTCGAGATGAGTGGCATGGCGAGCCTGGAGTTCGGCCACGTCGCCCGGCTGCACGACCGGATCCGGGCCCTGGGCGCCGATCCGTTCGAGGCGATGGCGCCGTTCGAGGCGGCCATCGACTCCTTCCACGTCCACACGGCTCCGGCGGACTGGTACGAGGGGCTGATCAAGGCCTATGTCGGCGACGGCCTGGCCGCGGACTTCTACCGGGAGATCGCGGCGTACCTCGACACCGACACCCGAGACCTGATCATCGCCTCGCTGGAGGACTCCGGGCAGGCCGACTTCGCCGTACGCCGGATCCGGCAGGCGATCGCGGACGACCCGAAGCTCGGGGGCAGGCTCGCGCTATGGGGCCGGCGGCTGATGGGTGAGGCTCTGACCCAGGCGCAGCGGGTCGCCGCCGAGCGCGACGCCCTGACCGCCCTGCTGGCTGGTGGGATCGACCGGCCCGGGCTCGACCTGGCCGCGATCGGCCGGATGTTCACCCGGATCACCGAGCGCCACAACGAGCGGATGGCCGAGATCGGCCTCTCGGCCTAGCTCCGACCATCCGCTCGCCAGCGTCAGACGCGGCGGCTGCGACCGGTGACGGTGGCCGCGATGGCGACCAGCACGGCCGCGGTGAGGATCTGCACGATGTGGCGCAGCCAGTCGACGCCGCTGGTGGCGCACTTGCCGCCGAAGACGTCGACGTAGAGCCAGTTGCCCAGCAGGATGCCGACGATGCCGCACACGACGGTCAGCCACAGCGGGATGTTGTCGCGCGAACCCGGTGCCAGGAACTTGCCGAGCAGGCCGATGATCACGCCGCCGATGAGGAGGATGATCAGTGAGCCGAGGCTCCAGGCGTGGTTGTCGCACGCGCTCGAGGTGAGCGCCATCGGCGAGATGGTCGAAGCAGTGAGTGTCACGGTGGTCCTTCCGGGGTGTCAGGGGCCGACCCGGTGGGGCCGGTCCCGCGACACCGTTCCCTCCGCGCGGCTCGTCAAACCAGGATGTGACGGACCCCGCCCCGGCGGAGCCGGAGCGGGGTCGTGTCGAGCAGGCGGTCAGGCCTTCTTGGTCCGGCCGGTGACCGCGGCCGCGATCATCACGAGGATCGCGGCGATCACGATCGAGGCGAAGAACGCCGTCCAGTCGATCCGTGGGGTGCCCCCGAACAGGCCGTAGCCGATCAGGACCCCGCCGATGCCGCAGACGATCGTGAGCCAGAGCGGGATGTTGTCGCGGTTTCCTGGGGCGACGAACTTGCCCAAGAGCCCGATGATGATCCCCATCACGATGACGAAGAACCAACCCATGTGAGCCTCCTGTGTCGTGCGGCGCCGCAGCCGGTCGCCGCCTCGCTCCCATGATGGCGCGCCGACGAGTCAACGCCCCGCTGGCCCGCCCGCCGGGCGTGGCGTCTCAGCCGCGGAAGCCGACCGTCCCGGTGGTGTTCGTGCCGATCTCGAGGTAGGCGACGGCGTGCGCCGGCACGATCACCCGGCGGCCGCGGGTGTCGGTGAGGGCGAACGTCGCGTGGTCGCCCGACAGCGCCTCGGCCAGGGCGGCCTCGACGTCCTCGGCGGAGCCGGTGACGTCCACGACCAGCTCGCGGGGTGCGTGGCGCACTCCGA
This sequence comes from uncultured Actinomycetota bacterium, assembly GCA_963794355.1. Taxonomy (GTDB): domain Bacteria; phylum Actinomycetota; class Actinomycetes; order Propionibacteriales; family Nocardioidaceae; genus Nocardioides. Next base: position 226,468 of record CAWCDN010000008.1, read on the forward strand.
TCTTGACTTCCATGTCTCTCCTTCGTCGTGGGGCGGGGTCAGTGCTCGTCGGTGAGGGGATAGCCCCGGATCCCGCGCCAGGCGAGCGCGCTGACCAGCTCGACCGCCTGGGCCTGGTCGATGCCGGCGGCCTCGGAGATCCAGAACCTCGCGCTCACCTGGGCCATTCCCACCAGCGACACCGCCAGCAGCCGCGACGCCTCGCCGGGCAGGCCGGTGTCGTCGTGGATGACGTCGGCGATCATCGCCGCGCACTCGGTGGTGACCCGCTCGACGTGCTCGCGGACGGCCGGCTCGCTGGTGAGGTCGGACTCGAAGACCAGGCGGAATGCTCCACCGTCGGCGGCGACGTAGGCGTAGAAGGCGGCCATCGCGGCGGCCACGCGGGTCTTGTTGTCGTGGGTGGCGGCCAGGGCGCGGCGGCAGTTGTCGATGACGTCGTCGCACGCCGCGTCGAGCAGTGCGAGGTAGAGGTCGAGCTTGCCCGGGAAGTGCTGGTAGAGGACCGGCTTGGAGACCCCGGCCCGCTCGGCGATGTCGTCCATCGCGGCGGAGTGGTAGCCCTGGGCGACGAACACCTCGAGCGCGGAGTCGAGCAGCTGGGCGCGCCGCTCGCGGCGCGGCAGCCGGCCGCCCCTCGGTTTCTGCTCGGTGGTCCCCACGCTGGCACCCTACTGGCCCGCCGGGCGCGTCCGGATGACGGACGCGCACGGGCCGCGCGTGCCTGGTCGGCACCATGGCGGGAACATGGAGGGTGCGCGACCTGTTGGCCAGATGCAGAGGTTTTCACCCCGAGACGCACAGGAGTACGACGTGTCCTACCCGCCGCTGGTCGAGCCGGCCGCCGAGCTGACCCTGGACGAGGTCCGCCGCTACAGCCGGCACCTGATCATCCCCGACGTCGGGATGGGGGGTCAGAAGCGGCTGAAGAACGCCAAGGTCCTCGTCATCGGCGCCGGTGGCCTGGGCAGCCCGGCCCTGCTCTACCTCGCTGCGGCCGGGGTGGGCACGATCGGGATCGCCGAGTTCGACGAGGTCGACGAGTCCAACCTGCAGCGCCAGATCATCCACGGGCAGTCCGACATCGGGAAGTCCAAGGCGATCTCGGCGAAGGAGTCGATCGCGGAGACCAACCCGCTGGTCGACGTCGTCGTGCACGACGAGCGGCTCGACAACGACAACGTGATGGGCGTCTTCGAGGGCTACGACCTCATCGTCGACGGCACCGACAACTTCGCCACCCGCTACATGGTCAACGACGCGGCCTACTTCCTCGGGATCCCCTACGTCTGGGGCTCGATCTACCGCTTCGACGGGCAGGCCAGCGTCTTCGCACCGACCCTCGGCCCGGACGGTGACAGGGAGGCTCCCTGCTACCGCTGTCTCTACCCCGAGCCGCCGCCGCCCGGGATGGTGCCGAGCTGCGCCGAGGGCGGCGTCCTCGGCGTGCTGTGCGCGAGCATCGGAGCTATCCAGGTGACCGAGGCCATCAAGCTCCTCACCGGCATCGGCGACCCGTTGGTCGGCCGGCTGATGATCTACGACGCCCTCGAGATGGAGTACCGCAAGCTCAAGGTGCGCAAGGACCCGAACTGCGCGCTGTGCGGTGAGAACCCCACCGTCACGGGGCTGATCGACTACGAGACCTTCTGCGGTGCGGTCTCCGAGGAGGCCTCCGAGGCCGCGGCCGGCTCGACGATCTCCGTGGTCCAGCTCGAGCACATGCTCAAGGAGCGCGACAACGGTGGGCGCGACTTCGTGCTGGTCGACGTGCGCGAGCCCAACGAGTACGAGATCAACCACATCCCCGGCTCGGTGCTGATCCCCAAGGGTGACTTCCTCAACGGGTCGGCGCTCGAGCAGCTGCCGAGCGTCGACACGGGCACGCAGATCGTCATGCACTGCAAGACCGGGGTCCGGTCGGCCGAGACGCTGGCGATCGTCAAGGGTGCGGGGTACGCCGACGCGGTGCACGTGGGCGGGGGCGTCGTGGCCTGGGTCAACCAGATCGACCCCAGCCAGCCGTCGTACTGACCAGGGAGCGCCCGGCCGAAGTCTCGCGGCGTCGCGCGGAACCGTGACCGAGGTGTGATGGAACACCCGTGACCCGACGGTTACGGTGCTGTCCATGACGGCGGCCCGGCGTGCGAGCGTGAGCGCGGTCGTGCTCACGGTGCTCGCCGTCGGCGTGATGCTGCTGATGATCATGTTCGCGGCGCGCTCGGGGCCGCAGCGGATCGTCCACGGGACGCTGATCGACCCGAGCATCGGCGCGGTCACCCCGTCGTACCCCCAGCGGTCGTTCCTGGGAGCTCCGCTCTTGCGGTCCGGCAACGGTCTCCAGCACAGCAGCCCGGTCTTCGAGGCGCTCGCGACGGCGATCAAGATCGCGCTGGGGGCGCTCGTCGTGTGCCTGCTGTTCCTCGGGCTTCGGCGACTGCGCGAGGTCGTGATCGTGCGCCGGAGTCGGTCCTCGCGCCCCGAGCAGGTGGAGTTCGACGTGCTGGACGACCCGGAGTCGTTGGCCGAGGAGATCCGACGCGATGCCGCCGACCAGCTCGAACTGCTCCTGTTCGGGACCCCTCGCAACGCGATCGTGGCCTGCTGGGACCGGTTCGAGGAGCAGGCCGAACGCGTCCAAGCGGCGCGGCAGCCGTGGGAGACGTCGTCGGAGTTCACCCTGCGTCTGCTCGACCGGGTCTCGGCCGACAGTGCGGCGGTCTCACGGCTGGAGTCGCTCTACCGCGAGGCTCGGTTCTCGACGCACGAGATCGACGAGAGTCGCCGGGAGTCAGCCGTCGAGGCACTGCACGCGATCCACCTCTCCCTCGGAGCCAAGGCCGTGCCCGGATGACGCCGCGTCGGCGCTGGCTGGGCCGGGTCGTCTTCGCCGCCCTCGTGATCGCCGTCATCTCCGGCTTCACCCTCTTCGAGCAGGCCTCCCCGCAGCTGCTGCCCACCGCCCTGCTGGTGTGCGTGGTGGTGGCGATCGTCGGCCTGGTGCTCGACAGCGGTGGCGCCGACCCGCCCGAGTGGACGATCGCCGCGACGTCCGCGCCGACCTCGTCGGGGCAGGACTCCGGGCTGGCCGGTAACGTCCGACTGCTGGAGAACCACCTGAGCGCGCGTGAGGCGGACCCGCTGCTGCGGGCCCGGCTGGTCAGGCTCACCGACGACCGGCTCCACCGCCTCGGGCTACGGCGCGGGGACCCGGGCGTCGCGTCGCGGCTCGGGCCCACCCTCGTCAGCGTGATCGAGGGACCTCCGCGCACGCTCCGGCCGACGGAGATCGAGGAATGCATCAGACGCATCGAGGAGCTGTCCCATGACCCAGACCCCCGTTGACCGGATGTCGGTGACCGACGCGTCGGCTCTGGCGCGCGATGTGCTCGACGAGGTCGAGAAGGCGGTCGTCGGCAAGCGGCTTCCGCTCACCTTGGTGCTGTCGGCGGTGCTGGCCAAGGGGCACGTGCTGCTCGAGGACTTCCCGGGCCTCGGAAAGACCCTGGCGGCGCGCAGTCTGGCGCGGGTGCTCGGGCTCGACTTCGCCCGGGTGCAGTTCACCCCCGACCTGCTGCCGGCCGACATCACCGGCTCGTTCCTCTACAACCAGAAGGAAGGGTCCTTCGAGTTCCGTCGGGGCCCGATCTTCGCGGGGCTGGTGCTCGCCGACGAGATCAACCGGACGCCCCCGAAGACGCAGTCGGCGCTGCTGGAGGCGATGCAGGAGCGACAGGCCACGGTCGAGGGTGAGACGTTCCCGCTGCCCGATCCCTTCCACGTGCTGGCCACGGCCAACCCGATCGAGTACGAGGGCACCTACCCGCTGCCCGAGGCCCAGCTCGACCGGTTCCTGATGCGGGTGAGCTTCGGGTACCCCTCCGCCGACGAGGAGTACGACGTCGTCCAGCGTCGGCTCGAGCGGCAGCACGAGGAGGTCGACCTCGCCCAGGTCACCGACGCCGCCGGCCTCCGGGCCGTGCAGGCGGCGGTCGAGACCGTGACGCTGGACGAGTCGGTCGCCCGCTACTGCGTCGAGCTGGCCACCTCGACGCGCGACCACAAGGACGTGCTGACCGGCTCCTCGCCGCGCGGCTCGCTCGGCCTCGCGCTGGCGGCGCGTGGCTTCGCGGTGGTCCGCGGCCGCGACTACGTGATCCCCGAGGACGTCAAGGCGGTCGCCCGGGCCGTGCTCTCCCACCGGATCACCGTCAAGCCAGAGCTGTGGATGACCCAGGCCAGCGGGCCCCGCGTGGTCGACGCCGTCCTGGCGTCCGTGCCGACGCCCCGTGCGCTCGAGCAGACGTGACCGAGGCCCGGTCGCGCTGGCGGCCCACGTCCGCCTTGGCGCGCAGCCTGACCCTCGTCGGGACCGGCATCGCCCTGGCGCTCATCCTGGGGCGCCCGGCGCTCGTCGTCCTGGTCGCGCCGCTGCTGGTGATGGGCGCGATCGCGCTGCTCAACAAGCCCGTCCACGAGCCGACCGCTCACACCCTCCTGGGCCACGTGCAGCTCCACGAGGGTCAGGGCACCCGCAGCGCTCTCCACGTCTCGGGCGACGAGGACGCGGAGATGGTGACCCGGGTGATGGGGCAGGCGCCGTACGTCGCACTCCACCCGCCCGAGGGCGCGGTCTGCTTCCGGCCGGGAGCAGACGTCCCGGTCGAGCTCTCGCCGCGCCGCTGGGGGAGCCGGATGCTCGGCTCGGAGAAGGTGGCGATGATGTCGCGGTGGAGCGGGTACCGGTGGGGCCCGATCTCGATGCCGCCCCGCGAGATGTTCGTGCTGCCGACGCTCACCCACCTGCGATCGATCGGCGAGGCGCCGCAACCGATCGGGCTGATCGGCGCCCACCGGTCTCGTCGCGACGGCGACGGCTCGGAGTTCTCCTCCATCCGTGCCTTCCACTCCGGCGATCGGCTCCGGAGGATCAACTGGCGGGTCTCGCTGCGCCAGGGCGCGCTGCACGTCGAGTCGACGCGGGCCGAGGAGGACGCCGCCGTCCTGCTCATCGTCGACGCGATCGCCGACTTCGGGTTCTCCGAGGGCGTGGGCGGTCTGGAGAGCAGCCTCGACGTGACCGTGCGCGCGGCGGCGGCCCTCGCCGAGCAGTACCTCCAGGGTGGCGACCGGGTCTCGCTCCGAGTGCTCAGCCCCGCCGGTGAGTACGCCGGCTACGGCACCGGCACCAGCCACCTGCGCCGCATCCTCGGCCTCCTGGCACGCGTCCGCCCCGGGCTCCCGCGTGACGTGGCGATCGACCAGATCGACTTCCGGACGACCGCAGGCACCGTGGTGGTCGTGCTCAGCCCGATGCTGTCGGAGGACCTGGCCAGCGCGACGGTCCGCCTGGTGCGACGCGGTCTGCCCGTCATCGTGGTCGACCCGCTGCCCTCCGGGACCACGCCGGAGGCGTGGCCCGACAGCGACTCCCGGATCGCCGAGCTGGCGTGGCGGATGCGCCTGATCGACCGCAGCGACCTGCTGGCAGCGCTGGCCTCGGCCGGTTGCCCCGTGGTGCCGTGGAACGGTCCGCGCACCCTCGAGGAGGTCCTGCGCCGGCTCGCGCGCCGGACCCAGCTGCCACGGGTGGGTGGCGGATGAATCTCCCCCGGATCGGCCGGGTGCCGCTCAGTGTCTGGATCCTGCGCGCCGTCATCGTGGCCGGCTCGATGCTCGCCCTCTACGCCGCGGCGCCCGAGGGCTTCGTGCCCTCGCCGTTCGCCGCACTCGTGGTGCTGGCTCTCGCGATCGGGTTCGCGCTGCGGCCCGAGCACTTCGTGGGCTCGGCGACGCTGGTGGTGGTCCTGCTCTGGTGGGCCCTCGTGGTCAAGACGGCGTTCCCGAACGGCACGCTGGTCGCGGCCGGGGCGCTGCTGGCGGCACACGTGGCCGCGTTGCTGCTCGGGTACGGCCCGAGCCAGATGCCGGTCGGGTCCGACCTGGTGAAGCTGTGGCTGCCACGCGGTGCTGCCGTCTGGCTGGCGGCGCTGGTCGTCTGGATCACCGACCGCGCCTACAACGGGCACGCGACGCCGGGTTCGTTCTGGCTGGTCGGCCTCACCGCGGCCCTGGTGGGGGCGGTGGTGGCCGCCGTGGTGGTGCCGACGCGTGACATCCAGGAGGACCGGTGAGCGAGCGGCGGCTCGACCACGAGGCCTACGTCGAGCTGGTGCTCAGCTGCGTCGAGCAGGTGCCGCGCGGCCGGGTCACGACGTACGGCGCGATCGCGGAGGTGGTCGGCCCGCTGGTCGGTGGGGGAGGCCCGCGGCTCGTGGGGTCGGTGATGGCGGCCCACGGCGGCCCGGTGCCTTGGTGGCGCGTCGTACGGTCCGACGGGTCGCTGCCGCCGAGCCACCAGGCCGAGGCGCGGCAGACCTACCTGGAGGAGGGGACCCCACTGCGGCCGTCGGGCTCGTCCGGGGTCAGGGTCGACCTCAGGCAGGCGTTCTGGCGGCCGACCGCTCCCGGGTGAGCTCGGCGAGCCGGCGGAGCGCGGCCGGGAAGATGCTCTCCGGTGGCGTCACCAGTCCGGCACCCACCTGACCGACCCCAGCCTCGCGACCCGCCATGCCGGTGTTGATCTGGGGCAGGATCCCGGTGCGGCACACCGAGCTGACGTCGATGCCGGTCGGCACGCCGGCGAACTCGAGGACCGGCACGCTCCAGCGCGGGTTGTCGCCGAGGGTGATCTCGCGCATCCGGCGGGTGGTGGCGAGTGCATCGGGCACGGAGCCGCCGACGAAGCGCACGATCGCGGGCGCCGTCGCCATCGCGAAGCCGCCCAGCCCGGCCGTCTCGGTGATCGCGGAGTCGCCGATGTCGGGGTTGGCGTCGTCGGGGCCGTAGTCGCCGAGGTAGAGGCCGTCGGCGACCTGCGCCGGGCCGGTGAACCACTCGTCGCCGGTGCCGGAGACCTGGATCCCGAAGTCGGTGCCGTTGCGCGACATCGCGACGACCATCGTCGAGCCCTCGAGGTCGCGAGCCGCGTCGAGGGCGAGCTTGCAGGCGGGCATCGCGAGGTTGAGGAAGAAATGGTCGTTGCCGCCGACGAACCGCAGCACCTCCGCGACGTCGGCGGCGTCCGCGCCGCTGGACACGAGCGCCGGCCCGAGGTCGCGCAGCAGCATCAGGGTGCCGGCGCGGTTGCGGTTGTGGGCCTCGTCGCCCATCTGGAGCATCTGGCCGAGGATCGCGGTGACGTCGACCGGGTCGGCAGCCCGCACCGCCCCCTGGAGGAGCGGGCCGAGCACGTCACCCATCCACCGCAGCCGGGCCAGCACGTCGGGGGAGTAGGCGCCGTACCTCAGCACCTTGCCCAGCCCCTCGTTGAGCGTGCAGTGCGTGCGCGCGCCGGTGCCGGGGTCCTCGAGCACGAACATCCACATGCTCGGGGTGACGACGCCTGCCATCGGTCCCACCGACCGGTGGTGGTGGCAGGGCTCCAGGCTCACCCCGGTGCCACTCGCAAAGAGGGCGGCGGCGTCCTCGGGGTCGTCGACCAGGCCCTCGAGCGCCGCCCCTCCCATCAGCGCGCCGCGCAACGGTCCCGAGGCCCGCTCCCAGGCGATCGGCGGGCCGGCGTGGAGGAACTGACCGGTCTCGAGCCCGAGCGCCTCGCGCGCCGGTACGACGTCCACCAGGCGCGCCTGCACGGCGAGCATGCGCTCGAGTGCCTGCGCGTCAGCGGCCGCGCGCATCGGGTCGAGGGCGACGGTGGCCAGGTCGTCCTCCGTGCCCGGGAGGGGTGGGCGCCAGTCGACCCGGGTGACCTCGGCTGCCTGGCCGACCACCGCCTCGGCGAGCAGGTCGAGGCCGACGCTGACGACGCTCATGCAGTGCCTCCGAGCAAGGCCAGGGCGCGCCGGGTCGCCCCGGCGTTGGACAGGTGCACCTCGGCGCCCGAGGCGACCAGAGCCGCGACCTGGCGGTCACGGTCCTGGGGGTCGTGGGCGGTGCCGACCACGGCGACGACCACGGACGGTCGCAGGCCGGTGAGGGCGGGGGCCAGCGACGCGGCCGGGTCGTCCTCCGCGCCATGTCCGAGCACGACATCGAGCAGGATCACCCTGGTCGCGGGGTCGGCGGCCACCTCGGCCAGCCGCTCGAGGCGCAGGCTCGGGTCGATCATCGGGTGCGCGCGCCCCTCGGTGTACTCGTCGTCGCCGAAGTCGACGAGGGTGGCGTCGGCACCGGCCTCGGCGCAGAGCACCGCGGCCTCCTCCTTGAGGGTGCCGCCCACGAAGAGCCCGTGCAGGCGGGACCCGGTGGCTGCCACCGCGTTGCCGGCCACCGGCCACTCCGGCACGGCCACGCCGAGTCGGCGGAGCACGTCCTCGGTGGCGGCGGTGAGGTCGGGGCGTCCGGGGCCGAGCAGGGCGGTGAGCACGGGGGTGCCCAGCCCGTCGGCGTACGACGTGAGCGCGGCGGCCACCTCGTCGGCGGGCGGCTTGGAGACCAGCAGCGCGAGCTCGACCGCCGGGTCTGAGTCGAGCCGGGCCAGGGCGGTGCGCGTCGAGAGGCCTCCGACGGCGGCCGACAGGTCGCGGCCGCCGACGCCGTACGCCGCAGCGACGCCGACGCCCGCGTGGTCGAGGAGCGCCAGCACCTGCTGGCAGCCGGTGCCCGAGGCCGCCACGATGCCGACCGGACCGGGGGCGACGACGTTGGCGAAGCCGAGGCCGATACCGTCGACGACGGCGGTGCCGCAGTCGGGACCCATCACCAGCAGGCCGCGCTCGGTGGCCAGGGTCTTGAGGGCGATCTCCTGCTCGACCGGCACGTGGTCGCTGAAGACCATCACGTCGCTGCCGCCCTCCAGCGCGTCCACGGCCTCGACCGCGGCGCTGGTGCCGGGCACCGAGACCAGCACGACCGCGGCGGGGGCGCGCCGCAGCGCCGAGGCGGTGGTGCGGGGCGGCGCCTCCTCGGAAGGTCCGGCGACGGCACGACGGCTGTCGCTCAGCGCGCGGTCGACCTCGCCCCGCACGGCCTCGAGGTCGTCCGCGCCGTCGAGCCGTACGGCGACCACCAGGTGGTTGACCGTCGCGTCGGCAGGGATCGCGAAGCCCATCCGCTCGAGCACCTCGACGTTGAGCGGCGTCGCCATCGCCACCTGGGCCGTCACCACGCCGGGCAGCTGCTGCACCTGACGGCTCACCTGGAGCAGGGTCACCGAGTCGGCGTACGCACCCGCCCGGAGCTCGACGTGGTCGGTGCTCATGCCGCCTCCGTCATGGTCAGGTCCGCCAGCGCGAGGTCGATGCCGTGGGCGAGGCCGAGTCCGGAGCTGTGGCCGAAGGCCTCCAGCGACTCCCGCGCAACGTCCTGGCCCGTCGTACCGAGGGAGCGGAGGTACGTCGCGACCGGCTCGGCCACCTCGCCGGCGAGGGCGCACTCGAGCAGGGTCGCGGAGAGCGTCGTGGTGCGGGGGAGCAGCGGCCGCAGGGCTGTGTCGACGTCCGCGGTCGGCATGCCGGTGGCGCGGTGGACCGCCAGCCAGCCGCAGACGACGTCGTCGCCGAGCGGCGTCAGGCCGTCGCCGCGACCGACGAGATCTGCCACGGAGGCGGCGTCGATGCGTGGCGCGAAGGCGACGAGCCCGACCGCGCGGGACCGGGGGGATCCCATTGCGACGGCCGGGCTCGCCTTCGGAACCCGTGCCGCATCGAAGCGTGGCGCGCGAACATCCACGAACCGACGGGTCACCAGAGTGCGTCCACCCCAGTGAAGGATCCCACCTTCAACATAAGCCGTGGTGGGTCCCGATGACGACACCCGTGCCACATTGCAACGCAAAGAAGTGGGGAGTCTCGGGCCGCGCGGACCCACCAGGCTCACGCACCGGCCCGCAACGTCGAAGTGGACGGCGGCGCCACACGCGTGCAGGACCCGGGCGGGTCCGTCGGGCGCGGCCCGCAGCCACGCGTCGACCCGGGGCGGGGCCGCCACCGGCAGGGTCCGCGGGCGCGGCTCGGGGCTGCTCACCCGCCCACGCTAGCGGCTGTTCGCCCCCGCCCGCGCCGCCCGCCGACGAGCGGCCCACGGCGTTCCTCCGACGCTTTCGGGCGATGCGGGTGTGTGATGTGGGTCACCAGATGGGGGTGTTCGGTTCTTCACGACGAGGAGGATCCAGATGTCGACGATGTTCAGCTGGCGAGAGGTGACGCCGGCGCCCGGCGAGCCGGTCGCACCCGACGAGCGGCTCCCGTGGGGCCGGACGATCGGGCTGGGAGCCCAGCACGTGGTGGCGATGTTCGGTGCCACCTTCGTCTTCCCCGTGGTCATGGGGCTCGATCCCAACCTGGCGATCCTGTTCTCGGGGATCTGCACGATCCTCTTCCTGCTGGTCACCTCGAACCGGGTGCCCAGCTACCTCGGCACCAGCGCGTCGTTCGTCGCCAGCGTGACCGCGATCCGCGCCGTGCACCACGGCGACTCGGCCGACGTGACGGGCGCGATCCTCGTCGCCGGTCTGGCGCTCGGCATCATCGGTGTGCTCGTGCACTTCGCGGGCGCACGCGTGATCCACAAGGTCCTGCCGCCGGCCGTGACCGGCGCCGTGGTGATGCTGATCGGCTTCAACCTCGCGCCAGTCGTCGCCGGCGTCTACTGGCCGCAGGACCAGTGGATCGCGCTGCTCACCGCCACGGTCATGGTGTGTGCGGCGGTGCTGCTGCCGGGCTTCTGGTCGCGGATCGCCGTCCTTCTCGCTCTGCTCTTCGGCTACGTGCTCTCGTGGCTCTGCGATCTGCTGTTCGGCACCATCCACTCCATCACCGGCAGCAGCAACGGCCAGCAGGTCGACCACCACCGCGTCGACTGGTCCGGGCCCGGCGGTGTCAAGGACTCGTCCTGGATCGGGTTCCCCCACGGCCACAACCCCGACGGGGTCTCGGCTATCCACGCCCCGAGCTTCTCGCTGACCTTCATCCTGCTGGTGCTGCCCGGCGTGATCGCGCTGATCGCGGAGAACACCGGTCACGTGAAGGCCGTGGCCGAGATGACCAAGACCGACCTCGACCCCTACATGGGCAAGGCCTTGGCCGCCGACGGGTTCGCGACGGCGCTGTCGAGCTCGTTCGGCGGCTCCCCGACGACGACGTACGCCGAGAACATCGGGGTGATGGGGGCGACCAAGGTGTACTCGACGGCCGCCTACTACGTGGCCGCGGTGGTGGCGATCCTGCTGGGGCTGTGTCCGAAGTTCGGCGCGTTCGTGAGCGCCACCCCCGGGGGGGTGCTCGGCGGGATCACCGTGATCCTCTACGGCATGATCGGTCTGGTGGGAGCCAAGATCTGGGTCGAGAACGGCGTCGACTTCGGCGACCCCGTCAACCTCGTGGGCCTGGCTCCCGGGCTCATCGCCGGCATCGGCGGGGTCTCCCTGACCTTCGGGAGCGACTTCTCGCTGAGCGGCATCGCCCTGGGCACGATCATGGTCATCGTCTACTACCACCTGGTCAACGGCCGGGGGAGCTCCGGCAGCGGCCGGGTCACGGCCGCCTTGTCCCATCCGGTGGACGATCCCTCGACCCCGCCACCGGGTCATCGGGCCGATCCGATGCAGGAGTGATGTGAAGCCGGCACCGTTCGCGTTCGTCCGTCCGCAGGGTCTCCAGCACGCGCTGGAGGCCCTCGCGGCCGATCCGGGGGCGAAGGTGCTCGCGGGCGGGCAGAGCCTGGTGCCCCTGCTCAACATGCGGCTCGCGGCGCCCTCCACGCTCGTCGACATCAACGGACTCCCCGACCTCGACCACGTGCGCGCCGACCCGGACGGCGTACGGGTGGGTGCTCTGGCCCGGCACTCCGACGTGCTCGACTCGTCGGACGTACGGCGGGTGCAGCCGTTGCTGAGCGTGGCCCTCGAGCACGTCGCCCACGCGACCATCCGCAACCGCGGCACGGTGGTCGGGTCGCTGGTGCACGCCGACGCGGCCGCGGAGCTGCCGATGGTGCTGGCGCTGCTCGGCGGGTCCGTGACGGCGGCGTCGGCCCGAGGCACCCGCGAGATCGCGGCCGCCGACCTCTTCGCCGGCCCGCTGGAGTCGACCGTGGCCCACGACGAGATCGCGGTGGAGGCTTTCTTCCCAGCCCTCGAGCACGGCACGGGGATCGGCTTCGAGGAGATCGCGCGCCGGCACGGCGACTACGCGCTCTGCGGCGTCGCCGCGCTGGTGCGGGTCGAGGGTGACGCGGTGGTCGACGCCCGCGCCGGCTACCTCTCGGTCGCCGACGTGCCGACCGTGGTCGACCTGACCGAGGCCCTGGGAGGCGTGGTCGCGACGAGCTCGACGGACTCGGCTGCCGACCTCGCGCTGTCGCACCTCGACCCCGGCGACGACATCCACGCCACGGCCGCCTACCGGAGCCGCCTCGTCCGGGTGCTCACCGCCCGCGTCGTGCGAGCGGCGTACGACGATGCGAGGGCGCGGCGATGAGCGAGCAGCTGCACGACCTCCGCCTCGTCGTGAACGGCGTGGCGCACGACGTACGCCTGCCGGCCCGGCGGCTGCTGTCCGACGCCCTGCGCCACGACCTCGCCCTCCCGGGCACGCACGTGGGGTGCGAGCACGGCGTCTGCGGGGCATGCACGGTGCTCGTCGACGGCCGCCCGACCCGCTCGTGCCTGATGTTCGCGGTCTCGGCCGTCGACTGCGAGATCACCACCGTTGAGGGCCTGGGCAACGCCGACGGCTCGCTGGGGCCGGTGCAGCAGGCGTTCGCCGAGTGCCACGGCCTCCAGTGCGGCTTCTGCACTCCCGGCTTCCTCACCACGATCACGGCCGGGCTGCGCGAGCGACCCTCGCCCACCGAGGACGACGCCCGCGCCATGGTCGCGGGCAACCTGTGCCGCTGCACCGGCTACACCAACATCGTGCGGTCGGTGCTGCGGGCGGCCGAGATCGAGGCGGGGATCGCAGCGGGGATCGCAGCGGGGATCGCGGCAGGGGAGGACGACTCGTGACGACCCGGATGTTCGGCGAGCGGGTCCAGCGGGTCGAGGACCAGCGCTTCCTGCGCGGGCAGGGCCGCTACGCCGACGACGTCGGCGTCGGCCGCGACGTCCTCCACGCTGCGGTGCTCCGATCGCCGCATGCCCACGCCCGGATCGTCGACATCGACGTCTCGGGGGTGCTCGACGTGGACGGGGTCCACCTGGTCTGGACCCACGACGACCTGTCCGGGCCGATGGCCGAGCCCCTGCCGCTGCTCATCCCGCATCCGTCGCTCACCCACGGCCGTACGCAGTACGCACTGGCGCCCGACGAGGTGAACCACGTCGGCGAGGCGATCGCCTTCGTGGTCGCCGACGACCGCTACCTCGCCGAGGACGCCGTCGCCCGGATCCGGGTCACCTACGATCTGCTGCCGCCGGTGGTCGGGATCGAGGCCGCGCGTGCCGCTGACCGCCTCGTGCACGACGACGTACCCGGCAACGTCGCGGCGCGCCTCGAGCAGGAGAACGGCGACGCCCGAGGCGCGATCGCGGCCGCACCGCACACGCTCTCGCTCGACCTCACCGTCGAGCGCAGCGCCTCGATGCCGCTCGAGGGCCGCGGCACGGTCGCCCGGTGGGATCCCGACGTCGGCCGGATGACGGTCTGGACGTCGACCCAGACCTCGACCGGCGTCCGGGCGGCCGTCGCCACGAAGCTCGGCCTCGACCTCGGCCAGGTCGATGTCGTGACCCCCGACGTGGGTGGCGGGTTCGGCGTCAAGATCAACCATCCGTGGCCCGAGGAGCTGCTCGTGCCGCTGGCGGCGCGTCAGCTGGGCCGGATGGTGCGCTTCACCGAGGACCGTCGCGAGCACTTCATCTCCTCCGCGCACGAGCGGGGGCAGGTGCACCACGTCGAGGTGGGCTACGACGACGACGGGCGGGTGCTCGGCCTCGACGTGCAGTTCTGGCACGACCACGGCGCCTACATCCCCTACGGCCTGATCGTCCCGATCATCACCTCGACCCAGCTGCTCGGGCCCTACAAGCCGGGCGCCTACCGGGTCGTCTTCGAGAGCCTCTACACGAACACGGTGATGGTCACGCCGTACCGCGGCGCCGGCCGGCCGCAGGGCTGCTACGTCATGGAGCGGACGATGGATGCGATCGCCGAGGCGCTCGGCCGCGACCGGGCGGAGGTGCGGTCGGTCAACTTCATCCAGCCCGACGAGTTCCCCTACGACCAGGGGCTGATCTTCCAGGACGGCCGCGAGCTGGAGTACGACTCCGGCGACTACCCCGCGTCGTTGCAGAAGCTCAAGGACCTGATCGGGTGGGACGAGTTCCCGCGGTTCCGCGAGGAGATGGCCACGGAGGGACGCCGGGTCGGGATCGGGCTCGCCTGCTACGTCGAGGGCACGGGCGTCGGCCCCTACGAGGGCGCCCACGTGCACATCGAGACCTCGGGCAAGGTCAAGGTCGCGACCGGGCTGACCACGCAGGGACAGGGGCACGCGACCGTGTTCGCCCAGATCGCCGCGGACGTGCTCGGCTGCCGGTTCGAGGACGTCGAGGTGGTCACCGGCGACACCCGCCGGATGCCCTACGCCGTGGGCACGTTCGCCTCGCGGGCCGCGGTGATGAGCGGGTCCGCCGTCCACCTCGCGGCGACGCGCGCCCGCGAGAAGGCGCTCCGGATCGCGGCCGAGGCCCTCGAGGCCTCACCCGACGACCTCGAGATCGTCGATGGCGCCGTCACGGTGCGCGGCACTCCTCCCGGCACCGCCTCGATCGACCTCGGCACGGTCGCGGTCCTGTCCAACCCGCTGCGCTACGCCTTCGACGAGGCCTCCAAGGCGGCCACGCAGTTCTCGGTCGGCGACCCGGGCAAGCCACCGGTCGCCGAGGACGACGAGCCCGGCCTCGAGGGCCGCGACTTCTACAGCCCCGAGCGCTCGACGTTCGCCTCCGGCATGCACGCGGCGATCGTCGAGACCGACCCCGACACCGCCGAGATCACGATCCTGAAGTACGCCGTCGTCCACGACTGCGGGCCGCTGATCAACCCGATGATCGTGGAGGGGCAGATCCAGGGCGGGGTCGCGCAGGGCGTCGGTGGGGCGCTCTACGAGCGGATGGCCTACGACGAGTCGGGCCAGCTGCTCAACGCGTCGTTCATGGACTTCCTGATGCCCTACGTCACCGAGGTCCCCGCCCGCATCGACATCGACCACCTCGAGACGCCGTCGCCGCTGAACCCGCTGGGCATCAAGGGCGCCGGCGAGGCCGGGGTGATCCCGTCCGCTGCGGTGTTCGCCTCGGCGATCTCCGACGCCGAGGGCTTCGCGATCACCGCGATGCCGATCTCGCCGTCCGACCTGTTCCACCTGCGCGAGCAGCACGAGGAGTCCCGATGAAGATCAGTGGCGACAACACCCTTCCCTACCCCGTCGAGAAGGTCTGGGAGGCCCTGCTCGACCCCGGCGTGCTCGTCGGGACGATCCCGGGCTGCGAGCGGCTCCAGTCGACCGGGGACAACACCTACACGATGACGGTCACCGCCGGGGTCGCCGCGATCCGCGGCACCTACGACGGCACCTGTGCGCTCGGTGACCTCCGCGAGCACGAGTCGCTGGTGATGCGGCTGCAGGGTGCCGGCGCACCGGGCACCATCGACGCCACTGTGAACGTCGGGTTCGAGCCGGCTGGCGAGGGTGCGACCCGGGTCACCTACGACGCGGACGCCGTGGTCGGCGGCATGGTCGGGGGCGTCGGGCAGCGGATGCTGGGCTCGGTGTCGAAGCGGATGGCGGCAGAGTTCTTCGACAACGTCGGTGCGGCGATCGCAGGCGGGCCGGCGACGCCCGCCGAGTCTGCGGTTGACGCTGCGCCCTCCCGCGAGGCCGGCCAGGTCTTCACCGCCCCGCCCCGCCCCGCGTCGTCCCAGCAGGACTTCCTGCGCGGGATCGCCGTCGGCGCGGGCCTCGTCCTCCTCGGCGTCGCCGCCGGCCGCCTTGGGCGGCGGGGGTGATGGTGTCGGGATACCTGGCTCACCGGCGATCACTGCGCATCTCACGGGTTGCAACCCCCGAGAAGCGCCATGAGGGCGTCGAGCATGTGACGGGAGTGACGGATGAGTGATCTCACGGTCGACTCGACCGCCCGCGCGATGGCGGACGCCGTACGACGTCGTGAGATCTCCGCGCGCGAGCTGCTCGACCTCCACCTCGTCCGGATCGGCGAGCGCAACCCGGAGCTGAACGCCATCGTCAGCCTCGACGAGGGCCGTGCTCGCGAAGGGGCCGCGGTCGCCGACGAGCAGGCGGCGAGCGGTGCCGCGCTCGGCGCGCTGCACGGACTGCCCTTCGCCTACAAGGACACCCACGAGGTCGCCGGCTGGCGCACGACGTACGGGTCGCCGCTCTTCGCCGACCACGTCTCGGACGCCGACGACCTGGTTGTGGAGCGGATCCGCGCGGCCGGGGCGGTGACGATCGGGAAGACCAACGTGCCGGAGTTCGCGGCCGGCTCCCACACCTTCAACCCCGTCTTCGGCACCACCCTCAACCCGGTCGACCCCACGCGCTCGGCGGGCGGCTCGAGCGGGGGAGCGGCGTGCGCGCTCCGGGCGGGGATGGTGCCGCTCGCCGACGGCTCCGACATGGGCGGCTCGCTGCGCAACCCGGCCTCGTTCTGCGGCGTCGTCGGTCTGCGCCCGAGTCTCGGCCGCGTGCCGTCGTGGCCCACCGACAACTTCTGGGAGACCACCGCCACCAGCGGTCCGCTGGCGCGCAACGTCGACGACCTCGCCCTGCTGCTGTCGGTCATCTCCGGTCCGGACCCACGCGTGCCGACCGCGCTGGCCGACGCCGGTACGACATTCTCACCACCGGTGCGCGGCGACCTGCGCGGGCTGCGAGTGGCGCTCAGCACCGACCTCGGGCGGCTCTTCGACGTCGACAGAGAGGTGGCGCGCGTCGTGGAGGAGGCCGGCGGCCGGTTCGCGACCGCCGGCGCGCACGTCGACCCGGCCCATCCCGATCTCGCCGAGGCCGAGGACACCTTCCGGACGTTGCGGGCCTGGATGTTCCAGGCCGGGTTCGCCGACCTGCTCGCCGCACACCCCGACGCGTTCAAGCAGTCGCTCGCCGACAACATCCGCGCCGGCGAGGGCCTCACGGGTGCCGACGTGGCCCGGGCCTACACGCAGCGCACCGTCCTGGCGGACCGGATGCGTCTGTTCTTCGAGTCGTACGACGTGCTGGTGCTGCCGACCTCGCAGGTGCCGCCTTTCCCGGCGGACCAGGAGTACCCGAACCGGATCAACGACCGACCGATGACGACGTACCTGGACTGGATGCGATCGGCGTACGTGATCACGGTGACCGGTTGCCCGGCGATCTCGGTACCGGCGGGCACCACCACCGACGGCCTCCCGGTCGGCGTGCAGATCGTGGCGCCGTTCGGCGCGGACCGGCGCCTGCTCGAGGTCGCCGCGGCGTTCGAGGCCGCCGGATCCTGAGGCCGGCTCCTCCACAGGGCCGGCCCGATCCTGTGGAGGGCGGCTGGTTGTCTGTGGACGAGGCCGGGCGTGTCTGTGGAGGACACGCCGGAACCCGAAGTATGTCGAGAAAAGGTGCCGGAACCCCTTGTGGGCGTGGGGCTCTGGGCCATAGAACTCTCCCTACGCACTCCCTCCGGGGAGAGCGGGATCGGTCGGAGACGAAGATCCGTACGGTGGCCGCCCAGCTTGCTGGGAGAGGTACCGCGGAGGCCAGGTGACGGGGCCGCCGGGGTCGGAGACGAGGACTGGATCGATCGGGAGCGTCACCAGTACCGGTCGATGGTGAGGGACCGCGGGCTTGCCTGCGGAGGATCACCACACGAAGGGCCCTTGTAGCTCATACCTATGAGGGCCCTTCACCTATTTCCGGCCCTTTCCGGCCCGGCCCCGCGCGCCCCAGCTTCATCATGTGAAGTGGGCGACCATCGGCTTCTCATGGTGAATTCGCCCCGAGAACAGACGCTTCACCACGTTCACATGGTGAAGCCGTGGCGGGTGGGATCCACCCCCACACCCGCCCGGCAGCGAAGCCCACTGGTCTAGGCCACTCGTCCACACCGGACCGCCGGTGTTGTGGAGACAGCGGCGAGAGCTGTGGACGAACGGCCGGATGTCTGTGGACGCACCGGTGGACAACGAACATTCTCGATCTCGGGTGCCGGAACCCCTTGTGGCACTGGGGTTTCGCCCCGTAGAACTCTCCCTACGCACTCCCTCCGGGGAGAGCGGGATCGGTCGGAGACGAAGATCCGTACGGTGGCCGCCCAGCCTGCTGGGAGAGGTGCCGCGGAGGCCAGGTGACGGGGCCGCCGGGGTCGGAGACGAGGACTGGATCGATCGGGAGCGTCACCAGTACTGATCGCCAGGTGAGCCGCCGGACCACGGACTCGTTCCGAGGCCCAGCGGACCACCACGCGGAGGGCCCTTGTAGCTCATACCTACGAGGGCCCTTCCGCCATTTCCGGGCCGTCCGCCGCCTCCTCGCCGCTCGAGTCCGAGTCGAGTCCGAGTCGAGTCACCGGCGCCCGCGCCCTTATCCACTCGCACCCGACCGACCACTCGGGCAATGCTGGGCGTCGCAGACGTGCACACTCGCCGACGACCAGGAGAACCATGACCGACGACGCAGCCACCCTTCTCGCCGCCTACGACGCCCAGCTGCGCGGGGTCGCGGAGGTGCAGGGGGCGGCGAGCTGGGACCGGTCCGGCCCGCTGTGGCGCGCGAAGTTCAGCAACGGCGGCTTCGTCAGCTACGAGAGCCTCGACGGGGTCGCGGACGTGGACGCGCTGATCGCCGAGACGATCGACCACTTCGCCGCGGACCCGGCGATGGAGGAGTTCGAGTGGAAGACCCGCGGTCACGACGCGCCGGCCGACCTCGGTGAACGGCTCGAGGCCCACGGGCTGGTGCCCGAGGAGGTCGAGACCGTGATGGTGGGTGAGGCGAAGGCGCTGGCGGTGAACGTCGACCTGCCCGACGGCGTGACCGTGCGACGGGTGGACCTCCTGCCCGAGCGCGACGCCCTGGTGACCGAGGCCAGCGCGGTCGCGGCCGAGATCTTCGGCGGCGGCCCGTCGGGGGAGGAGATGCTCGAGCGGCTCGACCGGATGAAGGGGCTCGAGCAGTTCTGGATCGCCGAGGCCGATGGTCACGTGATCTGCTCCGGGCGCCTGGCCCGGGTGGAGGGCACCGAGTTCGCCGGTATCTGGGGCGGTTCGACGCTGCCGCAGTGGCGGGGCAAGGGGATCTACCGCGCCCTCACCGCCGCGCGTGCCGCCGCCGCCCTCGACGAGGGCGTGCGCCTGATCAACAGCGACTGCACGGCGATGTCGCGGCCGATCCTGGAGCGCTCGGGCCTGGTCGCGGTCACGACCAGCACGCCGTACGTCTGGAAGCGCCAGAGCGACCACTGAGACCGACGCGTCACCCCGGAGCCGGTGCGGCAAGATGAACGCGTGATCTACGGCCTCATGCATCGGCTGGTCCCGCCGCTGCTGCGCGCCATCTGGCGGCCGCGAGTCAGTGGCACCGAGAACATCCCGCTCACGGGTTCTCTCATCATCGCCAGCAACCACCGGAGCTTCATCGACAGTGTGGTGATCCCCGCCGTGGCGCCCAGGCCGGTCAGCTTCTTGGCCAAGAAGGACTACTTCGAGGGCCCGGGGATCAAGGGTTTCCTGATCAAGACGTGGTTCGAGATCGTGGGTGCCCTGCCGGTCGACCGCGACGACTCCAAGGCCGCCCTGGCCAGTCTCGACACGGCGCTGGGCGTGCTCGCCGAGGGCGGCGCCTTCGGGATCTACCCCGAGGGCACGCGGTCGCGCGACGGTCGCCTCTACCGCGGTCGCACCGGTGTGGCACAGCTCGCCCTCACCTCGGGTGCCCCGATCGTCCCGGTCGGGCTGATCGGGACCGAGCGGCTGCAGCCGGTCGGCTCCAACCGCCCCCGGCTCGTGCGCGTGACGGTCACCTTCGGCGAGCCGATCGACGTGCGTGGGCAGTACGACGGAGTGCCCCCGGGCCGCGCGCGGCGTGAGATCACCGACCGGGTGATGACCGAGATCCAGCGGTTGACCGGTCAGGAGCAGGCCGGCGTCTACAACGAACGCCCGCCCGACGCCTGAGCTCAGCCGCGCTCGACGCTCCAGCGCACCGCCGGCGGGTCCACCCGCGCACAGCGGGGGCCGCCCTTCTCGTCGGTCAGCACCACCTCGGCCACCAGCGAACGCCCGGAGACCGACGCGTCCGCGACCAGTGCCGGCTCGACCCTGGACAGCATCAGCTTGGCGCGGCGGAACATCGCGAAGCCGCCGCCCGCGACGTCGCCCCAGGTCAGGTAGAGGAACCGCTCGCCGCGGCGCCCGTGCACCGCAGCACCTCGGAAGTCGTCTCCGTCGACGACCACCTCGGTCTCCCAGCGGGCCTCCGACGCATCGCCCGGCACCACCCCGACCGGCTCGGAACGCACCTGGAGGCCGACGCCGATCCGGTCGTACCCCGCTGCGGCCGCTCCGGGCAGGTCGCGGCCGCGGATCACCACCCTCATCCCACCAGTCTGCACCGGGGCGCGCCAGGACCGGGCCTGCTTGAATCGACCCCATGCAGTCGTCTCGCCGGATCCGCGTCGGCATCGACACCGGCGGCACGTTCACCGACGTGGTCGCCCTCGACGAGGACACCGGCGAGCTGGTCACCACCAAGACGCCCTCGACGCCGGCGAACCCGGCCGACGGGTTCCTGGCCGGCATCGACAAGGTGCTCGAGATGATGGGCGGGCGGGGCGAGCCGGTCGACGGTGGTGCGATCACCGCGGTGAGCCACGGCACCACCGTCGCCACCAACCAGCTCCTCGAGGGCAAGGTCGACCGCCTCGGCTTCGTCACCACCGAGGGGTACGACGCGATGCTCGAGATCGCCCGGCAGTCGGTGCCCGACGGCTACGGCAACTCCTACTTCTGGGTGAAGCCGCCTCGGATCGTGCCGCGCGACCTGGTGCGCTCGGTCGGCGGACGGCTCGACTTCACCGGCGCCGAGGTGCGGCCCTTCGACGAGGACGGCGCGCGCGAGGTCGCGCGCTGGTTCCGCGACCGCGGCGTCGACACCCTGGGCGTCTGCTTCCTCCACTCCTACGCCGAGCCGCGTCACGAGGAGCGGATGCGCGAGGTGCTGGCCGAGGAGCACCCCGACGCGGTGGTGAGCATCAGCAGCGAGGTGCTGCGCGAGTACCGCGAGTACGAGCGGGCCATGACCACCCTCGTCGACGCCGCCGTGAAGCCGCGGCTCTCGGCGTACGTGGCGAACATCGGCCAGCGCCTCGCCGGCTACGTGGTCTCGACCAGCTCGACCGACGACCTGGGCTCGACCGACGAGGGACGCGTCCCGTTCTACGTGATGAAGTCCAACGGCGGCGTGCTCAGCGCCGAGGAGGTCGTGCACCAGCCGATCACCACGGTGTTGAGCGGACCGGCCGCAGGCGCCCTCGGGGCCGCCCTGATCGCGCAGGTCGCCGGCTTCGACCGGGTGCTCACGTGCGACGGCGGTGGCACCTCCACCGACGTCTCGGTGGTCGTCGACGGGGAGCCGACGCTGACCACCGAGGGCTCGGTCGGGGCGTTCCCGAGCAAGATCCCGATGATCGACGTGGTCACGGTGGGCGCCGGCGGCGGCTCGATCGCGTGGCTGTCGCCCGAGGGTGCACTCAAGGTCGGGCCGCAGTCGGCGGGCGCCGACCCGGGTCCGCTCTGCTACGCCCGCGGCGGCACCGACGTCACCATCACCGACGCCCACGTCGTGCTCGGACGGATCCCGCCCCACCTGCTCGGTGGTGAGATCCCGCTCGACGTGGAGGCGGCCCGCGCCGGCGTCGACCGGCTCGCGGCCGACCTCGGGCTGAGCCCGGAGGCCGCAGCGGTCGGCGTCCTCGAGATCTCGGCGTGGAACCAGGCCAACGCCCTGCGCCAGGTCACGGTCAAGCGCGGTCTCGACGTCCGCGACTTCACTCTCACCACGTTCGGGGGCTCGGGCTCGCTGCTGCTGTGCCGGCTGATGGACGTGCTCGGCATCCCGACCGTGCTCGTGCCCCCCGACCCCGGCAACGTGTCGGCCTTCGGACTGCTCACCGTCGACGTGAAGAACGACTACGTGCTCACGCGGGTCAGCCTCGACGAGCACCTCGACCCCGACGCGCTGCGCACGGCGTACGGCGACCTCACCGCGCAGGCACGCGACGCCCTGCTGCGCGAGGGGTTCGTCGAAGAGGTCCACGTGTTCGCCCGCACCGCGGACCTGCGCTACTTCGGGCAGGCCTTCGAGGTGCGCGTGCCGGTGCCCGACGGCGACCTCGACCGTGCTGCCCTCGACGCCGTCGCCGCGTCGTTCCATGCCGAGCACCAGGGGCTCTACGGCTACGACTTCGCCAGCGACCCGACCCAGCAGGTCGAGTGGGTCAACCTGCGGGTCTCCGGGATCGGCCCGATCACCAGACCCGAGATCCGCCCGCGTGGTTTCGAGACGGTCGCAGAGCGACCTCCTCAACCACCGGTGGTCGAGGAAGGCGCCCTGGCGCCTGTCTCGAAACCACCCGTCACCCGCCCGGTGTGCTTCGACGCCGCGGAAGGCTACATCGAGACCCCCATCCTCCAGCGCAGTTCCCTGAGCCCCGGCGGCACGGTGGCGGGGCCGGCGGTCATCGAGGAGTACGGCTCGACGGTGCCGCTCCATCCCGGCTTCGTCGCGACCGTCGACGACTTCGGCAACCTGTTGGTACGGCGTACGGAGGCGACCCGATGAGCCGCCGCGTCCCCACCCAGTTCCCGTTCGGCCCCTTGACCGCCGACTCCGGGGCGGCAGCGGACCCGGTGCTCGTCGAGATCGTGCAGGGGTCGTTGGCCAGCGTCGAGGCCGAGGTCGAGACCGCGATCGCGCGGACCAGTCGCAGCCCGATGATCCGAGACGCGCATGACTTCCGCGCCGGCATCCACGACCGGCTGCTGCGCAAGCTGACCGGACGCTCCTACTCCGCGCTCGTGCATCCGGTCGCGCGCGACTTCCCGATCGCCTCGATGCGCGAGGGCGACGTGTTCTTCCACAACGACGTCTACCGCTCCGAGGGCGGGATCGGACACCTGCCCGACCTCTGCGTCACCGTGCCGGTGTTCGCCGGCGCCGAGGGCGAGCGACGCGTCGTCGCCTTCGTGCAGGCGTTCGGCCACCACGACGACATCGGCGGAGCGGTGCCGGGGTCGATGCCGAGCGCCGCGACCACGGTGTTCGAGGAGGGGCTGATGGTCCCGCCGATCCGGCTCTGGGACTCCGGCGTCCCGAACCGGGCGGCGCTGGCGATCATGACCCGCAACTCGCGGATGCCCGAGTCGCTGGCAGCCGACCTCGACGCGGAGTGCTCGGCCTGCCTGATGGGCGCGCGCCGGCTCGGCGAGCTCTTCGAGCGGTACGGCATCGCCCAGGTCGAGGCGTGCTTCGACGCCATCATCGACCGCACCACCGACACCTACCGCCGCGAGATCCTGGGCCGCATCCCGGTCGGCTCCTGGGTGTGGGAGGACTACGCCGAGCACGACGGTGTGGACGAGCCGCGGCTCCACACGCAACGGATCACGCTGACCCGCACGGCCGCCGACGACCCCGACGGCGAGCGGCTGGTCCTCGACTTCGACGGCACCGGTCCCCAGGCCAAGGGCCCGATCAACCACTGCGGTGACTACAGCGACGGGGTGTTCCTCAAGAAGTGGCTGGCGCCGATCCTGCGCAACCTCGCCGAGACGCCCGAGCGGATGGCCGAGCTCGACGTCAACGAGGGCGTCGTACCCCTCATCGAGATGCGCTTCCCCGAGCCCGGCACCCTGCTCACGCCGGTCTTCCCCGCGCCGACCAACGCCCGCACGTTCGTGATCCTGCGGCTGCTCGGCGTGCTCGCGGGCGTGCTCGCCAAGGCGGTCGACGGGCAGATGCCGGCCGACCAGGAGACGATCCGCTACACCGGCGTCTACGGCGAGGACGCCGAGGGTCGCAGCTACCTGATGCGCGAGGTGCTCGGCGGCGGCTCCGGTGGGCGGCCGTATGCCGACGGTGAGGACACCATCCACGTCGTACCGGACTCGCGGAACCTGCCGACCGAGTTCACCGAGGCGAGGTTCCCGTTCCGCGTCGAGGCGCTGTCGCTCGCCGTCGACAGCGGCGGTGCCGGCCTCCACCGCGGCGGCTGCGGCTACGAGAAGCAGATCCGGATGCTGCGCGACGCCCACTTCATGTCCATCGCCGACCGCTCGATCCTGTCGTGCTGGGGCGTCAACGGCGGCAAGGCCGGTCGGCCCTTCCAGGTCACCATCGACCCCGGCGGGCCCGGCGAGCGCGAGGTCGACGCGCTCGCCGACGCCGAGCCCGTGCGGGCCGGCGAGGTGATCCGGATCCGGACGACGGGCGGCGGCGGCTGGGGCGACCCGCTGGCGCGCGACCCCGGCCTGGTCGTGCGCGACGTGCGCTGGTGCAAGGTCTCGCCGGAGGCCGCCCTCGCCGACTACGGCGTGGTGCTGACGGGCGGGGGCGACGACCTGGCCTTCGACGCCGGTGCCACCGCCGCCGAGCGGGCAGGCCGGGCACCTGCGGCGGAGGCCTTCTTCGACCGCGGCCCGGGCTACGCCCGCCTGGCCGACGGGGCGTCGTACGCCGAGGTGGACCTGCGCACATGACGCTCACCGACGACGACCTGCGCCACCTGCGCCGGTGTGTCGAGCTGGCCGGCGAGGCGCTGGAGGCGGGCGACGACCCCTTCGGCTCGCTGCTGGTGGGAGCCGACGGCGTCGTGCTGCGCGAGGAGCGCAACCGCGCCGGCGACGGCGACGAGACCCAGCATCCGGAGCTCGCGTTGGCGCAGTGGTCGGCGACGTTGACGCCGCCGGAGCGGGCGGGCTCGACGGTCTACACCTCCGGCGAGCACTGCCCGATGTGCTCGGCCGCCCACGCGTGGATGGGCCTCGGCCGCCTGGTGTACGCCGTCTCCGCGACGCAGCTCTCCGGGTGGCGGGCGGAGTGGGGGCTGCCCGAGGGCCCGGTGCGGGTGCTGTCGGTGAGCGAGGTCGCACCGGGTGTCGCCGTGGACGGGCCGGCCCCCTCGCTCGAGGACGAGATGCGGGCGCTCCACGAGAGGGCGGCGGCGCGGTACCGAGCAGGCTGGAACGCAGGGCCCTGACAGAAACGGGGCCCTGACAGAAACGGGGCCCTGACAGAACAGAGGCCGGGACCCCCCGGCACCCGGCATCCGTCCGAGCGACGTAGCGCTCGGACGGGAGCATAGGGAATCGTCGATCACTTATCGCGGATCCAGTTGTGTGATGCGCCGATCCGCGTTGTCATGGACCTCGTCGCCCCTGACGGCGGCACCCAGTCGCCGGGGACCGGGAGGTGGACCTTCGATGGAGGACGAGCCCGACGTCCCCCCAGCATTCCCCGAGGCCTTCGCGGAGGCCCTCCGGCGCCGCCGGGTCAGCCTCGCCTGGCTGCACCAGCGGTTGGTCGAGCGCGGCCGGCCGGTCAGCCCGGCGGCCCTGAGCTACTGGCGCTCGGGCCGCAGCCAGCCCGAGCGCGGCACCTCGCGCGACGCCCTGGTCGAGATCGAGCGGCTGCTCGGCGTCACCCCCGGCGGGCTCACGGGTCTGCTGGGCCCCTCGCGCCGGCCGGGACCGCGACCCGGGGAGAAGACCGTCCGTGAGCTGTTCGCCGACACACCGGGGGTCCAGCCCGCCCTGGACGCCCTCGACTTCGAGGGGTTGCACGACGAGCTGGTCGAGGTGATGCGTCACCTCACCGTGGACGTCGACGACGACGGGCGGGCGACCACCGTGCAGGTCCGCGTCGTCGTGCAGGCCCGCCGCGACGGCGCACGTCGTACCCCGTTGATCGTGACCCTCGACGAGGCCGGTGACGGTCCCCGCTTCATCCCCACGATCGGGTGCAGCCTGGGGCGTCAGCGGACGGACCTCGCGACCGGCGTCTTCTCGGCCGAGCTCCTCGTCGACCGGACGCTGGCGCGCGACGAGACCTGCATCTACGAGCTGTGCGTGGAGCTGCCGACGGCGTCGCCCGAGACGCAGTTCGACCACTACGCCACGCGCAGGCTCGGGGAGCTGTTGGTCTGGGTCCGGTTCGCCCCCGCGCGGCTGCCGGCCCACGTGGAGCGGTACACGCAGATCGACGGCGTCGAGGTCGCCGAGGAGATAGCTCTCGGTGGTGGGTCGGGGGCGCACGTGCTGGCTCGAGCGTTCGGGCCTGGGCTTCTCGGGGTGCGCTGGAGCTGGTGAGCGGCGCGGCTGATGCGCCGGAGTGTCCCGGCCACTAGGTTCGCACCCGTGCGAGTGATGCTGGCGTTGGGCGGCAACGCGATGACGAACGTCGACGGCCGAGCGCGGCCCGAGGACCAGATCGCGGCCGCGGAGGTCGCGATGGCCGCGGTCGCCGAGCTGCTCGACCACGACGTCGAGGTCGTGATCACGCACGGCAACGGCCCCCAGGTCGGAAACCTGCTGGTGAAGAACGAGCTCGCCGCGGCCGTCGTACCCCCGGTGCCGCTCGACTGGTGCGGAGCGCAGACCCAGGCGACGCTCGGGATGGTGCTGATGGACGCCCTCGACGCGGCCACCGCGCGGCTCGGCCTCCAGACGCGCTGCGCCACCCTCGTCACCCGCACGCTCGTCGACCCGAACGACCCCGGCTTCGTGAAGCCGACCAAGCCGATCGGGCGGTACCTGCCGGCCGACGAGGCGGCCCTGCTCGTCGAGCACGGCGAGACCTGGGAGGACCGCGGGGAGAAGGGCTGGCGCCGGGTGGTGGCGTCACCCGAGCCGCTCGACATCATCGACGCGCCGGCCGTGCTGCAGCTGATCGGTGCGGGGTTCGTGGTGGTCGCCAACGGCGGCGGCGGGATCCCCGTCGTACGACGTGAGGACGGGTCGCTCTCGGGCGTCGAGGCCGTCATCGACAAGGACCTCGGCGCGGCGCTGCTCGGGGTGCTGGTCGGGGCCGACGTGCTGGTGGTGGCGACCGACGTGCAGCAGGCGGTGCTGCGGTTCGGGCAGCCCGACGCGCAGCCGCTCGGTCGGGTCGGGCTGGCGCGGATGCTCGAGTACGCCGAGGAGGGCCACTTCGCGAGCGGGTCGATGGGGCCGAAGGTCGAGGCGGTCTGCCGCTTCGTGCAGGCGACCGACAAGCCGGCAGTGATCACCAGCCTCGACCGGATCGTCGACGCGGTGACCGACGTCGGCACGACCGGAACGGTCGTCGTTCCCGACTAGGTCTGACAGGATCGGTGGCATGCCTTCTCGCCCGCCGGCCATCGAGGTCCGCAAGATCCCGCTCCACTCAGTCTCGGACGCCTCCGAGCTGACGAAGCTGATCGACGAGGGCGTGATCCACGCCGACCGGGTGATCGCGGTGATCGGCAAGACCGAGGGCAACGGCGGTGTGAACGACTACACGCGGATCATCGCCGACCGGGCGTTCCGCGAGGCGCTGGTGGCCAAGGGGGCTCCCGCCGACCGGGTCGCCGAGATCCCGATCGTGTGGTCGGGCGGCACCGACGGCGTGATCAGCCCCCACGCGACGGTGTTCGCCACGGTGTCGGACGACGACGTCGTACCGAGTGACGAGCCGCGGCTGACCGTCGGCTTCGCGATGAGCGACGTGCTGCTGCCCGAGGACATCGGCCGCACCGCGATGATCACCAAGGTCGCGGCCGCGGTGGAGGTCGCGATGGAGCGGGCCGGGATCACCGACACCGCGGACGTCCACTACGTGCAGACCAAGACCCCGCTGCTCACCATCGACACGATCAGCGACGCGAAGAGCCGCGGGCACGACGTGTTCACCGAGGACACGCTGACCTCGATGGACGTCTCCAACGGCGGTACGGCGCTCGGCATCGCCGTCGCCCTCGGGGAGATCGAGATGCCGTCGGACGACGACGTGCTGCGCGACCGCTCGCTGTTCTCGTCGGTGGCGTCGTGCTCGTCGGGCGTGGAGCTCGACCGGGCCCAGGTGGTCGTCGTCGGCAACGCGACGGGGATCGGCGGGCGCTACCGGATCGGGCACGCGGTGATGGACGACGCACTCGACGCCGACGGCATCTGGGACGCCATCCGCTCCGCCGGTCTCGACCTGCCCGAGCGGCCCCACTCCTCCGACCTCGACGGCCGGCTGGTCAACGTCTTCCTCAAGTGCGAGGCCTCCCAGGACGGCCACGTGCGCGGACGTCGTAACGCGATGCTCGACGACTCCGACGTCCACTGGCACCGGCAGATCAAGGCTGCCGTCGGCGGCGTCACCGCGACCGTGACCGGCGATCCCGCCGTCTTCGTCTCCGTCTCCGCCGCCCACCAGGGCCCCGACGGCGGCGGCCCCGTCGCCGCCATCGTCGACCTCGGCCCCCGCTGACCTGGCGTTGCGACGACGCTTCGGGGCGCTGACCTGGCGTTGCGACGACACTTCGGGGCGCTGACCTGGCGTTGCGACGACGCTTCGGAACGTCGACCTGGCGCTACCGCGACGTCGCGCGATCGCCTCGACGCCGTACGACGTCTCACGATCGCCGGGTCGACGCCGTACGACGTCGCGCCATCGCCAGGTCAGCGCCCCCACGCGTCGCCGGAGTGCCAGGTCGGCATGATGGGGGGATGACGGAGCAGAAGCCGATCCACACCTGGCTCACCGACATGGACGGCGTGCTGGTGCACGAGGAGGACCCGATCCCGGGGGCGGCGGAGTTCATCGAGGCGCTCAAGGCCAGCGGGCTGAAGTACCTGCTCCTCACCAACAACTCGATCTTCACCCGCCGCGACCTCCGGGCCCGCCTGCTCGGCAGCGGGATCGACGTGCCGGAGGACCACATCTTCACCTCCGCCCTCGCCACCGCCGACTTCCTCGACGACCAGCGCCCCGGCGGCTCGGCGTACGTCGTGGGGGAGAGCGGGCTGATCACGGCCATGCACGACATCGGCTACGTGATGACCGACCGCAACCCCGACTACGTCGTGCTCGGCGAGACCCGCACCTACTCCTTCGAGGCGATCACGAAGGCGATCCGCCTGATCGAGAACGGCGCGCGGTTCATCGCCACCAATCCCGACCGCAGCGGCCCGAGCCACCAGGGGACGCTCCCGGCCACGGGGAGCGTCGCCGCCCTCATCAGCAGCGCCACCGGCCGCGAGCCGTACTTCGTCGGCAAGCCCAACCCGCTGATGATGCGCAGCGCCCTGAACCGGATCGAGGGCCACTCCGAGACCACCGTCATGGTCGGCGACCGGATGGACACCGACATCGTCAGCGGCCTCGAGGCCGGCCTCCGCACGATCCTGGTCAGTACCGGCTCGACCCGCCCCGACCAGGTCGCGACGTTCCCCTACCGCCCCACCCGCGTCGTCGACTCCGTCGCCGACCTCGTCGAAGTGGTCACCGCACGGGCGTGAGTCACCCCTGCGGATCCGGCGTGGAGGGCGTTCCGTCGTCGGCCAGCCAGGCGCGGATCGACGCGGAGTGCTCACCCAGCAGCGGCGGCGGCAGGTGGTGCTCGCGACCACCGCTGAAGGCATTCTCGTCGAAGCGGAGCGGTGAGCCGGTCAGCTCCACCGTCCCGTACGCCGGGTGGTCCACCTCGAGCACGAGACCCTGCGAGCGCACCTGGTCCCAGGCATAGACGTCGTCCATCGACCGCACCTTGCCGGCGGGGATGCCGGCGTCGACGAGCAGGTCGAGCCAGTGCTCGGCGGGCGCCGCCGCGAAGATCCCCTCGATCACGGCCACCAAATCGTCGCGGTGGGCCACCCGTTCACGGTTGGTGGCGAAGCGTTGTTCGTCGGCCTCCAGCCCCAGGGCAGCCGCGAAGCGCCGCCACAGCCCCTCGGACCCCACGGCCACCTGCACCGGCACCGTCGCCGTCTCGAACATCCCGTACGGCGCGATCGCCGGGTGGTGGGCACCCGCGATGCCCGGCACCTCGCCGCCCAGCAGCCACCGGGTGCCCTGGAAGGCGTGCACCCCGACCACGCCCGACAGCAACGACGTGCGGACGACGCGGCCGTGGCCGGTGCGGTGCCGTTCGTGCAGCGCGGCCACGACGCCGTACGCGAGGTTCATCCCGGCCAGCAGGTCCGCGATCGGGACGCCCACCTTGGTCGGCTGCTCGGTGCCGGTGACCGACATCAGCCCGCCCTCGCCCTGCGCGATCTGGTCGTAGCCGGCCCGGCCCGACTCCGGTCCGTCGTGCCCGAAGCCCGTGATCGACCCGATCACCAGCAGCGGGTTGAGCTCGTGGAGCCGCTCGACGGTGAAGCCGAGCCGGTCGAGCACGCCGACCCGGAAGTTCTCGAGCAGCACGTCGGACCGGCGTACCAGCGCGGCGAGCACGTCGGCGTCGTCGTGGGCCTTGAGGTCGAGGACGATCGACTCCTTGTTGCGGTTGGCCGACATGAAGTACGTCGAGTCCTCGTGGTGGCCCGTGTCGGCACCGGCCCACGGCGGCCCCCAGGCGCGAGTGTCGTCGCCGGTCACGCTCTCCACCTTGATCACCCGCGCACCGAGGTCGCCGAGCATCATCGCGGCCTGTGGCCCGGCGAGGGCGCGGGTCAGGTCGAGGACGACGACGTCGGAGAGGGGTCCGTGGTCGCTCATGCCGGTCAACCTAGTGCGCCGTCGCCGCCCTGTCGGCGTCGGATGGTTGGGTGGAGGCATGACCAGCGGGCCCACGACGTACCACCTCGTGCCCCCCGCCGACCTCACCGCCGAGCCGATCTCCCTCGACGCCGAGCAGCAGCGGGTCGTCGACCACCGCGGTGGGCCGTTGCTGGTCCTGGCCGGACCCGGCACCGGCAAGACGACCACCCTGGTGGAGGCGATCGCCGACCGGATCGAGGGCCGAGGCGTCGACCCGTCCGAGGTGCTCGCGCTGACCTTCTCGCGCAAGGCTGCCGAGCAGCTCCGCGACCGGGTGACCGCGCGGCTGGGCCGGACGACGGGAGCGGCGATCTGCTCGACCATCCACTCCTTGGCCTACGGCCTGATCCGCCGCTACGCGCCCCGCGAGCTCTACCGCGCACCGCTGCGCCTGCTCTCGGCGCCCGAGCAGGACGTCGTGGTCCGCGAGCTGCTCCAGCGCCACGCCGAGTCGGTGGTCTGGCCGCCGGCGCTCGACCGCGCGCTGGAGACCCGCGGCTTCGCCCGCGAGGTGCAGATGGTGCTCGCGCGCGCCCGCGAGAAGGGGATGGAGAGCGACGACCTGGTCGAGCTCGGTCAGCGCGAGCGCCGACCGGAGTACGTCGCAGCCGGGCTCTTCCTGTCCGACTACCTCACCAACCTCGACGACCAGTCCGCCACCGACTACGCCGACCTGATCCGGCGCGCGGTGATCGAGGCGACCACTCATCGTGAGGAGCTGCGGCGGCAGTTCCGCCACGTGTTCGTCGACGAGTACCAGGACACCGACCCCGGCCAGGTCGCCCTCCTGCGTGCTCTGGCCGGCGACGGCGGCGACCTGGTCGTCGTGGGCGACCCGCACCAGTCGATCTACGGGTTCCGAGGCGCGGAGGTGCGCGGCATCCTCGAGTTCCCCGCCGAGTTCCCGCGCGCCGACGGCACTCCCGCACCGGTCGTGTCGCTGCGCACGACCCGCCGTTTCGGCCCGCGGCTCCTGGTCGCGACGCAGCGCGTCGCCCGCCGCATCGGGCTGCCGGGGGCGATCGACGCCGGCGCGCGCGAGGCGTTCCTGTCGCCCGTCGCCGAGGCCGCCGACCCGGGGCTGGTCACGGTCCGCACCTATGACACCGAGCGCGCCGAGGCCGAGCACCTCGCCGACCTGCTGCGCCGGGCCCACCTCGAGGACGGCGTCCCGTGGGACCGGATGGCGGTGCTGGTGCGCTCCGGGCGCACCAACATCCCGCCGCTGCGCCGGGCGCTCGGGGCCGCCGGGGTGCCCGTCGAGGTGGCGCGCGACGAGCTGCCGCTCGTGCAGGACCCCTCCGTGCTGCCCCTGCTCGACGCCCTGCGGGCCGCGGTCAACATCGACAACACCGACGTCGACTCCGCCGACCACGTCGGGCACGCCCGGGCCGAGTCCCTGCTGCTCGGCCCGCTCGGCGGCCTCGACGCCGGCGACGTGCGCCGGCTCTCGCGGCTGCTGCGCCTCCGCGAGAAGGAGTCGGCGCGCGCCGACGGCCGGCTGCCGTTGACCTCCCAGGAGCTGGTCCGCCGCGCCGTGCTCCACGACGGCTTCCTCGACGGCCTCGCCGGGCCCGAGGTCACCGGCGCCCGAGCGCTGCACGTGCTGATCCGGTCGACGGCCGACGCCTTGGCCGACGGGGGCACCGCCGAGGACGCTCTGTGGCACCTCTGGTCCGGCACCGACTGGCCCGGACGCCTGCGTCGTTCGGTCGAGTACGGCGGTGCCGCCGCACGCCGGGCCCACCGCGACCTCGACTCCGTCATCGCGCTGTTCGACGTGGCAGCGCGTGAGGCGGAGAAGCGCGACGTCGCAGCCGTCTCCGGAGCGGCCGGCGTGCGCGACTTCCTGTCCCGCCTCGTCGCCCAGCAGATCCCGGCGGACACGCTGGCCGAGCAGGGGGTGCGGGGCGCGTCCGTGCGGCTGCTCACCGCCCATCGGGCCAAGGGGCTGGAGTGGGACCTCGTCGTCGTCGCCCACGTGCAGCAGGACGCCTGGCCCGACCTACGGCGACGCTCGACGATGCTCCAGGCCGACCAGATCGGTCGCGGTGAGCTGGTGCCACCGCTCACCGCCCGCGAGCTGCTCCAGGAGGAGCGCCGGCTCTTCTACGTCGCCTGCACCCGTGCCAGGTCGCGGCTCGTCGTCAGCGCCGTCGCCTCCGGCGAGGACGACGGTGAGCAGCCCTCGCGCTTCCTGGCCGAGCTCGGCGTGGCCGTCGAGCGGGTCGAGGGGCGCCCGGAGCGCCCGCTGTCGCTGGCCGGGCTGGTCAGCGAGCTCCGCCGTACCGTCGCCGAGCCCGAGACCCCCGCGCCGCTCCGAGCCGCCGCCGCCCGGCGCCTGGCCCGGCTGGCCGGCGAGACCGTCCGCAACCGGCCGCTCGTGCCTCAGGCCGACCCCTCGTCGTGGTGGGGCACCCGGGCGGCGACCCGCTCGGTCGAGCCGGTCCGCGATCCCGGCCGGCCGGTCCCGGTGTCGGCCTCGATGCTCGAGCACGTGATGGTCTGCCCGGCCCAGTGGTTCCTGACGACCGAGGCGGGCGGCGCGGGCACCGCCCACCAGTCGGCCAACATCGGCCAGCTCGTGCACGCCCTCGCCCAGCGCGTGGCGACCGGCGAGGTCGAGCCCGACCTCGACCTGTTGATGGGCCACGTCGACGAGGTCTGGGGCCGGCTGCAGTTCCGCACGCCCTGGTCGGCCGCGCGCGAGCACGACCGCCTCCAGCTCGCGCTCGAGCGCTTCCTCGACTGGCACGACCGCAACGCCCGCGCGCTGCTGGCCACCGAGGAGCGGTTCGAGACCGTCGTGGAGCTCGAGAGCGGCGAGCAGGTCACGGTCTTCGGCTACGCCGACCGGCTCGAGCTCGACGCCGACGGTCGAGTGGTCGTGGTCGACCTGAAGACGAACAAGGGCAAGCCCAGCGGTCCCGAGGTGCAGCGGCACGTGCAGCTCGGCGTCTACCAGTTCGCCGTCGACCACGGTGCCGTCGACGCCCTGCTCGGCGACCGGATCCCCCGTGGGCACGGCGAGTCCGGGGGAGCCGAGCTCGTGCAGCTCGGGCTGCCCGAGGGTGACGCGGCCCTCGTTCAGCAACAGCCGGCGTACGACGACGACGGCCCCGAGCGCACCCTGCTGCGGGCCCAGATGGACCACGCGGCCGCCCTGGTGCGCGCCGAGACGTTCCCGGCCGTGGCCGGCGACCACTGCCGCGACTGCACGTTCGTCTCGATCTGCCCGATCCAGGGCGCCGGGTCGGTGACCCAGAGATGACCGAGCGATGACCACCTCGACGGCCGTCCGTCTCGACACGCCGCAGGAGCTCGCGAGCCTGATGGGGTGGGACTTCGCGCCGAGCGACGAGCAGTGGGAGGCCATCCGTGCCCCGCTGGAGCCGGTCGTCGTGATCGCCGGCGCCGGATCGGGCAAGACGACGCTGATGGCCGCGCGCGTGGTCTACCTCGTCGCCACCGGGCAGGTGCGCCCCGACCAGGTGCTGGGCCTGACCTTCACCACCAAGGCCGCCAGCCAGCTGCGGGCCAAGGTGCGCGAGGCCCTGCTCGCCGCGGGGCTGCTCGACGAGCCCGGCACGGACACGGCCACGGACTCCGCGGGGGAGGACGACACGCTCGAGCCGACCGTGGCGACGTACAACGCCTATGCCGCCGGCCTCCTCACCGACCACGGCCTCCGGATCGGGCACGAACCCGACACCCGGGTGCTCTCCGACGCAGCCCGCTACCAGCTCGGTGCCCGCGTGGTCGACCGGCACACCACCGAGGTCCGCTTCCTGACCGACCACCCGCCGACCGCCATCCAGAACCTCCTCGCCCTCGACAGCGCGATGAGCGAGCATCTCGTCTCACCCGACGACGTGCTCGCCTTCGACGCCGAGGCCGAGCGCGGTTTCCTGCGTGAGGACGACGCCGAGCGCGCGGGCAAGGCACGCAAGACCTATCTCGAGGCGACCGCCAAGGCGATCAACGCCATCGAGCGCCGGCGCGAGCTGATGGACCTCGTCCGCGGCTACCGCCGGCTCAAGCACGAGCTCGGATTGATGGACTTCTCCGACCAGATCGAGCTCGGCGCGCGGCTGGCCGTCGAGCAGCCCGAGGTCGGGGCGACCGAGCGCGAGCGCTTCCGGGTGGTGCTGCTCGACGAGTACCAGGACACCTCGGTCGCCCAGGCCACCATGCTGTCGCGCCTCTACGGCGAGGGCCACGCGGTGATGGCCGTCGGCGATCCCAACCAGGCGATCTACGGGTGGCGCGGCGCCTCGGTCTCCAACATCCTGCACTTCGCCGACACGTTCCCCGCCGGTGCCGCGCGAGATCCCTATCCGCTGACGGTCAGCAGGCGCTCCGACCGGCGCATCCTCGAGGTCGCCAACCGGCTGGCCGAGCCGCTCTACGCCGCGTACGCCGGTCAGGTGGTGCGGCTCGTCGCCAAGCCCGAGGCCGGCGAGGGTGAGGTCGCGGTGCGCGTGCACCAGACGCTGGCCGAGGAGCTGACCTGGCTGGGCGACGAGGTCGTCGCCGCCCACGACGCGGGCGCGAAGTGGTCCGACGTCGGCGTGCTCACGCGCGACAACGCCCATGCCGCTGAGGTCTTCGACGCCCTCACCGCTCGCGACGTCCCCGTCGAGATCGTCGGCCTGTCCGGCCTGATCCGGCTGCCCGAGGTGGCCGAGGTGGTGGCCACCCTGCACCTGCTCGGCGACGTCACCGCGAACGCCGCGCTCCTGACTCTGCTCACCGGGCCGCGCTGGGCGATCGGCCCGCGCGACCTGCGGCTGCTCGGGCGTCGCGCCGCGGCGCTGGCAGGTGGCACGTCGCGCGAGGCCGAGACGCTGGGCGACCAGCTGATCGGGATCGCCGACGGCATCGACCCCGCCGAGATCGCTGCCCTCGGCGACGCGCTCGACTCGCCGGGCGACGCGGCGTACTCACCGGAGGCGCTGGAGCGTTTCCGCCTGCTCTCGGCCGAGCTCCGCGCACTGCGCTCGACCGTGGGCGAGCCGCTGCTCGACGTCGTACGCCGGATCATCGACACCTCGGGCGTCGACATCGAGCTGGCCTCGGCGGTGTCGCCGGCAGCGGCCGCGCGGCGCGACAACCTCGACCTCTTCGTGAAGGCGGTCGCGGAGTTCCAGGCGGTCGACGGAGAGGTGACGCTGCCGGCGCTGCTGGCCTACCTGACCGCACAGGACGAGTTCGGCAACGGCCTCGACCTCGCCACGCCGACCGCCGCCGACTCGGTCAAGCTGCTCACCGTCCACCGGGCCAAGGGCCTGGAGTGGGACCACGTGTTCCTGGTCGGGGTCTGCGAGACCCGCTTCCCGTCCAACCGGTCGCGCACCCTGTGGACCTCGTCGCCGGCCGTGCTGCCCGCGCCGTTGCGCGGCGACGCGGGCGACCTCCCGCAGCTGGCCGGCTACGACAAGGCCGCGCTCGACGCCTACCGCGTCGGCTCCCGCGCGCACGACCAGGAGGAGGAGCTCCGGCTCGGCTACGTCGCGTTCACCCGGGCCGCCCACCGCCTCGCCGTGTCGTCGTACCTCTGGGGGCGCCGCACCACGCCCTACGGCCCGTCGGACTACCAGCGCGTCGTCCGCCAGCAGCTCGAGGAGTGGGGCCAACCGGTGACGGAGTGGTCGGAGAAGCCGGCCAAGGGCGACCCCAACCCCTACGACGAGGTCGACCCCTCACGTCCCTGGCCCGAGCCGGGGCCGGGCCGCGAGGCCGCGCTGCGGATCGAGGCCGCCCGACTCGTGCGCGAGGCCGACCCGGACGAGGCGGACGACGACCTCGACATCCCGGACGCCGCGCGGGTGGCGGAGTGGGACGCCGAGCTCGACCGGCTGGTCGCCGAGGCCCGGGCCGACCGCGACCAGGTGGTCCGGGTGCCGCTGCCGAGCTCGCTGTCGGCGACGGCCGTCAGCCGGCTGCGCACCGACCCCGACGCGTTCGCCCGCGAGCTCGCCCGGCCGATGCCGCGGCAGCCGTCGCCGGCCGCTCGCTTCGGGACCCGCTTCCACGCGTGGGTGGAGGCGAGGTTCGGGCAGCAGGACCTGTTCGACCCCGACGAGCTGCCGGGACAGGCGGACGCCGGCATCGACTCCGACGACGACCTCGCCGACCTGATCGCCGAGTTCGAGCGCGGGCCCTTCGCCGACACCGCCCCGCACGCGGTGGAGGCGCCGTTCGCGCTCGTGCTGGGCGGGCAGGTGGTGCGTGGCCGCATCGACGCGGTCTATCGCGAGCCCGACGGGTCCTGGCTGGTCGTGGACTGGAAGACCTCGCGCGGTGAGACGGACGATCCTCTCCAGCTCGCCCTCTACCGCCTGGCCTGGGCCGACCTCGCGGGCGTTTCCGTCGACGACGTCCGCGCCGGCTTCTACTACGTGCGTTCCGGCCGCCTGGTCGAGCCGCCCGACCTGCCCGGCCGCACCGCGCTGGAGCGACTGGTGACGGGCGGACCCCGGGAGCGGTGGCTGAGTCACCGTTTCACAGCGCCGAACGGTGGCGGGCTACCGCTTGCCGGCGACCGACCACAGGCGGCTCAGTCCGGCAGCGCGGCCGCCAAGGCGATCTCGACCATCTCGCCGAAGGTCTGCTCGCGCTCGGCGGCGGTGGTCTCCTCGCCGGTCAGCACATGGTCGGAGACGGTGCAGATCGCGAGCGCACGGCGGCCGTGCTTGGCGGCCAGGGTGTAGAGCGCGCTGGCCTCCATCTCGACCGCGAGCACGCCGTACCCGGTCATCCGCGCGGCCAGCTCGGGACGGGCGGGGTAGAAGGAGTCGCTGGAGAACAGCAGGCCCACGTGCACGTCGGTGCCGCGGGCCTCGGCCGCCTCGACGGCGCCGCGGAGCAGGCCGAAGTCGGCGACGGGGGCGTAGTCGAGGCCCTCGAACGCGATCCGGTTCATCGACGAGTCGGTGCAGGCTCCCGAGGCGATCACGACGTCGCGCACGGCGAGCCCCTCGGTGAGCGCGCCGCACGAGCCGACCCGCACCACCGACTGCACGTCGTAGTCGGTGAAGAGCTCGTTGACGTAGATCGCCATCGACGGCTGTCCCATGCCGCTGCCCTGCACCGAGACCGGCCGGCCCTTCCAGGTGCCGGTGAAGCCGAGCATGCCCCGGACCTCGGTGTAGCAGCGGGCGTCGTCGAGGAAGGTCTGCGCGATCCACCGCGCTCGCAGCGGGTCGCCGGGGAGCAGGACGACCGGGGCGATGTCTCCCGGGGCCGCCGCGAGGTGGGTGCTCACGGTCGCGGCTCCCGCTCACCGCGGGCCATCAGGGCCAGCGAGTAGAGCGGGCGGTCCTGGGTCTCGACGTAGACCCGCCCGAGGTAGCTGCCGATCACGCCCATCATCAGCAGCTGCAGGCCGCCGAGCAGGAACATCCCGACCGCGATGAACGCCCAGCCGGGCACGGCCTTGCCGGGCTCGAAGAGGCGGACGTAGACGACGAACAACGCGCCGAGCACGCTGAGGAACGAGATCAGCAGCCCGAGCCGCGAGATCAGCCGCAGCGGGAACGTCGAGAAGCCGAGGATGCCGTCGGCGGCGAGCTTGAACATGGTCCGCAGCGGGTACGACGACGAGCCGGCGAAGCGCGGGTCGCGGTCGAACGGCACGGCCTCCTGCCGGAAGCCGACGTGGGCCACGATGCCGCGCAGGAAGCGGTCGTGCTCGCGGTAGCGGACGACCTCGGCGACGACGCGTCGATCCATCAACCGGAAGTCGCCGACGTTGCGCGGGATGTCGATCGAGGCGAGGCGCGTCAGCATCCAGTAGAAGACGTACGCCGTGCCCTTCTTGAACGGCGAGTCGCGCCGCGTGCGTCGCTGGGCATAGGCCACGTCGGCCCCCGCCTCCCAGGTCTCGATCAGCTGCAGGCTCACCTCGGGCGGGTCCTGGAGGTCGGTGTCCATGATCACCACCGCGTCGCGCCCTGCGGCGGCATCGAGGCCGGCGGTCACCGCGATCTGGTGGCCGAAGTTGCGCGCCAGCGCGATCACCGTGACCCGCTGGTCGACCTCGCGGAGCTTGAGCAGGAGGTCCAGCGACTCGTCACGGCTGCCGTCGTCGACGTAGACGAACTCGAAGTCGAGGTCGGGCCGCTTCTCGGTCGCGGTCACGAGCGCCTCGTGGAACGCGAGGATGCCGGCGGCCTCGTTGTGGACCGGCAGCACGTAGGCGACCAGTCGTCGAGCGGGGGTCATGCGGCGTCTCCCAGGAGTGGTGGTGGCGGTCGGCCCGACGATACTGCGCCGTCCCTGTGCCCCGAGTGTGCTTCGGGTGAGCGAGTTCAATGAGTCGGATGTGATCAAAACATCGATGTCGTGGGCAACCAACACCTAGGGTTCCGGCCGTGAGCGTGGTCCGGGTCGGCCCAGCGCCGACTCGGGAACCCGGGTCTGGGCGCCTGCTGCTGTCCCCGCAGACCCGCCAGCCGTGGTGGCTGCTCCCCCTCGCGATCTTCCTGGTGACGAGGGTGGTGGAGGGGGCCCTGCTCATCGTCATGGCCAGGCACCAGCTGCCCGAGCCGGCCGACTACGGGCGTCCAGTCCCGATCGTGTCGGACCCTGCGTCGTACTCCCACGTGATCGCGAACTGGGACGGCCAGCAGTACCGGGTGATCGCAGAGCACGGGTATCCGGGGACGTTGCCGCAGCGCGACGGTCACGTGGAGCAGAATTCGTGGGCCTTCTACCCGTTGTATCCCGCCCTCGTCCGCCTGCTCATGCTCACCCATCTGTCATTCGGGTGGGCCGCCACCGGCGTCAGCATCGTCTGCGGCGCCGTGGCCATGTGTCTGCTGTTCAAGCTCCTGGAGCGGAGCCAGGGTCGGTTCGGCGCGAGCCTCACCGTTCTGGCGCTGTGCACGTTCGCCTCGGCCATCACCTTCCAGGCCGCATACACCGAGAGCCTCGCGCTGCTGCTGGTGGTTCTGGCGCTGATGGCGCTGCAACGCCGTCGCTACCTGGCTGTCGTCGGCGTCGGGGTGGCCTTGTCGCTCACCCGGCCTATCGTCCCGGCCCTCGCGCTGGTCGTCCTGATCCACTGCGTCTCGCGGTGGCGGAGTCGAGAAGTGGATCCGTTCCCACCGCGAGACGCGTTCCGGGTCATCGCGGCTGCCGCCGTGATGGTGCCGCTTTTCCTGCTCTGGCCTGCGATCGCGGGCGTCGTCACCGGTGTTCCGAACGCCTATCTCGAGACCCAGCAGGCGTGGGTCCTCGACGGCTCCCACGGCTGGCCGTCGTGGCTCGCGGTGATCCTCGGTGGCGGCCGCATGGGTCAGATGGATCTCGCCGTGCTGGTGATGGTCGTTGGCCTGTTGTGGCTCTACGTCCTGGCGCGACGTCCGGCCGCTCTGTGGGGGCCGGAGCTGCGCGCCTGGGCACTCGCCTACCCCACCTACCTCCTGGTCGCGACCCGACCGACGACGAGCATCTTCCGGTACGCGATGCTGGCGGTCGTGCTCTGGTGGCCCGTCCCGGAGGTCGCGCTACGGAGATGGCCCCGCGCAGGTCGCGTGGTCCTGTCAGCCTGCATCGCGACGTTGGGGCTGGCCTCCCAGGTGGTGTGGCTACGCTGGTTCTTTGTCCTGACTCCCGCCACCATCAGTCCACCGTGACGCGGACACCTGCTGCGACCTCCGGTGAATGCACCTGCCGACACCGGATTCGCGGATAGCCTCGCTGCCCGTGAGCCTCCTCCGGCGTGCGCCGTGGTACGTCGTGCCGCTCGCGATCTTCGTGCTCACCCGCGCCTTGGGCGCCATGCTGATCATCCTGGTCGCCCGCGACCAGATCCCGGCCTCCGCGCTGCCGGGCGACATGCCGCTGCCCACCCTGGTCGACCCCGCGTCGTACCTCCACGTGATCGCCAACTGGGACGGCCAGTGGTACCGGCTGATCGCCGGCCACGGGTACCCGTCGACGCTGCCGACGACCGACGGCGTGGTCCAGCAGAACGCCTGGGCGTTCTACCCGGCATTCCCCCTGCTCGTCCGCCTGCTGATGGTCGGCGGGGCGTCCTTCGGGCTCGCGGCCTCGGTGCTCAGCCTCACCTGCGGCTCCGCCGCGATGTGCCTGCTGTACCGGATGCTGATGGCTGGCACCGGGCGGTTCACGGCCGCGCTCACGGTGCTCGCCCTGTGCTCGGCACCGGCAGCGCCGATCTTCCAGGCGGCGTACACCGAGAGCCTGGCGTTCCTCCTCCTCATGGTCGGACTCTGGGCCCTCCAAGGCCAGCGGTACGTCGTCCTGTCGCTCGCGGGCCTCGCGCTCTCCCTGACGCGCGGGATCGTCCCGGCGCTGGCCGTGGTGGTCCTGTGGGAGTACCTACGCCGCCGGCGGTCGGACGAGCCGTTCCCGGCTGCGGAGCGGCGGGGTCTCGTGGTGAGCGGCCTGGTCGTCGCCCTGTCAGCGCTGGTCTGGCCGGTCGTCACGGCCCTCAGCACGGGGGACGCAGGTGCCTACTGGCAGACCCAGAAGGCGTGGGGGACCGTCGCGGGCAACAACGCGGACTCGTGGCTGCTGTCGATCCCGTCCAACCCCGGGCGCGGTGTCGTCGTCCTCGTGGGTGTGGGGCTGCTCGCCCTGGTCTGCCTGAGGGCGAGGAGCTGGCCGCGAGTGCTGCGTATGTGGCCGGTGCCCTACGCGCTGTTCGTCCTGGCGGTCACGCCGGCGACCGCCAGCGTGCTCCGGTTCTCGATGCTCGTCGGGGCGCCGTGGTGGCCTGCCCCGGAGTGGAGTCGCCGGCTGGCCTCGACGCCTGCTCGGCTCGCGCTGGCAGCCAGCGTGCTCACCGTCGGCCTCGTCCTCCAGTGGTGGTGGCTCCGGACCTACTTCGTGATCGACCCGTCCTCCCACGGCCACCCCTGACGGCCCGTTCGTGGACTCTTCGATCTTCCGACGCGGGAGGGCCTCCGCGTGGTGTGATTTCGCCATGGCAGCGGACGCGACGACCCACGTCGACGTCGCGCCGTCGCTTCCCGCACCCAGGCCCGGGTCAACGCGCCCAGGCCGGCGACTGGTTCGTCGTTCCGCTTGGCATCTACGCCCTGTCGCGGGTGATCGACGCGGTGCTCCTCGTCCTGACCGGGCGTTCGCAGTTCGACCCTGCGGGCCTTCCCGTCGCCGCGGGGCGGCCGCCGCTGGAGACCGGTCGGTCGTACGGCGACCTCGTGGCCAACTGGGACGGCCAGTGGTACCGCTTCATCGTCGAGCACGGCTATCCGGCCCACCTGCCCTCGGTCGACGGGGTCGTCCAGGTCAACCAGTGGGCGTTCTACCCGCTGTACCCGGCCCTGGTGAAGCTCGTGATGCTGACCGGGCTTCCGTTCGGTGCAGCGGCGTCGCTGGTCAGCATGGCGTTCGGCGCCGCGGCGATGTGCCTGCTCTACCGCAT
This sequence comes from uncultured Actinomycetota bacterium, assembly GCA_963794355.1. Lineage (GTDB taxonomy): Bacteria > Actinomycetota > Actinomycetes > Propionibacteriales > Nocardioidaceae > Nocardioides. The sequence continues at coordinate 268,607 of CAWCDN010000008.1, forward strand.
GCTCACGCCGACGCTGGGGGGCTTCGGGGCGTCGATGAGCGTCCTCGCGCTGTGTGTCGGCCCGGCGGCCGTGATCTGGCAGGTCGCCTACACCGAGAGCCTCGCCCTGTTCCTGGTCCTGGGGGCCCTCTGGGCGCTCCGCTCCCATCGCTACGGCCTGTACCTCGCGGCGGCGCTCGCCCTGGCGTTCGCGCGCCCGATCGCGCTGCCGTTGGCCGCCGTGGCTGCGCTGCACTGGCTCGTGCGGTGGCGACACCGACGTACTCTCGACTTCCCGCGCCGTGAGCAGCTCGCGTCGGCGATCGGCGTCGTCGCGACGGGGGCGTCGTTCCTGGTGTGGCCCGCCGTCGCCGCCCTCGCCACGCATCGACGTGACGCCTACTTCGTGACCCAGAACGCGTGGTACCGACACGACTCCGGTGGCTGGCAGACCTGGCTGGGCGCCTTGGCCAACGGTTCGGCGCCCGCCCTGCGGGTCGTGGTGCCGGTGGCCGTGGTAGGACTTCTGGTCACCCTCCTGAGGCCCGCGGCCGCCCGCTGGGGCACGGAGCTCCGCAGCTGGTCGCTGCTGTACATCTTCTTCCTGCTCGGGTCGACCCGGCCCACCACCAGCATCTTCCGATACGCCGTGCTGAGCGTGGTCCCGTGGTGGCCTTTCCCTGAGGTCGGCGATCGCGTCACCTCACGTCGGGACCGGGCGAGCCTGTTCGTCCTGGTCCTCGTCCTCGGGATCCTCGTGCAGGCGGTCTGGATGCGGTGGTTCTTCGTGATCGGTCCGTCCGCGATCGACCATCCGTGAATCTGTGTTCGCCGGACACGAGCCGGATCGTCCCCGACCATGAGTGAGTGAGTGAGGCCGGAGGCGACGTGGCGTCTGGGACGCCGTCCCGAGCTCGACGGTGTCCGCGGTGTGGCGATCCTGCTGGTCCTCACGTCGCACGTGGTCGCCTACGAGACAGGCGCCCACCTGGCGCCGGCCGAGATCAGGCCTCGGCCTGTGGCCGTCCCAGTCACGGCGCGGGACTAGCCTGCCTGGCGTGACGTTTCCGCACGCCGTGCTCGCCGCCGACCCCCACGACCGCGTGGGGGAGCGACGCGCCGACCGGGCCTGGCTCGACGCCGCGTGGGCCGACCCCGCCACGCGGGTGCTCGTCGTGGCCGGCACGCGGGTCCGCCCCGTCGACGAGGCGCTGCAGTGGGTCGCGCCGTCCGATGCACCCGACGAGGGCCTCCGCGTGCTCCTCGGAGAGCGCGAGGGGCGGGTCTGGTTCGCGCTCGTCCTCGACCCGGGGGAGGCCGACGGCGACGACTGGGTCGGGCTGCGCGGGCTGCTCCCTCACCTGGCCGGCGACGCCGTCGAGCAGGCCCCGCTGGTCTTCCACGCGATCGGCCTCGCCGAGTGGTTGTTCGCCACCCGGCACTGCCCGCGATGCGGGGGCCACCTCGAGGCACGGATGGCCGGCCACGAGCTGGAGTGCGTCGAGTGCCACCGTCGGCAGTTCCCACGGACCGACCCTGCGGTGATCATGGCGATCACCCGCGGTGAGCCGGGCACGGACGACGAGGCGCTGCTGCTCGGCCGTCAGGACGCCTGGCCGACCGGCCGCTACTCCACGCTCGCGGGCTTCCTGGAGCCGGGCGAGACGCTCGAGGACGCGGTACGCCGTGAGGTCGCGGAGGAGACCGGCGTCGTCGTCGGCGACGTGAGCTACTTCGGGAACCAGCCCTGGCCGCTGCCGGCCAGCCTGATGCTCGGCTTCCTCGGGCGCGCGACCGCCGACGCGATCGCGGTGGACGGCCGGGAGATCCAGGACGCGCGCTGGTTCACGCGCGCCCAGATGAGGGCCGAGGCCGAGGCCGGCACGCTCGTGCTGCCTGGGGGTGTCTCGATCTCGCGGTCACTGGTCGAGCACTGGTACGGCGGGCCGTTGCCCGGGTCCTGGTAGGGAGCGCGGACCGCAGGGATCCGCGGGGCCGCGCCTGGTGCGCAGCGGCGCTCAGCCGACCAGCGCGGCGAGCTTCTCCTTCACCTGCGCCAGCGACGGGTTCGTCTGCGCGGTGCCGTCGGCGTACACGAGTGTCGGGACGGTCTGGTTGCCGTGGTTGACGCGCTCGACGATCTCGGCGGCCTCGGGGTGCTGCTCGATGTCGACCACGTCGTAGCTGATGCCCTCGCGATCCATCTGGCCCTTGAGGCGGTGGCAGTACCCGCACCACGGGGTCGAGTACATCGTGACCGAGCCGCTCATCTGAATGACTGTCCCTTCCGACGTCTACTGTGATGACACCTTCAACTATCAGCCCAACCATTCTCGTGCAGGAGTTGTTCCACGTCGTGACCGCCCCCGACCTCCTCGCCGCCCTCGACCCCGAGCAGCGCCAGGTGGCCGAGGCGCTGCGCGGCCCGGTGCGCGTGCTGGCGGGAGCCGGCACCGGCAAGACGCGGGCGATCACCCACCGGATCGCCCACGGCGTCGCCCAGGGCATCTACGCCCCCACCGAGGTGCTGGCCGTCACCTTCACCACGCGCGCAGCGGGTGAGATGCGCGGACGGCTCCACGGACTCGGTGCCCCCGGGGTCCAGGCGCGCACGTTCCACAGCGCCGCTCTGCGCCAGCTGCGGTGGTTCTGGCCCACGACCTACGGCGGGGAGCTGCCGACCCTCACCGAGTCCAAGCTGGCCCTCGTCGCCGCGGCTGCGCGCCGGATGCGGGTGCACACCGACCAGGCGCTCCTGCGCGACCTCGCCTCCGAGATCGAGTGGGCGAAGGTCAGCAACGTGGGGCCTGACGACTACGCCGCGGTGGCGGCCTCGCGCGGCCGCGAGGTGGCCGACCTCGCCCCCGACGTCGTCGGCCGCCTGTTCGGCGGCTACGAGGAGACCAAGCGCTCCCAGTCGCGGATGGACATGGAGGACGTGCTCCTCCTGACCGCCGGCATGCTCGCCGAGGAGGAGCGGGTCGCCGCGCAGGTGCGTGCGCAGTACAAGTGGTTCGTCGTCGACGAGTTCCAGGACGTCTCGCCGATCCAGTCCGCGCTCCTCGACCTGTGGCTCGGCGGCCGTGACGAGATCTGCGTGGTCGGAGACCCCGCCCAGACGATCTACTCCTTCGCCGGCGCCAACGCCGACTACCTCCGCGACTTCCCGCGCAAGTTCCCCGGCACGACCTCGGTCGAGCTCAACCGCAACTACCGCTCCACCCCTGAGGTCGTCGAGGCCGCCAACACCGTCCTGGCCGGGTCGGCCACCATGTCGGTGCGCCTGCGTGCCCAGCGCCCGGGGGGCCCCGCGGTCCGCTACCTGCCCACGGCCGACGAGGTCGCCGAGGCAGAGGCCGTGGCCGAGGCAGTGGGGCGCCTGGTCGCCGACGGCGTGCCCACCTCCGGGATCGCCGTGCTGTTCCGCATCAACGCGCAGTCCGAGGCGTTCGAGGAGGCGCTGGCCAGCCGCGGCGTCGCCTACGTCGTCCGCGGCGCCGCCCGCTTCTTCGAGCGGGCCGAGGTGCGTCAGGCGGTCACCCTGATCAGGGGGGCTGCCCACACCGACGGCGGAGCGACGCCGACCGCCGACCTCGTGCGCGCCACCCTGGGCGGCATGGGCTGGACGCCCGACGCGCCGTCCACCCGCGGACAGACCCGTGACCGCTGGGAGTCGCTCCAGGCGCTGGTGATGATGGCCGAGGAGTCCGGCGGGCTGACCGCCGCCGAGTTCGTGGCCGACCTCGACCGTCGGGCCTCCGAGCAGCACGCGCCGGCCGCCGGCGGGGTCACCCTGTCGACGCTCCACGCTGCCAAGGGGCTGGAGTGGGACGCGGTGTTCCTGGCCGGGATGCACGACGGCGCGATGCCGCTCACCCACGCCACCACCGCGGCCGAGATCGAGGAGGAGCGACGTCTGCTCTATGTCGGGATGACCCGCGCGCGCCTCCACCTCACGGTCTCCTGGGCCGCCGCCCGCACGCCCGGGGGTCGCGGCAACCGCCGGCCCTCACGCTTCCTCGACCGGCTGCTCCCCGACGACGCCCGAGCCGCGACCGCGCGCCCGAAGAGCAGGCGTGCGGTGCACTGCCGCGAGTGCGGCAAGCCGCTCTCCTCGGGCGCCGAGAAGAAGCGGGGCCGCTGCGGCGACTGCCCCGCGTCGTACGACGAGGACCTGTTCGAGCGACTCCGCGAGTGGCGCAAGGCCCGGGCCGACGAGGACGAGGTGCCGGCGTTCGTGGTCTTCACCGACGCCACGCTCCAGCTGATCGCCGAGCACCGTCCGACCTCCGCGGCCGACCTGCTGCGCATCAGCGGAGTGGGTCCGGCCAAGCTCGAGCGCTACGGCGACGCGCTGCTCGCGGTGGTCGAGTAGCCCGAAGCGGCGGCGGAGCCGCTCCCGGGTAGGGCCGAAGGTCACGGTAGGGAAACTTTCTCCAGAAATACCCACTAAATCGTTTGCCGCTTACGAGGCGGGGCCGGTAGCGTTCCTGCATCACACATCGCGCACATGGGCCCTTGGCAAGGTCCGCGCCCGAAGCACCGAAGGAGGTGGCCCGCATGATCAACAACATCCACTCGATGAAGGCTCAGAGCCCGGCGTTTGGCGTGTCCGCGTATGGCCACTCCTCCGTCGTGCGGGGTGCTTCGTGCGCGCCCGTCGCCGCCGTTCAGGTGTCGACGTGCGCCCGCATCCGCCTCATCGGCGACATGGGCCTCACGACCAAGGGCGACTTCCCGGGTACCTCTGCCTGGAGACCACCGACCTGTTGACTCTCAACAGCCACCGGCAGCCTCCAGGCCGCGGAACCCGACACCGGGATCCGCGGCCTTTTTAGATTTCCAACACTGCGATCAGGTCAACTGCAAGGAGGTGAAAGACATGACCATCACTGTTCTCGACCGCCGGGACCGGACCACCGACACGCTGCCTGCGACGCTCGGAGGGCTCCACGACGCGGCCGACCAGGAGCACGAAGACGATCTGCCGTGCCGAGCCAACGACTCGGAGCTGTGGTTCGCCGAATCTCCTGCCGACGTCGAGTTCGCCAAGGTGCTGTGCCAGGACTGCCCCGTCCGTGACCTCTGCCTCTCCGGAGCTCTGGAGAGGCGGGAGCCCTGGGGCGTCTGGGGCGGAGAGCTGTTCCTGCAAGGAGTGGTGATCCCCCGCAAGCGTCCACGCGGACGCCCTCGTAAGAACGAGCAGGCCGCGTGAGCAGCAGCGACCCGACCATGTCCCACCTAGAAGGCAACTCACTTCCTTGAAATCTCAGAACACTGACCAGAACGGAAACAAGACCATGATGAACAACCTCATGCACGAGGACTTGGCACGCGCGCAGATGACCGCGCGCCTGGGAGAGGCGCAGCAGCTCCGCCGTGGCCGCCAGCAGGCGGCGGCCCGCCGGTTGAGTCGCAAGGCCGAGCAGGCCGCGCGACAGGCGCGCCTGGCTCTGGCTCGCGCCATCTGACGAACACCGCCTCGACCTGATCGCGAGTGTTCCCCGGGGCCCCGGTACGACTGGTTCGTACCGGGGCTCCGCCATGTCCGGACCTAGAGTGGGTCCGTGAAGACGTGCGACTTCTGCGGCCGGCAGGCCGAGGACGCCGAGACCCTGACCTGGACCACGTCGGTGGAGAACGGCCGGTCCCGCACCTACTGCGACACCTGCTCGCGCGAGCACCTGAGGGCCATCGAGGGCAAGCTCGACAGCGAGTGGTGGTGACTGGCGCCTAGCCCCAGGCGCAACCGCAGTGCGGATGGCGCAGCCACTCGCGCCGCGTGACCTCGAGATCGGCCGTCACGGTCACGCTCGCCGACCGCAACGAGGGCGTCTCACCGTCGAGCCGGCGTACGACGTCACGCACCGCCCAGGCAGCGCCCAGGCGAAGGAGGCACGGGTCCCACTCGGCGTACGGCGCCGCCGGCAGGTCGTCGAGCTGGTGCAGCACCGTGGCTCGGCGCGCGTCGCGCTCCCCGAGGTGGGCATCGACGCAGCGCAGGCAGGCCGAGCTCCCCGGCTCCACGAACGGCCCGATCCGGACCGCGGTGGGCAGGACGGTCACCCACAGGTGCGCGACGTCGTCGCGGACCAGCCGGTCGGAGGTCGGGCGACGCGGCTCGCCGAGCGCGACCACGAGCGTGGCGGCGGATCCGGTGGGCGCCAGCCGCAGCCCGGCCGCCGTACAGGCGCGCGCGACGGCGTCACGCAGAAGGGCGTCGGCCTCGAGCGCCGCGCTCGCACGGCGGCGTGCTCGTTCCCGGTCGCGACGGCCGGGCTCGCCGGCGTCGACCACCCAGCCCTCGTCGACCAGGCGATCGAGCACGGACCGGACCTCCTCGGGCGGCCGGTGATCGAGCGCGGTGAGCGCGGCCAGCAGGCCGGGCCGGTCGCGCAGCACGAGCCGGTCGGGCTCGTCGAGACCGATCTGGAGGTGCGCGTCGTCACGGCGTACGACGTGGAGGCCCGAGCGCAGCACCGGTCGCGCCAGTCCCGACCACCCGGTGCGGTTCGCCATGCCGGGCACGCTGCCACAACCCGCGCGGGGCGCGGACCTCTCGTCCACAGGCCCGGGAACGACACGACCCCCGGACCGCGAGGTCCGGGGGTCGTCGACGTCTCTGGTGCGTGTGCGCCTCAGGCCTTGCCGAGGATGCGGTTGAGGTTCGTGCCGCAGACCGGGCAGACGGCCTTGGCCATCCGGGTGCCCTTGTCGTTGACGCGCACCTCACCCTCTGCCTCGCGCTTCTCCTTGCACTTCACGCAGTAGAACTCGCCGCTCCAGGTCTCCGCCATGACGGCCTCCTTGCTTGGTTCGTTCGTGGTCGTCGCGACGGGAATGGTGCTGGGGAAACCCGCCGGGGCCGGGCAGCGGTTGCCGCTCGGTCGGATCGACCCTACGACACCGTGGGCGCCGCGCGCACACGGCACACCGCTGAGCGTGAAACGACCCGATTTCACGCTCAGCGGCCGAGGGCCGCCAGCGGGGGCTCGCGGGCCCTCTCGTCGTAGGCTCCGGGCATGTCCGAGAGCCAGCTGCGCGTCACCCGTCCGAGCCCCGGGGTGGTGCTCGCGACCCTCGACCACCCCGACCAGCGCAACGCCATGACGGCCCCGATGACGCAGGCCTGGAGCGACCTGATGGCCGACCTCCGAGACGACCGCGACCTCCGCGTGCTGGTCGTCACCGGCGAGGGCAGCGCCTTCTGCTCCGGCGGCGACACCTCGTGGATCGCCAGCGAGCCGGACGCCACGGTGGCCGACCTGCGCGCTCGGATGCTGCCGTTCTACCGGGCCTGGCTGTCCGTGCTCGACCTCGACGTGCCGACCATCGCTGCGGTCAACGGGCCGGCGATCGGAGCGGGCCTGTGTCTGGCGCTGGCCTGCGACCTGCGATACGCCGCGCCGGGCGCCCGCTTCGCGGCGCCGTTCGTGCGCCTCGGCATGCACCCGGGGATGGCGGCGACGTGGCTGCTGCCCGACGTCGTCGGACCGGCGCACGCGCGCGACCTGCTGCTGACCGGGCGCACGGTGGGCGCCGACGAGGCCCTCCGTCTCGGACTCGTCTCCACGGTGGAGGAGCAGGAGGGCTTCCTCGACACGGTGCTGGAGACCGCGCGCGGCATCGCCGCCACCGCGCCCGTCGCGAGCCGGTTGACGACTCGTGCGCTGCGCGGTGGCGGCCACGCCGACCTGGGCTCGGCGCTCGCCTGGGAAGCGCTCGCCCAACCCGTCACGCTCGCTACCGACGACCTGCAAGAGGGAGTCCGCGCGGCTCGCGAGCGTCGAATCCCGAGGTTCAGCGGCCGTTGACGCCTCGTCCGATGTGGGGGTGCGGAGGGGGCGGCAAGACGGGGACCCAGGTGCCGTACGCCGCCTGCCTTCCCCTTGCCTGCGCCGTCCGGCGGCCTGGGGCCCCGTCTGGGCGTCACGCTAGGAGGCCGCGGACGAGGGGGTCAACGCCACGCGGCGTGTTGGCCGCCGAGGCTGTGGACAAGCCTGTGGACAACTGCCCGACAGCCTGTGGATAACCGGTGGATGTCGGGGTCGCGGCTGGGGACGCGCCTGTGGAGCCGAACGGGGCAGTGCGTCGCGCGAGTCGCTGACCAGCCACAATGCTGTGCACCGGGTGTGGAGAGAAAATTCCTGGCGCTCAGACCCGGGGGAGGAGCCGCATGAGCCGCTCGGACAGCGAGCCCAGCACGTCGTACGACCAGGGACCGGTCGCCGCGCTGCGCCGCGTCGGGTTCCTCATGGAGCGCGGCCGCGAGGAGACCCGACGCGTGCAGGCGTTCCGCAACGCCGCGGCGACGCTGCTGCCGCTGCCCGACGACGAGGTGGCCGCCCGGGTCGAGGCCGGGACCCTCACCGAGCTGCCCGGGATCGGTCCCAGCACGGCCGCGGTGATCGAGGCGGCAGCCCGCGGCGAGCTGCCGGAGCGGCTGGCCAGGCTCGAGAAGCAGTACGCCGGGCCGCTCACCTCGGGTGGGAAGGACCTCCGCGCCGCCCTGCGCGGCGACCTGCACTCCCACTCGGACTGGTCCGACGGCGGCTCGCCGATCGAGGAGATGGCGTTCACCGCGATGGAGCTCGGCCACGAGTACCTCGTGCTGACCGACCACTCCCCGCGCCTCACCGTCGCCAACGGGCTCAGCGCGGCCAGGCTGGCCAAGCAGCTCGGTGTCGTCGACGCGGTCAACCTGCACCTGGCCGGGGGAGGGTTCACCCTGCTGAAGGGGATCGAGGTCGACATCCTCGACGACGGCGGGCTCGACCAGAGCGAGGAGATGCTGGCGCAGCTCGACGTGCGGGTGGCGAGCATCCACTCCAAGCTGCGGCAGGACTCGGCGGGGATGACCGCGCGGATGCTCGGCGCGATCCGCAACCCGTTCACCAACGTGCTCGGGCACTGCACCGGCCGGATGGTGATGGGCAACCGCGGCACCCGACCGAGCAGTGAGTTCGACGCCCGGGCCGTCTTCGAGGCGTGCGCCGAGCACGACGTCGCCGTCGAGATCAACTCCCGCCCCGAGCGACGCGACCCGCCGACCCGGCTGATCGAGCTGGCGCGCGACCTCGGCTGCCTGTTCTCGATCGACTCCGACAGCCACGCGCCTGGCCAGCTCGATTTTCTTGACTACGGGTGCGAGCGGGCCGAGGCGGCCGGCATCGAGGCCGACCGGATCGTCAACACCTGGCCACGCGAGCGGTTGCTGGCCTGGGCTGTCGGTGACGGCGGATAGCGTGGCCGCCATGACCCGGACGCCGAGGACGCAGACCCCGGTGGAGGTGCGCCGCTCGGCCCGCCGTCGTCGTACCGTCTCGGCCTACCGCGAGGGCGACCGGATCGTGGTGCTGATCCCTGCGCGGATGAGCCGCGCCCAAGAGGCCGAGTGGGTCGAGACCATGGTGGCCCGGGTCGAGAAGGCCGAGGCCCGTCGGCGTCCCGGTGACGACGACCTGATGCGCCGGGCGAGCTCGCTGAGCCACGCCTGGCTCGACGGCCGGGCCGAGCCGCTCTCGGTGCGGTGGGTCGACAACCAGCGCTCCCGCTGGGGCTCGTGCACCCCGGCCGACCGTACGATCCGGCTGTCGCGCCGGCTCCAGGACATGCCGGCCTGGGTGGTCGACTACGTGCTGGTCCATGAGCTCGCCCACCTGCTCGAGCCCGGCCACAACCCGCGCTTCTGGGGGCTGGTCGCGGCCTACCCCAAGGCCGAGCAGGCCAAGGCGTGGCTCGATGGCTACTCCTCGGGTGCGCGGCTCGAGGGCGAAGCGGGACGCTGAGGGCCCGGCGAAGCCGGGAGCTCAGCACCGCGTCGAGTGCCGCAGCGAGTATGCGGGCAAGGCGAGGACGACTCAGGCGAACGAGCGGGCTCTGGCCAGCGCGACCAGCTCCACCAGGCCGGGCTCGGGGTCGGGCAGGGCGTCGACCGGCCACCACGCCACGTCGAGCGACTCGTCGCTGACCGCGAACGCGGCATCGGCCCGGGCCACGGCCACGAACCGGACGTCGAGATGGTGGACGTCGCCGTCGGGCCCGCAGAACGGTACGGCGTGCTCGCTGAGCTGGACCGGCACCGGGTCGAGGGTGAGCGCGGCCAGCCCGGACTCCTCGGCGGCCTCGCGGAGCGCGGCACCTGCCAGGGAGGAGTCACCGGGCTCGATGTGGCCGCCGAGCTGGAACCACCGCCTGGCCCGGGCGTGCAGGGTGAGCAGTACCCGGGTGCCGTCGGCGTCGATCACCAGCGTGCTGGCGGTCAGGTGGTCGGGGCGGCACGCGCGGGTCAGCCCGTCGGGATGGTGCTCGAGGTGCGCGACGTAGCGTTCGCGCAGTGCTTCCTGTCCGGCGGTGGGGGGTGTCCAGGCACGCAGGGCGGCGAGCGCCTCGGCGTGGGCGCTCACTCCTCGTCGGGTGAGTCGGGCGAGCCGTCGGGAGCGCCGCCGATCCCGCCCTCGAGCAGGTTGCGCAGCTCGGCGTCGAAGTCGTCCGAGGTGAGCTCGACCGGAGCGTCGGAGCCCTCGCGGAAGCCCAGCGGGTCGTCGAGGTCCGCGTCGGTGGGCAGCAGGTGGGGGCTCATCCACACCCCGTCGCGCGCCTCGGCGCCCTGACGCGTGCGGAGCGAGCCCCACAGGGTCGAGGCGTCGCGCAGCCGGCGGGGCCGGAGCTCGAGGCCGACCAGCGAGGCGAACGTCTCCTCGGCCGGACCACCTGCGGCACGCCGACGGCGTACGGCCTCCTGGAGCTTGGCGGCAGTCGGCATCCGCTCCGCGGTGGCCTGGCTGACGACCTCGTCGACCCAGCCCTCCACGAGGGCGAGCGCGATCTCGAGACGCTGCAGTGCAGCCTCCTGCTGGGGCGACCGCGGGATGTCGAACAGCCCGCCCTCCATCAGCTGCTGCATCGCCTCCATGTTGGTCGGGTCGACGCCGCGCAGCCGCTCCTCCATCGTCTCCTGGATGCCGGCGGTGTTGATCTCGATGCCCTTGGCGTAGTCGGTGACCGCGCCGATCAGGTGGTCGCGCAGCCACGGCACGCCCGCGAAGAGCCGCTGGTGGGCGGCCTCACGGAGCGCGAGGTAGAGGAGCACGTCGCTGTCGGGCACGTCGAGGCCCTCCGCGAAGCCCGCGACGTTGGCCGGGACCAGCGCCGCCTTGCCGGGCGCCCCGAGCGGGAGGCCGATGTCGGAGGCGGTGAGCACCTCGCCCGCGAGGGCGCCGAGTCCGGATCCGACCTGCTGGGCGAGCATCGCGCCGATCGCCTTGCCCAGCATCGCGATGATCGGGCCGCCCATGCTGGCGGCCTCGGCCGGTAGCGCGTTGCCGAGCGCGCCGACCGAGGAGGCCGCGATCGGCTCCACCAGCACCTTCCACACGTCGGTGGTGCCGACGATCCACTCCGCCCGGCTCCACGCCGCCGTCGAGGTCACGCCGGACGGGAACCCGGTGGTCTCGTCGAGCCAGTGGTCGGCCAGGCGGACGGCGTCCGCGACCTCGTCGCTCTGCTTCTGCGAGGGGCTGGGGTCGGGTTCTTGGGCCACGGTCTTGCGGGCCATGTCGATGGCGACGTCCCAGTTCAGCGGCCCGTCGTAGGGCTGCATCATCGACTGGAGCTGGCTGAAGATCTGGCCGAGGTCGGGTGCCCCTCCGCCGAAGAACTGCTCGAACGGCGTACCGCGGAACGGGTTGGCGGCGTTCGGGTCGTCGTCCTGCGGCGGCTCGTTGGTCATGCCACCACGGTACGCCGTCGGCGGTCGCCGATCCCGGCCGTTCGCTGAGCGCGGACGAGCCCGCCGTGAGGCTGGTCGCGATGGCCTAGGGTCGGCCTCGTGCCCGACCCCGCCGAGACCCGCGACGCCACCTCATCGGTGCGGCTCGTCGACCTCCGTGAGTCACCGCTCGACGTCGCCGAGGTGCTCGATGCCCTCGGCGACGAGGCGTCCGGCGGGCTGACCCTCTTCGTGGGCCGGGTGCGCGACCACGACCACGGGTTGGGAGTGCGAGGGCTCGAGTACTCCGCCCACCCGACCGCGCTCGACGCCCTGCGCCGGGTCTGCGACCGGGTCGCCGCGGAGCACGACGTGCACGGCGTCGCGGCAGTGCACCGGGTGGGTCGGCTCGAGATCGGCGACATCGCGGTCGTCGTGGCCACCACGGCCGCCCACCGCGGCGAGGCCTTCGCCGCCTCACGGGCGCTGATCGACACGCTCAAGGACGAGGTGCCCATCTGGAAGCACCAGCAGTTCACCGACGGCACCGACGAGTGGGTCGGCACGCCCTGAGCGGGGCGGGCCGGCCCTCGGGCGCGCCTCGCGGACGGGGCCGCTCCCCGTGCCTACCCTGATCGCGTGGAGATCCTCTGGTGGCTGGCCCCGCCCGTCGTGGCGACGGCGCTGGCGATGGTCTGGGTGTCGTGGCTCGGCCGCGCCGGCCGCGGCCGGGTCGACCCCGAGGTCGCCGTACGACGCCTCGGCGACGCCATGGCCCGACCCACCAGGGTGACCCGCGCGGCTGCTCCGAGGCCGAGCACACAGGAGGAGCGCGGCACCGGGATCGCCGTACGGCCGTCGAGCCGTACGTCGGGGACGACCCGCCGCGCTTCCTGAGCACGCCCTGAGATGCTGAGGATTTCATGGTGTCTGAGAGGCTTGCCCGCATGACTCAGCGCACCTGGGCCGCACTTCTGGCTGTGCCGCTGTTCGTAGCCCTCGGGTTGTACGTCGCGGTGACGGGGCTCCCCTTCGTCACCTATGCCCCCGGGCCGACCGTCAACGTGCTGGGCGAGAACGCCGGCAAGCCCATCATCGACGTGCATGGTCACCCTGCCTACCGCGACGACGGGCAGCTCCGGATGACCACCGTCTCGGTGACCCAGCGCGACGCCACGCTCGACCTGTTCACCCTGATGAAGACCTGGGCCTCGCGCGACGACGCGGTCTACCCCTTCTTCGCGCAGTACGGCACCGGCGGGAACCAGCAGCAGGACACCCAGGAGGGCCAGGTCGAGATGGTCACCTCCCAGGACTCCGCCACGGCGGCCGCGCTGACCCAGCTGGGCATCCCGATCCATCCGGCGATCGAGATCGTGAGCGTGACCGACGGGATGCCCGCCGACGGCAAGCTCGAGGTGCGCGACGTGCTCCGCAAGATCGGTGACACCGAGGTGACACCGAAGACCGACGTCGGCAAGCTGATCGGGGCGGTGCCTCCGGGCCAGTCGGTGCCGATCACCGTCGAGCGCGACGGCAAGCCGGTCACCGTGCAGCTCACGCCGGTCACCAAGGACGGCAACACCCTGGTCGGGATCACGCTCCAGACCAGCTACACCTTCCCCTTCAAGGTCGGCGTCAACATCTCCGACTCGATCGGTGGCCCGAGCGCCGGCCTGATGTTCGCGATGTCGATCTACGACACGCTGACCCCGGGCTCGCTCACCGACGGACAGGTGGTCGCCGGCACCGGGACCATCACCGCCGACGGCACGGTCGGCCAGATCGGTGGCATCCAGCAGAAGATCGCCGGCGCGCGCCAGGACGGGGCGAAGCTGTTCATGGTGCCGCCGTCCAACTGTGCCGACGCGCTCGGCGGCGACAACGGCTCGATGCGGCTGGTCAGGGCAGCGACGCTCGCCAAGGCGATCGCGGCCGTGAAGGCGTGGACCGCCGACCACGACGCCCCCCTGCCCTCGTGCGTGCCCAAGGCGACGGGAGCGACGTCGTGACCGGTCTCGAGAACACCGGCGAGCCGGACCTGGCCGCGGCCGTGCTCGAGATCGAGCGTCACGCGGCGGTCTCCGGCTGGGACCAGCCGGCGCGGCTGTTCGCCCTCGTGCAGACCGCCGAGCTCGCCGCTCGCGAGCCCCAGCTGGCCGCGAGCCTGGGTGAGCAGGCACTGACCTCCATCGAGCAGGAGGGCCTGGTGCCCGGGCGGTCGCTCGAGGAGCAGCTCGCCGCGATCACCTGGCCCGAGACCGTGCACGGCTGTGCGGCGCTGGTCGAGCGGTTCGTGCTGCCGCCCCAGGTCGAGGCCGAGCTCCCTGACGACGCGGAGTCCGCGGCGGCCTACGCCACCGAGCACCCCGACCGGCAAGAGGTGCGGATCGTGGCCGCCGCGACCCGCACCGGCGCGTCGTACTGTGCTCTGCGTCTGCGCGCGCACGACGAGGACACCTCGGTGCTGACCGGCGCCGAGCTCGTCCCCGAGCTGGTCGACCTGGTCCGCGCCACCCTCGAGGAGGAGGGCGCATGAGCGACCCACTGGAGCAGGAGTACGACGACTTCCGGCCGCGCCGTGTCAGCCGCGCCCGGATCCTGCTGTTCGTCGTGCTCGGCGTGATCATCGCGATCTTCCTGGTCACCATGTTCGCCTCGCTCTACACCGACCGGCTCTGGTACTCCTCGGTCGGCTACTCCGGCGTCTTCGACACCATGCTCTGGACCCGCGTCGGGCTGTTCGCCGGCTTCGGGCTGCTGATGGGCGGCGCGGTCGCGCTCAACATGGTCATCGCCTACCGGTCGCGGCCGTTCCACCGACCCGACTCACCCGAGCAGACCGGCCTCGACCGCTACCGCGACGCAGTAGCCCCGATCCGCACCCTGCTGCTGGTCTCGGTGGCAGGCGTGATCGGGCTCTTCGGCGGCGTCGCCGCGAACGGCCAGTGGCGCTCGTTCCTGCTGTGGGCCAACCGGGTCTCGTTCGGCACCGAGGACCACTACTTCCACAGGGACGTCGGCTTCTACGTCTTCACCCTGCCGTGGCTCCACTTCGTGGTCGGCTTCGTGATCGCGGTGCTGGTGCTGTCGTCGTTGGCCGCGCTGGTGGTGCACTACCTCTACGGCGGGATCCGCCTGCAGGCGACCAACGACCGGATGTCGACGACCGCGACCGTGCAGCTGTCGGTGCTGATCGGCCTGGCCCTGCTGGCCAAGGCGTTCGGCTACTGGCTCGACCGCTTCGACCTGGTGACCGGCGCCGGGCAGGTGGTCACGGGCATGGGCTACACCGACCAGCACGCCGTCTGGCCCGCCCGCAACATCCTGGTCGGGGTCGCCCTGATCTGTGCCGTCCTCTTCTTTCTCACCGCGTGGCGGCGCAACTGGCTGCTGCCCGGTGTCGGGGTCTCGCTGCTGGTGGCCACCTCGATCCTGCTCGGTCTGATCTGGCCCGCCTTCGTGCAGCACTTCCAGGTCGACCCGACCGAGCTGGACAAGGAGTCCACCTACATCGCCGCGAACATCGACGCGACGCGACAGGCCTACGACCTCAACGACATCCAGCAGGTCTCGGCACCCGAGAAGGCCACCGCGGGCACGGTGCAGGACCTGATCGACCAGACGGAGTCGACCCCGGTGCTCGACCCGTCGCGGATCTCGAAGGCGTTCCAGCAGATCCAGCAGGTGGCGTCGTACTACTCGGTGCCGACCGTGCTCGACGTCGACCACTACGACATCCAGGGCACGAACCGGTCGCTCGTGCTCGGGGTGCGGCAGCTCGACCAGACCGGCATCACCCCGGGCCAGCAGAACTGGACCAACCTCCACACCGTCTACACCCACGGCAACGGCGTGATCGCGGCGTTCGGCAACCAACGGCCCGCCGACAACGTGACCGAGAGCCAGCAGATCGAGTGGGCCGAGGGCCAGGGTCCTGGGCAGGACGCGCTCTCGAAGTCCACGGGTGACTTCCAGAACCAGATCTACTTCGGCGAGGGCAGCCCCGACTACTCGATCGTCGGCAAGTCGCCCGGCGCCCCTGACGTCGAGCTCGACCTGACGGCCAGCGGCAGCCGCGCCCAGACGACGTACGACGGTGGCGGCGGCGTCGGGGTCGGGAGCTTCTTCCGGCAGCTCATGTACGCGGTGAAGTTCGGCGACTCCAACTTCCTGCTCTCGGGCCGGGTCGGACCCGACAGCAAGGTGCTCTACTACCGCAACCCGGTGCAGCGGGTCGAGAAGGTGGCGCCGTGGCTGACCGTCGACAGCGACGTCTACCCGACGATCGTGGACGGCCACGTCCTCTGGGTGCTCGACGGCTACACCACCACCGACCAGTACCCGCAGGCCGAGCGCGACTCGTTCCACGACATGACGACCGACTCCTTGTCGGCGCCGTCGGGCGTGCGCACGCTGCCGTCTGACCAGATCAACTACATCCGCAACGCGGTCAAGGCGACCGTCGACGCCTACACCGGCAAGGTCACGCTCTACGCGTGGGACGAGTCCGACCCGATGCTCAAGGCCTGGCGCAGCGCCTTCCCCGGCACGGTCGAGGACAAGGACCAGATCCCGGCCGACCTGCTGACGCACCTGCGCTACCCCGAGGACATGTTCAAGGTGCAGCGCTTCCAGTACGCGAAGTACCACGTCACCGATGCCACCGACCTCTACCAGGCCAACAACCAGTGGGCGGTGCCGGAGGACCCGGTGCGCACGGGTAGCGCGCAGACGCCGGTGCGGATGTACAGCCGGAACCCCGGCACCGGTCAGCCTGTGTGGTCGCTGCTGTCGAACTACGTGCCGCGCGGCAAGTCCAACCTGGTCGGCGTGGTCGCCGCCGACTCCGACGCGACGTCGCCCGACTACGGCAGGATCCTGGTCGAGAAGCCGCGCAGCGACAACGTGCCCGGGCCGACGCAGGCCTACAACAACCTGATCTCCGACCCCCAGATCACCCGCAAGACGCAGAAGTTCAAGCTCAGCGACGCGACGACGCAGTACGGCAGCGTGATCTCGGTGCCGCTCTCGTCGGGGCTGATGTACGTCGTACCGGTGTATGCGACGCGGTCGCAGTCCGACGCCACGTCGTACCTCACGCTGCGCTACGTGATGGTGCAGTACGGCTCCGACGTGGGCATCGGCAACACCCTGGTCGACGCGATCACCGACATGGCCGGCTCCGCCCCACCCAGCACCTCGACCCCACCACCCAAGGGCAACCAGCAGCCCACGCAGGGCGACCGAGCCAAGGCACGCTCGCTGCTTCAGAAGGCCCAGGCCGACTTCGCCGCCGCCGACAAGGCGCTCAAGCAGGGCAAGGCGGGGGAGTGGGTGCGCCTGAGCCACCAGGCCCGCGTCGAGGTCGCCCGGGCGCTGAACCTGCTGCAGTAGCGCCGCCGATTTGAGCGCGTCCGACCCACCCTCTACAGTGGTGGCTACCGACGCGGGGTGGAGCAGTTCGGTAGCTCGCTGGGCTCATAACCCAGAGGTCGCAGGTTCAAATCCTGCCCCCGCTACCAAGCTCTCAGGCTCGGAGATCGTGGATCTCCGAGCCTGAGTGCATTTCGGATTCCATCCGACAGCTCAGACCGGCTCCTCCAGGGACTGCGCTCAGGCGAAGGACGGCAGGACGACGACCTTGCCCGTGAGAGCTCCGGCCGCGGCGCGGGTGTGGACGCTGACGAGGTCGGTCATCGGGACGCGCTCGGCGACGTCGACGACGAGCTCTCCGCGGTCGACGCGGGCACTCAGCTCGGCCAGCTCGGTGGCGTCGCTGCGGACGTACAGGTCGATGCCGCGCACGCCCCTGTCCTCGTCGGAGGGAGCCGGCATCCACACGGTGGTGTTCACGACGACCCCTCCGTCGCGGACCCGGGCGACCAACCCCGTGAACTGCCCCGGATCGATCGGGGCCAGGTTGAGCAACACGTCGACCGGCTCCCTCACCGAGCTGCTCACGTCGCCTCCGGTGTAGTCGAGGACCTCGTCGGCTCCGAGGGCTTCGACCCGGTCCTTGGTGTCGGGACTCGCCGTGGCGATGACGCGGGCGCCGGCGGCCTTGGCCAGCTGCACGGCGTAGCCTCCCACCGCACCGCTGGCGCCGCTGACGAGGATCCGCTGCCCGGCCTCGAGGCCCGCGTGCTCGAAGAGTGCTTGCCAGGCGGTGAGCCCGACCAGCGGGAGCGCGGCCGCGTCGGTCAGCGGGATGCGGCTCGGGGCAGGCGCCAGGCTAGCGGCGGCCGCGACGACGTACTCGGCGGCGGCGCCGTCGTCGACGAAGGGCAGAAACCCGATCACCGGGTCACCCACCTGCACACCGTCGACGCCCTGGCCGAGCGCTTCGACCGTTCCGGCCACGTCCAGGCCTGGCGTGTGCGGCAGCTCCAACGGCATCGGGTCCTGCATGCGTCCGGCTCGGATGTTGCCTTCCACGCCGTTGAATGACGTGGCCGCGACGCGCACCAACACCTGCCCCGCACGAGGGGACGGCACATCGACCTCCTCGACGTGCAGGACCTGGGGACCGCCGTACTCGTGGAAACGCACTGCCTTCATGAAGGGACTCCTGACTGAGTGAGGTGCGCTTCGAATTCGAAGCACGCGTACAGAACGTACATCTGCTTCAAATCAGAAGCAAGTGCTTCGAACGTGAAGATCTGGCCTAGGCTCACGGTCATGACCTTCGCCGCGCCCTACGACGCGCTGGACCTCGACGATGCCCAGCTGCGCGCGTACTTCGCGCTGATGGACTCCGCAGCGCTGTTGCGCCACAGGGTCGAGCAGCAGCTGCGCACAGCCGCCGACCTGACCTACGTCCAGTTCAAGGTGCTGGCCCGGTTGGGTCTGGACTCATCGACCGGCAGCCTCCGGATGACGGAGCTCGCCGATGAGGTGGTCTACAGCCGCAGTGGCCTGACCTACCAGGCGGGCCAGATGGAGAACGCCGGGCTCGTCGAGCGTCACCCTTCGCCCGACGACGACCGCGGGGTCACTCTGAGCATCACCGACGCCGGCCGCGCCCGGCTGGCCAAGGCGCTGCCCGGACACGTCGAAGAGCTGCAGGAGCTGCTGTTCGCTCCGCTGAGCGGTCCGGACGTCATCACCCTCGCCGCCCTGCTGGAGCCGGTCCTGGACCACATGCGTGCCAGCCCGCCACGATCGGCCACCACCCGCCGTCGCAAAGGCCGGGCCCCGAACACGTCAGCGTGATGGTTGCTGATGGACCAGGTGCCCGGTCGATCGAGTGAACTCTGGCCCGCCCTCAGCGACCAGGGGCTGATGACGCCGTCAACCGGGTAGCGCGCCCAAGCCCGCATCAGAGCCGCAGGTTGTCGACCACCGAGCGCCCGTCGCGCAGGTCGTCGAGCGCCATGCCGGCCGCCTTCCGATAGTCATCGGTGACGGCGAGGATCTCCTCGGGAGTGATGACCTGGCCGATGTCGGTGAAGCCGTCGGGGGCGCGCTCCTCGACCAGCTTCATGGGGAGCTCCGGGCCCATGCCGCGGTTCACCGCCACCAGGTGAGACGTGGCCGGTCGTCGTACCGACTCGTAGGCGTCGACGGCCTGCACGACGTCGCCGATCCTGCTCAGGCAGGCGGCGAGTACCCGAGCGTCGAGGATGGCCTGGGAGGCGCCGTTCGACCCGATCGGGTACATCGGGTGCGCGGCGTCCCCGACCAGCGTGGCGCGACCGTGCCGCCAGCGTGGCAGTGGATCGCGGTCCACCATGGGAAAGAGGTAGGTGGCCTCTGCGGCGCGGATGGTGGCCGGCACGTCGAGCCACTCGAACCGCCATCCCTCGAACGCCGGGAGGAAGTCGGCCAGATCGCCGCGCTTGTTCCAGTCCTCGCGGCTGGCGAGCTCGGCTTCTGGCCGCCGGAGCTCGGCGATGAAGTTCAGCAGCTGCTGGCCGTCGGGCAGGTCCCGGATCGGGTAGGCGACGAACTTCTGGTCCGGATGGCCCGCCCAGATCAGCGTCCGACCATCGAGGACCCGGGGAACGCGGGCCGTCCCACGCCACATCAGGGACCCGTTCCAACGCGGAGGCCCTTCCTCGGGAAAGAGCTGCGCCCGGACGGCGCTGTGGATGCCGTCGGCGGCAGCCAACGCGTCCCCCTCGACGGTGGCTCCGTCCTGGAACTCCGCCGTGACCTGCGGGCCGTCCTCGCGGACGCGGACGAGCCGATGACCGAGGTGGAGGTGCTCCTCACCGACGCGGTCCAGGGCGGCCTCGAGCAGCAGCTCCTGTAGCTCGCCGCGGTGGATGGAGACCTGCGGCCACGGGTAGCCGGCGGCCAGGCCGCGTGCCTCACGCCAGATCTCCTGCCCTCGCCTGGTGAAGTAGACCAGCTCGGCGGGCGCCACTGACCTGTCGAGAACCTGGGACAACAGCCCCAGCGCGTCGAGCTCGCGAACCGCGTGCGGCTGCAGGTTGATCCCGACTCCCAGCGCACGTACCTCCGGCACCGCCTCGTAGACCTCCACGGGCAGCCCCTCGGCCTCCAGGCTCAGTGCCGTCGTGAGTCCGGCGATGCCTGCTCCGACGACGATCGTCCGCGGCGGCACGTCAGAGCACCTCGTGGACATCGATGTGCACCAGTGCCGCGTCGCGCCGACCGGTGGAGATCCCGACCAGACCGTCGAGGTACGCGAGCGCCCGAGCGCTGGTGCGGAGCCGGATGTGGGTGCGGAAGTAGTACTCCTCGGGGTCGACCCGGTCTCCGGCGTTCAGGCGCCGAAGCACCTCCGCGCCGGCACGTCGTACGCCGGTCGAGTGCACCTCGATGCCGTCTCCGTCGTCGCTGCGCAACGCGTAGTGGGCATCGAGCTCGAGGGAGCCGTCGGGTCGCACTCGCTGCCAATCCGTGCCCCCCGGCAACACGATCCCGCGCAGCCCACCACGACCCTCGAACGTCCCTCCGGTGAAGGGCACGTACCGCCGCTCGACGTCGACCACGACCGGCTCCTCGACACTCACTGCGATCGCGAGCAGCGGTCGCAGGCGCACGGCCCTGATCTGAGGGTCCTCGGCCCCTTCGCGTCGGTCACCGCTCACCTGAGCCACGCATGCTGTGGCGAGTCCGTGCGGAAGACCGGCTGGGTGCGGACGTAGTACCGGTCTGGATGGACCGCCTCGCCCGCGTCGAGGGCGTCGTCGACCTCGGGAGGACCCACCCAGGAACCCTTGTTCACGCTGTCGATCAAAGCGCCGTCATCAGCCCGGATCAGGTAGCGAGCGTCGAGGTCCACGGCGGTCCCGGCACGGCGCACGGTCCAGTCGCCACCCCCAGGAACCACCTTCCCGGAGAGTCGAGGGCCTCGCACCGTTCCACCCACGATCGGGGTGAGACCGACCGGCGCCCCTCCCGCGTGACCCACGTGCTCGGGGGGCCCGATGTCCACCCGCGCCTCGAAGGCGAAGCTCAGCTCGGGCTCGATGACCTCACTCACATCCTCAGTCCTCTCGCGCCACGAACTCCAGGTGCGCCGACTGTAGCGGCGTGCCGTGGCGTGGAGCAGTGCGGCGCCGCGAGGGCGGAGTCTTCAGCTCTGGGAGAGGAAGTCCGACAGCAGGTGCCAGAAGTCGTGAGGGTGCTCGACCGCCGGCACGTGCCCGCATCGCCCGAGCACGTGCAGGCGGACATCGGCCAGGTGCTCGAGCAGCGGCAGGGCCGCTGTCCCCAGCGGCGTGACGCGGTCCTCGGCGCCGTGCACGAGCAGCACGGGTGCGCGGACGTCGGCGAGCGCCTGGGCCGACAGGGCAAGGTCGTCGGCCCATCGGGCCCGTGGCGGAGGGAACATCGACGCGAACGCGGATGCTCCCGCCTGCATCGCTGCTGCCCGGGCCTCGACGGCCGCCTCGGTCACGAGTGCCTGGTCGAGGACGAGGCGGCCGAGCATGTCCCGCGCCCCGGTCTGGCCGGCGGGCGCCGCCCAGATCGCGTCGAGCTCGGCCGACAAGGGCGCGCCGGGGGCGCCCATCGTCGAGACCGCCACGACGCGGGAGACCTGCCGGGGGCGCACCGCCGCCAACGCCAGGGCCACGGCACCGCCCATGGAGTGACCCACGACGGCGTACGACTCCAGACCGAGCGCATCCATCAGGCCGGCGGCGAGTTCGGTCCACAACCGCAGTCCGCCCCTGGAACCCGGCGGGAGCGGTGTCCGGCCGAAGCCTGCCTGGTCGGGAGCCACGAGGCGCCAGGACGCGCCCAGCGACTCGGTCGTCGCTGCCCAGGCTCCCGACCCGGTGGTGCCGGGTCCCGAGCCGTGCAGCAGCAGCACCGCGGGTCCGTCGCCCTCCTCGAGGACGTGGACGGGGGAGCCGTCGACGTCGACGGTACGACGTGCCGTCACCGGGGCACGGCGGTCACGCTCACGCCGAAGAGGAGCTGACGGACTTCGTGAAGAGCTCCATCATCGCCCGGCCGAACTGCGGCATGTCGGGCCACCCCCGGCAGGAGACGAGGTTGCCGTCCACGACGTCGGGAGCGTCGATGACGGTCGCGCCCGCGTTCTCCATGTCGCCGGTGATGGGCGGGAAGCACGCCGTCATCCGGCCCTTCAGCAGCCCGTACACCGCCGGCACCTGCGCGCCGTGGCACACCAGGGCGATCGGCAGGTCGCGGGCGAAGAAGTGCTCGGTGATGCGCCTGACGTCGGCGTCGACCCGGATCCACTCCGGGGCGCGGCCCCCTGGGATGATGAGGGCGTCGTACTGCTCGACGTCGACCTCGGCCCAGGGCACGTCGACCGGCAGCTTGCGGCCGTTCTTCTCGACGTAGGCGTCGGAGTCGGGGTCGAACTCATGGATCACCAGCTGCACGTCCCGGGTCGTCCGTGAGGCGACGTCGACGTCCCAGCCGCCCTCCTGGACGCGGTAGTAGGGGTACATGGTGTCGAGCTCCTCGGCGGCGTCGCCGGTCAGGAGCAGCGCTCTGGGCACCTGTTTCTCCTCGCACTCAATGAACGGGTGGCTGTGAATCGGTCGCATCGGGTCAGATCCGATCGGATCCGATCGGCCAAGGATTCCCTGCCCGAGCCGACGCGTCAAGCCCTGCCCGGCGGATCCCCCGCGCCGTCGACCTCGTCGAACAGCCGACGGAACCGGTCGCCCGACAGCAGGATATGCCGCCGCATCGCGTAGGCGGCGGCATCGGGATCGCGCGCGGCGACCGCGGCGAGGACCGCGTCGTGCTCGCCCATCGCCAGGTAGGTCACCTGGGTGTCGTAGAGGAGCCGGAACAGATGCACGTGCGTGTGCAGCCGGCCGAGGGCCTCGCGGACGACCTGGTTCCCCGCGCTGAGGGCGACGAGATCGTGGAAGGCGGCGTCGCGTAGCCCGAACGCACCGTAGGCCAGGTGACTGTCGCCCTCCACCAGATCCGCCATCTCGTCCAGCATCCGGCGCATCCCGGCGACCTGCTCCGCCGAGGCACGCTCGGCGGCCCTCCGCGCCGCGGCGGGCTCGAGGAGCAGGCGGACCTCGAGCATGTCCTCGAACCGCTGGCGGGTGATCTGTGGCGGGATCCGGTAGCCGGCGTGGGGAATCCGTACGACGAGGTCGTCGGCCTCCATGCGGTTCAGCGCGTCTCGGATGGGCGTCTGAGAGACGCCCAGGTCACGGGCGAGGGCGTCGATCGTCACCCGGGAGCCGGGCTCGATCCGCAGCGACATCAGCTGCCCGAGCAGCGTGTCGTAGACCTCGTCGGCGAGCCGCCCACTGGCCTTTGCGGTCGACGGCCCACCCCCGTCCGCCCTCCATCGGCGATCCCGCTCGCCCGTTGCTCTGCCGTCCACGTACGGGGTCCCCTTCGTCGAGTTGCCGCCCACCTGTTGACAGCGGCGGCTCCGCTGGCCCATGCTCTCGCCACATCAAATCGTATAGGAAACGGCCGAGCAACCGCCCCGCGATGGACGGAACGGCGCCGGCCCTCCCCGCATCGTCTACCTTTCGGAGCCCCATGAGCATGCTCGGTGTCCTGCGTGGACCGCGGCAGGTCCTGTTCGGAGCCGGCCAGCGACGCGCGCTGGGGACGGTGACCGCGGCCCTCGGGTCCCGAGCGCTGGTCTGCACCGACAACCGCTTCGGGGACACGAGCGAGTTCGCCGACCTGGTACGGCTGATCGAGGACGCGGGCGTGCATGTGACGGCGTTCACCGGCGTGCTGCCCGATGTGCCCGTGCACCAGGTGGCGGAGTGCGCCGACCTCGCGGCCAGCGTGGAGCCCGACGTCGTGGTCGGCATGGGTGGGGGCAGCTGTCTCGACCTCGCCAAGGCGGTGGCCGTGGTCCTCGCGCACGGCGGCCAGGCGTCCGACTACTACGGCGAGCTCCGCGTGCCCGGTCCCGTGGTGCCCGTCGTCGCCCTGCCCACCACGGCAGGGACCGGCTCGGAAGTGACGCCCGTGGCCGTCCTCACCGATCCCGAGCGCGTGAGCAAGGTGGGCATCTCCAGCCCCTACATCATCCCCCACACGGCCGTGTGCGACCCGGAGCTCACGCTGGGGTGCCCGCCGGAGCTCACCGCGAGCGCGGGCGCCGACGCCCTGTCGCACGTGATCGAGGCTTTCACAGCGGTGCGCCGTCCGGTGACGGCCGAGCTGGCCAGCGAGCGCGTCTTCGTGGGCAAGAACGTACTGACCGATACCTTCGCCCTCGCAGGGATCCGTTTGATCGCGGGCAGCTTGGAGCGCGCCTGGTCGAACCCGGACGACATGGAAGCGCGAGAGGCGATGATGCTCGGGGCCACGGCCGGCGGTTTCGCTCTCGGCTCTGCCGGCACGGCGGCGGCGCACGCCATCCAGTACCCGGTCGGGGCAGTCACCCACACTCCGCACGGGGTCGGGGTCGGCGCTCTGCTGCCGTACGTGATGGAGTTCAACCGACCCGCCCGCGTCACCGAGCTGGCGGCCGTCGCGCTGGCGATGGGGGCGCAGGCGGACGCATCGTCCGAGGAGCTGGCCGACCAGGCGATCGAGCGGGTCGCCGCCCTGCTGGCGTCGGTGGGGATTCCCTCGACTCTGGCGGACCTCGGGCTGCCGTCCGACCGGTTGAGGTGGACCGCCGAACAGGCGTTGGGAGCCGAGAGACTGGTCGCGAACAACCCACGACCCCTCGACGTCGACGCGCTGGAGAAGATCGTTCGCGCCGCGCACTCCGGCGACCGAGCGGCCCTGCGCGATGCTCGGCCCGAGCCGTCCTCGCCGGACCTGACCTCGACGGCGGCTGCCCGGTGACCGTCACGGATGCGGCCCTGCGCCCGGTCGTCGACGGGACCCAGGTGCCCACTGACCTGCTGGTGGCAGGTGTCTGGCGCCCGGCCGGCAGCGGGCGTCGGCTCGAGGTCTCCGACCCGGCGACCGGCTCGGTGCTCGCCTCGGTCGCCGACGCCGACCCCAGCGACGCCGAGGCGGCCCTGGACGCAGCGGCCGCTGCGGCCGCTGGGTGGGCGGCGACTGCTCCTCGCGCTCGCGCAGACCTGCTGATGCGTGCCTTCGGACTGATGCATGACAGGAGCGAGGAGCTGGCCCTCCTCATCTGCCTCGAGAACGGGAAGTCGCTGGCGGACGCGCGGTCGGAGGTGGCCTATGCCGCCGAGTTCTTCCGCTGGTACGCCGAGGAAGGCGTCCGGCTGCGCGGCCAGGTGGGCCGGTCCCCGAGCGGGGCGAACCGGCTGCTGGTGACCTACCAGCCCGTCGGTGTCAGCGTGCTCATCACCCCGTGGAACTTCCCGGCGGCCATGGCCACCCGCAAGATCGCCCCTGCCTTGGCCGCGGGCTGCACGGCGGTGCTCAAGCCCGCAGCGGAGACGCCGCTGACGGCCCTGGCAGTGGCGGCGATCTTGCAGGAGGCGGGGCTGCCGGCCGGTGTTCTCAACGTCGTCACCACCTCCGACCCCGGTCCCGTCGTGGAGGCTCTGCTCACCGACCGCCGCACGCGGATGTTGTCGTTCACCGGCTCGACGGAGATCGGGCGCCTGCTGCTGCGCACCGCGGCCGACAACGTCCTCAAGTGCGGGATGGAGCTCGGCGGCAACGCCCCCTTCGTCGTCCTGGCCGACGCCGACGTCGAGGCGGCGCTCGAGGGCGCCATGGTCGCCAAGATGCGCAACGGTGGCCAGGCGTGCACAGCGGCGAACCGGTTCTTCGTGCAGGCGCCCGTCCACGACTCGTTCGTCGAGGGCCTCGTGTCACGGATGGCCGCGGTGCGGGTCGGTCCGGGCCACGACGAGAGCACTCATTGCGGTCCCCTCATCAACGACGAGGCCGTCCGCAAGGTGGACCTCCTCGTGCGGGACGCGGTCGACAGGGGCGCTCGGGTCCTGCTGGGTGGCCGACCGGTCGACGGGCAGGGCTGCTTCTACCCTCCGACCGTGCTGGTCGACGTGCCGCTGGACGCGCGGGTGCTGCACGAGGAGGTCTTCGGTCCCGTTGCCCCCGTCGTCCGCTTCGAGCGGGAGGAGGAGGTGCTGACCATGGTGAACCGCACCGAGTTCGGCCTCGTCAGCTACCTGTACACCGGCGACCTCGCCCGCGGCCTGCGGCTCGCCGAACGCATCGAGAGCGGCATGGTCGGGCTGAACCGCGGGTTGGTGTCCGACCCTGCCGCCCCCTTCGGCGGCACCAAGCAGAGCGGCATCGGCCGCGAGGGGAGTACCGAAGGACTCCTCGAGTTCATGGAGACGCAGTACGTCGCGACGTCCTGGTGACGCGAGTCGCGACGTCCGACCTGAGCACAACAGCAGAGCAGGCACCACGGCAACACCGTCAGGAACAACGTCAGGATCACCGAGAACGAAGACACCGCAACACCCTCGGGACAAGCCAGTAGCACCACGTCGACCCAGGAAGCAGGAGAACAGATGCGGTACGCAAAGCGAGCGGGACGAGGGTCCCTCCCCGGCCGACGGGTGCGGCTGGCAGCAGCAGCGGTCGTGCTGGCCACGGCCATGGCGGCCTGCGGGAGCGGCGGCGACAGCAGCGGAGGAGGGGGCGGGGAAGCGGCAGGCACCAAGGCGCCGGCGACCATCCCCGCACTGACCGACGACCCGCTGACCCTCAGCTTCATCTGGTTCGAGTGGCCCCCCGCCCAGGCGCTGGAGGACTTCGCGAACAAGGAGTACACCAAGGAGCGGCCGAACGTGACCATCAAGGTCAACACGGTGCCCAACGCGAACTGGCACGACGCGATGTTCACGCAGTTCGCTGCGCGGAAGACCGACTTCGACATCGCGATCCTGGACTCGCAGCACATCGGCGAGGCGGTGACCAACGGCAACATCCTGGACATCACCGACTTCGTCAACAAGAACATCGACGTCAACGCCTACAACCCGTACCTCCTGGCGGCCTACGGCCAGTATCCCCAGGCCGAGACGGGACAGCGCGACGAGAACGCCAGCCTCTACGGCCTGCCGCTGCTCGGCGACACGTGGACGATGATCTACCGCAAGGACCTGATCGGCGACAAGCCACCCAAGACCTGGGACGACATGATCGCGGCCGCCCAGAAGTGCCAGGACGAGAACCCGGGCGTCAGCGGGCTGGCCTTCCACCAGTCCAACGGCTCCGACGCAGCGGCCGTCACCTACAACACGGTCAACGGCGTCTACGGCGGCAACCTCTGGGACGCCGGGAAGAAGCAGATCGAGGGCGTCGTGAACGACGCTGCCGGGCAGCAGGCGATGGACGTCCTGGTCAACAAGATGAAGCCGCTGACCGCGAAGGGCTCGGGCAACTGGTTCATCGACGAGGTGAACGCGGCGGTTGCCCAGGGCAAGGCGTGCATCGCATTCCAGTGGATCGCCGCGAGCGGCGGTCTCCTCGATCCTGCCCAGTCGACCCTCGGGAAGACGCGTGCCGAGATCCTCGACAAGCTCGGCTTCGCAACCCTGCCGACCGAGAAGACGGACCTGGTGCCCCTGGGTGGCATGGGCATGCACATCTCGGCGTACGCCAGCAAGGAGCACCAGGCCGAGGCCCTGAACTTCATGAAGTGGTTCGAGCGGGCCGACATCCAGAAGAAGTGGGCCGCAGCCGGCGGCGTGCCATCACGGACCGACGCCCTGGAGTCACCCGAGTTCCTGGACGGTGCGCCGTACAACCAGGTCTACACCGACTCGGTCTCCCGGTTGCGGGACATGTGGAACGTGCCCGAGTACGCACGCCTGATCGACATCGAGAACACCAACGTGAACGCGGCGCTCAACGGCGCCAAGGATCCCAAGGACGCGCTCGACGAGATCGCCAGCCAGCAGCAGGCAGTGCTGGACTCCAGTGGCGGCGGGTTGTGAGGCTGAACCCATGAGTACGACGACCGAGCACCCGGTGCAGGAGACGTCTGCGACGCCGCCTGCACCGGGGCGGTCCACCCGCCTCAGCGACCGCGGGCTCGCCGTGGCCTTCATCTCCCCGGCGATGCTGCTGCTGCTCGCGATGTCGGTGTTCCCGTTGCTGTGGGCGCTGTACCTGTCGTTCACCGACTACTCGGCCACGCGGGACGCGCCCGCTCGTTTCGTCGGGTTCAGGAACTACACCGACATCCTGACCTCGGCGCAGGTCCACCAGAGAGCCTTGACGACGTTCCTGTACGTCGTGGGTGCCGTCACCCTGCAGACCGTGCTCGGCTTCGCCATCGCCTACTTGATCTCGCGGCGCACGCACGGGCGCGGGCTCCTGACGACCCTGTTCCTGGTGCCGATGATGCTCTCACCGATCGTGGTGGGGCTGTTCTGGCGCTTCATGCTCGACGCGCAGTTCGGCGTGGTCAACAGCATGCTGGGCTCGCTCGGGCTGGGGCAGGTGGAGTGGCTGACCCGACAACGGACAGCGTTGTTCTCCCTGATCGTGGTCGACACCTGGCAGTGGACGCCGTTCATCATGCTGATCGCCTTGGCCGGCCTCACCGCGGTCCCCAAGTACCTCTACGAGGCCGCGTCCATCGACCGGGCGTCCGAGTGGTTCCGCTTCCGCCACATCACTCTGCCCATGGTGTGGCCGCTCCTGCTGATTGCCGTGATGTTCCGGGCGATCGAGGCCTTCCGCCTGTTCGACCTCGTCTACATCCTCACCAGCGGAGGTCCAGGGGTGTCCACCGAGACGTTGTCGTTCCACGTCTACAAGGTCGCGTTCCTCGGCTTCAACACCGGGATCGCCTCGGCGTACGGGATCCTCATGGTCCTGGTCGTCATCGTCCTCGCCCAGCTGTACCTGCGCTACCTGAACAAGCTCAAGGAGGGTTGATGGCCATCTCCATCGACGAGGCCGTGCCCGTAGGTCCTGTCCCCGACAACTCGCCGCCCGAGCGCCGCCGTGGCCCGAAGGGTCGCGCCGTGATCGAGGTCGTGCTGCTCGGCGTGCTGGCTGTGGCCATGCTCTTTCCGGTGCTGTGGATGCTCGAGACGTCGATCAAGGAGAACAGGGACGTCTACGCCGTCCCGGCGAAGTTCTTCGGCTTCAAGATGACGCTCAGCCACTACAAGGACGTGTTCGTCGCCCACGGAGGTGGTCGATCGGACCTGTCCGTCGCGTTTCTCAACTCCGTCGTGGTGGCCGGGGGCTCGACCGCGCTGGCCACCCTGTTCGGGGTGCCGGCGGCATGGGCCTACTCGCGGTTCGACCTGCGCGCCAAGAAGGACCAGCTCTTCTTCATCCTGTCCAC
The DNA here is from genome assembly GCA_963794355.1 of uncultured Actinomycetota bacterium. Taxonomy (GTDB): domain Bacteria; phylum Actinomycetota; class Actinomycetes; order Propionibacteriales; family Nocardioidaceae; genus Nocardioides. The sequence goes on from CAWCDN010000008.1 coordinate 297,964, forward strand.
CCGCTTCATGCCGCCCGTCGTGGTCGTGATCCCGGTCTTCCTCATGTACCGCGAGCTGTCGCTCATCAACACCAAGCTGGGCTTGGTACTCATCTACGCGGCGTTCAACGTCTCGTTCACGATCTGGATGATGAAGGGGTTCGTCGACGAGGTGCCCTCGGAGTACGAGGACGCCGCGATGCTCGACGGCTACACCCGGTTCCAGGCGTTCTGGCGCTTCACGCTGCCCCTGCTCGTGCCGGGTATCGCTGCGACGGCGGTCTTCGCGCTGATCTTCTCGTGGAACGAGTTCGTGTTCGCGATCTTCCTCACCTCCAGCCAGGACGTCCGAACGGCGCCACCCGCCATTGCCGGCCTCATCGGCGGCACCACGGTCGACTGGGGACTGGTGGCCGCCTCCGCCGTGGCCTTCGCGATACCGGTGCTCGTGTTCGCCTACCTGGTGCGCAAGCACCTCGTCGCCGGCGTGACCCTCGGGGCGGTGCGACGCTGATGGCCGGCATCGAGGTCACCTCCCTGCACAAGCGCTTTCCCGACGGGACGGTCGCGGTCGAGCGCGTGGACCTGTCCATCGGCGACGGCGAGCTGTTCGTCATGCTCGGCCCCTCGGGCTGCGGCAAGACCACGACGCTGCGCGCCATGGCGGGCCTGGAGCGCCAGACGTCGGGGGACATCCGCATCGGCAGCACGCTGGTCAACGACCTGCCGCCCGCCGAACGCGACATCGCCATGGTGTTCCAGTTCTACGCCCTCTACCCGCACCTGAAGGTCCGCGACAACCTGGCCTTCCCTCTGCGGGCCGAGGGACTGCCCGAGCCGGAGGTGCGCGAGCGGGTCGATGAGGCCGCCCGGATGATGCGGCTCGGTGCGCTGCTGGACCGGCGACCACAGCGGCTGTCCGGCGGCGAGCAGCAGCGCGTCGCTCTCGCGCGAGCCCTCGTGCGACGACCGCGCGCCTTCCTCATGGACGAACCCCTGACCAACCTGGACGCCGAGCTGCGGGCAGACATGCGCACGGAGATCAAGCACCTCCAGACCCAGCTCGGCGCGACGATGGTCTACGTCACCCACGACCAGGTCGAAGCGATGTCACTCGGGCACAGGATCGCCATTCTCAACCAGGGCCGCGTGGAGCAGATCGGCACGCCCCTGGAGGTCTACGACCGTCCGGCGAGCCTGTTCTGTGCCACCTTCATCGGCTCGCCGCCGATGAACCTGATCGACGTCGAGGTGGCCGACGGGGCGCTCCGGGGTCCGGGGGGCCTCGTCCTCACCCCGCCGCCCGGCGTGCCGCGCGACCGCTCTCTGGTCGCCGGCGTCAGGCCGGAGGCGCTGGAGGTCACCGAGCCGGGGGCAGAGCGTTCGATCCCGGCCCGCGTGATCTCGGCGGAGGCGCTGGGCGACGAGATCATCTACGTGGTCGACCACGGCGGGGAGCGCGACGTGCGGGTGCGGACGCCACCGACTGTCCGCTACGCCGCGGACGCACCGGTCGGCCTGCGCCACGCCGGCGGAACCACGGCCGTCTACGACGCGAGCACCGAAGAGCTGGTGGCCTGATGGCGACCGTGGCAGCGCAAGGGCTACGCAAGTCCTTCGGAGAGGTGCGCGCCCTGGACGGGGTGACGCTCGAAGTACCCGACGGCTCGTTCTTCGTCGTGCTGGGGCCTTCCGGGGCGGGCAAGACGACGACCCTGCGGGCGATCGCCGGCCTCGAGAAGCTCGACGCCGGGTCGGTGCACCTGGACGGGAGGGACGCCACTGGTGACACTCCGGCGGCACGCGACCTCGCCATGGTCTTCCAGAGCTACGCCCTCTACCCGCGACGCACGGCGTACGAGAACATCGCGTCACCGCTGCGCGCGCGGCGCGCCTCCTCGGGCGACATCGCCGACGCCGTCGAGAAGGTGGCGGCCCTGCTGCACATCGAGCGCCTGCTCCAGCGCCGGCCGGCACAGATGTCCGGAGGTGAGCAGCAGCGCGTCGCCCTGGCCCGGGCGCTGGTCCGTCGCCCGCGCGCGTTCCTCATGGACGAACCGCTCACGAACCTCGACCTCAAGCTCCGCGTCGAGATGCGCACCGAGCTGACTCGCATCCACCGGAGCCTCGGGGGAACCTTCGTCTACGTGACCAACGACCAGGTCGAGGCCCTGTCGATGGCCGACCAGGTGGCGGTGCTCAGGGAGGGGCAGGTGCAACAGATCGGCCCGCCGACCGAGGTGTACGAGCGTCCGGCCAACCGGTGGGTCGCGGGCTTCGTCGGGAGCCCTCGGATCAGCCTGCTCGCCTGTCACGTCGAGGGCGACCGACTCGTCGGAGCGCAGGGCTGGACGCTGCCGCGCCCACGCTGGACCACGGCCGACGACGGCCGTCCGCTCCTGCTGGGACTGCGCGCCGAAGACGTGTCCGTCGAGCAGCGGGGGGAGGTGGCGTTGCCGGGGGAGCTCTACGGGCTCGAGCCCCTGGGTGACCGCACCGTGGTCGACGTCAAGGTGGGGACGGAGATGGTCAAGGTCAAGGCGCGGCCGACCGTCACAGGGACGCCGGGGGAGCGCCTGTCCGTCACCGTCGACCTGGACCGTGCACACCTGTTCGACGCAGACACCGGGCTGACGCTGTCCCAGGCGGGGAGGTAGCGGCGCACGCCGCCGAGCCGCGCTGAACGCCACTGCCTCAACGTCAACCCCACCCACGTGAGATGAGGAGTCCCATGACGTCCCCGCAGGACACGCTGAGCGTCGGGATGGTGGGCTACGCCTTCATGGGCGCCGCCCACTCCCAGGCATGGCGAAACGCCCCACGCTTCTTCGACCTCCCCCGGCAGGTCCGGATGAGCGCGGTCGCCGGCCGAGACGGTGCCAAGGTCGCGGCAGCTGCGGCGCAGCTCGGCTGGGACTCGACCGAGACCTCGTGGCAGGCGCTGGTCGACCGCGACGACATCGACCTGATCGACATCTGCACTCCCGGTGACACCCACGCCGAGATCGCCATCGCAGCGCTGAACGCAGGCAAGCACGTCTTGTGCGAGAAGCCGCTCGCCAACAGCGTCGAGGAAGCCGAGGCGATGACCCTCGCGGCCGAGAAGGCCGCGGCGTCAGGGGTGCGGTCGATGGTCGGCTTCACCTACCGGCGGGTCCCGGCGATCGGCCTGGCCAGGCAGCTGGTGACCGAGGGCCGTCTCGGGACCGTCCACCACGTGCGCGCGCAGTATCTCCAGGACTGGATCGTCGACCCGGAGGCGCCGCTGTCGTGGCGACTGGACAAGGCCAAGGCCGGCTCAGGGGCACTGGGCGACATCGGGGCGCATATCGTCGACCTCACCCAGTTCATCACCGGCGACGCGATCGGCCGCGTCTCGGGACGTCTCCGCACGTTCGTCGACGAGCGACCGGTGCCGGCCGAGCACGCGGGGCTCTCCGGGACGGTCGGCAGCGGCCGCGGCCCGGTCACCGTGGACGACGCTGCTGCCTTCATCGCCGAGTTCCGCAGCGGCTCCCTCGGCGTCTTCGAGGCCACGAGGTTCGCCAATGGCCGCAAGAACGCGATCCGCATCGAGATCAACGGCTCAGCCGGGAGCCTGGCCTTCGACTTCGAGGACATGAACGTCCTCCACTACTTCGACGGCGCCGAGCCGGCCGCCACGGCGGGCTTCCGACGCATCCTGGTGACCGAGGCCGATCATCCCTACATCGGCGCCTGGTGGCCGCCGGGCCACCTGCTCGGTTACGAGCACGGCTTCACCCACCAGGTCGTCGACCTGGTGCGCGACATCGCCGCAGGCGCCGACCCGAGCCCCTCGTTCGCCGACGGGCTCCAGGTCCAGCGCGTCCTCGCCGCGGTGGAGACCAGTTCCGACACCGACTCCTGGCAGGAGATCCCCTCATGACCGCCTTCACCCCCACCCCCGACGACAGGTTCTCGTTCGGCCTCTGGACTGTGGGATGGCAGGGGACCGACGTGTTCGGCCCCGCCTCCCGACCGCTGTTGGACCCGGTCGAGGCGACCTACCGGCTGGCGGAGCTCGGTGCCGCGGCCGTGACCTTCCACGACGACGACCTGCTTCCCGACGAGGACGCTCGCGAGGAGACGCTGGAGCGTTTCGAGAAGGCACTGGCCGAGACCGGCCTGGGCGTGGAGATGGTCACCACGAACCTGTTCAGCCACCCCGTGTTCAAGGAGGGTGCGCTGACGGCCAACAACCGCGAGGTACGCCGCTACGCCCTGGCCAAGGCGCTGCGCAACGTCGACCTCGCGGCGTCGCTGGGCGCCAAGACGTTCGTGCTGTGGGGCGGCCGCGAAGGGGCAGAGCACGGCGCCGCCAAGGACGTGCAGGCCGCGCTCGACCGCTACGCCGAGTCCCTGAACATCCTGTGCGCCTATGTCATCGACCAGGGCTATGACCTCCGGTTCGCCCTGGAGCCCAAGCCCAACGAGCCGCGCGGCGACATCCTGCTGCCGACCATCGGTCACGCTCTCGCCCTCATCGCCGAGCTCGACGCGCCGGACCTGGTGGGCCTGAACCCCGAGGTGGGCCACGAGGAGATGGCCGGCCTCAACTTCGCTCACGGGATCAGCCAGGCCCTCTGGCACGGCAAGCTCTTCCATGTCGATCTCAACGGGCAGCACGGTCCGCGCTTCGACCAGGACCTGCGCTTCGGCGCCGGCAACCTCCGGGGCGCCTTCTGGACGGTCGACGCCCTGCTCGGGTCGGGAACGGGCAACGCCTACGACGGCTTCGTCCACTTCGACTACAAGCCACCGCGCGCGGAGGCGATGGATGGCGTGTGGGAGTCGGCGAGTGCCTGCATGCGCAACTACCTGATCCTCAAGGAGCGGGTCCGGTCATTCCGGGCGGATCCCGACGTGGCCACCGCCTTGGCGGCCGCCGAAGTCGAGACGCTGCGGACCCCGACCCTCGACGCCGGCGAGTCGCTCGCCGACCTGCGCGCGGCGACGTACGACGTGGAGGGCCTCGGCACTCGCAGCGTGGGCATGGAGGCCCTCGACCAGCTCGCCCTCGAGCACCTGCTGGGCGCCCGGTGACCGGGCCGCGAGCACGACGTCCACATCACGGGCACGGAGGGATGTACCGATGACACGACCTATCACCTTGTTCACCGGCCAGTGGGCCGACCTGCCGTTCGAGGAGATGTGCAAGCTCGCGTCCGGATGGGGCTACGACGGTCTGGAGATCGCCTGCTGGGGCGACCACTTCGACCCGTGGGCCGCGGTCGAGGACGACTCCTACGTCCCGGCCAAGAAGGAGCTGCTGAGCAAGTACGACCTACAGGTCTTCGCGATCAGCAACCACCTCAAGGGGCAGGCGGTGTGCGACGACCCCATCGACGAGCGCCACCGAGGCATCCTCCCCGACCGGATCTGGGGCGACGGCGATGCCGAGGGGGTTCGCCAGCGGGCGGCCGAGGAGATGAAGATGACCGCCCGCGCCGCGCGCAAGCTCGGTGTCGACGTCGTCGTCGGGTTCACCGGGTCTTCGATCTGGAAGTACGTCGCGATGTTCCCGCCGGCCGGCCAGGACCTCGTGGACGCCGGGTACGACGACTTCGCCACGCGCTGGAACCCGATCCTCGACGTCTTCGACGGCGAGGGCGTCAGGTTCGCCCACGAGGTGCACCCGTCCGAGATCGCCTACGACTACTGGACCACCGTGCAGGCCATGGAGGCCATCGGTCACCGCGAGGCGTTCGGCCTCAACTGGGACCCGTCCCACTTCGTGTGGCAGGACCTCGACCCGGTCGGGTTCCTGTGGGACTTCAAGGACCGGATCTACCACGTCGACTGCAAGGACGCGAAGAAGCAGGTCGGCAACGGCCGCAACGGCCGGATGGGTTCGCACCTCGCCTGGGCGGACCCCCGGCGTGGTTGGGACTTCGTCTCCACCGGCCACGGGGACGTCCCCTGGGAGGCCTGCTTCCGGATGCTCAACACCATCGGCTACGACGGACCCATCTCCGTCGAGTGGGAGGACGCAGGGATGGACCGACTCGTCGGCGCCCCGGAGGCACTGGACTTCGTTCGCCGCCTCGCCTTCGACGCCCCCGAGGCAGCCTTCGACGCCGCCTTCCGCGCCGAGTAGTGGCTGGCACACGATCGGCTTCGACGTGACAGGACGTCACGGACGTCTCCGACTCTGGACTGCAGCGGCCGAGGTCGACTACGGCGGCCCATACGCCGGCGGCTCGTCCATGGAGGCCCGCAGGGCAGCCAACGGGGAGTCCGGGACCTTGATGAACCCACGGGTCGGGCGATCGAGGTCGAAGGTGACGAACAGCAGGAAGGAGACCAGTCCGGCCGCAAGCAGCAGTGGGGTGAGGCTGCGACCGAGAAGCCCCACGTGGAGGCCCACCAGGAACATCGCACCCGCCGCGCCGACCACTTCGAGAAGGAGCACCTCCGTCGGGACGCGGTTGTTGAGTCCTGCGACGCGCACCGTCTGTTCATCGATCATCGAGTTGAGGCTGTCCTCGTACAGACGTGGAGCAGTGGCCGTCGTCTGTTTCGTGACGGCCTGGCCAGCCAGGCCCCAGAGCTGGTCCTGGAGGGCCGATCCGCGAGCGATGGTCTGGTCGGCGGCCTCGCTGCCCGGTTCGTCGTCGGTGAGCGCGAGCTCGGCGTCCGTGTACTCGACCAGGAGGGGCAAGGACCGGCTGCGCATGGGCTCCGACAGGGTCTGCGCCCGTAGATAGGTGGTTCCGATGGTGTTGGCGTCGTTGACGACCGCAGCCCGCCGGTCCTCATAGCGTCCCAGCGCCAGCGAGAGACCGAAGGCCAGGACCAGCCCCATGAAGCCCAGCAAGGCGCCCTGGATCACTCCGGAGGACTCCTTGAGACCGTGGTGATGCTCTCGTCGCGACCGTCCGACAAGCAGACCGCCGAGCGCTGCGCCGACGATGACCAACAAGAGCACGGCGATCAACACCGGACTAGGAAGCCGGAACAACACAACAGCCTCCGCAACCAGACGACGACAGGACTGCGTACTCGGACTCGGTGACGAGCAGCGGCCAGAGACCTCGGCAAACTATCAGCAGCCCGGCTCGCGAACGCGACGGCGACCCAAGTGCACAGACCTGGAAGACAGAGCCGCGAGGCGTTCGGCGTGCTCGGATGACTCGGGTGCGCTAGGCGCAGATGGCCGGTCGGCCATGCTTTCCGCGCTCACCTGCGCCCTGCACGGTTCCAGTCCTACGGTCGGCGGCGGCAGAGACCACAGGAGGTCCGGATGATGAAGTTCGGCATTCGCACCGGGAAGGCGCGCATTCCAGAGGGGAGCGTGTCGTTGCCCGGGCAGAAGTCCGGCGAACATCTGACGTTGCCGGTGCGGCAGCGGCAGCTGGAGCGCGGGCAAGCCTCGCGCCCCGAGGATTTCGTGCTCACCGGTGCAGGACAGGCGTATCACCCACGGCACGCCGCCGACGTCCCCGAGGAATCACCGGACGCCAGCGAGCTGCTTGCGGACCATCGACCGGGCCGCCACCGGGGTTGATCTGCAGCAGGTCGCCAGGCCCGCCCAGTCCGATCGGTTGAGCACTCGGGCACGGGGAGTGGACCAGTTCCCTCGGCGCTCGACCCTTCAGTTCGACCCTGGTGCGGCAGGCATTCGCTGCTCTGGCTGCCTCCTCGCCAACGCGGGCCTACCAGGACCAGCTCCGCGGGCGCAGCAAAGACCACAACGCCGGCCTGCGCAACTCGCCCACCATCTGGTCGGCATCCTGCACGGATGCCTTGAAGCCAGCACCCCCTACGACGACCACACCGTCTTGCCGTCATCACAGAACGCAGGTGCTTGACGCCTTGACGTCATGGGGCGCTCCGGCTAGGCCCTGTCGTCGAACTGGAGCACGCTCGTGATGAGGTCCCGCGGGTTCTCCTCAGCGATCCAGTGGCCGGACCCTGCGATCTCCGCGACGACCACCGAGTCGGCCAGGGAGTGGCCCACCCCTTCCACGGCTCCGGCGTGCAGGAGGCTCGCACCTCCGGTGAGCCCGAGGCAGGGGACGGTCAGCTTCCCGCTCGAGGCGAGCGCCGAGCGGATGTCCTCGGCATCGCGCGGGAAGGCGCGGTAGAGGTCGAAGGCTGCGCGCATCGCTCCCGGTTGCTCGTAGGCCCGGACGAATTCGTCGACGTCCACGGCGGTGGGCCGGGCGGCGTGCCGGTCGAAGAAGTACTGCAGGTACTGCCGCTCACGTCCCGAGACCAGGGCCTCGGGGAGGTCGAGGACCTGGTGGAACGCGAAGTGCCATTCGGTCGGACTGTTCTTGACCCGCTCGTAGAGGTCCGTCCCGGGCTGTGAGGCTTCTCCGTAGCCCAGCGCTCGCGTGTGGTCGCGGTAGCGGAAGGCGTAGGCGGTCGCCACCATCGACCCGATGTCGAGCCCCAGGACGAACGCCGGCTCCGTGAGCCGCAGGTGGTCGTGAAGCAGGAGATAGATGTCCTCCGCCATCTCCCACTTGGTGTAGCCGCCCCCGGGCAGGGTGCCCTCGGCGCGGAGGTCGGCCGCGAGGCCGGGGTCGAGCCGCGGACGCGAGGAATGCCCGGCGCCTCGGTAGTCGGGCGCGATGACGCGGTAGCCCGCGGTGACGAACGGCTCGATGACGTGGCGCCACTGCCACGAGGTCTGAGGGAACCCGTGCAGCAGGACGAGCGTGTCCGTTCCTGCTCCTGCGTCGTAGTAGTGCAGCCGTACGCCGCTCGCCAGGTACGCCGTGCCGCTGCGGTTGCTGAGGTCGGGTGGTGCCATCATCGGCGTCCTCTCGTCGGTCGCGACTCAGGGATCCCATTCCACCGACATTCTTCAGCGGCCTCCGGGCGACCATCTGGGCACCCCCTCAGGAACCCCTGAGACACCCCCGTCCCGTTTCCCGCTCATCGGCATGAGCACCTCCGATCAGCCTGGACAGGTCCCACCCCGGCGCGGATCCGCCCGCGGCTGTGTGAGCGGAACGCGGGGCGAAAGATTCTCGTCTCGCCTGAGGGTGCCGATTACAGGGAAGGGAGTCTTTGTCATGCGCCCCCGCGGTCGGGACGGTGGTCGACCTCGCTCATGCGGATCCCGAAGACGGCGTGGCGCGGCGACCTCTCGGTGACTGAATGTCAGGCCCGGGTGGACTCCTCGTCGTCCAGGACGGCCAGGTCCTCCTCGAGCGGGCGACCCATGAGGTGCGCACGCTGGAGCTTCTCGCCCTCGACGTCCACGTTGGGCAGGATCCGGTCGAGCCACTTCGGCAGCCACCAGGCCCTCTCACCGAGCATGTACAGCAGCGACGGGATCAGCACCATCCGCACGATGAAGGCGTCGAACACCACGGCCGCGGCGAGGGCGAAGCCCATCGACTTGGCGATGGGGTCGTCCTGAAGCATGAAGGCCGCGAACACGGCGGTCATGATCGTCGCCGCGGCGGCAACGACGCGGGCGCTGTTGCGGAACCCGTCGACGACGGCCTCCCGGGGCGACATGCCGTGCACGTGGGCCTCGCGCATCCGCGAGACCAGGAACACCTGGTAGTCCATCGCGAGCCCGAAGACCACGCCGATCAGGAAGATCGGCATGAAGCTGACGATCGGCTGTCCCTGCATCAGACCGAACGTTCCCTCCTGGAAGATCAGCACGGTCGCACCGAGGGTGGCGAGCACGCTGACCAGGAACCCGAATGTCGCGGTGAGTGGCACCAGGATCGAGCGGAACACGATCATCAGCAGGATGAACGCCAGCCCGATGACGATGGCCAGGTAGATCGGCAGCGCGTTGCTGAGCCGCTCGGACACGTCGGTCTGGATCGCGGTCTGACCGGTGATCCCGATGTCGGTGCCGGTCTCGTCCTGGATCGCCGTCTGGCCGTCGCGAAGGTCCTTGAGCAGGCCTTCAGTCGCGGCGTCGTCCGGCCCGGACTTCGGGGTGATCTGCACGAGGGCGCCGGTGGCCGGCGTCGTGACGTTGCCGTCGGCGTCGCGGACCGCGTTGGTCGCGACCACCTGGGCGTTGAGGACGTCGTCCTGCCGGCCGGCCCAGTCGGCGACGTCCTGGAACGCGTGGCCACGGGCGTCGGCGCCCTGGATGTCGCGACCGTCGACGACGGCGAGCAGCGGGCCGAGCCGACCGGGACCGAACGCGTCGGTGATCAGGTCGGACGCCTTGCGCTGGGTGGTGTCGGTCGACGCGGTGCTGTCGGTCGGGAACGCCAGATGCAGGTCCTTGAGGGGGATCGCGAGAGCACCGAGACCGACGACGACCAGCAGCGCCAGGGCGACGGGACGCTTGCCGACGAACCGTGCCCAACGGACACCGTTGTTGAGGATCCGGCCGTCCTCGTCCCGCCTCGGCTGGTAGCGACGGAAGCTGCCGCCGAAGGCCTTGGACTTGAGCACGCCGAGAATGGCGGGCAGGAGAGTCAGCGCGACAAGGACGGCGATCAGCACCGTCGCCGCCGCGGCGAGGCCCATGGCGGTGAGGAACGGGATGCCCACGACGGAGAGTGCGGACAGTGCGATCAGCACGGTGAGGCCGGCGAAGACGACGGCCGAGCCCGCCGTACCGACGGCGATGCCCACCGCTTCCTCACGATCGTCCGTGTGGTGCAGCTCTGTCCGATAGCGGGCCAGGATGAAGAGCGTGTAGTCGATGCCGACCGCGAGGCCGATCATCGTGGCCAGGATCGTGGTGCTCGAGCTGACGTCCATGAAGGCCGTCAGCGCCGTGATGCCGGTGAGGCCGACCACCAGGCCGAACACGGCGCTCAGGATCGGGAGCCCTGCCGCGACGAACGAGCCGAAGGTCAGCAGCAGGACGACCAGGGCAAGGGCGATGCCGATCAGTTCGGAGGCACCGCCACCGAACTCCTGCGTCTGCGAGCCGGAGCCGTTGGCCTCGACGGTGAGGCCGGCGTCGCGGGCCTGGTCCATGGCGTCAGTCAGGGCCGCGATGGTGCCGGCCTGAACATCGGCGACGGTGTCGACGTCGAACGTGAAGTCGATGGTCCCGACCCGGCCGTCGGGGGAGACCGGAGAGCTGGCGTCGATGTTCGCCTGCACCTGTGATGGCGGCGTACCGCTGTGACGGGTCGCGTCGAGCATCTGCTGCTTCTGCGACGCGGCTGCGTCGACCGGATTGGCCAGGGGTGCGTCCGGGGCCATCTGCGGGAGGGCGGACAGGTTGCCCACCAGGTCGTCGACGGCCTTGGCGTACGTCGGCTCGTCGAGGGTGTGTCCCTTCGGCGCGGCGACGACGACGGTGACCGAGGCCTGGTCCAGGGCGTCAGCGGAGCCCGGGAAGAGCTCGGACTGCAGGTCGGCAGCCTTCTCCGAGGGGATGCCGGGGATGGTGAAGGCATCGCTCATCGGCTTGGAGAAGCCGGCGGCGACGGTGATCACTGCGATCAGCAGCACCATCCAGCCGGCGATGAAGTACGGCCAGCGCCGATAGGCGGTCTTGCCGAGTCTGTGAAGCAGGGTCGCCATGGGTGGGCTCCTGGGGAGTGGTGTGCGGACGTGGTGGTGGGGCAGGTCAGGCGAAGAGGCTGCGTGTCTGGTTGAGGTAGAGGTCGAACAGCACGTCGATGGGCCGTTCGTCGCCTGCGATGAAGGTCGTGAGTGCGGAGTCGAAGAGGGCGCCGAGAAGGCGGACGGCGAGCCTGGCCCGGTCGATGTCGAAGGCGGGCCCCTCGCGCTCGAGGATCAGCGTGACGAAGTCCTCGGTGATCTGCTCGAACCGCTGGTGGGCGGCGGCGAGGACGCGGGGGCTGCCGGAGAGCACCCGTCGGCTCACAACCATGGCCTCGCGGTCGGGCTCCTTGACCGCAAGGACCGCCTTCACGAGTGTGCCGAGGTCCTCGACCAGGGACCCGTGCGGTCCACCGGCGTGGAACGTCGCCAGCGCCGCCGGAGGGAGCTCCGGGATCTCGCCGAGAACGGCGTCGAGCTTGCTGGGGAAGTAGTTGAACAGGGTGCGCCGAGAAACCTCGGCAGCGTCGGCCAGCTCGTCCATGGTGAAGCCGTCGAGCCCGTGCGCATCGGTCAGCTGCTGGGCGCACATCGCGATGCGGTGGCTGGTCTCCCACCGCTTCTGCGACCGCCGGTCGATTGCACTTTCGCTCACGTAGTGCAGTCTTGCACTATCGCGACTGTCGTGCAAATCGCAGGGGCTCGGCAAGAGGGAACTGTCCAGGCGAGGCAGGTCCCGATGAACCGTCGACCACATCGAAGGTCTCGCCGAAAGACCGACGTCGAGGGGATCACCGGAGCAGGCCTGTTCATCGCTGGTTACCCGGGCCATCCCGATCACCCGAACTGAGCCGACGACCTGGTGCTCGCGGAATTTCCGAGCTTAAGGCTCGTGAGCGGAACGCCGCAGGAAGGGATCTGGCGTACGACGTTCGTCGTCGCCAACTCCTGATCTCGGCAGACCGGTCTCACCGGGAGCGCCGCGAAGGCCACACGGGATCTGGGCCTCAGACCACCAGCGATCCCGCTGCCCGCTCAACGGTGCCGGTGGCCATGCCTGTGCTGGTGTCCCTCCCGGACCGCGTGAGACAGGTCGTTGACCGAGGCGTCCCGGCTCGACAGCGCGTCGAGGCCGAAGCTGCTCTCGATCATCGCCAGGATCGACGTGGTGTCGTAGACGGTGTGGTCCACTCCGGACCGGTTCATCCTCGAGGACAGGACCAGCGCCGGGATGCGGGTGCCCGGACCCCAGGCGTCGTGGGCGCCGCGGGTCTTCGAGCCCTGGCCCGGGGGCGCCACGTGGTCCCACTGGCCGCCGAACTCGTCGTAGGTCACGACCACGAGCGTGTCGTCCGCCTCTGGTCCGCTGGTGATCTGATCGAGCAGGTCGACGAGGTGGTCGCTGCCGTCCGGCTCACTCGCGTAGCCCGGGTGCTCGTTCTCCGCTCCGTACGGCTTGACGAAGCTGACCGTCGGGAGGGTGCCGGCGGCAACGGCGGCGGTGAAGGCCGTCTCGTCCTGCAGGTGTGTGCGACCCGGCTTGCCGGGGGCGTAGTCAGCGAAGTAGTTGAACGGCTGGTGGTGGTACTGGAACAGCGGCCCGGGGTGACCAGCCACCGCGTCCGCCCAGCCTCCGGCGTACCAGGCCCACGAGACGTTGGCGTCGGTGAGCTCGTCGCCGATGTTCGGGTACTGCACGTCGTCGATGAGGGGCAGCCGCACGGTGCTCGTCGACTGCGGCGGGCTGGCGGGCTGGATGGTGTTGACGGCGAAGTCTCCGCAGGCGTCGTCGGCGCGGTTGGCACTCGTGTCGTCGGCGCAGACCTGCGTCAGCTGGCCGTCAGTGACCGGGCCGGTCGGCTCGTACTGCGGGTACGCGTCCTCGCCGCTGGCGTTGGGCGCTCCGTTTGGCATGCCGTTCGAGTCGATCACCGAGTTCGTGGCCCCGCTGGCGTTCGTGCCAGTGGCGTCGTTAGGGCTGGTGTCGAGGGGCGAGCGAGCCGCGATGAGCCACTGGTGGTTGAGGAACGACCCTCCGAAGGCGGCCTGGAAGAAGTGGTCGGCGATCACGTAGTGCGGAGCACCCTGAGAGTGGAGGTAGTGGTAGATCGGAAGCTGCTTGGTGTCGTAGTAGCCCATGCTCAGCCCTACGGCGTCGGAGCCGCTCATGTAGCGGTCCTGCTTGCCGTTGTCGAGCTGGTACTGCTCCTGGTAGAAGCGGTGCACCAGGTCCCGTGTGCAGCCGCCGGGCAGCGCGCCCGGCGAGTCCTTGAGGACCCCGTTGGCGGCGAAGACACCGGGCGCGGGGCAGGTCTTGTCCTCGGGCTTGATGTAGTCGTCGATGCGGAACGGCTTGTTGGTGAAGTGGCTGGCCGCGATGTTGTGCGCCGGATCCGTGCAGGTCGTGCTCAACGGCGCGGGCGAGTTGAGGTTGACGTCGACCTGCTGGAGGCAGCGGTAGGCCGTGCCGTGCTGGTCAACCTGCGCGGCGTTGCGGACCTTCGCGAGGCCCTCGACCTTGTCGTGCCCGACGCGGTCCCAGCCGCCGTACAGGTTGTCGAAGGAGTGGTTCTCCTCGTAGATCACGACAAGGTGCTTGTACCCACCGGGCAGTCCTTCCTGCCCTTGGTGGCCGTGGCCGTGGTGGTCGCCCTCGGCCGATGCCGTTGCGCCGACGACCCCCGCTGCTGCCATCGCCACCGCAGCCGCGGCGGCCAAGAGCTTCCTGTGCACCGATACCTCCCGGGAAAGGGCCGGCCGCTGCCGGCAGTTCTCCCACCATTCCCCCGAAGTGCCGGCAGCGCAAGGTCGAGATCGAGCCCGCATGGCCCGGTCACGAACGCGCCGCTGGAGGTGCACCGCTTCCCACATCGCGTGTCCGCGACCGACGCCCAGTCCGACGACAGTCTCGAACGCGATCTTCTGGAAGCCACTGCATTCTGGGCGGAGTGGGACGCCCGTCCGTTGCAACCGGAGAGGCTTCTGCGGCCGGATCTGTGACCGACAGGTCGCTGACTTCGGTGGGCGGCGCGACCTCGGCCCGTAGCGCGCTAAGCCACGGTCGGCGGCACTGTCGTCACGGAGTCTCGAGGAGGGCTCTTGCTTCGCGTCCGTAGTCGGTGTCGTTCTCGCGAGGGAGGCGCTCGTAGAGCTCGGCGAGCAACCTCAGATCGGCCCCGTCCACGGCCGAGGGCAGACGCGCGAGTACAAGCGCGGAGCGAACTGCGAAGGCCCATGACCCGTGCAGTCGCGCGGCCTGGATCGCCTCGAGCAGGCGTGCCCGTGCGTCCGCTTCCTGCCCGGACAGTTCCAGCCACTCGGCCTCGACCCGGAGCAGTTCGGGCTCGAAGAAGTACGCGGGCATCGACGCCGTGAGCGTGCGCATCCTGACGAGCAGGTCGCAGGCGAGATCGCGCCGACCGCTACGCAGGTGGACCTCGGCGAGGAGCCCGCCGACCATCGCCGCCCAGATGTGGCTGGCCCGGAGTTCGTCCGTGAGCGCCCGCTCGAGCTCGGCGACGCCCTCCTCCGCGTCCCCCAAGCGTGCGAGCGCCCAACCGCGCATCGCGTGGGCGACGCCGAAGAACTGGGGATGAACAATGTCGTGCTCGAATGCCAGCGCGAACTCCGCGTCGCGCAAGGTCCCTTCCGCGTCGCCGTTGATCTGCAGCGCCCAGGGGAGTTGCGTCAGTGGCTGGGCGAGGGTTGCCGCGTGTCCGAGCGCTTCGCCGAGATCGATCGCCTCGTGCATCTGATTCACCGATCTCACCGACTCGCCTCGCAATGCGAACGCGAGCGCTTGAAGCGCCAGCGCGCAGACGCAAGGGTCGTGGTTCCCGTACAGATACGAGAGCGAGTGATGGACCTCCGGGCGGTAGATGGCGCGCCCCTCATCGGCTGCTGCGATCGCCGCGTCGATCTGGCCGCCGAACAAGTAGTTCATCCAGCGGGCGTGGAGTGCCTGGAGCCTCATCGAATCGTCGCCCTGGGACGCCAGCTCGGTCAGCCTTGCGGCGAGCCGCATCGACCGGCCGAAGTCCCCCCGATGGCCGTGATAGATGGAGAGAGCCACCTGGGCCGGGAAATGCTCGGCAGCTGGGGCGCTGGCCATCATCAGCTCGGTGGCCCGTACAAATGCTTGCTCCACCTCGGGCGCGCCCAGCCCGCGCTGTGCAAAGAGAGCGACTCCCAGCTGCAGCTGAAGCTCGGCCTCGGTGCGGCTGCGCTCGTCGGTTTCCGGCAGCTGCCCCACCAGCGAGATCGCGCCGGAGAAGTGATCGACTGCGCGCTCGTTCGCGGAGAGCCGGATCGCTCGTAGGCCGGCACGGTGGAGTGCCTGCGTAGCCCGCTGCACCAGGGTCGGGTCATCCTCACCCGCCGCGTGGGTGTAGCCGAGCGCGACGAGATAGTGGTGGGCCACCAGCTCGGCATGTTCTTCTGGACGGCCCAGCGAATCGATCCACTCGGCGGCCCAGCGATGGCCCTCGGCCCGGTCCGTGTGGGTGATCTCGCTGTAGGCGACATCGCGGACCAACTGGTGGACGAACGCGTACTCGATGTCGCCTGCGACGGAGGAGCCACGCACCCGGCGTACGAACTCCCTGCGCTCAAGCGACGACAAGAGTGACTCAGCATCCGTTCGCGGGATCCGGCCGACTGCCTCGAGCGCCCCGAGCCAGAAGACCTTGCCCATCACCGCGGCGTCCTGCAGCAGCCGCTTCTGGGCATGGGCAAGCCCGTCGAGGCGGGCCGCGATGATGCCGTGGAGCGTCTCCGGCAGCGCCTCGAGGTGGCCTCGCTCGGCCAGCATCCGACAGAACTGCTCCGCGTACAGCGGATTGCCCGCGATTCGAGGAAGCAGTGCGCCATGCACCTCGCTGGTGAGCACCGGCCCCTGCAGCATGGTCGCGACCAAGCGCCTGGTCAGGGTCTCCGACAGGGGCGGCAACGAGATCGTGAGCGCACTCGGCTTACCTCCCGCCCAGTCCGGCCGGCGTTCGAGGAGCTCCGGTCGCGTCGTCGCGAGCACGAGGAGGGGCACGCCACGGACGCCATCGAGAAGCTCATCGACGAAATCGAGCAGGGCGGCGTCCGCCCAATGGAGGTCCTCGAAGACGAGCACAAAGGGGCGCTCGTCCGCGAGCGCCTCGAGGAACTGCCGCCAGGCTGTGAACGTCGCACGCCGGCGATCGGCCGCAGTGGCCTCATCACCGCCGAGGCCCACGAGCAGGCCCAGATGCATCGCGATCCGGTGTGCTTCGGCGGGGTCTTCGAAGACGCGACGGACCGCCGTCGCGAGTTTCCGCTCCACCTGCGCAGGCGGGTCGCTCTCCAAGATCCCCGCCTCCGCCTTGACGATCTCCCCGAGCGCCCAGAAGCCGACGCCGTCCCCGTACGGGAGCGAGCGGCCCTGACGCCAGGTCACACGGTCGTCGCGCCGGGCGACCGCCTCCTGCAGCTGCGAGACGAGCCGCGACTTGCCGATGCCGGGAACGCCCAGGATCGTCACGAGCTGCGGCGACCGTTCGGACGCAGCCCACTCGAGCCGCTCGTGGAGCAAGGCGAGCTCCCGCTCGCGGCCGATGAACGGCGTCCGATGACGCGAGAGGTCGACGCCGGGACCCGCCAGCGGGCGGATCGCCTCCCAGGCACTGATCGTCTCGCGGGTGCTTGCCACTGCGATCGGTGCCGCCTCCCGATACTCGATCGCGTCGCTCGTCCGCCGGAAGGTCGGACCGTCGACGAGAACCACGTCCACGGGGGCGGCGTGCCGGAGGCGGGCGGCCGTCTGAACGACCTGGCCGACGGCAATCGGCTCTCGCTCGGACGCGGGGGCGCCGGGCGTGACGAGGGCTTCGCCGGTCGCAACGGCGATGCGCACGTGAGGCTTCTCGCCCTGGTCGGTCTCCAGGTCGCGGACGCTCAGCGCGGCGCGGACCGCTCGCTCCGGATCGTCCTCGTGCGTAGCCGGGGCACCGAACACCGCCAGGACCGTCTCACCGATGAGCTTGTCCACCGTCCCGCCGAACTGCTCCAGTGCTGAGCGGACGCGCGCATGGTGCGGCGTGCGGAAGGCGCGAACCTCCTCCGGATCGACCGGCTCGGCCTTGCCCCCGGCGTCGAGGAGGTCAGCGAAGACGACGGTGACAACCTTTCGCTCCTCCCGGCGCGGGACTGCGCGAACAGGGAGTGAGTGCGTGCCGGCCAGAGCCCGGTCGTGACCGAGGATGCGCCTGTGGAGCTCCTCCAGCCGCTCGCTGGGTTCGACTCCAAGCTGCTCGACGAGCGTGCGCCGCGTCGCGCGGTAGCCAGCGAGCGCATCCGCCTGCCTTCCCGCGCGGTAGTAGGCGAGCATGAGTTGGGCAAGGAGGTGCTCGTGGTACGGATGTTCGGCAACGAGGGCCTCGAGCTCGGGGATCAGGTCGCCAGCCCGCCCGAGCGCGAGATCGGCCTCGAGCCGGTCCCCGACCGCTGCGAGACGGAGCTCGTTCAAGCGCGCCACCTCGGGAGAAAGAGCGTCCTCGTGGAGGACGTCCTGGAATGGCTCCCCCCGCCAGAGGGCAAGTGCCGTTCGCAGCATCTCGCCCGCGCGGGCGGGTTCGTCCTCGAGCAGAGGCCGCGCGGCGGCTGCGAGGTGCTCGAAGCGCGTGGCATCAAGCTGATCCAGATCGATCCGAAGGAAATAGCCGGTCGGGCGCGTCCCCAGCAACCTGGCCGCGGCGTCTTCCGCTCCCGACGGTTCGAGGATCCTCCGCAGCTTGGAGACATGGAACCAGAGCTTTCGGCGAGCCTCCGGCGGGTTCCCCGGCCAGAGCACGTCGAGGATCCGGTCCGTCGATACGACCTGGCCGGCATGCTGCAGGAGCAGCGCGAGCAGCGTGCGCTGCGTCGGCGAGCCGATCCTCGTCGCGATCCCATCGTGGACGATCTCGATCGGGCCGAGTACCCGGAATTCCAGCGCCTCGCTCAGGACGTTCACCTCGAGACTGCGACGCGATCCGCGCAAAGCAGAACAACGTGGGCGCAAAGGCCTGCAGAGCATGCTACCTGTCGCGTCGGTGGACGGAACCGCCGAGCTGGAGGAGGTTTCTCATGAGGGTCCGAGCACTGCAGATCGCGGTCGTCGCCATGACGGCCCTCGCCGTTCCAGCCTCGACCGGCACGACAGCTCCTGCAGCGGCTGCACTGCCGCCGGCAAACCCCGCAGCGGCTGTACTACCGCCGGGGAACACGGTTTCACAGTGGAACAAGATTGCCGAAGACACAGCCGTGGGCTCCGGCGCGTTCCAGGGGGAGGGCTTCATCTATACGGCGTACGCGTCAACCGCCGTCTACAACGCCGTCGTTGCGATCGAGGGGGGATATGAGCCCCAGGACTCGACGATCACCGCGCCCGCGGGAGCCTCGGTCGATTGCGCGGTCGTCGAGGCCGCCTACAGCACGCTTCGCTACTACTTCTCGTCGTTGCCGGATCTCCTCGCGAATCTCGACGCCGACTTCGCCGAAGCGCTCTCGCCGTCGAACCTGAACGGGTGCACAGCAGACGGTGGTGCGGGCACTGCTGTCGGCCGGGCGGCTGCCAACGAGGTGATCTACAACCGCACCACGGGTCCCCATCCCGACGGGCGGATGACGCCGATCGGTGTGAGCACGCCGTTCGCGACGCTGCCGCCCGGACCGGGCGTGTGGCGGCTGACTCCGCCGTTCGCTGCGCCGCAGACGCCGTGGGCCGGCAATGTGCGCCGATTCATCCTGGCGCGAGTCGACAAGTTCCTGCCCGGCCCGCCCCCGTCGCTCCACAGCGATGAGTGGGTCGACGCCTTCAACGAGATCAAGGCCTACGGCGGAGCGACCAGCAGCGTGCGCACCGTGGAGCAGACCAACATCGCGAAGTTCGAGCTGGCGAACGTCGTCCGGCAGTACAACGGCGTCGCGCGCGAGATCGCCGCCGCGCACAGTCTCGACCTGCTCGAGACAGCACGGCTGTCCGCCATGGTGAACCTCGTCGGCGCCGACGCGCTGGGGTCCGCCCTGTACGCCAAGTACCACTACCTGTTCTGGCGGCCGGTCACCGCGATCGACCCCACCGCCGTGACCGCGGACGGCTTCGGACCGGTGCCCGGCTACGACGACGGAAATCCGGCCACCGTCGAGGAGCCCGGGTGGCGCCCGCTCCTGACCACGCCCAACCACCCCGAATACCCCTGCGCTCATTGCACGATCACATCGGCGATGGCGGAGGTCTTCACCAGGTTCCTCGGCACCAACAAGATCGATCTTGACATCAACGGCTTCGATCCCGCGGGGCCGGCCGGAAACCTCGACGCCGTGCTCCACTTCCGAACGGCGAACGAGCTTCGGCGCGGCGTCGTCAACGCGCGGGTCTGGGCGGGACTGCATTACCGCTTCTCGGGCATCGCAGGCGTCGCGCTGGGCCGCCACGTTGCGAAGTACGACCTCAGGCACGCGTTTCAACCGGTCGGCTAGACCGGCGACGAGGACGGGGGCGCGCCACGAGGGCGCGCCCTTCATCGCCTGAGAACGGGGGGATGGCCGGTGGCTTCCTCGCTTCGCGGCTCGGACATCCTCCCTCCGCGACTACCCCGCCGCAGCTGGACAACCAAGAGGGCCCTCCGTGTCTGCGGGCTGCGCCAGGACCGTGCTCGAGATGCTGCATGGCGGGGCCATGCAGGGTGGATGAGGATCGATGTCGATGTCGATGTCGATGTCGAAGAGCTTGACCCGTGTTCGACGTAGGTACAGCACACAGCAGCAGGTAAGAGTCGAGCTGGCCGCGGGAACGAGACGGAGTCGATGTGATGAGTGACGGTGCGAGCGACAGGCGGACCGCCTCGCCGACCGTGTGGGCAAACGGGGTTGAACTGGGCGTCGAGACCTTCGGCCGCGAGGACGATCCGCTGTTGTTGCTGGTGGGCGGCCCCACGATGCTGTCGTGGCCGGACTCGGTGTGTGAGCGGCTCGAGTCGGCGCGCCGCCGAGTGGTGCGCTACGACCTGCGCGACTGCGGCGCTTCGACCACGGTCGACCCGCAGGTGCCGGCGTACAGCCTGCGCGATCTCGCCGCTGACGCTGCGGCACTGGTCGGCGTGCTCGGTGCCGCCCGGGCACATCTGGGCGGCATCGGGGTCGGTGGGATGGTGGCCCAGGTCGCCGCGCTCGACCATCCGGACGCGTTCTCCGCGCTGACCCTGGTGAGCACTCGACCTGTCGCGCCCGGCCCGGTCGATGACGATCTGCCGGACCACGACCCGGCGACCATGAACGCGCTGTTCGCGCGCCCGATGCCAGACTGGACCGACCGAGCCGCCGTTGCCGCGTTCGTCGCCGACGCGTCCGAACCGTTGGGCAATGACCCCGAGCAGGCGCAGGCGACCGCGGCACGGATCTGGGACCGAACACCCTCGAACGACCCCTCGGTCCATCAGGCGAATCAGCTGGGCACGGCGTTCGGTCGGCTCGATTGCGCACCGCGGTGGCGCGAACGCCTCGGCGAGATCACGCTGCCGACACTCGTCGTTCACGGAGCCAAGGACCCGTTCTTCCCGGTTGGCAACGGGGAGGCGCTCGCCGCCGAGATCTCCGATGCGCGGCTTCTCGTGCTCAACGACATGGGGAGTGCCTTGCAAGACACCGCGGCGGAGGAGGTCGTAGCCGCGATGTCCGCGACCTGACGTCACAGGTCAGCGACGTCCTCGGCAAGGTCAGCGTCACCCGGACCGTGCGTCGTGACTACAGTTTCGCTCACGCGGCTGGACGGAGGGGAGCTCAGGTGGCACTGCAGGAGCGCACGCGACCTCGGCCCGTCGAGCGCGAGCCGGAGTTCGGTCATGACGCGGTCATCGTGTGCGACAACCTGCTGCGCGTCTATCAGACCGACACGGTCGAGGTGCAGGCACTGCAGGGCCTCGACCTGCTGGTGTACGCCGGCGAGATGGTCGCGATCGTCGGTGCTTCCGGGTCCGGCAAGTCGACGTTGCTGCAGATCCTTGCGGGGGTCGACGCCGCGACCGCCGGGCGGGCTCGTGTGGCCGGTCACGACCTGCTGAGCATGACCAGGCAGGAGCGGGTGCACTACCGGCGTCACGTCGTGGGGTTCGTGAGGCAGCAGGGCATGCGCAACCTGGTGCCTTACCTGACCGCGGATCAGATGGTCGACCTTCCGCTCAGCATCGCCGGAGTGCGGAGGCGGGAGCGGGAGGCGCGAGTGGCAGAGCTGTTCGAGACGCTCGGCGTGGGGCACGTAGCCCACCTGCGGCCACAGCAGATGTCGGGTGGCGAGCAGCAGCGGGTCGCGATCTGCGTCGCCCTCGCCAACCGACCCGCGGTGCTGCTGACCGACGAGCCCACCGGTGAGCTCGACAGCCTGACGGCGCAGGAGGTCTTCGGCGCTCTGCGCACCGCCAACCGCGAGTGGGGCACCACGGTCGTGGTCGTCACCCACGACACCGCTGTGAGTGGACAGGTCGCTCGCACGGTGGCGATCCGGGACGGCCGGACCAGCAGCGAGGTGCTCCGCGGCAGCGCGCTCGGTGATGACCACGGTGTGGCCGAGGAGTTCGCCGTCATGGATCGCGCCGGACGCGTCCAGGTGCCGCGCGAGTTCCGCGAGGCCCTCGAGCTCACGCACCGGGTGCGTCTGGCCTTGACTCACGACCATGTCGAGATCCGCTCCGATCGCGGCGAGGACGAGTGACGTCTCCTGCCGGGTCGCCGATGGTGTCGGCGCGCGGGCTCTCCCGCACCTTTGGAGAACCTCCGAACGTCGTGCACGCCGTCCAGGGGGTGTCCTTCGACGTGAGTCCCGGGGAGATGGTGGCCCTGGTCGGCCGCTCCGGGTCGGGCAAGACGACGCTGCTCAACCTGCTGGGCGGACTCGATCGGCCGGATTCCGGGACGGTGCACGTCGACGGGGTCGAGGTCACGGCGCTGGACGACGTCGGCCTGAGCCGGCTGCGGCGCGACTCGGTCGCCTACGTGTTCCAGACCTTCGGACTGCTTCCGGCCCTGACCGCTGCGGAGAACGTCGGCGTCCCGCTCCGTCTGCGCCGTACGCCGGTCGCCGAACGGGAGGAGCGGGCCGCCCTGCTGCTCGACCTGGTCGGGCTGCGCGACCACGCCCTGCAACGTCCTGGGGAGCTCTCGGGAGGGCAGCAGCAACGGGTGGCGATCGCCCGCGCCCTGGCCGGGTCTCCTCGACTGCTCGTCGCCGACGAGCCGACCGGGCAGCTCGACGCCGAGACCGGTGTGGCAGTGATGGCACTGCTGCGCGGGATCGTCGACTCCGAAGGGGTCACAGCGGTCGTGGCGACCCATGACCCCCTGATGGTCGCCCTGGCGGACCGGGAGCTCACGATCGCCGACGGCCGGGTCGAGACCTGAGGTGGCCGGGTCGTGCTGAGGCTCGTCGTCCGGCGTGCCTGGGTCCAGCGCCGACTGCTGTCCGCCGTGGTGCTCCTGGTCGCGGTGGCCGCGACGCTCCTGGGTTTCTACGCGCTCCTGCTCGGCGTCACCGGCCCGAAGGCCTTCTCCGCACAGGTGCAGCGCACGCCGGCCGACGACGTCGACGCAACGGCGTACGTCGTGGGCCTCGCGGGCCCCGACCTACCAGCCACGCGCGAGGCGACCCGCGGCGTCGTCCAGCAGGTGCTCGCACCGCTGCACCCGGCCCTGATCAGCACGGCCACCTCGCAGATGCGTCAGATCGGCGACTCCGGTCGTCTGGGCTACCTGGCGACCACCAATCGGCTCCCAAGCCAGGTCTCGTTGACATCGGGGCGGTGGCCGCACGACCACGCCACGGGCCCGGTCGAGGCCATCGCGCCCGACGTCGCCGCCCGGCTGCTGCGCCTCCACGTCGGCGACCTGGTGAGGTTGGGCCCGGGCCCGGGGCTGGGTGAGAACGCTCACGCGGCGGTCGTCGCCATCGTCGGCACCTTCAAAGCCGTGCCACGAGTTTCCGCGCAGAGCGACCCGCTGTCCGGCGCCGGGTTCGACCCCACCTTCACCACCAGTGGGGTGACGGCTCCGGCGTACGGGCCGTTCCTGGTCGAGCCGGTCGGCTTCACCTCCACGGGGTTCGACGTCGAGGGTCTCCGCGTGGACGCGCACCCGGATCTGCGCACTGCGGACGACGCCTCCTTGTCCAAGGCGGCGGGTTCGCTCGGAAATGCCAGTGCCCTGCTGTCCAGCCGCGTAGGAACCTCGGCCGACATCACTCGCATGGCGTCGCAGCTCCCCGACACCCTGGCTCGTCTCCACACGCAACAGGCGACGACCCGCTCAGCCGTGCTGGTCGCCCTGCTGCTGGACACCATGCTCGGGATCGCGGCCTTGGTCCTCGCGGGGCGACTTCTCGCGGACAGTCGCGCTGACGAGCACGAGCTGCTGACCACCCTGGGCCTGGCCCCACGACAGCGCCTGACCGCTTCCCTGGTCGAGGCCGCAGTGCTCGCCCTCGGCTCCGCGGTCCTGGCCGTGCCCGCGGCCGCCCTGGTCTTCGCGGCCGTGATGCACCTGCCGCACCTGCGGGCTGCCGGGCTTGCTGAGGGGCCGAGGGTCACCCCGGGCCTGGTGGTGACCGTGCTGGCAGCAGTGGCTTCGCTGACTCTGGTCCTCGTCCTCTCCCCCCTGGTCGGCTGGGAGAACGATCGGCTCTCGAGCCGCCGACGCGGTCTGGTCCGTTCCGGCGTCGACGTGCTGCTGCTGGTCGTCGCCGCCGTGGGCTGGTGGCAGCTCCACTCGAGGGCAGAGAACAGCTCGGGCAACGACGCCCTGATGGTGCTCGCCCCGGTGCTCTTCCTGGCCGCTCTGAGCATCGTGGCGGTGCGCACGCTGCCTGCACTGTTCGCGCTGGTCGCCGTCGCCGGGTCGCGGTCCCGCGCCCTGCTTCCCGTGGCGCTCAACCCGGCATCGCTGCGTCTCAGCGCCGGCACGGCACTGGTTCTGCTGTCGATGGCGTCGGCGTCCGCGACGTTCGGCATAGCCCTTCACACGACCTGGCAGCGTTCGCAGGGCGACCAGGCCGACCTGCGCGTCGGGACGGACCTCGCGCTCCTCCTCGACGCACCGCCCACGACGGAGGACGCGGAGAGGGTCGCGCGTGCGACCGACGACTCTCTCGTGTCGCCGGTCATCACCGGCCCCGTCGCGCTGGGTCACTATTTCGGCAACCCTGGAAGCGCGCCCCAGCTCGTCGCACTCGACACGCGGCAGGCAGGCAGCGTGGTCAGAGGCCGTCCGGGAGACGGGACGACGTGGTCCGACGTCGGTGGTCGACTGGCCCCGGGCAGCTCGGTCCGCGGCGTGCCCACGCCGTCCGGAGGGGTGGGCGTGACGATGACGGGGCACGCCCCGTCGGGCGTGTCCGTGTCCGTCACGCCCAGCGTGGTGGTGCAGGACGCCACGGGGTTCCGGAGCACGGTCGACGCCGCGCCGCTCCCGGTCGACGGTGACACACACCCGGTGCGCTGGTTCGCACCTCTCCCCCCAGGCCAGGGCATCGTCGCGGTCCGGCTGAGCTTCACCTCCGACGGCAGTGGCGGATCCGCCCAAAGCCGCGTTGCCGATGTGTCGGTGACGATGCATGTCCCCGGCCGGAGTGCGGTCCCGCCCGCGCGGTGGGGGGCGGAGCGGCTCGGCCAGCAGGGTGTGGTCCTGGCTCAGTCGGTCTCTGCGCGTCGGTCGGTGGAGGCGACCCGGCTGACCACCCACGCGATCCTCCAGGTCGCCTACCTGGAGTTCGACACCGGCGAGGTGCTCACGACTGCCTTCGAACCGCCCCCTGCCGTCCCGGTCGCCGTGTCGCAGGCCCTCGTCGATGCCACCGGCACCAAGGTCGGTGGCCAGCTCTCCGCGACGATCGGTGACAGCGTCGTCCTGCTCCACGTGGTGGAGGTCGTCCCGAGCGTTCCTTCCGAGCCTGCGCACATCGCCGTTCTCGCCGATGCCGACACCCTCTCGCGAGCCCTGATCAGTGCCGGACATCTCGAGCCGGCTGTCGACGCATTCTGGGTCGCGCACCCCACGGCTCGCACGAGCGCAGCGCTCGACGGGCTGAAGCTCGGTGAGGTGACGACCCGCGCCGAGGTCGCCTCCGAGCTGAGGCGGGATCCGCTGCAGATCACCCTCCCCCTGGCCTACGTGACCCTCGCCGGGTCGGCGGTGCTGCTGCTCGTCGCCGCAGCAGCCCTCGTCGTCAGTGCCGACCAGCGCCGGCGCTCCGGCGAGGTCGCTCGGTTGCGTGCGCTGGGACTCTCCCGCGTGGGAGCCCGACGGCTGGCGTTCGCACAGCACGGAGCGCTCCTGCTCGCTCTGGTCCTCAGCGGCGTCGTGGTCGGGGGCGCAGCCGCGGTCGCGCTCGGTCGACGCCTGGTGCGGTCGGAGGAAGGAACCGCCCCGGTTCCCCGAGCGGTCCTGGCCTGGCCCTGGGCCAGCGAGACGGTGGTGGCGGTGGTGCTCGTCGTCTCGTGCCTGGTGATCGCCGCGGTGGCCGCGGTGGTGCAGGTGCGGCGGTCGGACACCACGCAGCTGCCGACGGGGGAGGTGTGACGGTGCTCGCTCGTCTGCGACTCCATCTTCCGACGATCCGTGGACGGCTCCGCTCCGACCCCGGGCCCTTGCTGTGGATGGGGATGGTGGTCGCGGTCACGACGGCACTCATGTCGGCCACGACCCCGCTGATGGCGCGCACGTCGGACCGGGCGCTGGCCGACGTCGTCAGCAAGGCAGGTGACCAGAGCGCCCTCGTGGCGACGTTCTCCCGTTCCGGCCCGGACTTCGGCCCGCGGAGTCGTGATCCCCGGGCCGCAGCCGAGCTCCGCGACACCGCGACAGGCGCGCACTACGAGCTGCCGAAACGGGTCGCCTCCGTCCTGCAGCCGGGAATCATCAGCGTCACGTCCTCACCCCTGCAACTGCTCGATGCCGGGCCCGATCGCTATCTCACGATGGTCTACGTCGACGGCCCAACGGGTGCGCCCCGGGTGCGCTACACGGCCGGAGGCCCGCCCAGGGCCACGGATGGAGGGGCACACGCCGAAGCAGTGGTGCCCGCCGACGCGCCGCCGTGGCCGGTGCAGGTCGCGGTGTCGCAGGCGGCCGCCTCGGCCCTCGGCCTGAAGCCGGGCGACCGGCTGACGGCAGCGGATGCTCTCGGACGACCGGTGGCCGCCCGGGTGAGCGGCATCTTCGTGCCGCGAGACCCTGGCGACCGGGCGTGGACGACGGCGCCGCAGCTGCTCCGCCCGGCGCAGGGGGTCTCGGCCGGACACCCCACTGCCTCGGCGGCCGCCCTGATCTCCTCGGCCGCCCTGCCCGACCTGCAGCTCGCCGTACCCTCCGCGGACCTGACGGCTCGGGTCGTTGCTGTGCCACGACCGGAGAGCCTGCACTGGGCGGACTCGAGTGCACTGATCCGCGCCCTCGCCGCGGTGAAGGCATCGCCGGCCGTGGCCAGCGAGAGCGCCTCGTGGGACACCACCCTTGACCGGGTCCTGATCGACGGGCGAGCGCAGATCGCGGCCGCGCGTGGTCAGGCTGACGTGTTGCTCGTGTCCCTGCTGATGTGTGCTCTGCTCGTCCTCTGGCAGGCGGCCGACCTCGTCGTACATCGGCGCGCGCGGTCCGTGGTGCTGACCCGCGAGCGGGGCGGCACCCTCGCCGCGATCGGGTCCGAGCTCTTCGTCGAGGCGGTCGTGTGTGCTCTGGCCGGGGCGGTTCTCGGTCTCCTGTTCGTCAGGATCTTCGTAGGCGCGGTGGGTGGGGTCCGGTGGGCTCTGCTGCCGGTTCTGGCCGCGCTCGCCGCAGCAGCCACGGGCGCGCACCTCGCGTCCCGCTCGAGCGACCCGCGGCGTACGCCGGCCAACCGCACAGCGCGGCGATGGGCGGCCCGGCGGCTACTGCTGCAACGCGTCCTGCTCGTGATGGCTGTGGTCACCAGTGCCGTGCTTTCCTACGTCGTCCTGCGGCAGCGAGGTGTGCTCGGAGTGGACGGCGCACGTGACGGCTCGGCGGCGGTCACTGCTCCGATGTGGTGGGCGGTGGCCGGGGCCCTCCTCGTGCTCGCAGCGCGCCCGCTGCTCGCGGCCGCGCTCCTCAAGGCCACACGAGGCACGTCCGGGGCTGTTGCCTTCTTCGTGGCAGCCCGGGTGCGGGAGTCGGGGATGCGAGCGCTGCCCCTGCTCGTCGTCACGGTCACGGTCGCACAGCTCGTCTTCGCTCTCACGCTGATGACCACCGAGCAGCGCGGCCAGGCAGCAGGCGCCCTGAGCACCGTCGGAGGAGACGCACGGGCGACGGTGGCACCCGGGACGTCGGCGTCCGAGCTGGCGGCCCGGGTCGCCACGATGCCCGGGGTCAGGGCAACCGTCGCCGCCCGGGTGGAGGACGAGGTACCGGCTACCTCGCGCGACCGGGCGGCGTCGGTGCGGTTGGTGGTGGTGAGCCCGACTGCGTACGAACATCTCCTGTCGGTGAGCGCGCTGCCCGATGCGCCTCAGCTCGACGCGCTGGCCGGCGGGCAGGGCAACGGCGTACCTGCTCTGGTGCTCGGCGGCGACCCGGGTCTGCGCGACGGTCTCGCGATCCCCGGGTCGCGAGGCAAGGCGATCCCGCTCCGCGTCGTAGGCGAAGCGCCGCGAGTGGGGGACACCGTCGACCCGGTGGTCGTCGTCGACGCAGAGACGTTCGCGCGTGCTGGAGGGGCGGCCACGCCCAACACCGTGTGGGCCGTCGGACCAGGTGCGGCAGCCGCGCTCCGCACCGCGGTCGGCAGCGCGGGGACCCTGGTGGTCTACGCCGACACGCTGGCCGCGCGCCGTGCCGCGCCGCTCGCCGGGGGTCTGGTCCGCCTGGCGGTGTCGTCGTCGGTCCTCCTGCTGCTGTTCGCGGTCCTCAGTCTCGCCATGGCGGCAGCGAGTGAGGCCGAACCGCGCGCCGAGTCGTTGGGGCGGCTTCGGTCCCTCGGCCTTCGCGACGGCCAGCTGTGGAGGCTCCTGGTCGGCGATCTCCTGCTACCTGCTCTGATCGGGTTGCTCGCCGGCATCGTCCTCGGACTCAGCGCGGCCCTGGCCATGCTCGGACAGCTCTCACTGGAGCGGATCACCGGTCAGGTGACCCCGCCGGACGTGAGGATCCCGACCTGGACCGCCCTCAGCGGAGTCGTCCTCGTCGTCACCGTGCTCGTGCTCGCCCACACCGAGTGGCGTCGACTCCGTCGGGTCGCCCTCGCAGAGTTGCTGCGCGGCGGACCCCCGCGGTGAGCCGTGACCACCTCTGAGCCTCTCGGCCGACTCTGAAGGCAACGAGCTCCGTGCAGACGTGAGGAGGTCGGCGGCTCAGGCAGCGTCGAGGATCGCGTGTACCCGAGCCAGGGCCTCGGTCCGGCTCTGTACACCGAGGCGTAGGAAGACGTTCTCGAGGTGTTTGCGCACGGTCGCCTCGGAGAGTCCGAGGGTGCGAGCGATCTGCGTGTTGCCGGCTCCCGTGGCCACCTGGCGCAGGACCTCCCATTGCCGCGGAGTCAGGTTGGGTACGCCACGAAGCTCGCGGTCGCGGCGTGCATGCAGCTCGGCCACACGCGGGCGGGCCAGGGCGAGCATCGCCTTCTCCCGTTCGGAGAAGTCGGGGCTGCCCTCATCCCGGAAGAGCAGCAGGCGTCGGTCGGTGCCTCCCAGCGGTGTCATCGGGACCAGGATCTCGTCCTTCACGCCTAGCGCCCCGAACGCCGAACCCAGCGGCGAGTTCGCGTAGGCGCGGGTGCGCGTGAGCTCCGCGTGATGGAGGAGTGTGCAGTAGTCGCCGGTGCTCACCGAACAGGCACAGCCGTCCTCCTCCCAGAACTCCTGCCAGAACAGCGTGGTGAACTCGTCGGTCATGCCGACCGACTCCTCGCGTTCCACCCCCTGGTCGGTCACGCACAGCAGCCTGACTCGTTGTTCGGCTACGTCCATCAGCTGGAAGGTGATGTCGTCGCACGGGATCAGCTCGCGCAGCCCGGTGAGCACGTCGGCGTAGAAGATGTCGTCGGCGGCGGCCGGCTCGCACCGATCGAACACGCCGAGCAGGGCGCGGATGTCGGTATCGGTCATGACCCAGTTACCCGTCACGGCGCACCTTCTCTCTGTGAGGACCCCAGGCTATGGCGACCAGGCCGTTCGGAACATACGCGTTAACGCGTACGTGGATCCTCCACCGCCGAACCTCG
This sequence comes from uncultured Actinomycetota bacterium, assembly GCA_963794355.1. Classification (GTDB taxonomy): domain Bacteria; phylum Actinomycetota; class Actinomycetes; order Propionibacteriales; family Nocardioidaceae; genus Nocardioides. The sequence goes on from CAWCDN010000008.1 coordinate 327,644, forward strand.
CATTCCGTTCGGCCGAAGCCCAGAGCACTGTCGAACCATGACCACATCAACGATCACCCACCGTCCCCACCACCGTCCCCACCACCGCGTCGCCCTCTTCGTCGCGGCAGCAGCCGCCGTTGCGACGATCGCGGCCGGCTCCGTGGCCTTCGCCCTCGCCCGCGATGGCAGCACGCCTGCGCCGCACCACTCGACCTCGACCGGGCAGAGCCAGGCACACCACCAGTTCCAGTACACGACCAGCGGCGGACACGTCATGCTGGGTGAATGAGCCGGGCTGTCCGAGCACCCGTTGGTGCCATCGCTCGGGCCGCTCGTCTGAGCCACGCCGAGCCGACGCGGAGCGGGCGATGGCGCCGGGAGCACCAGGGGTTGTCACCTCGATCAGTGCGGCTCTCAGCTCGCGAAGGCGTCGAAGCCCGTTTCACGCACCCGCCGGGCTGGGACGCCGGCGACGACGGTGTGGGCGGGTACGTCGCGGGTGACGACGGCGCCGGCGCCGACGATCGATCCTTCGCCGATGGTCACGCCCGGCACGACGGTCACCGAGGCTCCGAGCCACACCTGGCGACCGATCACGATGGGAGCCGGTGTCATGTCGGCTCGCCGCCCGGGGTCGACACCGTGGTTCAAGGTGGTCAGCGTGCTGCCGTGACCGATGAGGGTGCCGTCCCCGATGCTGATGCCACCGGTGTCTTGGAAGCGGCAGCCGATGTTGATGAAGACGTCCTTGCCGAGGGTCAGGTTCTTGCCGAACTCGCTGTAGAAGGGCGGGAACAGGGCCACCGATTCATCGATCTCCTTGCCGGTGAGCTCGCCGAGCAGGGCCCGCACCTCCTCGGGTGTGCGGTAGCCGCCGTTGAGCTCCGCGATCACTCGGAGGGCGTCCTGGGCAGCCTCGTGCATGTACCGGTGGTGTGGCGAGCCGCCTTCGATGAGTCCGCCGCGGTTCACGTGGTCCAGGAACTCCCGCAACCTCGTGGTGGAGGCCAGGTCAGTCAACGTGCGCCTCGACTCTCGCTGTGACGGGACCGTGGAGCTCGGACAGAAGCTGCGCGGCGTCGCCATCGAGGCGACCGAGGATGACGATGCCTGGGAAGTAGGACTGGTCGCCGTAGTAGAGGACGAGGTTGTTCCCTGGGGCGTAGTAGCCGAGGTCGCCCACGTCGGGGTCCGCCCCGTCGGGCTGGTCCTCGAGGGACAGCGGCGACCGGAGCGGGCCGGTCTTCTCCACGCCGCCGTGGTCGATCATGCCGATCGTCACCGGTAGCTGCGCGATGAGGTCTCGGGCCGCCGCGCTCTCGGAGAGGGTGGCACCGAAGCGCTGCTCGTTGACGGTGATCTGGATTCTCATCTGGTTCTCCTCTCTGGCCGGGTCGCTGCCGGCCGTGCTCGGGGGTGACATCGGGCTGTTGCAGACGGGCGCCGGGGGTCGCCCCGCGTCGTCGACGCACGCAGCACCGACGAGCGCAGTCACGACGCCGACCGGAATCGCCGCCAGCCGTCTTGTGGCTGGTGTCATCACGGTCAGACCGTGAGCAGGACCTTGGTGGCGGTGCGCTGGTCCATGGCCCGGTAGCCCTCGGCGGCCTTCTCGAGAGGGAGGGTGAGGTCGAAGACCTTCCCGGGGTCGATCGTGCGGTCCCAGATGAGCTGGATCAGCTCTGGGAGGAACCTGCGCACTGGTGCGGGTCCGCCGTGGAGGTGGACGCCGGCCAGGAACAGCTCGTCGCCGGGGATGGCGACGTCGTGGGAGACCCCGACGAAGCCGACGTGACCGCCTGGGCGGGTGGCGTGGATGGCCTGCATCATGGCTTCCTGGGTGCCGACAGCCTCGATGACGGAGTGGGCGCCGAGCCCGTCGGTGAGCTCCTTGATCTTCGCGACACCGGCCTCGCCGCGCTCCTCGATGATGTCGGTGGCGCCGAACTCGCGGGCGAGCGTCTGACGGTCGGCGTGCCGGCTGAACGCGATGATGCGTTCGGCGCCGAGCTGTCGGGCGGCCAGGATGCCGAGGAGGCCGACCGCTCCGTCGCCGACCACCGCGACGGTCTTGCCGGGTCCGGCCTCGGCGGCTACGGCGGCGAACCAGCCCGTGCCGAGCACGTCCGAGGCGGCCATCAGCGAGGGGATCAGGTCCGGCTCCGGCATGCCGGGGGTGGCCACGAGGGTGCCGTCCGCGAGCGGGATGCGGGCGCGCTCGGACTGGGTGCCGAGGGTGCCCATCAGAACCCGGTGGGTGCAGTACGCCTGATAGCCGGCCCGGCAGATCTCGCAGGTGTTGTCCGAGGCCCAGAACGAGCCGACGACGAAGTCGCCCACCTTGATGGCGCGGACCTCTGAGCCGATCTCCTCGACGATCCCGACGTACTCGTGGCCCATCACCTGGTGGTCGACCGGCTCGGCGCCGCGGTAGGGCCACAGGTCGCTGCCGCAGATGCAGGTCGCCGACAGCCGGATGATCGCATCGGTCGGCTCGACGATCCTCGGGTCCTCGCGGTCCTCGACCCGGACGTCCCCGGGGCCGTGCATGACAACCTGACGCATCGCGCGTGCTCCTCTTCATGTCTGCTTCTCGCGTTTGTCGTGGCACCGGTGGGATGCCACGACGTCGAGTGAACCCGGCCGTCCGTCGGGCTGGAAGTCACTGTCGGTAGGTGTACTGACAGGGCATCCCTGGTGGGTTCGGTCCGGGTCCGAGGCGGCTTAGGCTCGTGGGTGTGGACAACCGACAGGACGTACGCCAAGAGGTACGCGAGTTCCTCACCACGCGTCGTGCTCGGATCACACCCGACCAGGTGGGCTTGCCGACGACGGGCAGCCGTCGCGTTCCCGGGCTCCGCCGCAGCGAGGTCGCCTCCCTGGCTGGCCTGAGCGTCGAGTACTACGCCCGCCTCGAGCGTGGCCAGATCGCCGGCGCTTCCGCGGGGGTGCTCGATGCCCTGTCGCAGGCGCTCCAGCTCGACGAGACCGAGCGCGCCCACCTGCTCGACCTGGCTCGCGCCGCCGACGGCATCCCGACCTCGGGGCGACGCCGCCGCCGTACCCCCAGCAAGGCCGCCTCCCGGCTGAGCCTGCGCTGGGCGCTCGAGGCGATCACCGACGGCGTCGCCTTCGTACGCGACCCCCACCAGAACCTGCTGGCCACGAACGCGCTCGGCCGGGCGTTCTACTCACCTGTCATCGGCGATGGTGATCACCCAGGGGGCCGGACGCCCAACCTGGCGAGGTTCCAGTTCCTCGACCCCGCCGCCCGCGAGTTCTACCCCGACTGGGACCTGTTCGCCCAGATGTGTGTCGGGATCATGCGCACCGAGGCCGGACGTGACCCTCACGACCGTGGGCTGCAGGACCTCGTCGGCGAGCTGTCCACCCGTAGCGACACCTTCCGCCGCCTGTGGGCCGACCACGACGTCCGCACCCATGGCGCAGGCACCAAGCGGTTCCAGCACCCCGTCGTCGGGGAGCTGACCCTGGCCTACGAGGAGCTCGCCATCACGGCCGAGCCCGGTCTCGTCCTCATGGTCTACACCGCCGAGCCCGGCTCACCCTCCGCGGAACGCCTGCGGCTGCTCGGCTCCTGGACAGCACCCGCGAATCGCTCCCTGACAACCCCGCCACGACCATCCAGCTAGAGGAACCCATGCAGATCACCCGCAGCTCCCTCGACACCGCCAAGGGCCCGGCCGACTGGTTCACCGGTGACGTCTACATCGACGCCGTCGCTGCCGCACCCCCGCCCTCACGTGTCACGGCGAACCTCGTCCACTTCATGCCCGGTGCCCGCACCCATTGGCACCGCCACCCCCTGGGCCAGACCGTGTTCGTCACCGAAGGCGTAGGTCTGTGCCAGCGTCGCGGCGGACCGGTCGAGGTCATCCGCCCCGGCGATCGCGTGCTCTTCGAGGCCGACGAGGAACACTGGCACGGAGCCACACCCCGCCGCCTGATGGTGCATGTCGCCATCAACGAGGGAGACGACCAGCACGACGTCGTCCACTGGCTCCACCCCGTCACCGACGACGAATACGCCGCACCACCGACCAGCGAGATCTGACCACGGAGCGCGTCTGCCTCGGTCGAACCGGACTCGAGCAGCTCGACTCGACCTCCGCCCTGCTCGACACCGGTTCGAGGCCTCAGGCCAAGCGAGACGACACCCGCGGAGTGTTGGGCCCGCACCCGGGGCGCCGCCCCCGGGCACGAGACCCGGGTCTCAAGCGAATCACACCGGTGGCCACAAGGTCTCCCCCCATCGGGGCGAGAAGCTGTCCCGGCCTGGTCGTCGCGGTCTTCCCGGGCGGCCGGTGCGAACACCCGACCGCGAGCGAGATGGCGCTGTTCAGAGGGAGGCGAGGAACGCCTGCACCCGTTCCATGAGCAGCGCTGACGACTCCGGGTCGTAGGCGTCGAGGGAGGAGTCGGCGAAGAGGTGCTGGTCGCCGGGATACAGGAAGAGCTCGGCTCCGGCGACGGTGGCGGCGAGCTCGCGTGCGGCCGGCAGATCCTCCTGGAAGAACTCGTCGCCCTCGTTGCCGTGGACCTGCACCGGCACCCCCTCCGGCCAGGCCGCCCCGAACTCGGTGACCGGTATGCAGGAGTACATGAGCAGTGCCCCGCGCGCACCGGGTCGCGTCTGCGCGAGCTGCTGGGCGATCATCGCGCCGAAGGAGAATCCGCCGTGGACCAGCCCGGGCCCGAGCTCGTCGGCCCCGGCGACGGCGCGCTCCCGGAGCGCGTCGAGGCCCGCCTCGCGGGCGAATCCGAAACCCTCCTCGATGCTGTCGAACGTGCGGCCGCCGAACAGGTCAGGGGTGTGCACCACGTGCCCGCCCTCTCGCAGTGCCTCGGCGAAGACCTGTACTCCGTCGGTCAGTCCTTGGATGTGGTGGTACAGCAGCACCTCGGCCATGTCATCGCCTTCCGGGGGTCAATGATCCGTATAATTGGAACGTTCGGCGATGCTAGTCTGATCAGTCATGGCAGGCAACCCGCCGGACTACGAGCTGAGCGATCGGTTGGCGCTGACGAGCCCGGACCAGGTCAAGGCCATCGGTCACCCCCTTCGCACCACGATCCTGCAGCTCCTCCACGAGCGGGCCGCGACCGTCACCGAGCTGGCCACCGCGATCGGACGGCCCAAGAGCACGGTTGCCCACCACGTGGACGTGCTCACCCGCACCGGGCTGCTCCACGTCGTACGCACGCGGAAGGTGCGTGCGATCGAGGAACGCTTCTACGGGCGCACGGCTCGCTTGTTCTACGTGGCCATGGAGCCATCGCCGGCAGGAGCCGAGCTGCCGCGCGACTTCAACGACTTCGAGGTGGCTGCACGCGAGTCCGCTTCGGCGTTCGAACAGGGAGAGCTCTGGGGCTTCATCCGACATGCGCGGATCTCGGAGGATCAGGCCTCTCACTTCTGGGACCGGATGACAGCCCTGGTCGAGGAGTTCGACCGGATGCCGAGGTCCGGCAGGACCATGTACGGGTTCGCGCTCGGCATCTACCCGACGGACCACCCGATCCTGCCGCAAGCGGACTGACCTACGTCACGTGGACGGCCTGCAGTCAGCGGCCTCCCGGGCGGAGTGCGCGAAGGCGGGCGATCTCGGCCTCCAGAAGGAGGACGCGGTGGACTCCGGCCAGGTTCAAGCCCTCGGCCAGCAGCTCGGCGATGCGGCGCAGCACGATGATGTCGGCTTCGCTGTACAGACGTGTCCCTCCCGCAGTGCGCGCAGGCTCGAGAAGACCCCGCCGCTCGTAGACCCGGAGGTTCTGGATCGGCAGATCCGACTGTTCGGCCGCTACCGAGATCGCGAACACCCCGCGTGTGTCTGCTCGGCTCACCGCATCTCCGTTCCGTGGAGGCTTGACTGTCCATGACTCACGGACTATATAAAACCTGTAACACACACTACACATATGAAGGGAGCATCGTCATGCTGCTGCGCACCACTGACCCGTTCCGCGACCTCGACCGTCTGGCCAGCCAGGTGTTCGGCACCACCAACCGTCCGGCCGTCATGCCCATGGACGCCTGGCGCGAAGGTGACGTCTTCCAGATCGAGTTCGACCTGCCCGGCGTCGCCAAGGAGTCCATCGACCTCGACGTGGAGCGCAACGTCCTGACCGTGCGCGCCGAACGCGTCGCCCGCAACGGCGACTGGGAGATGCTGGCTTCTGAGCGACCCCGCGGCGTCTTCAGCCGCCAGCTGGTCCTCGGCGACAATCTCGATCTCGACCGCATCCAGGCCCACTACGACGCAGGAGTCCTGCGCCTGAGCATCCCGGTAGCCGAGCGCGCCAAGCCCCGCCGCATCGAGGTCAACACCGGCAGCTCCGAACCCGCCGCCATCCAAGCCTGACCACAGCGCGGCACGCTCCGCCACGGACGGTCATCACGCATGGCCGGTGACTGGGCGGAGCGTGCCCGCAGGCATCCGGAGGAGTTCACCATGACCCTGACGACCCCCGTGAGTCCCGACCTGGCCGACAGCGCCTGCAGCGTTGCCGACTGCCTGGAGAGCGCGCAGGCCATGGCCTCGGCCACCGTCCGGATCAACCCCGGTCCCGACATGCCACCGGACTTCGGCACCGTCACCTTCGGGCTCCCTGTGTGTCCCAACCACGCCCACATGCTGCACCGGGGGTGCACCTTGAGCCACGTCCACAGCGGAATCTGACCTGGTCCCCCACCGTGCGATCGGCCCGGTCGGCCCCAGGTGCGCCATCATGGGCCACGGGACGCCGCGACCTCGACCACAGGGGGCCAGGCATGCGACTGCTCGAACGTGATGACTCCGTGCTGCTCGTGATCGACGCCCAGGAGCGGTTCTACGGACCCGAGCGGGTCGATGTCGACCGTGAGAGTCTGCACCTCAGCCTCGAGCGGGCGGGCTGGCTCACCGCCGTCGCGGGCGCTCTCGGCGTACCGGTGCTGGTGACCGAGGAGGCGGCCGACCAGAACGGTCCGACCGATGGACGGGTCGCCCAGCACCTCCCGGCAGGCTCGCCGGTGTTCGACAAGCAATACTTCGGCGCACCCGACAACCCCGAGATCATGGCCGCCCTCGACGAGACCGGACGAGGCACCGTGGTGATCGTGGGCCTGGAGACCGACGTGTGTGTCGCACACACCGCGTTGCTGCTGCTGGACCGAGGACGGCGCGTCGCTGTCGCCGCCGACTGCCTGTTCTCACCGGGGGAGGCCCACGACTCGGGGCTGCGCCGGCTGCGCGACGGTGGCGTCGAGATGCTCTCCGCGAAGGCGGTGTTCTACGACTGGGTCCGCGGCCTGGCCGAGCTCGACGCGGCGTACGCGTCGAGCGAGACCGTCCGACGACCACCCGGCTTTCACCTCTGAGCGGTCACCGGACTGCCGGGACCTGGCCAGGTTCGCCGTCCCGGCGCAGCACCGTCCATCGCGTCGTCCTGAGGACGGTTGCGTACCGACGCGCCACGATGCGTTGCAGCGCGGTTCCAGGTGGCCCCCACTGGGAGAGGTTGCCGCCGGCGACGAACCACTGCGGTGCGCGAGGTGACAGCAGCAGTAGGTCCAGCCGAGTGAGCTGAGGGTCGTTCACGAACGCCGGGAGCGCCCACAGGTAGGGATAAGGAGAGTCGAGTCCCGACTCCTTCACGATGTTGGCGTGCCCGAAGGCAACGACGATCGAGTCGCCGGGGTTCGCGTGGCTGCGGATGTATCCGGCCGCGATCTGGTCGTCCGAGGCAGTGCCCGACTGGCTGAGGTCGTGTGACCATCGATATGCGGTACTCAGTGAGACGCACACCAGCGTCACGGCGATCGCCCGTCGATGGAGCGTGCAGCTACCCCGCAGGGCGACCGCGACGAGCAGAGTGAGTCCGGGGATCAGGCCGACCAGGTAGTGCGACCAGTAGCTGCCACCGCCGATGACTCCCACCAGCTCCCATCCGACCAGGACGAAGGCGAGGAGCCGCCATGGCACGGATCGCGCCGCCTCATCCTGGCGGCGTGGGCGGTGGGCGAGGCACACCAGGCCAGCGACGAGCGTCAACGCGAGCGCCCCGCTCATGACGTAGGCCTGCACGATGCCGGACATGCGCGTGATCGAGAAGCCCAGCAGGTGGGCGGCGTCGAACCGGAAGGTGACCACGGCGTGCCACAGGGCCGGTGGCGACGTTCCCCGAACCCACGCGAGAGCCACGATCAGCGCCGCCGTCGAGAGTGCACCTGCGACGAACGGCGAAAGACTGCGCCACGCGCTCCGAGCGCCGTGTCGACACAGCGCGTGTACGGCCAGGGCCGCCGCGACCACGAGTACGTCGAGCATGTTCTGCTTGATCATCACGGCGGCGACGCCGAGAACACCCGCCAACGTCCTGAGCGCCCTGGCCCGTGAGGGCGGCATGGGACCGTGAGAGGCGAGCAGGGCTGCAACACCGGCCAGCACGAAAGGGCAGGCCAGAAGCTCGCCATCCACGATCCGCGATCCGAAGAGGGGAGTGGCGAGCAGGGCGGTGGCGGTGACCGTGGCGCCGAGCACGCCGACGCCCCGCTGTCCCGACGCGACCCAGCCGAGCACCGCGGCCGCCACCACGGCGAGGACCGCGGCCACGAGTCCGATGGTCCGAAGAGCAACAGGACCTCCGAAGCCGTCGGCAAGGGCGAAGATCGCGATCAGGAGCGGTGGGCGGTCGACCCAGTAGTGCCCGTACAGCGACGGCCCCGGACTCCACTGGGAACCGACGACGAGGAACCCGCCCTCGTCCGAGCTCACCGGCGCGGTCAGGAACGGCACTCGGGACAGGGCCACGACGGTGACCGATCCTGCGAGCACTGAGACGAGAACCTTCGTCGGAAGCAGCCGTTGGCCACCGACCGACGGAACGTCGTGCGGCGTGACAGATCCAGCCACGAGCTCAGGCTGTGGCATGGGTGTCTGGCGTCGCCCAGTGGTCCGAGAGGGTACCGACGGTGACGCCGTCCCCGTGGAATCGGTCGAGGAGGGTCCGGCTGGCCGAGAGGGTGGTCTCCCACGAGCCCGGGGTCGAGGTGCGATCTGTGTCGTGCAGAAGGATCGTCCCGCCGGGCCGCAGGTCACCGACGACGGTGTCGACCACGTTCTGTGGCGTCCGTCCACGCCGCCAGTCGATGCCCCATGCGGACCAGAGTACCGAGGACAGACCGGCACGACGCGCAGCAACCAGTGAAGGAGTCGTGAGGACTCCGTACGGCGGTCTGTACCACCGGACCGGACGGTCGCCCAGCTGCTCCAGGAGGTGCCTGGTCCTCCTCAGCTCGGCGGTGAGCCGTCGTGGGCCGATCGCGACGACGCACCGGTGCGTCCATCCGTGGACGGCGATCTCGTGCCCCTCGTCGACGATCCGCCTGACGAGGTCCGGTTCGCGCTCGGCGTGCTCGCCCAACAGGAAGAAGGTGGCGTGCGCGCGGTACTCGGCGAGCAGGTCCAGGAACCGCGGAGTCGCTGCCGGGTCGGGACCGTCGTCGTAGGTGAGTGAGATGTGTGGCCCGCGACTGACGCCGTGGAGGCGAGGCAAGGCCTCCGACATCAGGGCTCGACGGAGTGGATGGATGCCGAGGAGGGCGGGTGCCATCCACACCAGGGTTCCGCTGGCGGCCGCTAGCGCGGCGCGGTTCACGCGACGGATCCCTGAGAGCTGGCCGGGCCACCGTCGAAGGGGTCCGTCATCGTGGGTTGCTGCCTCGACCAGTCACGAGACGTCAGGACGTCGACCACTGAAGGTGCTGCCGAGACGAGGCGGCTCCGACCACTCATGAGTGCGTGCCGCAACTCGGTGCGCAGCTCCAGGTGGGTCCTGGGCCATGGCGCCAGGCCGGCCTCCTCGAGGCTTCGGGCATTGGTGATGCCGTGACCGGGGATCGGCCGGTAGGTCAGCACCGGGGTGCCGGCTGCCAGCGCTTCGAGCGAGGTGTACCCGCCGGCGTTCTGCACCACGCAGTGGCACGCGCCGATCACCTCCGGCATGTCGTTGCGCCACGCCAGCGCTGGGATGCCGGCGCGTGCGAGGCGCCGCTCGAGCCCGGTGTTCTGGCCGCATGCCACCACCGGCGTCATCACCCCGGAGGCGGCGATGTCACGCGCGGCCTGTTCCAGGTCACCGATGCCGAGCGAGCCGCCGGTCACGAGCGCCCGGGGACCGATCACTCCGACACCCGCGAGCGGGTCGGCGTCCCATGCTGCGTGCGGGCGTGGTGTCGGCGTCAGAGGCGCGACGACAACGGTGCGGCCTCCCCGATGACGAGCCTCCCGCGCGGCGACCTCGTGGATGGCGAGGTGAAGGTCGACCCCCTGGTGGACCCACATCGAATGGACCGAGGCGTCGGTCAGGTACGTCACGACCGGCGCGGACACCAGGCCACGAAGGCGCGCCCGCCCGAGGACCAGCCCAGCGAACGGGTGCGTCCCGACGACGAGATCAGCGCCGCGCACAGCAGCGCTGGCTCGTGTGGCTGCTAGCCCGAGCGTCGCAACGGCGGCCCTGTGGAGGAGGTGGCCAGGTTCGCTCATCGTGAGCGTCCGGCCCCACGTGTCGGGGGCGATCCGCAGCTGGGTGTAGTAGGCGCGCTTGAGCACCGACCCGGAGCGAGCCGGCAGCAGCTCGACGATGTCGTGCCGGGTGACCGAGCAGCCCGCTGCCCGCAGCCGGACCTCCAGCTCGTGGGCCGCAGCGTCGTGACCGGCGCCGAAGCTCCCTGACACGATGGCGACCCGTCGCCGTCCCGGGCTCGAGATGTCGAGCAGAGGCAAGGGACGTCGAGGTGTCGGCACGCCGTCAGCGTGGCCCGCGGATCCTGCCGACAACCTGAGTGCGGTTGAGAGGCTTCCCTCGGCCGTGCCGGCGACGACAGGGATGCCCGAGCCGAGAGCGTCTCGACAGGTCGTCGCTGGTTCCACTTCCCGAGGCACACAACACGACACAAGCCTAGATGATCTAGGTATCGTGGGTTCATGACTCCTGATGCGTGGACGAAGATCGGCGGGGGAGCGGTGGCCGGGGTGATCCTGGGCTATCTCGGTGCAGATGTCCTCTTCGTGGGCTCCGGGCTGTCGCTGATCCCGTGGGGCCTCGCCGCGCTCGCGATCGGCTTCTGGATCCATCCGCGGCAGCTGGCGTTGGTCACCGGCCTCGTCTACGGCTTCGCGCTCGCGTACTCCTTCATGGCCTTCGGCTACGACGGCGCCGCATCGTTGGCGTCGAGGACTCTGCCGTTCGCGGTGCTGGGTGTGATCGGTGGGCTGTGCGGAGCGTTGCTCGTGCTCGTCGGAGGAGCGTTGTCGGGGCGTCGACGTTCGGACCCTTGAGGTTGACGGGAGTCTGAAACACCTAGACAATCTAGGCATGGCGAGCAATCAGCTCAGCGGCAGCCTCGACCTGCTGCTCCTCTCCGTCCTCTCAGAACGCGACGCGCACGGCTACGCGGTGATCACGCGTCTCAAGGAGGTGTCCGACGGAGCCTTCGACCTTCCAGAGGGCACGGTCTATCCCGCGCTGCACCGTCTGGAGGCGGAAGGACTCCTCGTGAGTCGCTGGGACTCCGAGTCCGGACGCAGGCGCCGCTGCTACGCCCTCAGCCCTCGTGGCCGGGCCGCCCAGCGAGCGCGTCGACGCGAGTGGACCGCCTACAGGTCGGGGGTCGAGTCGGTGCTGGCGGTGGCGCGATGACGCCCGCTGACGACGCCGTCCGCTACGACGAGGAGCCGATCGAGAGCTACCTCGACGCGCTGCTGCTGGCGCTGCCGGGTTCGCCCCGCAGAGTCCGCCGGAACCTCACTGAGGCGGAAGCGCACCTGCACGAATCAGCGGCTGCGCGAGCGGCAGCGGGGCTCGATCCGCATGACGCCGCAACCACAGCCGTCGCGGAGTTCGGGTCGCCCGACGTCGTGGCGCGCGCGCACGGACTCCTGCTACGCAACCTGATCAGACCAGCCGCCCTGGCCGGGGCTGTCGGAATGCTCGCGATCGCGCTCAGCGGGCTCGTAGCCCTGGGCCTCCGCGTCCTGTTCGGTGCGCACTTCCTGGCCGGTGACCTGGCTGGCAGCACCTACGACCGAGCTCGATGCGCGGACCTGATCGAGTACTACCCCGGCCATCCATGCCTGGTGGCGGCAGCGCACCACCATGCGGTCGAAGTAGTCGTGTACCGCGGTCTCGCCGGCTTCGTCGGCCTCGCCCTTCTCGCGCTGTGGTGGTTCCTCCCGCGGACCAAGACCCCGCCCGGTCTCGTGGCGGGAACTCTGGCGGTCTCCTTCGCGGCTGCCTCCGCTGTGTTGGCAGTGGCCACCCTCAACGCCGCCGGCGACTCGTGGTCCGGCGCGGGCCAGTGGTTGAGCGCCCTGGCAGTGACATGTCCGGGGGCCGCCCTGTGTGCGGTGCTGTGGCGACGAAGCGTCGGGCCCGTGCGCTTCTGACCCGGAGAGCGCGCGGCCCGAGCACACGCCCCCGGCCGTCACCACGGCGTCGGGACAGGTGCCTGGCAGGTTGCTGCTCGTAGGCTGAGGCATGGGGTGGTGTCGCCTTCAGGTGCCGATGGTCGCGCTGAGTCTCGTCCTGCTGAGCTGTTCCTCGGCGACCGAAGGGTCCGGCGCCGTCGGCAGTGCGCCCGTCACGGCCAGGACGCCGACCGGTCACTCGACCGGTCACTCGACCGATCACTCGACCGATCACTCGACCGGGAGGTCGAGCCACCCGGCTGAGCCATCGAGCTCGACGACGTCGTCGGGGAAGCCCCTGCCGTCCTCACGACCACCCGCGAAGGTGCTCGTCGTCATCGAGGAGAACCACTCGTTGGCCCAGATGCGGCAGGGCATGCCGTATCTGTACGGCTTGTCTCAGCGGTACGGCTACGCCTCGGACTGGCGGGCGCTTGCCCACCCCAGCGAGCCCGACTACCTGGCCATCGTCGGTGGCTCCATGTTCGGCGTCGCCGACGACGCGCCGCCAGCAGACAACGCACGTCGCGTCGGCAACGCCCCGTCGGTGTTCTCACAGGCGCGACTGGCCGGCAAGACGTTCGGCACGTACGCCGAGTCGATGCCCGCGCCCTGTTCGACCGTCGACGCGTATCCGTACGCCGTACGTCACAACCCCTGGACCTACTTCGCTGCCGATGCAGCTGCCTGCCGAGCCCACGACCTCAGCACGGAGTCCTTCGCGCAGGTGGCACACGACAACGCCTTGCCGAACGTCGGCCTGCTGATCCCGAACCTGCTGCACGACGCCCACGACGGCAGCCTGTCCGCCGCGGATGGGTGGTTGGAGTCCGAGCTCGCCCCCGTGCTCGCCAGCAGCGACTTCCGCCGTGGACGGCTCGTGGTCATCGTGACCGCCGACGAGGACGACCGTCATTCCGGGAACACCGTGCTCACCTCCGTCCTCACCCCGCGGTTGAGCCACCAGGTGGTCACGACCGAGCTCACCCACTACTCCCTGACCCGCTTCATGGCTCAGGTGCTGGGTGTCCCACCGCTGGGCGAGGGAGCCACTGCCCCCGACCTCGAAGCGGCGTTCGGCCTCTGACAGGGCCACTGCGCCAGTCAGGTCGCGTGCAGATCGGCCCTCCTAGCGTCACAGGAATGAGCCCCATGCCCGCGGCCCCCGAGGCGCCCGCCCCCGTCTCGCGACGTTGGTCGCGCGTCGACCCCGTCGCCGCCAAGGTGCCCGAGATCACCGCCCTGTTCTGGGTGATCAAGGTGCTCACCACCGGCATGGGGGAGGCCGCCTCGGACGGGCTCGGCCAGACGAGCCTCGTGCTGGGCGGCATCGTCGGCGTCGGCGGCTTCGTGCTGGCCCTGTGGTGGCAGCTCCGGAGCGACCGCTACCACGCGCCGACGTACTGGTTCTGCGTCTCGATGATCGCGGTCTTCGGGACCATCATGGCCGACATCCTGCACGTCGCCACCGGGCTCTCGTACTACGTCACCTCGACCTTCTACGCGATGGTCGTCGGCGTCCTGTTCACCTGGTGGTACCGCAGCGAAGGGACGTTGTCGATCCACCACATCGACACCTGGCGGCGTGAGCGCTTCTACTGGGCGACCGTCCTGGCCACGTTCGCCCTCGGTACGGCGGTCGGTGACCTCGTCGGCCTGACCATGCATCTCGGCTTCCTCGAAGCAGGCCTGTTCTTCCTGGCCGCCATGATGGTGCCCTTGGTCGCGTGGCGTGCCGGCGTCAACGCGACCCTGTGCTTCTGGGTGGCCTACGTCCTGACCCGCCCGCTCGGTGCCTCCTTCGCGGACTGGATCGGCAAGGAGCACGCCATCGGTGGCGGACTCGGGTTCGGCGACCTCCGCCTCACCGGCATCCTGATCCTGGCGATCGCAGCGCTCGTCACCTACGCCCACCGGTCAGGGCATGACATCCAGCCACCCATCCCCGTCGACGACCGGCCTCGCTGACCTCGCGGTGCCGGCCGATCGGTGCCGCTGACGTCACCCACCCCTCCCGTGGCACGGGCGGCGAACTGCGCGGCGACGACCGCCGTGGCCATCGCGTGTTCGCCTTGGACGAACACGGGCCGACGACGGAACACGGTCGGGGCCGCCTGAGTTGAGTCGGCATCACTCAGGTTTGTCGAAAGCGAGGACGCCCGTGTCCCACCAGAGTCTTCCCGTGCTGTTCGTTCCCGATCTCGTCGTGCTGCCAGGCATGGTGGTCTCGATCGAGCTCGACGAGTCATCCCAGGCCGCCATCGATGCCGCCCGCGCAGGGAGCGACGGCAGACTGCTCGTGGCGCCCAGGCTCGATGACCGCTACGCGTCGTACGGCGTGATCGCCTCGGTCGAGCGGGTCGGCCGGTTCAGCGGAGGTGGCCCGGGGGCCGTCCTGAAGGCGGTACGACGTGGCCGGATCGGCAGCGGCGTGTCCGGCCCAGGTGCGGCGCTGTGGGTGGAGGTCGAGACGGTCGACGAGCACGTCTCCGACCGTGCCCATGAGCTGGCCGAGGAGTACAAGCGGCTGGTCGTGGCCGTGCTCCAGCGCCGTGAGGCGTGGCAGGTGATCGACTCGGTCCACCAGATGGCCGACCCCGGCGTGATCGCGGACGCCGCCGGCTACGCGCCGTACCTCTCGGTGGAGCGCAAGCGCGAGCTGCTCGAGACCCCCGACGTGGAGGCGCGGCTCGAGGCGCTGATCGGCTGGACGCGGGAGCACCTCGCCGAGGCCGAGCTCACCGACAAGATCGGTGAGGACGTCCGTGAGGGGATGGAGAAGAGCCAGCGCGAGTTCCTGCTGCGCCAGCAGCTGGCCGCGATCCGCAAGGAGCTCGGCGAAGGTGAGCCCGACGGGGCCGACGACTACCGAGGACGCGTCGAGGCCGCCGACGTCCCCGATGCCGTGCGTCAGGCGCTGGTGCGGGAGGTCGACAAGCTCGAGAGGTCCAGCGACCAGAGCCCCGAGACGGCCTGGATCCGCACCTGGCTCGACACCGTGCTCGAGCTGCCCTGGAGCGTGACGACGGAGGACTCGACCGACGTGGTCGCGGCCCGGGAGGTGCTCGACGAGGACCACCACGGGCTGGACGAGGTCAAGGAGCGGATCATCGAGTACCTTGCGGTCCGCAGCCGCCGCGCCGAGCGTGGGCTCCAGGTGGTCGGCGGCCGTGGCTCGGGTGCGGTGATGCTGCTGGCGGGTCCGCCCGGAGTCGGCAAGACCTCGCTGGGGGAGTCGGTCGCGCGTGCCCTGGGTCGGAAGTTCGTCCGTGTCGCCCTGGGCGGCGTCCGGGACGAGGCAGAGATCCGCGGGCACCGGAGGACCTACGTCGGTGCGCTGCCGGGTCGGATCGTGCGAGCGATCAAGGAGGCGGGCTCGATGAACCCGGTCGTCCTGCTCGACGAGCTCGACAAGGTCGGCGCGGACTACCGAGGCGACCCTGCGGCGGCGTTGCTCGAGGTGCTCGACCCGGCGCAGAACCACACGTTCCGCGACCACTACCTCGAGCTCGACCTGGACCTCTCGGACGTGCTCTTCATCGGCACGGCGAACGTGGTCGAGCAGATCCCGTCGGCGTTGCTGGACCGGATGGAGCTGGTCACGCTGGACGGCTACACCGAGGACGACAAGGTCGCCATCGCGCGCGACTTCCTCCTGCCCCGGCAGCTGGAGCGTGCCGCCCTGACCGCCGAGGAGGTCACGATCTCCGACGCGGCGTTCCGCGAGATGGCCGCCAACTACACCCGCGAGGCCGGCGTGCGGCAGATGGAGCGCCTGCTGGCGAAGGCGCTGCGCAAGGCGGCGACCCGCCTCGCGACCGGGTCGGAGCGGGTCGACATCGACGTGGCCGACCTGAAGGACCTGATCGGGCGCCCTCGGTTCACCCCGGACGCACCCGAGCGCACGTCGGTGCCCGGCGTCGCGACCGGTCTCGCCGTGACGGGGCTCGGCGGCGACGTGCTCTTCATCGAGGCGTCCGCCCATGCCGGCACGCCCGGCCTCACCCTGACCGGCCAGCTCGGCGACGTGATGAAGGAGTCGGCACAGATCGCGCTCACGTTCGTGCGCAGCCACGCGGCCGAGCTCGGCGTCGACCCGGCGTTCTTCGACCAGGCGATCCACGTGCACGTGCCCGCGGGGGCGACGCCCAAGGACGGCCCGTCGGCGGGGATCACGATGGTCACCGCCCTCTCCTCGCTCGCCACCGGCCGTCCGGTTCGCTCTGAGGTGGGCATGACGGGCGAGGTGACGCTGAACGGACGGGTGCTGCCCATCGGCGGGCTGAAGCAGAAGCTGCTCGCCGCCCAGCGCAACGGGCTGACCGAGGTGTTCGTCCCGCTCCGCAACGAGCCGGACCTGGACGACGTGCCGACCGAGGTCCTCGAGGCATTGACCGTGCACGTGGTCGGCGACGTCCTGGACGTCGTGCGCGGTGCGCTGGCCACCCAGGCGGCCGACCCGGTCGCGGCCTGACGGTCCACGGCGCGCGCCCGACGGCGGTGCGCGCGCCGATGGTTCCGTCCAGCGGAAGCGAGACGTGGCTGAGTCACCCGGGCACGCGGAGACTGCGCGCATGCGCACGCAGGTCGCCATCGTCGGCGCCGGGCCGGCGGGGATGCTGCTTGCGCACCTGCTCGCCGCTGACGGGATCGAGTCCGTCGTGGTCGAGTCGAGGTCGGAGGAGTACGTCGGCGGTCGGATCCGGGCCGGGATCCTCGAGCAGTCCACGGTCGACCTGCTCCGCGAGGTCGGGCTCGGAGACCGCCTCGAGCGTGAGGCGGACCGGCACAGCGGCATCTATCTCCAGTGGCCTCATGAGCGGCACCACCTCGACTTCGTCGGGCTGACCGGGCGCTCGGTGTGGGTCTACGGCCAGACCGAGGTGCAGAAGGATCTCGTCACGGCTGCCCACGTTCGCGGCCAGCAGGTGGTCTACGAGATCGCGGACACCTCGCTGCACGACCTCGAGACCCAGCACCCGAGCGTGACGTTCACCGATGCGGACGGCACCGGCCGGCGACTCGAGGCCGACGTGGTCGTGGGCTGCGACGGGTCGTTCGGTCCGTCGCGAGCGTCGGTCCCGGACGCGGTACGTCGTACCTGGGAGCGGGCCTATCCCTACTCCTGGCTGGGGATCCTCGCCGACGTCGCGCCCTCGACCGACGAGCTGATCTACGCCTGGCATCCCGACGGGTTCGCACTGCACTCGATGCGCTCGGCGGACGTGTCGCGCTTCTACCTGCAGGTGCCCCACGACACCGACCTCGCCGACTGGCCCGACGACCGCATCTGGGACTCCCTCGCCCGCCGGCTCGGCGACGGGCAGGACGGCTGGTCACTGGCGACCGGGCCGATCACCGACCGGAGCGTGCTGCCCATGCGGTCGTTCGTGCAGGAGCCGATGCGTCACGGCCGCCTCTTCCTCGCCGGCGACGCCGCCCACATCGTGCCGCCGACCGGGGCCAAGGGCCTCAACCTCGCGGTGGCCGACGTGGCCCTGCTGGCGCCCGCGCTCGTGGCCTGGCTGCGTGGGGACGACGCCCGCCTGGTCGATGCCTACTCCGAGACCGCGCTCCGCCGGGTCTGGCGGTGCACCCACTTCTCCTGGTGGATGACCACGATGCTGCACAGCGTCGAGGACCCGTTCGACCGACAGCTCCAGCAGTCCCAGCTCCGGTGGGTCACCTCGAGCGAGGCCGCGGCCGCGGGGCTGGCGGAGAACTACGCGGGACTCCCGATCGGGTTCTGACCGGGACGGCCCCGCGCCGCGATCATCCGGCCCGGTCGTCGGTGACGGCCCGACCGATGCCGAGCGCCGCCACCTGGAGAGCACTCACCAGGCTGGCTCGATCCCGCTTCAGCGACGGCACCACGATGCCGAGCGCGGCCACGACCTCGGCGTCGCGCCGCACCGGTACGGCGACCGAGCAGGCGCCGAGGCTCATCTCCTCGACCGTGGTCGCGTAGTCGTCACGCAGCACGCGTGCGAGCTGGCGTCGAAGCAGGCCCGGCTGGGTGATCGTGTACGGCGTGATCCGGGTCAGGTCGGCGAGCACCGCGTGCTGGACCGCGGCCGGGGCGTGCGCGAGCAGCACCTTGCCGACGCCGGTCGCATGCATCGGCAGGCGCGACCCGACGGTGCTCACGATCGGCACCGACGCGTGCCCCGCGAGGCGCTCGAGGTAGAGCACCTCGGGGCCGTCGGGCACCGCGAGGTGCACGGTCGCCAGCGTGGCGCCGTACAGGTCGTGGAGGTACGGCGACGCCTGCCGGCGCAGCCCGGTCTGCACCTGCGCCAGCAGCCCCAGGTCCCAGATCCGGCGGCCGATCATGTACTCGCCGTCCGGGGTGCGCGCGAGCGCATCCCACGCGACCAGCTCGCCGACCAGCCGATGGGCGGTGGGCATCGTCAGGCCGGCGCGTCGGGCGAGCTGCGTCAAGGTGAGCCGCCGGTGGTGCTCGTCGAACGCGCCGAGCAGCGCGAGCGCCCGCGAGGTCACGGTGGCGCCGGGGGTGGAGCTGTTGCCCGCCATCGCGCCAGTCTTCCACTGAGCGGAAGCGGCTGATCGCCCGCCACCCCGGCGCCGCCTAGCGTCGGGCCGTGAGCACCACGTCGGCCGACGCGGCCGCCCCGACGCAGGGGGACATCAGCGCCGAGATCGCCGCCATCTCGACGGAGTACGTCGCCGGCGGAGTCGAGGAGCTCGGGCCGCGGCTCGACTACCCGCCGTACCGCTCGAGCATGCTGCGCCACCCGACCAAGGACCTCCATCACGCCGACCCCGAGGGCGTCGAGCTGTGGGCGCCGGTCTTCGGGCAGACCGACGTCGACCCGTTGGAGGCGGACCTGACCATCCAGCACCGCGGCGAGCCGATCGGCGAGCGCACCGTCGTGACCGGCCGGGTGCTCGACGGCGAGGGTCGACCGGTGCGCCATCAGCTGGTCGAGATCTGGCAGGCCAACGCCGGTGGGCGCTACCTCCACCAGCGCGACCAGCACCCCGCTGCGATCGACCCGAGCTTCACCGGCGTGGGCCGCTGCCTCACCGACGACGACGGGGTCTACCGGTTCACCACGATCAAGCCCGGCCCGTACCCCTGGCGCAACCACCGCAACGCCTGGCGGCCGGCGCACATCCACTTCTCCCTGTTCGGCAGGGAGTTCACCCAGCGGCTCGTCACCCAGATGTACTTCCCGGGAGACCCGCTGTTCGCCCTCGACCCGATCTACCAGGCGATCACCGACCCTGCTGCGCGGGAGAGGCTGGTGGCGACCTACGACCACGACGTGACCCAGCCCGAGTGGTGCACCGGCTATCGGTGGGACATCGTGCTCAACGGCAGCGTTCGCACCCCGACCGAGGCGGAGGTGTCGCGTTGAGCAAGACGCCCACACCGGGGCAGACCGTCGGGCCGTTCTTCGGCCACGCGCTGCCGTACGACGCGGGCCACGCGCTCGTGCCGACCACCCTCCCGCAGGCGGTCCGCCTGCACGGTCGGGTCCTCGACGGTGCCGGTGACCCGGTGCCGGACGCGCTGGTCGAGCTCTGGCAGGCGGCCCCCGACGGCACCATCCCGCGTGAGCCGGGCTCACTGCACCGCGACGGCACCACCTTCACCGGCTGGGGCCGGGCCGCCACCGACAACGCCGGGTGGTACCGCTTCTCCACCCTGGCGCCGGGACCGACCGCGCCCGGGGCGGCGCCGTACTTCGCGATCGTGGTGTTCGCGCGTGGGCTGCTCGACCGGCTCTTCACCCGTGCCTACCTGCCGGGGGACGAGGCGGCCCTGGCGGCCGACCCCCTGCTCTCCTCGGTCGACCCTGCCCGGAGGTCGACGCTGGTCGCGCACGCCGACGACCACGGATTCGTCTTCGACCTCCGCCTGCAGGGCGAGCGCGAGACCGTCTTCCTGGCGTACCGGCAAGACTGAGGCCATGACCGACCTGTTCTGGCCCGGCGACGAGCGCGCCGGGTCGCACTTCACGGCCGAGGACTTCGTCGGCGCGATGCTGACCGTCGAGGAGGAGTGGCTCGGTGGCGGCCTCGACCGCGTGGTCGATGCCGAACAGCTGGCCGTGGACGCGGAGGCCGGGGGCAACCCGGTCATCCCGCTCGTCCGACTGCTGCGCGAGCAGGACGACGCGGCGCACCGCGGGCTCACCAGCCAGGACGTCGTGGACTCCGCCCTCATGCTGATGGCCTCGGCCGCGTGCGCCGACCTGCGTCGCGACCTCGGCGCCGTGGCCGGTCGGCTGGCCGAGCTCGCCGTCGAGCACCGGGACACCCCGATGGTCGCCCGGACGCTCACCCAGCACGCCGTGCCCACGACGTTCGGCTTCCGGGTCGCCGCGTGGCTGACCGCCGTGCTCGACGCCGACGATGACGTCGCGCGCCTGGTGTTCCCGCGGCAGGTCGGCGGCGCCGCAGGCACCCGGGCCGCGATCGTGGAGCTGGGTCGCGAGATCCCCCCGGACGTCCCGCGCTGGCACACCGCCCGGGCGCCGGTCACCCGGCTCGGCGACGCGCTGGTGGGCTGCACGGATGCCTGCGCGCGGATCGCGAACGACGTGCTGACCATGGCGCGGCCGGAGATCGGCGAGCTGGCCGAGGGGAGCCCAGGCGGCTCGTCGACCATGCCGGGCAAGACCAACCCCGTGCTCTCCGTGCTCATCCGGCGGGCCGCCCTGACCACGCCGCAGCTCGCCTCCACGCTCCACCTCGCCGCTGCCCAGCAGGTCGACGACCGCGCGGACGGTGCCTGGCACGCCGAGTGGGTGACCCTGCGCGACCTGGTCCGCCGTACGCTCGTCGCCGCGTCGCAGGCCGTCGACCTGCTCACCGGGCTCCGGGTCGACAGCGACCGGATGGCGGCGACCCTGGCCGCCGCCGGCGAGGCGGTGCTGGCCGAGCAGCGCAGTCTCAGCAACCGCCCGGCGCCGTCGTACCTGGGCGACGCGGCGGCGTACGTCGACGAGGTCGTCGCACGCGCCAGGAAGAGGCTGGGATGACCCGGCCCCTGCTCGTGCTCGGACCGTCTCTCGGCACGTCCGCCGCTGCGTTGTGGGGCGCGTGCGCCGAGCTGCTCGCTCTCGACTTCGACGTGCTCATGTGGGACCTGCCCGGCCACGGCACCCGCCGGGCCCAGGTCTCCGATCCGGTCACGGTCGCCGACCTCGGACGGCACGTCCTGGCGGGGGTGGACGGACCGTTCTGCTACGCCGGAGTCTCTGTCGGCGGCGCCACCGGGCTCCAGCTCGCCCTCGACGCGCCCGAGCGGGTGCGTGGCCTCGTCGCTCTCTGCACCGGAGCGAGGATCGGCACCCCCGAGTCGTGGCAGGAGCGGATCGAGCTGGTGCGCCGCGCCGGCACCCCCGCGGTGGTCGAGGCGTCCGCGAAGCGCTGGTTCGGCGCCGACTTCCTCGAGCGCGAGCCGGAACGCGCCTCGAGCCTCCTCCACTCGCTCAGCGATGCCGACGACGAGGGGTACCTCGCGGTGTGCGGCGCGCTCGCCACCTTCGACGTGCGCGACCGGCTCGCCGAGATCGCCGTCCCGCTGCTGGCCGTGGCTGGCGAGGAGGACGTCGTCTGCCCGCCGTCGTTGCTCCGCGAGCTCGCCGACGGTGTGTCCGACGGGCGGTACGCCGAGCTCGCGGGCGTGGCCCACCTGGCCCCGGCCGAGGCACCCGAGACCGTCGCGGGGCTGCTCCGCGAACACTTCCTGGAGAGGAACCCATGAGCCACGACGAGGGCATGAGCGTGCGCCGCGAGGTGCTCGGCGCGGAGTACGTCGACCGGGCGACGGCCGGTGCGACCGACTTCACCCGGGACTTCCAGGAGCTGATCACGACGTACGCCTGGGGCGAGGTCTGGACCCGACCCGGCCTCGACCGACGCAGCCGGTCGATCGTCACGATCACCGCTCTGGTCGCGGGCGGGCATCACGAGGAGCTCGCACTCCACGTGCGCGCGGCCGTGCGCAACGGGCTGACGGTCGACGAGCTCAGGGAGGTGCTCCTCCAGACCGCGGTCTACTGCGGGGTGCCGGCTGCCAACACGGCGTTCCGGATCGCCCAGCAGGTGCTCGCCGAGGACGGGAACTCCTGACTGCTCCAGCGGAGCGCAGAGAATCGTGGCTCCGCCGAGGCGTGCAGGCTCAGCTGTTGCGCAGTGCGCGAATCAGCTGAGCTCGCTTCATCGACGACCGGCCCTTGATCTCGAGCTCGGCGGCTCGCTCGCGGAGGCGGGCCACGGTCCAGTCGTCGTAGGAGCCGGCTCGGCCACCCTTGGTACTCACCTGGGTGCGAGAGGTGTTGGCGGCGGCGTTGGCGATGCGTGCGGCCTTCTGCTTGCTGGCGCCCTGCTTGCGTACCTCTTCGTACAGCTCGTCGTCGCCGATGCTGGCACCGTGGTCCTTCTGGGCGCTCATCTGTGACTCCTCTCGGCCTCGAACCTCACCTCACCCTGAAGGATCGCGACCGAGGCGAGTCCTCGCACCACCCCCAAGGGGGTCAGCGGCCACGGGCCGGTGGAGCCGGGTGAAGCCGGCAGCAAGGGTCAGCCGGCGTCTTCGTCCTGGTCGAAGGTGACCTCGATGTCCTCGAACCCCTTGGCGCGCTGGGCCTCTGCCTGGCTGGAGTAGGCGCGTCGGTCACCCGGCGTGAGCCGGACCTGGTCGGTGAACGGCGTGAGGAGGGCGCGTGGATAGAGACCGTCCACCCTCACGACGTTGATCTCGACCGAGAGGACGGTGACCACCGCGGTCAGGTACAGGAACGCCAGGAGCCCGAGCACGACCGCGAAGACACTGTTGGTGGCGCTGGCGTTCCGCACGACGTGGGCGACGTAGGCGACTCCGAACGTCTGGAGGAGCTGCCAGCACAGGGCCGCGACCAGAGCGCCGGGCAGCAGGCTCCGGTACCCGACCTTCCGGGTCGGAGCCACCCGGAACACGAACAGGCACACGGCGGTGTTGGCCGCGATCGCCAGCACGACCGACGCGATCCTGAGCGCCGCGCCCAGTGATCCCACCCCGGTGGTCCCCAGAGCAGACAGGGCCGTGGTGGCCAGGACCGAGACACCGACCGTGGCAAGGATCAACAGGCTGAGCGCTCGTCCGCGGATCGGGTCACGGCGCTCGTTGCGCGGGACCGCCCAGGCAGTGTTCATCGCGTGCTGCGTGACCTGAGCGACACCGAGACCGCCGTAGAGCGCAGCGAGGAGCCCGATCACCAGTCCGATCGTGCCTCCTCCGATGCGACGCGGCTGCCCGAGCTCGCCACCGATCACCGGGAACTGGCTGACGGCCGAGTCCTCGATCCGGTGCTGGAGACCGGTGTGGCCACCGAGCACCAGCCCGAGGATCGTCGTGAGCACCAGCAGGAGGGGGAACAGCGAGACGAAGGCGTAGTAGGTGATCAGCGCCGCGAGGTAGCCGCCCGAGTCGTCGACGTACTTGTAGACCACCGCGATGGGCAGCCCGAGCTTCGGATGTCGCCGCTGCATCCGGTCGACGGTGGTCACCACACTCATCTGCCTCCCGTTCCCCGTAGCGGCGGGCGCAGCAGTCGTCGGCCAGATGGGGCCACGTGAGGCCGGGTGAGTGGCACCCCTAGGGGCGAGAGTGGGCGGTCGCGAGCCGGGTACCGAGGGATGGTGACCCTCAGCTCGATCCCCGCGAGAGCGATCACGGTGGCCTCCGTCCCGGCATCCCACGTCTACGTGCGCCACATCGCCGCAGAGCAGCCTGACGGCGTACGCCGGCTCCACGACCCGGACCCCGACGACCCCGGTCGCTCCACGCAGCAGGTCTGGTGGCCGCCGGTGATGCTGCGCCCGGAGTGGGTGGGCGCCCACGACTTCGACGTCTTCCACATCCAGTTCGGGTTCGACGCCTGGGAACCGTCCGAGCTGGCCCGCCTCGTCGAGACGCTACGAGAGCACGGCCGTCCCCTCGTGCACACCGTGCACGACCTCCGCAACCCGCACCATGCCGATCGTGCCCTGCACGACGCGCAGCTGGATGTCCTGGTGCCGGCTGCCGACGCGGTCATCACCCTGACACCCGGTGCCGGACGTGAGATCGAACGGCGCTGGGGACGCACGGCGGCAGTGCTGCCGCACCCCCACGTCGTGGAGCTCGCGCGCATGGCACGTGGGACCGACCGCGCGGGTGCCCGGCCGTTCCGCGTGGGTCTCCACGTCAAGAGCCTGCGCGCCAGCATGGAGCCGCTCCGTCTGCTGCCCGACCTGGTGCGCGCCGTCCGTGAGCTGCCCGGCGCGGTGCTCCAGGTCAACGGTCACCGCGACGTCCTCTCCCAGGGAGGAGGACGGCGTGCCGAACAGCTGGCCGGCTATCTGGAGCGCGGCGCGGCGCGCGGCGATCTCGAGCTGCACGTGCACGACTTCTTCTCCGACGACGACCTGTGGCGGTACCTGGAGTCCCTCGACGTCTCTGTCCTGCCCTACCGGTTCGGCACCCACTCGGGTTGGCTCGAGGCCTGCCGCGACCTCGGGACCGCTGTCGTGGCACCGTCGTGCGGCTACTACGCCGAGCAGGGCCCGGTGCACTCCTACCTCCACGACGAGGACGAGTACGACGGGGAGTCGCTGCGCGTGGCGATCCACGAGGCATGGGCGGCGGGTCCCGTGCGTCCGTTGGGTGTCGAGATGCGCCGCGCCCAGCGCGCCGAGGTCGCTCACGCGCACCGCGAGATCTATCGATCGGTCGTGTGATGAGCCGCCAGAGGCTGCGCATCTGCCTGATCGCATCCAGCCGCTTCCCCGTCCGCGAGCCCTTCGCCGGAGGACTCGAGGCACACACGCACGCTCTGGCCGGTGAGCTGGTGCGACGCGGACACCAGGTGTCCCTCTTCGCGGCGCCGGGGTCCGACCCGCGGCTGGGTGCCCACGAGCTGGACGTGGCGTCGTTCTCCAGCAGTGACGCCGCGCGAGCCGACGTCGCCGCGCAACCGGAGTCCTGGATGCGGGAGCACCATGCCTACCTGCGCCTGATGCTCGACCTCGCCCGGAGTGGTGCCGGCGCGTTCGACGTGGTCCACAACAACAGCCTGCACCACCTGCCCGTAGCCATGGCCGAGGCCGTGCAGGTCCCGCTCGTGACCACGTTGCACACCCCTCCCGTGGCCTGGCTCGAGTCGGCTGCCCGACTCGCTCCGTCCTCGACGCGGTTCGTCGCGGTCAGCGATCGGATGCGAGACCTCTGGCGGCACGCCGTCCCGTCCACGACGATCTACAACGGCATCGACACCGACGTATGGGCGGCGGGGCCGGGAGGTCGTGGAGCGATCTGGAGCGGGAGGCTGGTGCCCGAGAAGGCACCCCACGCCGCCATCGATGCGGCCCGTCTCGCCGGGGTGCCCCTCCACCTGGCAGGTCCCGCCTACGACAGCGCCTACTTCGCGCACCAGATCCAGCCGCGCCTCGGGCCGGACGTCCGGTGGCTGGGGCACCTGTCCCAGGATGCGCTCCGCACGGAGGTGGGCCGCGCCGGCGTTGCCGTGGTGACCCCGGCCTGGGAGGAGCCCTACGGTCTGGTGGCGGCCGAAGCCATGTCGTGCGGAACGCCGGTCGTGGGCTTCGCGCGTGGAGCCATGCGCGAACTGGTGGACCCCCAGACCGGCGTGCTGGTCGGGCCGGACGACATCCCTGCGTTGGCTGCGGCGATCGGCAAGGCAGCCGCACTGCCACGGGCCGGAGTTCGCTCGACCGCGGTCGCCCGGTGGGGACTGCGGCGCATGGTCGACGAGTACGAAGCCGTCTACCGCTCGGTGGCGGGCCATGGGGTCGCGGCGTGATCGGGTGGTACATCCACCACGTCGGCCGCGGGCACCTGCACCGGGCCGCGGCCGTGGCCCGTCACGTGGGAGACGAGGTGACGGGTCTGTCGTCGCTCCCGCGGCCGACGGGGTGGAGCGGCCCGTGGGTCCAGCTGCCTCGCGACGACGAGACGGCGGACGACCCCACCGCGGGTGGACAGCTCCACTGGGCCCCCCTTCACGACGCCGGCCTACGGACCCGGATGGCGATCCTGTCGACGTGGATCCGGGACCAGGACCCAACGCTGGTGGTCGCGGACGTCTCGGTCGAGATCGCTCTGCTGGTGCGTCTGCACGGTGTGCCCGTGGTCTCCGTGGTGCTGCCGGGCGACCGGTCCGACCCGGCCCACGTGCTCGGCTATCGCGTGTCCGATGCGCTGGTGGCAACCTGGCCACCCGAGGCACGCGACCTGGTCGTCGGACTCCCTGCCGACGTCGCGAGCCGCATCACCTGCGTCGGAGGCCTGTCGCGCTTCGAGGTCTCGACCGCCGCTGCGCGGGCCCGGGGTCCGGCACGCGTCACCGTGATGGCGGGGGCAGGGGGGACGGCCACGACTCCTGCCCTGCTGGCCGCGGCGAGGAGGCAGGCACCTGCCTGGCGGTGGGAGGTCCTGGCGCCGCCGCCGCTCGGCACCTGGGCGGAGGATCCCTCGAGAGTCCTCTCCGACTCGGACGTCGTCGTGACTCACGCCGGGCAGAACGCGATCGCCGAGGTCGCGACGGCGCGTCGGCCGGCCCTCGTCGTGCCGGAGGACCGACCTCACCACGAGCAGGACGCAACGGCTCGCGAGCTGGCCGACGAACGCTGGCCGGCGATCGTGCTGCCGTCGTGGCCGACGTCCGGGTGGTCGGAACTGCTGGATGCCGCGTCCGCCCACGACGGTGCGGCATGGAGCGCGTGGTGCGACGGCGGCGCCGCAGCACGGTTCGCCGAGGTCGTCCAGCGGACGGTGGCGCGTGTCTCGGCGCGGGGAGCAGCCAGATGAACGTCGCCGTGGTCACGCTCGCCCACGGCCGCCACGAGCACCTGGGTCGTCAAGCCAGGTCGCTGGTGGCGGGGACCCGCATGCCCGACCAGTACGTCGTGGTCGCCATGGACGACGCCGGCATCACGTCGTACCTCCGGGCGAGCCACACGGACGCCACGGTGGTCGAGGTGCCGCGAGTCGGGGAGGAGCTTCCCCTGGCCCGGGCCCGGAACGTCGGGGTCCGTCGCGCCGTGGACGACGGAGCCGACGTGGTCGTCCTGCTTGACGTCGACTGCCTGGCCGGACCCCACCTCGTCTCGGGATACGCGACGTGCGTGGAGCGGGAGCCGCTCACGATCTGGTCCGGGCCGGTGACCTACCTACCGCCGCCCCCGCCCTCGGGCTACGACCTGACCCGGTTGGCGGACCTCGATGCTCCCCACCCCGCACGGCCGGCCCCGGCGCCCGGGGTGCTCGTGCACGGCGCGGACCCCGACCTCTTCTGGTCGCTGTCGTTCGCGGTGAGCGCCGACACGTGGCGCCGCGTGGGCGGCTTCTGCGAGGAGTACCACGGCTATGGCGGCGAGGACACCGACTTCGCCCGGCTCGCCACCGCCCGGGGAGCCCGGCTCGGCTGGAGCGGCACCCCTCGCGCCTATCACCAGTACCACGCCGTCAGCGATCCGCCGGTGCAGCACTGGGAGTCGATCCTGCGTAATGCCACGTTGTTCCACAGCCGGTGGGGGGAGTGGCCGATGCGCGGGTGGCTGGAGGGTTTCCAGCGGATGGGTCTCGTCGTCCGGACGCACGGCGGGTGGGCAGCCGCACCACAGGCCGATCGCCTCGGCAGCGACGTGCGGCGGCTGTCCCGATGTTCTCAGTGGCACCCGTGACCGCGACACGCATGCTGTCTCCTGAGGTCAGGTGAGGGGGTCCCGGTCGTCGGCCCGGGCCAGGTGGGCGACGGCGCCACCGTCGAACCGCCGGACCTCGAGGCAGCGCAAGGCGCCCGAGCCGAGGGACATGAGGGCGGCGACCTGTTCGACCGAGCCGAGCTGGAGGAGGGCCGCACCGTGCGCGTCCAGGTGTACCTCCATGGCCTCGAGGCACTGCCGCGCGACGGCCAGACCGTCCACACCTCCGTCGATGGCGAGCAACGGATCCTCCGGGAACCGGCCCGTCTCGGCACTCTCCACCCAGGGCGGATCGGCGAT
This sequence comes from uncultured Actinomycetota bacterium, assembly GCA_963794355.1. GTDB lineage: Bacteria > Actinomycetota > Actinomycetes > Propionibacteriales > Nocardioidaceae > Nocardioides. The sequence goes on from CAWCDN010000008.1 coordinate 356,119, forward strand.
GATGAGCGGGAACCGCTCCTCGGGTCGCAGCGCGTCGGTGATGCGACCGAGGCGGGTCTCCACCTCGGTGGCCAAGCCGGCCGCCCGCGCGTTCAGCTCGGTGTAGCCGACCGCCGCCGGGTTGAGGTCGACGCAGACCAGGCGCCGCGTCGTGCCGAGGACCGCGGCCAGACCGATCTGGCCGGCGCCGCAGCACAGCTCCAGGACGGGTCCCGGCGACAGCACGGTCAGCAGCTCGCTCGCCCACCGGGACTGCTCCACCGTCCAGGGACGGGGGCGGAGCACGCGGTCGTCGAAGGCGATCCTGAGCCCGGCGAACTCCAGGTGCTCGCTCAGTGGATGGCTCATCGCAGGTCGTCCCGGACGGACTTGTGGGTGCCGTCGCACCACGGCTTGCGGGCCGACCGGTCGCACACGCAGATCGCGACCACCGGTCGTCGTACGACGTGCTCGACGCCGTCGTCGTCGACCACCGTGTCGGCTCCGCGAACGAGCAGCGGCCCCCGTGGGCACGACTGGACCCGCACCTGCTGCTTCACGACGCGACCTCGTCGGCGAAGTCGGGTGCCTCGACCGCAGGCTCGGCCAGGACTCCCCAGCGCGTGAGCAGCTCCGTGCTCGACAGGGCATCGACGTGCAAGGCACAGGCGACGCCGAAGACCACCTCGTCGACCAGGGCGGGTTCCTGCTCGACCACGGAGCCGCAGATCTGACGGGTGGCGATCTGCTCGTGCACAGCGTCCGCCTCGACGTGCTCCTCGAAGTAGCCGGCTGCTGCGGAGAGGCCGAGCCGGTGGAGTCCCGCAGCGATCCGGCGCGACGGCACCGAGCTCGACGCCTCGAACGCCGCGAAGTGACCGACCCCGGCTGCCACGAGACGTCGGTTCAACGCGAACATCGACATCAGGTTCGCCGAGGCGAGCGAGATCGCAGACACCTCGGGAAGGTACGCGCCGTAGGAGGGATCCAACCCCACGGCCTCCAGGGTGCGGGCATACAGGTCCTGGTGCAGCCCCTCGGGACGCCCGGCGCCGAACTCGTCGTACTGCAGCTCGGCCAGGGCGACCTTGGCGGCGCCGCGCAGGCGGGGGACGAGGAACGACTGCGGGTCGGACTCCTTGAGCTGTTGGATGCTGCGCTCGCGGAGGAAGTCGCGCATCTGCTCGGCGGTGGCCCCACGGCGCAGGTACGACGAGAGGTGGGGCCCGTCGTCCTCCTGGACGAGGTCGAGCACCAGGTCTCCGACCTCGGTCCCGCGGGCGACCGCCTCGAGGACCCGCTCGCGCGTCGTCTCCCGCAGCTCGGACTCGATGCGGTCCTCGAGCTCCAGGCGCAGCTCGATCAGCCCGGTGTCCCACTCCCGCCGAGGATCCACGCCGTCGAACCCCCGGTAGGAGAGCTCGTACATCATCCAGAGCGCGAGCTGGGCATCGGTGTTGGTCAGGAGAGGACCGTCGTCGAGTGCCACCTCGGCGGACGCGTCGCGGCGTGACAGGCGCTCGACGACTCGGCGGCTCACCGGCCCGCGCGGATCAGGGAGTCGCATGGCCGTTGCCCTCGCCTCCGAGGGTCGATCGGTCAGTCGGCATGGGGATCCTCCGTCGTTGTGGTGCCTTCTCGGTACCCGCGCAGGCGGAGGTTCATGCCAGGCCCACGGGGGTCTGCTGGTCGCGTTCAGCTCCCGGATCGCACGGCTCGCAACGGCCGGGTCAGCGACGCCAGGCGACGGTGGGCGCGGGCTGCGCGGGCAGCGTTCATCCCTGGAGCGCCGTGGACACCTCCACCGGGATGGGCCGACGCCGAGGCGAGGTAGAGACCCTTGATCGGCGTCTCGGCGCGACCGAGCCCAGGGACGGGCCGGAAGACCAGCTCCTGGTTCAGCTGGGACGAGCCACCGTTGATCGCGCCGCCCACGAGGTTCGCATCCCTGGCCTCGAGCTGGTGAGGGCCGAGCACGCGCCGCGAGAGGATGCGAGAGCCGAATCCGGGTGCCAGCCGTTCGATCCGCTCCTGCATGCGGTCGGCGAAGCGTTCGCAGTCGCTGTCGTCCCAGACGCCTCGGATCCCGCCCTCGCCGGCGTCGCGGACGACCTGCTGAGGCACGTGCGAGTAGGCCCACATCGACTCGGTGCCGGCAGGGGACCGGGTCGGGTCGGTGGTGGACATCTGGCCCGCCAGCATGAAGGGCCGTGCGGGGACCGCCCTGGCGGCGACCTGGCTGAGCGCCTCGGTCATGTCCTCGACGGAGTCGGCGACGTGGAAGGTCCCGGGTGCGTACGCGGGCGTGGAGGCCCACGGCACGCCACCCTCGAGGGCCCAGTCGACCTTGACGGTGCCGGGGTCGAGCTGGAACGCGCGCATCGAGCGCATGGTCCTGGCCGGGAGGTCCGCGACGTCGACGAGCCCGCCGTACAGACGGGACACACCGACGTCGGCCAGCACGCCGTACCTCGCGGCAAAGCGCTCGCCTCCCGAGGTGATGACGGCGGTGGCGCGTCCACGTCTCACCTCGACGCGGGTCACCTCCGTGTCGCACTGCACCTCGCCGCCTGAGGCAAGGAAGCGCGCCGCCAACGCCTGCGTGAGCCGCCCTGCGCCGCCCACCGGGACCGGGAACCCGACGGTCTGGCCGAGCATCGCCAGCAGCACACCCATCAGTCCCGACCCCGGAGCCGTCAGGGGGATGTCGGCATGCCCGGCGTTGCCTGCGATCAGGGCGCGCGGTGCTCGACCTGCAAAACGCGTCGTGCCGACGTCGGTGGCCGGGGTCAGCAGCAGCTTGACGAAGTCGAGCCCGCCTACGGACGGGAGGCGGGCGACAGTCGCGAGGCCGTGCCGGATCGGGGGGAACGGCGTCAGCAGCGCGCCGATCAGCTGGTCGCCGATGCGGTCCCACAACGTGCACAGCTCGAGCCAGGCGTCTGCGTCACCGGGGTGGGCCTCGTCGAGGTGACGAGCCGTGATCTCACGGTCGCGGTGGAGCAGCGCCCACTCGCCGTCGGGGAAGGGATGGCCCAGCACGGCGGGGGCGTGGGTCCACCGGAGACCGTGCTCCTCGAGCCGGAACGACCTGATCGTGGGCGATGCCGCGGCCAGCGGGTAGAAAGCGCTGAACGTGTCGTGGACGAACCCGGGATGCACGTCCTCCGCGCTGCGGACCGCGCCACCGACGTCGGGCTGCGCCTCGAGCAGCAGCACGGACCAGCCGGCATCGACCAGGTGGTTCGCGGCGACGAGTCCGTTCGGTCCGGCGCCGACCACGACTGCGTCGTAGGAGGTGGCCGTCATCGATGCCAGCGTGGCACAGCCACCGCTGCGAGGTTGCGAGCGATCCCCTTCAGGGCGCCTCCCTGCTCACCGTGCAGACGGTTGCCGGAAGGGCGGGAGTCCAGCACGTTGCCCGGTCCGGCAGGGATCTCGGCGGTGCGGTCGGTGGCGGCGACGGCGAACAGCGGGCCGACCAAGGCGTCGTACAAGGCAGGCGTCAGGGTGAAGCCCAGCCGCATCACGTGGTTGGTGAGTCCCACCTGCGCCCGGGGTCGTGGATGGTCGACCAGGCGCCAGATCCGGCCGGCGACACGTTCCGGGCTGGCGACGGGCGGAGGCGGTCGGCCGACGAAGCCGGCGTAGTTGGCAGCCTGCTGGTAGATGGGCGTGTCGACGCCGCCCGGGGCCACATGGACCACGTGGACGCCGGGCAGGTCGCGGTTCTCCAGCTGGAGCTGCCGTGCGAGCGCACGCACCGCCCACTTGCTCAGGACGTAGGGACTCATGCCCGGCACACCGATGTGCCCGATGACCGAGCCGACGAGTACCAGGGTGCCTCGCTCCTGTCGACGCAGCACGGGGAGCACGTGCCGGGCGAGGTTCACCGAGCCGAGCACGTTGGTCCGCAGCACGCCTTCGAAGACGTCCGGGGGCACGTCCTCGGTGCGCCCGTAGGCGACCACTCCGGCAGCGTTCAGCACGACGTCGAGGCGACCTGTCACCTCGACCGCCTCCTTGACGCACTGCGCCACGGCGGCGTCGTCGCCGAGGTCGACCGGGGTCACCAGCACGTCGGAGGCCCCTGCCGCCAGGCACTCGGTCCGCACGGACTCGAGGACCGACTCGTCGCGCGCGGCCAGCACCAGGCGATCGCCCGCGCGTGCGGCGACCAGGGCGCCGGCTCGTCCGATGCCGCTGGAGGCACCCGTGACCAGCACGCTGCGCGGCCGGTCCGGGGCCTGGCGGCTCATGGTTTGAGGACGACCTTGACGCAGCCGTCCTCCTTCTTCTGGAACATCTGGTAGGCGGCGGGCGCCTCCTCGAGCGGGAGGCGATGGGTGGCGAGGGTCTCCACCCCGAGCACGTCGTCGTCCTGGTCCAACAGCTTGGCGATGTCGTCGGTCCACCGCCGGACGTGACACTGACCCAGCCGCACGGTGATGCCGCGGTCGAACATCTCCATCATCGGCAGCGGATCGACCTCGCCGCCGTACACGCCCGAGACGGACACCGTCCCTCCGCGTCGTACGGACTTGATGCAGGCCTGGAGCGCCGCCAGCCGGTCGATCGCGAACTTGTCGGTCAGGGGCCGGGCGACCACGTCGGGGAGGATCCCCACGGCGCCGATGGCGGCCTTCGCGAAGGGCGACCCGTGCGCCTCCATCCCGACGGCGTCGACGGTGCCGTCGGCCCCTCGACCGTCGGTGAGGTCCAACACAGCCTGCGCCGCGTCCTCGACCGACCTCAGGTCGATGGTGTCGGCGCCTCGCGCGGCCGCCAGCACGAGCCGTTCCGGCACGAGATCGACACCGATCACCCGTACGCCGGCGTGCAGCGCGATCCTCGTGGTCAGCTGACCGACCGGTCCGAGACCGAACACCGCCAGCGTGTCGCCCTCGCGAACCTCGGCGAACTCGAAGGCCTGCCACGCGGTGGGCAGGATGTCGGACAGGTAGAGGTAACGCTCGTCGTCGACGCCCTCGGGGACCTTGACCGGCCCGAACTGCGCCTGGGGGACCCGCAGATACTCGGCCTGGCCCCCGGGCACGGAGCCGTACAACGAGGTGTAGCCGAACAGGCTGGCACCCTTTCCGTGGTCGCGGACCTGCGTCGTCTCGCACTGCGCGAACAGGCCGCGACTGCACATCCAGCAGGTGCCGCACGAGATGTTGAACGGCACCACCACGCGATCGCCGACGTGGAGGTCGCCCGCCTCGGGGCCGACCTCCTCGACGATCCCCATGGTCTCGTGCCCGAGGACGTCGCCCCGGTTCAAGAACGGCCCGAGCACCTCGTACAGGTGGAGGTCCGAGCCGCAGATCGCGGTCGAGGTCACGCGGATGATCGCGTCGTTCGGCTCCTGCAGGACCGGGTCGGGAACCGTCTCCACCGAGACGGATCGCTTGCCTTGCCAGGTGAGGGCTCTCATCGGTGCTCCTTCGGGTCGGTGGCCGGGACGGTGGCGTCCTCGGAGGTACGGCGTTCGGCGATGTAGGCGAGGCGGCGCAGCGTCTCCACGTTGCGCCAGCGCAGAGCGAGGGCGCGCAACGGTTTCGGCACCAGGTGACCGGGGCCGCTGACGACGTCCTCCTCGATGACGACTTCCGTGTCGGCGCCGACCGGACGCAGCCGGATGACGATGGCGACCTCTCCGAGCGGCCAGCCGCGTCCCCGAAGCGACAGCAGACTGCCCTGGTGCGACTCGACCACCTCGGTGTCGTCGTTGATCAGCAGGGGCCAGACGCCCAGGGAGTGATGGAGCCGACTCCCCTGCGAAGGCCAGGGGTGCTCGACCTCGCGCATCCTCGAGGCCCCCACCACCCACACCGGGTACAGCCAACCGTCGGCCAGCACGTCCCAGACTGCGTCGGGTGAAGCGTGGACGGTGCGCGTCGTCGTGATCACATGCCCTAGGTACCCAGCGACGACCGCAGGTAACGGGATTGTCGACTATCCGACTACCGGACGGCTCCGCTCGCCGCGGGCTCGCGCGCTGCCAGGTCGAACCGCTGAAGTGCCGAGACCACCGCCCGCGCGTCCTCGTCGGGCATCCGGTCGAGGATCGACCCGATCTCCGCGGCGCGTGCTGCGTGCACCGATCCGACGTGGCGGTCGCCGGCACCGGTGAGTGCGACGTCGACCGCCCGGCCGTCGTGCTCGGCGCGGCGGCGGACCAGGAGTCCCAGCGCTTCCAGTCGCGCGCAGTGACGGCTGGCGGTCGACTGGTCGACGGCGAGCTGCTGGGCGATCGTGCTCATCGACATCGTGCCGTGCTCGGACAGCAGGACGAGCACCCGGTGCTGGGCGACCGTGACGTCGTGCGCCGCCGCGGCGACCGAGCGCACGGCGCTCCCCACCAGCACGCGACCGACGCGCACCAGGGTGTCGGCCAGGGCATCCCGCTCGGAGTCCTCCACGACGAACCAATGTACATGTACGTGTGCATGTATCTCGGTGTGCCGGGGTACAGGGTCTGAGATCGCCGCCGACATCATCCGAAGGGGCTCCTGATGGACCAGGCAAGTCGCGAGGCGACCACGCGCAGCAACGGCGTCCCGTCTCACGCGAGGGACGTCTTCTCGGCCCTGCGCGCCTGCGTGGACGGCGAGGTCCGGTTCGACGCCGGCACCCGCGCTGCGTACTCGACGGACGCCTCGAACTTCCGGCAGGTCCCGATCGGGGTGGTGGTCCCCCATAGCGTGGAGGCAGCGGTCACCGCCATCGACGTCTGCCGACAGCACGACGTGCCTGTCGTCAACCGCGGCGGTGGGACCAGCCTGGCGGGACAGTGCACCAACCTCGCCGTGGTCGTCGACTTCTCCAAGTACTGCCACCGCCTCCTCTCCGTGGACACGGACAACCGGCGCTGCGTGGTGGAACCCGGCATCGTCCTCGACGTCCTGAACCGCGAGCTGGCACCCACCGGGCTCAGGTTCGGGCCCGAGCCGGCCACCCACCAGAACTGCACGCTCGGCGGGATGATCGGGAACAACTCCTGCGGTGCGACCGCGCAGCGCACCGGCAAGGTGGTCGACAACATCGCCTCGCTCGAGGTGCTGCTCTACGACGGCACCCGCTTCACCGCGCACCGCACCGTCGACGAGGAGTACGCCGAGATCGAGCGCCGCGGTGATCGCCGAGCGGCGATCTTCCGCGGGCTGCGCCGGCTGCGCGACGAGCACGCGGAGCTGATCCGTGAGCGCTACCCCGACATCCCGCGTCGTGTCTCCGGATACAACCTCGACTCGTTGCTTCCCGAGCACGGGTTCGACCTCGCCGGCTTCCTGGTGGGCAGCGAGTCGACGTTGGTCACGGTGCTGCGCGCCGAGCTCGAGCTGGTGCCGGTCGTGAAGGAGCGCACGCTGGTCGTGCTCGGCTTCGAGAACATCGCCCGAGCTGCTGACGCGGTCCCGGCGATCGTGAAGCACGGGCCGATCGCGCTCGAGGGAGTGGACCACTACCTGATCCGCGACGAGCAGCTGAAGGGGATGAACAAGCAGGCGCTCGAGGAACTGCCTCAGGGCACCGGGTACCTCATGGTGCAGTTCGGCGGCGACACCCAGGACGAGGCCGACCGGGGCGCGCGGGAGATGCTCGAGGCGCTGGGCGACACCGAGCACGACCCCGACGTCGCGTTCTACGACGACCCCGAGCGTGAGGACGAGCTCTGGCAGGTCCGCGAGGCCGGACTCGGAGCGACCGCCCACGTGCCCCACCGGCCGGACACCTTCGAGGGCTGGGAGGACTCCGCAGTGCCGGTCGACCGTCTCGGCGACTACCTGCGCGACCTTCGCCGGCTCTACGAGGAGTTCGGCTACGCCTCCGACGTCGGGCCCAGTCTCTACGGCCACTTCGGGCAGGGGTGCATCCACACCCGGATCCCGTTCGACCTCTACAGCTCCGAAGGTGTCGCGACGTACCGGCGGTTCATGGAGCGGGCGGCCGATCTGGTGTCGTCGTACGGCGGATCGCTGTCGGGGGAGCACGGCGACGGCCAGTCGCGGGGCGAGCTCCTGCCGCGGATGTTCGGCGACGAGGTCGTCGCTCTGTTCCGGGAGGTCAAAGCCCTGTTCGACCCGCAGGACCGGATGAACCCGGGCAAGGTCGTCCGCCCCGCACCCTTGGACGGGCACCTGAGGCTGGGTGGCGACTGGGCACCCCGGGCGACGCCCGGTCTCTACTTCGCCTACCCCGACGACGGGCACTCGTTCCGCGAGGCGGCCAACAGGTGTGTCGGAGTCGGCAAGTGTCGCAAGCACGAGAACGAGGGTGGCACCGTGATGTGCCCGTCGTACCAGGTGACCCACGAGGAGGAGCACTCCACCCGCGGCCGGGCCCGGCTGCTGTTCGAGATGCTCGACGGCCACGGCGACAGCCCGATCCGGGACGGCTGGCGGTCCGAGGACGTCAAGGACGCCCTCGATCTCTGCCTGGCCTGCAAGGGCTGCAAGACCGACTGCCCGGCGAACGTCGACATGGCGACCTACAAGGCGGAGTTCCTCGCCCAGCACTACCGGCACCGGCTCCGGCCCCGGGCCGACTACGCCACGGGATGGCTCCCGTTGGCGGGCGCCGCTGTGACGCGCGCGGGCGCTGCCCGGGCCGTGAACGCCCTCACCCGGCGTCGTGCGCTGGCGAGGCTGGCCACGAGGGCTGCCGGGCTCGAGGACCGCCCGATCCCCGCGTTCGCCACCGAGACGCTCCAGCAGTGGTGGGCACGGCGTGTACCCGACCCGGCCGACGCCCATCGGCCGACTCCGCACGGCACGGTGCTGCTCTGGCCCGACACCTTCACCAATCTCTTCCATCCGCAGATCGGCCGAGCGGCCGTGGAGGTGCTCCATGACGCCGGCTGGGAGGTCGAGGTCCCCACCGAACCGATGTGCTGTGGGCTGACCTGGATCTCGACCGGTCAGCTGGGCGTCGCCAAGCGGATGCTGCGTCGGACCCTGAAGCGGCTGGCGCCTCACGTGCGCGCCGGTGGTCTGGTCCTGGGTCTCGAGCCCAGCTGTACGGCGGTCTTCCGCTCCGACCTGCACGACCTCTTTCCCGACGACCAGGACGCACGCCGGCTCGGTGACCACGTCGTCACGCTCGCCGAGCTGCTCACCGAGCACACCCCCGACTGGCAGCACCCGCGCGCGTCGAGCGGCGCCAAGGCGATCGCCCAGGTGCACTGCCACCACCACGCGGTCCTGACCTGGGACGCAGACCGCGAGCTGCTCGAGAGAGGTCGGCGTGGACGTCGAACGCCTCGACTCGGGCTGCTGTGGTCTCGCGGGGAACTTCGGCTTCACGGCCGGCCACGGGGAGGTCAGCCGGGCCTTGGCCGAGCAGACCCTGCTGCCGCGGGTCCGCGAGGCCGACGACGACACGGTCGTGCTGGCCGACGGCTTCTCCTGCCGCACCCAGATCTCAGACCTCGACAGCCGGGGCCGCGAGGGCAGACACCTTGCCGAGCTCCTCGCCGACCTGCTGCCGGAGCGCGATCGTCGCCCGTCCACCCACGTCCGAGGAGGAACCCCATGACCCCCACCGTTGCCGACCGACTGCTGGAGCGCCTGCGTGAGTGGGGGGTCGAGCAGGTGTTCGGCTATCCGGGTGACGGCATCAACGGGATCGTCGGCGCCTTCTCGCGGGCGGACGACCAGCCGCGGTTCATCCAGGCGCGGCACGAGGAGATGGCAGCTTTCGAGGCTGTCGGCTACGCGAAGTTCGGCGGCCGACCCGGCATCTGCATGGCCACGTCGGGTCCTGGCGCGATCCACCTGCTGAACGGCCTGTACGACGCCAAGCTCGACCACGTGCCGGTGGTCGCGATCGTCGGCCAGACCAACCGCACCGCGATGGGCGGGAGCTACCAGCAGGAGGTGGACCTCCTGAGCCTCTTCAAGGACGTCGCCAGCGACTACGTCCAGATGGTCACGGTGCCCGAGCAGCTCCCCAACGTGCTCGATCGCGCCATCCGGATCGCCATGAGCCGCAGGGCCCCGACCGCGCTGATCATCCCCAACGACGTCCAGGAGCTCGAGTACGAGCCGCCGACGCACGAGTTCAAGATGGTGCCCTCGAGCCTGGGGATCGAGTGGCCCTCGCTGGCACCGGACGACGAGGCGTTGCAGAGGGCAGCGGAGATTCTCAACGCAGGCTCGAAGGTGGCGCTGCTGGTGGGCCAGGGCGCGCGCGGGGCCGCCTCTGAGATCGAGCAGGTGGCGGACCTGTTGGGTGCGGGTGTCGCCAAGGCGCTCCTGGGCAAGGACGTGCTCCCCGACGACCTGCCGTTCGTCACCGGGTCGATCGGCCTCCTCGGCACGCGTGCCAGCTACGAGATGATGGGCGACTGCGACACGTTGCTCACGATCGGCTCGAACTTCCCCTACACGCAGTTCCTCCCGGACCTCGACCAGGCACGTGCGATCCAGATCGACATCGACGGCTCGTTGATCGGCATGCGTTACCCCTACGAGGTCAACCTCGTGGGCGACGCGCGCACCACGCTCGAGGCCCTGATCCCGTTGCTGCAGCGCAAGCAGGACCGCGCGTGGCGCGACCACCTGGAGGAGAAGGTCGCCCGGTGGTGGGAGGTGATGGAGGCCGAGGCGCTGGTGGCGGCCAAGCCGGTCAATCCCATGCGGATCTTCAGCGAGTTCAGCACACAGGCGCCGAGCGACAGCATGATCTCCTCCGACAGCGGCTCGGCGGCGAACTGGTACGCACGGCAGGTGCGGATGCGCGGCACGATGCGCGGCACCCTGTCAGGCACGTTGGCGACCATGGGCTCGGCGGTCCCCTACGCCATCGGCGCCAAGTTCGCACACCCCGAACGGCCGGCGATCGCCTTCGAGGGCGACGGGGCCATGCAGATGAACGGACTCGCCGAGTTGCTCACGATCGCGCGCTACCGGCACGAGTGGAGCGACCCCCGCCTGGTGGTCGCCGTCCTGCACAACAACGACCTGAACCAGGTCACGTGGGAGCTGCGCGCGATGGGAGGGACACCCAGCTTCATCGAGTCGCAGGCACTGCCGGATGTGTCGTACGCCGAGTTCGCCGCGTCCATCGGCCTCGGAGCAATCACCGTCACCGATCCCGAGGACCTGGAGGACGCCTGGCGCCAGGCACTGACGGCCGATCGGCCGTTCCTCCTCGACGTGCACTGCGACCCCGACGTGCCACCGATCCCGCCCCACGCCACGCTCGAGCAGATGACCGACATGGCGGCGGCACTCATCAAGGGTGACTCGTCACGATGGGGCGTGATCAAGGAAGGGATCAAGACCAAGGCGCAAGAGCTGCTGCCGCATTCCCATGACGACAACTGAGCGACCCTCGCGCCCCGACGTCGCCGTGGACCGGGTCGAGGTGGCGGCGTACACCATCCCGACCTCGCGCCCGGAGGCGGACGGGACGCTCACCTGGAACTCCACGACCTGGGTCGTCGTGCAGGTGGCCGGTGACTGTCCCGCCCAGCCCGTCGGGCTCGGTTGGACCTATGCGCCGGCGGCCGCGGTGGCAGTCGTGCGCGATCTCCTCGCCCCTGTCGTGGAGGGTCGTGGTGCCCTCGACGTGGCGTCGGCCTGGGAGTCGATGGTGCGGGAGGTCCGCAACGCGGGGCGGTCGGGCCTGGTGTCGATGGCGATCTCGGCGGTCGACACCGCCCTGTGGGACCTTGAGGCACGCGTGTTGGGTCTGCCGCTCCACCGGTTGCTCGGGGACGTGAGGGGCGACGTCCCGGTCTACGGCAGCGGCGGGTTCACCACCGACTCCGAGGATCAGCTGCGCGCGCAGCTCGCGGGCTGGCTCGAGGAAGACATGCGTCAGGTCAAGATCAAGATCGGGGAGTCCCGCGGCGCCCGGGTCGACAGGGACCTCGCCCGCGTCGGGATCGTCCGCGAGACGGTAGGGCCGGACGTCGGGGTCTTCGTCGACGCCAACGGCGGCTACTCCGCTGCGCAGGCCGTGCGCGTCGCGCGGCCACTCGACGCCCTCGGGGTCACCTGGTTCGAGGAGCCGGTGAGCTCCGACGACCACGACGGCCTGCGTCGGGTGCGGGACTGCGTCAGCCAGGACGTCGCAGCGGGGGAGTACGGCGACAGCCTCGCCTACTTCGCGCACCTGCTGGGCGCGGGTGCCGTCGACTGCCTGCAGGTCGACGTGACCCGGTGTGGTGGCTACACCGAGTGGCGACGCATTGCCGCGCTCGCGGCGGCGCACGGGCTGCAGGTCTCTGGGCACTGCGCACCCTCGCTCCATGCCGCGATCGCCCTGGCGACGCCGAACCTGCGGCACCTGGAGTGGTTCGAGGACCACGTCCGGATCGAGAGCCGGTTCCTCGACGGTTTCTCGACCCCGGTCGGCGGATCGCTCCTGCCCTCGACCGCAGCGGGGAACGGACTGACCCTGCGGGAGACCGATCTCGCGGCTTACCGGGTGGCATGAACCGACGGAGGAGGAACCCATGACGGGCCGGAGCAGCAGCGTCAGGACCCGCACCGTGCGCCCGCGCTGGACCTGGATGGCGCTGGTGGTGATGGTCGCCGGCCTGGTCGTGGTCGCGGTGGGCGTCATCGTCGGCTCCTGGTGGTGGGTGGCCCCGGGGCTGGTGGTCCTGGCGCTCGGTGCGGCAGCAGCGAAGTACGGTGGCTTCTTCTACGACGTGCAGGCAGGTGCCTCCCCGAAGGCGCAGCTCCAGGACGTGGTCGAGGGCAACGAGCACGAGTTCCCGGTAGCAGGCACCCTGCGCTCCGAGGACGAGGTGAAGCGCGACGTGCGCCTTCGCTGGCTGCGTGACCGGTGACCGGCGAGCCGCTCGCGGTCCACCCGGAGTCCTTGCGCCAGTACGCGCTGCTCGCCGATGGCGAGCGGGGCGGCCTGATCGGTCCGCGCGGCGACGTCGCCTTCCTCTGCGCGCCCCGGTGGCACGACGACGCGGTTTTCTCCGACCTGCTCGGCGGCCGCGGGACCTACGTCGTACGACCCGCCGACGAGCGGTTCGTGTGGGGAGGCAGCTACGAGGCCGGATCCCTGATCTGGTGCAGCCGCTGGGTTGTCGGACCCGATCTGGTCGAGTCCCGTGAGGCACTGGCCTTCCCGTCCGAGCGCGAACGACTCGTCCTGCTGCGGCGCGTCGAGGCGACGCGAGGGCGCGCCGAGCTGCAGGTCCAGCTCGACGCCCGAGCGGACTGGGGTGCCGAGCCGATGCAGCTGCGACAGGTCGAGACAGGTGTGTGGGAGGGGCGTACGGGGCGACTCCACCTGAGGTGGACCGGCGTTCCGCACGAGGCGGTCGAGACAGCAGGCGGGGCGGTGATGGCACGGTTCCGACTCCGCGAGCAGTCCCGCTGCGACCTCGTCCTGGAGATCTCCACCCAGGACCTGCCGACTGAGCTTCCCGACGCCGACCGGTTGTGGCACCTCACCGAGAAGACCTGGGCGCGTACGGTGCCGGAGGGCCGGGGGTCGATCGCGGCGCGCGACGTCGCCCACGGATGGGCGGTGCTCCGCGGGCTCACGTCCAGCGGCGGCGGCATGGTGGCGGCGGCGACGACCTCACTGCCCGAGCGCTCCGACGCGGGTCGCGACTACGACTACCGATATGCCTGGATCCGTGACCAGTGCTACGCCGGCCACGCGGTGGCGGCTGCCGGAGGAGGGCAGCTGCTCGAGACCTCGGTCGCCTTCGTCCGAGACCGCCTGCTCGCGGACGGCGAGCGCCTGGCGCCGGCGTACACCGTGGACGGCGACCCGGTGCCGTCATCGCGTGGTCTGGACCTGGCGGGCTACCCGGGGGCGCCGGACGTGTACGTGGGAAACCATGTCCGGGACCAGTTCCAGCTCGACGCGTTCGGAGAGGCGTTGCTCCTCTTCGCGGCGGCCGACCGGCTCGACGTCCTGGACGCGAAGGGCTGGAGGGCCGCAGAGGCGGCCGCGCGGGCGATCGCCCGCCGCCACTCCGACCCGGATGCCGGCATCTGGGAGCTGGACGCCCGCCGCTGGACGCACTCACGGTTGATCTGTGCCGCGGGGCTGAGGGCGGTCGCGGGACGACGCCACGACCGCGCCGCCGAGTGGGTCGGCCTGGCCGACAGCCTCGTGGCCGCGGCAGACGAGGAGTGCCTGCACCCGACGGGGCGTTGGCAGCGTGCTGCGGACGACGGCGCCGTCGACGCGGCCCTGCTGCTGCCCGCGGTCAGGGGCGCGGTCCCTGCCGACGATCCGCGCAGCGTGGCCACCTGGCGGGCGGTCATCGAGGAGCTCACCGACGACGGCTACGTGTACCGCTTCCGGCACCAGGCGGGCCCGCTGTCCGAGGCCGAGGGCGCGTTCCTGCTCTGCGGCTTCCACCTGGCGCTCGCCTCGCACCAGCAAGGCGACGTCATCGGAGCGGTCCGATGGTTCGAGCGCTCGCGCGGGGCCCTCGGCCCGCCGGGCCTGTTCACCGAGGAGTTCGACATCGTGCAGCGCCAGCTCCGCGGCAACCTGCCGCAGGCATTCGTCCACGCCCTACTGATCGAGGCCGCACATGCACTGGCCGACCAGCCCCCTGGAGGTACCCATGAGCAGCGCAGCTGACCACCACGACGTCGTCGTCGTCACCGGCGCATCGGGAGGGATCGGCCGTGCCACGGCGAAGCTCTTCGCCGAGCGCGGTGCCACGGTGGCGCTCCTGGCCCGGGGTGAACGGGGGCTCGAGGGGGCCCGGCTGGAGGTGGAGGCTCTGGGAGGCACCGCTCGGCTGTATCCGGTCGACACCGCGGACGCCCGGGCGCTCGACGAGGTGGCCGGCCGGATCGAGGAGGAGCTGGGCGAGATCGACGTCTGGGTCAACGTGGCGTTCACCTCGGTCTTCGCCCGCTTCGTCGACATCGAGGCCGACGAGTTCCGGCGGGTGACGGAGGTCAGCTACCTCGGGTTCGTCAACGGCACCAGGTCGGCCCTTCGGCGGATGCTGCCACGGGACCGCGGCACGATCGTGCAGGTCGGTTCGACCCTTGCCTACCGTGGCATCCCCTTGCAGAGTGCCTACTGCGGGGCCAAGCACGCGATCCAGGGTTTCCACGAGTCGCTGCGCACCGAGCTGCTCCACGAGGGGAGCAACGTCCGGGTGACGATGGTGCAGATGCCGGCGGTGAACACCCCGCAGTTCTCCTGGGTGCTGTCCCGTCTGCCGCACCAGGCGCAGCCGGTTCCACCGATCTACCAGCCGGAGATCGCGGCCCGGGCCGTCGTCTTCGCCGCCGACCATCCCGGCCGCCGTGAGTACTGGGTAGGAGCCAGCACCGCCGCGACCCTGCTCGCGAACGCAGTGGCTCCCGGCCTCCTGGACCGCTACCTGGCGCGCACGGGGTTCTCCTCCCAGCAGACGGGGAACCCCAAGCCCGAGGACCAGCCGGCGAACCTCTGGGAGCCGGCCGACGGGGACGGTGGCCGTGACTTCGGCACGCACGGCATCTTCGACGACCGTGCGCGCGGCCGCTCTGTCCAGGTCTGGGCCTCCCAGCACCATCCGGCCGTGCTCGCAGCCACCGCGGGCCTCTGCGCCGTGGGTCTGAAGATGCTCCGCGCGGCCCGGGGCCGGCGATGAGGGCGGCGACGGTGGTCCGACTGGTCGTGGGAGGGCTCCTCGTGGTCGCTCCACGTCGCCTTCTGGCCGCGATGCACGCGCCCGACCGCGACGAATCGCCGGTGCTCGTCGTGGCGCGGGTCCTGGGTGCCCGGCTCGTCCTCCAGGCGACCGTCGACGTTGCGACTCGTGGTCGGTCCCGACGGATCGGCGCGGCAGTCGAGGCCGCGCACGCCGTCAGCATGGTGCCGGTCGCGGCATGGTCGTCGCGGCACCGGCGCAGCGCCGGTGCCAGCGCCTCGTTGGCCACAGGTCTCGCCGTGGTCGACCTGGGCGCCCACGCCGCGAGGCGACAAACAACGTGAAGCTGAACGACGTTGCCCGTCTGGTGGTGGACACCAGGCGGCTACCGGATCTGTGAGGAGAGAACGGTCCGTTGTCCGTGCGAGTCCGGGCGGGGACGCTTCACTGTGGCAGGGTTCGCGCCGCGAGGTCGGAGACGACGTCCTCGAGCCTGCCGGTGCGGCCGAGGATCGCGCGCTGCCGGTCGGCACCGTTCCCCCGGGCACCGAGGGTGGCCAGACCTCGACTCACCCGCGCGGCGTCACCGGCCGCTTCGAGCGGGTCGGCCAGCAGCGAGACGAGCTGTGTGAGCACCTCGTCGGCGGGCAGGAGCTGGCGCGACAGGGGCGAGACCAGCGTGTCGCCGAGTCCATGCCGCGCCGCTCGCCAGGCCGCGGCGCGCAGCTCGTCGACGCGCCAAGGGTCAGGCAGATCGCCGGCCCGCCATTGGTCCGCAGCCAGGCTGACCAGGGCGCGAGCCACCGCCGCGACCACCAGGGCGTCCTCCACCTCGGTGCACACGTCCGCGACCCGGAACTCCACGGTGGGGTAGCGGTGCGAGAGCCGGACGTCGAGGTTCACCATGCCCACGTCGAGGGCGGCCCCTCGCCGCACCAGGTCCTGGACCACCTGCCGGTACGTCGCAGCGTCTCCGAACAGCTCGGCGGGACCGCCGGTCGGCCACATGTTCCAGATCACCGAGCGCCAGCTGTGGTACCCGCTGTCGTGCCCGCGCCAGTACGGCGAGTTGGCGCTGATCGCGACCAGGACGGGGATCCACGGACGTACCCGGTCGATCACCGCCACGCCCTCGGCGTCGTCGGCCACCTCCACGTGGACGTGGAGGGCGCACATCAGCGACTCGCGTGCCACGTCACCGTAGTGGCGAGCGATCTCGGCATAGCGCTCACCTGGGGAGACGGCGTCGCACTGCGGGTCGGCGTCTCCGAGGACCGGACCGGCGACAGCGAGAGGGACCACGCCTGAGGAGCACCCCGCCTCCGCGATGCGCGACCGAGCGAGGTGCAGCTCCCCTCGCAGGACGTCCAGGTGGCGCTGTGGGCTCGTGGCGACCTCGATCTGGGACAGGTAGAACTCGTGCTTCACCTGTGGCCACTCGGCTTTGCCGGAGCCAACCTGGCCAAGCGGATGGCAGGCGGCCAGGACGGCCGGTGCCTCCGGCCTCAGCCTGCCCGTGCGGGCATCCACGAGCAGGAGCTCTTCCTCGATCCCGAGACGACGGGTCATGCCGACCCGTACCCAGCGGGTCCGGTCACCACGCACGTCGGATGACGGTGCCGGTCCGGCCGGTCGTCGTCCGCGCCGATCGTGCGGCTAACCCCCTGGGGAAGGCCGGCCGAGCCGCGGATCATGGAGGCATGGGCGATGCGACGCACGCGGTCAGGGTCCTGGTCGTCGACGACCAGGACCCGTTCCGGCGAGCGATGTCGGCGGTCGTGGAGGCCACCGAGGGCTTCGCCGTGGTCGGGGCGGTGGACTCCGGAGAGAGCTCGGTCGTTGCCGTGACCGAGCTCGCGCCCGACCTGGTCCTGATGGACGTCAACCTGCCCGGCATCGACGGCATCGAGGCCGCGCGGCAGATCGGGCGCGGAGCCGCACCGCCCGTGGTGGTCCTGCTCTCGACGTACGACGAGGACGAGTTCGACCTGTCCGGCTGCGGGGCGGCGGCGTACATCTCGAAGGCGGCCCTGAGTCCCGCCCGCCTGCTCGACGTGTGGTCGAGGTCGGAGGGTGCGTCATCCGGCGAGGGCAGCGAGCACGGCCGGCAGTCTGATCTGCACTGACCGCGCCTCGTCGAGGCCGGTCACCTCGAGGGTTCCCTCGCACGCCTCGACGCGATCGAGGATCGCGAGCCGGTTGAGCGCGTCGAGGGTCACGCCTCGCAGACAGACGACGAGCTCCCGACCGTCGTCGCTCACGTCCAGGGCAGCCGAGGCGGTCGGCTCACCCAGCACCTCGACGCAGCAGAAGTACGCCGCCGCCTCGACGCGGCCGGGGAACCTCGCGGCAGCCACGCTCGGGTCGATGCGCACGTCGTCCGCGCGCTGCATCCGCGCGGCGTACGACGACAGGGCCGGGGCCAGGCCGGCGCGCGTGAGCATCGTCGGGTAGATCCAGCGGGTGAGCTCGCGCAGCGACTCCAGCGCCCCGGTGGCGAGGTCGAGGCATCCCGCGATCCGCTCGGGCGCTGGCTCGCCCTCGGCGGCGAGGCCGACCTCGGAACGCAGCCGCTCCATGGTCGGCAGCACGCGAGCCGCGATGGACGCCTCGAGTCGTCGCTTCTCGGTGTCGACGGCGCCGATCATCCGGTTGCGCGACGCGGTGAGCTCTCGGGTACGGCGGTCGAGCTGGCGGACGTGCGCGGCGAGCTCGATCCGGAGCCGGGCGTTGCGCAGCGCCAGCCCTGCCTGTTCCGCGATGTCGGCGAGCAGCCTCCGCTCGGCGGGCCTGACGTCGCGCCCGGGTGGGAGGCTGACGGTGATCGAGCCGAGCGGCCCCGAGGCATCGGCGATCGGGACCAGCACGTCTCGCTCGGTCGGTTCGCCGGGCGCCTCGCCAATGACTGGCCACGTGGCCGTGAACGGGTCGCCGTCACCGCCGTCGAGCCGGACCACCACACGGTCGGCCCGCACGGCCTCACCGGCGGCCGCGGCGATGGTCGGCAGCAGCTCTCCGCTCGAGGGGCCGCGCCCGATCCGGCGGCTGAAGTCGGCCAGCGCGTCGTAGGGCGCCGCCCGGCTTCCGTACGCCGCACGGTCGGCGATCCGCACGACACCCCGGCGCAGCGGCTGGAAGGCGAGCGCCACGACCACCGTGGCCAGCAATGACCACCAGAAGCCGCCGTCGGTCGTGCTCTCCATGGCGCGGCCCAGGGCCACGACGAGACCGACGTAGCCGATCGCGACGAAGGCCGTGGCCAGGGCGAGGACCAGCGCCCGGCTCACGATCACCTCGACCTCGTAGAGGCGGTACCGCAGGACGGCCACCGCGATGCACACGACGAGGAACACGTACGACACGTAGAGCGGCACGCTCGACCACCACGACTGCCGGCCGCCGTTGAAGCCCTGCCCGATGATCAGCGTGACGAGTGCCAGACCGACCGACACGGCGCCGATGGCGACGATCCGGAGCTGCTGACGAGCCACG
This sequence comes from uncultured Actinomycetota bacterium, assembly GCA_963794355.1. Classification (GTDB taxonomy): domain Bacteria; phylum Actinomycetota; class Actinomycetes; order Propionibacteriales; family Nocardioidaceae; genus Nocardioides. The sequence continues at coordinate 375,182 of CAWCDN010000008.1, forward strand.
CCCGTGGAGCGGCGCAGCCGCCGCACCATCGCGACGACGCTGGCGAGGAGACTCACCGTGATCACCAGGACGCCGCCGCTGAGCAGTGCCCGGGCGAGGGGAGACGCGTCGATGGGGTCCCCGCTGCGGTTGATGCCGTTCGGACCGACCGCGAGGAGGCCGAGGGCGTACGACGCGTAGCCGGCCCACGACGCGCGCGTCACCCAGCGCCACCCGGGCGAGAGGTAGGTGCCGAGGGGCACGAGCAGGAAGACCCCGGTGAGGAACGCCAGCGCCAGCGGGCCCCCCAGCGCTGCGGCGACCCAGCCACTGAGGTGGCCCTGGGCCGAGGTGCCGTGGCCGTCGTACTGCAGCACCCAGATCCCGTACGACTCCGTCGCCAGTGAGATGCTCGTGGTGAGTCCGATCAGGGTGAGGATCCACCCGATCGGCTGCCGTGGCTGCGACCCCAGGATCACCGCGCCCAGGGCGGCGCTCCCGATCCCGGCGATGTTGACGAGCGGCCAGCCGTGGATGCCGAACGACTTCGTCGAGAACGCCGGGTACGACGCGGTCACGAGCACGGTGTCGAGGACCGTCAGCGCGACGCAGACCCCTGTCAGCGTCCAGGCGACGTGGTGCGCGCGCACGTCAGCCCACCCCGACGGCGGCTCGGACCGGGAGCGACGCGGCGACGTCGGTGCCGCCCACGTCGTTCGTGCTGACGGTGAGCTCGCCTCCCACCGAGTCCACCCGGTCGCGGAGGGTGCCGAGGCCGCCGGCGGCGAGCACCCGGCTCACCTCGAACCCGTGACCGTCGTCGCGGACGAGCACCGTCGCGCGACCGCCCGCATCGGCGAGCACGACCTCCACCCGCCCGGCACCGGAGTGCTTGACGGCGTTCTGGATCGCCTCGACACAGCAGAAGTACAGGGCAGTCTCGAGCCCTTCCGGGTGACGGCCGAGCCCGCGGTCGACCACGTCGACCGGGACGGCGCTCGTGCTCACCACGGCCCGCACCGCGGCCGCTACGCCGTCCTCGGCCAGGACCTGGGGATAGATCCCGCGGGAGAGCTCGACCAACGTCGTGATCGCGGCGTCGACGGCGCCAGCCTGTTCGACCAGGACGCTGTGGGCCCGGTCGGGCGAAGCGCCTGCCAGGGTCTGCGCGAGGCTGAGGTTCACCACGAGGGCGACGAGGTGCTGCTGGGCCCCGTCGTGGATGTCGCGCTCGAGCCGACGACGCTCCGAGTCGTGGGCGTCGACCACCCGCCGTCGCGACACCTGGAGCTCCTCGGCCAGGGCCGCGAGGTCGTCGGCGCGGCGCGCGAGCTCGGCGCGTAGCCGCGCCCCGCGCAGCACCAGCCCGGCCTGGACGGCGAGACCGGCGAACAGCCGCTCCTCGACCGGCGACAGGGGTGCGTCGGGTCGCTCCTGCACGCGGAGCACGCCGAGCCGCTCGTCGGCCAGGGTCACGTCGAGCGACCGCAGCCCCGGGCCTGCGACGTTGAGCTGCGGTCCGTGGGACGCGCCGGCCGGAGGCCAGACCGCTGCCAGCTCCGGTTCGTCGGCGACCACCAGCCAGACCTGCGCCCACGCTGCCCCGGTCCCCTCCGCGAGCAGGCGCGCCATCCGCTGCGGGAGCTCCTCCTGCCCACCCTCGCCGGTGAGCGACTCGGTGAATCCGCTCAGCACGTCGTACGGCGCGGGGCGGCCGGCTCGCAGCCACCGCTGGGCCGCCGTCTGGAGCCGCGCCCTCACCGGTTCGAAGCCGAGCGCCACGATCGCGGTCGCCAGGACCGACAGCCCGATCTGAGGCGAGTCGGTGTGGCCGATCAGCAGCCCGCCGCCGAGCACGACGACGACGTACACCGCGGTGACGGAGACGAAGAGCCCGCCGAGGACGCACAGGGTCACCAGCGGATCACGGAGCGTGCCTGAGCGAGGCGACCTCATGGCGTCAGCATGCGCCGGGCGCGGGTCCGTAGGGGAGGGGGCGAGCCGAACACCGGGGTGCGGTCAACCGCACTCCGCGACGATCGGGCCAGGTCAGCGGGTCGCCTCGACGAACGTGAGGACCGCCATCACCCGGCGGTTGGTCTCTCCCTCGTCGACCAGACCGAGCTTGAGGAAGACCGCGCTGATGTGCTTCTCGACCGACCGCTCGCTCATGTAGAGCGACGTAGCGATGGAGGCGTTGGTCCGCCCGGTCGCCATCTGCTCCAGGACCGCGCGCTCCTTGTCGGTGAGCCCGCGCAACGGCGAGCTCCCGTCGGCCGCCTTACGCGTCATCAGGCCCTCGACCACCTTGGGGTCGAGCGCGGAGCCGCCCCGGGAGACCTCCGTGAGAGCCCGGACCAGCTCGTCGATGTCGGAGACCCGCTCCTTGAGCAGGTAACCGAGACCGGAGACGCCGTCGGCGAGCAGGGCGAGGGCGTAGTCCTCCTCGACGTACTGCGACAGGACGACCACCCCGATCGTCGGATGGTCGGTGCGGATCTGCTTGGCGGCGTCGATCCCCTCGGTGGTGTGGGTCGGCGGCATCCGGATGTCGGTGAGGACGGCGTCGGGCAGGTGCTCGCGGACCGACGCCAGCAGGTCGCGGGGGTCCGCGACGCTGTCGACGAGCTCGATCTCCTCGACCTCGGCCAGGAGGGCGGCGACGCCCTCACGGACCAGGTAGTTGTCGTCGGCGAGGACGACGCGCAGCGCCATGCGTTGGACCCTAGACCGTCGGCGGCTTCGGGGGCGCTGGCCGAGGCGGTGGACGACGAAGCGGCCGGCCCCCGGAGGGACCGGCCGCGTCGCGGGCCTTGCTTCTCGTGTCGATCAGACCAGCACGGGCTGGTCCTCCGTCTCGACCTCGGCGGCCGAAGCCGTTGCCTCGTCCAACTGCTGGTCCTCGCCGTCGTGGGAGCCACCCTCGATGTCGATCGTCGGCAGGCGACGGTCGAGCCAGGTCGGCAGCCACCAGGCGCTGTGCCCGAGGAGGCTCATCGCCGCCGGGACCAGCACCATCCGGACCAGCGTCACGTCGAGGAAGACCGCGACCGCCAGGCCGACGCCGAACATCTTGGTCGTGGTGTCGACATCGAGGATGAACGACGCGAACACGCTGATCATGATGAGCGCGGCACTGGTGATCACCCGGGCCGTGGAACCGACACCCTCGACCACGGCACGCCGCGGCTCGAAGTGCTTGCGGTACTGCTCGCGGACCCTGCTCATCAAGAAGACCTCGTAGTCCATCGAGAGGCCGAACAGGATGGCGAACATCAGCATCGGAGCCAGCGGCATGATCGGCACGGACTCGTGGACGCCGATCAGGCTCGCACCCCAGCCCCACTGGAAGACCGCGACCACGACGCCGTACGCCGCTGCGACGCCGAGCACGTTGAGGGCGGCAGCCTTCAGCGGCACGAGCACCGACCGGAACACGACCATCAGGACCAGGAACGACAGCCCGATCACGGCTCCGAGGAACCAGGGCATCCGCTGCTGGAGCCGCGAGGACACGTCGACCGTCAGCGCGGTCGAGCCGGTCACCGAGGCCTCGACGTCGGTGTCACCGAGCGCCGTGGGGATGGTGTCCTGTCGCAGGTGCATCAGCAGGTCACCGGTACGGGCGTCCTGGGGCGAGGTGGTGGGCGTGACCGTGATGATCGCGAGATCGTCGGCCTGGTTCGTCACCGGCTCGCCCACCGAGGCCACACCCGGCTGGGCAGCCAGGTCGGTGGTGACCTGCTGGACGACGGCGCCGGGGATCGGCGTGCCGTCGGAGTCGAGCACCACCTGGAGCGGACCGTTCGTGCCGGGACCGTAGCCGTCGGCCATCAGGTCGTAGGCCTTGCGGGTCGTCGAGTCGGGTGCGTCGTTGCCGGCGTCGGCGAAGCCGAGGTGCATGGAGAACACCGGGATCGCCAGCAGGACGAGCAGCAGGGCAGCTGCGCCGCCGTACCGGAGGGGCTGAGCGACGACACGGGAGGCCCAGCGCACCGATGCGGAGTCCGGGTCGTAGGCGGGCTTCGGCTTGACGAACGGGACCCGCACGCTGTTCACGCGGTGCTTGACGACACCGAGCATCGCGGGCAGGAGCGTGATCGAGGCCAGCATGACGACGGCGACCATGATCGCCGAGCCGTAGCCCATCATCGTCATCATCGGGATGCCCGAGACCTTGAGGCCGAGGATCGCGACGATCACCGTGACGCCTGCGAAGAGCACCGACAGGCCGGCGGTCGCGTTCGCGCGGCCGATCGCGACGGGCACGGACTGCCCGGACGCGAGGTTCTGGCGGTGCCGGGACAGGATGAACAGCGCGTAGTCGATGCCGACGCCGAGCCCGAGCATCATCGCGACGATGCCGGTGATCTGGGGGACCGGCACGACGCCGGACATGATGCCGATGGCGCTGCTGCCCACGACGATCGCGACCAGCGCGGTGACGATGGGGAGGCTCATGGCCACGATGGAGCCGAAGGCGATGGCCAGGATGAGGACGGCCATCAGGATGCCGATCAGCTCGCTGTTGCCGCCGGCCGGCACGTTGGCGTAGCCGAGCCCGCCGTCGTACTCGACCTCGATGCCTGCGTCACGGAGATCCTGGACGGCCTTCTCGGCCGCGTCGAACTCGGTGGCGTCGACCTTCTCGACGTCGAAGCCGACCGTGGCGAACGCGGTCTGCTCGTCCGCGCTGACGGTGGGTCCGCGCGGATCGTAGGGGCTGCTCGCGCCGACGACATGGGGTACGTCGGCCAGCTTCTGTACGGCCTGCTCGATCGCGGCCTTGGTGGTCGGGTCGGTCAGCCCGTCCTCGGAGTGGAAGATCACGTTCGAGGAGTAGAGAGTCTCCTGCGGGAAGCGGTCCTGGATCGCGTCGGCAGCCCGCTGCGACTCCGAGCCGGGAAGGCTGAAGCTCTCGTCGGGCTGACCGCCCGCAGTGGCGTTGAACGCGAAGATCGCGACGGCGACGAAGATCCAGGCGCTGATGACGCGCCACGGGTGGCGACCGGCGAAGTTGCCGATCCGGTAGAGGACGTGGGACATGGTGAGCCTTTCGGAGCGTGGTGGGCGGGGCTGGGAAGTCGTTGTCTGGGTCATGCTTCGAAGGTAGGAACTTCCTTCGTCGCCAGACACCGCGCAGGCCGCACACCACGGGGGGCCCTCCGCACGGTTCCCCGGCAGTCGAGAGTGCGGGAAACCGCACCCGGGCAGGCCCTCGTCACAGACAACAGGCCCTGACCTGCGAGGAGCAGGTCAGGGTCTGCTGATCATGCGGCAGGCGTCCACACACACACTGTCCGCGGGGACGGACGGACGCCTGCTGTCACCTGAGCACGTGGAACGTCCGGGTGGGGCTGTGGTCGCCGAGGAGCACGCGGCTGCCGCGCCAGGTGGCGACGGCGGTCCACGTGCCGGTCTTGCGAGGAGCGTGGACGGTCGCGGTCCAGGTACCCGTCCCGGTCACGGTGGCGCGCACCTGCTGGGTGCGGCCTCCGGGGCCGTGGAGTCTGACGACCACCGTGGTGCCCCGCAGAGCGGGACCGAGTGTGCCTCGGAACGTGACCTGGGTGCCGTGAGCGACCCGGCGGTGGGGCTGGGCGAGGGTGACGACGGCCCGCACCGACACCCGCCGGCTGGCGCTGACGATCGAGCCGCTCGGGTCGCCGGTGAAGACCGCCCGGTACGCCGTGGCCGCGGGCGACCTGAGACCGGTGAAGACGAAGCTCCCGTCCGCAGCGGTGGTGTCGGTGGCGACGTCGGTCCAGCTCTCGGTGAGCGGATGACCCGTGGTCGTGACGGGCCGCGACTGCAGCACCACCTTCGCGGCACCGACGACCAGACCGTGTGGTGCGAGCACCCCGCTCAGGGTGGTCGTGCCGCCCGGGGCGACCGTCGTCGCAGTCGGCCGCGCCAGGCTGAAGCCGGGCGTCGCGGGTGCGTCGGCCGCTGGCGGCGGCGTGATCGTGTAGCTCCACGACCCCGTCCGGGCGTTGCCCAGCGCGTCCGTGGCGACCGCTCGCAGCGTCAGGCTGTGGTCGACCCGGATGGTGCCGCCGTCGTACGCCGTGCTGCCGGCGCCGGGCGCCGACCCGTCGAGCGTGTAGCGGACGGTCGCGCCCGGGTCGTCGGTGGTGAGGACGATGTCCTGTACCGCGTCGAACCGGCCGCCGGCGGGTGACGCACTCAGGGTCGGGGCGGTGGTGTCGACCGTGTAGACCTCGGACTCCGGGGTCGACGTGGTGCCGTCTGCACCTACCGCCACGTAGGTGAGCGTCGTGGTGCCCTCGCCGACGGAGATCGGGCCGTCGTAGACCTGGCCCGTCGTGGCCGTGGGAGTGGAGCCGTCGAGGGTGTAGCGGATCTCGGCGGTCCGAGAGTTCCCGGTGAGAGTCACCTGCAGCGCGTGGCTGAAGGTGCCCGTCTGCCAGCTGGCCATCGCACCCGGACCGGCGAGCTTGCCCTGCACCGTGAACAGGTCGGTGGAGCCGATCGGCTCGGGCGAGATCGGGTTCCCGCCGCCGTCGGTGACCTGGGTGACGGTGAACTCGTTGGTGTCGTAGGGGCTGCCGGTCACCGTGTGCGCGACGGCCGGGTCGCCGACGTAGCCGGCGGGCGCCCCGGAGTCCCACCGCAGGAACGGACCGACCGGCTGGGTGAGCAGCTGGTGAAAGTCCCCACAGGGGCCGCTCATGCAGCCGTTGTCATCGGTGTAGAACAGGCGCCCGGTCTCGTCGGCGGTGGCCCGGATCACGCCGTACGGCTCGACGATCTCGTACGTCGCGTTCGGGACCGCGTTGTCGAGGCGGACCCGGATCCGGCCGAAGGCGATCTGGTGGCCGTCCCGCACGGTGGGCGTGTCAAAGGCCGCCTCGGCACCGAGCGTCAGCCGGGCGTCGAGGGTGCCGTCGGTGAACTGGGCATCACCGGACCACCAGAAGGACTCGTCGGGGAAGTTGTCGGGGAACGAGATCCCGCGGGTCGGGTCGGGCAGGACACCGACGACCGGGCAGAGCGGATCGTCGAGGCACAGCTCGAGCTCGACGGGGTCCTGGCGGGGCTCGCCCGGGCCGGCCGGGAGACCGATGTCGGTGAGGGTGTCCGGGTACCCGAAGGCCCGCTCGGACGAGACGGCGCGGAGGTTGTGGACGGTGTACCAGAACCGGGCCACCGGCTGCGGCTCCGGGACCGGCACCGCGTCGGTCGGGTCGGGAGCGGAGATCGCGGTGATCGCCGTGGTCCGGGTGACCGGGATCGGAGTGGAGTACCTGCGCGTCGTCCCGAGCGGGTCGCCGGCGCCGTCGAAGCGCGGCCGGGTGCCGTCCGTGGTGTAGTAGATCGGACCCGGCGTGGGGACGCCGTTCGTCGCGGCGGACAGCTCGACGTCCTGGCGTCCCTCGAGCACGTCGGGTGCGACCGCGGGCGCGGGTGTCGCGGTCACCACCGCGAGGTCGGCGCGCACGGTGTAGTGCTGGGTGTAGACCGGACTCGTCTGGCCGCCCGAGCGCACGGCGTAGGTCAGCGTCATCGCGCCGTCGGCGTCGGGCAGCGAGACGGTGGCGGCGGGGTCGCTCGAGCTCGAGGTGTACGACGTCGCCGTGTCGCTGGTCAGCGGGTCGGTGCCGTCGGTGGTGTAGACGACCTCGGACTCGCCGGGGAACGACGGCGTGATCTGCACCTGCGTGCCGACCTGGTAGAGGTCGCCGGGCAGGTCGACGGTCGCACGGGGCTTGGCGATCCGCCCTTGCACGGTGAACTGGTTCGTCTCGATGGAGGCGACCCCGGGTCCGCCGATGCCGGGCCCGTCCACGCGGAAGAAGTTGTCACCCGTGGGGCTGCCGGTCACGGTGTGGGTCACGGCGGGGTCACCGACGTACCCGTCGGGCGCATCGCTGTCCCACCGCAGGAACGGACCGACCTCGCCGTTGAGGCCTGCCCGGAAGTCGCACGGCGCGGCGAGGCAACCCTGGTCCTCGGTGACGAACACCCGGCCCTTGTCGTCGGCCTGGACGTCGCGCTCGCCGTACGGCGTGGTGACGTGGTAGCTCGCGCCGTTCGGCAGGCCGTCGATGCGGATGCGCAGCCGGGAGAACGCCACCTGCTGCCCGACGGCGACCGCACCGACGCCGCCGAAGGCAGCCTCCTGGCCCATCACCAGACGCGCCTTGATGCCCGCCCCCGGCTGGATCACCGCGTCGGCGGACCACCAGAACGACTCGTCGGGGAAGTTCTCGGGGATCGAGAGCGGCTGTCCGGGGGTCGGCCGGTCACCCACGACGGGACACAACGGGTCCTGCTCGTCGTCGAGGCACAGCTCGAGCCGCACCGGGGCGAGCCCTCGGGAGGGGTCACCGCCGTCGCCGAACCAGAAGGGGAACCCGTTCGCGTTGTCGACAGGGCTCACCTCGGTCAGCGGGTCCGCCGACGCCGGTGGCGCCAGGGCCACCAGGGTGATCCCCGACAGCGCCACCGCGAGCACTCCCGCGAGCGAGGCAGGCGTACGGCGCCGGCGTCCCCTCGGCTGCGTGGTTGTCGTCGTGGACGAATCTGCGGTCATGGTTGCCCCCCGAACACGCGACTGGTGAGTCGCACCCCCTGTGATGGGAGCGAGCCTCGCAACCACACCTTGTGAAATGCTGTGAACGTGATCCCATCGCCTCAGGATGGGGTTTCAGGTCGGTCGAGCCGGTCGAGACCGCGGGTCGCGGCTCCGGTCGTGTCACCGGGTTTCGAGACGGGCGCCAGAGCGCCCTCCTCAACCAGCGATGGGCCAGAGCGCCGTCCTCAACCCTCGGTGGGCGAGCGCGCCCTCCTCAACCAGCGGTCGACCGACGCAGGCGTGGGGCGGGGCCGAACTGCGTCTGGTCGTCGCGCACCCACTCGAACCCGGCGGAGGCGTAGAACGCGGCGGCGTGGGGGTTGGCGGTGACCTCGATCCACGGCTCGCGCGCCGCGGTCGCCGCGGCCACCACGTCGTCGACCAGCCTGGTCGCCACCCCCAGGCGCATCGCGTCGGGATCGACGAAGAGATCCTCGAGCTCCAGCCCGCCCTCGACGGGGACGACCGTCGCGAATCCCAGGATCCAGCCGCTCGCGTCCGACGCCACGAGGGTGCGGCCGTCGACGATGCCGGTGCCGATCCATTCCAGCGTCTCCGGTGAGCCCAGCAGGGCCGCCCGGTCGCCCTGGTTGCTGAGCGACGAGCGCCGGTAGACGGCTCGGAGGGCCTCGACGTCGTCCTCGGTCGCTGCGCGGGTGGAGAGGTCCGGCCGCGCAGAGCCGACACTCCTCGTCGTAGGCCGTGTAACGCCGCGGTCGCCGGCGCCACTGATCTGCTGAGATCCTGGGGCGATGCTCATGCGAGACCGTGTCGTGCACCCGACGAGGCGTTACGGGCCGCGTACACATCGACGCCCAGCGCAGCCGGCTCAGCCCGAGGAGAGAGCATGACCGCACCCGTGACCCCCGACGCGACGTACGGGGCCGACCTCAAGGCCCTCTTCATCAACTGCACGCTCAAGCGGTCGCCGGAGCCGAGCAACACCCAGGCGCTCGTCGACGCGAGCCGGCACATCATGGAGCAGCACGGCGTCACCGTCGACGTGGTGCGTGCCATCGACCACGACATAGCCACCGGGGTCTGGCCCGACATGCGTGAGCACGGGTGGGAGACCGACGACTGGCCGGACATCTTCGAGCAGGTCAAGGAGGCCGACATCCTGGTGCTGGCCGGCCCGATCTGGCTGGGCGACAACAGCTCGATCATGAAGCAGGTGCACGAGCGGTTGTACGGCGGCTCCCACCTGCTCAACGACCAGGGCCAGTACCTCTACTACGGTCGGGTGGGCGGCTGCCTGATCACCGGCAACGAGGACGGCATCAAGCACTGCGCCCACAACGTGCTCTACACGTTGCAGCACATCGGCTACACGATCCCGCCCCAGGCCGATGCCGGCTGGATCGGCGAGGCGGGCCCGGGTCCGTCGTACCTCGACCCCGGGAGCGGCGGCCCGGAGAACGACTTCACGAACCGCAACACCACCTTCATGACCTGGAACCTGATCCACATGGCGCGGCTCCTCAAGGACGCGGGCGGGATCCCGGTCTACGGCAACCAGCGCTCGGAGTGGGACGCCGGCTGCCGCTTCGACTACGAGAACCCCGAGTACCGATGAGGAGCGCCGTGCCTCGGGGCGTGGCGGCGCAACCCACCCGCTCGACAGCTCACTCCGGGGTCGGATCGGTGACCGAGAGCGGAGGGTCGGGCTGATGGCCGAGCTGACCTGCCAAGAGCTCGTCGAGCTCGTCACGGCGTACCTTGACGGCGACCTCGAGCCGGACCGGGCGGACTTGTTCGAGCAGCACGTGGCGGTGTGCCCCGGCTGCGAGACCTACCTGCACCAGATGGAGAAGACGGCGTCGCTGCTCGGCGAGATCCCCGTGGAGACCCTGACCGACGAGATGCAGGCGACGTTGCTCGAGACCTTCCGCGAGTTCCCTCGCTGAGCCCTCATGCCGGGAGCCGCACCAGGAACCGGCAGCCGGGCTCGTGGTTGGCGACCGCGACCTGACCGAGGTGTGCCTCGACGATGCCCTTGACGATGGCCAGGCCGAGGCCCGCCCCGGCGCCGGCGCCGGCGTCGAGCAGGTCGGGGGTGCGTGCGGTGCTGCCCTGCCAGGCGACGTCGAAGACGCGCGCCATGTCGTCCTCGCTCAAACCGCCGCAGCCGTCGGTCACCGACAGCTCGACGCCCTCGTCGACCGATCGGCCGTGCACCTCGACGACGCCGTCGGCGGGGGTGTGGCGGATCGCGTTCATGAGGAGGTTCGAGACCACGCGCGAGAGACCGGCCGGGTCGGCGATGACCAGGACGTCCTGGTCGACGGCTCCGTCGAGCCTCACCCCCCGGGCCCGAGCCACGGAGTCGGCGCTGGCCAGTGCCTCGCTCACCACGTCACCCAGCGCCACCGGCTGCGGGCTGAGCCGCATCACGCCGGCGTGGATCCGCGAGAGCTCGAAGAGGTCGTCGACCATGCGCACCATCCGCTCGACCTCCGCGCGCATCTGCGCGTGGTAGCGCGAGGGGTCGTCGGCGAGCCCGTCCTCGAGGGCCTCCGTCATCGCCCGCAGCCCCGCCAGGGGGGTGCGGAGGTCGTGGGAGACCCACGACACGAGCTCGCGGCGCGACTGCTCGAGGGCGACCTCGCGGTCGCGCGAGTCGGCGAGCTTGGCGCTCGTCCGCCGGAGCTCCGCAGAGAGCTGCTCGAACTCAGCCGGCCCGGACGGCGCGGACGCCGCGAACTCGCCGCTGTCGCCGAAGAGTCGCGCCCGTTCCTGCAGGTCGCGCGACCAGCGGGCGAGGGCGGTGCCGACCGCGAACGCGAAGAGGAGGGCCACGATCCCGGCCACGGTCGCCACCAGTGCGACGACGCCGAGGTCGTGCTGCGAGAGGAACATCTCTCGTGACGTGGCGAGCGTGCCGGCCAGGACGGCGAGCACCGCCACCATCGCGACGCCGACGGTCAGCCAGCGCACCGACGCACGGCGGCCGAGCCAGATCGCCACGCCGCCGACGACGCCGACGCCGCCGGACCACGCGGCGGTGGTCCAGATGATGGTGAGCTGGTCGTGGGTCATCTCGCGGGCTCCCATCGGTAGCCGACGCCCCAGACCGTGGCGAGACGCACGGGATGGGTGGGGTCGGCCTCGACCTTCTCGCGCAGCCGGCGCACGTGCACCGTCACGGTGGACTGGTCGCCGAACGACCAGCCCCACACCTTGGCGAGCAGCTCGTCGCGCGAGAACGCCTGACCCGGGTGGAAGAGGAAGAAGCGGAGCAGGTCGAACTCCCGCGCGGTCAGCGAGAGGCGGCGCCCGGCGAGCGTGGCCGTGTGCTCGGTGGAGTCCACGACCAGGTCTCCGTCGGTCACCGTGCCGCGGACCCCGCCACCGGCCCGCTCGCCGGCGCGCCGCAGCACCGAGTCGACGCGCAGCACCAGCTCGCGCGGACTGAAGGGCTTGGTCACGTAGTCGTCCGCCCCGCGCTCGAGCCCCACCACCCGGTCGGTCTCGGAGCCGAGCGCGGTCAGCATGATCACCGGCAGGTCGTCGCCGCGGGCGCGCAGCCGCTCGCAGACCTCGAGCCCGTCGATGCCGGGCAGCATCAGGTCGAGGACCACGAGGTCGGCGGGGCGGTCGCGCAGCAGCGCCAGCGCTCCCTCGCCGTCCGCGGTCTCCTCGACCTCGTGCCCGGCCGCGCGGAGGTAGGTGACCACGACCTCGCGGACGGTCACGTCGTCATCGACCACCATCACCCGTGTCATCGTCACCTCCTCTGATCGCGGTACGTCGTCGGGTCGCGTAGGCACCGACTGCCACGCCCACGACGACCAGTGTGACCATCGCCCACCAGCCGAGCCAGTACGGCCGGTCGAGCAGGGTGGGATTGTCGGCGCGGGCGCCGAAACGGCCGAGCTCGGGGATGCCGACGAGCGTGACCGGGACGATGATCACCAGGGCCACGACCCAGGGCGCGAGCCGATCGCGTGGCACCAGTCGCAGCGCCACGAAGGCGACCGCCATCACCAGCACCGCGAAGACGCCGTCGTGGAGCACGACGCCGCCGATGAGCCAGGTCACGGTCGACCGGGTGTTGGCCGTGCCGAGGTCGAGCAGCAACCACACGCCGTACGACGCCAGGAGGATGCCGGCGACGACGGCACCGGCGCGGATCGATCGCGTCACGTCGTCACCTCCAGCCGCCCGACCCACTTGGTCTGCAGCACGCCGGGTCGGTCGGGTGCGATCAGCCGGCAGGGGAAGCCGTGGTCGAGCGACAACGGCTCGCCGTCGAGCTGCAGCGCCAGCAGCGTGTGCGGGTGGTCGGAGAAGTTCCCGGCCAGGGTGCTGACCCGCTCGCCGCCGTGCTCCTGGAGCGACTCGACGAGCACCTCGCTGCCCGCGGGTGCGCCGACCAGGTCGAGCAGGTCGCGCACGGGTACGCCGGTCCAGGTCGCGCCCGCGCTCCAGCCCTCGACGCAGGCGATCGGGAGCGAGGCGGTGGTCTGCGGCATGCCGCGCAGGTCGTCCAGGCTCAGCCGGGTCTCGCGATCGCCGTACGCCACCACCATCCGGTACGACGCGCTGGTGGCGGCCGCGACCACGCCGCGGTAGACGGCCGAGTGGTTGATCGGCACGCCCTGCGGTCCGTCGCCGGAGCGGACCCCGAGCACCGACACCTGCCGCAGCCACGGCACGGTCGCGCCGGCCGTGGCGAGCACCGCCACCCCGGTCGCCGTCCAGGTCGTGCGCAGCAGACCACGCCGCGACATCACGCCGGGGCCGCGCTCCATGGTCGTGCGGTCGAGGGCGGTGCTGTCGACGTCGTGGCGCAGGGCCTCGCTGATCAGCGGCAGCTTCACCGCCACGTGCACGACGAGGGCGCCGATCGCGACCCAGGCGAGCGCGTAGTGGGTCGGGCGGAAGTTGAACTGCCAGGGGTACCACTGCGCGGCGTTCGCCAACCCGGTGACGAGCTGGAAGATCGCAGCCGCCACGAGCACCGCGATCGAGACCCGCTCGAGGCCGTGGACCACGAGGTCGCGCGCCTCGCGCGGCGGACGGGCCAGCAGCTTCGGGTAGACCGTCCAGAGCTTGACCAGGAGCAGGGGCACTGCGGCGGTCCCGGCGATCACGTGCAGGCCCTGGGTCACGCGATAGCCCCAGCTCGGGCTGGTGGGGAAAGGCAGCCACGGCGACGGCGTCTGGCCCCAGTGGCTGACCAGGCCGGTCACGAACGCGAGACCGAAGCAGATGCCGAGCCACAGGCCCACGCGCGCCGTGACGGCAGGGCTGCGCAGCCACGAGGTGAAGTCGCGCTCGTCGGGGACGTGGGGGCGGGTCACGGTCTTCACGGCCGGGCCTCCACCACGGCCCACCAGCGGTCGCCGTCGCGGTGCCCGGTCGCCCGGCCCAGGCCCGCGGCACGGGCCACGGCTGCGATCGCGTCGGCGCCGACGGAGGTCCACGGGAACTGGCCGCTGCGGCCGTGCTCGGTCTCCAGCCGCACGTGGCGGGTGACCACGCCCGTGCCCCAGGCCGCGACGTCGACGACGACGCGGCCGTCGGGAGCGAGCATGTCGCGGGCGCGCTCGAGCAGGGCCACGGGGTCGCCGCCGATCCCGATGTTGCCGTCGGCGAGCAGCGCCGTACCCCACCGCCCCTCGCCCGGTACGGCGTCGAAGACGCTGCGGCGCAGCGCCGGCACGCCGCGGGTGCGGGTCTGGCGGACCGCCTCGGGCACGACGTCGATGCCGAGCACGACGTGGCCGGCGACGGCCAGCGCCTCGGTCATCCGGCCGGGGCCGCAGCCGATGTCGATCGTCGACCCCTGGCAGTGGGCGAGGAGGGCGCGGTCGGAGGCGTTCACCCCGGCGGCCCAGGCGTGGGTCGGCAGGGGCTGGGGCGCCAGGTCGCCCTCCCACACCGTGCAGGGATGACCCTGCAGCGCGTGCGTGTAGACGCTGGCGAGCGGGAGCGTGGTCATCAGGCCACCGACCGCCAGGCCTGCAGGAAATGGCCACCGGTGAGAGTGCCGGCGACGCGAGCAGCCTCGGCCTCGGTGTCGATGTCGGTCAGCTCGTGACCGAGCCGTACGGTCTGCCCGGCCGCGGTCAGGGCCTCGCAGGTGCGCCGGCACGTGTCGGCCTGCGACATCGCGACGCCGGCCAGCACGCTCGCGGCGGAGGGGTCGCTGAGCGCCAGCACCCACCAGCCTCCGTCGGTGGCCGGGCCGAGCACGGCGTCACCGTCGTACGCCGCGTCGGCGATCGAGTGCAGGTCGGCGGCCGTCAGCTGAGGGGTGTCCATGCCGATCTGGACGGTCGGGCCGTCACCCGCCGCGTCGTGGTGCGCGCGGGCGAGGCGCTCCCCGAACGTGTCTCCGTGCTGGGGGTGCACGACCCATCCGGCCAGGCCCTCCTGCAGCTGCGCCGCGCGGACGGCGTCGTCGAGCGAGCCGTCCAGGGCGATGTGGCACTCGGTGAACGCAGAGCGGCAGGCGGCGATCGTGTCGAGGAGAGCGGCAGCGGCGAGATCGGCGGCGAGGTCCATTCCGACGCGCACGCCGAGCCTCGTCTTGACCCGGCCGGGGACGGGCGCCTTCGCCATCACCAAGGCCCTCATGACCCGGCCTCCGCCGTGGTCAGCACCTTCCAGAAGTCGTGGGCCGTGCGCGTCGTACCTCGCAGGCTGCCGCTGACCTTGGACGTCGTACCGGCTGCGCGCGGTCGGTAGCGCACGTCGTGCTCCTCGAGCCGCCAGCCGGCCAGGGTCGCCTTGCGCAGCAGCTCGAGCGGGTAGCCGAAGCGGCGGTCGCGGACGTCGAGGTCGAGCAGCGCCTCGCGACGGCACACGCGCATCGGGGCGAGGTCGTGGACGGGGTATCCGACCGACCTGCGCAGCCACCAGACGACCAGGGCGTTGCCGAGCCGTGCGTGCCACGGCCAGACCCCGCGAGAGACGGGACGACGGCGCCCGAGCGCCAGGTCGCACCGCCCCTCCGTCACGGCGGCGAGCAGGGCCGGCAGCTCGGCTGGGTCGAAGGACCCGTCCCCATCCATCACTGCCACGAACTCCGCGGTCGCCGCCTCGACGCCTGCCTGCACGGCGGCGCCGTACCCGAGCCGCGACTCACCGACGACCCGGGCCCCCCAGCCCCGCGCGACGTCGGCGGTCGCGTCCTGGGAACCGTTGTCGACCACGATCACCGAGAAGCCCGCGGGCACCTCGGCGAGCAGCCCCGGCAGTGCGCCGGCCTCGTTGTGGCACGGCAGCACCAGCTCGCAGACGACGTCGATCCCCATGTCCGTCACGCTAGGAGCCGGGAGGGGTCGAGCGGTGGGGCTGACGGTTACAGAACCCTGACATCGTCCCGAGACGACGCTCGGGCGCGGGGCCCGCACCTAGCCTGGGCCGAGTGCCAGCCGCCCGCTTCGACCGTGCTCCGTGGATCGGCCTGGGCGTCGCGATCCTCCTGATCGCCGCGGCCGTCGTCGTGCCGCCGCTCGCGCACTGGACGGTGCACGCGAGCCTCCACCCGGTCCGCCCGTTCGCGCCCCTCGCCGGGTACGTCGAGGCGCGGGTCGGGACGGGCACGCCGGTCGCCGTGGCCCTGGCCGGGCTGGGGGTCTGGCGGGGCTTCGCGCTCGCCGCGAGGCTCCCGTGGCGGTGGCTGCTGTTGACGACGTACGGCGTGACGGCGGCGTGGACGCTCGCGCTGGCGTTCGTGGACGGCCGGTCGGGCCTGACCCACGAGATCCTCAATCCCCATGAGTACCTGCCGACGGCGCGGGGGATCCACGACGTGCCGGCCCTGCTGCGCGGCTTCGTCGACCGCATCCCGGTGGGCGCGCCCGGCAGCTGGGAGACCCACGTGGCGGGCCATCCACCGGGGGCGCTCCTTCTCTTCGTCGCGCTGGTCTCGGTCGGGCTCGGTGGTGCTGTCGCCAGCGCCCTCGTGATCACGCTGGTCGGCTGCACGACCCCGGTGGCCGTGCTCGTCACCCTGCGGACCCTCGGTGCCGAGGACGTCGCGCGACGGGTCGCGCCGTACGTCGTGCTCGCCCCCGCGGCGATCTGGGTGGCGGTGTCGGCCGACGCTGTCTTCGCGGCGGTCGCGGCGTGGGGGATCGCGGCCGTGGCGGTCTCGGTGCGGTCGGCCGGGGCGGCCTCGCGCTGGTGGTGGGGAGTGATCGGTGGCCTGCTGCTCGGCTGCTGCCTGCTCCTGTCCTACGGCCTGGTGCTGCTGGCCCCGCTGGTCATCGCGGTCCTCGTCGCGGGCCGCTCCTGGCGCCCCCTCCCGGCGGTGGCGTGCGGGACGGTGGTGCCGGTCGCGGTGTTCGCGGCCCTCGGCTTCCGGCTGTGGCAGGCCTACCCGGTGCTGGACGACCGGTACTGGGCGGGGATCGCGGCGGGCCGGCCCGCGTCGTACTGGTTCTGGGGCGACCTGGCGGCGCTGGCGATCTCGGCCGGGCCGGCGCTCGGCGCCGCGATCGGCTCCCTGGTCGCCGCCGGCCGACGCTCGCCACGCGTCGTTCGGCTGCTGGTGGGGGCGTCCGCCCTGGCGATCCTGCTGGCGGACGCCTCGCGGATGAGCAAGGCCGAGGTCGAGCGGATCTGGCTGCCCTTCGTGCCGTGGTTGTTGCTGGCCACCGCCTGTCTGCCGGCGCGGTGGCGCCGGCCGATGCTCGGGGTGCAGGTGGTCGTGGCTCTGCTGGTGCAGCACCTGGTGATCACCAACTGGTGAGTCAGGCGCGCAGCGGGTCGGACGCGAAGCGAGCGAGACCGACGGCCGGGGCGATCTCGGCCCGGAACCCCAGGTCACGCTGCGCCCGCTCCGGCGACGCCACGATGTGGCGCACGTCGCCGAGCCGGTAGGCACCGGTGACCACCGGCTCGGGCCCCGCCGGCGCGACGGCACTCGCCACCTCGCGGATCGTCACCGGCACTCCCGAGCACACGTTGTAGGCGGCGAGGGCTCCGGTCTCGGCACCGAGCACCGCGCCGAGGGCGAGCGCGTTCGCGCGGGCGACGTCGTCGACGTGCACGAAGTCGCGCCGCTGCCCGCCGTCCTCGAAGACCTGCGGGGCGTCGCCGCGCTCGACCGCGGAGCGGAACATCGCCGCGACACCCGAGTAAGGCGTGTCCCGTGGCATGCCCGGGCCGTAGACGTTGTGGTAGCGCAGCGCCACCACCGAGCCGCCGGCCTGCCGGGCCCATGCCGACGCGTAGTGCTCCTGCGCGACCTTGCTCGCGGCGTAGCTGCTGCGCGGGTCCAGCGGTGCGTCCTCCGGCACGAGCGCCCAGGCGAGCGCCGTGCGACAGACGGGGCATCCGTTCTCGAAGCGGCCGGCTCGCAGGTCTGCCTCCGAGCGGGCACCGGGCTGCTGAGGCCCATGCTGGGGGCAGACGTAGCGGCCCTCGCCGTACACGACCATCGAGGACGCGAGCACGAGCCGTGACACACCGGCCGCGTGCATGGCGGCGAGCAGTGCGGCGGTGCCGAGGTCGTTGTGAGAGGCGTACGACGGCAGGTCCGCCACCCGTGCACCGAGGCCGACCAGCGCCGCCTGGTGACAGACCGCATCGACACCACGGAGCAGGTGGGTCCAAGCTCCTGCGTCGCGGACGTCGAGCCGGTGGGTGCCGACGGGAGGGTCCGCCTCACCGTGTGCGTCGGGCAGCATCAGGTCGACCCGCACGACGTCGTCGCCCCGCTCGGTGAGGGCGCGGTCGATCGCGGAGCCGATGAAGCCGGCCGACCCGGTCAGCAGCACCCTCACGGGATCTCGTAGGTGAGATCGAGGCCGTCGGCCCAGGAGTGGCACGTGCAGCCGGCCGGGTCAGGGAGGTCGGACACCACACCGGCCAGGACGGCCTTCAGGCGCTCGGTGTTCGCGGCGAAGAGGGCGAACACGTCCTGCTGACGCACGGCGTCGTCCGCCTCGGCCCCCGCGTCCATGTCGGTGACCAGTGCGATCGTCGCCAGACACATCCGCAGCTCGCGGGCGAGCGCAGCCTCCGGGGCCCCGGTCATGTTGACCAGCGTCCAGCCGCGGTCGGCGTAGTCGTGCGACTCGGCCCGGGTGGAGAAGCGCGGGCCGTCGATCACGACCATCGTCCCACCGTGCGTGACCCCGTCGGCGCGAGCCAGTGCCTCGCTCAGGCGTGGGCAGTAGGGATCGGCGAACGGCACGTGGATCGCGCCGCGCTCGACGAAGGTCCGCTCGCGATCGCTGGTGCGGTCGACCAGCTGGTCGGGCACCACCAGCTCACCCGGCGCCACCTCCGCGCGCAGTCCGCCGACCGCACACGGGGCGAGCACCTGGCGCACGCCGAGGGACCGCAGGGCCCAGAGGTTGGCGCGGTAGTTGATCCGGTGGGGCGGGTACTCATGGTGCAGCCCGTGTCGGGGCAGGAACGCGACCCGGCGACCGCCGACCTCACCGAGTGAGATCGGCGCCGAGGGGTCGCCGTACGGCGTGCGCACCTCGACCTGTTCCGGGTCGTCGAGGAACGTGTAGAAACCGCTGCCGCCGATGACGGCGACGTCCGCATGGGAGCTCACCCCACCAACCTGCCAGCGAGCCGCGGCCGTCTCCAGGCAACCGCGCGGGCGTCAGCGAACGGTAAGGATCGTCCGCGCGTAACGGACAGTCGGCTGTCGAGACGGTTGCGAGTGGTCACCCGAGCCAGGTGACCACGGTCGAGACGAGGAGTGACCAGATGTCCGCCCTGCCCGGCGAGGAGACGCTCGTCGCCACCTGGCGAGCCCTGACGCGGGTCTCGCCGGGTGCCCGCGTTCGCGTCGACGACGACCTGGTGACGGCGGTGTTCCCGTCGTGGCTGCCGCTCAACAACGCGATCCTTCTCGCACCCCCCTCGCCGGACGCGACCGCAACGGCCGCAGCGGAGGTCGCCGATGTCTTCGCCGACGCAGGCGTGCCGGCGTGGGCACTCTGGCTGCCGTCACCGATCGCGGACCTGCAGACTCCGCCCGTGACCGCGGACGTCACCGGCATGGTGGCGGACACCCGGACGTTGGTGATGACCCTTGCTCTGGGCGAGGGCTGGGCGTCGCACGGCGCTGTGCGGAAGACCTCGATCGCGGCGGCGACGCTGGCCACGGACGAGCCCGTCGTGGACCTTCCGGGCATCGACGGCGTGGCCGGCCTGGACGCGTGGGTGCTCGTCCACGAGGATGCCGCGGTGGCGGGCGCGTGGAGCTACCTGCACGGCACCGACCTCGGTCTCTACACGGTCGGCACGGTCCCGGGGTTCCGTCGGCGGGGGCTGGCTGGGGCGCTGGTACGGCACGTGCTGGCCGACGCTCATCGGCGTGGTGCCCGCACGGCCTCGCTGCAGTCGACGCCCGAAGGTGAGTCGCTCTACCGGTCGCTCGGCTTCACCGCCGTCGGCCGCTACGAGGAGTGGGTGCCCGTTGCCGTCGGCGCTGCTGCGAGCGGCTAGTCAGTCCATCTTCGGCATGGCGGACCCGTGGGCACGTCGGTACGTTCGGCACATGGTGGGCCCCGTCGACGCGCAGGAGCACCCCGACGACGGGGACCTCGTCGAGCGGTTGAAGGCGGGCGACGAGCAGGCGTTCGCCGCGCTGGTGGAGGGCTGGTCGGGCTGGATGCTGCGGCTGGCGCGGGCGCACGTGCCGACCACGAGCGTGGCGGAGGAGGTCGTCCAGGAGACCTGGCTGGCCGTCATCCAGGGGCTCGACCGGTTCCGGGGCGAGGCCTCGTTGCGCACCTGGGTCTACCGGATCCTGCTCAACCAGGCCAAGGGCCGCGGCGTCCGCGAGCGTCGTACCGTGCCGTTCGCCAGCCTCGGTCCCGAGGACGACGGGCCGACAGTGGATCCCGCACGGTTCCAGGGGTCGAGCGAGCCGCATCCAGGTGGGTGGCGGCAGTTCCCGGAGGAGTGGCCCGAGCAGGTCACGTTGACCCGTGAGGTGCACGAGGTGGTGGCCGCGGCCCTCACTGAGCTGCCGGACCGCCAGCGGCTGGTGGTCGCGCTGCGCGATCTCGACGGCCACACGGCCGAGGAGGTGTGCGAGCTCCTCGAGATCTCGGCCGGCAACCAGAGGGTCCTGCTGCACCGCGGCCGGGCCGTCGTACGCGCTCATCTCGAGCGCTACTACGCGGAGGCCACCACACGCAGCGAGGTGTCGCGATGACCTGTGCGGAGTTCGTCGAGCTCGTCACGGCGTACCTCGACAGCACCCTTGCGGCCGAGGAGCGCGCCGCGTTCGAGGAGCACCTGGCGCTCTGCCCCGGCTGCGACCGCTTCCTCGCGCAGTTCCGGGTGACGATCGACCTGCTCGGAGAGCTGCCCGAGGAGTCCATCTCCGCCCCGGCTCGCGAGCGGCTGCTCGCTGCGTTCGCCGAGTTCCGTCGTACGACGAGTGGCGACGCGACGTAGTCCCGCGCGCGTCGCCGGGTTTCGAGACACGCCCCAGAGCGCCTTCCTCAACCCTCGGCAGCACCGGCCCTCGGTGGCACCGGTGGTTGAGGACGTCGCGCTGGCGACCGTCTCGAAACCACCCGATCCCGGACCTCTCACGCTGGGGTAGTCCCCGGCTTTGGACGAACGTTCGTCCCAGGAGCGCCTTGGACGAACGTTCGTCCAAAGCTCGTGGAGCGGTGACAACGGACGACGCCTCGCTGCTACCTTGCGCGCAACCCGCGGAGTGAGGAGCCCCATGCGTCTGCCGATCCTCGTGGCGGCCGGCCTGCTCGGCGGCCTCCTGCTGCCGATGTCACCGGCTGCGGCGTCCTGCGCGGGGGACGCCGGGCCGGACGGCGCGCCGGTGATCTTCGTCGGGACGGCCGAGGCGGATCGCCGTGGCTACACCCGCTTCGAGGTCGACGAGGTCTGGGCCGGTCCCGACCTGGCTCCCGAGGTGTGGGTGCTATCGGGGCAGAAGCAGGCGCCGTGGCCACTGAGCCTGGTGACGGGCGTCAGCAGTTCGGTCGACGCGCAGTTCGACCATGGCGAGCAGTACGTCGTGGGGGCAAGCCGTTCCTTCGCCACCAACGCCTGCTCGTTCGACAGCGCTGACGGAGTAGCCAGCCCTGCGGATGCACGGGAGCCGGTCGAGCACGGGCTCACCGGCGCGGATCCTCCCGTCGGGGTCCTCGGGCTGAGCTTGTGGGCCGCCGCCCTTCTCGGAGCGGGAGCGCTGGCAGGGGGACTCCTGCGACGCCTCCGGCGCCGGACGCCCCACGCCGAACGTCAGGGGTAGGGACGGGTGCGGAGCACCTCGAGCCAGACGTCGGCGATCCGACGGTACCCGAGGTCGTTGGGATGGAAGAGGTCGGCGGCGCGGTGCCCACGGAAGGGTCGAGCAGCAGGCCGGACGTTGACGGTCGCGACGCCGCGCGCGCGGATCAGGTCGTTGACCCGCCACGCGAGCGGCACCGGCTGCGGCATGAGACCGACCACGGACCGGTCGGGAAGCCGACCGAGGATCGACGCCCATCGCTCGACCAGCCCGCGGCGGTGCCGGCGGTGCACGATGTCGTTGGCACCGACGAGCAGGGTGACCAGCGAAGGCACGTCGGTCAGACCGTCGAGCAGACCGAGCTGGCGGTCGAGGACGTCGTGGGTGGTCGCACCGGTGCGCGAGAGGTTGAGCACCCGATAGGGACGCCCGGCAGCGGCGAGGTCGCGCGCGGTGGTGGGTAGCCAGCCGCTCTGCCAGGTCCTGGCCCCGACGCCCTGGCTCAGCGAGTCGCCGAGAGCCACCCAGAGCGGCTCCGGCCCGCCCACGACGGACTCGTTCTGCAGCCGCCAGGCATCGGCGTACGGCGCGACCTGGGCTGCGACGGACGAACGTCGCGACAGGAGCCGACGCCGCCACGTCGCGGGTCCTCGGTCACCAGGCCCCACGACTCGCGCCTTTCTCCTCGCCGTCACCCCGTCAGTGTGACGGGGCGCGAGGAGGGCTTCCGTCAGCGGTCGAGGCTGTCGCGCTGCTCGGGGGCGACGTCGACCCCGCCGCGCTCCTCCCGGTGGGCGCGGTCCGCGTCGCGGGAGTAGTTCGGGTCGGTGACGAGCCGGCTCTTGCGCGAGGAGTAGGCGAAGTAGACGACGAGTCCGATCGCCATCCACACGAAGAAGCGCACCCAGGTCGCGGCCGGCAGGTTGAGCATCAGGTAGACCGCGGCGAGTGCGGCCAGGATCGGGATGACCGGGACGCCCGGGCAGCGGAAGGCGCGCTCGAGGTCGGGCCGGGTACGCCGCAGGACCAGCACGCCGATCGCCACGAGCACGAAGGCGAAGAGGGTGCCGATGTTGACCAGCTCGGCCAGCTCGGTGAGCGGCACGAAGGTCGAGATGAGGGCGACGGCGATCCCGGTCAGGATCGTGGTGCGCACGGGGGTCCCGAACCGAGGGCTGACCTTGGCGAACCCCGCGGGCAGCAGGCGGTCGCGGCTCATCGCGAAGAAGACGCGGCTCTGTCCCAGCATCAGGATCATCATCACCGTGGTCAGGCCGATCAGGGCGCCGACCGAGATCACCGTGGCAAAGCCCGGATGTCCGACGGAGCGGAAGGCCTCCGCGAGTGGGGCGTCGACCTTGATCTGGTCGTACTTCACCATGCCGGTCACCACCAGCGAGACCGCGACGTAGAGGAACGTGCAGATCCCGAGCGAGGCCAGGATGCCGATGGGCATGTCGCGTTGCGGGTTCTTGGTCTCCTCCGCAGCCGTGGCGACGATGTCGAAGCCGATGTAGGCGAAGAAGACCAGTGCGGCGCCGGTGAAGATCCCGCTGATGCCGAAGGAGCCGGGGGAGAAGCCGAGGTCCTGGAGCAGCGAGGCGGTCGCCGTGCCGCCACTGGTCCCCACGGACCCCGACGGCGGGATGAACGGCGTGTAGTTCTCGCCCTTGATGAAGAACAGTCCGGCCACGATCACCAGCAGCACGATCGCGACCTTGATCGCGACGAAGACGAAGTTGACCTGCGCGGAGATCTTGATCCCGGTGCAGATGACCGCGGTGAGGATCAGCACGATGGCCGCTGCGACGAGGTTGTGCCCCTCGCCGTACGCCCAGCCCGGGATCGTGATCCCGGCCTGCCCCATCACGTCGGCGAAGTACGTCGACCACCCGACGGCCACCGTGCTGGCACCGAGCGCCAGCTCGAGGATCAGGTCCCAGCCGATGATCCACGCGACCAGCTCACCGAGGCTGGCGTAGGAGAAGGTGTAGGCGGAGCCCGCCACGGGAACGGTGCTCGCGAACTCGGCGTAGCAGAGCGCGGCCAAGGCGCACGCGAGGCCCGCGAAGACGAACGACAACGCGACGGCCGGGCCGGCCTTCTCCCCGGCCGCCTCGCCGGTCAGCACGAAGATGCCGGTGCCGATCACGACCCCGACGCCGAAGACCGTCAGCTGGACGGCGCCGAGCTCCTTGCGGAGCTGGTGCTCTGACTCCTCCGTGTCCGCGATCGACTGTTCGATGGTCTTGGTCCGAAGGAGGTTCAACGGGTTGCCTCTCGTCGCCGATGCGGCCGAGCCCGCACCTACCCGGGAACCTAGCCGCGACCGGGCGGCCCGACCTCACCCCTTGGGGGAGGGGGAGGCCTCAGAGGATGGGACGACCCCCGGTGACGGCCACCCGCGCCCCGGATATGTAGCTGGCCTCGTCGGAGGCGAGCAGCACATAGACCGGGGCCAGCTCCGCCGGCTGGCCGGCCCGGCCCAGCGGGGTGTCGGACCCGAACTCCGCCACCTTCTCCGGGTCCATGGTGGACGGGATGAGTGGCGTCCAGATCGGGCCGGGCGCCACACTGTTGACGCGGATGCCACGCTCACCCAGCAGCTGCGCGAGGCTGGCGCTGAAGTTGGCGACTGCCGCCTTCGTGGCGGCATACGGCGCGAGCGTGGGGTTCGGGTTGTCGGAGTTCACCGAGGAGCTGCCGATGATCGAGGCGCCCGGCTGCATGTGGGGCAGGGCCGCCTTGCACAGGTGGAACATCGCCGAGAGGTTCGTGGCAACGGTGTGATCCCACTCCTCGTCGGGGGTCTCCTCCAGCGACTCGCGCGTCATCTGGTACGCCGCGTTGTTGACCAGGACGTCGATCCGACCGAACTCCTCCACGGCTCGGGCGACGACGTCGCGGCAGTGCTGGGCGGAGGACAGGTCTCCCGACACGAGGACGGCACGCTGCCCCGCCTCCTCGACCAGGCGCGCGGTCTCGGCTGCATCGTCGTGCTCGGAGAGGTAGGAGATCAGCACGTCGGCGCCCTCGCGGGCATAGGCGATCGCCACGGCCCGGCCGATGCCGCTGTCGGCACCGGTGATCACGGTCTTCTTCCCGGCCAGACGCCCGTGACCCTGATAGGACGTCTCGCCGCAGTCCGGCTGCGGGTCCATCCGATCCTGACGGCCGGGCGGGTCCTGGTGCTGCGGCGGTTGGCTCATGCCGGCTCCACCTCCGTGCCGAAGCGCTCCCACACCCGGTGGGCGCCGAGCGCGCTGTGCACCTCGTCGAGCACGGCGGTCGGCTCCGTGCCGATCAGCACACCCGGCGCACGGCCCACGCCAGCGGCGTCGAGAGCGGATGCACCAGCACCCCAGGCCCCGATCACCTTGGCGTGGCGGAAACACTCCTGGAGCAGCAGGGCCACGCGCGGGTCGAGCTCGGGAGCACCGTCCTCTCCGGCCTTGCTGTCGCGTACGACGAGGGCATCGGCGCCCGGCGGCGGACAACCGGCCACGACCACCGCGTCGTACTCCACCGAGCGGGTCGCGGCGAAGGTCCGCTGCACACCGGTGCCGTCGGACAGCGTCCCGCCGTGAGAGGCGACGACCAGCGGCACCATCCCTGCCGCGGACACCGCCGAGCGCACCGCGTCGATGCCTTGGAGGTCGCCGTCGGGGTCGACCACGATGCCGACGACCCGCCCGTCGGTCGGCCAGGTGCCACCGAGCTGCGAGAGCGCGGGGCTCGGGTCGAGGTCGGGCACGGCCTCGCTCGGGTCCGGGGCGGTGAGTCCGAGCCCCGCGGCGACCTGCGCGCACAGCTCGGGATCCACGTTGGCCAGGGCCAGCAGCTGGCGCTCCTTGACCGCCTGCTCGAAGCACTTGGCGAGCTCGAAGGTGTACGCCGCCACGATGTGCTCGCGCTCGGGCGGTGACATGCTGAGCCAGAACTGCCGCGCCTGGCTGAAGTGGTCGTCGTACGTCGCCGGCGCCTCACGCGTCTTCACCGCTTCTGCGACGCGGGCCGGCACGTCGACGAAGGCGCCGTCGCGCGGACCACCGGCGAAGAACGGGCAGCCGCCGTCGAGCGAGTTCGGCTTGTACGGCGCCACGCCGCCGTGCACGGCGTCCTGGTGGAAGCCGTCGCGCAGCATGTCGTTGACCGGGGCGTGCGGACGGTTGATCGGGATCTGGGAGAAGTTGGGACCGCCGAGCCGGGTCAGCTGGGTGTCGACGTAGGAGAACAGCCGCGCCTGGAGGAGCGGATCGTTGGTGACGTCGATGCCGGGCACGAGATGGCCGACGTGGAACGCGACCTGCTCGGTCTCGGCGAAGTAGTTGGTCGGGTTGCCGGTCAGGGTGAGCAGGCCGATCGCCTGCACCGGGGCGAGCTCCTCGGGCACCAGCTTGGTCGGGTCGAGGAGGTCGATGCCCTCGAACAGCTCGTCCTCGGTGTCCGGGAAGACCTGCACGCCGAGCTCCCACTGCGGGTACGCCCCGGCCTCGATCGCGTCCGCCAGGTCGCGGCGATGGAAGTCCGGGTCGGTCCCGGCGAGCAGCTGCGCCTCCTCCCACGTCAGCGAGTGAACGCCGAGCCGCGGCTTCCAGTGGAACTTCACCAGCGCCGTGTCGCCACCCTTGTCGACGCACCGGAAGGTGTGGACCCCGAAGCCCTCCATGGTCCGGTAGGACCGCGGGATGCCGCGGTCCGACATGTTCCAGATCGTGTGGTGCTGGGCCTCGGTGTGCAGCGAGACGAAGTCCCAGAACGTGTCGTGCGCGCTCTGCGCCTGCGGGATCTCGCGGTCGGGGTGCGGCTTGCCGGCGTGGATGACGTCGGGGAACTTGATGCCGTCCTGGATGAAGAACACCGGGATGTTGTTGCCGACGAGGTCGAAGGTGCCCTCGTCGGTGTAGAACTTCGTGGCGAAGCCGCGGGTGTCGCGCACCGTGTCGGCCGACCCGCGCGACCCGAGCACGGTGGAGAACCGCACGAACACCGGTGTCTCCACGCCCTTGGCCAGGAACCTGGCCCGGGTCACCGACGCCGCGTTGCCGTACCCGATGAACGTGCCGTGGGCACCGGCGCCGCGCGCGTGCACGACCCGCTCGGGAATCCGCTCGTGGTCGAAGTGGGTGATCTTCTCGCGCAGGTGGTGGTCCTGCAGCAGCGTGGGGCCGCGTTCGCCGGCCTTGAGCGAGTGGTCGGAGTCGCGCAGTCGCGTGCCCTGGGCGGTGGTGAGCCAGCGACCTTGACCCGACACCGCTTCGGCGTCGACGTCGGTCTCGGTGCCGGTGGCGGTACGACGTTCCGGGCCCGCCTGGTCGGGCTTGGGCGGGAGCGGCTCACGCGGCTTGGTCGGCTCCGGCACGGCCGGGGTGCCGGACCCGGGAGCACCGGGGAGACCGGGCTTCTCCAGCGAGGCCAGCCGTTCGGCCACGCTCGCGGCTGCACTCTCCACGGTCGCCCGGACCGCTCTCCTCACTGCTTTGGCCGGCTTGCCTGCGTCCACGGTGCCTCCCTGAGTAGGCCCCAGCCGTACCCCCGGCCCCTGGCACCAACCCCACCCCTAGGGGCGGCAGGCGCGGGCCTGCACGACGGCGCTGCTCAGCGGACTGTCGGGGAATCCCTGGACTCGTGGCGGATCGTCACCACGGGGGTGTGGAAGTGCTTCAGCCGGTGCTCGAGGTCCTGGTGGAGCCAGGTCGAGAGGTGATGCGCGGGAACGTCGATCATGATCTCGTCGACCGGCTCGCTGAAGACGACCTCCTCGATGGCGTCCATCGCGTCGTGACGGACCGAGACCGAGCCGATGACCGGTGCACCGGCCGCCTGCTCGAGCTGCGGCAGCGCGGCGCGTAGGACCTGCTCGGCCTCCTCGGCCTTGTCGTGGCGTTCGGGGTGCAGCAGGTGGAGCTCGGCTCGGGCTGGATTCAGGATCACGAGTCGGACCTGGACGTCGCCTGCGTCGGCCCGGTGGCGGATCGCGTCTCGCAGCGAGGGACTGGGCTCGACGGTGTCGGTCACGACCAGGATGCGGCGGGTTCGGCTGTCGGCGGACATGTGCACTCCTCAGACGTCGTCGGTGACGGGCGTGCGCGACCGGCTCGTCGGCCGGGACTCGGTGCGGTCCTTGTCGGTGACGGTCAGGTAAATGACGACCACCAGGATCGTGCCGAGGAAGAGCACGCTCGTGCCGAGAGTGCCGAGGCCGAGTCCTCCGTCGGCGCGCGGAGAGGCGAGGTAGTCGCCGATGTTGGCGCCGAGCGGCCGGGTCAGGATGTAGGCGAGCCAGAACGACAGGACGGGACCCATGCCCAGCTTCCACGCGACGAGGACGGCGAGGATCAGGGCCAGCGGCAGGAGCACCGACTTGCCCGGGGGCCAGCCCGTGAGCTCGAGGGTCCAGTCGCCGACGGCCGTGCCGAGGGCGAAGGTGACGAGCACCGTCAGCCAGTAGAACGCCTCGCGGGGCGTGGTGACGATGGTGTGGATCGACAGCGTGTGCTCGCGGGCGTACCAGATGGAGAAGACCGCGGCGAGCAGGACCGCGAACACCGTCGAGCTGATCCAGAGCGGAACGCCGCGTGCGTCGGTGAGGTTGTCGGTGAGCAGGGTGCCGACCACGCTGATCAGGACGACCGAGAGCCAGTAGACGCCGGGGACGTAGCGCCTCAGGCGGAACTGGCCGATCAGGGCGATGACCAGGCCCGCGGAGAACAGCAGGGTCGTCTTGGTCAGGCCGAACCCGAGCGTCTCGTTGATGTAGTCGGCGAAGCTCTCGCCCACCGTCGTACAGAGGATCTTGATGATCCAGAAGTAGAGGGTGACCTCGGGCACCTTGTTCAGCATGATCCGGCGCGCACTCAGCGTGGGAGCAGTAGTCATGTGCCGAGGATGGGCGCGGGGATCTGCCAGCCGCCTGACCGAGAGGTCGACCGGCTGCCAGCCAGGCGAGGAGGGCGAGGCCGCTGTCAGGTAAATGGCAGGTACGGCGCCCTAGGTTCGCGCCGTGACCGTGGAGACCTGGGCCCGTCCGTGCCGACGACGGACGGGTGGTGAGACGTGGACCAGCTGACCTACCTCCAGGCCATCGTCATCGGCGTCCTCCAAGGCGTCACCGAGCTGTTCCCGATCTCCAGCCTGGGCCACTCCGTCCTCGTGCCGGCCTGGCTCGGGGGGAGCTGGAACACGCTCGTGCAGCAGGAGGCCAGCCCGGAGTCGCCGTACCTCGCATTCATCGTCGGGCTGCACGTCGCCACCGCGCTCGCACTGCTGGTGCTGTTCTGGCGCGACTGGGTGGGGATCATCGGCGGCTTCTTCACCTCCGTCCGGAAACGCCGCATCGAGACGACGTACGAGCGTCTCGCCTGGTTGATCGTGCTGGCGACGATCCCGGCCGGTGTGACCGGGCTGCTGCTCGAGCACTCGCTGCGGACCCTCTTCGCCAAGCCGCTCGCGGCCGCCATCTTCCTCACCATCAACGGACTGATCCTGGCGGGGGCCGAGTACCTGCGACGCCGCGCGCCGGCCCACCGCCCCGTCGACGTGGCCGAGGGAGGTGCGGCGTCGGAGGTCGATGTCGCCATCGGCCAGCAGGTGAGCCCCCGCGACGCGGGCCTGATCGGCGTCGTGCAGACGCTCGCGCTGCTGCCCGGCATCAGCCGCTCCGGGGTCACGATGAGCGGCGGTCTGCTGCGCGGGCTGACCCACGAGGAGGCGGTGCGCTTCTCCTTCCTGCTCGCGACGCCCATCATCCTGGCGGCAGGTCTGCTCAAGGTGCCCGACCTCGCAGGCCCGCTCGGCAACGGGATCCGTGGCCAGGTGGCGGTGGGTTCGCTCGCGGCGTTCGGGTCGGCGCTGGTCGCCGCGCGCTTCCTCGAGCGCTGGTTCCGCACCCGCACCCTGATCCCGTTCGCGATCTACTGCCTGGTCGCCGGAGGCCTGTCGATCGTTCGCTTCGCGTGAGCAGCGGGCAGGCCGCTTACTCTTCCGGTGTGCCTGTGGTCGGTGTCTGCGAGGACGAGCCCGCGCTCCGCTCCGTCCTCGCGCGCGGGCTCCGGCTCATGGGCCATGACCCGGTGGTGACCGCGACCGCGGCCGAGGCGTTGCGGGCCTTCGTGGCGCGACCACCGGACGCGCTGGTGCTCGACATCGGCCTTCCGGACGCCGATGGCCGCGATCTGTGTCTGGCGCTCCGCGCGGCGGGGGTGGACGCCCCGGTCGTGTTCCTGACGGCCCGCGACGGGCTCCACGACAAGATCGCCGGCTTCGAAGCGGGCGGGGACGACTACCTCACCAAGCCGTTCGAGTTCGACGAGCTCCGCGTACGGCTGGACGCCCTGCTGCGCCGGACCGCCTCCGCCTCGCCTGTCGAGTCGGACCGTCCGGTGCTCGACCCGGCACGCCACGCCCTCGTCATGGGCGACGTCGAGGTGGCGCTCAGCCCGACGGAGTTCAGGCTGCTGGGCCGGCTGATGTCCGAGCCGTCGTCCGTCGTCCGGCGACACGCGCTGGTCGCCGCCGCCTGGCCCCACGGCGCGATGGTCAGCGACAACACCCTCGACTCCTACGTGCGCCGGATCCGGAACAAGCTCGCGCCGCTGGGCCTCGAGGCGATCACCACCGTGCGCGGGGTGGGCTACCGGTGGCAGTGAGGACCGGCTCCCTCCGGGCCCGGATGGCGGCGACCGCGCTGCTCGTGTCGACAGTCACCGCCGCCCTCCTGGTGGTCGGCGTCCAGATGCTGCTCGCCACCAGCAACGACGCGACGGCGCACTCGCGGCTCACGTCGCGGGCGCAGGCGGCGGGAGCCACCGTCGTCCGCACACCGCAGGGGATCAAGGTCCTGGAGCAGCGGTCGCCGGTGCTCGACCAGAACCTCTGGATCTTCGACCAGAGCGGGACGCTCGTCGACGGCGACCTCTCGCAGCCCACCTTGTCGCGGACGGTGCGTGGCCTCGCTGCCACACCCGAGCGACGGACGGTCACCGTGGGGGACGCCGCGTTCTACGTGCTGCCGGTGACCCGAGGCGGCACGCACGTCGCGACCGTCGTGGCCGCCGAGTCGCTCGAGCCGTACGAGGGCTCGGAGCGGCACTCGCTGTGGCTCTCCCTGCTGCTCGGGGTGACGACCGTCGTGGTGGCGACGGTGGCGGCCTGGGTCGCGGCGACCCGGTCCCTGCGTCAGGTGCAGGCGATGGCCGACCTCGCCGACGACTGGCGCGAGCACGACACGGGTGCGCGGTTCGACCCCGGCCCCGGCGGTGACGAGATAGCGCACCTCGGGCGCACGCTCGACCTGATGCTCGACCGGATCGTCGAGGCCCTCTCGGCCGAGCGCCGGCTGACCGACGAGATCGCCCATGAGCTCCGCACCCCGCTGGCCGTGGTGCTGGCCGAGGCCGACCTGGCCCGGCGGACCGCGACCCCCGAGCAGCGCGAGGGCCTCGACGCGATCCACGCGGCGGCGACCCGGATGCGCGACTCGGTCGACACGATGCTCGCGGTGGCGCGTGCCCACTCCCGCGGCGCGGACGGCGTGACCGTCGGTGAGCTGATGACGGCCCTCGGCCTGCCGTCCACGTCGTACGACGACGTGGTGCTCGCGGCGCCCGCGTCGCCGTTGGTGGCATCGCTGCGTCCGCTGCTCGACAACGCCGAGCGCCACGGCGGGGGGTCCGGCCGGGTCGAGGTGTCCCTCGACGGCCGGAGCGTGGTGATCACCGTGCTGGACGACGGGCCGGGTGTGGCGGAGGAGGATCTCGACAGCGTCTTCCGGCCCGGGCACACGACGCGACCGGACGGTTCCGGACTCGGGCTCGCGCTGGCACGCCGGATGGCACGCAGCGCCGGCGGCGACCTCGTCGCGCGCCCAGGTCCGGGCGGCCGGTTCGAGGTGCGCGTCCCCGCTCGCTGACCCGGACCGGCGGGCGGAGCCCACCGGTCCGGGTCAGGTCGACGTCACCGACCGGTGACGGTGAACGTCGCCTTCATCGTCGCCTGCGAGGAGTCGCCGGCGTACACCTCGATCTGTCCGGGCTCGACCACGAACCGTCCGCGGTTGTCGTAGAACCCGAAGTCGCTGCGGTCGAGGGTGAACGTGACCTTGCGCGACTCACCCGGCTGCAGGGTGACCCGCTCGAAGCCGCGCAGTCGCCGGACCGGCTGCGAGATGCTCGCGACGGGGTCGTGCAGGTAGAGCTGCACGACGTCGTCGCCCGCGACGTGACCGGTGTTGGTCACGGTGGCGGTCGCGCGCACGCTGCCACGGGGCGACACGGTGCGCCGGTCGAGCGTGAGGCCCGAGACCGAGAACGTCGTGTAGCTGAGCCCGAAGCCGAACGCGTACAGCGGGTCGCACGAGCGCAGGTCGCGGTAGCGCGAGTCGTACTTCGCGGTGACGTCGCACGGCCGACCGGTCGGCTCGTGGTTGTAGTAGATCGGCACCTGGCCGAGCCGCTGCGGGAACGAGACCGGCAGCTTGCCGCCCGGATCGACCTTGCCGAAGACGGCGTCGGCCACCGCGTTGCCGGCCTCGACGCCCGGGAACCACGCCTCGAGGATCGCGGGCGAGCTGGCCGCCACGTCGCCGAGGGTGAGCGGGCGGCCGTTGAACAGCACGACCACGAACGGCTTGCCGGTGGCCTTGATCGCGTCGATCAGCTCCTGCTGACGACCGGGGAGGTCGAGGGTGGACCGGCTGGTCGCCTCGCCGCTCATCTCCCGGGTCTCGCCCAGGGCCAGCACGACCTGGTCTGCCGCGTTCGCGGCCGCCACCGCCTCGGCGAAGCCGTTGGTGGACGGGCAGTCGTTCGCCGGGTCGTACGCCGGCGGCTCGTCGTTGCTGAGCGTGCAGCCCTGGGCGAACGTCGTGCCCGGCGACTGCGCCTTGATGCCGTCGAGCAGGCTGACCGCGTCGGCGTCCTGGCCCTGGCCCCACCAGGGACCGAGCATGTCGTGCTGGTCGTCGCCCAGCGGGCCGATCACCGCGGTCTTCTTGCTCGGGTCGAACGGCAGCGTGGCGCCGTCGTTCTTGAGGAGCACCATCGACTTGCCCGCCGCGGTGCGCGCCGCCTGGCGGTCCGACGGGGTCAGGAAGCTGGCCGGGTCGGTGGCCTTGGCCTGGTTGACGTACGGGTGGGCGAAGAGGCCGGCGCGGAACTTGACCCGCAGGATCCGGCGGACGGCGTCGTCGAGCCGGCTCATGGTGATCCGGTGCTGCGCCAACAGCTGGGTGCCGAAGTCACGGATGTTGGTGCTGACCATCTCCGAGTCGGTGCCGGCCATCAGCGCGTTCGCCCCGGCCTCCGGCCCGTCGGCGGCGGTGCCGTGTCCGCACGGACCTTCGTTCGGGTTCACCGGCGGGCAGGCCCGCGTCTCGGCGACGGCGGTGTAGTCGCTCTCGATGAAGCCGTCGAAGCCCCACTCCTTCTTGAGGATGTCGGTCTCCGTGTAGGGGTTCGCACACCCGGGGACGCCGTTGATCGCGTTGAACGAGCACATCACCGTGTCGGCGCCGGCGTCGATGGCGGCCTTGAACGGCGGGAGGTAGAGGTTGCGCAGACGCGACTCCGACATGTCGGTGGTGTTGTAGTCGCGACCGCCCTCGGGCTGGCCGTAGCCGACGAAGTGCTTGACGCTGGCGACGACCTTGTTGCGCGCGGAGTAGTGACGGCCCTGAGCGCCCTTGACGCGGGCCGCGGCCATCACCGAGCCGACGTAGGGGTCCTCGCCGTTGCCCTCGACGATCCGGCCCCAGCGGGGCTCGTGGGAGACGTCGACCATGGGGCTGTAGACCTGCTTGATGCCGACGGTCGCCGACTCACGGGCGCCGATGCTGGCGTCGGCCTTGGCGACGGCCGGGTCGAACGAGCTCGCGGCGCCGAGAGGCACCGGGAAGATGGTGCGGTAGCCGTGGATGGTGTCGTAGGCGAACAGGATCGGGATGTGGAGGCGCGACTGCTCGACGGCGACGTGCTGGAAGTGGTTGATCTTCGCCGGGTCCACGAGGCTGAAGACCCCGCCGACGCCCGCCTTGGCGTCGGCGTCGGTGATCTGGCCGTCGGAGAGCAGCTGAACCTGCTGCAGCTTCTCCTGGGTGGTCATCTTGGCGAGCAGGGCGTTGACCTTGGCCTCGATGCCGTGGCTCGGGGCGCCCCGGGTGGGCGCAAGGGCGGCCTCGTCGCGGGACGGCAACGAACCCGGTGAGCTGCTGGCCACCGACGTCACGGCCAGGACCGTGGCGCCGGCGAGCACCGTACTGATGAGACGTTTCATGCGGATGGACCTCCGAGAGTGGTGAATCCCGTCAGCCGCTCCCGGCGGTGCCGGAGGCGGGCGTGCGCGGACGTGCCCCCGGCCCACACCCGCGTAGGCATCCCCATCGTGGTCCCCCACGCCGCCCTCGGTATCACCCCTGGGGAGGAGGTCCGCGTGGCTCCGGTGTGCGGGGCGTGGGGTGGGGGTGTAGGGGTGCCGTGCGGCCGGCCGTCATGGCAACGAGGCTGACCGGTCCCGCCGCACGGCCCCCGTGAGGTGCAACGCACCGACGCCGCCGGCGTTACGCCGGTGGCCGGAGTCGTCGGTGTGCTGGTGGACCTGGAGCGGGTGGTGGGCGGTCTCGGGGTGGTCCTGGGCGGGACAGGTGGAGGGCCTGAGAACGGAAAACGCGGAACGGATGAGTGATCGGGTCGGCGTGTCGCAGAACCGTTCCGCGTTTTCCGGGTCCGGGGGAGCGTGCGGTCTGCCAGGCGAGGAGCGGGCAGCCGGCACGGCGTAGACGTTTCAGGATCCCTGAGAGGGGGAACGATCTCTGAGGTCCACCAGGGCCCGTCACCTATCGGAGGAGCCTCACCATGTTGTGGACGATTCTCATCATCCTGGTCATCGTCGCGCTCGCGATCTTCATCATCGGTCGCGTCCGGGGCGGTCGCAGCGGGCTCTGAGCCGAGACCTGGGCGCGGCCACCCCTCACCGGGCGGTGGCCGCGCTCATCCCGTTGCGGAGCAGGTTGCCGCGGCCGGTCGGCCATGGGAGGCACGCCGATCCGGAGCCCGGGACGGTGTAGACGTCGATCCCGTGGTCGAAGGTGGTGAGCACGATCTCGAGTGTGCCGTTGCCGGTCAGGTCACCGATGGACGGCGCGGCGGCCACCCCGATGCCGTTTCCGTCCTGGCCCTGGTGGCGTAGCCGGGTGACCGAGAGTCGCTTCCCGTGCGCCGACAGCACGATCAGCCGCCCGGCGTCGCGGTGCAGCGCGTACGTGCCGAAGACCAGCTCGGGAGTTCCATCCTTGTTCAGGTCCGCGGCGACGACCTCCGAGGCGAACGTCTTGGCCGTCGGCGAGGCGTACTGGTAGGTCCAGAGCCGATGGCCGTCGGGACCGACGGCGTAGACCCGGCCGCCGGGCAACGCAGCGACGATCTCGGGGCGCGAGTCGCCGACGAGGTCGACCATGGTGGGCGCCGGAATGCCGCTGGGCGGGTACCAGTCGCCGTCGGGTCGGAAGACCGGGCGGTTGGACATCTTGAGGGTCTCGAAGCCGCGGTGTCGTCGCGCCGAGCGACTGCCGTCGCCGTACGCCCCGTCGAGGGCCATGAACGCGTACCCCTGGGTGCGGTAGGGGATGTGGCGCTCGACGTTGGGGAGGCCGATCACCTCGTTGCGGCCGTCGCCGTCGAGGTCCGCGACGGCCGGCGGGGAGGCCGTCCACTGCAGCCACGCCTGCCGAGCGGGGCTCGGCCACGCGCCGGTGTGCAGGTGGTAGTGGCGCCGCTCGACGCGCGGGTCGGCCCAACGGATGAACTGGCCCCAGCCCATCCTCCGGCCGGCCGCGCCGGACTCCGGGTTGGTGAACCACGGCGAGGCCAGGACCGAGGTGCCGTCGAGGTTGAACGCGTTGATCTGGTGGTTGTCGAACGTGGTGATGATCTCCAGCGCGGGGTCGTCGTCGATGTTGCCGATCGCGACGTTCTCGCCGTACTCGCCGTAGCCGTGGTTGCCCACGCCGTTGAAGTGGAGGTCGTTGCCCTTGCCGGTCAGCCGGTTGTAGCGCGGCCAGGCGGGGTGGTGACCCGTCGCCGGCTGGAACCGCTTGCCGCGGGCGTTGAACACGAAGACCTGGGCGCCGGTGGGGGAGGTGTTGGTGGTCGTCGCGACCACCTCCACCCGGCCGTCGTGGTTGAGGTCGGCGGCCGCGAGGCCGCGCACCTCGGGGGTCTGGCCGCCGCTGCGGACCGAGGCCGGCCAGCCCTTCACCAGGCGCAGGCGCCCGTGCCGGAGGTCGTAGGCCGCCACACTGCCCGAGCCGCCCACCACGATCTCCGGCCTGCCGTCGCCGTCGAGGTCGGCGACGACCGACGGTGCGTAGACCCGGCCGCCGGTCTTCGTGCCCCTCGCGAGCAGGTGGCCCTTCGCGTCGTAGACGAACGTCGAGTAGAACGGCGCCACGATCTCCAGCCGCCCGTCGCCGTCGAGGTCGACCAGCCCGGGGGAGGAGAACCATCCGGTCTCCCCGGTGGCGATCCGCCGGACGAACGTCGGCCGTCGTACGGCGTGCGTGCCGCCTTGTGAGGTACAGGAGGGAGCAGCCGCGGCAGCCGCGACCCGGTGGGCGGCCCCGCCGTCGACCGCCGCGGTGGCGCCGGAGAACGTCCCCGCGACGACGAGCCCACCGAGCGCCACGACCAGGACACCAGACCCACGCATGCCCGGGACCCTACCGACCAGTGGCTCGTTTCTTTGGACGAACGTTCCACCCACGGGCTCCTAGGACGAACGTTCGTCCAACGCCCAGGACCTCGTCCGGCTCGGTCTGGTCCATGTGCGCGTCGTCGGTGTTGATGATCCCGAACTGGCACCACAGCGCATCGGCGCCCACGGCCGCGATCTCTCAGATGCGCCGGCGACGCCGACCCGGGGTGACGGCAGCGGCGACGACGGCCGTCTTGGCGATAGGTGCGGGGCCAGGTGTCACGGCCTTCGCGACGACGGCGGTCTTGGCCACCGGGTGGCCGATCACTCCGACTCGTCCTACCCGGGCTGCTCTCATCGGCACGTCAGGCTCCCACTGTCTCGTCATCGGTGTCGTCATCGGCCTCGACCGAGGCGATGATCGCCTGGATCGGGATCCGCCCGTCGGCGATGAGCCATCCGCCGGAGCGGCGGTGGGTGACGGCGTTCCCGAGGACGCGGGTCTGGGATGGATCGTCCCCTCAACCTGGCAGGTGCTGCCCGTGGGCGCGTCGCCTGACCCGGGTGAGAGAGCCGCGGCTACTGGAGACCGGTGCGGACCGACGTGATCCGCTGGGTGTTGAAGCCGAGCCAGTGCATCCGGCCGATGTAGCGCGCGTGCTCGACCTTGAGACAGCGGTCCATCACCACGGTGACCCCGCCGTCCTCGGCGATCTGCGCGCCCTCGGCGTTGATCACGCCGAACTGGCACCACAGCGCGTCGGCGCCGATCGCCACCGTGTCGCGGGCGATCTCCGGCAGCGCGTCGGGGGCGCGGAAGACGTTGACCAGGTCGACGTGCTCGGGGACGTCCCGCAGGCTCGGGTAGCTGGTCTCGCCCAGGATCTCCGTCTCGCGAGGGTTCACCGGGATGACGCGGTACCCGTGCCGCTGGAGGTAGTAGCCGACGAAGTAGCTGGCCCGCAGCGGGTTGTTCGAGAGGCCGACGACGGCAATGGTCCGCATGGAGTGGAGCACCCGCTGGATCGTCAGCGGGTCCTGGTAGCGGGCGAGGTCGCTCATGCGGTCACCTCCTCGCCCGGCGCCTCGGCGACCCGGGCGAAGCCCTTCTCGAGGTCCCACAGCAGGTCGTCGACCGACTCCGTCCCGACCGACAGCCGCACCGTCCCAGGCCCGACGCCGGCCGCCCGCAGCTCCTCGTCGCTGAGCTGGCGGTGGGTCGTGGTCGCCGGATGGATGATCAGGCTCTTGGCGTCGCCGACGTTCGCGAGGTGCGACCAGAGGCTCACGCCGCCGATCAGGCCGAGCCCGCCGGCCCGGCCACCGGCGCAGTCGAAGGAGAAGACCGCCCCTGCGCCACGCGGCAGGTACTTCTCGACCAGCGGACGGTAGGCACTGCCGGGAAGGTCGGGGTAGGTGACGTGGGACGCGAGCTCGTGCGACTCCAGGAACGACGCGACGGTCCGGGCGTTCGTGACGTGCCGGTCCATCCGCAGCGAGAGCGTCTCGATCCCCTGGAGGAGCAGGAACGCGTTGAACGGCGAGAGCGCGCCGCCGAGGTCACGCAGCGTCTCGGCCCGCAGCTTCATCAGGTAGCCGTAGGTGCCGAACGTCTCGTGGAACTGAAGCCCGTGGTACGCCGGTGACGGGTCCGCGACGACGGGGAAGCGGCCGTTCGACCAGTCGAACGTGCCGGCCTCCACGACCACGCCGCCCATCGTCGTACCGTGCCCGCCGAGGAACTTGGTGGCCGAGTGGATCACGATGTCGGCGCCCCACTCGATCGGCCGGCACAGGTACGGCGTGGCGAAGGTGTTGTCGACGACCAGCGGCAGGTCGTGTTCATGCGCGATCGACGCGATCGTCTCGAGGTCGAGCACGTTGCCGCCCGGGTTGCCGATCGTCTCGCCGAAGAAGGCCTTGGTGCGCGGGGTCACGGCCCGGCGCCACGCCTCGGAGTCGTCGGGATCGACCCACGTCACCTCGATGCCGAGCTTGCGCAGCAGGTGCTTGAACTGGTTCACCGTCCCGCCGTACAGCGCCGACGAGGAGACGATCTGGTCACCCGGCTCGAGGAGCGTGAAGAGCGCGGCGGCCTGCGCGGCGAGCCCGCTGGCGAACGCCACGGCGCCGGCCCCACCCTCGAGGTTGGCGACCCGCTCCTCGAGGACCGCGACGGTCGGGTTCATGATCCGGGAGTAGGTGTTGCCGTACTCCTGGAGGTTGAAGTACGCCGCCGCCGACTCAGGGTCCTCGAACACGTAGCTGGTCGTCTGGAAGATCGGCACCGCGCGGGCCCCGGTGTTGGGGTCGGGCCGTTGCCCGGCGTGCAGCTGGCGGGTCTCGAAGCCGAAGTCGTGGTCCTCCTCGGTCCGAGCGGGCTGGTCGGTCACTGGAGCCTCTTCCGTCGTCTCATGCCTGGTCTCGTGCGGGGGTCCGGCCGGCGGCCAGGAACCGCTGGATGAGCGGCGTCTGCCGCGCCTCCTCGAGCAGGAAGCAGTCGTGGCCGTACGGCGCGTCGATCACGTGCAGCTCCACCGGCTTGCCGAGCATGCGCAGCGCGTCGTCGATCTCCTGCGACGCCGCCGGCGGGTAGAGCCAGTCGGAGCTGAACGCGATCAGCAGGGTGCGCGCCGCCACGCCCTCGAGCGCGGTCTTCAGCGAGCCGTCGCCGTACTGGCGGGCGAGGTCGAAGTAGGTGAGGGCGCGCGAGGTGTAGAGGTAGGTGTTGGCGTCGAACCGGCGCACGAAGACGTCGGCCTGGTGGTCGAGGTAGCTCTCGACCTCGAACTCCGGCTCGGTGACGGTGTAGCGGATGTCGTCGGCCGACTGGAGCCGGCGGCCGAACTTGTCGTCGAGCGCGAGCGCGGACAGGTAGGTGATGTGCCCGACCATCCGGGCCACGCCCATGCCGGCGTCGGGGCGACGGCCGGTGCCGTAGTAGTGACCGCCCTGCCAGTCGGGATCGCGCATGATGGACTCGCGGGCGATCGCGTTCCAGGCCATGCCCTGCGGGTGGAGGGCGTGCGTGCTGGCGATCACCACGACGGCGTCGACCTGGTCGGGGTAGAGGATCGCCCACTCCAGGGCCTGCATCCCGCCGAGCGAGCCGCCCGCGACGGCCGCCAGGCGCTCGATGCCGAGGGCATCGAGGAAGGCACGCTGGACGCGCACCATGTCGGCCACCGTGATCACCGGGAAGTCAGAACCGTACGGCGTGCCGGTCGCGGGATCGGTCGACGACGGCCCGGTCGACCCGCGGCACCCGCCCAGGAGGTTGGTGGAGACCACGAAGGAGTGGTCGGTGTCGAACGCCTTGCCGGGCCCGATCATCCCGTCCCACCATCCGAGCCCCCTGCCCGACGTGCCGTCGCGTTCCTCGGCGCCGAACCCGTCGCGGGTGCTCTCGTCCGTCGCCGACGTCGAGTGGCCGGCGGCGTGGGCGTCGCCGCTGAGGGCGTGGCACACCAGGATCACGTTGTCGCGCCGCGGTGACAGCACGCCGTAGGTCTCGTAGGCGATGCGCACCGGGTGGAGGTCGCGCCCGCAGTCGAGCCGCACCGGCTCCGCCAGGTCGAGGTAGCGGGTCTCGACGCTGCCGACCGAGCCGGCCGCGCGCGTCTCGACTGGCGACATGATGGCGATGCTAGCCGCGGTCCTGGTTTCATTGTGGACAAGTCCGATCGACAAGACCTTTACCCGAGGGGGTACCCCGAGATGACCACGACCGAGAGCCCGGTGGCCGACAACGGCGTCAACGTCCAGGCACTGCTCGACGCACGCGACGTGCTCAAGGGCGCGCCGGAGGCCGCCCAGTTCACCTGGCGGGCCACCTCGAAGTGGCAGCACGGCGTCCACAGCACCACCACGATCCAGAACTACTTCGGCCTCGGCGAGGAGCAGCAGCACAAGACCGAGACGGTGCTCGACGCCGACCACCCCGAGGTGTTCGCCGCCACCGACAACGCGATCACGCCGATCGAGTACCTCCTCGTCGGCCTGGCCAGCTGCCTGACCGCCGGCGTGGCGTCCGTGGCCCAGAACCGCGGGATCCAGGTGCGCTCCATCGAGTCGACCGTCGAGGGCAACCACGACATCCGGGGCATCCTCGGCGCCGACAGCGACGTGCGCAACGGCTTCAACAACGTCAAGGTGACCTTCGACATCGACGCGGACGCCTCCCCGGAGGACATCGCGGCCCTGGTCGCCCAGTCGCAGAAGCGGTCCGCGGTCTTCGACGCGCTCACCAACCCCACCGACGTGACCGTCGAGGTTGTCTGACGCGGGTGCCGGCGACCGTGTCACGACGGTCGTCCTCGGGGCCGGCCATGCGGGCCTGGCGGCCAGCCACTTCCTCACCGAGCGATCGGTCGACCACGTCGTGCTCGAGCGCGGCGAGGTCGCCAACACCTGGCGCCGCGAGCGCTGGGACTCGCTGCGCCTGCTCACGCCCAACCGGCTGAGCAACCTGCCGGGGCGTCCGTACGACGGGCCCGACCCCGACGGGTTCCTGTCGATGAGCGAGGTGGTCGAGCTCATCGACGGGTTCGCCGCGTCGTCGCGGGCGCCGGTCCGCACCGGCGTCGACGTCACCGGCGTACGACGGACGGACGACGGGTACGCCGTGACGACATCCGACGGTGAGCTCCGCTGCCGGACCGTGGTGATCGCCACGGGTGCCTGCAACCTGCCGTCGGTGCCTGCCCTCTGCAGCGCCGTGCCGGCCTCGGTGGCGCAGCTCACGACGTTCGACTACCGCCGCCCCGATGACCTCCCCGACGGCGGCGTGCTGGTCGTCGGCGCAGCGGCGACGGGCGTCCAGCTGGCGGCCGAGATCCGACGGTCGGGACGGCCGGTGACCCTGGCGGTCGGCGAGCACGTGCGGCTGCCGCGCACCTACCGCGGCCACGACGTGCTCTGGTGGATGGACGCCTCGGGGGTGTGGGACGAGCGGTACGACGAGGTCGACGACCTGGCCCGCGCCCGCGGGCTGCCCTCGCCGCAGCTCGTCGGGACGCCCGAGCGGGCCACCCTCGACCTCAACGCGCTGACCGACCTCGGCGTCGAGCTGGTCGGTCGGTGGGCCA
Source organism: uncultured Actinomycetota bacterium (assembly GCA_963794355.1). Taxonomy (GTDB): domain Bacteria; phylum Actinomycetota; class Actinomycetes; order Propionibacteriales; family Nocardioidaceae; genus Nocardioides. Next base: position 416,724 of record CAWCDN010000008.1, read on the forward strand.
ACGTGCGCGACGGGCGGGCGCAGTTCTCCGGCGGCCTGCGCAACACGTTCTCGCTGGCCGACCTCAAGATGCGGCGGCTGCTGGGCACCTTCGACGACTGGGCGCTGACCCACGGGCACGAGACCGACGACGCAGCGGAGGACCTCGCGCCGACCAGGGCGCCCGACTCGCCCCGGCTGCAGGTCGACCTGGGCAGCGGCGAGATCCGCACGGTCGTCTGGGCCACCGGCTACCGGCCCGACTACTCCTGGCTCGACGTGCCGGTGCTCGACGAGAAGGGCCGGCTCCGCCACGACGGCGGCGTCGTCGAGAGCCCCGGCCTCTACGCACTCGGGCTCCCGGTCCTGCGACGCCGCAAGTCGACGTTCATCCACGGCATCGAGGACGACGCGCGCGAGGTGGTCGACCACCTGGCCGCTCACCTCGCGGGCGGCTGAAGCGTCAGCGGCCCGCCGCCACCACGGACTCCCGGAGCCGCGCGGCCAGGTCCTCGTCGAAACTCCCGTCGGCGGCCCGCCAGGTCCAGTTGCCCTCGGGCACGCCGGGGGTGTTCATCCGCGCCTCGCTGCCGAGCCCGAGCAGGTCCTGAGCCGGTACGACGGCCAGTCGCGCGCGCGATGCGTGCGCGAGCCGCACCAGCGTCCAGGGCATCTGCTCGTCGGGATCGGCCAGCAGCGGCCGCACCAGGTCGCGCGTGCCGTCGGACAGCGACCGCCACCAGCCCAGGGTCGTGTCGTTGTCGTGGGTGCCGGTGTAGACGACCGAGTGCTCGGCGTGGTGAGCCGGGAGGTGGGGGTTGTCCGGGTCGCCGTCGAAGGCGAACTGGAGCACCTTCATGCCCGGCAGCCCGAACGCGAGCCGCAGGTCCTCCACGGCGGGGGTGATCACCCCGAGGTCCTCCGCGACGAGCGAGCCGGGGCCGGCGGCCTCGACGACGGGGCCGAGCAGGTCGCGACCGGGACCTGTCTCCCACCAGCCGTCCTTCGCCGTCGGGGCGTCCATCGGCACGTGCCACGCCGCCTCGAGGCCGCGGAAGTGGTCGATCCGCACCAGGTCGAACAGGTCGCGCTGCCGGGCGATCCGGCGTCGCCACCACGCGTAGCCGTCGACGGCCATCGCGGCCCAGTCGTAGTGGGGGTTGTTCCACCGCTGGCCGTCGACGGCGAAGTAGTCGGGTGGCACACCGGTGACCGTCGTCGGCCTTCCGGCGTCGTCGAGGCGGAACAGGTGGCGGTGGGCCCAGACGTCAGCGCTGTCGTGGGCGACGAAGATGGGCAGGTCGCCGTAGAGCAGGACGCCTCGGTCGGCGGCGTAGGCGCGCAGGGCCCTCCACTGCTCGTCGAAGCGCCACTGCTCGCTACGGATGCGCTCGGCCAGGCCGGACGCCGCACCGAGGACCTCGGCGACGCGTGCCGGGTCGCGGTCACGCAGCGCCGGCTCCCATTCCGGCCAGGGCGTGCCGCCGAGCGTCGTGCGGACGGTGAGGTACTCGACGTACGGCGTGAGCCAGTCCGCCTCCCGCTCGCACCAGTCGCGATACGCCGGGTCGCCCGGCTCGGGACCCGGGACGGCCCCGTCGAGCAGGCCAGCGTGTCCGGCCATCGTCGAGAGCGAGCGGTACGGCGAGCCCTCCTCGTCGGGCGGGACGAGCGGCAGCACCTGCCAGACGGTGCAGCCTGCCGCGGCGAGGAAGTCGACGAACGCGCGGGCCTCGGGGCCGAGCGTGCCGCCGGGGAGCGACGAGACGTGGAGCAGGACCCCTGCGCGGCGGCGCGCGAGCGGGCCGACGTCGTTGGTCACGCGTGGCAGGCTAACGGCTCGTGCGGATCGCCACGTTCAACATCCTCGGTGGGCGGTCACCGGTGGACGGCAGGTACGACGAGGACCGCTTCAGCGCCGCGATCTCCTCCCTCGACGCCGACCTGCTCGCGCTGCAGGAGGTGGACCGCCACCAGCCCCGCTCGCAGGGGGCGGACCTGACGGCGATCGCGGCCGAGGCGATGGGCGCGACCCACCACCGGTTCGTCGCCGCGCTGACCGGGACGCCGGGCGAGCCGTGGACAGTGGGAACGGGGGAGGAGCCGCCCGACGCCCCGGCGTACGGCATCGCCCTCCTCAGCCGGTACGACGTCCGCAGCTGGCGCGTGGTCCGTCTGCCCGGGGCGCCGGTCCCGGTGCCGCACCTGGGGTCCGGACGTCGGCTACCGGCGTGGGTGCGCGACGAGCCACGCGTCGCCGTCGTGGCCGACGTCGAGACTCCGGACGGGCCGCTCGAGGTGGTGACGACCCACCTGTCCTTCCTGCGCCCGTGGAACAACCGCCAGCTGCGGCGGTTGTTGGCTGCGCTGCCCCCGGCCGGGTCGCGCCCCCTGGTGCTGCTCGGCGACCTCAACATGGGGCCGCGCCGCGCTCGGCGTCTGACAGGGATGCGCCCGCTGGCGTCGGCGGCGACGTTCCCGGCCACCGCGCCCCAGGTGCAGATCGACCACGTCCTCACCTCGGCGAGGTTGGGACCCGCGCGGGGTCGAGCCGTCTGGCTGCCGATGTCGGACCATCGCGCGCTCGTCGCCGACCTCTGAGCCCGCACAGACCGCCGACCCGTTTGTCAGCTCGGTTGCTGGGTACGGGCGGTGGATTCCCTGTCTCGGAGGTTCTCTGTGTTCTCGCGTCTGCTGGCTGGTGCCAGCGCTGTTGCCCTGGGCTGTGCCGTGCTCGTCACGACCGGACCCCCGTCGTACGCCGCGGAGGCCCCGGGCGGTCCGGGCCACAAGGCGACCTGGACCGAGGCGGACAAGTCAGGCTTCGGCACGTCGCGCAGCACCGGCAGCAACGTGTGGTTCACCCTGCAGCAGGGCCGCACGAGCGAGGTGTTCTATCCCGACCTCTCGACTCCCAGCGTGCGAAGCCTGGAGCTGGTCGTGACCGGCGACTCGTTCACCGACCGTGAGTCGACCGACATGCGACACCGCACGACGCGACCCGACGCCGGCAGCCTCCGCTTCCGCCAGGTGAACACCGACCGGCAGGGGAGGTACCGGATCGTCGAGACGTTCGTGACCGACCCTCGCCGCGACGCGCTCGAGGTGCAGGTCCGCCTCACCTCGCTCGACGGCGGCAGCTACCGGCTCTACGCGCTCTACGACCCGTCGCTCGACAACAACGGCATGGACGACAGAGGGCGCACCTCGGGACACACGCTCGTGGCGAGCGACGCGAAGGTCGGCAGCGCGCTCGTGGCCCACCCCCGCTTCGGAGCCACGTCGACCGGCTACCTCGGCACCAGCGACGGCTGGACCGACCTCAGGGACGACCAGCGGCTCGACCACACCTACGACGCGGCCGGCCCGGGCAACATCGTGCAGATCGGCCGGATCACCGGGGTCACCGGCCGCCCCGGCCACCGAGCAGCTCGGCTGAGCCTCGGCTTCGGCGGCACCGGTGCGACCGCACGGCGTGTGGCGCACGCGGCGGCCGGCACGCCGTTCGGCACGACCGAGCAGCGCTACGACGGTGGGTGGCACAGGTGGCTACGCTCGCTGAAGGCGGTGCCGGCCAGTGCGGCCGGCATCCGCCGGGAGTACCTCGCCTCGGCGCTGGTCGTGGCCGCCGCCGAGGACAAGCGGCACCCCGGCGCGTTCGTCGCCTCGCCGACGGCGCCGTGGGTCTGGGGCGACGAGGTGCCCGACCTGTCGTCGCCCTCGGGGGCCTACCACCTGGTGTGGGCGCGCGACGCCTACCAGTTCGGCACCGCGCTGTGGGCGATGGGCGACCGTGCCGCCGTACGCCGGATGGTGCACTGGTTGTTCACCGTGCAGCAGAAGCCGGACGGGTCGTTCCCGCAGAACTCCGACGTCAGCGGGACCCCGGTGTGGACCGGTCTCCAGCTCGACGAGGTGGCGCTGCCGATCGTGCTCGCCCACCTCGCCGGCCGCGTCGGGCCCACGACGTACGCCCACGTGAAGAAGGCCGCCGACTTCCTGGTCGGCTACGTCGACCCCGACACCGGGCGCCACGCACCGTTCACCCCGCAGGAGCGGTGGGAGAACCAGTCCGGCTACTCGCCGAACACCATCGCCGCCGAGATCGCCGGCCTGGTCTGCGCCGCCGACCTCGCCCGCCACCACGGCGACCATGCGTCGGCCCGCCACTGGCTCCGGGTCGCGGACCGGTGGAAGAGGCACGTCAAGGCCTGGACCGCCACCACGAACGGCCCGCTCAGCAAGCGGCCGTACTTCCTGCGGCTGACCAAGAACGCCCGGCCGAACACCGGCCTGAAGTACGCCATCGGCGACGGCGGACCGAAGGCCGTCGACCAGCGCCGGGTCGTCGACCCGAGCTTCCTCGACCTCGTGCGCTTCGGCATCCTCGGCCCGCACGACCCGGTGGTGCGGTCCTCGCTCGCGGTCGTCGACCGCAGGCTCGGCGTCCGGACCCCGAACGGGCCGCTGTGGCACCGTTCCAGCTTCGACGGATACGGGGAGACCCGCGACGGTGGGGAGTGGACGATCACCGACCCCGGCACCCACACCACCCTCGGGCGGGTGTGGCCGCTGCTCACCGGTGAGCGGGGCGAGTACGCCGTGACCGCCGGCGACGGCGCGATGCGCTACCTGCGGACCATGGCCCGGACGGGCAGCTCCTCGGACCTGCTCGCCGAGCAGGCGTGGGACGGGCGCGCTCCCACCGGTCGGGCGTGCTGCCGGCTCGGCGAGGGCACGCGCTCCGCGACGCCGTTGATCTGGACCCACGCCGCTCTCGTCCGGCTGGCCTGGACCATCCAGCGCGGCACGCCGGTCGACCAGCAGCCGGTCGTCGCCGACCGCTACTGACGCGGCCGGCGGCCGGTGACTGGCGGCGACTCAGCCGGCGACGGCCTTGACGACCTTCTTGACCGCGCCCGGCTGGCTGGGACGCCGAGGCGCCTTCTCCCGCTTCTCCAGCATCTCCGCGCCGATCTCCTGGAGCGTCTTGCGGCCGAGGCCTTCACGTACCTGCGGGAACCACTCCTGCTCCTCCTCGGCCATGTGGTGCTCGACGTTCTCGATGAGCACCGTGGTCTTGGCGTCGAACCGCTCGTCGCTCGGCTTCATGCCTGAGAGCTCCAAGACCAGGAGGTCGGCGACGTGGTGCTCCTCATAGGATTCCAGGACGTCGTCCTCGAGGTCCGGCAGCAGGTCGCGAACGCGTGGGTACATGACCTCGTTCTCGAGGTAGGTGTGGATGGTCAGCAGCTCGATGATCCTGTCGACGAGCTGTCCCTTGCGGGCCTCGGCACGCTCTCCGGCGTCCTCGAAGGCGCGGAAGGCCTTGCGGATCTGCTGGTGCTCCTTCTTCAGGAGCACGATGGCGTCGGTGGACATGGGGCTCTCCTCCCGTGGCTGTGAGGTCGCCCCCGTACCCCGCCCCTGTGCCGTCATGCTGCCCCGAGCCGTGGCCCCGAGTCCGGGTGCCGCCACACGGGGCTTGCAATATGTGCGGGGTCCTGCGTTATCATCCGCGCAACTCCCCGGATGCCCCCGGTCCCAAGACCCCGACGCCCGAGGACAGCGCCCCGCCGGCTCACGCAGCCCCGCGGGGCGCGACCATGAGTGGCGTGGGACCCTGGGCCCTTCGCGGCGGCGGAAGGGGCACGGTGGAGCGACGCGCGCGCACGGCGTACGTCGTGATCCTGGTGCTGACCGTCGGGCAGCTCGCGGTCGCGACGTTCGCCACCGGACTGCCGCAGTTCGAGGGCAAGGCGTTCGGCGGCCGCCTGGTCGCCTACCCGGTCGTGATGCTCCTGCCTCCGCTGGTGTGGTGGCTGCTCGCTCGCCGTCGGGGCGACACCCGGCCACTGCCGTGGGCCGGCTTCGCGTTCATCGCCGCGCCTTTCCTGGTCGACGTCACCGGCAACACGCTGGACCTGTACGACACCGTCTCGTGGTGGGACGACGCCAACCACTACGTCAACTGGCTCCTGCTGAGCTTCGGGATCGGCCTGCTGCTCGAGCGTCAGGTGATCCGGCCGGTGTGGGTGCTCGTCCTGCTCGTCACCGGGATCGGGGCGGTCCTCGCGATCGGCTGGGAGCTCGCCGAGTGGTACACGTTCATCCGGCACGGCACCGAGCTCGACACGGCGTACACCGACACCCTCGGCGACGAGACCCTGGGCACCCTGGGCGCCCTCAGCGCGGCGCTCGTGCTGGGACGGCGAGCCCGGACGGGGGCGGACGCCGCCCCCGTCACCAGGTGAGCTCGACCTCGATCTCGCGCTCGTCGTCCCCGATCTCGACCTCGATCTTGAGGGCGACCTCGTCCGGCACCTTCACGGTGATCCGGCGACCGTCGCGCTCGAACTCGATCACGTTGTTCCTCGCCAGCACGTCGGCCAGCGCGTGCAGCCGCGCGGCCGCGTCCTCGCGGCTCAGCCGCTGGGTGTCGTCGATCTGGAACAGGTCCATGTCGCCTCCGGGTGTGGGGTCAGGCTCGGGCCTGCACCGTACTGCCGGGACGCACGTTGTGGTTCGCCCGGAACAGGTTCTCCGGGTCGTACCTGCGCTTGACCTCCGCGAGCCGTGCCCTCGTGTCCGTGGGGTAGATGGCGGCGACGTCGCTGTCGGTGGCCGAGCTGAGGAAGTTCGCGTAGGCCCCGTTCACGTGGGGAGCCAACCTCGCCCACACCGCCTCGAGCGTGGGGACGGCGGCCTCGACGACCGGCGCAGGGCCGCCGATGGTCGTGACCACCACCAGCTCCGCCTGGCGGTGGGCGTAGGCCGTGGCGTCGTCGGGCACCCGTGCCACCGCACCACCGAGACTGCGCACACCGAGGAAGGGCGAGCCCTTCGCGGCGGCGACGTCGGTGAGGATCGAGACCACGGCGGGCACGGCGGTCGCGTCGACGAACCCGTTCCGCGTGACGATCCGCAGGCCGGGCGGCAGGACCATGCCCTCGGCGAGCGTGGCGGCGTACGGCGTCAGCGCGACGTCGTCGTGGACCACTCGACCGAGCCGCCGGATCGGGTCGATCGCCTCGGCCGCGCGCTGAGGGTCGTCGCCGTCGTAGACGACCGCGACCTCGACCGGTGACTCGGGACCCCCGGTGAACGGGTTCGCGAGCTCGAGCGTGGAGGTCAGCTCGTCGGGAGCCGTGCTCAGCAGGTCGGCCCAGCCGCGCAGCACGTCGGATGCCTCGGCTGCGGCGAACGCGATCCGGCCGTGGAAGACGTCGGTCGTGCGGTGTGCGCGGAACTCGAAGGCGGTGACGATGCCGAAGCTCCCACCGCCACCGCGCAGCGCCCAGAACAGCTCGGGGTTCTCCTCTGCGCTCGCACGCACGATGTCACCGCCTGCGGTGACCACCTCTGCCGCCACCAGGCTGTCGAGCGCCAGCCCGTGCTTCCTCACCTTCCAGCCGATGCCACCGCTCAGGGTCAGCCCGCCCACACCGACGGTCCGGGTGTCCCCCGACGAGATCGCCAGGCCGTGGGTGGCCAGCACGTCCGCGACCGGGCCCCAGGTGGCACCGCCGCCGATCCGGACCAGGTGCCGCTGGTGGTCGACGACCTCGGTGCCGGACATCCGCCCGAGGTCGATCACGACACCGCCGTCGTTGGTGCCGAAGCCGGGGAACCCGTGCCCGCCGCCGCGGACGGACAGAGCGAGCCCGGTCCGGGTCGCGAACGCGACCGCCGTGCGCACGTCCGTGACGTTCGCGGGCCGCAGCACCACGGCCGGGCTGCCGGACGCCAGAGCGGTACGTCGTGCGTCGTCGTAGTCGGGCGAGTCGGGCTCGATGACGTCGCCGGTGAAGCCGTCCGCGAAGTCGTGGTCGAGCAGCGTGGTCGAGGAGGTCATGCTGGTCCTTCCGAGCGTGGGGCCGTCGTGCTGCGACGGGGGCGGGGCCGGGCGTGGCTCCGCTCTACCCAGGTGACGCGGCGGAGCGCCGCGACCTGACAGTCGCGCCCCTGGCTGCACCGGCCGGGGAGTGGTACACATCGACGATGAGCGAAGCAGCCGACGGCGACCGGTACGACGTGATCGTGGTGGGAGGCGGCTCGGCGGGCGCGGTGATCGCGACGCGCCTCACCGAGGACCCCTCCGTGCGCGTGGCCCTGGTGGAGGCCGGCGGAACCCCACCGCCGCACGAGGTGATGCCGGCGGCGGTCGCGTCGCTCCAGCTCGACCCCGAGGTCGACTGGATGTACACCGGCGACCCCGGTGGTGCCGGCAAGGGGCTCACCGACGGCCGGATGATGGTGCCGCGCGGCAAGATGCTCGGCGGGTCCTCCGGCCTCAACTACATGGCCTACGTGCGCGGTCACCCCGGCGACTTCGACGGCTGGGCCGCCGACGGAGCCAAGGGCTGGTCCTACGACGACGTGCTGCCCTACTTCGCCAAGAGCGAGGACCTGGTCCCGCCCGACCCGCCCGACGGGGTCGTCATCGAGGACGACGTGCACGGCACGGGCGGTCCGCTCGGGGTCTCGGTGCGCTCGCCGCGCACGGTGGCTGCTGAGCAGTTCGTCGCCGCGGCCGAGGCGGCCGGGATCCCGATGGGCGACTACAACGGTCGCGACCGGGGCGGTCCGGTCGGGGTCTCGTCGTTGTTCCAGACCACCACCCGCGACGGCAAGCGGTCCTCGACGTACCACGCGTTCCTCGAGCCCGTGCTCGAGCGCGAGAACCTCACCGTGATCACCCATGCGCAGGTCGAGCAGGTGGTGCTCGAGGAGAGCGGAGCCGGCCCGCGCGCGACCGGCGTGCGCTACCGCGACGCCGACGGCAGCCGCGTGACGATCCACGCCGACCGCGAGGTCGTCGTCAGCGCGGGCGCCATCGGGTCGCCGCAGGTGCTGCTGCTCTCCGGCATCGGCCCCCGCGACGAGCTCGCGGGCGTGGACGTCGAGTGCGTCGTGGACAACCCGCACGTCGGCAAGCACCTCAAGGACCACCTGCACGTGCCGCTGGTCTTCCCGGCGCCCGGTGTGGCTTTGACGATGACCGAGATCGCGATCGCGCTCGGGCCGGACGCCCTCCGGGCTCCGGCCGGCCCGCTGCCGGCCGACCCGGCCGACGACGCGGACCTGCCGCCCGAGCTGGCCGGTCTCAAGGCCGAGGCCGAGCGCCAGGTGATGGAGTGGGCGACCACCGGGAAAGGGCTCGCCTCGTCGTCGTTCTACGACGCCGTCGCGTTCTTCTCGACCGGCCTGGGAGACCTGCACACCCACGACGCCCAGATCGGGCTGCTGGCCTGCGGCTACACCCCCGACATCTGGCGACACCTGTTCCGGGTCGACCCTGCGGACTACTTCGATGACCCCGACACCGCGCTGTCGCCGGCCGCCGAGACCGTGGTGGTGCTGCCGAACCCGGTGCAGCCGCACTCCGAGGGCGAGGTCTGCCTGGTCAGCTCCGACGCCGCGGACGCCCCGCGGATCGACCTGAACTACCTGGCCGACCCCCACGACGTGACGGTGATGCTGGCGGTGATGCGCCGGGCCCTGGAGATCGTCGCCCACTGGCCCGGTGACGGGCTCGGTGCGTTGATGGTGCCGCCCGCGCTGGCCGCGGCCCATGGCCACACGGCGGGGGAGCCGCCCAGCGACGCGCTCCTGGGGGACCTTGCCCGCCACTACGCGTTGACCGTCTACCACGAGACCTCGACCTGCCGGATCGGCAGCGTGGTCGATGCCGAGCTGCGGGTGCTCGGCGTCGCCGGGCTACGGGTGGCCGATGCCAGCGTGATGCCCACCGTGGTCAGCGGCAACACCAACGCGGCCACCATCATGATCGGGGAGCGCGCGGCCGAGCTGATCGCCGAGGAGCACGGCCTCACGTTGGCCGCGACGGTCGGCTGAGACCCGCCGGACATCCGCACGGGCCACGCCTCTGCGGTGCTAGCGTCACGCGGACATCAGCAACCGTGGCGGGGATCGGGGTCTCGCTCACGACGACGAGAAGAGCAGCGCGTGACAGCCGGTGACACCGTCGAGGCGCAGGCAGCCCCGGCACCGAAGATGAACTGGCTGCCCCTGGTGGCGCTGTCCATCGCGCAGTTCGTGATGGTGCTCGACCAGTCGGCGATGAACGTCTCCATCAGCGCCCTGGTGGACGACTTCGACACGACGGTGACGACGATCCAGGCCGTGATCACCTTCTACTGCCTGGTGATGGCGATGTTCATGCTCACCGGCGGCAAGATCGGTGACATCATCGGCCGGCGCCGGGCGTTCGTCATCGGGCTGATCATCTACGCCTGCGGCTCGGCCGTGACCGCGGTCGCACCTTCGGTGGCGATCCTCACCCTCGGCTGGTCGGTCCTGGAGGGGATCGGCGCAGCGTTGGTCCTGCCGGCGATGGTCGCGCTGATCGCCGGCAACTTCGAGGGCGCCTCGCGCAAGGTCGCGTACGCCGTCATCGGCGGGGTCGCCGGAGCGGGGATCGCGGTCGGCCCGATCCTGGGCGGCTGGGCGACCACGGAGTACTCCTGGCGGATCATCTTCGCCGGCGAGGTGCTGCTGGTGGGACTGATCCTGGTGATGACCCCGAAGGTGGTCGACGCGGTGCGGACGGGCCCGGCGCCGAAGCTGGACGTCGTCGGCTCGGTGCTGTCGGCCGCCGGCCTCGGCCTGGTCGTCCTCGGCGTGCTGCAGTCGAGCGCCTGGGGCTGGGTCAAGCCCAAGGAGGATTCTCCGGTGGAGCCGTTCGGCTTCTCCCTGACGGTGTTCGTGATCGGGCTCGGAGCGGTGCTGCTGTGGGCGTTCACGGCGTGGCAGGGTCGCCGCGAACGTGGTGGCCACGACCCCCTGGTGCACCTCTCGCTGCTCGACATCGCCTCGCTGCGCGCGGGCCTGGTCGGCCTGTTCAGCCAGAACCTGATCCTGATGGGCGTCTTCTTCACCATCCCCCTCTACCTCCAGCTGGTGATCGGGCTCGACGCCCTGGAGACCGGCCTCAAGATGCTGCCGGTGTCCATCGCGATGTTCATCTCCTCGGCGGCCGGGTCGCGCCTGTCCGGCCGCTTCGCGGTCCGGTCGATCGTGCGCGCCGGACTGGTGACGTCGATGCTCGCGGCCGTGCTGCTTCTGGCGACGATCCAGCCGGAGCTCGACGAGTCGAGCTTCGCGTGGGCGATGGCGCTCCTCGGGGTCGGGATGGGGCTCCTCGCCTCCCAGCTGGGCAACGTCGTGCAGTCGTCGGTGGACGCCTCGGGCCGCGGCGAGGCCGGGGGACTGCAGTTCACCGGTCAGCAGCTCGGCTCGTCGCTCGGTGTCGCCCTGCTCGGAGCGATCGTGCTCTCCGGCCTCACCAGCGCCTTCATCTCCAACATCTCCTCCGACGAGCGGATCAGCAGCAGCGTCTCCCAGCAGGTGGGTATCGCCGCCGGGTCCGGGATCGACTTCGTGTCCTCCGACCAGATCGGGGCCGCGGCGCAGAAGGCGGGCCTCGACGAGCCGACGACCGCGGCGTTGGTCGACGACTACGAGTCCGCACAGCTGCAGGCGCTGAAGACCGGGCTCCTCGCAGCGGGCCTCCTGGCCCTGCTCTCGCTCGCCTTCACCAAGCAGCTGCCGCACGAGGTGCCGGGAGCAGACGAACAGGCGCGTACCGGGGCACCCGTCGGTGCCGGTGCACCGCCCGCCGACTCGACGGGGTGATGCGCGGCCGTACACCCCTTGAGGTGTACGGTCATCCAGCCTGGCTGAGCTTCGGGCAATCCCCGTTGAAAGGAACGTTCATGTCTTCATTGACGATCACGGCTCTCGACTCGAGCTTCGGCACCGGTCAGGTGTTCTGGTCGATGCTGTGGTTCTTCTGCTTCTTCATCTGGATCTGGCTGCTGATCCGGGTGTTCTCCGACATCTTCCGCAGCCACGAGCTGTCCGGCTGGGCGAAGGCGCTGTGGATCATCTTCGTGGTGGTGCTGCCCTATCTCGGCGTCCTGGTCTACCTGATCGCCCGCGGCAAGGAGATGAGCCAGCACTCGATCGACGACGCGAAGGCCATGGAGTCGGCCCAGCGCCAGTACATCCAGAGCGTGGCCGGCAGCGCCGGCAGCCCGGCGGACGAGATCGCTCGTCTCGCCGACCTGCGCGACAAGGGTGTGATCGACGAGGCCGAGTTCCAGGCCGGCAAGGCCAAGGCCCTCACCGGGTCCTGAACCGAACGTCGTACGACGAGTGGCGGGCTCCCTGGAGCCCGCCACTTCGTCATTTCGCGTCGGTCACCGCCGGTCGACGTAGATGACCTCGATCGCATTGTTGCCGTAGCCGAGCCGGTTCCAGGGCGGGACGTCGGGCTGGGTGTTCCCCGCGGCGTCGGTGGCCCTGGCGCGCAGCGTGTGCCTGCCGACGCCCGCATGAGTCCAGGAGAACGACCAGTCCTGCCACTGGTAGGGCCCCCGCGGCGGTTCCACGTCGGCGACGTGCCAGTCGCCTGCGCCGGTCAGGCTGACCTCGACCTTGGTCACCGGACCCTGGCCCGACCACGCCTTTCCACGAACTGTGAGCGGCCCGACCGCGATCGTGCTGCCCGGTGCCGGATCTGTGATCCGCGCGCGCACCCGCATCAGGGCCACCGCCTCGTGGGGCCGGTCCGGCCACTCGTAGACGTAGTGCCCGGTCTGGAACTCGCCGGCGAACGGCTCGGTGAGGACCTCGATGTGCGTGAGCCACTTCACCGAGGCGACGGCGTACCAATGTGGCACGACCAGGCGGAACGGCGCCCCGTGGTCGGGTCCGAGCGGCCGGCCGTTCATCTCGTAGGCGACGAGGATCTCCGCCTGCGGGTCGGCGGCCAGGGCGAGCGGGAGCGCCCGCTCGAAGGCCAGGTCGTCACGGCTGGTGTCGGCGAGCACCGGCGTGAGGTGGTAGGCCCCCCGGTCGGCGCCCTCGAAGCGCACCTCCACACCGTCGGCCGACGGACGCGCCAGCGCCAGCACGTCGCTCAGCAGGGCCCCGCGCCAGAGCGCCGTGGAGACCGCGTAGTCACCCCACGGCTCGCCGGTCGGCAGGGGCCGCATCTCCAGCCGACCGTTGCCCGCGCACTCCAGCGTGACCGCGCGCTCGTGGGCTGGCAGGGCGCGGAGCTGCTCGACGGTCAGGGAGACCGGGACCTCGACGGCCCCGTGGATCTCCAGGGTGCCGTCGTGGGTGGGCACCGCGAAGTTGCTCCTCACGTAGTGGAGCTCCGTGGGGGTCAGGTCGCCGGCGAGTGCGGCGGGGGGTGCCTCGGCGTTGTAGGGCGCGGGGTTGATCAGGATGAGCTGGGAACGGGTCGCGTCGAGGTCGTCGGTCGTCGTCATGGGTGGCCTCCTGGTGGCGTGGGTCGGCGTACGGCGTGGCGTCAGAAGTCGCTGTCGAGGAACGTGGGCTCACGGCCGTCGTTGAAGGCGCCGATCCCCTCGACGCGGTCGGGATGCACCGCCGAGCGCCAGTGGTTGTCCATCATGATCGCGATCGCCTGTTCGATCGGCTGGCCTTCGCCGAGCTGGACGGCGCGCTTGACGGCCTGCACCGCGGTCGGTGAGTTGCCCGCGATCGTGTCCGCGATCCGCTGGGCAGCGTCCATCAGGGCAGCCTGCGGATGCACCTCGTTGACCATGCCGAGCCGGTACCCCTCCTGCGCGGTGATCGGGTCGCCGGTCATCAGCATCTGGAGCGCCTTGGCGCGGGGGAGGAGCCGTGGCAGCAAGGCGGGCGAGCCGCCACCGGCGGCCAGGCCGAGCATGGCTTCGGGCTGCGCGAAGGTCGCGTTCTCCGAGGCGATGATGAAGTCGGTGCTCTGGGCGAGCTCGGACCCGCCGCCGTAGGCGATCCCGTTGACGGCCGCGAAGATCGGCTTGCGCAGCTGGCGCACCGTGTAGAGGGTGCGGTCGAAGTCCTGACGCTGGCGCAGCCAGTCCTCCTTGGTCATGCTCTTGCGCTGCCGCAGGTCGCTGCCGACCGAGAACGCCCGGTCACCCGCCCCGGTGAGGACGACGACGCGGACGGCGGTTCGCACCGCCACCGACTCGACGATCTCGGTCAGCGACGCGCCCATCTCGGTGGTGATGGCGTTGTCGGCGTGCGGCCGGTTCAGCGTGATCACCGCGACCCGGTCGCCGGAGCGGTAGTCGAGAAGCACGGGCGGTTCGGTCTCCTCGACGTCGGGAGGAGGCGGACCGAAGTCGAGAGCGTCCCAGCGTGTCGTGCCGCCCGGGTCATCGGTGGGCTGCGTCTGGGGTGCGTGGTCGGTCATGACTCGAGCTCCGCGAGCCACTGCAGAGCCCGGAGCCCCGGTGCGAAGCAGTACTCCCCGCCCCGGGTCACCACGAAGGGAGGCAGGTCCTGCAGGCGCCGGCGGATCGGACGCTGCGGGATCGTGAAGGTGCTGGTCTCGTCGTTCGGTCCCACGAGGGGGTCCCTCTCTGTCGGGGCACCGATGAAGATGCCGTCGTTGAGCCACTGGGTCTTGACGAACTCGAACTGCCGCCGAGGGTGCGCTCCGGCGAACACGAAGACGATGCCCCGGTCCACACCGTCGTCCTCGAGCACACCCTCGGGCAGCACCGGCCCGTAGCTGGTGCCCCGCCGGATCATCCGGTGGAGGCGCACGTCCACGCTCCCGTCGTCGTCGAACGAGTCGCGGGGGTTGGCCCGTCGGGCGTGGGCGCCGAGGGGGCACTTGAGACCGCGCACGTCGTCGGCGTACCCGAAGTCGTTGTGGCGCCGCGTGTCCTCGCCGAGATCGGGCTCGTCGCCGTCGGGGGCGAGCGCCAGCGGCGCCCCGCTCTGCCAGCGGCCGACCATCTTGGCGCCGAGGAGAGCCTCGTCTGACCGGTCGGCCGCCCGGTCTCGCAGGTAGCGACGATAGGCGGCCACTCGTGTGTGGAGCTTGCGGAAGACCACGTAGGTGCCGTTGCGACCCAGCACCTCGGGTGTCGGCATGGGCGGCAGCTCGCCGGTCTCGTCGGGGTAGCCGAGGACGATCTCGCCGGCCTTGAGGGGCAGCTCGTGGGAGTTCGAGGGTGTCCGGCCACTGCCCTCGACCGCGGGCTGGCCGATCCCGTCCTTGAAGCCGAACGAGGTGCGGCCGGTCTCGAGCTGGTAGCAGTCCTGCTTCCAGACCAGCTCGATCCCGGGCAGCTCGTCCTGTGCCCGGCGCGCCCGCTCCGCCAGGGTCCGGAGCGCGGCCGGGTCGGGAGACAGGACGGCGACTGCGACATGCACGTCGGAGGTGCCCAGCGGGGTCTCCCAGTGCTCGGGCCCGCTCTCGCCCACGTCGCCGAGGATGCCGGCCCTGGCCGCCATCCCCTCCCGGAACTCCGGGGTGAAGCTGTCGAGCGAGGCCTGGGGGACGCCGAGCGCGCGGAGTCCGTGGTAGGTGAAGGCCACGGTGACCGAGGTGTCCGGAGGTGTTGCCGCCGTAGCGCGCACGGGATTCACGATGCGGTGCAGTCGGCGGACCAGCTCCCGGCCGTCGGCACGGTCGTTGATCCGCAGCAGCAGGTAGGTCCCGACGTACGGCGACGGCCGCTCGAAGAGCGCCCCGGCCTGGATGTCGTCGAGCTCGAGAGGCGGGGTGGTGGGCGGGGCGGTCATGGCGGCTCCTCCTGAGTGACTAGTGGTGCTCTGGGAGGCGGGGAGGGTCCGGGTTGGGCTCGGCGAGATAGGGGAAGCTGCGACCGGCGGGCCGCGACGCGTGGTCGACCCCGTCGCGGATGACCGGCCCGTTCCCGCCGTTGACCAGCTGGGTGAACAAGGTGTCGATCACGTCGTCGTTGAGGGTGCGGCCCCCACACGTCGTGTGCGGGCGCCCGTCGCGTGCGGCGAGCTCGATCTCGAGGTAGGAGCCGGTCTCGACGTACGGCTGGGTGAGATCGACGACGAGGAAGTCGGCAAGGACGAGGTCGGTGAGTGGATGGCGACCGTTCTCGTCGGGGGGCCAGTCCACCGTGCCGTCCAGCCCGTCCCAGAACGCGAGGTTGGCGTCCAGCCTGGCGCGATAGGCGCCGAGGTAGGTCGCCTCGAGATGGAAGGCGTCCTCCATGTTGTAGAGGTCGCGGATCTCGAGGTCGCGGTTGACCGGATCGAAGTCCTTCGGCGCGAGCATCATGTTCTTCACCTCCGGTCTCCCGACCCGCTCGATGCGGACGTTGAACCGGCCACGGGTCAACGTCTCGGCCACCACGCCCACCACCGAGGCGCCGCCCAGCGCGGCGACGTCGATCTCGACCACCAGGCTGAGCACATTCTTGCCGTCGAGGTAGATCGCGCCGGGGTCGGTGAACGACAACCGCCGGGTCGCGATCGTCTTCAGGGCCGCCGGTGCATCCATGATGAACGGATCCCACCGCACACCGGCGAACGCCCGGATCCCCGGTCTCGACCCGCCCGCCGGATCGCCGACCCGGAACGAGACGGAGAGACCCGTGCTGAGGGTGCACGTGCCCTCTTGCTCGGTGGAGTGTGGGCCGTGCTCGCCGGCCGGATCGGAGAAGACACAGTCGATGACGAGCTCGTCACCGTCGGCGACGGCAGGGGCCAGGTCGCCCGGGCCCAGGTCGACCGGCCGCAACCGGAACCGGTAGAGGAGGCCGTCGGAGAACAGGTCGGCCGGCTGGGCGAACGGGAGCGTGTTCATCACCAGGACCAGGCGATCCGGCTGCTCGGGGCTGGGGAACGCAAAGACATCGGTGATGTCCGCGATCGGGTCGGCCAACGCTCGCGGCCCGGAGATGTGGTCAGACATCGGCGAGCGCGGTCCTAGTCCGCCGCCTCCTCCAGCAGCGGCTGCAGCGCCGGGTGCTGGAGGGCGTCCGCCGCCTGCGGGTGGTCGAGCACCTGCTGGAAGGCCGCGTTCACGCGCATCGCCTTGCGGATCTCCCTGACCGTCCCGCCGTAGTTGCGTGCGTACGCCGTCGCTGTCTCCTCCGCCTCGAGGATGAACGCCCGCAGCGCCGCGCGGTCGGGAAGCCCCGCGTAGCCCTCGACGTGGCTGAAGATCGCGTCGAACATCCCCAGGGTGGGGCCGGAGGTGAAGAAGTCCTCCATGTAGGCCTCCCACGGCCCGTCGAAGCTGGTCACGAACGCCAGACGGGTGTCGTCGTCGAAGAGCACGAACCGCGCCTCGTGGATGGTCTGGATGGCCATGCCGTAGTCCCCGGGGCGGTATCCGGGCGTCTGCTGGAGCGCGGCCAGGGCGCTGCGCACGGACGGTCCCTCGCCGGGCTTGACGCGGAAGAACAGGCTGAACTCGCTCGTCGGACCGACGCTGAGACCCGGGTGGGCGCCCGCGGTGGGATCTGATGTCATCGGCGCCTCCCGGCCGGGGGATGAACCTGGCTCCCGTGAATGGCTCACCCCAGGCGATGGCGCGAGTCTGGTCGCGGCGCGATCGTCGTACCTCCCCCATAGCGGGTGAGGGGACGGACCCGCTCGGGTGGGGAACATGATCCCGCCGCCACCGTGCCTTCCTCGTGCCTTTCTCGTGTCTCCGGGACGGGACCATGGTCACTGGCGAGACGACGCGCAGCGCGGCAGATTGGGCCTGAACCCGAGAGGAGCCGAGATGTGTCGTTGGCTGGCGTACTCCGGCGAGCCGGTGAACCTCGAGGAGCTGCTCTTCAAGCCGAGCAACTCCCTGGTCGTCCAGAGCAAGCACTCCCAGCTCGGCGCGACGACCACCAACGGTGACGGCTTCGGCGTCGGGTGGTACGGCGCGGGCGACCGACCCGGGATCTTCACCAGCACCGAGCCGGCCTGGAACGACCGCAACCTGCGCGAGCTCTCGGCCCTCGCGTCCTCGAGGCGGGTCTTCGCCCACGTCCGGGCGTCCACGGGCTCGGCGGTGCAGCAGACCAACTGCCACCCGTTCCGTCACGGGACCTGGCTGTGGATGCACAACGGGCTGCTCGCCGGCTTCCCGGCGATGAAGCGCGACCTGGCGATGGCGGTGGATCCTGCGCTCTTCGCGAAGATCCAGGGCTCCACCGACTCCGAGATGCTGTTCTTCCTGGCGCTCACCTTCGGCCTCGAGCACGACCCGCCCGCGGCCGTCGCGCGTGCGGTGGGCTTGGTGGAGGACACGGCCCGCCGGCATGGCATCGCCGACCCCGTGCAGATGACGGTAGCGACGACCGACGGCCACACGACGTGGGCGTTCCGCTACTCGAGCGTGGGGGAGACGCGGTCGCTGTTCCACAGCACCGACATCTCGACCCTGCGCCACCAGTACCCCGACAACCCGGTGCTGCACGAGCTCTCCGACGACGCCCGCCTGGTGGTCTCCGAGCCGCTCGGCGACCTCCTGGGCGCCTGGCGCGAGGTCCCGGAGGGGTCGTACGTCGCGGTGCACGGCGGCGGGGAGGACCTGCGTCCGTTCGCCCCGCTGGCTCCTTGACTGACTGTTCAGTTCAGATACGCTCGGGGTCCCTGCCGGAGAGGAACCCCCACCATGACCGACGCTCCCGTCCTGACCCCTCACCTCGCCGGTGCGACCACCGCCGAGCTCGAGGACTGGGGGCCCCTGGAGGAGGCGACCGGCCACGAGATGGCGACGGCCGGGGTGACGCTCTGGGAGGACGGCGACGCGTCGGCGGGCATCTGGGAGTGCGCACCAGGGCCGTCGCACTGGACGCTCGAGACGCACGAGGTGATCCACCTCGTCGTCGGCCGGATGACGGTGACCCCCGACGGCGGGGCGCCGACGGAGATGGCTGCGGGAGACGTCGCGGTCTTCCCGCGCGGCTGGACGGGGTCGTGGACGATCCACGAGACCGTCCGCAAGGTGTACGCGATCTTCTGAACCCCGTGCGTCGCTCACCCGATGGCGTAGCGTGCGGCTGGTTCGCTCGGGCTGTCACGACCTCGAACCGGAGTGCGCCATGACCTCGTCCCCCACCACCCGCCCCAGCCTCGACGAGCGTCGGGCCAGAGGCACCGACGCGCGTGCCGGCACCCCGCTCGCGGAGCACGCGGGCTGGCACCCGATGGACGACCGGCTGGACCCGGTCGCGCTGTTGGAGGAGCAGAACCGGACGCGTGACGCGGACCTGGTGCCGGTGCGTCACGGGCGGATGATGGTCTCGCCCTTCACGTTCTACCGCGGGGCGGCGCGGATCATGGCCGAGGACCTGTGGCGGACACCGACCGCCGGCCTCGACGTCCAGCTGTGCGGCGACGCCCACCTGTCCAACTTCGGCGTCTTCGGCTCACCCGAGCGCTCGCTGGTCTTCGACATCAACGACTTCGACGAGACCCTGCCAGGTCCCTTCGAGTACGACGTGAAGCGGCTGGCCGCGAGCTTCACGATCGCCGCTCGCCACAACGGCTTCGACAAGGGCGACGTGCGGACCGTCACCCGTGAGTCGGTCTCGGCGTACCGGACCGCGATGGCGGAGTTCGCCGGGATGGGCACCCTCGACGTCTGGTACGCCCACCTCTCCGAGGACCGCCTGCTGGCCTCGGTGGAGGCGGCGATCGCCGACCGGTCCGCGTCGGGCGGCGAGCTGAAGCTGCTCAAGAAGCAAGGGAAGAAGGTCAGGGCGGCCACGCGCAAGGCGCGAGCGGCCGACAGCCGGAAGGCACTGGCCAAGCTCGCCGAGCACGTCGACGGCCAGTACCGGATCGTCAGCGACCCGCCGTTCATCGTCCCTCTGCGCGACTGGCCCACCTACTTCCCGGAGTTCACCGACGGGGGCGGGACGATGATCGAGGACCAGCTCACGGCGTACGCCCGTACCTTGCGGCCCGACCGGCGTGTGCTTCTCGACCGCTTCGATCTCGTCGACGTGGCCCGCAAGGTGGTCGGGGTCGGCAGCGTCGGCACCCGGGCCTTCATCGGCCTTCTCCAGGGCCGCGACGAGCAGGACCCGTTGTTCCTCCAGCTCAAGGAGGCGACGAGCTCGGTGCTCGAGAACCACCTGCCGAGGAGCGTCTACAGCCACCCAGGGGAGCGGGTGGTGCAGGGCCAGCGGCTGATGCAGGCCACCAGCGACATCTTCCTCGGTTGGACGGCGGGCCACGACGTGTCGCGCAGCTTCTACTGGCGACAGCTGCGCGACATGAAGGGCTCGGCCGACGTCGACTCGATGGTGCCCGGGGGCATGGGCTTCTACGCCCAGACCTGCGGCTGGACCCTGGCCCGGGCCCACGCCCGCTCGGGCGACCCGGTCGCGATCGCCACCTACCTCGGCGAGGGTGACGAGTTCGACGAGGCTGTCACCGACTTCGCCAAGCACTACGCCCACCAGAACGACCGCGACTTCGAGGCGTTCACCGATGCGGTCCGCACGGGGAGGATCGACGCCGCTGTGGAGGCTGTCTGACTGCTCACCCGCGTCACCCGGGACGGGCAGAGGCGCGGCCGGCCCGGAGACGTTCGGGGGACGACGTGCGGGCGGCCGCGCCCCGACACGAAGGTTGCCGTGGTCGCCGCCGGCAGACAAGGATGTGCGCCGGGCGAGGACATGCCGTGGCGGGTTCACGACAGCCGGTCCCGGAGGGCCGGTCGGACAGGGGGCGAGCCATGGAGCTCGAGGTGCTGGGGCTGCCGGCGCCCGCCGACGCCGTCTACCGCCTGCTGGTGGGTGCCGAGACCCTCTCCGCGGCCGAGATCGCGGCGTCGCTGGGCACGACCGAGGCCGATGCCCGCGTGTCGCTGCGGGTGCTGGAGGACCGGGGGCTGGTCTCGCACCGGGTCGACGCGGAGGACCACTACCTCGCCACCCGGCCGTCGGTGGGACTCGGCGCGATGCTGGCCGAGCGGCAGAACCAGATCCGGATGGCGGAGGTCGTCGTACGACGGCTGGAGGAGACGTTCGGGGCCTCGCGCACCGAGCGGAGCCCGGCCGACCTGGTCGACGTCGTGCTCGGCGCGGATGCCATCCGCTCGCGCTTCGAGCAGATCCAGGACACCGCCCGCGTCGAGGTCCTGGCCCTGGTGAAGGCCCCCGTCGCCGTCGTCGGCAGCGCCGACAACACCGCGGAGGACGACGCCGTCGACCGGGGCGTGAGCTACCGGGCGGTCTTCGAGCGAGCGATGCTGCAGGAGGAGCCGCGGCTGTACGACGAGATCGCGCGCGTGCAGGAGCGTGGCGAGCAGATGCGGCTCACCGCGACCGTCCCGCTCAAGCTGTTCGTGGTCGACCGCTCGATCGCGCTCGTCCCCCTGGGCCCGGCCACGGCGCCGGTCCCCGGCGCGCTGCTGGTCCATCCCAGCGGGCTGCTCGACGCCCTGATCGCGTTGTTCGAGGCGGTGTGGCGCGACGCGGTCGACGTCGTGCCAGGGCCGGACGGGTTGAGCGAGGTGAGCGGGTCCGAGTCGCTGGCCGAGCTCGACGCGCGGATCCTCTCCCTGCTGCTCGCCGGCCTGACCGACCAGGCGGTCGCCGGCTCGCTCGGCACATCGGTGCGCACGGTGCAGCGCCGGGTCCGGTTCCTGATGACGGCCGCGGGCGTGGAGACCCGGATGCAGCTCGGGTGGGCGGCCTCGAGGCTCGGTTGGCCGGTCAGCGGCCCGGGCGACTCACCGGTCACGACGACGGCCGCACCCCGGTGACGGCCGTCGTCGCCACGCCTGACGCCTAGATCAGGAGCGGTGCCCCGACGTCTCGCGCGTCACCTCGGCCCCTTCCGCCGCTCGGGCACCTCGATTACGGTGAGGCGACCGTCCCCCTCTCGGTGGGCCGGTGCAACGCGGCCATCGGGAGGCAGGCGCGTGACGAGCGACGTGGGGGCGGTCCCCGGACATCGGGGAGGACGACGGTCCTGGTCGCCGTCGCGCTGGCTGCGGTACGTCGTGTCGCTGGCTTTCGTGTCCCTCTCGCTCGTCCTGGTCACCCAGGCGCCGTCCTTCGCCGCGCCCGGCATCACCCTGAACAAGTCCGCGCCGGCCGACGTCCTCGTGGGCGGTTCGGTCCGCTACACGCTGACGGCCTCCAACCCGGCCTCGAACCCAGATGCGATCCCGGAGTTCAACGTCAGCGTGCGCGACGTCCTCCCGGTCGGGGTGACCTACGACGCCGGCAGCTCGACGCCGGTCGGCTTCGGCGAGCCGCAGGTGATCACCGACCCCGACACCGGTCAGCAGACGCTGATCTGGAGCAACATCGCCGACATCGCACCGGGCTCCACGGGCAGCCTGTCGTTCAGCGCGACGCTGTCGGCCGCCACCTTCCCGGTGGGCTCCGACGCGATCAACAACGCCAACGTGTACACCAACTCCGACCCGCGCACGGTCCCCAAGTTCACGGCGTCGGGCGAGCCGGTACCCGGGTCGTTCACCGAGAGCGCCTCCGACCTCGCCTCGACCCGGGTCAGCGCGGTCCACCTCGAGAAGAGTGAGCCGAGCCCCGAGGGTGAGCTGCTGCGCGGCGTCCACGACCACACCACCGTCTACACGCTCAGGGTGACCAACAACCACGGGGCCGCGACCAACGCGGCCGGTGTCGTCGACCTGATCCCGGCCGGCCTGGAGTACCTCGGCTGCGGCCAGGTCGACAACACCACCACCGGGCCGGAGTACCCGACCGCCCCTTCGCTGGCCGCGACTCCGGCGGTGCCGAACTGCCCGACGCCCGACTCGGTCACCACCGTGACCGACCCGCCCGGCGTGGCGGCGGGCGTCTACACCCGCGTGGCCTGGACCCTGGGCAACCTCGCACCCGACCAGGTCGTGACCATCCGGTACGCCGCCGGCATCCCGCAGCGGGCGAACACCACGACGTTCGACGGCCCGACACCCTCGGGTGCGAGCCTCGGCCAGACCGCCAACCTCGACAACAACAACGGCCCATCCACCCGCGAGACGGCCGTCGAACAGGCCTACACCAACCAGGCGACCGTCACCGGCAGCTACACCGGCCCGGTCGCCCCTGGGACCGACAACCAGGTCAGCTCCATCGACACCCGGACCGTCACCTCCGAGGACGTCCGGATGCGCAAGACCAGCGCCACGCCCACGTTCGTGGAGGACGGCGTCCAGCGCTACACGCTGACGATCGACACCAGCGAGTACGCCGACGCCTCCGGCATCGTGGTCACCGACCACCTACCCAACGGGATCTGTCCCCTCGACAACACCGCCAACTACGTCACCGGTGCGCCCGCAGACTGCGACCCGTCGGCCGCCTTCGCTCCGCAGGGTGCCACCATCACCGGGGCCGTGCAGAACGCCGACGGCTCGTTCGACGTCACGTTCTCGCCGCTCACGATCGACGCGAACGGCACGGCCACGATCCAGTACTCCGCCCGGATGCGTACGACGTTCACCGGTGGCGGCAACGCCGGTGACCCCACGTCGTCCGGTGACACGTTCACCAACACCGCCCACCTCACGGCCACGACCAACCCGGCACCGGGCGTGGACCCGCCGGCGCCCACCGGGCCCGAGACCGTGGGCGACGAGTCGTCTGCCACCCTCACCGCCGGTGGCCCGGACCTGCAGAAGTCGATCCTCCCGCAGACGACGCCGATGGCCTGTGGGACCAGTGGTGCCGGCTACACCCATGACCCGACGGTCCCGCAGAGCACGTTCAGCGAGGGCGACCGGGTCTGCTTCAAGATCCGGATCCAGTTCCCCACCGACGTCGCGACCCGTAACCCCAACGTCCGTGACTTCCTGCCGCCGGGCCTGAACTACGAGCCCGGATCAGCCGTCGCGACCACCGGCAACACCGTCCTCTTCACCGTCGACGATTCGACGCCGAACCCCCTCTTCGTGATCGGGAACCCCCGCGCGGCGTTGCGGTTCGCCCCCAGGGGCGCCGTCTTCGAGGCGGTGCTGTCCGCGATCGTCGGCGGCCCCGCCGTCGGACCGGCGCCCGACATCACCGCGAACCTGGCGAAGTTCACCTTCTCCACCTCCACCGGTACTGTCTCGCAGCGCGACCTGGTGAACGTCCACATCACCGCGCCGCCGCCGATCGGCATCGTCAAGGGCGTCGCGAACGTGAACGGCGGCCCGGCCAACCCGCCCGACACCGACAACGTGCAGGTGCGAGCCGGCGACCTGGTCACCTTCCGGGTCGACCTCCACAACAACGGCACCGCCGCGAACGGCAACGACGTCGACATCCTGTCGCCGGACGTCTGGGACGTGCTGCCGCTGGGCATCACCTGCGCCGACATCTCGGCGATCAGTGACGGTGGGGCCTGCACCAACCCCAACAGCCCGACCCAGCCCACCTTCTCCGGCAACGGCACCCACAGCGCGATCCGGTGGCAGCTGCCGGCTGCCCCGGCCCTCGCTCCCGGTGCGACGCGCACCCTGACCTACGCGATGCGGATCCCGGCCGACACCAGCGTGAACACGTCGTTCCCGAACACCGCGGCGGTGCGCTCGTTCAACACCGCGACGAACCGGCCCGGCGTCACCGCGGAGCACCAGCCGCGCAACAACATCGACACCTCCACGGACCCTCGCGTCTGGGACGTGCCCCGGGCCTCCGACACCTCCGAGGTGCACACCCCGAGCGTGAGTGTCGCCAAGACCAACGTCACCGACATCACCGAGCAGAACAACGGGCTCAACGAGGCGGTGGTCGGTGAGACCCTGACCTACACCGTCCAGGTCCGGGTGCCCGCGCACACGTCGGTTTTCAACGGTGTGCTCACCGACCCGATGCCCACCGGCATCACCTACCTGTCGTCGAGCGCGACGTTCTCGGCGTCGAACACCGCCCCCGCCACGGATCCGCTGCCGCCCGGGTTCACCCTCGACCAGACCGACGGCTCTCTCCACTTCCCGGTCAGCTACACCAACAACACTGACACCCCCCAGTTGTTCGAGGTGCTGATCCGGGCCCGGATCAGCACCCTCGACACCAATACCCAAGGGGTGCAGCGCACCAACACCGCCCGGTTCGACAGCCAGTCCGCGGCGACGCTCGGCACCGATCTGCCCACCGTGACCGGCTCCTCGACGGTCACCGTGGTGGAGCCGGAGATCACCCTGACCAAGAACGACGACGACCCCGACAACGTGGTCGAGGCCGGCGAGGTGGTGACGTACACGCTGCGTCTGGTCGGGACCGTGGGGCGCCCGCCCGCCCATGACCTGTGGGTGGTCGACTGCGTGCCCAACGGGCTGACGTTCAACGCCTTCCTCGACCCGCACCCCGGTGCGGCGAGCACCATCGCCGGCACCGGCAGCAACGGGTGCGCGGCCGGTACCACCCGCATCGCGTGGCTCCTGCCCGACAGCTCGACGACCGCCCAGATCCTCCAGTACACCGCGACCGTCTCGCCGGCCGCGGCCGGCGGCCAGCGCTACACCAACACCGCGACGGCCACGGGCAGCACGCTCATCGACGACAAGACAGACCCGCTGGCCCCCGACAACCCGCTCGAGCGGGTGGTGACCTCCTCCGACACCGACACCATCACCGTCGGGTCAGGCACGATCACCAAGATCGCGGACCCCGAGCACCTCACGATCGGCGAGCGCGGCACCTGGTCGATCCAGATCCACATCAACCCCAACGTCAACTTCTTCAACGCCTCGATCATCGACCAGCTCCCGGTGAGCATCGTGCCCGGCTCGGTCCGGCTCGAGTCGACGACCTGTGACGTGCTGGGCCCCGGAACCTGTACGGCGACCCCCGTCGCCCTCGACCCAGTCGCGGGGCCTGGCACCGGTACGACGATCGGCTGGACGTTCGGTGACGTGCTCTCCAACCCGAGCGTCCGCGAGATCACCATCACCTACTCCGCGATCACCGCGGACCTGCCCACCGTCCATCGCGGCGACGTGGTCACCAACACCGCGCACGCGGCCTGGAACGTGGTGCCCGGTCCTGCGCCGACCTCGGTGACCGGGCCGTTCGACCAGGTCTCTGTCAACGCCGCGGCGAACGTCACGATCCTGGAGCCGGTCCTCAGCATCGACAAGACCGTCGCCCCGGTGCGACCGGCCCCCGGCCAGACCTTCGACTACCACCTCGCCGTCTCCAACCTGGCCGGTCCCAACACCAGCGACGCGTTCCACACCACGGTGGTCGACACCATCCCGATCGGCGTCGTGGTGGACCCCGCCTCGATCAGCGACGCCGGTCAGCTGACGGGCACGGGACCCTTCGGTGGAGGCACGATCACCTGGACCCTCCCCGGCTCGCTGCGCCCTGGCGCGATCACCTCGGTCAGCTACCAGGCCACCCTGGCGCCCAGCGCGACGCTGACCACGACCCCCCTCACCAACACGGCGCAGATCACGCAGTACGAGAGTCTGGCCAGCGGTGGACGGTCCTACGTGGGCCCCTCCGACACCGCGACGATCACCCCGGCTTTCCCCCACATCTCACTGGCCAAGCAGGCCAGTCCCGGCAAGGCGTTCATCGGTGAGTCCAAGGCTTTCACCCTGACCATCACCAGTGACGGCTCCGCGACGGCTCACGACATCGGGGGCACCGACAGGCTGCCGCCGAACTGGACCTACGACCCCGGCAGCACCTTTGTCAGCCTCGCCGGCGCCCCGGCGGTCCAGATCGAGCCCACGGTGACGACCGTCGGCAACGTGCAGGTGCTCAGCCTGCCCACGCTGTTCGACCTGCCGGTGGGGCAGAACGTCGTGATCACCTACACCGCCACGCCCGGGCCCGCGGTCGTCACCGCCCCGGGTGTCGGCTCGACGGTGCCGCACACCAACACCCTCACCGTGCACGCTGCCGACTCCACCGGGGCGACGGGCAATGCGACGGGCCCCTACACCGACCCGCCGGTGACGGCCAGCGTCTTCATCGACTCCGCCGACGTCGCGGTGACCAAGGCCCACACCGGCAATGCGGTGCCGGGACGTCCGCTCGCCTGGACGCTGGTCGTCAGGAACAACGGCGCCGACACCGCCACCGGGCCGTTCCGCGTCGTCGACACCCTGCCCGCGGGCATCTCGACGGCGACCGCCACCGGCACCGGCTGGACCTGCAGCACCTCCCTCACCCAGATCGTGTGCAACCGCACCAACCCTGCCGACACGCTGGCGCCGAACGCGACGTTCGCGACGATCACCGTCACCACCGGCATCCCGGCGAACACCGCCGAGAACGCCACCTTCACCAACAACGTGACGGTCACCGCCCACACCCACGACCCCGTCCCGGGCAACAACACCGCCACCGACACCGCCACCGCGCGGCGCTCGGTCGACCTGTCGCTCGTCAAGACCGTCAGCGGCCCCTTCGTGGCAGGCCAGGACGCGACGTACCTGCTGAACGTGCAGAACCACGGCCCGAGCGACAGCGCCGGACCGATCGTGGTCACCGACGCGGTGCCGGCCGGTACGACGTTCGTCAGCGCCACCGGGCCGGGCTGGACCTGCGCCCTGGCCGCCGGCACGGTCACGTGCACCCGTCCGGGCCTGCTCGCTGCCGGTGCCTCCGCACCCGAGATCACGCTGGTGGTCCACGTCGATGCCGACCGCACGACGTCCGTCACGAACACCGCACGAGTCGACGGCCCGTCGCCCGACCCGGTGCCTGGCAACAACACCAGCACGGTCACCCGAACCCCCGGCCAGCAGGCCGACCTCGCGATCGCCAAGACCTCGCCGGACCCGTTCGTTCCCGGCCAGCAGGGCACCTACCGGTTCCGGATCCACAACTTCGGTCCGTCGTTCGCCGACTCCCCCGTCGTGACCGACACCCTGCCCGTCAGCCTGACCTTCGCCGGCTTCACCTCCGTCACCCCGGGCTGGACCTGCTCGGCGGCGGGCCAGGTGGTCACCTGCAACCTGCCCGGACGGTTCGCGAACGGCGCCACCGCCACCGTCGACATCGCCGTCGCCATCAACCCCGACCAGACCGGCAACATCGTCAACACCGCCCACGTCTCTTCGACCACCCCCGACCCCGACCCGTCGAACAACACCGACGACGACAACACCGCCTCGGTCGTCAATGTCGACCTGGCCATCGACAAGTCGCACGTCGGCCCGGTGGTGGCGGGCCAGCAGGTCACCTACACCCTGGCCGTCCGTAACAACGGACCCTCGTCGGCGGCCGCCCCGGTCACCGTCCACGATGCGCTGCCGGACGGGATGACCTTCGTCTCCGCGGTCGGCACCGGCTGGACCTGCACCGGATCCGGCCGGTCGGTCGACTGCACCCGCGCCGCCGGACTCGCGGCCAACACGGCCGCGCCCGACATCACGCTGGTCGCCCACGTGGCGCCTGGCGCCGGCCCCGCGACCCTGATCAACATCGCCGACGTGACCGGCCCCGACACGGACGTGAACTCCGACAACAACACCGACCACGACCCGACGGTCGTCACCGACGTCGCCAACATCTCGCTGACCAAGCGGACCACCGGCGCCAACCCGGTGGCCGCGGGCGACACCACGGCGTTCACGATCGTCGTCCACAACGACGGGCCGTCCGACGCCGACGCGGTGACGGTCTCCGACGGGCTGCCGTCGGGGCTGACCCTGGTGTCGGTGTCCGGCGACGGCTGGGACTGCACCGGCGACACGACGATCCTGTGCAGCCGCGACACCGTGTCGGCCGGCAGCGACGCACCGCCGATCGTGGTCAGGGTCCAGGTGGGCAGCGGCGTCCCGGACGGTACGACGATCGTCAACACAGCCCACGCCACCACCAGCACCCCCGGTGACGACCCAGCTGACAACACCGCCTCGGCGCCCGTCGACGTGCACGCGAACGCCGACCTGTCCCTGACCAAGACCCACCCTCGTGGCGTGGTGCACGCGGGCGACCAGGTCACCTTCGACCTGGCCGTGCACAACGGAGGGCCCTCCGACGCGGTGGCTCCGATCACCGTGCGCGACCAGCTCCCGGTCGGGATGACCTACCTCTCGAGCTCCGGGAGCTGGGCGTGCACCGCGGCGACCCCTGACGCCTCGGGCCAGCAGGTGACCTGCGTGCTGAACGGCGACGACAGCCTCCTTGCCGGTGCCGATGCGCCCGACCTGCACCTGACCGTCCAGATCGACGCAGCGCTCGACCCCGGCGTGCTCACCAACACCGCGACGGTCGACAGCCCCACGACCGATCCGGTCCCGGGTAACAACACCGACACCGACGACGTCGAGATCGACACCAGCGCGAACCTGTCGATCGTGAAGTCCCACACTCAGACGGCCCGGGTCGGCGACCCGCTCACCTTCACCCTTGCGGTGACGAACCACGGCCCGTCCGACGCGCGTCAGGTGGAGGTCACCGACGACCTGCCTGCCGGCCTCACCTTCGTCTCGGCCGACGGCACCGAGTGGGCCTGCACTGCCGACGCACAGGTGGTGACCTGTGACCACACCGGTCCTCTGGCGGCCGGCGCCGATGCCGCGCCGATCTCGCTGGTCGTCACCGTCGAGCCCGGCGCCTACCCGGCGGTCGACAACACCGCCGCCGTCGACAGTGCGACCCCCGAGACCGACCCGAACGACAACTCCTCGACCGACCACGTCGACGTCCCGCCGCTGGTCGACCTCGCGATCAGCAAGTCCCACCGCGACCCGATCAGCGTCGGCCGCCAGGCGACGTACCGGCTGCAGGTCGTCAACCATGGCCCGACCGCCGACCCCGGGCCGGTCAGGGTGACCGACACCCTGCCCGACGGGCTCACCTTCGTCAGCGCCACCGGTGACGGATGGGAGTGCTCCGCTGCCCGCGGCACCGTGACCTGCGTGGACGCCGACGGGCTCGGGGTCGACGAGCAGAGCACGATCACGTTGGTCGTCGCCGTGCAGGCGTCGGCGTACCCGAGCGTCGTCAACGTCGCCTCGGTCACCTCCGACGCCGAGGACACCGACCCGGAGAACAACTCCGCCACTGACCCCGCCAGCGTGCGGCCTCTGGTCGTGCTCACCGTCGACAAGACCCTGCTCAGCCTGACCCGGAGCACCGCGACGTATCGCATCACGGTCGGCAACCGCGGCCCCAACGACACCTCCACCGACATCGTCGTGGTCGACGACCTGCCGGCCGCGCTGAGCTACCAGAAGGCGAGCGGCCCGGGCTGGACCTGCCAGCCGGCCGGCCAGACGGTCACCTGCACCCATCCCGACACGCTGCGGGTGGGCCGGTCGACCTCCTTCGTGCTGACCGCGTCCGTCGCGGCCGGCGCCACCGGCCAGGTGGTCAACGTGGCCGTGGTGACCGGCGGCCACAGCGGTCACCACGACCCGCGCGACGTCGCGGCCGGAGAGCTCCCGCCGCTCGGCACGACCACGCCCTCCGGACCCGACCTGCCCAACACCGGTGGCCCCGCCCTGGCGTGGCTGGTGGCGGCGCTGGCCTGCCTCGTCGCCGGTGGCATCCTGCTGGCCAGGTCGCGCCGGAGCGGCTAGTCCTCAGATCCGCGGGCGCTGCGAGACCAGGTGGCCGGAGGCCACCAGCCGATTGTCGGTGTGGAAGAGCTCCGAGCAGGTCGTGAGCGTGATCAGGTGCTGCCCCGGGGAGCGTTCGGGGGCTGCACCCCGCCGTCGGGGTTGGTCGGCACCGGGTCGAGGACCCACGACGCGCTGAACGGTACGACGAGGTCGTCGCCGCCGGTGTCGAGCCGGTAGGTGAACACCCTGGGCCGGTCTCGGCGATGACCGCGTCGCCGGCCCGGAGATCGGGCATGTCGCGCAACGGCTCGCCGTGGGTGACTCGGTGCCCGGCCAACGCGAAGTTGCCGACGCCCCCGGGCCGCGCTGTGCCGGTGTAGTGGCCGAACCCGGCGGCGAGGCTGCTCCCGTCCGGACCCTCGGGCACCAGGGTGGTGCCCCTCCCGACGTCCCAGCCCTGCTGATCTGGTGGATCATCCGCGCCTGGGTGTGCGGTGGGAGACCCAGCTCGTGCCGAAGAACTGCCAGGCCAGCCAGCCCAGGATGCGACACGTTCAGAGGAGCCGCTCGAACCAGACCTGGTCGCGCATCGCGATGCCGTCGATCTCGATCGGCTCGAGGTAGCCGGTGTCCGGG
Source organism: uncultured Actinomycetota bacterium (assembly GCA_963794355.1). Taxonomy (GTDB): domain Bacteria; phylum Actinomycetota; class Actinomycetes; order Propionibacteriales; family Nocardioidaceae; genus Nocardioides. The sequence continues at coordinate 447,600 of CAWCDN010000008.1, forward strand.
CCGAAGGCGTCCGGCACGATCTGGGTCATCCTGAAGCCGCACCGCTGGTAGTACCGCAGGGCGCCGGTGTCGGCGGCCGCCGTCGCGAGGACGATCCGCCGTGCGTCCGCCGCTCGCGCCTCGTCGACGACCCGCTCCAGCAGGAGGCGGCCGACCCCCCGCCGTCGGGCGTGGGCGGCGACCGCGGTGTTCGTCACCTCCCACGTCGCACCGTCGTCCTCGACCACGGCCTGCAGGTGGCCGATCACCTCGTCGTCCTCGCCGCGGGCGACCCAGACCCGCCCGAGGTCGAGGTAGGCGGCCAGCCGTGAGTCGGAGTCCTCCGCCTCGCGGAAGGAGTCGACCAGGTCGTGGTGCGGGCCGTCGTACTCCTCGATCCGCACGGTCATCCGTCGAGCCCGAACCAACGCCGGCGGCGGACGGAGGCGAAGGTGCGCTTGGCCTCGGCGCCCTCGAGCGACGGCGGGGTGAACGTCGAGACCGGCGCGGGACCGGACAGGAAGTCGACCTCGACCATGCCGATCGTGTCGTCGCCCATCTCCATGTAGCACGTGATCCGGCCGCGGAACGGGTCCGGCACCGGGCCGTCGCCGAGCCGGTGGACGAGCACGTCGGCCAGCGTCGAGGCCTCGCCCTCGGCGATCACCCCCGCGCGCGGCACCGGCACGCTGGCGACGTCGCCGACGGCGTACACGCCGGGGAAGCGGGTCTCCAGCGTGGCGGGGTCGACCGCGATCCAGCCGTCCTCCTCGGTCAGGCCCGCCTCGACGACCACCGGCGGGGCGACGTGCACGGGGACGCCGAGGAACAGGTCGAAGCCGATCTCGCGGCCGTCGCGCAGGTGGGCGACGTGGGTGGCCGGGTCGAGGCGCTCGACCCACGACGAGTGGGAGTGGCCGATGTCGCGCTCGTCGAGCAGCCCGAGGATCGAGCCCGACACCTCGGGGGAGATCGGGATCGGCGCCGGCATCGGGGTCACGACCTGCAGGGTCGTGGCCTCACGGAGCCCCCGTCGGGTGAGCAGGTCGTGGAGCATGAACGCCGCCTCGTACGGCGCGGGTGGGCACTTGAAGAAGCCGCCGAGGACCCCGATCACGATCGACCCGCCGCGGAAGCCGGGCAGCAGGTCTCGCAGGGCGGCGGCTCCGGCGGGGGAGTAGAACTCGTGTCCGCACTCGACGAACCCGGGCGTGAGCTCGGGCGCGAGGTCGGCGCCGAGGGCGACGACGAGCACGTCGGCGTCGTAGCTGCCGGCCTCGGTGACCACCCGCCGCCGCTCGGGGTCGATCGAGACCACGGTCTCCTGCCGGACGTCGACGTGGGGCGAGTCGATGAGGGCGTAGCGCAGGCGCGCGTCCTCGAGGGTGAGGGTCCCGACCATGACGTCGAGCTTGTGGAAGCCGAAGACGAAGGCGTCGTTGCGGTCGATGAGCGTGATCGCGACCCGGTCGCCGAGGTCGTGGGCGAGCCGTGTGGTCAGCTCGAGGCCGCCGAAGCCGGCTCCGAGGACGACCACCCGGGTCGCGGGTCGCTCGGGGGCCATCAGGCGTGCACCAGGAGTGCTGCGACCGCGCACGCCGGGAGGACCCACGACAGGGTGCGGAGGGCGCCCTCGAGGGGCGCGAGCAGGGCTGCCCGGTCGAGCTCCTCGACGGCACCGTCGGACCGCCAGATCGTGCCTCTCACCTCGGAGGTACGACGACGTAGGACGCGCGCGGGGGTGCTCAGCCGGCGCTGGGCGTACGACGTGCCGACCGCGGCGAGCACGGCCGTCGCGGCCGCGACGTAGCGCGACCAGTCGAGGGCGGGGGACTGCGCCACGAAGCCGACCGCCAGCGGGAAGCCACCCCATGCCCAGGCGAACACCGCGTCGGTGTGGAGGCGACCCGAGAACAGCTCGAGGTTGTAGCCGACCAGGAGCAGCGTCCCGACCGGGACTGCGGCGAGCAGCCACCAGTTCGGGTCACCGTGGAAGAACGCGCCCGCGATGCCCAGCGCGCACGCCCCGACCGTCGCCAGCGCCGCCACCACGCGGAGCACACCCCCGGGGATCCGGGTGCCGAGCGGTCGCCCGGCGAGCTCGTCGAGGGCGTGTGCTGCGACGCCGACGGCGAGGAAGAACGCCAGCACCGTCGCGGCCAGAGCGGTCCAGTCGACGGAGGCGGCCAGCGCGGCGCCGAGCACGACGTAGCTGAGGTGCCACAGCGTGTAGGGCGGGTGGAGCAGGGTCCACCAGTCGGCGGCCCGACCGCCCCGGCGCGCGTAGAACGCCGGGGTCGTGGTGGTCGCGGGCTCAGCCATCCGGCTTGCGCCCCCACATCACCAGCCCGCCACCGAGGCTCATCGGGCGCGCCTGGACGTCGACCAGGCCGGCATCGCGCCAGAGGTCGACGTGGGCGTCGACCGGGTAGTGCCGGTAGTGCTCCTCGATGGACGGGCCGAGGAAGCGACCCACCCTGGCCCAGGCGCGGCCGCCACCGAGGAACCCCGCGGTCGGCAGCACCACGCGGGTGTAGAGCCGCCAGGCCGGCAGCCAGACCGGTGGCGGAGGCACGAAGAACTCCAGCGACGACAGGGTCCCGCCCGGGCGCACCACCCTGGCCAGCTCGCGCACCGTGGCGCCGGGGTCGGAGACGTAGCGCAGGAGGTAGGTGAAGGTGAGTGCGTCGAACGTCGCGTCGGGGAAGGGGAGCTGCTCGGCACGGCCACAGACCAGGTCGACCCGGTCGCGACGACCCGCCTCGGCGACGCGGGCCCGGCCCTCCCGGAGCATCTGCTCGGTGAGGTCGATGCCGACCACCTCGGCGCCGGTGCGCTCGGTGAGCATCAGGGCGACGCCGGCCGTGCCGGTGGCGACGTCGAGGACCCGGCGCGGTACCAACGGCGCGCGCGCCACGGCATCGACCATCGCGGTGCGCCACCGGTGGTTCTGCCCGAAGGACAGCACCGCCTCCAGCACGTCGTACCGGCGAGGGAGCCCGTCGAACAGGTCGCGGGCGAACGCGTTGGGCTGGGCGCGGGACAGAGCCACCGCGCGTGCTGGTCGGACTGCCATCGGTGACCCCCTCAGGGTCAGGCTACCCAGCCCGAGGCGTGGCGACCTTGTGGCCGATCCAAGTTAGACATAGTGTTCATAAAAGGTATACATCATGTAGGACTCGGTCGACGATGCAACGGGGTGGGCGGATGAGCACGGACCTCAGCCGGGTCGCGTCGTCGAACCGGGACACCGCGGCGGCGCCCGCGCCGCAGGGGGGAGTGGGCGCCGCTGCGGCGTGGGCGGACGACCGGCTGGGGCTGGCGTCGGTGGCCCGCAAGAACCTGCGCAAGGTCTTCCCCGACCACTGGTCGTTCATGCTCGGCGAGATCGCGCTGTGGTCGTTCGTGGTGCTGCTCCTCACCGGTGTCTTCCTCACCTTGTGGTTCAACCCGAGCATGTCGGAGTCCACCTACCAGGGGACCTACACCCAGCTGCGCGGCGTACCGATGTCGGACGCCTACGCCTCGACGCTCCACATCTCGTTCGACGTGCGCGGCGGGCTGCTCGTGCGGCAGATGCACCACTGGGCGGCGATGATCTTCGTCGGCTCGATGATGGTCCACCTGATGCGGGTGGCCTTCACCGGCGCGTTCCGCAAGCCGCGTGAGCTGAACTGGGTGATCGGCAGCATCCTGCTGCTGCTCGGCACCATCGAGGGCTTCACCGGCTACTCCCTGCCCGACGACCTGCTCTCCGGCACCGGACTGCGGGCTGCCGACGGGTTCCTCAAGGCCACCCCCGTGGTCGGCACCTACATGTCGTTCTTCCTCTTCGGTGGCGAGTTCCCGGGCGACGCGGTCATTCCCCGTCTCTACATGGCCCACATCCTGCTGATCCCCGGCCTGTTGCTCGCCCTGATCGGCGCCCACATGCTGCTGCTGGTCTTCCACAAGCACACCCAGTGGCCTGGCCCGGGGCGGACCGAGCAGAACGTCGTGGGCTACCCGATGCTGCCGGTCTACCTGGCCAAGGCGGGCGGCTTCTTCTTCATGGTCTTCGGGGTGACCGCCCTGATGGGCGGGCTGCTCTCGATCAACCCGGTCTGGAAGTTCGGCCCCTACGACCCGACCAAGGTGACGGCCGGCTCGCAGCCGGACTGGTACATGGGATGGCCCGACGGCGCCCTGCGGATCATGCCGAACTGGGAGTCGCACGTCTTCGGCCACCCGATCTCGTGGAACATCCTGATCCCGATCCAGGTGCTGCCGGTCCTGATGCTCACCGTGGTCATGCTCCTGCCCTTCGTCGAGGCGTGGGTCAGCGGTGACAAGCGCGAGCACCACCTGCTCCAGCGTCCCCGGGACGCCCCGACCCGCACGGCGTTCCTGGCGTCGCTGATGACGGTCTACGGGCTCTTCTGGGCGGCCGGCGGCAACGACATCATCGCCACCCACCTCCACATGAGCCTGAACTCGATCACCTACTTCATGCGCGGAGCGGTGTTCATCGTCCCGCCGCTGGTGTTCCTGGTGGTGCGGCGCTGGTGCATCGGGCTGCAGCGGGCCGACAACGAGCGCCTGCTCCACGGCTACGAGACCGGCATCATCATGCGTGCGCCCGACGGCGGCTACACCGAGCGGCACCAGCCGGTCAGCGACGAGGAGGCGTACACGCTGGCCTCGCGCGAGCGGGACAGGGTGCTGGTGGCGGCCGGCGGCATCGACGACAACGGCGTGGCGGGTGGGTCGCGCGTGCAGCGTGCGCGGGCGCGGATCTCGCGAGGCGTCTACGCCGACCAGGTGCAGCCGCCGACCGCCGCGGAGATCGCCGAGGCACGGCACCATGCCGAGGACGGCACCCCGGCGCTGGGCGCCGGCCGCGACCACTCCGACGACGACTGACGCACTAGGGTCCCGGCATGAGCGAGCTGGGCATCGGTGACCTGGCGCGTCGTACCGGCCTGACACCGCAGGTGATCCGCGCCTGGGAGACGCGCTTCGGCTTCCCCCGGCCACGTCGTACCGCATCGGGTCGGCGCACCTACGACCCGCGCGACGTGGACCGGATCGCGCGGGTGCTGACGCTCAAGGAGTCCGGCTCGCGGCTGGCCCAGGCGATCGCGCGCGTGACCGAGCAGGGCGACACCGACGGCCGCGACCTGTCGGTGTACGGCGAGCTGCGGCGCCTGCTGCCCCACCTCGCGAGCCGGGTGATGCGGCGCGACGTCCTCGTGGCGATCTCGCGGGCGATCGAGGACGAGGCGCTGGCGCGCGCCGTCCGTCCCCTGGTCTTCGGCGCGTTCCAGCGCGAGGAGTTCTACCTGGCATCGGCGCCGCGCTGGCTGGAGCTCGCGCGGACCGCCGAGAGCTGCGTGGTCTTCGGGGCCTTCGCCGGCGGCTCCCCGGCCGGGGCTCGGCCGGTACGGGTGCCGCTCGGAGAGGACTCGCCGCTGCTGCGCGAGTGGGCGGTCGTCGTACGGTCGGCGGACTTCTCCGCCGTGCTGACCGGCTGGGAGGTGCCGAACGCGGGGCCTGCGGGCGAGCGGCGGTTCGAGACCATCTTCAGCCTCGAGCCCGAGGCGGTGCGCGTCGCCGTCGACACCTGCCTGGCCGCGGCGCGGGCGGCCGGAGTCCCCGACGAGGCGCTCGTGCGTGACCCCGGCACCGTGGCCGTCGACCCGCCGAGGACCTCCAGCCCGGGCGTCGACGCGCTGGTCCTGCGAGCCTTCGGCTACCTCCAGGAGCTCACGCCACCGGCCTGAGCGATCGCCCGGACGTCAACCCCAGGGGTCGGTCCGGTGCACGACCGGGAGCCGGACGCGGACGACGGTGTCGCCCGGCTGGGACTCGATGGAGAGCTCGCCGCCGTGCGGGTCGACGGCCGTCGCCACGCGCAGCTTCCCGCTCCCACCCATCGCGTCGACGGCGTTGTCGATCAGATTGGTCCACACCTGGTTGGGCTCGCCGGCCATCACCTCGCTCCGCGGCACGGCCGAGTCGTAGTCACGCACCACGGTCAGCTCGCCGCCGAGCGTGTAGCCGAGGAGCCGAGCGCGGTCGATCCCTGGCGGGTCGGCGAGCCGGGTATCTCGCGTCGGGGAGGCTCCTCCTGTGCCACCAAGACCGATCGACCGACGGGAGGTGACGACCATGGAGCTGATGGAGCTGACCAGCTGCCCCGAGTGCGGGGTGCCGGCCCACGTCGAGCAACGGCACGTGATGGAGAGCACGGACGGACCGATCGAGCACGCCAAGATCCGCTGCGTACGCGGCCACTGGTTCTTCCTGTCCGTCGCCGCGCTCGCCGACACCCGGGTGGCCCGCCAGGTGCAGGCTCCCCGGCCGGTGTCGCGTCGCTGATCGGGCGGGGCGGGTGGGTCAGGCGTCGGCCTTGCGGGCCAGGGTGACGGCGAAGTCACCGCTGGCGTCGGTCCAGGTGTGGGCGACGTCGAAGGCGACCGCCCCGAGCTCCTCGCGGATGCTGTCGACGGTGAACTTCGTGGAGATCTCCATCCGGATCTCCTCGCCGCTCGCCAGGTGCAGGTCGACGCCCGCACCCGGGATCGTCACGTCCATCGGCGACTCCGCCCGCAGGCGGAGGTCCATCCGGCGCAGGTGGGGGTCCCAGAACGGGACATAGGTGAACCCCCCGATGTCGAAGTCCGCGTCGAGGTCGCGGTTGAGCACCGCCAGGCCGTTGCGGACGAACCGCTCGGTGATGCCGCCCTGGTCGTCGTACGCCGCGATCAGGCGGTCGGCGTCCTTGACCAGGTCGGTGCCGAGCAGCAGCCAGTCGCCCGGCTCGCAGGAGTCGGAGAGGGCGCCGAGGAACGCGCACCGCTCCTCGACGTAGAGGTTGCCGATGGTGCCGCCGAGGAACGCGACCAGCTTGCGGTCGTCGCGCGGCAGGTGGGCGAGGTGGAGCGTGAAGTCGCCGACGATCGCCTCGACGGTCACGCCGTCGTACGCCGCGGCGATCTGCTCGGCGGCGTCGCGGAGCGTGCCCTCGGAGACGTCGACCGGCACGAACCGCGCCAGGTGGCCGGCATCGGCGAAGGCGCCGAGCAGCAGCCGGGTCTTGTCGCTGGTGCCGCTGCCGAGCTCGACCAGGGTGGTCGCGTCGCAGAGGGCGGCGATCTCGTCGGCCCGCTCGTGCAGGATCGCCCGCTCGGCCTCGGTCGGGTAGTACTCCGGCAGGCGGGTGATCTCGTCGAAGAGCCGCGAGCCCTCGTCGTCGTAGAGCCACTTGGGTGGCAGCGTCAGCGGCGGCGACCCCAGCCCCCGGCGGACGTCCTGCACGAGCGCCTCGCTGGCCGAACCGGGCTCGAGCAGCACCGACACGCGGGTCCGACTCATGCCCCCACCTTCCCCTCGGCCAGCCGCACGCCCGACAGCGCCCACCGCGACCCGTGCGGGAAGAAGTTGCGGTAGGTGGCACGAGCGTGACCCGCGGGGGTGAACGCGCAGCCGCCACGGAGCACCATCTGGTTGGACATGAACTTGCCGTTGTACTCCCCGATGGCACCCGACGGCGGGTGGAAGCCGGGGTAGGGGTGGTAGGCCGAGGAGGTCCACTCCCAGCAGTCGCCGAACATCTGCCGCAGCCCACCGGAGACCTCGGCGGCGGCGCGGGGATGCCAGGTGGTGGTGTCGGCGAGGTTGCCGAGCTCGTCGGGCGCGCCGGAGAGCAGCTCGTCGGCCGCGTGCTCCCACTCGGCCTCGGTCGGCAGCCGCTTGCCGGCCCAGGTGGCGTAGGCCTCGGCCTCGTAGAAGCTGACGTGGCTGACCGGCAGGCCCGGGTTGACCGGCCAGGTGCCGTTGAGGGTGTGCTCGAACCACTGGCCGTCGATCTCGGTCCAGTAGAGCGGGGAGTCCCAGCCCTCGGCGTTGATCCGCGCCCAGCCGTCGGAGAGCCAGAGCTCGTGGCGGCGATAGCCGCCGTCGGCGACGAACTCCAGCCACTCGCCGTTGGTGACCAGCCGGTCGGCCAGCCGGTACGGCGTGAGGTACTGCTGGTGGCGGGGGAGCTCGTTGTCGAAGGAGAAGCCCTCACCCTGGTGACCGACCTCGACCAGGCCGCCCTCGAGGTCGACCCATCCGAGCGGGTCGGGGGTCGCCGACGGCGCTCGGGGACCCGGCGTACACGGGCCGGAGCGGGTTCAGCGACAAGACGTGCTTGATGTCCATGAGGAGCAGCTCCTGGTGCTGCTGCTCGTGGTGGAAGCCGAGCTCGATGGTGTCGGCCGCCTTGGTCAGCGACCCCTCGTCGAGCCGGTCGAGGAGGTCGCGCATCCGGTCGTCGACGTTGCCGCGATAGTCACCGACCTCGTGGGCTCCGGGCCGGCTGATCACGCCGCGCTCGGCGCGCGCGTAGCGCGGGCCCACCGCCTCGTAGTAGCTGTTGAACAGGAACCAGTAGGTGTCCTGGAACGGCTCGAACTCCGGCTCGTGGTCGGCGAGCACGAACGTCTCGAAGAACCACGTGACGTGGGCGCGGTGCCACTTGGTGGGCGAGACGTCGGGCATCGACTGCACCGTCTGGTCCTCCGGCGAGAGCGGCGCGGCCAGCGTCTCGGTGGTGGAACGGACCTGGGTGTAGCGGTCCAGCAGCGCGTGCGGGTCGCGGAGCGGGCTCGGGGCTGTGGTCGTCATCGGAAGAGATCACCTCGTTGTGACGGACGTCCGGAGGGGGGAAACCGAGTCGTGCCAGCCTAGACACGACCACCGACAGTGGGGTCGGGGCGAGGTTCCGTTACGTCGGCCCCGAAGTGTCGTACCCCCTCACCCGACCGTCACGCGCGGGTCCAGGAACCCGTAGAGGATGTCCACGAGCAGGTTCGCGACCACGATCAGCACGGCAGCCACCAGCACGGTCGCGCTGATCACGTTGATGTCGATCGGGGTCGACAAAGCCTGGAGTCCCCAGTGGCCGATCCCGTCGATGCCGAAGATCTGCTCGGTGAAGATGGTGCCGCCGAGCAGGGTCGCGAAGTCGAGGCCGAAGATGGTGATCACCGGGACGATCGCCGCGCGAAGAGCGTGCTTGAAGAGCTGGCGTCGGAGCGGGAGGCCCTTGGCCTGCGCGGTGCGCATGTACTCCTCGTTGAGGGTCTCCACCATCTGGCCGCGGGTGAAGCGGGCGTAGTCGGTGCAGCTGGTCAGGCCGATCACGAGCCACGGCAACATCATGTAGCTGATGGTCTTCGCCGGGTTCTCCGTGATCGGGTAGTACCCGGTGTTCGGGAAGATCTGGAGCTTGAGCGAGAGGTAGATCCAGGCCAGGAGCGCGATCACGTAGAACGGGATGGACGACACGATCAACGTGCTGCCGACCAGCAGCCGGTCGACCGCCGAGCCCCGCCATCGGGCGGCCAGGGCGCCGAGGAGCACACCCAGGGTCAGGTACAACGTCGCGCCGCCGATGGCCAGGGTCAACGTCGCGGGGTACTTCTGCGCCAGGTCGGTCGACACCGGCTGGCTGGTGGTGATGGAGATCCCGAGGCACGGAGCCGGGCACTCGTAGAGCTTGCCGTCCATGTAGACGTTCTGCCGGCCGACGAAGATGCCCTTGGCCCACTGCCCGTAGTTGTAGACCAACGACTTGTCGTAGCCCATCTGGTGCTTGATGGAGTCGAGCTTGAGCGTGCTGCACTTGCCCGGCCCGAGCTGCTCGCAGTACGTGCGCGCCGGGCTGTCGCCCATGCCCTCGAAGAAGAGCACGAAGACGAACATCGAGGTGAGAACGATGACGAGGAACGCGCTCATGAGGCGTCGCATGATGAAGCCGGTCACGCGGTCCAGCATCCCTCACGGCCGGTCGCCGCGCATGCGAGGGGCCGCAGAGGGGCTGCCGGGTCTCGGTGACCCGGCGACGACTGGGGTCGCGCAGGGAGCCTGGGAGGCGCCGAGGTCACGACCTGGTCACGCAATTCCACACGATTCACAAATCATCCCTGAAATTGATCCGGAAATACTCCTGGATAACGCTGGTCCGGACATGGGAAAGCGGGTGGTGGGGAACGGCGGTATTTCCGCGCCCCACCACCCAGGGTGGGTTTATCTCAGACCGTGACCGGTCGAGGATGTATCACTGCGAGACCCAGATGTCCTTCCAGGTCGGCATGCCCAACGTGTTGTCGTCGTTGTCGCCCTGGATCTTCGATCCGTGGGCCTGGGCGATGCCGCCGTAGTAGGTGGTGAAGAGCGGGAAGTACTTCTGGGCGATCTGCTTGTCCAGGGCGTTCCACGCTGCCGCCTGCTGGTCCAGCGGCATCCGCTGGATGGCGGCCATCTGGGCGTCCGCGGCCTTGTTGCTGAACGCGGCGTAGTTGGACCCGAAGGAGTTGGTCTTGTCCGGGTTCGTCGAGCCGAGCACCGGCGGCAGCCAGGTCGAGCCCGACGGCCAGTCGGAGCACCAGCCCGCGGAGCGGACGTTGATGTCTTCCTTGGTGTTGTCACGGTCGACCGGGTAGTTGGCGATCGTGGTCGGCACCGGGGTGGCCTTGAAGCCGGCCTCGGTCAGGCCCTTGACGAGCGCGTCCTTGGTCTTGACCGAGATCGGGTCGTCGGTGCGGAACAGGAACTTGATCTCGTAGCCGGTGGCGTGGGCCTGGGTCAGCAGCGACTTGGCCTTGGCCGGGTCGGTCTGGAACGCCTGGTGGTTGGTCACGTTGTACGGCGTACGACCAGGCAGGCCCGGGGGCATCAGGTTGGTCGACGGGATCGCGTTGACGCCCGGGATCAGTCCGGCCGCGAGCAGCGCGTTCTTGTACGGGTAGGCGAACTGCAGCGCCTCGCGCACGAGCTTGCTCTTGATCTTGCGGTTGTCGGGTGCCCAGTAGAACGTGCACGGCTGACCACCGAGGACCAGGCGGTCCGGGGACTTCTGCTGCATCTGGTTGAAGTCAGGAGCGAGCAGGTCGTCGTAGGTCAACGTGGTCTGACCGGGACCGGAGTCGGCGAGCATGATCTGGTCGATCTTCTCCGAGGGCTGCTGGGTCTTGATGTCGTAGCCGTCGGGGTACTGGGTGCGAGCCGGGTCGGTCGCGGGGTCCCAGTTGGGGTTACGGACCAGCGTCATCTCCTTGGCCGGGCTGTACTTCTTGATCATGTACGGGCCGGTCGAGAGGGGGTGCAGCTTGTAGGTCTTGGGGTCCGAGGCCTTGCCCGCGGGGATCGGGCCGTTGGCCGGGAAGGTGCCCCAGTACGGCATGTCGGGGAAGGGCTTGGCCATGTTGATGGTGATGGTGTCGCCGTTGACCTTGATGCCCTTGAACGTCGAGCCCGGGTCGGTGTACATGCCCTTGTAGGCGGCGCCGCCCTTGAAGTAGGCGTTCGAGTAGTACTGGCACGGGCCGGTCGGGAAGGTCGCGGCGTCCATGCAGCGGGTCATGCCGTAGGCGACGTCCTGGGCGGTGACCTCCTTGCCGTTCTCGAACTTCACGCCCGGGCGGATCGTGAACTTCCACTGGGTGTAGTTGTCGTTGTGGGTTCCGAGGTTGGTCGCCAGGTCGGGGACCAGCACCATGTTCTTGGTCTTCGGGTCGTAGCGGTACTGGGTGAGTGACCGCGTGACCAGACCGCTCATGATGGAGGAGGTGTCGGTGTAGTAGATCTCGCTGGGGTCGATCGTGGTGGTGAACGCCAGGTTGGTGAGCACCGTGACGGTGCCGCCCTTCTGGGCGTTCGCGATCGTGACCGGCCCCTGGGCCGTCGGATCCTGGAAGTTGCCGGTCTTGCCGGGGTTGAAGTTGGAGGGAGTGTCTCCGGACGCACCGGAGCCACTGCCCGAGCCGCCGCACGCAGCCAGGGCCAGCAGGCCGACCGAGGACAGGGCGACCAGTGGGGTCTTGTATCTCATGTACACGCGCCTTTCGATGAACTGTCAGTCCCGACGAGCGCTCGCCGAGGTGCACCAGGGGCGATCCACGCGGTCGGCGCGGCACGACCCTGCGCCCCACACAACCAGCCGATAATCGCCGTCCGATATCGAGGGCATAACAAATCGATATCGGGTCGGGAATTCTCAGGGTGTGGGCCAGATGATGCTCGTCCGCGTGCGGGTCACGAATATGTCTCGGAATTGTCTCGACCGGGTCACAGCCGACGTCGGGACCGGGATCCGCGGCGGCTACCTGAGGTCGTGCTCCGCAGACCGGTCGAGGTGGCGCCGGCTCACGGCTTGAGGGCGGTGAGGTTCAGCCGGAAGGTCGGCCGTGGCGCGCTCGAGAGACCGCCGCACGAGTACGGCCCGTCGCTGAAGCAGTGGTGGTAGGCAACGGAGGCGTTGACCAGGGTGACGGTGACCTCCCGCACGGCGGCCCGGCTGAAGGGCACGGTCACCTGGCCGATGCCCTGGCTCGACAGCGGGACGAGCGTGCGGGTGACGGCCCCGCTGACCGGCACCACCCGCACCAGGGCGGCCGGCTGGGACGTGAGCGCAGGCCCGTCCACCTGCACCCGCAGGACCCAGGTGGGGTCCGTCAGGTCGTCGCCCGGGACGGCACGCACGCTCTGGGAAGCGAGGTGGCGCACCGCGTACGACCTGGCTCCGGTGCCGGGCTTGGTCGTCGACAGGATGTGCTCGGCGGCGAGGGGGGACGCCGGGAACGCGGCACCCTCCTGGTAGGCGTGGGCGGGGTCGAGGTTCCCGGCGGCGTAGCGGGCGAACGCGTCGGTCAGCCCGCGGTGCGGGCGGAGCGCGTTCCGGACGGCGTGGGCAGAGAACTGGTGTCCGCCCGGCGCCTGCGCGGCCTGGTCCCAGATCGTGCGGACGATGCCGCGGCCGAAGTGCTCGCTGAGGTACTCGAAGAAGGGCCAGTTGCCGTACTGCTGGAAGCCGCTGGCCGTGAACGTGTCGAGGGGGGTGTTCGGGTGGGCGAGCTGGCCGGAGGAGAGGTACTGCCGGTTGTCGTTGCTGCTGTCGGCGAACTGCTCCTCCATCCAGGTCGCCGTCGACTCCATCAGCCAGTGGTCCTCGGCGACGTCGTAGCCGAACTGGATGGCGTGGAAGAACTCGTGGGCCGCGGTGACCCGGGCCGTTGCGAGCGGGTCGGCCCCGAACTGGCGACGGGCGAAGTCGTTGTCGAGGACGAGGTAGCTGGAGTAGGTCCGGCGGTTGGACGTGGAGGGCCGCTCCGGGACGCTGAGGCCGTAGAGGCCCTGTCCGAAGACCTCCTTGAGGTACACGTCGTACCTCGCGTCGCCGCCGCGCTTGCCGTCGGAGGGCGGCGGGCGGTAGCCGAGGGTGCCGATCTCGTAGCGCCAGACGCGGTTCATCAGGCTCAGCATCGTCGTCACCCAGTGCGCGTCGGGCGGTGCGTCGCGGGTGGTCGGGACCCAGTGGAGGCAGATGTGGCCCGCACATCGCACTTTGGCCGGCACCCGGTAGGTCTGCTGGTTGACGTCGACGTGGTCGGTCGGGCGAGCCAGCAGCCCGAGGGCCTGGCGGCGCTCGCTCCCGGTCAGCCGGGGGAGCGCGAGGCGCAGGTCGCGCAGCGCCAACGTGCCGTCCTCGTGCCGGGCGGTGGTCCGGCCGGACAGCGCCTGCTGAGCCCGCTGGAGGGCCGCGCTCGCCCGCTCGTGCGCAACGACGGCGCGCGACGGCGTACGCCCGGGGTCCGCGGACGTGGCGGGGGCCACCGAGGCGACGGACAGCACCGCGCCGAGGGCCGCGACGGCGGCGGCGACGGACGTGCGCATGGACGGATCCCCCTGGTACGACGTGCGGGTCGGGGATCGTCCCCCGAGCGCGGCCAGCCTAACCGGCGGGCGCCGGCGTCACGTGGTCGAGGAGATCTTCTCGATCAGCGCGGTGGTCGAGATCGCAGGCGTGCGCGGCAGGTAGACCACGTCGCAGATGTCGCCGAACTCGTCGAACCGGCCGGCCCAGTCGTCGCCCATCACGAGCACGTCGGCGTGGAACTTCTCGATGTAGTCGCGCTTGAGCTCCAGGCTCTCCTCGACGAAGACCTCGTCGACCATCTTCAGAGCCCCCACGATCGCCATCCGCTCACCTTGGCTGAAGACCGGCTCGCGACCCTTCTTGCGCAGGTTGAGGGCGTCGGCCGACACCCCCACCACGAGCCGGTCGCCGAGGGCGGCGGCGCGCTCGATGACCCGGAGGTGGCCGACGTGGAAGACGTCGAACGTGCCGAAGGTGATCACCGTGCGCATGGGCGGCATTCTGGCACCCGGCCGGTACGTCGTGCCGCCCGGGCATGGGCGAGAATCGAGCGATGACCACCACCACAGTCGGGACGATCTCCATGATCACCCCCGACCCCGCGGCCGACGCCGAGCGGCGACGCGGGCTGCGCCGGATGCGTACCCTCGCGGTCTCGCTCCTGGCCTTTGCCGCGGTGGTCTACCTCGCCACCCTGGGCAAGGGCGGATTCCTCGGGTTCGTCAACGCCGGCGCCGAGGCCTCGATGGTCGGCGCGATCGCCGACTGGTTCGCGGTGACGGCGCTCTTCAAGCACCCGCTCGGGCTGCCGGTGCCCCACACGGCCCTGATCCCGCGCCGCAAGGACGAGCTGGGCCGCGGCCTCGAGGAGTTCGTCGGTGAGAACTTCCTCCAGGAGACCGTGATCCGCGAGCGGATCGCCGCGGCCGACATCTCGCTGCGGGTGGGGCAGTGGCTGGCCGAGCCCGCGCACGTACGCCGCGTCGTCGACGAGGTCGCGGAGGTCGCCTCGATCGGTCTGGGCAAGGTCCGCGACGAGCACATCGCGGACTTCGTCACCGACGCGCTGATCCCGAGGTTCCGGGAGGAGCCGATCGCGCCGCTCGCGGGCGGCCTGCTCGCGGAGGTCGTGCAGGACGGTGTTCACCACAGCCTGGTCGACCTCACCGTCGACGAGCTGCGGCGCTGGCTGGTGGAGCATCCCGACACGTTCGCCGAGGTGCTGGAGCAGCGGGCTCCGTGGTGGGCCCCTCCGCGCCTCAACGACGCGGTGACGCGCCGGCTCCACACCGAGCTCCTGGTCTGGCTCGAGGAGATCCGCGACGACCCGCACCACCAGGCCCGGCAGGCCTTCGACTCGTTGCTCACCCAGCTCGCCCACGACCTCCAGCACGACCCCGACACCCAGGAGCGCACCGAACGGCTCAAGGTGCGCCTGCTCGAGCACCCGCAGGTGGTGGAGTCGAGCGTGGCCCTGTGGAACGCCCTGCGCCGCGCCCTCCAGTCGTCGCTGGTCGACCCCGACGGTGCCCTCCGCGAGCGGCTGTGCACCGAGCTCGCGGCGTTCGGTGCCCAGCTCCGCGAGGACGAGGCGCTGCGCCGGCGCCTCGACGGCACCGCCGCCGATGTCGCGGTCTTCGCCGTGGCGCGCTACGGCGCCGAGGTCACCGGCGTGATCACCCACACGATCCAACGCTGGGACGGCAAGGAGGCCGCCCGCCGGATCGAGCTGCACGTCGGACGCGACCTGCAGTTCATCCGGATCAACGGCACCATCGTCGGCGGTCTCGTCGGCGTCCTGATCCACACCGTCGCCGTCCTGGTCGGCTGAGGCCGTCACCCTTCACGAGAGGTCATCCATGACCGAGTCCGTCGTACCCCTGAAGGACGAGTCGATCCGGCTCGGCCAGTTCCTCAAGCTCGCCGACCTCGTCGACAGCGGCGCGGACGCCAAGGGGCTCCTGGCCTCCGGACTGGTGCGCGTGAACGGCGAGGTCGAGTCGCGGCGTGGCCGCCAGCTCGCGTCCGGCGACGTGGTCGAGTGCGCCGGCCGGCGCGTCCGGGTCGGCTGAGCGGGTCAGCCGGTCAGCGGACCTCGACCAGGTCGCAGACGAAGATGAGGGTCTCCCCGGGCTTGATCACGCCGCCGGCGCCCCGCTCGCCGTACCCGAGGTGCGGAGGAATGACGAGCTGCCGACGGCCCCCCACCTTCATCCCCTGCACGCCGGTGTCCCAGCCGGAGATGACCTGGCCGACTCCGAGGCGGAACTGCAGCGGCTCGCCCCGGTTGTACGACGCGTCGAACTCCTCGCCGGTCGAGTGCGCCACGCCGACGTAGTGCACCTTGACGGTGGATCCGGCCGTCGCCTCGTCGCCGTCGCCGTCCACGAGGTCGGTGATCTCGAGGTCGCTGGGCGGGTCGAAGTCGGGGAAGTCGATCTCGGGCTTGTCCATGCCGCCACCCTACGGTCCCCGCCGGCCGGTGGTGGAAGAGGTCGCTCGGGCGGCGGTGGTCGAGGAGTTCGCTCGGATCCGGTGGTCGAGGAGGTCGCTCTGGCGACCGTCTCGAAACCACCGCGAGTCACCGCCGGCAGTGCGTCAGGTCTGGTGGACGTAGCTGTCGAGCTGGTCGCGCTCGAACCGGAGCTGGTCGAGGGACGACTTCACGACGTCGCCGATGCTGATGATGCCGGTGAGGCGGCCGTCGGTCACGACGGGTACGTGTCGGATCCGGCGCTCGGTCATCACGACGCGGAGGTCGTCGACGGTGGTGCTGGGCTCGCAGGTCTCGACGTCGCTGGTCATGATCGCGCTCACCGCGCCGTCGAGCACGGACTCGTCATCGTGCAGGCGGCGCACGATGTCGCGCTCGCTGACGATGCCGTCAACGGCTGAGCCGTCGCCGCTGACCACGACCGCCCCGACGTTGTGCTCGGCCAGGAGCCCGAGCAGGTCACGGACGGTGGAGTCGGGACCGATGGTCACGACCTGCTGACTCGGCTTGCTCGTGAGTACGTCGCTGATACGCATGACCACTCCTCACGGGTCGGGGACGTTGGGTCGCAGGCTAGTCCTCTCCGCGGGTCCGGTGCGAGAGCAGATCATGGACCGACCCGGGGCCACGAGGCGGCGAGTCGGGGTCGTCGTCGCCGTCGGGCAGCGCGCCGAGGAACGACAGCGCGGCCTCGTGCAGGTGCCCGTTCGAGGCCAGGGCGTTCCCACCGAACGGCCCGTCGGTGCCGTCGAGCGAGGTGAACCGGCCGCCCGCCTCGCGCACGATCACGTCGAGGGCGGCCATGTCGTAGAGATGGAGCTCCGGCTCGGCGGCCAGGTCGACAGCACCCTCGGCCAGGAGCATGTAGGACCAGAAGTCGCCGTACGCGCGGGTGCGCCAGCACCGTCGCATGAGGGACAGGAAGTCGTCGAGTCGACCACGCTCGTCCCAGCCGTGGAGGGAGGAGTAGGAGAACGACGCGTCCTCGAGCCGTCGTACGTCGGAGACCTGGCAGCGGGTCGCCTTGAGCAGCGACCGGCCCGTCCAGGCGCCGTTGCCGTTCGAGGCCCACCACCGCTTCTGGAGCTGAGGCGCCGACACCACGGACAGCACGACCTCTTCGTCGACGACGAGCGCGATCAAGGTGGCCCAGACGGGCACGCCGCGGACGAAGTTCTTGGTGCCGTCGATGGGGTCGATCACCCAGCGGCGCTGGCTGTGGCCCGTGCTGCCATGCTCCTCGCCGAGGACGGCGTCGCGCGAGCGGACCCGCGACAGGGTCCGCCGGATCGACTCCTCGACGCCCTCGTCGGCGTCGGTGACGGGCGTCAGGTCGGGCTTGCTCATCACGTGCAGGTCGAGGGCCCGGAACCGCGTGGTGGTGATGGAGTCCGCGTCGTCGGCGAGCACGTGGGCGAGGCGGAGGTCGTCGGTGAAGTCCGACGTCGCGGGCGGCATGAGCACAGGCTATTCCCAAGCCCGGGCGATACCGTTCAGCCCATGGAGATCAACGGGTTGCCGCTTCACCCGCTCATCGTGCACGTCGTCGTCGTGTTCGCCCCGCTGGCGGCCACCGGCGGAATCCTCTACGCCGTCGTGCCGACGTGGCGCTGGTGGCTGCGCTGGCCGTTCGTGGCCTGCGCGGTGATCGCCGCGGTCGCCGGCGTGCTCGCCGCGCAGTCGGGCTACTGGCTCGAGCACGACCGCGGGCTCCAGCAGCTTGCGAAGGTGCGGACGCACCAGCACCGTGGCGCCATCCTGCGCTGGCTTCTCCTCGCCTACCTGATCCCGACCGGGCTCGCCGCGTGGTTCCTCGGCGGGGAGTCGAAGGTGGTCTCGGGGTGGGGGGCTCGCGAGGGCCGCAGCGGCGGCGTCGCGATCGCGATCCAGGTGCTGCTGGTCGTGTCGTCGGTGGTCGTGCTGATCTGGGTGTTCCTGACCGGCGACTCCGGCGCCCGCGCCCTCTGGGGTCAGTAGAGCGGCTCGCTCCGGGCCACCAGCAGTCGTCGGAACGACTCGACCCGCTCGGGGTCCGCCTCGCCGCGCTCGACCGCCTCGTCGAGCCCGCACTCCGGCTCGTCGGCGCCGTGCGTGCACCCGCGCGGGCAGTCCTCCGTCATCTCGTCGAGGTCGGGGAACGCCTCGATCAGGTCCTCCGGGCGCACGTGGGCCAGCCCGAACGACCGGATGCCCGGCGTGTCGATGATCCAGCCGCCCATGCCGTCGACCGGCGGCAGCGCCAGCATCAGTGCCGACGTCGAGGTGTGGCGACCTCGCCCGGTGACGGCGTTGACGACGCCGACGTCGCGGCCCGCGCCGGGGATCAGCGCATTGACGAGCGTGGACTTCCCGACGCCGCTGTGCCCGATCAGCACGCTGACGCGATCGCTCAGCCGCTCCCGCAGCTCGGCCAGGTCGCCGCCCCGCTGGGTGACCACCCACGGCACCCCCAGCGAGCGGTAGGTCGACAGCAGGGTCTCGGGGTCGGCCAGGTCGGCCTTGGTCAGGCAGAGCAACGGCTTCATCCCCGACACGAACGCCGCGACCAGCGCCCGGTCGATCAGCCGCGGACGCGGCTCGGGGTCGGCGAGCGCGGTGACCACGACGAGCTGGTCGGCATTGGCGACGACCACGCGCTCGACCGGGTCGTCGTCGTCCGCGGTACGACGGAGCACCGTCGTCCGCTCCTGCACCTCCACGATCCGGGCCAGGGCGCCGTCCTCGCCCGAGACGTCGCCGACGACCCGTACCCGGTCACCGACGACCACACCCTTGCGCCCCAGCGGGCGGGCCTTCACCGCCCACACCGAGACCCCGTCCACGAGCAGCGTGAAGCGGCCCCGGTCGACCGTGGTGACGACGGCCTCGACGGCGTCGTCGTAGGTCGGGCGCTCCTTGGTCCGCGGTCGGGTACGACGGCGCGGCCGCTCGTAGTGCTCGTGGTCGTTCTCGTCGTAGCGTCCACTCATCGGGCGTCCAGCAGTGCCGACCAGACGACCGGGAAGTCGGGGAACGTCTTGCTCGTCGCCCCGACATCGTCCACCTCCACGCCGGCCACCGCGGAGCCGAGCACGGCAGCGGCGTGGGCCATCCGGTGGTCGGCGTAGGTGTGGAAGAGCCCGCCGTGGAGCCTGGCCGGTCGCAGCTCCAGGCCGTCAGCGCGCTCGGTGACGTCTGCGCCCAGGGCCCGTAGCTCGGTCGCGAGCGCGGTCAGCCGGTCGGTCTCGTGGCCGCGGATGTGGGCGATCCCGCGCAGGTACGACGGGCCCTCCGCGAGGGCGCAGAGGACCGCGACCACCGGGGTGAGCTCGCCGACGTCGTGCAGGTCGGCGTCGATCCCTGCGACCGGACCGTTCCCCAGGACGGTGAGGCCGTCGTCACCGAGGTCGACGGTGCAGCCCAGCTCGGCCAGCAGGTCGCGCAGCGCGTCGCCGGCCTGGGTCGTCTCCCGCGGCCAGTCGCGCACCGTGACGCTGCCGCCGGTGGTCGCGGCGAGCGCCAGGAACGGCGCGGCATTGGACAGGTCGGGCTCGATCAGGTGGTCGACCGCCTCGACCGGTCCGGGGGAGACCCGCCACCGGCTGGGCTCGGAGTCGTCGACCTCGACGCCGTGCTCGCGCAGCATGGCCACGGTCATGTCGAGGTGGGGCTGCGACGGCACGGGCTTGCCGTCGTGGATCACGTCGACCCCCTCGTCGAAGCGCGCCCCGGCGAGCAGCAGCGCCGAGACGAACTGGCTGGAGCCCGACGCGTCGAGCACGACCCGACCGCCGCGGACGTGTCCCGCCCCGGCGACGGTGAACGGCAGGTGGTCGCCCTCGACGCGCACCCCGAGCGCGCGGAGCGCGGTCAGCACCTCGCCGACCGGACGGGTGCGCATGTGGGGGTCGCCGTCGAAGGCGACGTCTCCCTGGGCCAGCCCCGCCACCGGGGGCACGAACCGGGTCACGGTGCCGGCGAGGCCGCAGTCGACCGCCACCCCGCCGGTCAACGGCGCCGGAGCGACCTTCCAGTCCTCTCCCGAGGTGTCGATCCGGGTACCGAGCGAGGCCAGGGCACCCGCCATCAGCTCCGTGTCGCGCGAGCGGAGGGCACGTCGTACGACGCTGGGCCCGTCGGCCAGGGCGGCGAGCACGAGCGCGCGGTTGGTCAGCGACTTGCTCCCGGGCAGGGACACCGTCGCGCGCACTGGTCCGTGCGCGACGGGCGCTCGCCACGGTCCGCTGGTCACCGGCGCAGCGTAGCGACCCGGCGTGGCTGATCGCTCAGGTCAGGTGGGCCTTGGCGATCCGGGCCTCGCTGCGCGCCTGGCGGGCGAGGGTGCGCGCCTCACGGCGTACGTCGCGTCCGGCCCTACGCGCACGCCAGGCCACGCCCGGCTTGCCCTCGGTGTCGACGCCGGCGATGAGGAGACCGCCGACCAGCGAGATGCCCTTGAAGAAGTTCAGGCGCTGGGTCGCCTTCACCGCGGGGTCCTCCTCCCGCCAGAACGCGTGGCCGGCGATCGTCGTCGGCAGCATCGACGCCGCCAGCACCGTCGACGACAGGCGAGGCGCCCGGCCGGTCGCCAGCGCAGCCGCGGCCACGATCTGCACGACGGCGTTCGCCCGCACGATCGTCACGGGGTCGGTCGGGATGGGAGCGCCCGGCGCGGCACGTTGGGCGAGGGGGACGACCTTCTCGGTCACGCGCGAGGCCTTGGGCGCCAGCTTCGGTGCGTTCTTGAGGGCGCTGGCCGCGCCGACGATGAACGCCGATGCGAGCATCGGCCGGGCGATGAGTCTGATGACGGTCATGGGTACTTCTTACCCGATCCAGCCAGGTTGACTCCTCCGCAGGTCAGTTCCCGATGTCCACCGTCTGCTGGTTGTCGTCGGGGTTGCTGTCCTGGCTGTCCTTGGACCTGACCTCGAACGCCAGGGTGGGGTCCGACTGGAAGGGGAGTGCCAGGAAGGAGAACGTCGTCGGGGTGCTGGTCACGTCGCACTGCGCGTGGTTGTTGTCGCCGTTGGCGTCGCACGCGGCAGGGCTGAAGGCGATCGCGTGGTGCGCCGTCATCTGCAACGTCGCGTGCGCGCCCGGGTCGAGGCCGAGGACCTGCACGTCCACGACGGTCCCGAAGATGCCGAAGAGCCAGCCACGGTGAGTGGTGATGCTCATCGTCAGGTCACGACGGTCCTCGGCGACGGTCGTCTTCTGCGTGACCGTGGGTGCCGCCTTGTAGTCGGAGTTGCCGGACTGGTCGGCGCGGATGACGCAGGCGCCGGCGGCCTTGAACGTGACGACCCCGCCGGAGGTGACGGTGCAGACGCCGGACGGCGTCGCCGGATCGGCCGAGAACGTCACGGGCAGGCCCGACGTGCTGGTCGCCGTGGCGGTGTACGTCGTACCGGCGCGTCCCGGTGAGGGGGGCGTCGAGGTGAACGTGATGCTCTGCTCGGCCTGGTTCACCGAGAAGCTCTGGGTGACGGTGGGGGCGGGCAGGTAGTCGGCGTTGCCGGCCTGGTTCGCGGCGATGACGCAGGTGCCGACGTGGCGCAGGCTGACCGTCGAGCCGCTGACCGTGCAGGCGCCGTTGCTCGTGGCGGGGGCCACCGAGAACGTCACCGGCTCGCCGGACCCGCTGGTCGCGGCCAGGGCGTAGGTGCCACCGACCACGGCAGCGGCGGGAGCCTTCGAGGTGATGGTGACGGCCTGCGACGCCTTGGCGACAGCGACCGACTGGGTCTGCGTCGGCGCCACGAGGTAGTCGTCGTTGCCGGCCTGGTCGGCGGTGATGCTGCAGGTGCCGGCGTGCCGGAACGTGACGGTGGAGCCGACCACCGTGCAGGCGCCGTTGGTGGTGGCCGAGCCGACCGCGAACCGGATGGGGTTCCCGGAGTCGCCGCCGGTCGCGCTGACGACGTAGGTGTCGCCGAACGTCGGCGAGGCGGGCGGCTTGGAGGTGAAGGTGATCGACTGCGCGACCTTGGCCACGACCACGGACTGGCTCCGTGTCGGGGCGGCGTCGTAGTCGTCGTTGCCGGCCTGGTCGGCGGTGATGACGCAGGTGCCGGCGTGGCGGAACGTGACGGTGGAGCCGGCCACGGTGCACACGCCCGGGCTCCCGGAGGCGAACGTGACGGGGTTGCCCGACGCTCCGCCCGTGGCTGTGGCGGTGTAGGTGCTGCCGAGCCTCGGGCTCTGCGGCGGCGTCGAGGTGAACGTGATCGCCTGAGGGGCCTTGGCCACCGCGACGGTCTGGTTGACGCTCGGGGCATCGAGGTAGTCGTCGTTGCCGGCCTGGTCGGCGGTGACGACGCAGGTGCCGGTGTGGTCGAGGGTCACCGTGGTGCCCGCGACGGTGCAGACCGCGGGGCTGGCGGAGCCGAACGTCACCGCGTTGCCCGAGGGTCCGCCCAGCGCCGAGACGACGAACGTGTCGCCCCGCTGGGCACCGGTCGGCGGCGTCGACGTGAACGTGACTTGCTGGGCCGCCTTGCCGATGGAGATGGTCTGGGAGGCGACCGACGCGTTGACGTCGCCGTTGCCGGCCTGGGTGGCGGTCACGGTGCAGGGGCGGGCGTGCAGGAAGGTGACGGTGGAGCCGGACACCGTGCAGGCGTCGTTCCCGGCGGCCGGGTCGAGGGTGAACGTGACCGGGAGCCCGGAGGTGCTGGTGGCCCGCAGGGTCGTGTCGTGGCCGACGACGGCGCCGGTGACCGGTGTGAAGGTGATCTCCTGGTCGGCCTTGCCCACCCCGAGGTCATGGGTGACCGCGTCGGCGGCGTTGTAGTCCGCGTCGCCCGCCTGCGTCGCCTCGACCGAGCACGTGGTGGCGTGGCGGAACGTGACGGTGGTGCCGGCCACGGAGCACGCCTCCGGCGTCGTCGACCGGAAGCTGACGGGGTTGCCCGAGGCGCCGCTGGAGGTCACCGTGAGCGTCCCGGTGCCGCGTACGACGGGCTGGTCGGAGGCGAACGTGAACGTCAGGTGCTGGTCGCCCTTGGCCACGTCGACGGGCTGGGTGACCGGCGGTGCGGCCGTGTAGTCGGCGTCGCCGTCCTGGTGGGCGGTGACCGAGCACGGCTGGGCGTGGTGGAAGGTCACGGCGGTGCCGGCGTCGGTGATGGTGCAGACCTGGGCGTCGTCCACGGTGTAGGTGACCGGCTGGCCGGACGCTCCGGGCGTGGCGTCGAGGGGGAGCGTGTCGCCGACCTGGGCGGTGCCCCGGAGCTGGAACGTGAGGTGCTGGTCGCCCTTGGCCACGTCGACGGGCTGGGTGACCGGCGGTGCGGCCGTGTAGTCGGCGTCGCCGTCCTGGTGGGCGGTGACCGAGCACGGCTGGGCGTGGTGGAAGGTCACGGCGGTGCCGGCGTCGGTGATGGTGCAGACCTGGGCGTCGTCCACGGTGTAGGTGACCGGCTGGCCGGACGCTCCGGGCGTGGCGTCGAGGGGGAGCGTGTCGCCGACCTGGGCGGTGCCCCGGAGCTGGAACGTCAGCTGCTGGTCGGCCCGGTCGACGGCGATCGTGCGGCTCGCGTTGGCACCGAGGTAGTCGTCGTTGCCGTCCTGGTGCGCCTCGACGGTGCAGGTGCCTGCGTGGTCGAAGGTGACCTCGGAGCCGGCCACGCTGCACCGACCGGGAGTCGTGGGACTGAACGTCACCGGGTTCCCGGAGTCGCCCGAGGCGGTCACGGTGAGGGTGCCGCTGCCGCGGGTGACAGCTTGGTCGGAGGTGAGGGTGAACGCGAGGTCCTGGAGGCCGCGGTGCACCTCGAACCGGTCGGTGACCGTGGGTGCGGGGCGGTAGTCGTCGTTGCCGGCCTGGTCGGCGGCGATCTCGCAGGGGCCGGCGTGCTCGAAGGTCAGACGGCGGCCGGAGACGGTGCACACGCCGGGCGTGTTCGAGGTGAGCACGACGTCCTCACCCGAGCGGCCACCCTTCACGGTCACCGTGTGGGCGGGGCCGGCGACCCGGGCGAGGTCGGGAGCGGCGGAGAGCGTGATGCTCTGGCGGCCGCGAGGGACCACGATCCGCTGGATGACGTCATCGGCGGCCCGGAGCGCCTCGAGCGCCTTGGCAGCGGAGCGGTTGGTCACGTGGGCGGCAATCACGCAGGTGCCGGCGTGGTCGAACGTCGCGGTGGTGCCGGCGTCGTCGAGGGAGCAGGCGCGGTTGGTGGTCGCCGGGGCGATCGAGAAGACGATCCCCTTGCCCGAGCCGCCCGAGGCCGCCAGGCGGTACGTCGAACCGAACTCGGGGTCGGCGGGCGGGGTCGAGGTGAACTGCACCGCGCCGCCACCGCCACCGGGATCGGTCGGACCGCCGGGATCGTTCGGACCGCCGGGGTCGTTGCCGCCCGGGTTGTTGCCGCCCGGGTCGGTGCCCGGGTTGTTGCCGCCCGGGTCGGTGCCTGGGTTGCCGCCGCCCGGGTCGGTGCCGGGGTTGCCGGGATCGGTGCCCGGGTCCGTCGCCGGGTCGGTGCCCGGGTCGCCGGGCAGGACATCGGTCGAGGAGTCGGACGCCGTCGGCACGGACGGCGAGTCGGTCGCGGTGCTCGGGCCGCCGGTCAGTGACGGGTCGGTGCCGCCCGTCGGGTTCGAGCCGCGTCCCTGAGGGTCGCCCTGCCCGTCGCCCGGCGTACCGGGCTGGTCCGACTGACCGAGGCTGTGGAGACCGCTGCCACCGGCGCCCGCGGTGTCGGCCGCGGGGTTGGCCAGGATGGCCTGGGCGCCGACGTAGATCGCCACCGAGGCGACCGAGGCCGCCACCACGCCGCCGACCGCCGTGACCACGGTGTGGCCCCCGATCCACGACCGGCTGGCGGTCCACGCCGCGGACATGCCGGCGCCGGTGCCGGCGGCACCGCCGCTGCCGCTCAGGTACGCCGCACCGGCCGTGCCGAGCAGCAGTGGGGCGAGCAGCGCCGAGAGACCGGAGTTGACCTCGGTCAGCTCGAGGTAGACCGCAGCGCAGGAGCGGCAGCTCTCGAGGTGGTCGTCCACCCTGCCCACGTCGCGCCGCGACAGGCCGCCGCGGACGTAGGCGCCGAGGTGGTCGCGGGTCCAGGAGCAGTCGACGTCGTCGGGGTCGGCGGCGTGCATGCTCAAGAACGCCTGCCGCAGGCCCTCGCGAGCCCGGTAGGCGAGCGCCGAGACGGAGTTGGCGCTCATCCCGAGCAGCACCGCGATGTCTGCGGGCTTCTGCTGCTCGACCTCGGTGTGCCACAGCACCATCTGCCAGCGCTCGGGGAGCGAGGCGAAGGCCTTGGCCGCCGTGGCGTTGTCGAAGCCCTCGACCGCGGTGTCGTGGAACGGCACCCCGGGGTCGAAGGGCGTGAGGTCGTCGACGGGGCGCAGACGCGAGGTGGACCGGATCCGGTCGACGTGCAGCCGTCGTACGGCGGTCAGGAGGTAGGCGCGGAACGCCAGGTCGGGGCCGCCGCCGCGCTGGAGCACGGTGAGCACCTTGGTGAAGGCGTCGGAGACCAGGTCGTCGGCGTCGCCAGGCCCTGCCAGCTGGCCGGCCAGGCGTCGGGCGGCGTCCACATGGCGCGCGAAGAGCTCTCCGTAGGCGTCGACGTCGCCGCCCCGCACGGCTGCGATCAGCTCGGCATCGCCGGGGCCGTCAACGCGTGACAGCGAGACACTCACAACTACTCCAACGCTCCGGGCAGGCTCTTGTGACGTCAGTATGGTGCGCTAAAACGTATTTTGCGGCCAAAACGGCATCATGACAGCCCCTCAGCCCCGTCTCATCCCCGGAGAGCGCTCGTCGGAGGCAGGAGGGAGGCGTCATGGGGTTCTGGGATTTTCGCGAGAAAGTGGCGTCCGGGCCTCCCTCTGCCACCGAACCGATCCTCTCCGACGAGGTGCGCGCGGCGCTGGCCGCGCCGTACGAGGCCGTGGGCGAGGCTCTCGCCGGCGGCCGCACCGCGACCGACGCCTGTGAGGTGGTCGGCCGGATGCTCGGCAGCCAGGGGGTCTCCCTCGAGGAGACGCTGGCCGACCTGCGTACGACCTACGACCTCGTCCTCGGTACCGAGCCGGCCTTCACCGACGCCTGCGCCGTGGCCCTGGGCTGGAGCGAGGCGACACTCGCCTACCTGCACCAGCTCTCCTGTGCTGACCCGTTGACGGGTCTGGCCAGCATGGCTCACCTGCGTGGTCGGCTCACGGAGCTGTACAGGGGGGGACTCCGTGGGCCGGCCCTTCGGGACCGCTACGCCCTCGTGGTCATCGAGGCCTCCGCGCCGCGCCTGATCGGGCTCGCCGACGAGGTCTTCGGCCTCGACCTGCGGATGTCGCGGATCGGGGAGTCGTCGCGCTCGGTGTTCTCCGGCGGAGAGACCGTCTGCCGGATCGGCCCGCGCAGGATCGTGGTGCTCGCGTCGCGCGACGAGTCGCTCGGGCGCCGGACCACCCTGCTGCGCAGCCTGCTCGACCTCGGCGAGCGTCGCCAGGGCGGCGTACGGATCTGGACCGAGCGGCTCCCGCTGTCCGCCGAGTCCGTCACCCCGCTGCTCGACGAGCTGTCCCGCGACCAGGCGAACAACTGAGCCAAGCTCAGCGTTGGGCGAGCGCAGATTGAGCAAGCGCGAGCACGTCGAAATCCAGTGAGGCACGCAGGGCGGTGACCCCGTGGTCTCGACAGGCTCGACCGACGGGGCGGTGGTCTCGACAGGCTCGACCGACGGGACCGAGCGTCCCGACCGGCGACCGTCCCCGGACACATCTAGGCTGGCGGCATGTGTGGGCGCTACGCATCGAGCCGCAAGCCCGAGGATCTCGTCGAGGAGTTCGAGATCCGCACCGACAAGGTCGACGAGGCGCTCGCGCCCGACTACAACGTCGCACCGACCAAGCAGGTGTACGCCGTGATGGAGCGGGCGCCGTCCGACAGCAAGGGGCGTGATGATTCAGATCCCGAGCCACCCGAGCGCCAGCTGCGGGTGCTCACCTGGGGCTTGGTGCCGTCGTGGGCCAAGGACCCGAAGATCGGCAACCGGATGATCAACGCCCGGATGGAGACGGTGGCGGAGAAGCCTGCGTACAAGCGCGCCTTCGCCTCACGGCGCTGCCTCCTGCCGGCGGACGGCTACTTCGAGTGGTACCCGACCCAGCAGACCGGGAAGTCCGGCAAGCCGCTCAAGCAGCCGTTCTTCATCCGCCCCCAGGACGGCGGCGTGCTCGCGATGGCGGGGCTCTACGAGATCTGGCGCGACCCCGATCGGGCCGAGGACGACCCCGACCGCTTCCGCTGGACCTGCACGGTGCTGACCACCGCGGCCGAGGACTCCGTCGGACACATCCACGACCGGATGCCGCTGATGGTCGAGCGCGAGCGCTGGGGTGCCTGGCTCGACCCCGGGGTCTCCGGGCGTGACGACCTGCTCGCACTGCTGGTGCCGGCCGCCCCCGGCCGGCTCGAGGCCTTCCCGGTCTCCACCGACGTCAACAACGTCCGCAACAACAGCTCCGCCCTCGTCGAGCCGATCCCGGCCGACGAGGCGCTGGTCTGAGCAGATGACGTCACCGCAGCGGGTCGCCACGCCGTACGGCGAGGGCCGCCTGGTCGTCCGTGCGGCGCGACGGCCCACGGCCACGGTGGTGCTCAGCCACGGCGCCGGCAACGGCATCGAGGCGCGCGACCTCGCGGCACTGGCTGCCGCGCTGCCCGGCCAGGGGTTCACGGTCGCGCTCTTCGAGCAGCCGTGGCGGGTGGCCGGGCGCAAGGTCGCGACCGCCCCGGCGACGCTCGACGTCGGCCTGACCGCGGCCGTCGAGCACCTCGGGCCGCGTACGCCGCTCGTGGTCGGCGGTCGTTCGGCCGGCGCCCGATCGGCTGCCCGCTGCGCCCTCGGGTTGGGCGCGGCCGGCTGCCTGGCCCTGGCCTTCCCGCTCCACCCACCCGGCCGGCCGGAGAAGTCCCGGCTGGAGGAGCTGACCGGCGCAGGCGTCCCGACCCTCGTCGTGCAGGGCGAGCGCGACACCATGGGGACGCCGGAGGAGTTTCCCGAAGATGTCGACCTGGCCGTGGTGCCGGCGGCCGACCACGGGCTCAAGGTGCCCGCGAACGGCCCCCTCGATCAGGCGGGGGCGCTCGACCTGGTGGTGGAGTCCACGCTGGAGTGGCTGGTGCGCGAGGTGGTCGGGAATCCCTGACGGTGGGGTGGCGTTGAGACCGTCGTGCTTGCGCTGACCGACCGTCCGACCGCCCCGGTATCGTGGGCGTCGATGACAGACCACCCCGACCTCACCGACCTCTCGGCCGACGAGACGTCCCCGGCTGCCGAGGTCGACCTCGCCACCGAGACCGACGTCGAGCGCGCCGCTCGCTTCGAGCGCGATGCGCTCCCGTTCCTCGACCAGCTCTACGGCGCCGCGATGCGGATGACCCGCAACCCGAGCGACGCCGAGGACCTCGTGCAGGAGACGTTCGCCAAGGCCTACGCGTCGTTCCACCAGTTCCGGCCCGGCACCAACCTCAAGGCCTGGCTCTACCGGATCCTCACCAACACGTTCATCAACAACTA
Organism: uncultured Actinomycetota bacterium; assembly: GCA_963794355.1. Lineage (GTDB taxonomy): Bacteria > Actinomycetota > Actinomycetes > Propionibacteriales > Nocardioidaceae > Nocardioides. The sequence continues at coordinate 476,275 of CAWCDN010000008.1, forward strand.
CCGCAAGAAGCAGCGGCAGCCCCTGCAGTCGATGTCCGAGGACGTCGAGGACTGGCAGCTCGCCCGCGCCGAGTCGCACACCTCGACCGGACTCAAGTCCGCCGAGAGCGAGGCGCTCGAGCACCTGCCCGACTCGCAGGTGAAGGACGCCCTGCAGCGGCTGCCCGAGGAGTTCCGCCTGGCGGTCTATCTCGCCGACGTGGAAGGCTTCGCCTACAAGGAGATCGCGGAGATCATGGGTACGCCGATCGGGACTGTGATGTCCCGGCTGCACCGTGGCCGCCGCCAGCTGCGCGACATGCTCTCGGACTACGTCCGCACCAGTGACGACCTGCTCACGGTCGGGCAGGACAATGTCGGAGGGGGTACCGAGTCATGAGCCACGACGAGTCCTGCGCCGACTTCCTCGAGCGCATCGTCTGCCTGCTCGACAACGAGCTGGACGCCTCGGAGAAGGAGATCGTGCGGGCCCATCTCGACGAGTGCAGCCCGTGCCTCCACAGCTACGACCTCCAGCGCACGGTGAAGGCGCTCGTCGCGCGGTCGTGCATCGAGCACGCCCCCGACTCGCTGCGTCAGCGGGTGCGCGTGCAGATCCAGCAGATCCAGGTGACCTACACCGAAGGCTGAGCCGGTCGCCCGGCGAGCTGGCTGCGGCGTGCGGTCCGGCCCCGTCCACAGGGACGTCGTTCCCGCGGACGGTCCTCGGCCAGCAACGAGCCCCCGACCGGTCTCCGGTGCGGGGGCTCTGTGCTGTCTCGCGAAGCGTTACGCGTTGGGGCGCTTGCCGTGGTTGGCGGCCTTCTTCTTGCGGCCGCGGCGCTTGCGTCCGGTCTTGCCCATGGTCTTCCTCCTGGTCGTCTGCCCGTACGGGCGATCCCGCGATTCTCGCAGGAGTGCGGCAGCCGACGAAATCAGCGGGCGGCTGCGGGCGTGGATCAGCCGATCAGGTCGAGCTCGGAGTGCGCGCCGTCGGCGTGTGGGTGGTGGGTACGACGCCCGCCGTGCTGGGCCGCGGCGCCGGCCAGGACGACGAGCAGGATGCCGACCAGCTGGAGCGGTGACGGCGTCTGGTGGAGGACCACCAGCCCGAGGACCAGCGCGATCGCGGGCTCGAGGGCCATCAGGGTCCCGAACGCCGTGGGGGTCATCCGTCGGAGCGCGAGCAGCTCGAGGGCGTAGGGCAGGACCGGGAGCAGCAGCGCGAGACCGGCCGCCGCGAGGAACGTGCCCACCGTCAGGTGCCCGGCGGCCTGCGGGATGCCGGCGACCGCGGCGGTGACCGCGGCGATGGGCACCGTGATCGAGAGCCCACCGAGCCCGGCGAAGCGGTCGCCGACCCGCTGGGTGAGCACGATGTAGGTGCCCCAGCCCACGGCGGCCAGCGCGGCGAGGGCGATGCCGTCGGGGGCGAGGTCGCCCTGCCAGGGTCGTGTCAGCAGGAGGACGCCGACCAACGCCAGTGCGGGCCACGCGAGCGCCCGCCTCGTATGACTGCGGACCGAGGCGACGGTCAAGGGACCCAGGAACTCGATCGCGACGGCGGTGCCGAGCGGGATGCGGTCGATGGCGGCGAGGAAGAGCACGGTGACGAGCCCGGTCGTGACGCCGAGGCCGAGGAGCACGGGGACGTCGGCACGGCGGACCGTCCGCAGAGGGGGACGGGCCAGGGCGAGGAAGACGACCGCTCCGACACTGAGGCGGAGCCAGGCGGTGCCGGCCGGTCCCACGGCCGAGATCAGCGGCATCGACAGGGCGGAAGCCAGCTGCACCGAGAGCATCGCCGCCACCGCCAGCGCCCACGGAGGCACGCGATCGGACCGGCTCATGACGGGCCCCGGGCGGTGGGGAGACGGATCAGGCGGCGGGCGATGCGGAGGTCGGGACCGAGGCGGGTCAGGTGCGACACGAGCGCGTCGGTCGCCGCGTCGAGCTCGACGTCGGTCATCGGGTCGAGGGCGTCGAGGATGAACAGGGCGGTCGTGGTGTCGTCGGTGAGCTGCGTACGTCGTCCCTGGCGCCAGTTCCAGCGGCGACAGGTGACGCCCTCGTCGTCGCGCCACACCACCTCGCCCGGCTCGGGGTGCTCGACGACCACGCCGCCGTCGACGACGGTGTCGAAGACCTCCACGCCGGTGGCCCGCACCAGCCGCGGCGGCCCGACGTACCGGGTGAGGTCCTCGCCGCCCAGCGGCACCTGGTGGAGCACGGAGACGGCGTTGTACAGGTCGGTGAGGCGGTTGACGCGCGGTAGCCCGGACGGCGTACGGCGGAGCAGCGCCTCGAGGCTGTTGCGGGTGCGCTGCGGCTTCGCGCCGAACGCGCGGTAGGCCTCGCGCCAGGCCGCGACGTGGGGCAGCTCCTCGACCGGGCACGCGGCCAGGGCCACGGCGGCCGCGGACTCCGCGTGGCGCAGGAGAGCCTCGCCGGCCGGGTCGGTCGGCCCGGGGACGATCCCGTCGACCGCCAGCAGCACGGCGCGGTAGTCGGGACGCAGCGCGAACACCTCGGCGTCGACCCCGCCCGGGGCGAGGAGGTGCTCGAGCGTGGCGAGGTCAGGCATGGGGTGACTCCGACCGGGGCGCGGAGCCGACCCCGGGCTCGAAGACGGCCAGGCAGAACCGCGCCGTGGTCGTGCCGCGGTTGGCGTAGGAGTGCTCGACGTCGCCGGGGAAGGCGAGTGCGTCGCCGGCCTCGAGTGCGAGCGTCTGGTCGCCGACCTCGACCGTCAGGGTGCCCTCCTGCACGTGCATCAGCTCGTGGGTGCCCGCGGTGTGGGCCTCGCTAGCGTGGTGCTCGCGGGGCGCGAGGGTCCAGTCCCACAGCTCGAGAACGTCGGGCGGCTCGGTGCCGGCGACGAGCACCCCTCGGCCCCCGCCCTGGCCGCTCCACAAGGTGGCGCCGTCGCCCCGGCGGGTGACCTGCACCGGCGTGGGTGCGGGCGGCGCGACCAGCGCGGGCAGGCCCACGCCCAGCGCGTCGCTGAGCCGCAACAGCGTCCCGACGCTGGGGTTGGCGGTGCCCTGCTCGACGTTGACCACCATCCGGCGGCTCACGCCCGCCACCTCGGCCAGGCGGTCGAGCGTCCAGCGCCGGGCGAGCCGTTCCTGCCGCACCCGCTCCCCGATCGCCGACGACAGGGCCGACGTGGTGTCTTCCATCAGTGCAGCATACTGCACTCACCGTGCACCAGTGCGGTCGGTGACACGCGTCGTTTGGTCCCAATCCGCAGGTTTCCGGACCATGGATCTGCGGATTGGGACCAAACGGCGCACGAAGCTCAGAGCCGGGCCAGGAAACGTTCGGAGTCGACGACGACCCGGGTGACCTCGCCGGTGCCGACGACGCGGCCGCCGTCGGCCTCGCGGGCGACCACGCCGAGCCGGTGCAGTCGGCCGTCGCGGTGGAGCGGGGTCGCCGTCACCTCCAACGTCGTCCCGACGCCGCTGGCGCGCACGTGCTCGACCTCCACCCGGGTGCCGACCGAGGTCTCGCCCGCGGCGAGCGCGGGCTCGACGGCCGCGCAGGTCGCCGCCTCGCACCACGCGAGCAGCCGCGGCGTGCCGAGCACGGGCAGGTCGCCGGAGCCGAGCGCGGCAGCGGTGTCGTCGTCGGAGACGGTGAAGGTCAGACGGGCTTCGATCGGATCCACGGTCAGCCCTGGAGGTCGAGGCGGAAGGCGACGAGGTCGACGCCGGGCACCGGCGACCAGTCCAGGGCGGGGTCGCGCCGGAAGCCGAGACGGCCATAGACCCGGTGGGCGGCCTCCATCGTCGTCATGCTGCAGATGACCACGGCCGGCGCACCCTGCGCCCGGAAGCCGTCGACGACGTGGGTGACCAGCGCACGTCCGATGCCGCGTCCCTGCGCGGCAGGGTCGACCGCCAGCATCCGGAACTCGCCCTCACCGGGCTGCGCGAGCTCCCGCCACGGGGAGCCCTCCGGGCACGCGGTCACCGACCCGAGCAGCGTCCCGTCGTCGTCGACCGCGACCCAGAGCTCGGCCTCGCGGTCGCGTCGTTCGGCGTCGCGCAGGTGGGTGACGTAGTCGCTCTCGGAGCTGTCGTCCAGGTACGACGCGTACGCCGCGACCGTGGCGCGCCCCACCTCCTCGAGCTCGTCGGGGCGGGCGCGGCGGATCTGCGGCATCAGATCCCGAACGTGGCGCGCGGGTAGGCGGCGTTCACGTCGGTGATCACGTTGACCAGGTACGGCGTGCCGGCGGCGAAGGCGCGGTCGAGCGCGGGCCCGATCTGCTGCGGGTCGGTGACCCGCTCCCCGGCCCCGCCCAGGGCCTTGACCACCTCGTCGTAGCGGGTCTGCTGCGCGAGGTCGGCGGCGACGTCGTAGCCGTAGATCATCTGCATCGGACCCTTCTCCAGGCCCCACGCCGAGTTGTTGCCCATCACCATCACGACCGGCAGGTCGTGGCGGACCAGGGTGTCGACGTCCATCAGCGAGAAGCCGGCAGCGCCGTCGCCCAGCAGCAGCGCGACCTGGGCCGAAGGTCGGGCCAGGCGGGCGGCGATGGCCGAGCCGAGCCCGGCGCCGAGGCAGCCGTACGGACCGGGGTCGAGCCAGCCGCCGGGGCGCTGCGGCTCGACGTACTTGCCGGCGAAGCTGACGAAGTCGCCGCCGTCGCCGATCACGACCGCGTCGTCGGCCAGCCGGGGCAGCAGCTCGCCGTAGATCCGGGCAGGATGGATCGGGTCGGCCTCGGCCGTGAGCAGCTCCGCGTCGCGCGCGGCCGCCTGCTGCACGGTCTCCTGCAGGTCGTCGACCCACGCCTTCCAGGAGCGGCGGTCGGTGCGGTCGAGCGCTGCCGCGAGCCCGGAGAGCACCACGGCCAGGCTGCCGCACACCGAGTCGGCCAGCGCGGCGTGACCCGAGACCTGGCCGGGGGAGTCCGCGACGTGGACCACGCGGGCAGGCTCCGCGCCGTCCTTGCCACCGAAGACGCCGTAGCCCAGGCGGAAGTCGAGAGGCGTGCCGACCACGACCACCAGGTCGGCGGTGTTGAGCGCCTTGCCGCGGGCCTTGGTCACGAGGAGCGGATGGCCGCCGGGGATCACTCCGCGACCCATGCCGTTCGTGATCGCCGGGAGACCCGCGGACTCCACGAGCTCCAGCGCCTCGCGCTCGGCACCGTCGGCCCACACGTCGGTGCCGAGGATCAGCACCGGCCGTTCGGCGTCGGCCAACAGCCGCGCGATCCGCTCGAGGGCATCGGTGTCGGGCTCGGCACCGGGCGTCACCGTGGCGTCGGGGAGCTCGCTGGTCGCGGTGTTGAAGAACTCGTCCATCGGGATGTCGACGAACACCGGCCCGCGGTGCGACGTGCCCGCGGTGCGGAACGCGCCGTCGAAGCCGGTGGCGACCTCGGCAGCCGTCGGGATCGTGCGGGCGTCCTTGGTGATCGACGCGACGATCGGCGGCTGGTCGAGCTCCTGGAGGCTACCGCTGCCCCAGCGGTTCTGAGGGGCTCGCCCGCCCACCACGACCATCGGCGAGCCCGCGAACTGGGCCTGGGCGATCGCGCTGATCCCGTTGGTGACGCCGGGACCCGCCGTCAGCACGGCCAGCCCGGGCACGCGGGTGAGCTTGCCGGTGGCCTCGGCCGCGAACGCCGCGGTCTGCTCGTGGCGCACGTCGAGGATCCGCATCGGCGGCTCGGCCTTGACCGCCCCGTCGTACATCGGGAAGACGTGTGCGCCCGACAGCGTGAACATCGTCTCCACGCCGTGGGCGCGAGCGACGGCGACGGCGAGCTCGCCGGCGTGCCCGGTGACCTGGTTCATGGGGGCAGGTTACCGACCGGTCACCCGCGGCTGAGGAGGTACGTCGCGTTGGTGGTGCGCAGGGCGTCCACGATCGTCAGCAGCAGGTCGGCGCGTACGTCGATCGGCTCCGGCGCGAGCGCGACCTGGAGGTGGAGAGCGCGCAGGAAGGCCTCGGGGTTGCCGGTGGTCAGGTAGGGGTCGCGGTCCGCGGGGATGCGCGCCGTGGCGGCCGCCGCCACCCGCGCGAGCCAGGGCTCGATGATCCGCAGCGGCACCAGACGGCGGCGCAGCACCGTCATCGTGGCCCGGGCGAGCCGGTCGGGCTCGCCGCTCGAGAGCGGGGCCGGGGTCTCCTCGAGCACCCGGTCGGCGAGCACGTCGAGCATCACGGTGAGCTCGTTGAGACCGAGGTGCGGCGACTCGGCGAGCACCGAGACCGCATCGGCGCCGTGGGCGATCGCATGGGCCCAGCCGCGGCCGGGCACGAACCCGCGCACGTCGCGCTCGCGCACCAGCCATCCGCTCACGCGGTCGCCCCACTCCAGGATCTTGCCCGGCGGGAGCAGCAGGGCTGCGTTGTCGCGCGCGATGCACTCGGCCAGCACCAGCGCGGAGAAGCTGCGCCGGAAGACCGAGTCGGTGCCGGTCTCACCGAGCCCGCGGGTCAGACCCACCGCCATCCCGTCGCCGAGCCCCGCGAGCAGGTCGTCGTAGACGCCCTCGGAGACCCAGGTGGCCAGGATCGGGTAGGCGATCTCGTCGCGCACCACCGGGTCGGTGGACCCGAGCATCGTGGTCAGCTCCGCGGTCAGGTCGGGCAGCGACCGATCGGTCGGCACCGCCATCTCGGCGGACCGGACCTGGTTCCAGTACGCCGTCGACATGTCGCCCATCCTGCCAGCCGCCGGGAACGCCCCGGCAGGCACCTGAAGGGCGCTGGTCCTCACCCTAGGCTGAGGCGGTGCCGTCCCTGCTGGAGCTGGTCCGCAGCCACACCGACCTCGACGAGGCCGACGTGGGCGTGCTCCAGCTGCTCACCGCGGACTGGCAGATCATCGCGGACCTCTCCTTCGCCGACCTCGTCCTGTGGCTGCCGGACCGGGGTGGCGACGGCTTCTGGGCCGCGGCCCAGATGCGGCCCACGACCGGCCCCACGGCGTACGTCGACGACGTCGTCGGCACCTTCATGCCGACCGGGCGGCGGCCGATGCTCGACCGGGCGTACGGCGATGCGCGACTCGTGCGCGAGGGCGACCCGGAGTGGCGCGACGACGTCCCGGTGCGGGTGGAGACGATCCCGGTGCCGCGAGCGGGACGGGTGATCGCGGTGATCGCCCGCAACACCAACCTGCTCGGCGTGCGCACCCCCAGCCGGCTGGAGCTGTCCTACCTCCAGAGTGCCGCCGAGCTCACCGCGATGATCGCCTCCGGCGACTTCCCGGGGCCCGGCCAGCGCGGCGACCACGCCGACTCGCCCCGGGTCGGCGACGGCTTCGTGCGCGTCGACGCGCAGGGCCGGGTGACCTACGCCAGCCCCAACGCCCTGTCGGTCTACCGGCGGCTCGGGCTCTCCGGCGACCTCGACGGCCACGGGCTGGCCGAGCTGACCCGCTCGCTGGTGCCGCCGCGTCGGCGTCCCGACGAGGAGACCCTCAGCGCCGTGCTCGGTGGCCGTGTGCACCGGGACACCGAGGTCGGCGATGACCGCGTCTCGCTGATCGTGCGCTCGATCCCGCTCCGGGCGAGCGACCAGCACATCGGGGCGCTGGTGCTGGTGCGCGACGTCACCGACCTGCGCCGGCGTGACCGCGAGCTGGTGACCAAGGACGCCACGATCCGCGAGATCCACCACCGGGTGAAGAACAACCTCCAGACCGTCGCCGCCCTGCTCCGCCTCCAGGCCCGGCGGATCGACTCACCCGAGGCGAAGCTGGCGCTCGAGGAGGCCGTCCGCCGGGTCGGCACGATCGCGATCGTGCACGAGACTCTGAGCCAGGAGGTCCTCGACGAGGTCGCCTTCGACGAGATCGCCGACCGGCTCGGGGTGATGGTGACCGACGTCGGCGCGCGCGCCGACCGGCTCGTCGTACGTCGGGAGGGGACGTTCGGACTGCTGCCCAACGAGACCGCGACCGCGCTGGCGATGGTGCTGACCGAGCTGCTGCAGAACGCGGTGGAGCACGGCTACCCCGAGGAGCCGGGCGGCGCGGAGGAGGGCAGCGAGGAGCAGGACGGCGAGGGGTCGAACGCGGGGTCGATCGTGGTCGAGCCGGAGCGGATCGCCGGGCGGCTCCGGGTCACCATCGACGACGACGGCGCGGGGCTGCCCGAGGGCTTCGACCTCGACACATCGGTGAACCTGGGGCTCTCGATCGTGCGGACCCTGGTGGAGTCCGAGCTCGGGGGGATGCTGGAGCTGCGGCCGCGGGCGGGCCGGGGGGCGCGGGCCGTGGTCGACGTGCCGTTGGAGTGAGGCTCAGGCGGTGCGCACGCGGGCGCGCGAGCTGCGGCGCTTGAGGGCGCGGCGCTCGTCCTCGCTGAGGCCGCCCCAGACGCCGTGGTCCTGGCCCGCCTCGAGCGCCCACGCGAGACACTGCTCGCGCACGTCGCAGCGACGGCACACCTGCTTGGCCTCCTCGATCTGGAGGATGGCCGGGCCGGTGTTGCCGATGGGGAAGAACAGTTCCGGGTCCTCGTCGAGGCAGGCGGAGCGGTCGCGCCAATCCATGGCTTTCGCAGAACTCACTTTCGAAACGGGGAAGTACGTCAGGGCGCGCGGATGTGAATGGTTTCACGAGCGCGTCCTCCACAGTGGCAAGGAATCGGGAGGGAAACAACCCCCTGGGCCGTCCCTTTTTAGTCAGGGCCGTCACATAAGGGTGCCTCTGGCCCCGCATCCGTCCCACCTCTCACAGCCGCCCCGGCGCGCCGTACCCTGGCGTGATGGGCGAGGACCGAGCCACTCCGCCGCCGCTCGCGGTCGCCGCGGGGCTGGTGGTCGTCGAGGGACTGCTCCTGCTGGCGTACGGCGTGCTGGAGGCGGTCAGCATCGACGCCGCCCGCGCCGCGATGGGCGTCACGACCGCGCTCTTCTTCGTGATCCTGGCCGCCGTGCTGATCGCCTGCGGTCTGCTGGTCGTGCGTGGCCGGGCGGGGGCGCGGAGCCCGATCATCGTCGCCCAGGTGATGTTCCTGGGCCTGGCGTGGAGCTTCCGCGGCGGGGGCACCACGTGGGTCTCGATCTGCCTCGCGGTGGTCGCCGTGGTGGTGCTGGTGGGGCTGCTGCATCCGGCGAGCATCGACGCCCTCACCGAGACCGACCCGGGTGACGGCGGCTGACCGGTCAGACCGTGCCCTGCAACGAGGCGCGTAGCTGCTCGAGGGTCCGGCTGAGCAGACGTGAGACGTGCATCTGGCTGACACCGATCTCCTCGGCGATCTCCGACTGGGTCTTGTTGCGGAAGAAGCGCAGCAGCAGGATCCGCTTCTCACGCTGGGGGAGCGCCTCGAGCAACGGCTTGATCGACTCGCGGATCTCGATGTGCTCGAGCTCCACGTCGTCGAGTCCCATCATGTCGAGCATCGACACCCCGCCCTCGTCGCCGACGTCCTCCGCCGCGTCGAGGCTGAGCGTGGAGTAGGCGTTGCTCGACTCGATGCCCTCGATGATCTCCTCGACCGTGCAGCCGATCGCGTCGGCCAGCTCCCGCGGCGTGGGGGAGCGGCCCAGCGCCTGGGTGAGCTCGGCGGTCGTGCTGCTGATCTGCATCCGCAGCTCCTGCAGCCGTCGCGGCACCCGGATCGCCCAGCCCTTGTCCCGGAAGTAGCGCTTGATCTCGCCGATGATCGTGGGGGTCGCGTACGTCGAGAACTCCACGCCGCGGCCGCGGTCGAACCGGTCGATCGACTTGATCAGCCCGATCGTCCCGACCTGCACGAGATCCTCGAAGGGTTCCCCGCGGTTGCGGAACCGTCGCGCGCAGTGCTCGACCAGCGGGAGGTGGAGGGTCACCAGCCCGTCGCGGGCCTGGACACGCGCGGACTCGGTGAGGCCCGCGCCGAGGTAGGTCTCGAAGAGCTCCTGGCTGTGGAGCCGGGTCAGGTCCGATCTGGTGTCCGATCCGTGGGCCTCCGAGTCCCCCGACGTGTCGTCGGCCATCTCAGCCGCCGGCCCCCGGAGGTGCGCCGGGGACGGCGATGCTCGACTCGGTCGTGAACGTGACCACGAAGCGCGACCCCTCGCCCGACGAGCTCGCCGTACCGGTGAGGGTGCTCAGCACCTGCCAGGCGAAGCTGTCGTGGTCGGCGGACCGGGAGCCGTCGGTCGGCACGGAGACGGAGACCGTGAGCGTGCCCGGGGTGAGCCGGAACTCCGCCTCGAGGTCGCCGCCGGGCAGCGCCTCCGGGAGCACCAGTGCACAGGCCTCACCGACCGAGATCCGGAGGTCCTCGATGTCGTCGACGGTGAAGTCGAGGCGTGCCGCCAGGCCGGCGGTCATGGTCCGCAGCACCGAGACGTACGCGCCGTCGGCGGGCACCCGGAGCGAGACGTCGGCCCTCGTCGCAGTGGGGAGGTCCATCGAGTCCATCGAGTGCCTTCCGTTCGGGAAGCCGGCGTCAGCCCACCCTAAGCGGCGAGAGGGACGAGGGCCCGCAGGTCACCCGCGGGCCCCGTCCGCCACGAGGTCGGTTCGTGTCAGCTGGTTGCGGTCCAACGGTCGCGAGTTCGCGCCGGCGTGCTCACTCGCGCTGAAGACGAAGAAGGCTCGAGCTTGGCTCAAGCCTTCTTCGTCTCCCAGAAGATCTCGGCGATCTCGTCGATCTTGGCCAGCAGCTCGTCGGCCTTGCCGGCGTCCATCTCACCCTTGGTGCCGGTCGCGCCGGCCAGCTTGGTGGCCTCGTTGACCAAGGTGTGGAGCTGCGGGTACTTCTCGAAGTGCGGTGGCTTGAAGTAGTCGGTCCACAGCACCCACAGGTGGTGCTTGACCAGCTCCGAGCGCTGCTCCTTGATCAGGATCGCGCGGGTCCGGAAGTCGTGGTCGTCGTTGTCGGCCACCTTGGCGATGATCGCCTTGATCGACTCGGCCTCGATCCGGGCCTGGGCCGGGTCGTAGACGCCGCACGGCAGGTCGCAGTGCGCCGAGACGTCGACGGTGGGTGCGAACAGCTTCGCGAACATCGGGGTCCTCTCGTCAGGGGTGTCTGGGTGTCACGGGAAGGGCATTCGCCTGGGACACTACTCCGCGTGCCGAGGCCCTCCGGACCGGGTTCGTACCCCTCCCCGCACCGCGCATTCGGCTTGGCGCGCGTGCACGGCGGCTCGATGCTGCCGACGCTGCGCGACGGTGACCGCCTCGTCGTGCGGTACGCCGTGCAGGTGGCCGCGGGGCGGCTCGTGCTGGCTCGTCTCGCCGACGGCACCCTGGCGGTGAAGCGGGCCACCGAGAGCCGCGAGACGCGCACCGGGGAGCCCGGCTGGTGGCTGCTCAGCGACAACCCCGACGAGGGCGTCGACTCCCGGCACCGAGGGGTGGTGGCGGCCTCCGACGTGGTCGCGGTCGTGGTCGCCCGGCTGTGGCCGAGGCCGGGGCGGGGCGCCCGGCTGTGAACTGCCGCCTGTCCACGGAGGGCGGAGGGTGCGGGCACGTCGTACCGGCTGTGCCACAGTGACGTCGTGGCAGCCTCCGTTGCCGGCGCCGGGGGTCACCCCTTCGCCGGAGATCCCGTCTTCGACCTCCACGTCGGCGGCAAGATGGAGATCCGCTCGACGGTCGCCCTGACCGACCGGGCGGGCCTGTCCCTCGCCTACACGCCCGGCGTCGCTCGCGTCTGCGAGGCCATCGCCGCCGACCCGCAGATGACCCAGCACTACACCTGGGTCCCGCGCACGGTCGCCGTGGTGACCGACGGCACCGCGGTGCTCGGCCTCGGTGACATCGGCCCGGCCGCGGCGATGCCGGTGATGGAGGGCAAGGCGGTGCTCTTCAAGCAGTTCGGCGGCGTGGACGCCGTACCGATCTGCCTGGCCACCACCGACGTCGAGGAGATCATCGCCACCGTCGCCCGCCTGGCGCCCAGCTTCGGCGGGATCAACCTCGAGGACATCTCCGCGCCGCGGTGCTTCGAGATCGAGGACCGGCTCAAGCGGATGCTCGACATCCCGGTCTTCCACGACGACCAGCACGGCACCGCGGTGGTCGCCCTGGCCGCGCTCACCAACGCGCTGCGCCTCACCGGCCGTACGCCGGCCAGCGCCCGCGTGGTCATCTCCGGGGCCGGCGCCGCCGGCGTCGCGGTGGCCCGGATCCTGCTCGAAGCGGGAGTCGGCGACATCGCCGTCGTCGACCGCCAGGGCGTCCTGAACTCGCGACGCAGCGACCTCACGCCGGTCAAGAAGGCCCTCGCCATCGACACCGGCGACCGCCACGACCGGCACGGCTCGCTCGCCGACGTGATGGCCGGGGCCGACGTCTACATCGGGGTCTCGGGTGGAACCGTGCCGGAGGAGGTCGTGGCCACGATGGCCGACGAGGCGATCATCTTCGGGCTCGCGAACCCGAACCCCGAGGTGCTGCCGGAGGTGGCGCACCGCCACGCGCGGGTGGTGGCCACCGGCCGCTCGGACTTCCCCAACCAGATCAACAACGTGCTCGCCTTCCCCGGCATCTTCAGCGGCGCGTTCGAGGTGCATGCGACCGCGATCACCGAGGGCATGAAGCTGGCCGCCGCCGAGGCGCTCGCAGCCCTCGTCGGAGACGACCTCGCCGAGGACCTGATCATCCCCTCGCCGTTCGACCCGCGCGTCGGCCCCGCCGTCACCTCAGCGGTCGCCGCCGCGGCCCGCGCCGACGGCGTCGCCCGCCGCTGACCTGGCGTTCGGGCGACGCGTGGGAGCGCTGACCTGGCGTTCGGGCGACGCGTGGGAGCGCTGACCTGGCGTTCGGGCGACGCGTGGGAGCGCTGACCTGGCGTTCGGGCGACGCGTGGGAGCGCTGACCTGGCGTTCGGGCGACGCGTGGGAGCGCTGACCTGGCGTTTGTGTCACGCGCGGCGTCGCGCAAGCGCCGGGTCGGCGTCGTACGGCGTCGCGCAAGCGCCGGGTCGGCGTCGTACGGCGTCGCGCAAACGCCGGGTGGGCGTCGTACGGCGTCGCGCAAACGCCGGGTCGGCGTCGTACGGCGTCGCGCAAACGCCGGGTGGGCGTCGTACGGCGTCGCGCAAACGCCGGGTCGGCGGTCGCTAGGGTCGAGGCATGTTCGCCGTGTACGCCGAGTCCTTCTCCTCCGACGACCCGCTCTCCGGGCTGGTGGTGGGGGAGCGCCCCGATCCCGAGGTCCCGGACGACTGGACCACGGTGGAGGTCAAGGCGGCTGCGCTCAACCACCACGACCTCTGGTCGCTGCGCGGTGTGGGGCTTCGCGAGGAGGCGCTCCCGATGATCCTCGGCTGCGACGCCGCGGGTCTCGACGAGGACGGCAACGAGGTGCTGATCCACGCCGTCATCGGCGACCCCGCGTGGCGCGGCGACGAGACCGAGGACCCGCGCCGGTCGTTGCTCTCCGAGCGCTACCAAGGCACCTTCGCCGACCGCGTCGCCGTGCCCCGCAGCAACGTGGTGCCGAAGCCGTCGTCGTTGAGCTTCGAGGAGGCCGCGTGCCTCCCGACCGCCTGGCTCACGGCGTACCGGATGCTTTTCACCCAAGGCGGCTTGAAGCCCGGCCAGACCGTCCTGGTGCAGGGCGCCGGTGGCGGCGTCGCCACGGCGCTGATCACGCTGGCACGTGCGGGAGGTCTGCAGGTGCTGGCCACGAGCCGCGACGAGGCCAAGCGCGCGCGGGCGCTCGAGATCGGCGCGCACCAGGTGTTCGAGTCCGGCGCTCGCCTGCCCGACCGGGTCGACGCGGTGATGGAGACCGTCGGCGCCGCCACCTGGAACCATTCCCTGCGCTCGCTGCGCCCGGGAGGGATCGTCGTGATCAGCGGCGCAACGAGCGGCCCGAACCCCGACTCCACCGAGCTCAACAGGATCTTCTTCCTCCAGCTGCGCGTCGTCGGCTCCACGATGGGCACGAGGGCCGAGCTCGCCCAGCTGGTCAGCTTCCTCGATGCCACCGGCAGCAAGCCGCTCATCGACCGGGTGCTGCCGATGACCGAGGCCCGCGAGGGTTTCGGCGCGATGGCGAGCGGCGAGGTGTTCGGCAAGGTGGTGTTCACCCGCTGATGGCCACCCACCTGGTGACCGGGGCCGGCTCCGGGATCGGTGCCGCGCTGGCCGACCGACTCCTCGAGCGGGGCGACGACCTCGTGCTCCTCGCTCGCTCCACCGAGCGGGCCCACGACCTGCGCTCGGAGCTGCCGGGCGCGACCGTGCTCGTCGCCGACCTCGCCGACGCCGCGGAGGTGGAGGCGCTGGCCGGTGAGCTGCCCGAGCGGCTCGACTCGATGGTCCACGCCGCCGGCGTCGTCGACCTCGGGCCGGTGGCCGACCTGTCCACCCTCGCCTGGCAGGAGCAGCTCGCCGTCAACGTCGTCGCGCCCGCCGTGCTCACCCGGCTCGCCCTCCCTGCCCTGCGTACGGCGAGGGGCACGGTCGTCTTCGTGAACTCCGGCGCCGGCCTGTCCGCGAGCCCGCACTGGTCGGCGTACGCGGCCTCGAAGCACGCCTTGCGCGCGCTCGCCGACTCCCTGCGGGCCGAGGAGCAGGAGTACGGCGTGCGGGTCACCACGGTCTACCCCGGCCGGACGGCCACCCCCATGCAGCAACGGGTCCACGACCAGGAGGGCCGCGACTACGACGCGGACGACTGGATCGACCCGGCGACCGTGGCCGAGGCGATCCTGCACGTGCTCGGTCTCGGCCCCGATGCCACCATCAGCGACCTGACGATCAGGCCCGCCTGAAGTCGTCCAGTACGAAGATCCGCAGCCGCCGGCCGGTGATCCGCTGCTGGTACTTCAGGTACCCGCCGTAGACCTGCGCGGAGCCGGCGAGCACCGCAGCATGCTCCTCGGGGCTGGCCGGACGGGCCGTCGCCTCGCTCGTGCGACGACGATAGGTGATGCTCGCGCGCGGGTCGGCCTCGAGGTTGAGCACCCAGGCCGGGGTCGACCGTTGGCCGAAGTTGGTGCCCAGGAGGGCGAGGGTGTCGCCGATCGGGACCGCGATCAGGTGCGACGTACGACGCAGCCCGCTCTTGCGGCCGGTCGTCGTCACGTCGAGCACCGGCAGGCCTGCCAGCACCTCGGGAGCGCTGGTGCGGCCGGACGTCAGGCGGCCGATCGCGTTGTCGAGATGGCGCAGCACCTTGGAGAAGACCCAGGCACCGGGCCGGGTCGAGGCGAACCTCTGGACCACCCGCTGGAACAGGTTGGGCCTCCGCAGCCGGTAGCCCAGGTCGTCGGCCAGTCCCATGGCCGGACCCTAGTGGCTTCAGTCCTCCGGGTCGTCGAGGCGGGCCAGCCAGGTGGCGAAACGCTCCACGGCGTTCTCGAACTCCGGGTGGGTGTCGGTGAACTCCTGGAGCCGCTCGCCCAGCCAGGCCAGGGTGACCTCCTCGTCACCCCGGCGCTGCTGGAGCTCCTCGATCCCGCGGTCGGTGAAGTACATGACCGGCGATCAGTAGTGGTGGTCGACCCGGTCGCCGGCCGGCTCGAACGCCGCGGCGATCAGCGCCTTCTGCTCCTCGGCGTGCCGCTTGGCAGTGCCGACCGAGGGGGAGGAGCACGCCGGCCGGGTGATCGGCTCGACCGTGACGCCGAGGTCGGTGGCCAGCTCGGGCCAGATGTTGAGCTGGTAGTGCGGCCACGGACCCATGTTCTGGGGCTCGTCCTGCACCCAGCGCACGGCCCGGAGCTGCGGGAACCGCTGGATCTCGGCGCGGATCTCCTCGACCGGTCGCGGGTAGAGCTGCTCGACCCGGGCGATCGCGACGCGCGAGGCGTCCTCACGCTTGGCGCGCTCCACCATCAGGTCCCACGTCACCCGGCCCGAGCACATCAGCAGGGTGTCGACCTGCTCCGGGTCGGCGGTGGCATCGGCGATGACCGGCCGGAACGAGCCCTCGGTGAAGTCGGCGGGCTGCGACGCCGCCTCCTTGCGCTTGAGCATCGACTTCGGCGTGAACACCACCATCGGCCGGTGCTCCTCGCCGAGGGAGTGCTGCCGCAGCAGGTGGAAGTACGACGCGGGCGTGGACGGCTGGGCCACGACGAACGCCTCGTCGGCGCACATCATCAGCCACCGCTCGATCCGGGCGGAGGAGTGGTCGGGGCCCTGTCCCTCGTAGCCGTGGGGCAGGAGCAGGACCACGCCGGACTGCTGGCGCCACTTGGTCTCACCGGAGGTGATGAACTCGTCGA
>CAWCDN010000009.1:0-161540 GCA_963794355.1 uncultured Actinomycetota bacterium
TCCGCGGGGGGCCTCTGACCTCCAGGTTTAGGAACTACAGGGGCCCGCAGTCCGCAGATGGTCCGCGAGCTCCTGAGCACGAGCCCTCATCGCAGCGTCGGCGGCGGCGCAGCGTCCACGGCGTGAGTTGGCGACCGTACTCATTGACGAGCACGGTCCCGTCCCGAGATGGCCAGCGTTCGGCGTGGGTGGCGAGCCGCATCGCCAGCTGCTGGCTGACGGTGACAGGTGCCATCAGGTTCTCAGTCTTCAGCGGCTCGGCTGGGTACTGCGGGGTCGGGGTCACCGTGCCTCGCATGAAGTCCACGTCGTCGAGCCGTAATCCGCAGACCTCGAACGCGACCCTTGTCGAGCTGGACGCGCTCAGCCACCTCTTCTGGATCGGGCCGTCGCAGGGTCAGGTCCGAGGAGCCCTTGGCTCCTTCATCACGGCTACTAGCTGAACCGGTGGCTCTCGTCCGCTGGGGCGTCTCCGGGATCTCTGTGGCGCGTGTGCGCGCGCCGTTGAGAGGGGCGCGCTAACGGACAGACTTCTGGGATGGGCGAGTCCTCACTCGGTGGCCAGGGCGACGGCGTCCCCGGGCTCGCCTCGGCGCGGTCGCGGCGTGGGACCGCCTTGCGTGGCATCCTTCGGGCGTGAGCACCGAGACCTCGCCCGGCGCGAACCTGTCAACACGACAAGCCGCGTTCATCGGCATCGGGGCGATGGTCGGAGCCGGGATCTTCTCGCTGCTGGGGGCGGCGGGCGAGGTGGCGGGTGCCGCGGTCTGGATCTCCTTCCTCATCGCCGGCGCGATCGCTGGGCTCCAGGGTTACTCCTTCGCCAAGATGGGGGCCAAGTTTCCGTCCGCCGGGGGCCTGGTCGAGTACGTCGTGCGCGGCTTTGGCAACGGACACATCGCGGGAGTCATCGGCTGGTTGCTGCTGGCGGTCAACGCCATCATCACCGGGATGGTGGCGGTGTCCTTCGGGAGCTACGCGAGCTCCGTCACGCATGGCGGCTCGGGATGGGCCAAGGTGTTCGCGGTCCTGTTGGTGCTCGCGATGACGGCCCTCAATGTCGTCGGATCCAAGGCGGTGGCCCGGGCGCAGACGGTGGTGGTTGTCGTGGTCATCGGGATCCTCACGATCTTCGCTGTCGCCACGCTGTTCAACGCCGACCCGCACCTGCTGGCCTTCTCGGGTTACCCGCCGTTCAAGGACATCGTCTCCAGCGTGGCCCTCACGTTCTTCGCCTTCCTGGGCTTCGGCGTGATCACCTTCACCGCGAAGGACCTCGCCGACCCGGCCCGCCAGCTGCCCCGTGCGGTCTACCTGGCCTTGGGCGTCGCAACCGTGATCTACGTCGCTGTCGCCCTGGGTGTCTTCGGCGTGCTGACGGTCGATGAGGTCATCGCCTCGGGAGGCACCGCGCTCGCAAAGGCCGCGGAACCGGTCCTCGGCTCGGCCGGATACGGGTTGATGACCGTCACGGCGCTGTTCGCGACGGCCGGCGCGACCAACTCGGGGCTCTACCCCGCGGCCGGGCTCTGCGAGCAGTTGTCGTCACTCGGCCAGTTCCCGCCCGGGATGGCTCGCCGGTACGGTGGACGGGCTCCCAGTGGCCTGCTGTTGACCGCGGCCCTCGCGATCGTGCTCGCGGTCGGCTTCGACCTCAGCTCGATCGCCTCCCTTGGAAGCGCCGTCGCGCTCTTGTTGTTCTCGATGGTGTCGATCGGGCACCTCCGGGTTCGGCACGAGACCGGTGCGCGGGCCTGGGTCCTGGTGATCGGGATCTCGCTCAACCTCACCGTGTTCGTGACCTTCGTGTTCACCACGCTCGTCAACGAGCCCGCGACCGCCGTCGCGCTGGTCGTCATCCTGGTGGTGAGCGTCGCGCTGGACCTGGTCTGGAAACGCCACCGTGGATGATCCTCGGAGCGATTCCTGAGTCTCCCGCACAATCGGCCGATCGCCCCGCCCGCAGACCCGGAACGTCCTCGGGGACGATGGGATCAGTCGGCCGTGCGGCGGGCAATCGGTGCAGAAGAAGCAGCCGGGACTGACCGCGGTGAACTAACACGGCTGCCGCTGCCCGGACGCCGGCGGGTGAGACGTAGTCACCTCGGTGTGAATCCCGGCCGCCGCGGTGATGCCACCACCTGGGTCGCGGCGAGAGTGGAGTGGTGGATCGTATGGGATCTAGGGTCCGATCACTTCAACCCGATCACAGCACTGCGCTGCGCGGCGATCTGGATCCGGGGTCGGGCGCGAGGTCCAGGATCTCCTACCTGTGCGACTTTTCCTCCGCCTTCGCGGCAGCCACCTCCGCCCGCACGACCCGGGGACAAGACACACTCATACTTGGAGCCAGCGCCCCGCACCACCTGAGCTGGACGAGGACCTCGCACGCTGGGAGTCACCAGCCCTGTCATCGCCAAGCTGACCCTCACCGGCCCCTGTGGTGGCGGGCAGCTACTGCCACCCATGGTCCGCGTGCGGGAACGCCCGGGCCTCTGCCGGTTGACGGGTCTGGATGCCTGCACCTGGTCAGTGCGTGCTCTTGGCGCTCCAGGACACGCGGCATAGACGGCTCTGGACAGCGGGACGCCCGAGCGCACCCCGGGCTCGGCAGCCGTCGCTGCCGTAGTTCCCGCCCACTGCGGCGCGGATCACGGCGGCGATACGGCTCATAGTGTCCGCCGGCTCGTCGACATGGATGGCGAAGGAGTCCCAGCAGCCGGATTCTTGTCGGGTGAGCGTCACGTTGAGCGTTCCGGGATCGACCGGGGTGAGCGTGAACTCCCAGCCATCGCGCTTCATGTGAAGGAGGGGTTCTCGGTGGTATCGCTCGGCCTGGGCGACGGTTTTGCCTCGACCGAGATCCTCACTGCGATCTGAGGACCTTCGCCACCCTTCCCGTTCCAGATGGATCGCCACGCCCGCAGCCACGATCCGGCCGAAGGTGGGTTTCATCTCCGTCATCCATCGTGCCTTCGCAGGTGGTCGAACGCTCCGATCGCCGGGAGCCGCTGCCGTGGCTCCCGTGATGCTGCGTCGCTGTAGGGGCAGTCCTTGACTTGGTTACTCACGGTCTCGGCTCTGGCCAGCAGGTTGCGGTTCACCGGCCGGCGGAGGCTGCCATGGTGCCGCAGAGGTGTTCCTCTCATCCGTCGCCTCACTCCCATCGTGTCTGGCAGCCTGACCGTCTTCACCAGCTTCACCCAGTGGCACCGCGACTGGTGGACCCCGAGTAGCCTCCCTCAGAGTGGCAAGAGCGGACTGGTTCCTCGCCCGCCGACCTACGGGTTCGGTTACCTAGTTTCGGGATCCGCTCGTCGTAGGGACGCCAGCGAGGATTCATCGTGTGAAGCCAGGGAGCGTCACCGTCTGGTAGGCCGCACGGGGGCAGCTGTTCCAGCGGATGTGTCCCGGTGGGTTCCCTTCGCGCGCGCCGCGGGTACATCCAGGCACCCGAACCCGTAGATCGGCGCATGTTCCCGGAGACGCATGGGGCGACCCTGATCGCCTAAGCACTCAACGCCGAACGGGAGTCACCACCATGAGCACCACATCTGGCCGTGCGGGCCCTCAGCCGATGATCTCCGCCGGACAGCCACAGACAGGTTGTCCGGCGTGGTGCCGGGGAGGTCACGAGAACGACGACGGGGTCACTGATCTGGCTACCGGTCTTCTCGTGCGCAGCCACCAGGGACCGTTCTTCGGGCGCTACATCTCCGCAGGAGCCGAGGAGACGCTGGGCAGGCTCGATGCTCCGACCGCGATCGTGTTCGAGCTGGACGGCGTCGAGATGAGTGCCGTTGAGCTTCGATGCCTGGCCGACCACGCGGCTGCGGCCGCCGAGTGGTGCGAGGTCAACCTGTAGCGGGAACGACACGCTGACCCGATCTCGGGTCGAGGGGTTGCGAGCCGTCCGACACCTAGAGGTGCGACCCAGGTGCCGCTCGGGCCTGTTCCCCGAGTCGACGTTCGGTGACCCAGGCCGCGATCCGGGTACGGGAGTTGAAACCCAGCTTGCGCAGGATGTTCTCCACATGTCCCTGGGCGGTCCGCACCGAGATGAACAGCCGGGCGGCGATCTCAGGGTTGGACAGACCGTCGGCGACGAGCTCGGCCACCTCAGTCTCCCGCTTGGTCAGGGGAGAGGGCTCAACGGGGACTGGGGCTGGAACATGCGGGTCTCCGTTGGCTTCCAGGGCGAACGCGACCGCCTGGTCGAGGCTGAGCTGGGACCCCTGGCGGAACAGCTCCCGGAAGAGCGGCTTGCCCAGCATCCCGCGTGCCCGCTGCAGGCCCTCGGACCGAGACGGCGCGAAGGCAAAGAGGTTGCCGGTCTCCGACATCCCGACGACATCCCAGATTCCCTCGGCCGCACCCAGCAACAGGGCTGCTCGCTCACCCCGGCCCTCCGCTATGGCCACGCGGCCCAGCGAGTCCAGGCAGACCGCGATGCCCATCCGATCACTCAGGTCGCGCTTCAGGATGATGGCCTGCCCGAACAGAGCGGTGGCGTCTGGGAGCCGGCCGGCAGCCAGCTCGTGCTCACCCAGCCCAGTCAAGGCCAGCGCCTTCATGTGACGCTCGCCGACCTCGTCTGCGCGGGCGATGCACTGCCTGTGCCGGTCAGCCGACTGCCTGCCGTTTCCGGCGAAGCCGTGGCAGACCCCCGCCACGAAGAGCGCCAGCAGCTCTCCTGGGAGGTTGGCCGCGTCGTGAAGCAGTGCCACAGCGGCGTCGGCCTGTTCGGCTGCAGCGGTGGGGGTGCCGTCCCAGACGGCGAGCATGGCGGACGGAACCAGGAGCAGGCCGAGCGCCGGGTCGTCAGCGAAGGCGGTTGCAACCTCGGTCCCGTCATCGACCAGTTCTCGGGCTCGGCTCCGGTCGTGCTGGAGCACGGCGAAGCGGGCGGCCAGGGCCATCGCGAGGGCTCGCTCCTGCGGCGGCCCGGCTTCTGTGGCCAGAGCGAGCTCCAGCCAGTGGCGGGCCCCGTCGAGCAGCCCGCACGCTGACCAGTACAGGTCGAGCCTGCGGGCCATGACCAGACCGGCCGGGGACCCCTCAGCTGTGCCAATGAAGTAGTCCAGGGCCGTACCCAGGTTGGCGTCCTCCCGCCGGAGTAGCCGAAGCCACTCTGGCTGGTGCGGCCCGTAGGTGTTGTCCTCGAAGCGGGAGACCAGCTCCGCGTACCAGCTTGCATGCCGTTCCCGCATGCCGTGGAGCTCACCGTCCTTCTCTGCGCGCTCTAGACCGAACTGACGGATGTCGGTGTGCATCCGGTACCGCGTCTGGCCGCTGCCGGTGCTTTCGGCAAGGAGGATCGACTGGTCCACGAGCGCGCTCACCAGGTCGAGAATCTCGGCGGCAGGCAGGTCGTCGGCCGCGCAGACAGCGGACGCTGCGTCCAGGTCGTAGCCGCCGGTGAAGACCGAGGACCGTGACCAGAACCGCTGCTCAAGGTCCGTGCACAACTGGTAGGACCACTCGACGCAGGCCCGCAGGGAACCGTGCCGGTCCGCGGCGTCCCGGTAGCCGGTGGTCAGGACCTGGAGACGCTCGGTCAGGCCATCGCAGATCTCCCCCGGTGACATCATCCGGACCCGAGCGGCAGCCAGCTCGATGGCCAGCGGAACGCCCTCCAGGTCACGGACCAGAGCGACCACCGCTGGCGCGTTGTCTGCCGTCAGCTCGAAGTCGGAGGATGCCGACGTGGCGCGGTCGACGAAGAGGTTGATCGCCTCGTAGTGCGTGATGGACTCCGGGGCGGCCGCGCCTGCCTCTTCAGGGACGCTCATCGGCGGCACCACGATCACGTCCTCGCCGCTCAGCCGTAGCGGCCGCCTGCTGGTCAGCAAGAACCTGACGTTCGGGCATGCTGCCCGCAGTCCCTGCACCAGCGCCCCGACCGCGGGCAACAGCTGCTCGCAGTTGTCGAGCACCAGCAGCACGGTCCGGTCTGAGATGTAGTCGGCGAGCGTCTCGACCCGCCACGGACGGTCGGCCCCTTGCAGCGCAAGTGCCTCAGCAACGGTCGGACCGAGCAGTTCGGGCTCGGCGACCGCTGCGAGCGGCACCACCCAACACCCGTCGCGGTAGCTGCGCCGCTCGGCGTCGGCGAACCGCACGGCGACCCGGGTCTTCCCCACCCCGCCAGGTCCAACGAGCGTGACCACCCGCGACGGCCCCAAGTGCTCGCGGATCTCGGCCAGCAGCGACCTGCGGCCCACGAACGACGTGTAGTAAACGGGCGTCTCGATGCACTCACCCTAATCGCAATGACCATCCCGACGATCAAGTAGCGCCACGACAGCACCACCCGCGGTGTCGCACGGGGAGCGGAACGTGCTCCGCGATCCACCTATGACTACAGGAGCTCGAACGAGCCACTGGCCGCACCCCGCAAAGGTGCTCGCTTGACCCGTTGGGGGAGGTGCCTACCGGCCACCTCTGCAGAGACAGCCCTCTCATCGTTCCGAGACATGCGATCGGTGGGGCGCTACGCCGACGCCAGAACCTCGACCTCAGTGACCACTGGGGATCCTCAGCGTTTCGCAACAACCATCAAGCGGCGCTCGCCGTCGGAGGCGGTCGTCCCGAGTGCGTTGCGCGAGGTCCGCCACGCCTGGCTCGGCAGCCCGCCAGTCCAGGGATCGGGAAGCAGGTAGCCGAACCCGTCAGTCGGCGGATGTCCCTTCGGGGCGCTTCGGCGATCCTCGATGACGTAGCCCTCACTCCCACTTACGAGAAAAGGTTCATCCATGTCATCTCCGTCCGTTCGTAGAAGTACCGCCATCACCGCAGGTGCGGTGGTGTTCGCCGGTCTCGTCGCTGCGCCCGTCGCAGCCTTCGCCGACCCCGCGGGGCTCGACCCCACCCCCAGCGGGCTCGACGGCGCAGTGACTGCCACCGCCGATCCCGATGGCCTCGGCACGCTCTACACGCTGACGAAGAGCATCACCACGTACACGACCATCACCATGCCGGACAACTCGACGCTCGACGGCAATGGCAACACGATCACCGCCCTCGAGGACGTCGGCCACCGGAACTTCTCCGGCTCGGTCCTGGCCTCCGCGGTCGGCAGCGACTCCGCTCCCGCCCAGCTGGACGTGAAGAACCTGAACATCACCACCGACGACTTCCAGGACGGCAGCAACAGCGGTGGCCTGCTGAACGGCATCTACATGTACCGCGCCGGCGGCAGCCTGACCAACGTCACGGTCGACGGCATCTCGCACGGCAACGGTGTCCAGGAGGGCAACGCGATCTCGATCCGCAACCGCGTCTCCGGCAACGAGATCAACGTGCCGCGCGCCCATGTCGCGCTCGACGGCATCCGAATCACCCACTACCAGAAGACCGGTCTGCTGCTCGACGGCAACCTGGCCTTCACCGTCAAGGACGCCCACGTCGGCCAAGGCACGGGTCCCCAGGGCCAGCCCAACCCGATCATGGCCGCCAACTCCCTGCAGATCTCGCGCGGGGCGTCCGGTACCGTCATCGACAGCGACGTCGCGCTGAACAACGTGGGATCGCGGGGACTGGCGGGCGAGGCACCCGGTACCGCGGCGCTGCTGTACAACGCCAAGAACGTCGCCTTCGACAACGTCAGCGTCCACGGAGACGCCGACGACGCCGCCAACGGCATCAACGTGTCCAACGACTCCAACACCATCGACACGACCTTCACCATGCGGGGCGGCGACATCACCGCAAGCACGACCGTCGCCGACGGCACCGGCCTGGTCATCGACGGGCCCGCCGACGCGATCACCGCCACCACCATCGACACCCCGATCACCGGGTGGGCTTCCGAGGCCAGTGCGAACGTGGTCAGGACCACGACCCCGACCGCCCCCTCGGTGACGAAGGTCGACGTGGCCGGTCAGTACAAGGCGAGCCGTCCCCACGCCCGCCAGCTCCGCGTCGACTTCCGGGCCTTCAAGCTCGGCGCGAACCAGACCGAGGGCAAGCAGCTCCGCTGGACGATCAAGGTCGACGGCCACCCCGCCGCAACGATCCGCCAGCACGCCGGTGACACCGACGTGTGGACGCAGCACTTCGCCAAGGGCACGCGCATCCACACCGTGGACATCATCAAGAACGGCGTCAGCCAGCACACCTACAAGATCCACACCCGCTGACCCCACCGGCGTCCGCACCACGCGGAGCCGTCAGGCCCCGAGACAGTCACCTGTCTCGGGGCCCGTTCACATTCAGGCACCCTCGCACCGCCACAGCACAGCTGGTCCTCACCCCGCCTTTCGCCGGCACGGCGGTGAGGACCAGGCGTCAGTCTCCCCCAGGCACGGCATGATCGGACCGCTTGGAGGCCCGGGCTCATCTGCAGTCGGACTGCCGCGGATGCGACGGCATCATCGCAGGAGCGAAGTGGTAGGCCGCGCCTTCTCCTCCCAGCGTCCATCTCGACTCGACATCGCCCCAGACAAGCCGCGGCTCAGTTCGCAAGAAGTCCGCAGAACGTCCGTTATCGACGTCCTCTGCCATTCATCACTAATCGCACAAGGCCAGGTCAGCGCGATCAGCCAGCACCAGCCGTCAACAGTCGCCTACGCGGGGCGAGTCCGAGCTCTACGACGACATTTCCGCGTGGGAGGTCAGGCGTCTTTGCGTCGCAGCAGGACGCCCGCTGTCACCAGGCCTAGGGCGACCCAGCCGATCATGAGTCCGAGGCCGACCCACGGTGGCAGGGAGTGGGGTTGCGGGAGGGTGGTCGAGAAGCTCTGTCCGGCTCCGGTCGGGAGGTAGGCGGCGATGTAGTCACCCCAGCTGGGAAACACGAGCTCGAAAAGGATCGGGACGACGAGGATGACGCCGTACGTGGCCACCAGTGCGCCGGGAGTGCTGCGAACGATCCACGCGAAGGCACTCCCCAACAGACCGATCAGCGTCAGGTAGACGCCCGTCCCTAGGACGACTCGCAATGTGCTCCCGTCCGCGAGGGAGAAGGTCGGGCGATAGCCGGAGAGCTCGGCCTGGGCTACCAGAAAGCCTGCCACCGAGGCCAGGCTCATCGCGATGCCCACCACGACGGTGAATACCAGGGACTTGGCGATCAGGACCGGCACCCGCCTGGGAACGGCGGCCAGAGTCGCCCTGATCATGCCGGAGCTGTACTCGCCCGAGACCACGAGGACGCCAAGGGCTCCCATCAGTAGTTGGCCCAGGTAGTAGCCCTGCAGCGGCCCCGAGGCGACCACATCCTCGGGATCCTGACCGACCGGATTCCGCGTGTTGTGCGCGATGATCGCGCCGAACAAGACCATGGCTGCCATGGCCGCGGCCAGCACCAGGGGGGACGAGCGCAGGCTGCGGAACTTCAGCCACTCCGAGGCGATGACCCCTCGCATCGTGACAGGTCCGTCGAGCCGAGCGGCGTGTCGATCCTGGTCCACGGTCGTCATGCCACCACCTCTTGCGCTTCCTCGGCGTTCCCGCCGGCTCCGTTGCGTTCGTCGTAGTCCACGGAGTCCCGGGTGAGGGCCAGGTACGCCGCCTCCAGGGACCCCGTCTGGGGCGCGAGCTCCCACAGACTGATCCCGGCCTCGAACGCCATGGTCCCCACCTGCCTGCTCGTGATGCCCTCCACCGTCAACGCGGGCGGGCTGTCGACATCGTGCGACTCCTCACTCCTCGACACCGAGACGCCGTGCGTGACGAGCAGCGCGGTCAGTCGCTCGGCCTCCGGTGTTACCACTCTGATCGCGTCCACGGATGCCGCCTGGATGAACTCCGACATGGGCTGGTCGCGGAGCAACCTGCCTCGACCGATGACGATGACGTGATCCGCGGTGACGGCCATCTCGCTCATCAAGTGGGAGGACAGGAAGACGGTCCGTCCTTCCCCGGCCAGTCTCCCGAGCAGGCCCCGGATCCAGCGGATGCCGTCGAGATCCAACCCGTTGGTGGGCTCGTCCAGGATCAGAGTCTTCGGGTCCCCGAGCAGGGCAGAGGCGACACCGAGCCGTTGTCCCATGCCGAGTGAGAAGGCGCCGACGCGTTGGTCAGCCACGTCCGAAAGGCCCACCATGTCGAGCACCTGCTCGACCCGGGCACGTGGGATGTGGCTGGTGAGCGCGAGGGCGCGCAGATGGTTGCGCGCGCTACGCCCGGGGTGCACGGCTCGAGCCTCGAGAAGCGCACCCACCTCGCTCAGAGGAGCGGCATGACGGGCGTACGGCTTCCCGTTCACGAGCACCGATCCGGACGACGGCGCGTCGAGGCCCATGATCATCCGCATCGTCGTGGACTTCCCTGCCCCGTTGGGGCCCAAGAACCCCGTCACGGTCCCCGGCCGCACGGTGAACGACAGGTCGTCGACCGCGAGCGAGCTTCCGTAGCGTTTCGTCAACGATCGAGCCTCGATCACAAGATCCGTCCTTCCCTGGGCTGGCGACCACGACGTGCTCGAGTCTGACGGCCGGCTCCAAGGATCCATACGGCGAAGCTCGGCCAGTCGAGTTGACGACAGGCGAGCCCGGCGGTCGCCAGACGTCGTCCCCACTTCACACCGGGTGTTCGTTGCCCGCTGCTCAGAGGATTGGGAGGCCGCTGAATTGAGAATCGTCGGATCCACGCCCGCTCACTCCCTGGTTCCCACCGCGTCACCACATCCGGTCTCGACATGGCAGTGAGCAGGACAGCGAGGGGGAGAGCGCCCTTACGCACGTCAAAGGCCGAACCCCCTCTCTCAATTCGGCACACCGTTGTCCCCGCGGGCGGCCCAGTTGCGGCCCAAGCCTGCGGCATTGAGGTGTCCGCGCAGGTCAGGCGGCATGCGGCGTCAGAACTACGACCTGTAGTGGTACTAGAGGTCGAACTCACCCCGAGCCTCGCCGAGAGCTGGCCCACTCCCCCGCCTTGATGGGGTTTCAGTCGACGACGTCGATCAGTAGACGCAGTGCCGCGACGTGTTCGCGCAGGGCCTCTCGACCGTCGCTTGTCAGCCCGATCCAGGTGGTTCGTCGTCCAGCTCGGACGCCCTTGTGGCTGAGCACGTAGCCGGCGTCGGCCAGGGTCGAGATGTGTTTGGACAGCACCGAGTCACTGACACCGAGAGCGTCCCGCAGCGTGGCGAACTCGGCCTCCGAGACTCCTGACAGCATCGAGAGCATCTGCAGCCGGGCCGGGGCGTGGATCAGCGGGTCGAGCTCGGCCATCAGCTGGCGATCAGCAGCGCAACGAGCCCCAGGCATGCGACCACGGCAAGGGCGGTGAGGACCCGCGGTGAGGCGCCCCTTGCGTGGGTGGCCGGGTCGTGTTGGTAGGCGTGCCACCAGCGGAGGGTGCCGGAGGCGTAGCCGATTCCCGCGGCCAGAGCCGCCATTGCGACGAGCCACCACCGCGTCTCGAAGGCGGCCCATGTGGCTGCCCCGAAGCCGACCATGTAGGCCAACGTCGATGTGCCTCCGGTGCCAAGGATGATCTGGCTCGATAGACCACCGACCCTCACGCCGTTGATCCGCCGGAACTGGTAGAGCAGGAGGGCGGCCACGCCCATCAAGACCGCCACCCCAGCCAGCGCGACCACGAGCCCGGCAGTCGTCTGAGCGGCGATCCCGCAGGCGGCCGCGCCCACCTGGACCGCGACCGCAGCGGCCAGTGCCGCGAGCAGCCCGGTGGGTAGGCGCAGGCCGGCGGCAAGTCGCTGGCGCGCCTGGTCCGCGACGGCCAGCTCGGAGCGAGGATCGCCTGGGGTCTGCGGCGGTCGGCTACTTTCCATAGTGGCAAGTATGCCGTGTACTTTCCAGGTTGGCAAGTACGCTTCCTGCTCGCCTGCCGCGGACACATGCAGCCGCGCGCCCGAGCCGCCCGGACACTCGCGTAGATCATCCGGCCTCAGGGTGCGTGCCGGCTCATCATCGTGGACGTCGCGCCATGACGACAGCGACCCCGCCACGGATCGGGTGTCCTGGCGGGATCGCTGCGAGTCGCAGAATCTACAGCTCGCCGGGTGGCTCCGTGTTGGGCGTCGTGTCGGGGTCTGCACCGGGGTCCGGGCTGACGGGCTGGGGAGATGCATCGGGGTCGCCGCTTGGTGTGATGTCCGGGTCTTCCATGGGCTCTTGCGGTGTCGTCGTCATGCGACAGGTCTACGCCGGTCATCGTGTCTGACTGCACACCCCCACGGGTGCCAGTGGCGTGACCAGGAACGACCCCCGCTCCGCCGCGTGGTGGGCCATCAACTGATCTGAACGTCGGAGACGATCCCGAGGACTGTCGTAGCGGGTCCGTAGCGGTCACTCCACCTGGCGAGTGCCGGTCGGGCTACGGCCGAAGTATCGGGCCGAGGGACTCAGACGCCACGCGTGAGGTGTGAGCCGGTGGCCAGCCCCAAGGCCAGTCGTTTTCGGCGGCGACCCCGCCGTGGCTCGGGGGGCCCGACGGGGTCGCCTGGCGGGAGCCTAGGGGTTCCCTGGGGCAGGGCATCTCCACCCCCCGGCGTACGTACCCTTGCGGGTACGTAACTATCCGGCTACTTTAGCGGCATGGATGCTGTGCTGCACGCGTTGGCGGACGAGAGCCGACGGACCGTGCTGGAGATCCTGCGCGACCATCCGGCGAGCGCGGGAGAGCTGGCCGGGGCGCTCCCGATCGCCCGCCCGGGCGTGTCCAGGCACCTGCGGGTGCTGCGGGAGGCCGGGCTGGTCGACGTACGCCGGGACGCGCAGCGCCGCATCTACAGCCTCCGTCCGGAGGCGCTGATGGAGGTCGACGAGTGGCTGGAGGAGTACCGCGTGCTGTGGCAGAGCCGGCTCGACGCCCTTCACACAGAGATCGCACGAGGGAAGAAGGCGCGACAGTGAGCATCATCGGGACCATGCGGACGCTCGACGAGACCCGCGGCGCCGTGCGCGTGGAAGACGTCTACGACACGGACATCGACGACCTGTGGCAGGCATGTACGACCCCGGAGCGGCTGGGGCGCTGGATCGCTGAGGTCTCCGGCGACCTGCGGGTCGGTGGCACGATCCACGCCGTCCTCACCAGCACCTGGACCGGGCCGGGGCGGATCGAGGTGTGCGACGCACCGCACCATCTGCTCCTCACGATGGAGCCCGGCACTGACGACGAGACGCAGATGGAGGCGTGGCTGACCGAGGAGGGGTCGAGGACCAGGCTGGTGGTCGAGGAGCGCGGGCTGCCCGTGGACAAGCTGTACTTCCACGGTGCCGGCTGGCAGGCCCACCTGGAGGATCTCGGACGGTCGCTGTCGGAGGATGCGCCGGCCCACGCCGAACCATGGACCGGAGACAGTCCGGCACCGGCATGGCGGCAGCGTTGGGACGAGCTCACCCCGACGTACCAGGCGATGCCGGTCGAGTGATGTCGGATCGGATCAGGCTCAGCGTGACCACGGTGAACGCGCCCGACGCACTCGCCCTCGCGAGCTTCTACGCCGAGCTCACCGGTGGAGTCACGACAGGGAGCGCGCACTGGGCGGCCGTCACCGGGCCGAACGGCGTCCTCGCGTTCCAGCAGGTCGACGACTTCCGTGCACCGGTGTGGCCGGGCTCCGACGTACCCATGCAGATGCACCTCGACTTCTACGTCGACGACCTCGAGGCGACCGGAGCGCGCGCCGTCGCCGCCGGCGCCAAGCGGCTCGCCTTCCAACCCAACTCAGACCACTGCTTCGTGTACGCCGACCCGGTCGGCCATCCCTTCTGCCTGTCCACCTGGGACGGGCCGCACCTGGACGGGCCCGACGAGTGGACCGAGCCGGCGTCCGGCGACGTGGCTGAGAAGAGCGGCGAATCGTGAGGCGGCGACCCCGCGTCCGCTCGGGGGGCGTCCGCGGGGCCGCCTAATCGTTCGACGCTAGCGCGTAACCAAGCGGGCGACGTCCCGAATTCAGATGACGCGTCAAAACCCGCATCTGGTGATCCGGACGCGGCGCCTGCCAGGGCGAGCCCTCGTGCGTCGGAGTGCCCAGATGTCCCGTGGCCGGAAGAGACCACGGGACCTCTGGTCGTGCACAGCTCGTGCAGCGGCTAGGTCACCGGTGGTGCCAGTGCCGGTGGCCGTGCCCGTCGATGCGCACGATGGAGCCAGGACCCTGGAAGGTCGGGTCGAGGGTGCCGGCGTACAACGTGCCGTGCCGTCCGGCTTCGACCGAGACTGCCCCCGGCAGGTCGACGTACGGTCGGACGTGGTGACCCTCCACCACCGAGATGCGGCCGGCGAAGAGCTCGGTGACGAAGATCTTGCCGTCGCTCAGGGCGAGGTTCGTCGCACCGAGAAGGCCGGAGGCGATCTTGGCCACGTGACCGTTCCAGGGATTGACCCGCCAGACGGCGCCGTTGGCTCCGAGCGTGTCGTCCTCTGCGCCGCCGGGCAGCGTGGTGACGTACAGGAAGCCGTCACGTCCGACCTCGACATCGGTCGGCACCGGCTCGAACCCGTAGGTGGCGCCCACGAGGCACGACGTGTCGACGTCCGGCGGGAAGTTCGCGTCGAGGAACGCCTGCGTGATCTTGATCTGCTGCGGCGGGAACACTGCGACCGTACGGATGTCTCCGTGCCCGTTGATGGCGAGCAGGTCGTTGCCGCCCGCATCTGCCAGGAGCCAGCCGTGCCGCCACGCGGCGAGCGAGTATGCGTGAGAGTCGATCAGCCCGGTGTAGCTGGCTCCACCCAACGGCGCCAGCAGCGCGCTCTGGCACGGCGTCGGGTTCGCGATGCCGTAGGTGTTCACGGCATCCGGGTTGTTGGCGTTCTCGTACGCGAGCGTGTCGGCGTGGACGGGTGCACCATGGCGGTACTGGATCTCCACGCTCGCAGCGGAATTCTCGTTCGTCTCGGGATCGGTGGTCGTCGAGGTGTAGGCCAAGGCGTGCGAGGACGTGGCGACGCCAGAGGCGCCGACGACATCGGGTACGACGGTCGTCAGGCTGCCGTCGCGCGTGAGCTTGCCGATGAGCCCAGGCCCTCCGTCTGCCACGAGAATCCCGTGCTGGGACAGGTCGAGGTTGAACGGCGCCCCGACCTCCCCGCTCAGGACCGTCACATGGGGCGACCACCCCGTGTGGCCATGTGCCAGCGCCGGAGCCGGCAACGCAACCGCCAGGGCTGCTGCGGATGAGACCATTACTGCGAGCATGCGTCGTTGCATGTCTCCCCCCTCAGGAATCGGTTCTCGCCATCTTTGATCGGGCAGTCGACCGGCGTCAATGCTCCTCCGACTGTGCAGTTCTCGGCCCGTGGGCGGCGGCTACGACGTCACGGCTCCGCCCGACACTCACCGACGCGAGCCGTCGAGACGGCGACGAGGCGGATCAGCTCGGTGGTGGTGGCGGTCAGCTCGGCCCGGGTGGTGTCGGGGTCCATGGCTTCCCTGAGGGTCCTCGGTTCGCTGTGGATGGCAAGCACGGCGTCGAAGAGGTCGGAGGCGGGTCGTTCGACCCGGCCACCGAGACCGATCACCACCGCACCGGCGGCTCGGCCGAGGCGAGCCACACCGGCGGGCGTCTTGCCCATGGCCGTCTGACGGTCGAGGGAGCCCTCACCGGTGATCACCAGGTCGGCGCCGGTCATGACGTCGGCCAGTCGGAGCTCTCGTGCCAGGACGTCGAAGCCGGCCTCCGCCGTGGCCGCAGAGCTGTCCGCACTCGGCTTCCCAGCGGGATCGGGTCGCGACGTCGGGGCCCTTCTCCGAGCGGGCAACGCCGAGGCCTCCGCCCTGACCCAGCAGGCGGGACGCCGGATCGGCGAGGTGATGGCCACCGTGGTCTGCATGCTCAATCCCGAGGTGGTCCTGATCGGTGGCGCTCTCGCCTCCGCGCCTCTCCTCGCCGGCATCCGCGAGACCCTCTACCGACTGGCACTCCCCCGCGCCACCCGGCACATGGCTCTGCAGCTGGGTGCACTGGGCGAGGAGGCCGCCATCGTGGGACTGACCCGTCTGGTGGTCGACCACGAGTTCTCGCCGGAGGCCATCAACGCGAGGCTTCGGGGCTGACCACTGACGCGGTGCCGTGCCTCGAGTGACGATGCCCGAGCCTGGCTCGCACCCGCTCCGCGAGGTCCTAGGACCTTTGTCCATCTGGCCGCGAGAGGGATCCCGGTGAAATGTGAGGTAGTTGCACAGTCGACAGGGAGGGCGTGATGAGGATGTATCACTCGGGAGGACGCGTCCGCCGCGTCCGGACACGGCGTACGGGTCGGGCGTTCGGCGTCGGGCTCCTGACCAGTGTGGTGGTCCTCGGCGCGGTGGCCCTGCTGCCGGCCCCCGCCACGGCCGCGGGCACCATCGGGGCGCTGTCGATCAACCCCGACTCCGTGCGCGACGGGCAGTCGACGACCGGCACGGTCGAGCTGCCCTTCGCCGACCCCGAGCCCACGGTGGTGCGTCTGTTCTCCGGCAACCCTGCGGCGGCGCAGGTGCCGGTGTCGATCACGATCCCGGCCGGTCAGACGATCGGCACGTTCACCATCACCTCCAACGCGGCGGCCCCGCCCGAGAACGTGCAGATCACCGGCGCCACCCCGGACAACGCCTCGCGCAGCCACACCCTGTCGGTGAACGCCGCCACGCCGGCAGGACCGTCGCTCTCTGCGATCAGCTTCGTCCCCACCTCCATCGTCGGGGGTCAGAACGCCACCGGCACGGTCCGCTTCACCGCGCCCACGACCCAGGGCGCAGTCGTCCAGCTGTCGAGCAGCAATCCCGCGATCGCGAGCGTCCCCCAGGAGACGGTGGTGAGCGCCAACACCGCGACGAGCACCTTCAACCTCGCGACCTCGCCGGTGAGCACGGCCACACCTGTCACGATCACCGCCACCTGGTTCGGCGTCACCCGGACCACGACGATCACCGTCACGCCAGGCACACCGCCGGCAGCTGACGTCGTGCGGATCACCAAGGCCACGTGGAAGCGGGGCCTGCTCACGATCGAGGCGACCAGCACGAACCCGAATGCGATCCTGACGGTGTTCTCCGCAGCGGGCAGTCCTCTGTTCGCGCTCACCAACAAGGGTGGCGGACGGTTCGCGGACCAGCGTGGCTTCGTCACCAATCCGGTGAGCATCAGCGTCCGCAGCAACTTCGGCGGGTCGGCGGCTGCCAGGCTCCAGTCGTGACGACGGCGGCCTCGCCGGCGTGACGCCGAACGAGGTCACCCGCAACGAACGGTGGTGCCGGACCTCGGGAAGGTCCGGCACCACCGCTGTTGCTTGCGCCCGCTCGCGTCGGCGAGCGGGCGCCAGGGCCTCCGGGTTGTCGTCCGCACGTGGCAGGTGCCACGTCTGCAGTCCCGGGTGCCCTGGGCTGGGTTACCTCCTCGTGGAGGCGGCGCCCGCTATGGCCGCGTCCGGAAACGAGCCGTGAACGTCACGAGCGGGTTGCCAGCCGCGTCGCGGATCGCCGTGCTCCCACCGTGGAGGGTGAGCGTGTAGCGGGTGTTGCGAGCCAGGGTGGCCCGCGGGTCGATCCGCAGCTGCGTGCCGTGGTTCCTGATCACCAGCGTCGTGGGCACCACGCGTCCGGTCCTCTGGTTGGTCAGGACCGCGGTGACCTTGCCGATGCCGTTCACCTGCTCGGAGAAGGTCGCCACGATGTCGGCCTTGAGCCGGACCCCGTGGGCCCCACGAGCCGGCGTCACGGAGACGACCCTCGGGGCCGTCCGGTCGGACGCCGCGGTGAAGGTGATCGACGTCGAGGGCAACGGCGTGCCGAACGTGTCGTGGATCCCACTCGCGTGGGTCCCCGACAGCGTCAGCGTGTACGACGTGCCAGGAGCCAGGTCGGCGGTCGGGTCGACCGTCAGGGTCCGCGTCGCGTCGTCGTAGGTGACGACCGTGTCCAGGCTGGACGACGTCACGTTGTTGCGCAGCGTCGTCGCGTCACCGAAGTCGGTGCTGGTCACGGACGAGTCGAAGGTCACCGTCAGGTTCTGCGACAGACCGACCTCGGTCTGCCCGGCGGCCGGCGTCGAGCCGATCACCGACGGACCCGGTGGGGTCGGGACCACGTCGCTCGACGGGGCGGACGGTGCGCTCGACAGGCCGAGCTTGTTCACCGCCACCACCTTGAACCGGTACGACGTGCCGTTGTCCAGGCCGGTGACCTCTGCCGAGGTGTCGGTCGCCGGGATCCCGCCCACGGTGCGGACCACCGAGCCGCCCACGATCGCCTGGACCTTGAACTCCTTGATCGCAGCACCCTGCACCGCAGCCGGAGCGAACCTGACCGTGGCCGAGCCGTTCCCCGCGATCACCGCCAGGATGAGCGGAGCAGCCGGCGCGGACGCCGCCACGATTCCATCGGCGAACCGCAGCTGCTCGATGTTGCGCAGCGTGTCCACACCGTCGACACCGGTGGTGTCGGTGACGGTCACGACGTCACCGCTGGTGGTGACGGTGTAGTTGTCCGCGATCCCGGAGAAGAGCGCCGTGTCGGTGCCGACAGCGTCGTGCTTGATCTCCCGGACGGCCACGATGTCGCCCGGGTTGACCGTGCCCGCGAAGACCGCCTGCTGCAGGGTCGGCCCGGTGAGGGCGCCGGCGCCGTTGCGCAGGTACTGGCTGGTCATCGCGCTCTGTCCGGGTCCCTCGACGCTGGCGCTGCCGATCTCGGACGCCGGGTTGTTCGGGTTGGTCCGGACGCTGAGGCGGACGCTGACGTACGCATCGCCGTCGATGATGTCGTCGGCCCCGCGACCCTCGATCAGGTCGCTGCCGCCGCCACCGAGCAGGATGTTGCCGTCGCCCCACACGTTCGGGCCGCTCAGCAACGGACAGCTCTGCGCGGCCGACTGGCCGACGACCGTGTTCAGCGGCGTGTTCAGCGGAGGCACCAGGGCGTCGAGACCGTCGATCCGGTCCAGACCTGCCTGGTCCAGCACGTCACAGCCGATGAAGCCGGCCCCACCGACCTGAGCGGTGACCAGGTCGTCGCCCCGGAGGGTGTCGTCGAACTTCCAGCCGGACAGCGCCTCGACCTCGTTGAACTTGTCGCGGACGCCGGCCTGGAGGATGTCGAGACCCGGGATCGGGAGGTCGAGGTCCATGTCCTGGGCCTGCGGCTCACCCTGTCCGATCTCCCAGTCGTAGCCCGAGGCTCCGGCGACCTTCTCGATGCCGGACCCGCCGAGACCGATGTCGTCGCCGCCCTCCATGTCGTAGTCGTCGTCGCCACCCTGACCGATCAGGATGTCGTGACCCGGCGCCTGGGAGTCGTCGAGGAAGAACAGGTTGCCGCTGTCCCCCTGCATCAGGTCTGGCTGGTCGCCGCCCTCCTCCCAGTCGTCCCCGCTGTCACCGAAGGCAGCATCGAGGCTCTGGCCGAGGTAGACGAAGTCGTCACCGTCACCGGCGAAGGTCTCGTTGGCGTTGGCTCCACCGTTGGTGAAGTCCTTGCCCTGTCCGGCCATGATGATGTCCAGGCCGGGCCCGGCGTCGATGGCGTCGTTGCCGGGACCTCCCTTGGGGATGTCGTCGCCGGCGAGGTCGGTGATGATGTCGTCACCCTCGCCACCGAGCGCGATGTCGGCGCCCGAGCCACCCTCGATGACGTCGTTGCCCAGACCGCCCCAGAAGGTGTCGTTGTCGTTGCCACCGCGGACCCTGTCGACCCCGTCCGTGCCGTTGTAGACGGCCTGGGCGTTGATCCCGGACGGGTCCTCGCTGTTGAACTGGCGGTACTGGATGGTGCCGTTCGCCTGGCGCAGCAGCAGTGCGGTCTCGTTGCACTCGGTCCCGGGATCGTCGGCGACCGTGTTGCCGAACGCCGCGAAGCCTGCGGAGGTTCCCGCCAGGTTGCCCAGCTGGAACTTGCAGTCCGCCGTGGCGAACGGGTCGGCCTTCAGGGAGTTGGTCCCCTCGGTGTTGCGCATGATCAGCTCGGCGAACGAGTTGCCCTCGAGCTGGGTGCGCAGGTTCATCCCAGGGGTGCGAGCCAGGTAGTAGAGCCGGTCGCCGTTCTGGAGATCGGTCAGCTGGTTCTCGAACACGTAGTTGAACGTGGTGCCGAGGAGGCCACCGAACGGGCTGGTCAGCTCGGCGAGGCCACCGACCCAGAGGTCGACGTTGTCGAGCCCCGTGATCGAGTGCGTCCCCGTGTTCGCCCAGTCGCCCGTGCTGTTCATGAAGTCGGCAGCATCGGCCGGCACGTCCAGGTCGCCGAGGACGGGGTTCACGATCTTCCTGGCGGCCTCACGCCGCGATGCCAGTGTCGGCTGGCCGTCGTCGGCGTTGCCGGCAATGCCATCCGGACCGGACCCACCCGGGTCGCTCAGGATGCTCGGGTGCCGACCGTAGGCGGCCACGAAGTTGACCAGCGACTCCGGGTGCTTGATGTTCTCACCGAAGTCCACCCAGCTGGTGTACGGCGCGAGCTGGCCGTCGTTGGTCGTCTCGTGGAGCTGGCGACGCAGGACGTTCAGCGGCGGGATGCCCTCGGAGCGCGCCCGCGTCATGTTGACCGTGGGCAGGTCGAGCGGCAGGCCGAGCAGGTTGTTGCGCAGCGTGTCGGTCACGAACTCGTCGAGCTCGTTGCCCGTCTGGTCGGACATGCCCATCACGATGCTGCCCGCTGCTTCCTGCGCGGTGAGCGTCCCAGCGGTCCCGCCGTCGGTGTACGACGGTGGGTTCAGGAAGCCGTCAAGCAGCGAGATGTCGTTGGCCGAGCCGTCGGCGTTCTTCCGCGAGATCGTCTCGGTCAGCATCGAGTGGCCGAAGCGGTAGACGGCGTGTGCGAACTCGGCCCGGATCGCCGGGTTGAGGTCGGGCTGGGTGAAGGCGAACGGCTCGAAGGGGTTGATCGCCGGCTGGACCTTGCGGGCGAACTCCTCGAACACGAGGTGCTGGTATTCCATCTCGGTGACGAACCGGGCCGCCTGGAAGAGGCGTTCACCGTAGTCGAACGTCGTCGCTCCGACAGCCTCGTACGAGGCCTTCAACGCGGCGTTGGCGGGCTTGTCCAACGTGGTCTGGATGTCGTCGATCAGGCGGTCGTGCTCGGAGTGGAAGACCTGGTGGATCGTGGTCAGGCCGATGTTCTCGTTCACGCGACCGTCACCGGCGATGAAGTGCGCGTCCAGCATCTCGTCGTCGTAGGTCCCCGCCGGCTGGCTCGCGAAGTCAGCCGAGGCAGTGGTGTCGGCGTCGGCCACGAGTCCGGGCTTCGGCTCGGCATTGTGGGCGATGTCGGTCAGGAACGGGGTGTCGAAGTGCAGGGCGTTGGCTGGCACGGGCACCGGGTTCGCCAGGTTGCCCTCGACCGGGGCACCGGTGGTCATGTACTGCGGCATGCCGTTCGGACCTGGAACGAAGTTCCCGTAGGCGTCCGCGACCAGCATCGGGATGTCGAGCACGTCCTTGTCGGCGAGCAGCAGTCCGAGCTTCTCCGCGGCCTGCTTCTTGGTGCTCGCCCAGGTGGCCATGCCCGGGTCCTGGCCGGCCGGCGCTCCCGCGGGGAGCTCACCGCCGAGGAGCTTGCCGGTCGCGACCGGCTGGCCGCCGACCAGCTCGTACTCCCGCAGGAACACCTGGTGCGACGGGTGCGAGGTGTAGGTCTGGCTCTGGTCGACCCACGGCGAGTCGGTGTTCTTGGTGTCGCGGATGTCGTCGCCCGTGCCGAGGACGTGGTCCGGGCCGGGCTGGTTGGTGCCACGGGTCAGGACCATGAAGCGCAGGTTCGGGTCCAGGTCGTCGTCGTTGCCGAAGACGTGGTCCGGACCGGCCACGAGCGGGTCGTCGTCCTGGAGGGGCACGAAGACCGTGCCGCTGCCGCCCTTGACGGTCTGGTCGATGCCGTGGTCGAAGAACTGGCCGAACAGCGTGAACAGCGAGTTGTACGGCGGGGAGAGGCCCACGTCGGTCGTCACGTTGGGGATGAAGAGCGTCTCGTGCTCCGGTGTGCAGTTGTCGGGCCGGCCGTTCGCGTCCACGGTGCCGGTGTCAGGGTCGATGTCGCCGGGCGCCACCACACACGGGTGCACGCCCTCGTTGCCCTGGGTCCGCACGGGCTCGCCGGCCGCGGCGACGGCGGCGGGGTTGGTCGAGGTCTGGTCGACGACCAGGTTGCTGATGGTGCGCGGCTCCGTGTCGAAGACGTTGCCGGCGGTCTGGTCGTACGACGTGGTTCCGGCCGGCCCGAAGCCGGGAGGGACCGGTCCAGCCCCCCGGAACACCGGCGTGGTCAGGCGCGGGAAGAGCTC
The DNA here is from genome assembly GCA_963794355.1 of uncultured Actinomycetota bacterium. Taxonomy (GTDB): domain Bacteria; phylum Actinomycetota; class Actinomycetes; order Propionibacteriales; family Nocardioidaceae; genus Nocardioides. Next base: position 22,179 of record CAWCDN010000009.1, read on the forward strand.
GTCGGCCGCACCGACCCGGCCGCGGCCTGCGACCAGGTTGTTGCACGAGCCGTCGACGGTCCGCAGGCCGAACGAGAGCAGCGGGCTTGGGAGCTGGTTGGGGCCGGTGCCGATCAGCGCGCCGCAGGGGCCGGTCGCCGCCGTGGTGTTCGCGACATGGGCCTCAGCGACCTTGATCTGCTTGAGGATGTACGAGAGATCGGTCGGGGTGATGGTGAACCCTTGGCCGACCGTCGCCGCCTGTGCAGGCGACGCCGTCGCCGGCACCAGGAAGGCCGCGATGGTGGCCAGGGCGGCGACCGCGCCGATCCTGCCCTTGCGAACCGGCGAGGACCCGCCGGTGTGTGCTGTGCCGAAACGCGTCATGGCCCTGCTCATCTCGATAGCGGCCCCGAGACCGGACGGACTGGAGTGCGCCCACCCTCCGCGTCGTACCTTGAGGATTTCTTGTAAACCTCTCAGGATCGACGCCGGCGATCAGAAGGAATCCCGATGCTGGTCTCAGAAATCCGCCACCAGACGGCCGCGACCGACCCCTCGTGTAATGCCCTCCGAAATTCTGGTGGTGGGCCATGATGAGGCCGTGGTGGAAGTGCTGGTCATCGACGACGAGGTGCGGTTCGCGCGTGCCCTCGCCGAGGGCCTGGAGTCGCGCGGCTTCACCGTGACCGTCTGCCACGACGGACACGCGGGGTACCAGCGGGCCAAGGAACATCCCGCGGACGTGATCGTGCTCGACCTGATGCTGCCGGACCTGTCCGGGGCCGAGGTCTGCACGCGGCTGCGGGCCGAGGGGGTCTGGACGCCGATCCTGGTGCTGACCGCTCGCGAGGGCGACTCCGACGAGAGCGACGTGCTCAACCTCGGCGCGGATGACTACCTCCGCAAGCCGTTCTCCTACTCGGTCCTCGTGGCCCGGTGTCGGGCGCTGCTGAGGCGGCCCCCCGCCGGCGACCCGGCGGAGATCGTCATCGATGACCTCGTGCTCGACCCGCGTCGTCGTACCCTGCGCCGTGGTGAGACCCCGATCGACCTGACCCGCCGCGAGTTCGCCCTGCTCGAGTACCTGATGCGCAACCGCGGCCGGCCCCGCAGCAAGCAGGAGATCCTCGACCACGTGTGGGGCATCGGCTCCGCTCGCGACGCCAACGTGGTCGAGGTGTACGTCGGGTACCTGCGTCGCAAGGTGGATGCCCCGTTCGGGACCTCCAGCGTCCAGACCGTGCGCGGTCGGGGCTACGTCCTCGAAGGCTCGTGATGGGCGGGGGCAGCGAGCGGCTCCCCCGGCGGCACGGCACGTCGCTGCGACTGCGGCTCACGTTCCTCACCGCCCTCGTCGTCGCCGTCGCGCTCACGCTAGGCGGGGTGCTGATCCTGAAGACCCTCGATGCGGAGCTGCGTGGCGCCGCCGACGACGTCGGGAAGGACCGGGCACGCGAGATCGCCGCTCAGGCGGCCGCGGGCAGCCTGGCCACGCCGCTGCGCGAGATGGAGGATCCGGAGACGCCCGCCGTGGTCGTGTCGAGCGGTCGCGTGGTCACCGCGACCCCGGGCTTCCACGACGCTGCGGCGTTCGGACTGCCGGAGCGCGGCGCGGGAGAGATCGGGGTGGTCGGCGTCTCCGAGCTCCCCGTCGACAAGCCAGGCCCCTACCGCGTCGTAGCGCAGGGTGTGCAGACGCCGTCGGGCCCGGCGACGGTCTTCGTCGCGGTCCCGATCCACGACGTGGAGCACGCGCTGAGAGCCGCGACGCGGATCGGCGGGATCGGGATCCTGCTCCTGATCGGTCTCCTCACCTGGGTGATGTGGCTCGCCCTCGGTCGCGCACTCGCGCCCGTGAACGCGATCAGGGTCCGCGCCGACGCCATCTCGGGGCAGAGCCTCGACCTCCGCGTGCCGACCCCGCGTCGGCAGGACGAGATCGGTCGGCTGGCCCGCACGGTCAACCAGATGCTCGAGCGGCTCCAGGCCAGCGCGGAGAGCCAACAGCGCTTCGTGGCCGACGCCGCCCACGAGCTGCGCAGCCCGATCGCCAGCCTGCGGATGCAGCTCGAGACGGCCAAGGAGCGCGAGCGGGGCGCCGAGCCGAGCCGGCTGGACGACATGCTCCACGAGACGGCGCGGATGGAGAGCCTGACCGACCAGCTCCTCCTCCTCGCCCGCACCGGGTCGGAGGGCGCGTGGCTGCGGCTGGCCACCGTGGACCTCGACGACATCGTCCACGCGGGGCTGGCCTCGCTGGACGCCGAGGGCGTCACGATCGAGACCCACGCGGTCGCGCCCGTGCAGCTCGTCGGCGACGGCGGCATGCTCGACCAGGTCGTGCGCAACCTGGTCCGCAACGCCGTCACGCACGCGCGGACGACGGTACGGATCTCGCTCGCGACGGTCGCGCCCGACCTCGCGGTGCTGACCGTCGACGACGACGGGCCGGGGGTGCCCGCGGAACGACGGACGGACGTCTTCGAGCGCTTCGTCCGTCTCGACGACTCCCGCGACCGGGGGCGCGGAGGCGTGGGCCTCGGGCTCGCCATCGTCTCGGAGATCGTCCGCGCCCACGGAGGCCGGATCCACGTGGAGGACTCGGCGCTGGGTGGCGCGAGGTTCGTCGTCGAGCTGCCTCTCGCCCCGCCCGGATCCTGAACGTCGGTCCCCGCCTCAGCTCGACCCGGTGGCGTCGAGCCTGGTCGCGAGGGGCTCGAGCGCAGCGATCAGCTCCTCGAGCTCCGCAGGGTCGAGGCCCTGGTACGGAGCCTCGGCGAGGGCATCGGTCAGCGACTCGATCCGGCCCTTGGTCGCACGCCCGGCGTCGGTGAACCGACCGGCGGCGTCGAGGAGGCCGCGGTCGCGCAGACCGTCCATGACTCCGGCCAGCGTGGCCTCGGGCAGGTGGTGGATCCGCCCGAACGACTCCGCCGGATAGATGTCCGCTGCGAGCGCGTTGAGGACGTGCGACTCGAGCCCGCCGATCCCCTCGGACAGCAGCGCGGCGATGTGGCCGTCACCGCGGTGCTCACGCAGCATGTTCGCGGCGTGCCAGAGCCGGGCCACCGGGTCCTCGGGCATCGGCAGGCTGCGGAGGCCCGCGTACATGACCCGCCCCTCGGTCGGGGCACTGGTGGAGGCCTTGGCGAGCAGCTCGGCGGCCCGCGCGAGCCCGGGAGTCGCGATGAGGTCGTCGAGGATCCGCCGCAACGCGGCAACACAGCCGCGCTCACGCGCGGCGTGGGCCGCCTCAGGGGTGGTCGTGTCCCAGACCTTCGGGATGTGGCGGGCGACCTCTCCGTCGGCGAAGTTGTAGAACGCCGCGTCGACCACCTCGGCCGGCACCCGCCCGAGCGGAGCCGACCGTCCTGCGAAGTAGCCGTCCCAGTAGCCGCGGAAGCCGAGGGCCGCCATCGAGTCGTTGGGCTCCGGGGAGAAGAAGTTCACCAGCGAGATGGGCTCGGTGAGCTCGTACAGGCGACGGGCCACAGGCTCGGGGTGCTGCATCGGTGTCATCTCCTCCGGATCGCGGCCCACCTCGTAGGCCGCCTCACCAGTGCTACGAACGGGTCGACCGCCGTACGACACGAGAATGCCCCACCGGCCCACCAGATCCAGCCGGGGCACCGCCCGTCGCCGTAGGCGATCGACGCCGTGGACCGCGCGGTTGCTTATGCTCGGGCCACGAGGAGCGTGACGCGATGACGTTGAGAGTCGGCTTGGTGGGAGCGGGCCCCTGGGCGGGCATGTTCCATGCCCCGATGCTCGCGGCGGGTCCGCGGACGACGCTGACGGCCGTGTGGGCCCGACGCACGGACGCCGCGGAGGAGCTGGCCGGGGCCTACGACGCGCGCGCCTTCTCGTCGTACGACGACCTGCTCGACAGCTGTGACGCGGTCGCGTTCGCGGTGCCTCCCCCGGTGCAGGCGGAGCTGGCGGTCCGGGCAGCGCGAGCCGGCAAGCACCTGCTGCTCGAGAAGCCGTTGGCGTTCACCCTCCCCGACGCGGAGGCGATCGCCGACGCCGCCGACGCGGCGGGCGTGCAGAGCCTGATCGTGCTGCGGAACCGCTTCACTGCGGAGGGACGCGCCTTCGTCGAGCAGGCACAGGCGGCACGCCCCTGGGGGGCGTTGGCGAGATTCGTCTCCGGCGCCGCGCTCGAGGGCAGCCCGTTCGCGACACCCTGGCGGATCGAGCAGGGTGCCGTCTTCGACCTAGCTCCTCACGCCATCGACCTGCTGGACGCGGCGCTGGGGCCGGTCACCGAGGTGACGGCCACGGGCGACCCGCTGCACTGGGTGGCCCTCACGCTCCACCACCAGGGAGGTGCGATCTCGCAGACTGCGCTCGCGATCACGGCGCCGGCCGATCCGCCGTTCCGGATCGAGGCTCAGACCGACGCCGGCGAGGTGGTCTTCGACGGAGTCCGTAGCGACGACGACGCTGGCGTGCAGGAGGCGATCACCTCGGCCTTCGCGGAGACGATCGAGACCGGGACAGCCCATCCGCTCGACGTCCATCGCGGGGTGTTCCTGCAACGACTGATCACCACGGCCCTCGCAGACCTCGCAGGCCCCTCGGTGGAGTAGGACCACCTGCCGGGCTACGCCACGACGTTCGTCTGGGTCTACCTGCCCATCCCAGCGTGCAGCCCTCGAAGGGTCGAGCCGCAGCCGTCAGCAGGTCTGCTCGACGTCGCTGACCAGCGTCTGCAGGCTCGAGACGAACGACGCCACTGCTGCAGCGGCCGTGGCCAGGGACGCTGCCGACGGCGACGACTTCGCCGTGGAGGCACTGGTGGTGAGCGCCGAGTACGCCGTGTCGACCGCCGTCAGCTGGGTCGAGAACTGCGACTTCGCGTCGGTGCGGACGGCCTCGTAGTCCTGCTTGATGGTCGTCAGCTGGGTCTGCAGCGAGCTCAGCGCTCCCGACGAGGTCAGCTTGATGTCCGTGAGGTCGGTGATCGACCCCTTGAGGGTGTCGACGGAGTCGCAGACCGCCGGCTTGTCGTTGCCGCCGCCACACCCCACGAGAGAGGCGCCGAGCAGGAGGGACACCACGGGGAGCACCAGCCGGGTCTTCATGGGCGCGACCCTAGCGTCTGCGTCATCACAGCTAGATGGACATGTCCGAGGACTCGCAGTGCAGTCCCATCCGCAGGTCGCTGTGCGGGCGGAGCTTGTGGAGCTCGGGCGGCACGAAGTGGTCATGCACCGTGACCTTTGCGTGGGCCGGTCGCTGGTGGTCCACCGAGGCGGACGCACCCACGCTGGTGGTGCTGGCGACGAGCACGCCGCCGAGAGCGACGGCGCCGAGGGTGGCCGTGATCCGCGTGAGCTGCATGGGAATCCTCCTCCGGACGAGGAGCCTCCAACCTACGCCGCACCCACGGTGCGCGCCAGGGCGCTGGGCCCGACCCCAGGGCCTGTAGTCCTGAGGGACTACTCAATTTTCGGTGCCGCGCCCCCTCCGCGTGGGGCTGGCTGGCACCACCCGGAAACCGTCATGGTTCTCGTGGGAAAAGGGGGATCCCATGATCGAGATCGGTTTGTTGGGTTCGACGAAGGTGGAGGTCGACGGGATAGAGATCCCGGAGGCTTCCTTGGGGGGACGACTGCGCCAGGTCCTCGAGATCCTGGCGCTCAACGCGGGGAAGCCGGTGCCCAAAGAGGTCCTGGCCGACTACGTGTGGGAGGGCTCTCCGCCACCGACCTACGTCGGCACACTGGAGAGCTACGTGTGCGTGCTGCGCAAGCGGCTGGGCCTGGTCGGGGGACGGCGCTCCGCGCTGTCGACCCGTGACCGGGGCTATGTGCTCGAGGGGCACGACGTACGCGTGGATGTGGACGTGGTCCGCGGCCTGCTCAGCACGGCCGCGACCGGACCCGAGCGCGTGCGCCTCGCGCTGCAGGCGGTGGCCGTCATCCACGGCCCGCTGCTCGCGAGCGAGCCGTATGCCGGGTGGGCAGCCGCCGCACGTGAGGTCTTCGACCGCCAGCTGGCGGAGTCGCTGACGCCGGTGGCCGAGCTGGCCAACCAGCTCGGCGAGCACAGCGCGGCGCGTCAGCTGGCCCGGCTCGTGATCGAGCGGGAGCCCTACTGCGAGGCGGCCTGGCAGCAGCTGATCCGCGCGCACTGGCTCTCCGGCGAGCGTGGCGAGGCCCTGCGTTCCTACTCCTCGCTCCGCGAGGTGCTGCTCGAGGGTCTCGGCGAGCAGCCGTCGGCCGGCAGCCAGGAGCTCTACCTCGCGATCCTGCGGTCCCAGGACGACGCTCGTCGCGTCACCCAGCCGCAGGAGATCGACCTGCTGCTGCGGCTGCTGCGCCAGGCGCTCGAGTGCGTTCCCGGCGTCCGCGTGCCGTCCCAGGACGCCGCTCTGGCCACCGCGGCCGTGCGCGTGCTCGCCCAGACCGCGTAGGCCAGCTCGCACCCGCTCGAGGCTGTTCCACGCTCAGGCGGCCCTGACCCCTGGCCCGAACGGACCAGGCAATTCCCTCAGGTTGAGGTGTTGCCACGCAGGGGTGGTCCCCCCCACACTGGGTGGCAGGTTGTACGCGTGGACTCGGGGGGTTCGCGCGGGGGGAGCAACACGTATGGCACACATCGTTGCGTCGGCGCCAGAGATCGACACAAGCGGTAAGACAGAACCGGCGACACGAGTGCTCGTCGTCGATGACCACGTCGTCTTCGCGCAGCTCGTCGAGCGCGCGATGCGGCAGGAGACAGACCTGACGTGCATCGGCACGGCATCGTCGGTGGCGGAGGCTCGTCGGCTCTGCACGACGCTCCGCCCGGACGTCGTCCTGATGGACGTGCGGCTGCCCGACGGTGACGGCGTCGACGCCGCGACCGAGGTCGTGGCCGAGAACCCCGGTGTGCGCGTCGTGGTGCTCAGCGCGTTCATCGACGCGGCCCTGATGCGGCGCGCCAGTCTGGCGGGGGCCACGGCGCTGCTGGCCAAGGACGGTGACCTCGACGACCTGCTCCTCGCGATCCGGTCGTCACAGGCCGGGAGCCTGTCGGTGAACCCGAAGCTGCTCCACCAGCTGGTCAGGGAGACGCCGAAGCCGGCGCCGGGTCCCGACCTCACCCAGCGCGAGCGCGAGGTGCTGCGGATGCTCGCGGACGGCTCCGACCTGACGGTCATCGCCCGTGAGATGTCGATCTCGGTCCACACCTGCCGCGGACACGTGAAGAACGTGCTCGCCAAGCTGGGCGTCCACTCCCAGCTCCAGGCCGTCGTGGTCGCGATGCGCCACGGACTGATCGAACCGGGCTTGGGGCACGCATGACCCCGCGGCCGGCGGTCCCGTACGATCCGGACCGCCTGGCACGCGGCGCCATCATCCAGTTCGTCGGACGATGCGCCGTTGCCCTGCTCATCGTCGGGATCGCCACCTTCGGGGTCGCGAGCAAGCTGTCGAACCAACAGGCGCTGCACGACGCCGAGGTGCGCGGCGAGAGCTTCACCAAGGCTGTCGCGGCGCCCTTGGTCACCACCGGCCTGCGCGAGGGCCGCCCGGACGCCGTCCACCGGTTCTCCGAGATCATGGACAACCGCATCAAAGTGGGCGGTTCGATCTCGCACATCAAGGTGTGGGACCCCGACGGCACCATCATCTGGGCCGACAACCCGGACCTGATCGGGCGCCAGATGGATGTCCCGCAACGCGTCCAGGAGCAGGAGAAGAGCAGCTTCACGCTGTCGTGGAAGTCCGCCGCCGAGCCGACCGGGGACGGAGACGGTCTGGGCAAGCCCGGCACGCTCGAGGTCTACGTCGGCACGCTGGGAGGTGACGGCAAGCCGGTGGTCGTGGAGAGCTACTGGACCGCCAGCTCCATCGACACCAAGTACGACAACTTCCTGGGTCGCCTGGCGCCGCTCTCGTTGGGAGCCCTGGTCCTGCTGATGGTCGCCATCGTGCCGCTCGGGGTGTCCCTGGCTCGCCGGCTGGCTCGCAGCACGTGCGACCGCGACCGGATGATGCAGCACGCGCTGCGAGCCTCCGACCTCGAACGCCGTCGGATGACCCACACGCTGCACGACGGCGTCATCCAGGACCTCGCGGGTCTCGCCTACCTGCTGCCGTCGGTGACGCCGACCGATCCGCGCACCGCGGAGGAGGCCGAGCTGCGGTCGACGCTCGTGGAGGCGGCGGACCTGATCAAGTCGGACGTGCGCCAGCTGCGCGACATCCTCGCCGACCTCTACCCGCCGTCGCTGGAGGAGGAGGGGCTCGACGCCGCCCTGACCGAGCTCGCCGAGTGGGCGGGCAGGGCCGGGATCGACGTCACGGTGTCGACCCGCGGCACGCACGACCTCGAGCCGGCGTACGCGCGGCTCGCCTACCGGGTGGTGCGTGAGGGTCTGCTCAACGTGATCAGCCACTCCGGCGCCGAGCACGCCCTCGTCTGGGTGCGCGTCACGCCGCTGTCAGGCGTGGAGATCGCGGTCCGCGACGACGGCAACGTGGTCAAGCCGCAGCCGACGAAGCACGAGTCCGGCCACTTCGGCCTCAGGCTGCTGCGTGACGTGATGGTGGACTTCGGCGGTGAGCTCACCGTCAAGCGGGCGCCGGCCGGCGGCACGGAGCTGCGTGCTTCGCTGCCGGACGTCGACGGGGTGGATGCACCGGAGCGCGACAGCTCGTTGATCCCCGGCTGACCAGGTCGGCCCCGGCTCGATGCCGGCGCTAGTGGGAGAGCGCGGCGTGGGCGGTCGTGTGGTCGTGGTGGTGCTGCTCGCCGGACAGCGCCGGGGCCACGCCGTACGCCGTGGCCAGGGCCACCGAGGCCACGACCGCGCCTGCGGCCACCAGCCGTGCGGCACGGTGATCGAGCGGACCGGGACCGGCCGCGACCTGTTGTGGCATCAGGGAGTACGCACACACCGCGGCCGCGACCAGCTCCAGCCCTCCACACACCAGGTCCGCCGTTCCCACGGCCTCCGGGACCCGGAAATCGGCAGGTCCGAACGGCATCCCGACCGTCCGGGACACCGCCCAGACCGCGACGGTCGCGATGCTGCTGAGCAGGATCACGACGGCCGTCGGCCGACTCCAGGCGAGCAGCGCGAGCACGCCGAGGGCGCTCTCGAGCAGCACGAGGCCCAGGAAGAACAGACCCGCGGGAGCCCATTCACCGAGGTGCTCCCCCACCACGGTGGCATGGATGACGGCGGCGCCCGCCAAGGTCGAGGCCACGGCGCAGCGCGCCACGGCCCCCGGCATCGGCCCCGGCACGGCGTACCTGTCCCCGTTCATCTGACGATCGTCTCTCGCGACGGTTGTGGATTCCTTGGATGCTCGCCTGCTCAACAGGTGCTCGCGTCGACCCGGAGGATCGAGCAGCTGCTCGTGGGCAGCGACCTCTGCAGGCCCCAGGCACCGGCCTGCGTGAACGGCAGCCGGGTGTCGCCGTAGAACGAGTCCCCGGTGTGCCCGCCACCCACACCGCCGACCACCTGGAGGTCGAAGGTCTCCCAGCCGGCCATGCCCTGGCTGGTCATCCAGTTCGAGTTCGGGATGCGCCGGTCCTGGGGCCACCGCAGGCCGCCGAGGGAGAACACGTGGCTGTTCTCGCTGCCGGGCGCCATCAGCACGTGCACCAGCTCGGCGTCACCGGCGTACCCCGTCAGCCACGGCACCTGGCCGGGATCGGTGAAGCTCGAGTCGCCGCCGGCCGTGGGCGCGCTCTGATAGTTGAGCAGCGTGGCCTGGGCGTTGGCGTTCGTCGGGTAGGGCATCATGTCGCGCCCCATCTGGACGTCGTCGTCGGCGAGTGTCACCGCGAAGTCGCGGTAGTTGGCCGGCACGTTCCCCGGCGCCCGCACGAGCACCTGTGCGCCGAGGTCCTTGAGGTCGCCCGTCACCGGGTCGCGGAAGATCGTCGGCTGGCCGGGCACCGTCGAGGCCGGAGCCACGACCACCATCCCGTAGAGGCCGCGACTCATGGTGGTGTTGCTCGCCAGGTCGCCGACCGCCGCACTGCCGATCTGGGCCGACGGCACGTAGTAGACGTACTGCCGCGAGCCGCCAGGAGGCGTGTTCTGGTCGGTCGAGAAGCCGACGTTGACGCCGCCCGAGCCGCCCTCGCGGACCAGCTTGCCCATCGCGAACCCGACCGGGTCGAGCAGCTGGTTGCGCAGGGTGACCTTCACGCACTCCCCCGCGACCACGTGCATGACCAGTGGCTCGGGGTTCTTGGTGCGCGCCTTGATCGCCGCCGCGTCGCTGGTCGGGACGTACGCCGTGCGTCCGCCGTTGGCGTTGGCGCCGGACCGGTCGATGGCCGTCAGGTCGAAGGTGCGCGACGGGGCGCCGGTGGGACACGGGTTGCCGGGACCGTCGGAGGCGGGCGGGTCCTGCCCCGTCGGCGTCGGCATCGTGTACGGCGTGCTCGGCGTCGCGACGCCGTCCAGCGGCTTCAGGTCGTCGACCAGGCCGGGAAGGATCCGCATGATCCCCCAGGCACCGTCCTGCATCCGGTGCTGGACACCGTTGGAGTACAGGTAGTCGCCGGGCTGCATCTGCATGTTCGGCGCCTCACCGTTGAACACCAGCGTGTAGCGCTCGCTGATGCCGTAGTGCACGGCGTCGATGATCGTGCCGATCGGGGTCGGGTCGCCGTTCGCGTCCGGCGCCGTCTGGCGCGGCTCCAGCAGCGTTCTGCCTCCGAGGAGATGCAGGGTGTCGAGGGTCGGGGTGATCGCGACCGTGCGGACCACGAGTGGGTCGTGGGGATACAGCCGTGGCAGGGGCGTGATCGGATCGCCGTACTTCCAGGAGCTGAACTGGTTCGCCTGGTCGGGTCGGTCGATGAGCGGGTTGGCCTTCAGGTTGAAGGTCGAGTAGGCGTCGGCGTCGTTGTCGTCCATGGTCCACAGGGCGAGCTCGCGGTAGCTGCCGTTGACGAGCCCCGGCGCAAGCGCGTTGTGGGTGTTGATGTCGACGTAGGTGCCGGAGTCCACCGGCTTGCCCGTGGTCGGGTCGGTCCAGGTCGAGCCCTTGGGCTCGATGATCAGCTGACCGACGAGGCCGTGGCCCCAACCGTGGATCCCGTCGACGTGGTCGTGCCAGAAGATGTTGTCGAGCATGACGTCGGGGTACCAGCGCTCCTGGAGGAACTCCGTGCCGGCGTACTCGCCCGCGGGATGGGCCGAGCTGAGTCCCTTGGTGAGCGTCACCGTGCGGGTGCTGGTGTTCACCGAGCTGATCTGCTTGATGTCGATGCTGTTGGTGCCCTCACCGATCGCGATCCACTTCTGCGCGGGCTTGCCGTTGGCGTCGACCCCGGTCAGGCCGTCGGTCGACGACAGGTGCAAGGTGCGGCTGCCCTTGGCCGCGGGAGTCGTGAGCTTCGCCGAGGTCAGCTGGTAGGGCCGCACGGAGTGCTCGTAGGCGTAACCGGCGCTGACGCCGTCGGAACCCTGCACGTCGAACTGCACGTGGTGGATGTGCATGCTCACCTTGGAGAAGTGGTCGAACGCCTTGTTGTCCGGGATCTCGTTGGTCAGCGTGATCGCCACGCAGTCGCCCTGGTTGGCCCGGATGGCCAGGGGCTCGCCGCGGGTGCCGTCAGCCAGCACACGGTCCTTGTCCTGGGCCAGGACGAAGATCTTGCCCTCCTGGTCGACGAAGTTCGGGGTGCGCTGGATCGGCTTGGCGATCGCGACCACGTTGTAGGTGCGTTCGGTGCGACCAGCAGGACACAACCCGTCCTTGCGCTGAGCCCATGGCGTCGGGCCCCTGCTGTGCTTGGGCTGGCCGGCGTTCTCACCGAGCCAGGGCGCGCCCGAGTGGCCGTCCGGCGTGAAGGGTGGCCGGTCGCCGATGTGGGTGCGGAGCAACGGGTACGCCGGTCGCCCGTTGACCGGGTCGAACAAGATCGCCGGTCGGCTTCCGACCATGTGCCGCTTGTCGATGGCCAGCAGGTTGGGCTGACCCGGGAAGCCCATCGGTGAGTCGGTGTAGACCGTCGGGTCGCCCGGGGCCCCGAGGTAGAGCGGCTTCTTCGTCGAGTGGTTGATCTTCCAGTCGAGCACGGTGGCGTCCTCGCGGCCGTCGGGGATTCCCGACGACGGCAGCTGAGGCCGGATCCAGCGGTCGAGGTTCTTGGCGGTGAGCTTCAGGCCGTTGAACTTCTTGCCGATCAGCCCTCGCGAGGTGACGGCCTTCGGCGGGAGGGGCCGGTCGGCCAGCGGCACCAGGTCGGGCTGGCGGGTGTCGTAGACCCGCCAGAAGGCCCACATGCCCGACACGTAGTGCTTGGCGATGTGGCAGTGGTAGAGGAAGTCGCCGGCCGACTGCTGCACGCCACCGGCGCCACCCTCGAGCTCGAGGTTGTAGGACTCACCCGGGCCGATCGACTGGGAGTCGAGCCGCTGCGAGGGCGAGCCCACGGTCTTCGGGTCCTTGCGCAGACCCGTGTCGGCGTAGTTGTACGACGTGTCGGAGACCGGGTTGAACCGCCAGCGGTCGCCGCCGCCGTGGAGGTGGAAGATGTGGAACTTCTCCGCACCGACGTGCATGATCCGGATCTTGGTCGGGTCGGCGAGGTAGCCGCGCATCATCGGGGTCGACGGCTCACCGAAGGTGTAGGAGCTGTAGGCGTGGCTCTTCTCCTGGGGGAAGTCGAGCAGCCGGTTGCGGAACGGCTCGCTGCGGTAGTTGAGGGCGAACTCGCCGGGCCGGTAGGACCCCGTGGTCTTGTCGACCAGCGGCAATGGCAGGCCGTCTGCGCCGGTCAGGGTCTCGTTGTCGTTGCCGAACTCGTGGTGCAGCAGGACCGCCTCGCGGAACCCGCAGGTCGGGGTGCGGCTCGTGGGCACGCAGGCCACGTCGACACCGGCCGGCTTGATGATCGCCTCCCAGCCCGAGAGGAGCGGCTTGCCCAGCGTGCTGGCGTCCCAGTACGTCGAGCCCGGCGGCTCGACGATGAGGGAGCCGAAGAGACCGTGGTCGACCAGCGCCCGGTTGCCCGGTCCGGGGTGGATGTAGTGGCCACCCTCCTCGCGGGGGTCGTTGGGGATCGAGTAGCGGTAGACCACGGTCTGTCCCGGCGCGACGGCCGACGACGGGTTGTCGCCCACCTGGTCGCCGGAGGACGACGCGTCGTACTCGAGGCCGTCGATGTGCAGGCCGAGGTCGCCGTCGGAGGCCCGGTTGGTGAAGGAGATGGTGACGCAGTCACCCTCGTTGGCCCGGATCACCAGCGGCTGGATCGGGTCGTCGCGCAGACCGATCGAGACCTGCCGGCTCTGCTCCTCGGCGCGGATGGCCGGGATGGCGCTGCTGAGGGCGTACATGTGGCCACCGGGGTCGTGGTCGCCGTACCGGTTCGTGGTGATGTCGACGTCGATCGCGCTCACGTCGTAGGAGCGGTCGACCTTTCCGCCGGCGAGGCAGGCGGCTGTGCCGCCGCTCGCCGATGCCTGCGACGCAGCAGAGGCTGCGGACGTGGCCGCCCCGCTGATGCCCGCGGCTGCCGCCACCAGTGCGGCGCCGACCGCGACCGCGACGAGGCGGCGCGCCGGGACGGCTGGCAGGCGGGTGGGGAACGTACGCGCGACCGCGAGCACGGGAACGACCGCGATCAGGACCGTGGTCGCGTCCGCGAGGACGCTCAGGGGCGACTCCGATGTTCCATGGAGACCCGCGTGGAGCCAGGCACCGCCGCCGACGGCGAGCGCGACGGCGGGCGCCTGCAGCACGACGTCCTGGCGCGACGTGCGGTCTGGCAGGGCTCGGCCGAGGTGGGCGACCAGAGGCAGGGCGACCAGGGCGAACGCCGCTGTGCATCCCAGCAACGAGGTGAGCTGGGCGAGCGTGCCCTGCTCGTGAGCGGCGTGCGCGCCCGGCTCGAGGGCCAGGAGCAGGGCGGAGCCGGCCAGTGCGCACAGGAGCGCGACGGCGAGGTCGCCGAGCACCAGCAGGGTCGGCTCCGCGGCCGCAGAACGGCGTACGCGCGTGGTCCGTGACATCGCAGGCTCCCTCAGTGCTCGTGGTGCTCGTGGCCAGCGCCGGCGCCCGCAGGCGCCTGGTCGACGGTGGTGAGGTCGACGTCGCCGGAGGATCCATGGGCGTCGAGGACCAGATGGCCACCGTCGCGCGGGACGACGAACGTCACCGTGCCCTCGACCTCGGCGTGGGGCGAGAGGACGCCGGCGCCGAGGGAGCCGCCGGAGGGCTGGATCGGGGTGGTCTTGCCCACCTCGTGGGCCCACAGCCTCGCGGGGTCGAACCGCGCGCCCTGGTCGCCGGCGGAGACCAGGAAGGAGACCCGGACCATCATCTGGGAGTCGGAGACGTAGCCGCTGATGTTGTGGCCCATGCCGCTCATCAGGTCGCGCTGCGCCACGCCCACGACCTGCTCGACGTCGGTGACGGTCCACGTCGCTCCGGAGATCTGCAACGAGCGGGGATCGTCGTCGGCCGCGAGCAGCGCGGCGGCGCGGACGCCGCCACCGAGGGTGGCGAGCAGCAGCAGGCCGCTGGCGAGATACGACGTGCGGCTCAGCCGGGTCGGCCGAGTGGCATGGGCGAGAGACATGGGTCCATGGAACGTGGTGAGCCTTGTGGCCACCTTGGACGCGCAGGTGCCCGCGGACCATGTCCGCGGGCACCTGCGACGTGCTGCTGGCTCCTCCTCAGGTCGTGAACTTCCACGTCATGGCCGACAGCCTGTTGCTGCCCATGTCACGGACGCCGTTGGTCAGCCGGACGCGGAACGTGTGTCCCGTCGCCAGCTTCGCGGCCGGCTTCAGCGTCGCGGTCCTCCCGTTGGCGCTGAGGGTGACCGTGGCCCTGACCGACTTGTGGTTGGCCAGGTTCGTCAGCGTGAAGGTGCCGGCGTTGACCGTGTTCACCCGCTCGCTGAACGTCACCACGACGTGGGCACCACGGGCCACGTGATGCGCTCCCGGTCGCGGCGTCCGGGCAGTGACCGTGGGGGCGACCACGTCGCCGATCACCGTCACCGCATTGGACGTCGTGCTGGAGACGCTGGTCCCCGTGCTGTTGACGGCCGTGACTCGGAACCTGACCGTCGTACCCGGCGTGAGACCGCTGACCATCACGCTGGTCGCCGGAGCAGCCACCGTGACCGTCTTGACCACGGCGTCCGAGGCGTCGAGCACCTCCACCTGGTACGACGTGATCGCGTCGCCACCGTCGCTGGAGGGAGCGGTCCAGCTGATGCTGGCCCCACCCACAGCGGCCGAGGCCGTCCCGATCGACGGAGCACCGGGTGCGGTGATCTGCGGACCCTGAGGCGTCACGGGAGCGGACGTGTCGCTCTCCGCACCGTGGCCGCCCTTGCTGTTGGCGCGCACCTTGAAGGTGAACGCCGTGCCGTTGGCCAGGCCGGTGACGAGCGCCGAGGTGTCCGTGGGAGGCACCGTAACGGTCTTCACCAGGTTGCCCGCTGCGAACACCCGCACGTCGAACGACGTGATCGCGGGGCCGGTGGTGGGCTCGGTCCAGGTGACCAGTGCGCTGCCGTCGAGGGCCAGAGCGGTCACGTTGAGCGGTGCCGCAGGCGCAGCCGTGAAGCTGGAGACCGCGTGGTCCTCGAACGCGTCGCACGTCTTGAGGTCCGGGTCCTCGTGGATGCAGAACCGCAGGTTCTCGACGTTCCACAGCGTGTCGGTGCCGTCACCCTTGGGGAACGGCGCTCCACCGGCGATCGCCGCGACGTCCGCCTTGTCGGCGACCGTGACGCTGCCGTCGGCGTTGGCGGTGACGTCGTACAGGTCGGCGACCGTCGACCCAGCCTGGAACGCCTTGACCTCCTGGCCGAACACTGCGGTGTCGCAGTTGGCGGTGCCCGCCAGCTTGACCGTCGAGCCCACGACACCGTCGGTCGCGGTGGGCGCGTCCGGCGTCGCCGCCGGGCAGTCACCCGCCAGCGCACGGTTGGCCGAAGCACCGATCGGGCTGCCGTCGGGGTTCACGATGAACCGAGCGTTGGACAGCTGACCGGGGTCGACCAGGCCGGCGAAGATGGCCTGCTGCAGCGTCATGCCGGCGGTGCCGGGTCCGAAGCTGCCCGTGAGCGCCTTGCCCTCCATCAGGTCGGTGCTGCCGAGCACAGCGCCGCTCCCGTCGATGTTGGCGTGGACGTCGATGGCGATGCGCAGAGCGCTGTCACCGTCGATGATGTCCTGGTTCTGGCGGCCCTCGATCACGTCGCTGCCACCGCCACCGAAGAGGATGTTGCCCTCGGCCCAGACTCCACCCTGAGCAGGGTCGCCGGTGATCGGGTTCGTCGCACTCGCGGGGGCGCCCGTCAAGGGGCAGTCACCAGCGGCCGCGACGGCCTTCACATCGGCCAAGGACGTCGGGAACGTCTTGACGTAGTCACCCAGACCGTTGATGCGCGCGACCCCGGTCGGGTCGAGAGCGTCACAGCCGCTGAACCCGAACCCGCCGACGATCCGCTCGAGGGCGTCGCCCTTGATGATGTCGTTGAAGTTCGACCCCGAGTCCGCCTCCGTCTCCTGCCAGCGGTCGCGGTTGACGATCACGGGCAGCGGCAGGCCGGCCAGCTGCTGGTTGATCTGCAGGTCGTCGTTGCCACCCACCGTGTCGTACTGGTGGATCGCCCAGTCGAACCCTCCGGCACCTGCGTTGCGGTCGATCGCGGCGTTCTGCGCCATGATGTCGTCACCGCCCTCGGCGTCGTAGTCGTTCTCACCGGGCTGGCCGACGAAGATGTCGTTGCCGGGTGCCTTCTCGGCCGGGTCGTCGAAGAACGGCGCCCCGTGGTCGCCCTGGAGCAGGTCCTGCCCCGTGCCACCCTCCAACCAGTCGTCGCCACCGTCCCCGAAGACGGTGTCGGCGCCCTGACCGGCGATCACGTAGTCGTTGCCGTTGCCGGCGAAGGACTCGTTGTCGTTGGCACCACCGTTGATGAAGTCGTTGCCGGCGTTGCCCATCGGGATGTCGTCGCCGGGACCGGCGTCGATGGCGTCGTTGCCAGGGCCGCCCTTCGGGACGTCGGCACCGTTGAGGTCGGTGATGATGTCGTCACCCTCGCCGCCGAGGGCGATGTCGTCACCGTTGTTCCCCTCGATGACGTCGTTGCCGGCGTTGCCCCAGATGGTGTCGTTGTCGACGCCGCCGATGATGCGGTCACCGTTGGCCGGGTCGTCCTTGCCGTTGTACACCGACTGTCCGTTGATGCCCGGTGGGTCGATGTTGTTGTTGGCGCGGTACTGGATCGTGCCGTCCGGCTTGCGCAGCAGCAGCTGGTTCTCATCGCAGGCAGTGACCGGGTCGTCGTTGACCGTGCCGGCACCCGTGAGAGCCGTCAGCGTGTCAGGCGCGGGCCGCGTCATGGACAACGTCGTCCCCGGCGGGAAGCCCGGCACCGCAGTGGGGGCGCCCGTCGAGTACGGCGAGGTGATGTCGGCGAGCTGGAACTTGCAGTCAGCCGTCGAGAACGCGTCGGCCTTCAACGTGTTCGTGTAGTCGGTGTTCCGCTCGATCAGCTCGGAGAACGAGTTGCCCTCGAGCTGCGTGCGCAGGTTCATACCGGGCGTGCGAGCCAGGTAGTAGAGCCGGTCACCGTCCTGGAGCTTCTCCAGCTGCGTCTGGAAGACGTAGTTGAAGGTGCTGCCCAGCAGGCCACCGTTCTGGTTGGTGAGCTCACCGAGACCGCCCACCCAGAGATCGACGCCGGTCGTCTGCTCCGGGTTGGCCACCTTGACCGCCGCCGGAGTGCCCGCGGGCTGCACGTCGAGGCCGGTCGTGGTGACCCCGCCCACGTTCGCCCACGCGCCCGTGCTGAACATGAAGTCCGCAGCGTCAGCCGGCGGGGTGTCGCCCGGCTGCGGGTCCACGATCGCCCGTGCCGCGTCCCGCTTCGCCACCAGGGTGGTGGCGTTCTGGATCGTCGGGTGAGCGCCGTAGGCCGCCACGTAGTTGATCAGCGACTCGGGGTGCTTGAGGTGCTGACCGAAGTCGCTCCAGCTGGTGTACGGCGCGAGCTGACCGTCGTTGGTCTCCGCGTAGAGCTGACGCCGCGTCTCGTTGAGGGAGGGGACACCGGCGTCGCGGGCACGCGCCATGTTGATCGATGGCAGGTCGAGCGGCAGACCCAGCAGGTTGTTGCGCAGGGTCTCCGTGACGAACTCGTCGATCTCGTTGCCGGTCTGGTCCGAGGACCCCAGCAGCACCGAGCCGGCCGCCTGCTCCGGCGTGTACACCGGGTGGGCAGGATCGACGGAGTTGTTGAAGAACTCGGGCGGGTTCAGGAACGCTGTCAGCAGCGGCAGCGAGTTGTCCGTCCGGCTCCCGTCGGCGTTCTGGTCCTGCCGCGCGACGTCGTCGTCGAGCATGGAGTGCCCGAACCGGTAGACGGCGTGGGCGAACTCCGCGTCGATCGCCGGGTTGATGTCCGGCGAGTAGACGTGGAACGGCCGGACGGCGGGCTGCACCTTGCGGGCGAACTCCTCGAACACGAGGTGCTGGTACTCCATCTCGGTCACGAACCGGGCGGCCTGGAACAGCCGGTCGCCATACTCGTAGCCGCCGGTGCCGTTGGCACCCTGGACGCCCTTGGCTTTCCACGCGGCGAGCCGGTCGGCTGCGCCCGGGGAGGTGTCGGTCTCGAGCACGTTCTTGATGTAGTCCACGAGGCGGTCGTGCTCGGAGTGGAACACCTGGTGGATGGACGAGAGCGCGATGTTCTCATTGCAGCGACCGTCGCCACAGGCGAAGTGGTCGTTGAGCAGCTCGTCGTCGTAGGTGCCCGGCGTCTGCTGGCTGAAGTCGGCCAGCGTCGTGCTGTCGGCGTCCGGGGTCGGGAAGACCGGCGGGGTCGCAGGGTTGTTGTCAGTGTCCTGCTTCGACGGGTCGGCGTTGTGCGCGATGTCGCCCACGAACGGCGTACCGAAGTGGATGACGTTGTTCGGCACCGGGATCGTCTCGTCGACGTTCGGCGTCGCCGGGTTGTCCAGGACTCCTTCGACCAGACCCGTCTTGGTCACGTACTGCGGCAGTCCGTGCGGGCCCGGCAGGTACTTGCCGTAGGGGTCAGTCGCGAGCAGCGGGACGTTGAGCACGTCGACGTCCTCGAGCTTCATGCCGAACAGGTCGTGCGCCTGCTTGCGGACCGAGGCCCACGTGGACTCGCTGCCGGTGCCGGCGTGGCCGTCGTTGTAGCAGTCGAAGCCCGCGGGCTTGGTGCACGGCAGCGCGTCGTCGACGTCGATGCCTTGGAGCAGCTTGCCGGTGTTGACGGCGGCGGGGTTGTTCGGGCCGCCCGTCCCCGTGCCGGGCGCGTACTCGCGCAGGAAGACCTGGTGCGAGGCGTGCGAGGTGTAGGTCTGGCTCTGGTCGACCCACGGGGTGTCGGTGTTGTCGGCGTCCTGGATGTCGTCGCCGTTGCCGAGGATGCCGTCGGGGCCGGGCTGGTTCTGCGTCCGCGTCAGGGCCATGAAGGCCTGCGAGGCCGGGACCTCGTCGCAGTGCTTGGCCTGCGGCGTGCCGCAGTTGGTGCCGGCGATGCCGTCGGGGCCGACGGTGCGCAGCGGGTCGTCGGCGTTGAGGGTGATGAACACGGTGCCGCCGCTCTTCTCGGTCTGGTCGACGCCGTGGTCGAAGAACTGGCCGAAGAAGGTGAACAACGAGTTGTACGGCGGGGAGAGTCCCGTGTCGGTGGTGACGTTCGGGATGAACAGCGTCTTGTGGGAGGGGGTGCAGCCCAGCGGAACCCCGTCGACCGGCGGGACAGCGTCCGGCACCGGGTCGGTGGTACACGGGACTGCTGTCGCCTTGCCGCCGGTCTGGGTGCGCTGCGGGTGTCCGGCCGCCGCGACCGCTGCCGGGTTCGTGTTGGTCTGGTCGTCGATCAGGTTGCTCGCGACCCGGACCTCGGAGTCGATGACCGACTGTCCGGTCTTCGGTCTTGTACGAGGTCGGTCCGAGCGGTCCCGACGGGGAGGGCGCTGGTGATCGGGTCGGCATCACGGAAGAACGGAGTGCGCCAGCCGCGGGAAGGGCTGGTTGGCCGCACCGAAGAAGTTGGGGTCCGGGTTGCCCGCCGATCGGCCCGGAGGGCTGGCCGGGCGCCTGGACGCCGGTCGCCGCCTTGAGGTTGTTGCAGGAGCCGTCGACGGTGCGCAGACCGTACGACGTGAGCACGTCGGGGACCTGCTCGCTGTCCGGGATGCCGTCACCGGGCTGGGCGAGCAGGGTGCCGCACGGGTTCGACGCGGTCAGCGTCGTCGCGTGCCGTTCGGCGATCTTGATCTGCTTCAGGATGAACGCCAGGTCACCCGGCGTCACCACGAAGCCGTTCCCGACCGGCGCGGGCGCCGCGGAAGCGGTGGTGATCGACCCGAGCTGGAGCGTGAGCCCCAGCACGATCGCCAAGGCACACAGGGCCGCGAACGGCCTCGATCTGCCGGCCAGGCCCCGTTCTCTGGTCCGGGGCCCTCCCGTCTGCGAGCTCTTCGAGACCTTGGGACCCACGTGACGACGCGTGGCTGGGGTCATGACACACCTGCACTTTCCTAGCGGACGACGGGCCTACGGTCATCCGGGCAGGTTGCAAATTCCTTGGAACTAGGTAGATCCGCCTCAGTCCGAGCGCATCCAGCCGCGCGTCCGAGGGCCCGCGACGAAGCCGATCCCGCGATAGACACGGCCCGGCTCGGGGTAGTCGTCGTCGCCTCGCGGACGCACCAGGCCGGTGGTGGCTCCGAGGTCACGGGCGGCGTGCAGCGCTGCCAGGCTGACGGCGCCGGCCAGCCCTCGGCGACGATGCTCGGGGCGACACCCGACCGGCTCGACGAGCGCCACACCCGAGGCGTCGTCGAGCCAGACGCAGCAGGACGCGACCATCTCACCGTCCGTCGTCACGGCGACCCAGTCGAGGGCGGCTCGATAGGGCGGCGTCTCCATCAGCCGTCGGTACGCCGCGCCCGAGACCTTCGAGGTGTCGGTCCACGACTGCCGGTGGCAGGCCGCGCGGGCCTCCCATTCGTCGGGCCGCACGGCGTGGAAGGCGTAGCCGGGCACGTCGGGCACCGAGGGAAGGTCGAGCAGGTCGAGCGTGTGCTGACTGAACCACGGCCCGTCCTCCTCGACGAAGCCGGCGTCCTGGAGGGCAGCGCTCAGGTGGGGCTCGGTGTCGAGCGTCATCGAGCGCAGGGGAGTCGCTCCCGCCGTCTCGAGGAACCAGGCCACTGCCCGCCCGGCCACCTCGTCGTACGACGGGTCGACGCACCACTCCAACCAACCCGGAGCCTCGAGCCACGCCCAGCCCACGGCCCGACCGCCGGTGCGCCACAGGCACACCGGCCCGTGGTCGAGGTCGTCGGGAAGCGCGTAGCGGGCGCTCCACGCGACCTGCCCGGGGTGCTGATACGAGCGCGGGGTCAGGCGCGAGGCGACGGCCCGCATCTCCGGGAGCGCCCGGTCGACGTCGACCACCTCGGCGATCACCCCCGAGTGACCTCGACGAACCAGTCGGCCACCTGGGCGGGGTCGTGCTCGAGCGCGGCGTCGTGGACCGCCACCTCGGTGGTCACGAAGCCCGGGACGGCGCCCTCCCACCAGCCGCCGCACGGCTGGACCTTCTTGTCCTCCATGAACGCGATCACCCGCTCGACGATGGCGTCGGCGTCGCCCTCGGTGTGGACGAGGAACGTGTTCGTGTGGGGCGGCTCGGGCGCCGGTCGGAGTCCGCGTGAGGACAGCTCGGTGGCCAGCGACCGCGCCCACGCGGCGTACTCGCCCATCCGCGGCAGCCGGTCGCGGAGGCCGGCCAGCGCGGAGACCGCGAACGGCGTGAGGTGGAAGAGCGTGCCGCCCATCCGCTTGCGCCAGCGTCGCGCCTCGTCGACGACGTCCTCGGGGCCGGCGAGCGCCGCGCCCGCCAGCGCCTCGAGGCCTTTGTAGAACGACACGTAGATGCTGTCGAAGTGCTCCGCGATCTCGGCGAGCGGGCGGTCGTAGAAGGGCTGCGACTCCCAGATCCGGGCGCCGTCGGCATGCAGGGGTACGCCGAGCTCGCGGGCCGCTGAGGACAGCTCGCCGAGCTCCTCCCACGACGGGAGCAGGCAGCCGGCGTCGCGGAGCGGCATCTCGACCAGGGCCGCGCCGAGGCCTGGCCCCAGCGCGCGCAGGTCGTCGGCCTTGGCGGTCACCCGGCCGGTGGTCAGGTGCTCGAACTCGAAGCCGTGGAGCCGGCGCGGGCCGTCGTCCTCGTGCTTCAGCAGATGGGACAGGTCGGGGATGGCGACGCGCTTCGAGCCGGCCCGGTCGGTCCAGGCGCGGAGCGCGGCCTGCTGCGCCATCACCCCGCTCGGGAAGAACGCAGCCGCCGGCTTGCCGAGCAGCTCGGCGACCTGACGCTCGACCTCCGCGACCGGACCGCGCTCGGCGTAGACGTCCCACTCGGTGACGTCGAGCGCTTCGGCGTCGTCGGCCACGGCGCGCAGCACCTCGACCGGTGTACGGGACGCGTGCCAGAACACCGTGGTCGTGCAGGCTTTGGCCGCGGCGCGGTAGCGCGCCATCTGGTCCTCGTCGCTCACCGGCCCAGCCAAGCAGCCGCGTCGGGGACCGGCAAACCGCTTTCGGACCGGTCGGGCCGCACGGGCTTGTCGGAAGCTCCTGCCAGGCTGGGCGGCAGTCGTTCGGAAGGAGCACCATGACCGTCCAGATCACCGACCAGCGCCGCTACCCGACCGGGGTCCCCTGCTGGGTCGACACCGCCCAGGCCGACCCGGTGGCGGCCGCCGGCTTCTACTCCGAGCTCTTCGGCTGGGAGCTCACTGACGTGATGCCGGTCGACGCGCCGGGCAGCTACCTGATCGCCACCCTCGACGGCCACGACGTGGCGGCCGTCGCGCCGATGGATCCCGACGAGCCCCCGGGGTGGCGCACCTACGTCGCCTGCGACGACGCCGATGCGACCGCCGAGGCCGTCACGCGGGCCGGAGGCACCGTGGTGTGGGGGCCCGAGGACGTCGGACCCGCGGGCCGGACCGCCACCTGCGCCGACCCGGCGGGTGCGGTGTTCCAGCTGTGGCAGGCGAACCGCCGCCTCGGCGCCCAGGTCGTGAACGTGCCGAACACCTGGAACTTCAGCGACCTCCACGCCCCCGATCCCGCTGCGGTGCTGCCCTTCTACCGCGACGTCTTCGGCTGGCAGGTCTCCGACGACCTCGGCGCAGGCATGATCCGCCTGCCCGGGTACGGCGACCACCTCGCCGCCACCGTCGACCCCGACATCCATCAGCGTCAGGCCGGCGCTCCGCCGGGCTTCGCCGACGTCGTGGCCGGGGTGGCGCCGACCGATGCTGCTCCCGCATGGCGGGTGCGCTTCACCGTCGCCGATCGCGACGTCAGCGCCGCAACCGCCGAGGGGCTCGGCGCCACGGTGGTGTCGTCGGCTGACACCTACTGGACCCGTGAGGCCGTGATCCGCGATCCCCAGGGCGCCGAGCTGACGCTGAGCCAGTTCACGCCACCGTCGTGACTGGCAGGGTCAGGTCAGGGGGCGCGTGCCCGCCGGAATGCCCTCGCCGCGCACGACTCCCTCGACCATCTGCTGGAGCGCCGTGAGGGCGACCTGCTGGGGGAACGGGCCGAAGCTGACCCGCGCCACGCCGAGCTCCTCGAGCCGGTCGAGCGACGGCGCCCCGGCGACCGGCAGCATCGACAGCCGCTGCGGACCGAACGCGTCGACGAGCGCGACCACCTGCTCCTCGACGAGCGCCCCCGGCACGAACACCACCGGCGCACCTGCCTCGAGGTAGGCCCGACCCCGCTCGATCGCATCGGCCAGCACCTCCGCCGGGTCGCGGTCGGCGCCGCGCAGCACGGCGTCGGTGCGGGCATTGAGCACGAAGTCGGGCACGCCCTCGTCGGCCGCGGCCCGCACCACGGCCTCGACCGAGGCGACCGCATCGGGCAGGGGCCGCATCTGGTCCTCGATGTTCGCCCCCACCACGCCGAGGCCGATCGCGCGGCGACAGGTCTCGCCGGCATCGCCGTACCCGCCCTCGAGGTCGGCCGTCACCGGCAGGTCGACGGCCTCGACGATCCGGCCGACCGCCTCGAGCATCAGGTCGCGCGGGATGTGCTCGCCGTCCTGGTAGCCGTACATCGCAGCGATCGAGTGGCTCGCCGTCGCCAGTGCCCGAGTGCCCTCGGTCTGCGCCACGACGCGGGCGCTCGCGACGTCCCAGACGTTCACCAGGCGGAGGAGGGCAGGCTCGGTGTGCAGTGCGAGCAGGGTGCTGGCACGCTCGGCGGTGGTCATGGCCCGAGTATGTCCGCCCCCACCGACAGCCCGGGTCGGTGAGCCTGCCACCGTTGTCCCGGGCAGAAACGTGGCTCACTCACCGATGCCGCGCGGTGGCTACTCCCAGAAGACCCGATCCACGACCGCCCGCGCGCGGCGGGTGGTGCGCAGGTAGTCGTTGACCATCTCGTCGGAGCGGCCCGGTCCGTAGCCGAGGATGGTCGCCACCGCGGCGCGCTCGCGGGCGTCGCGCGGGAGCTGGTCGCCGCTCTTGCCGGTGACCAGCGTGATCGCGTTGCGCAGTCGGCTCACGGTGCGCCAGGCCCGGTCGAGCGCGCCCGCGTCGAGGTCCGACAGCAGTCCCGCCTCGCGGGCCGCGCCGAGGGCCGTGAGCGTCCGCGGGCTGCGCAGGGAGGGCAAGCTTCCGGCGTAGCGGAGCTGGAGCAGCTGCACGGTCCACTCGATGTCGGCGAGCCCACCGCGGCCGAGCTTGAGATGGGTCTGCGGGTCGGCCCCCCGGGGCAGCCGTTCGCGGTCGACCCGCGCCTTGATCCGGCGGATCTCCACCACGTCGGCCTCGCCGATGCCCTCGGGCGGGTAGCGCAGCGGGTCGACGAGCTCGGTGAAGCGCCCGCGCACCTCCTCGTCACCCACCACCGCATCGGCGCGGAGCAGGGCTTGGGCCTCCCAGACCTTCGACCACTTGGCGTAGTAGGCGGCGTACGACGCGAGCGTCCGCACCAGCGGACCCTGCTTGCCCTCCGGGCGGAGGTCCGCGTCGACCACCAGGGCCGGGTCGCTGGCCGGCGCGATCAGCAGGGCGCGCAGCTCGTTGGCCACCGCCTGCGCGTACGACGTCGCGTCACCGTCGGCGTCCGCTGCCTCGTCGAGCGGCTCGTGCACGAAGAGCACGTCGGCATCGCTGCCGTAGGACAGCTCGAAGCCGCCGTAGCGGCCCATCGCCACCACGGCCATCCGGGTCGGAGCCTCGTCGAGGTCCCGCTGGGCACGTACCGACCGTCCGGCGACGTCGAGCGTGGCCTGGAGCGTGGCGTCGGTGAGCCGCGACAGCGCCGCCCCCACGTCGGCGACCTCGGTCTCACCGAAGAGCTCACCGGCGGCGATCCTCAGCAGCTCGCGTCGGCGCAGGGCGCGGATCGAGCGCACCGCCTCTGCCGGGTCGTCCTGCCGGTCCGCCGTCGCCTTCATCTGCGCCAGCGCGGCTTCCGAGGTCAGCGGCGTGAGATCACCCCCGAGCATCCGGACGCCCTCCGGCTCACGCTCGAGCAGGTCGGTGGCGTAGCGCGAGGTGGCCAGCACGCGGGCCAGCCGCTCGGCGACCTGGCCCTCGTCGCGCAGGGTCTTCAGGTACCAGTGCGAGGACCCGAGGCTCTCGCTGATCCGACGGAAGCCGAACAGCCCGGCGTCGGGATCGGGCGCGTCGGCGAACCACTCGAGCATCGCCGGCAGCAGCGTGCGCTGGATCGCGGCGGTCCGGCTGAGCCCGCTGGTGAGCGCCTCGAGATGACGCAGCGCCGCCCTGGGGTCGGCGAATCCGAGCGCGGCCAGCCGGACCCCGGCCGCCTCCGTGGTGAGCCGAGCGCCCTCGGCCGGCACCCGCGCCACGGCCTCGAGCAGCGGACGGTAGAAGAGCTTCTCGTGGAGGCGTCGTACCTCTCGGCGGTGGTGCGACCACGCCTCGTCGAGAGCGCGCGCAGGCTCCTTGACGAAGCCCATGCTCCGGCCGAGCCGGCGCAACGACGCCTCGTCCGCCGGTACGACGTGGGTGCGGCGGAGGTGCTGGAGCTGGATCCGGTGCTCGAGCGTGCGCAGGAACGAGTAGGCGACAGCGAGGGCCTCGCCGTCCTCGCGCCCGACGTACCCGCCGCGGGTCAGGGCGTCGAGCGCGCTCAGGGTCGCCCGGTCGCGGAGCTTGGGGTCGGCCCGCCCGTGCACGAGCTGGAGGAGCTGGACGGCGAACTCCACGTCGCGCAGTCCGCCCGAGCCGAGCTTGAGCTGGCGATCGGCCTCGCGGGCCGGGATGTTCTCGACGACGCGGCGGCGCATCGCCTGCACGTCGCTGACGAAGCCGTCGCGCTCGGCGACCTGCCACACCATCGGCTCGACCAGCTCGACGAACTCCTGCCCGAGCCCGAGGTCGCCGGCGACGGGACGCGCCTTGAGCAGCGCCTGGAACTCCCAGGTCTTCGCCCAGCGCTCGTAGTAGGCCCGGTGGCTGGCCAGCGTGCGGACGAGAGGTCCGGCCTTGCCCTCAGGGCGCAGGTTGGCGTCGACCGGCCAGATCGTGCCCTCGGCGGTGTGCTCGGAGCAGACCTGCATGAGCTGCGAGGCCAGCTGGGTCGCGACCCGCGAAGCCGCGGCCTCGTCGGCTCCTTCGGCCGGTTCGCAGACGTAGAGCACGTCGACGTCGGAGACGTAGTTGAGCTCGTGGCCACCGCACTTGCCGAGCGCGACGACGGCCAGCCGGGCGGTCTCGGCCCCGGGCACCCGGGCCCGCGCGACCGCGAGCGCTGCCTCGAGCGTGCCGGCCGCGAGGTCGGACAGCTCGGCCGCCGCGTCGTCGACGCCGAGGTGGTGGGCGAGGTCGCGCGCGGCGAGCCGGGTCAGGATCCGGCGGTACTCCACACGCAGGGCGTCGGCAGCGGCCTCGACCGTCGCCGTCGGGTGCGAGGACTCAGGGTCGGCGCCGACGACCCGCAGGAGCGCTCCCCGTACGGCGTACGCAGCGGGCCTCGTCGAACCGAGGACTGGGTCAGCCAGCTCGCGCCACTGCTCGGGGTGCCGGCAGAGGTGGTCGGCCAGGGCCTGGCTCGCGCCGAGGACCGACAGGAGGCGCATCGCGGTGCCCTCGTCGTCGGCCAGCTCGGGCACGAGGTCGGGGCCGGCCCGGCCGACGAGGCGGGTCAGCCCGGTGAGCGCCTGGTCGGGGTCGGCGGTGCGCGCCAGGATCGCGACGAGCGGCTCGGACCGGTCGCCCAGCGTCGCGAGCTCTGCGGCGGCCCGCGCAGGATCCTCGAACGCGAGGCGCAGCAGCCGCGCGTGGACCGGATCGCTGCTGCGGGGGGTCACCGCGTCAATGTAACGAGTCGCGACCGGCACTCCTCCGCGTGCTCAGCCCAGAGCCGCCGCCGCCGCCCGGTCGACGATCACCGTCGCGCGATCGTGCCGCTGCAGCACCGACGCGGGGCAGGCCTCCGTGACCGGACCCTCCACGGCCGCCGCCACCGCAGCGGCCTTGTGCGGCCCCGACGCGACGAGCACGAGGCGGCGCGCGTCCATGATCGTGCCGAGCCCCTGCGTGAGGCAGTGGGTCGGCACGTCCTCGGGCCGTGGGAAGAAGCGCGCATTGTCCGCGCGGGTGGTCTCGCTCAGACGGGCGACTCGGGTCCGGGAGCCGAATGCGCTGCCGGGCTCGTTGAAGCCGAGATGTCCGTTGCGGCCGATCCCCAGTACCTGCAGGTCCACGCCGCCCAGTCGCCGCACGCCGTCCTCGAAGGCCCGACAGGCGGCGTCCGGATCGGCAGCGGCACCGTCGGGCACGAGCAGGTGCTCCACCGGGATCCCGAGCGGAGCGGCCACCTCGCGTCGTAGGAACGAGTGGTAGGACTCCGGGTCGGAGTCCGCGATCCCGAGGTACTCGTCGAGCGCGACGCAGCGGACCCGCGAGAAGTCGAGGCCCGAGTCACGCGCAGCGGCCAGGGCACGGTACGTCGTGAGGGGCGACGAGCCGGTCGCGACGCCCAGCACCAGCCCGGGCCGCGTCTGCACCGCCTCGACGACCAGCGAGGCTGCTGCCGAGCCCAGCGCCTCCTGATCCTCGACGACCACGACGTCCATGCCTGCTCCCTCCCGGTCAGAACTCGACGATCCCGGCCGCGCCTCTTGCGGACGCGGCGTCCTTCGTGCAGGGTATTAGGAAAGTTTCCTATCTAACTATGGGGACCCATGGCAAGAGCATCGGTACGACGAGTGGTCGCGACAGCGGGATGCGCGACGCTGGCCCTCGCGCTCGCGCCGGCCCTGGCCGGTGCTTCCGCGGCCCCGGGCGCCCCGGTCGCGCCGCCGTCCGGCGAGATCCGGCTCAACCAGCAGGGCTACCTGCCGCGGGAGACCAAGCAGGCACGGCTGATGGCACCGGGCGTCGTCACCGGTGGCACCTTCGCGGTGACCGATGGCACCGGTCAGGTGGTGCTGCAGGGACGAGTCCCCGCGACGCCCACCGGATCGTGGAACAGCCGCTACCCCGACGTCTACCGCCTCGACCTCAGCCGGCTGAGTGCGCCCGGTCGCTACCGGGTCGTGGCCACCGGCGCGATCCGGGCCACCTCGCCGTGGTTCCGGGTGATCGGCGCCGGCCCGCTCTTCGGCACCCTGCTCCGCTCGGGCGTCCTCTTCGACCGCAACCAGCGTGACGGGGCGGACGTCGTCGCCGGCGCCCTCCACCGGCGTCCGTCGCACCTCCACGACCGGCACGCGACCGTCTACGCCTGGCCGCGCATGGAGCGTGGCTCCGACCTGATCACCGATCACCGGCTGCACCCGCTCGGTCGCCCGGCGGTCGACGTCGCGGGCGGATGGTTCGACGCCGGTGACTACCTGAAGTTCACCCACTCCACGGCGTACAACGACGTGCTGCTGTTCACCAGCGCCCGCCTGCTCGGCCACCGGGCCCCGGCCGCGCTCACGCGGGAGGCTCGCTACGGCCTCCGGTGGCTCGACAAGATGTGGGACGCCCGCACCCGCACCCTCTACATCCAGGTCGGGATCGGCTCCGGCAACCGCGCCGGCACGTTCCGCGGAGACCACGACCTGTGGCGCCTCCCCCAGGCCGACGACCGTGACCACCGGCACCTCGACCGCTTCGTCTCCCACCGGCCGGTGCTCGAGGCGGCGCCACCGGGACACCGGATCAGCCCCAACCTCGTCGGCCGCGTGGTCGCGTCGTTCTCGCTGGCGGCGCAGGCCGATGTCCGCACCCACCCGGCCCGCGCCCACAGCGAGCTGCGACAGGCCAGGCTCCTCTACGCGATGGCCGCGACCGCACGACCGCCGCGCCCGCTGGTGACCGCACTCCCCCACGCCTTCTACCCCGAGTCGAGCTGGCTCGACGACATGCAGCTCGGCTCGGCCGAGCTGGCGCTCGCCGCCCACGCCCTTCACGCACCCGCCGCCGGCTACCTGCGCGACTCCGCCGGCTTCGCCCGCCGCTACCTCGCCTCCGGGTCGACCGACACCCTCAACCTCTACGACACCGGGGCCCTGGCCGACGTGTCGCTGGCCCGCGCGATGCGGGCGATCCACGGCGCCGGGCACCTCGCCGTGTCACGCCACGACCTGACCCGCAACCTGCGCTCCCAGATCCTCCGCGGCGTCCGACACGCCCGTCACGACGCGTTCGGTGCGGCGGTCTCGGTGGACGAGTTCGACGCCAACTCCCACACCTTCGGGTTGATCGCCAGCGTGGGGCTGTACGACGGCCTGACCCACTCCGCCCGCTTCCAGCCCTTCGCCTCCGCCCAGCGCACCTGGCTCCTCGGCGGCGACCCGTGGGGCGTGACGGCGATGGTCGGCATCGGCCACGCGTTCCCGAACTGCATGCAGCACCAGGTCGCGAACCTCTCTGGCCACCTCGACGGCAGCCGGCCGTTCGACGTCGGCGCGGTGGTCAACGGTCCGAACGGGAAGGGCAACTTCGACGGCGGCCTCGGCGGCTTCCAGACCGGGATGCGCCACTGCACCTCGGCTGCACGCGGGCTCACGCGGTTCGACGGCCACGGCAGCCGCTACGTCGACGACGTCCGCGCCTGGCAGACCGACGAGCCCGCCCTCGACATGACCGGCGCCGCCGTGATCGCGGCCGCCGCCCAGCTCCACCTGCACCCCCGGGCATCCGTCGGCACCCGCAGCGGGACCCGGTGAAGGCCGGCACGCCCCGCCTGCTGCGGGGGATCAACGACCGGGCGGCACTCGACCTCCTCCTCGAGCACGGCCCCCTCTCCCGCTCGCGGCTCGGCGACCTGACCGGGCTCTCGAAGCCGACCATGAGCCAGCTGCTCGCGCGGCTCGAGGACGCCGGGCTGGTGATCGCGAGCGGCAACACGCGTGGCGGCCCCGGTCCCCGCGCCCAGCTCTACGCCGTCAACCCCGACGCCGCCCACGTGGCGGCCCTCGACGTGACCCCGGCCCGGATCCTGGCGGCCGTCGCCGACCTCACCGGCCGCACCGTCGGCGAGTACGAGCTGCGAACCCCCCGTCGTCCGCACCCGGATGCCGTGGCCCACGTGATCGAGGCGATGACCGGAGCCGCGACGGCCGCCGGACTCCCCGTCTCTGCGCTGCGCCACCTCGCGATCGGCACCCCCGGTGCCTTCGACCCCACGACCCGGCGGCTGCGCTACGCCCGCCACCTCCCGGGCTGGCACGACCCCCACCTCCTCGGGCGGCTCGCCGACGACGTCGGCATCCCGATCGCCGTCGAGAACGACGTCAACCTCGCGGCCGTCGCCGAGCTCGCCGCCGGTGTGGCGCGTGGCGTCGACGACTTCGTCCTGCTCTGGGCCGACGAGGGCCTCGGCGCCGCGATCGTGATCGACGGCCGGCTGCGTGGCGGGGCCACCGGCGGTGCCGGCGAGGTCGGCTTCCTCCCGCTTCCCGGCACCCCGCTCGTGCGCGACGTACGACGTGGCAACGCCGGCGCCTTCCAGGAGCTCGCGGGCGGTCCGCAGGTGCTGGCCCTGGGCCGCTCCCACGGCATCCGGGCGTCCACACCCCCGGCGGCGGTGGCCGCGGCCCTCGCCAGGCCCGGCCCGGGCGACCGGATGCTCGCCGAGCTCGCCCACCGCCTCGCGCTCGGGATCTCCGCCATGGTCGCCGTCGTCGACCCGGCACTGGTGATCCTGTCCGGCGGCGTGCTCATCGCCGGCGGTCCCCGCCTGCTCGACCTCGTCGCCGAGGAGGTCGGGTCGCTCTCGGCCGCCCGGCCCCGGCTCGCCCTCGCCAGCATCCAGGACAAGCCCGTCCTCGCCGGCGCGCTCCACACCGCACTGACCTCGGCTCGGGACGAGATGTTCGACACCGTCCGCCAACCCACCACCCAACCGGGCACCACGCAGCCCGTCACCAGGAGGTCATGATGACCACACAGAGGCGCTTCTCCCGCCGGTTCGCAGCCGGCGGCGCCCTCGCCGCACTCGCCCTCACGGTGACCGGGTGCTTCGGGTCGTCGCAGGGGGGTGCCAACGACAACCCGGACGCCGACGTGACGATCACGTTCTGGCACGGCTGGTCCGCGCCGAACGAGGTCGCGGCCATCCAGTCCACCATCGACGGGTTCGAGAAGAAGTTCCCCAACGTGCACGTCAAGGCGGTCGGCAACATCACCGACGACAAGATCAACCAGGCGCTGCGGGCCGGCGGGCCGAACGCGCCCGACGTCGTGTCGTCGTTCACCACCGACAACGTCGGCGAGTTCTGCAACTCCCACGTCTTCGTCGACCTGAACCCGTTCATGCAGAAGTCGGGCGTCGACCCCGAGAAGGTGTTCCCGGCCGCGCAGCGGGAGTACACCCAGTTCAACGGCAACCAGTGCGCCCTGCCGCTGCTCAGCGACGCCTACGGCCTCTACTACAACAAGGCTGACTTCAAGGCCGCCGGCATCACGTCCCCGCCCAAGACCTTCTCGGAGTTCGACGCCGATGCGGTCAAGCTCACCAAGACCTCCGGCGACAGCTACTCCCAGCTCGGCTTCATGCCGCTCTACCACGGCTACGAGTCGACGATCACCCACTTCGCGGCGCAGGCGTCGCCGACGTACTTCACCTCAGACGGCAAGTCCAACGTCGCCAACGACCCGCCGCTCGCCTCGGTCTACCAGTGGCAGAAGGCGCTGGTCGGCAAGCTCGGTGGCGTCGACCGGCTCGACAAGTACCGCACCACGTTCGGTGACGAGTTCAGCAACAACAACCCGTTCATGACCGGTCAGGTCGCGATGGCGATCGACGGCGAGTGGCGCGGCGGCATGATCGACGACTCGAACAGCAAGGTGGACTACGGCGTCGCGCCGTTCCCGGTGCCGGACGACATGGCCGACCAGTACGGCAAGGGCTACATCACCGGCACCATCGTCGGGATCGCCAACACCAGCGAGAAGCAGAACGCCGCGTGGGAGTTCGTGCAGTACCTCACCACCGACACCGACGCCGTCGTGAACTTCGCCAACGCGATCCACAACGTGCCCTCGACCAACGCGGCGCTGGCCTCACCGAAGCTGGACCAGAACCCGGCCTTCCAGACGTTCATCAAGATCGCGCAGAACCAGTACAGCAACACGACGCCCTCGAGCCCGAACGGTGGCGCCTACCAGCTCACCCTGCAGAACCTGGGCTACGCCTACGAGTCCGGAAAGCAGACCGATCTCCAAGCGGGCCTGGAGGAGGCCGCACACACCATCGACACCGACATCGCCCAGGCGCAGTGAGCGGGGCCGTCGCCCGCGCGTCGGCTCCTCGGATGAGACCGACGCTGCGGGCCCGCAAGCGGCGCGAGCTGCTCCGCAACCTCGCGTTCCTGTCACCGTGGTTGCTCGGCACGGGGCTGTTCTTCCTGTACCCGCTGGTGACCACGGTGTGGCTGTCGTTCACCCACTACGACGGCTTCACCTCGCCGACGTGGGTCGGGCTGGACAACTGGCACTACGTCTTCCACGACTACGCGTTCTTCTGGCCGGCGCTGCGCAACACGTTGTGGTTCGTGATCGTGCTGGTCACGATGCGGATCATCGTGGGGCTGGTGCTCGGGATGACGGTCATCCACGTGAAGCGCGGCAGCTCGGTGTTCCGCACGCTGTTCTACGCGCCGTACCTCGCACCGCCGGTGGCGGCGACCCTGGCGTTCGTGTTCCTGCTCAACCCCGGCACGGGACCGGTGAACTCCGTGCTCGGCAAGCTGGGCCTGCCCCAGCCGGGTTGGTTCAACGACCCCGCATGGTCGAAGCCGGCGCTGGCGCTGCTCGCGGTGTGGGGCGTCGGCGACCTGATGGTGATCTTCATGGCCGCCCTGCTCGACGTACCCCGTGAGCTGTACGAGGCGGCGGACCTCGACGGCGCCGGCGCCGTACGACGCTTCCGCCACGTCACGCTGCCCACGCTGCGCCCGATCCTCGGCTTCGCCGTGATCACCGGCGTGATCGCAACCATGCAGTACTACACCGAGCCGTTGGTGGCCGGACAGGTGGCGAGCGGACAGATAGGCGGGTCCGGGCAACAGGTCGAGCCCGGCTACCCGGCCGGGTCGACCTTGACCCTGCCCCAGCTCGTCTACAACCTCGGCTTCCAGCGCTTCGACATCGGCGCCGCCTGCGTCGTGGCCGTCGTGCTGTTCGTGCTGTCGATGCTCTTCGCCGCGCTGCTGATGCGGCGCGGCAGCGTGTTCCTGGGGGTCGGCGAATGACGACGCTCGCGACCCCCGCCCCCGCGACGGCCGCCACCGCTCCCCCGGCCCGGACCCGGCGCCAGCTCACCCTGGAGTGGGTGGCCCTCCACGTGTTCGCGGTGGCGGCAGGGCTGCTCTTCGTGCTCCCGTTCGTGTTCGTCGTGCTGACGGCACTGATGAGCGACCAGCAGTCGTTGACGCGTGACCTCTGGCCGAACCCGTTCGTGTGGCACAACCTGGTCGACGTCTGGCAGACGCCCGGCTTCGCGACGTGGTGGCGCAACACGCTGATCTACGCCATCGCCGGCACCGCGCTCACCCTCGTCTCGAGCATCCCGGTCGCCTACGCCCTGTCGTGCTTCCGCTTCCGCGGTCGCAACCTGGCGATGATGGTCGTGATCGCGACGATGATGCTGCCGCCGCAGGTCTCGATCGTGCCGCTCTACCTGGTCTGGGCCAAGGACCTCCACCTGTCGGGCACGCTGTGGCCGCTGATCATCCCGATGGCCTTCGGTGACGCGTTCTCGATCTTCCTGCTCCGGCAGTTCATGCTCACCGTGCCGCGCGAGTACCTCGACGCTGCGAAGGTGGACGGGTGCTCCGACCTCGGAGTACTGCTGCGGATCATTCTGCCGATGACCCGGCCCGCGATCGCCGCCGTGGCGCTGTTCCAGTTCTTCTACTGCTGGAACGACTACTTCGGGCCCCAGATCTACACCAGCGAGAACCCCGCGGCGTGGACGCTGAGCTACGGACTGCAGTCGTTCAAGAGCGCCCACCACACCGACTGGAACCTGACCATGGCGGCGACCGTGCTGGTGATGGCGCCGGTGATCCTGCTGTTCTTCCTGGCCCAGAAGGCGTTCATCGAGGGCGTCACCCTGACCGGGGTCAAGGGATGAGCGAGGGACCCTCATGAAGATCGCAGTCGTCGGCGGTGGGTCGACGTACACCCCCGAGCTCGTGGACGGTCTGGGCCGGATGCGCGACGTGCTGCCGGTCGACGACCTGGTGCTCGTGGACCCCGACGAGCAGCGCCTCGAGCTGGTCGCGGCGTTCGGACGCCGGATCCTGGCCCGGATGGGCCACCCCGGCCGGATCACCACGTCGGTCGAGCTCGCGCCCGCGCTCGAGGGCGTCGACGCCGTCCTGCTCCAGCTGCGGGTCGGAGGTCAGGCCGCCCGCCACCAGGACGAGACCTGGCCGCTGGAGTGCGGCTGCGTGGGTCAGGAGACGACCGGAGCGGGAGGCCTCGCGAAGGCGCTCCGAACGGTCCCGGTCGTGCTCGACATCGCCGACCAGGTGGCAGCGGCCGCGCCGGACGCGTGGATCATCGACTTCACCAACCCGGTCGGCATCGTGACGCGCGCGCTGCTGCAGGCGGGTCATCGCGCCGTGGGCCTGTGCAACGTCGCGATCGGCTTCCAGCGTCGCTTCGCCGACTACCTCGGGGTGGCGCCCGAGCGGGTGCAGCTCGACCACGTGGGCCTCAACCACCTCACGTGGGAGCGCGCCGCTGTGGTGGACGGCGTCGACCGGCTGCCCGAGATCCTGGGTACGCACGTCGACGACCTCGCGGCCGACATCGAGCTCCCCGCGACCCTGCTCCGCCAGCTCGCGGCCGTGCCGTCGTACTACCTCCGCTACTTCTACGCCCACGACGAGGTGGTGCGGGAGCTGCTCACCAGCGAGTCCCGCGCCTCGCAGGTCACGGCGATCGAGCATCGGCTTCTCGCGATGTACGAGGACCCGACGCTCGACCGCAAGCCCGAGCTCCTCGAGCAGCGCGGAGGCGCGTACTACTCCGAGGCCGCCGTGCAGCTGACCGCGGGGCTGCTCGGCAGCGGCGCCGGTACGTCGACCCAGGTGGTCAATGTGCGCAACGACGGCACGCTGCCCTTCCTCCCCGACGACGCGGTGATCGAGGTGCCGGGCACGGTCGACCGCTCCGGCGTGCGGGCGCTGCCGGTCGAGCCCCTCGCACCGCTGTACGCCGGGCTGGTCGCCCACGTCACGGCGTACGAGCACCTCGCCCTGGAAGCGGCCCTCCACGGCGGCTACGACCGGGTCTTCGAGGCCCTGCTGGCGCACCCTCTCGTCGGGCAGGTCGACCGGGCCACCGGCCTGGCGGACCGCCTCGTCGCCCACAACCGCGCCTACCTCCCGTGGGCCTGAGATGAGCGGACCACCGGAGGGACTCGAAGGCGTCCTCGCCATCGACGCGGGCAACAGCAAGACCGACGTCGCGCTGATCGCCCACGACGGCCGGCTGGTCGGCACCGCCCGAGGAGGCGGCTTCCTTCCCCAGCGGGTCGGCGCCGAACAGGCCGTGGCCGGGCTGGCCGCGATCGTCGAGGCAGCCTGCGCCGACGCCGGTCTCCTCCCCCGCAGCGACGTGGCCATCGTGCGCCACGTGTCCGCCTGCCTGGCCAACGCCGACCTGCCGGTCGAGCAGGAGGCGCTGGAGCACGCCGTCGCAGCACGCGGCTGGGGCACGTCCAGCGAGGTCTTCAACGACACCTTCGCCCTGCTGCGGGCCGGCGTCGACCAGCCACCGGGAGTCGCGGTGGTCTGCGGCGCCGGGATCAACTGCTCGGGCCTGCTGCCCGATGGCACCACCGTCCGCTTCGCCGCCGTCGGGCACATCTCCGGCGACTGGGGCGGGGGTGGCGCGCTGTGGCAGGAGGCCATGTGGTGGGGGGCCAGGGCCGAGGACGGTCGCGGGCCGGACACCCGGTTGCGCGTCGATCTGCCCCGCCACTTCGGCCTGGCCACGATGGCGAGCCTGATCGAGGCGGTGCATCTCGGCACGCTCTCCGAGGCGCGGTGCCTGGAGCTGACCCCGGTGCTGTTCGAGGTCGCCACGGCCGGAGACGCCACGGCCGCCGGGATCGTGAGCCGTCAGGCCGAGGAGGTCGTGGCCCTCGCGGTCGCGGCCATGCGCCGCCTGGGCGTCCTCGACGAGCCGATCGACGTGGTGCTCGGAGGCGGCGTGATCACAGCCGGTCACGCTCTCCTCATGGACGAGATCCACCGACTGCTCCGCGAGCAGGCGCCGCTGGCGAGCACCCGGGTCGTGCGGACGCCGCCGGTCGTCGGGGCAGCGCTGCTCGGCCTCGACCGGATCGGGGCGCCGTCCGCGGCGCGCGATCGACTCCGCGACGAGTTCCGGCTGTCGGCGGTGGAGGCCACTCCCTAGACGGGCTGGCGGGCGGCCGCGAGCTCGACGAAGCGTGAGGCCAGCGGTCGCCAGGCCTCCTCGAGCTCGCCGTCGGAGGCCGCGAGGTCGGCGAGGGTCCGCTCGGCCAGAGCCTCGTCGGCGTTGCCGTCGACGAGCCAGCCGCGGAAGAGCGGCTCGTCGACCTCCGGATGCCACTGCACGCCCCACACCGTGGGCGCGTGGCGCGCGGCCTGCACCTCGCCGGTGCTCGCCCGTGCCATCAGGACGGCGCCCTCGGGCAGCCGCGTCACGATGTCGTCGTTCCAGTGCGTGCCGCGCCGCGGCGTGGCGACTGTCGAGAACAGCTCGTCGAGGTGGGCGGTGGGCTCCCAGTTCACGTCGAGGAGGCCGAACTGTCGGCCGGCCGGGTTGGCCAGCACCTCGCCGCCCAACGCCACGGTCGCGAGCTGGTGACCGAGGCAGATCCCCAACGTCGGGACCCCCTCGGCCGCCGCCTCACGGATCAGCTCGCGGACCGCGGGCAGCCACGGGCAGGTCGCGTCGGCGTTGGCGTTCATCGCCCCACCCATCACGACCAGCGCGGCGTACCCCTGGAGGCTGGCGGGCAGCGCGTCACCGAGGTAGGGACGTCGTACGTCGAGGTCGACGGCCATCCACGGGCCCATCCGGTGGATCGGGTCGTCGTCCTCGTGCTGGACGACCAGGACGTGAACGGTCACGCGCCCAACCTAGAGGACGGGCAGCATCCGGTCGCGCTCGAACGCCGAGACCTGGGTGCGGTAGTCGTGCCATTCGGCGCGCTTGTTGCGCAGGAAGAAGTCGAAGACGTGCTCACCGAGCGTCTCGGCGAGGAGCTCGGAGTCCTCGGCCACCGAGATCGCCTCGGAGAGGCTGCTCGGCAGCGGGGCGATGCCCATGCTCTTGCGCTCGCGCTCGGTGAGCGTCCACACGTCGTCCTCGGCCTCGCGCGGGAGCTCGTAGTCCTCCTCGATCCCCCTCATCCCGGCCGCGAGCACCACGGCGTAGGCGAGGTAGGGGTTGCACGCGGAGTCGACCGTGCGCAGCTCGATCCGGGTCGAGACGCCCTTCTGGGGCTTGTACATCGGCACCCGCACCATCGCCGAGCGGTTGTTGTGTCCCCAGCAGATGTACGACGGCGCCTCGCCGCCACCGAGGAGTCGCTTGTAGCTGTTGACCCACTGGTTGGTCACCACCGAGATCTCGCTGGCGTGACGCAGGATGCCGGCGATGAACTGGCGCCCGGTCTTCGACAGCTGGTACTCCGCGCCCGCCTCGAAGAAGGCGTTGCGATCACCCTCGAACAGCGAGACGTGCGTGTGCATCCCCGATCCCGGGTCGGCCGTGAAGGGCTTGGGCATGAACGTCGCCCAGATGCCCTGCCCCAGCGCGACCTCTCGGATCACGGTGCGGAACGTCATGATGTTGTCGGCGGTCGAGAGCGCGTCGGCGTAGCGCAGGTCGATCTCCTGCTGTCCCGGGCCGCCCTCGTGGTGGCTGAACTCCACCGAGATGCCCATCGACTCGAGCATCGTGATCGCCTCGCGGCGGAAGTCGGCACCCTGGCTCTGGGCGGTGTGGTCGAAGTAGCCGCTGCGGTCGACCGGCACCGGGTCGGTGCCCGGCTGCGGGGTGTCCTTGAAGAGGTAGAACTCGATCTCGGGGTGGGTGTAGAAGGTGAAGCCCTGCTCGGCCGCCTTGCTCAGCGTGCGCTTGAGGACGTGGCGCGGGTCGGCGTACGACGGCGAGCCGTCGGGCATCACGATGTCGCAGAACATGCGGGCGGTCGACGGGCCGTCACCCGTGCGCCAGGGCAGGATCTGGAAGGTCGACGGGTCGGGCTTGGCGAGCATGTCGGCCTCGTAGACCCGGGCGAACCCCTCGATCGCCGAGCCGTCAAAGCCGATCCCCTCGTCGAAGGCTCCCTCGAGCTCGGCCGGCGCGACCGCGACCGACTTGAGGAAACCCAGGACGTCGGTGAACCACAGCCGCACGAACCGGACGTCGCGCTCCTCGAGCGCGCGCAGCACGAAGTCTTCCTGCTTGCCCATGGCCGCAGTGTGTCGCAGGCGTGTTACGGCGATGTTGCGGGTTCGCCGTTCGCCGCCGCTGCGACGGGAACGCTGAACCCCGCTCCCCGGGACACCGGAGAGCGGGGCCGTGTCCCAGCCGAGGACAGCGTGCAGTTCGGGGAAACCGCCTAGATGTCGCGGCCCCAGCCCGGGGTTCTTCAGGAGGAGAAGGAGATCGGCTGGCCGTCGATGCTGACGCTGGTGAACTCGACGGAGCCGATGCCCTCGTGGATCAGCGAGGCGCGAGTGATCGTGCCTCGGGGGTTGTGACCCTGGCTGTTGTCGGTCAGGACCGTCATGACGGCGTCAACGGTGTAGGTGCCGTCGCCGTTGTCGTGGCCGTAGTCCGGGTTGATCTGGTTGACCGAGGAGTACGACACGCCGTTGATGACGACCTTGAGTCGCGGGGAGCCCGCGGCAGCGGTCGCGCCGTCGGTGAGGCGATAGGTGTACTGGATGTGCGCGTCGGCCTCGACGTACAGGTCCAGGTTCTTGATGCTGGCGTACGAGTAGCCCTGGTCAGCGGCGTCGAGCACGACGGCGTTGGGGTTCGCGATCGTCGCCGGTCCGCCGTCCTCGCCGGGGAGCCAGTTGGTGTTGATGTCGTGACCGTTGTTGGCGTCCGACTCCAGCGCGGAGATGCGGTCGCTCAGGTGCTGGAGCACGCTCGGGTCGGCGTCCTTACCGGGCTCGCCCTTGGGACCCTGGTCGCCCTTGGGTCCCTGCACGCCCTGCGCACCCTGGGCGCCGGAAGTAGCCACGCGGTCGAGCCGGTGGTTGATGCCGGCGCCGAGGTCGACGCGGTGGATCGACCCGTCCTTGACGTCCTTGCCGGTGATCAGGCTGGTCGCCTGGGCAGCGCCGGAGCCGATGGCGACGGCGGCGATGACGGCGGCGGTGCTGGCGAATGCCACGTTGCGGAACTTCATGTGGTGTCTCTCTGTCTTTCGTCGCGGGATGGTGCGGATGGGGCTTGGTTCACGGAGCGGCGTCCCGCCCCTCCCCATGCGGGGCGGGACGCCGGGATCGAGGCGGCGGTCAGAGACCGACGGACCCAAGGGGGACATACGTGGTGTTGCCTTGTTGTTGACGGAATGCTAACGACACTGTTGGCAGATCGCCAATTCCGCTATGGTGTGATCGTGAGCACACGTCGGCGGTACACCAGACTCGGGCCGGAGCAACGGCGCGAGCAGATCCTGGATGCCGCCAACGCGCTCTTCGCCGAGCGGGGGTACGACGAGGTCTCGATCGAGGACGTAGCGAGGTCCGCGGGGGTCACGCGCGGGCTCGTGCACCACTACTTCGGCGGCCGCACAGACGTCTACGTCGCGCTGCTGAGGCGGCTCGGTGCCGTCGGAGAGGAACAGTTGCAGAGGCCGGTAGGGCGGAGTGCCCGCGCACGCCTGGCGGACTCGGTGACCCGCTGGCTGGACTGGACCGAGGCCAATCGATCGATCTACCTGGGCACCATCGCACCGGGCGAGGACATCGCCGACCCCGAGGTGCGACGTGTGGTCGCCGAGCTGATGCGTCGCGCCGTATCCGTCCTCGTGGAGTTCCACGCCGACATCGCCCAGGACACGCCCCGCTTGCGCTACGCGCTGGAGTGCTGGACCGGCCTGAACCGGACGGCGACGCGTCGCTGGTTGCGCGGCGAGGCCACCCGCGAGGCGACCCACGAGCTGCTCGTCCTCACCTTGGAGCACGTCCTCCGCACGTTCGGCAGCCGCCCGGGCACCCGCACGTCCTCAGCCAGGCGCAAGAGCTGACGACAGTGGGACCGCCGTGTGCGGAGATTTCATCTCCCCACCGTTGACGCGACCCGGCCGGGGGGCGAAGGTGATGCCATCTCGGTCTCGTCCCTCGGAGTGTTGCCATGCGCCGTCGTTTCCTCGTCCTGCTCGCCTCCACCGCCCTCGCCGTGTCGGCCCTCGCCGCACCCACCGCCACGGCCACGGCCTCCTCGAGGGTCGGCCACTCACACGGCCACCATCACGATGGCGGTGGTAGAGGCGGTGACCATCCGGTGGTGCTGTACGCCTCCGACGGCATGCGGCCCGACCTGATGCAGCGGTTCGCCGACCGGCACCTGATGCCGACGTACGCCGATCTCATGCGCCACGGTGCGACCGGCGACAACGGGCTGACCCAGGGCTTCCCGCCGAACACGGGCCAGGGCTGGTACACGTTGGCGACCGGTGCCTACCCGGGCGTGCACGGCAGCACCAACAACACGTTCTTCGACACCCGGCTGCCCTTCACCCAGTCGATCTCGTTCGCCTTCCACGGCAACGGCGCGAGCCCCGGCACCGTGCCTGGCAACGTGCTCGAGGCCCAGACGGTGGCGTCGTCGGCCGAGCTCGCGGGCAAGAAGGTGGCGCAGCTGGAGTGGACCGGCGGTCTCAACGCCGACATCAACGGCCCGACCGTCGACTTCGACACGTTCTTCTCCCAGCGCGGCGTGCTCGAGACCCCGCTCGACCCGGCCAAGCAGACCTCCGCGGCCGGCTTCGGCCTGTCCTACCAGGTTGCGTCGTTCCAGCCCGCGACCGGCTGGACCCACGTGCCGGCCGGCACCCTGCCCGCCCAGCAGACCGTGCTGACGCTCACGTCGACCTCCGCCGCGCTGAACCCCGACCGCACCTTCGACCTCTATGTCTACGCCAGCGGCCACCACGGCTACGACCGGGCCCTGATGGTGCCGTCCACGGCGGGCAAGGACGGCGCCCAGTCGCTGGCCACGCTCGTGCCGGGGCAGTTCAGCGCGATCAAGCTCAAGGGTGCCGACGGCCTCATCGGCTCGGCCGCCGGAGAGTCCGCCGGCTTCTACGTCAAGATCATGACGATGGCAGGTGACCTGTCGAGATTCAGCCTCTACTTCACCTCCCTGACCCGGCCGAACGCCCACTGCAGCACGGCCGCGTGCAACGCGCTCCCGGCCGGCGCCCCGGGCGAGGACCGGCTCGCCAAGTACATCGCGGACAACCTGCCCCCAGCCGTCTTCGGTGACTTCGCGCCCGAGGAGGCCGGGATCATCGACGAGGACACCTGGTTCCAGCAGGTCGTGGACCTCAACCAGGCCTACGACCTGGCCGTCGACCGGTTCGTCCTCGGCACCCTCCAGCCGGACACCGACGTGCTGCTGGCCGGCACCGACCAGACCGACGAGGTCAGCCACCAGGTCCTCGGGCTGCTGACCCCCACGGCACCGGACGGCTCGCCGAACCCGTACTTCGACCGCGTCGCCGGCACCGGTCCGCGCGACGGACGCGTCGTCCAGCGCACGGCGTACCTCGAGGGCGCCTACCACTCCGCGGACGCCCGGCTGGGTGTCCTGCGGTCGCTGGTCGGGCACGACCCCGACATCCTGGCCAGCAGCGACCACGGCTTCGCCCCCCAGTGGCTCGCGATCGATGCGGCCCTTCCGCTCAAGCAGCTCGGGCTGCAGGACGTCGAGCAGACCTCGAACTGCCGGCCGGCCGCCGCCAGCGCCCCGGGAGGGACGATCGCCAAGGAGTGCGAGGCCGGCGGGACCGCCCAGATCTACCTCAACCTCAAGGGCCGTGATCCCGACGGGGTGCTCGACCCGAGCCAGTACCAGTCCACCGTCGACGCGATCGTCAACGCCTACCGGAACCTGAAGGACCCGACGACCGGCGAGCCGATCATCGAGAAGGTGCTGACCAAGGACCAGATGGCCGACGTCGAGGGCAGCGACTCGCTGAACCCGACCCGCACCGGTGACGTCGTGGTCGTCACGAAGCCGCCGTACCAGTTCGACGCGGCCACGGTCGGCACGCTGGTCGCGCCCTCGCGGTTCTTCGGCCAGCACGGCTACCTGCCCGAGGACGTCGACCTGCGTCACAACATCAACATGCACGCGACGTTCGTCGCCGGCGGCCCCGACATCGAGCACCGGCGCGCCGTACGCGGGGTCCGGGCGGTCGACCTCGCGCCGACCCTGGCGGTCCTCGGCGGCTTCGACCCGCCGCTGCAGGCCCAGGGCCGGGTGCTGACCGGCATCCTGCGCGGCGGCGGCCGCTACACCACCGGGCAGGTGCTCGGGTTCAACGACGTGCACGGCAACATCACCGGCACCGGGCTGAACTTCACCGACCCCTACACCGGCGTGCGCAGCCCGGCCGGCGGCATCGCCACGCTGGCGACGTACCTCGAGCAGGCCCGTGCGGACGACCCCCACACGGTGACCGTCGAGTCCGGTGACGCGGTCGGCGCCAGCCCGCCCGAGTCGGGCCTGCTACGCGACAAGCCGACCCTCGACGCGCTCAACCTGATGGGCGTCGACGTCGGCACCCTCGGCAACCACGAGTTCGACCGTGGCGTGCCGGAGCTGCTGAGGCAGGTGAACGGCGGGCGGTCGACGGTGGACCCGTCGATCAGGTTCGACCCGCTCGACTTCCCGGTCGTGGACGCGAACGTCATCAGTGACACCACCGGGCGCCCCCTCCTCGCGCCGTACGTCGTGAAGAGGATCGGCGGCGTGCGGGTCGGCTTCATCGGTGCCACGACCCTCACCACCCCGTCGATCACCACCACCGGTGCCACCGACGGCGTGCACTTCGTGGACGAGGCCGATGCCATCAACAAGTACGTCCACGTGCTGGAGCACCGGGGTGTGCACGCGTTCGTCGCCGTCGTGCACGAGGGAGGTCGGCAGTCGAACGTCCCGGTCGGCACCGTCGACGACCGGATCCACGACATCGCGTCGCGCCTCGACCCTGCCGTGTCCGTGGTGATCTCGGGCCACAGCCACACCGTCATCGACACCCGGGTGGGGCACGCCCTGGTGATCCAGGCCGGGGCGTTCACCGAGGCCTTCGACCAGGTGCACCTGCTCCTCGACCGCAGGCAGGGCACCATCGCCGCGACCTGGGGATCGGTACGTCCGACGTGGCGCTCGACGCCGCCGAGCACCTCCGACCCCTCGGCTCCTGCGGTGACGCCGGACCCACGGGTGCAGGCGGTCGTGGACGCCGCGGTGACGGCGACGAACCCGATCACGCAGCGGGTCGTCAACCATGCCTCGGCCGACATCCCGTCACAGCGCGAGGGCGGCGCGACCCCCGCGGGCGAGTCGCCGGCGGGTGACCTGATCGCCGACGCCCAACGCGTCGAGACCGGCACCCAGCTCGCCTTCGTCAACACCGGCTCGGTGCGCTCCGGCCTGCTGGCCGGGCCGGTGACGTTCGGGAACCTGTTCACGATGCAGCCCTTCCAGGACGACTTCGTGGACACGTTCTCTCTCACCGGTGCCCAGGTGTGGGCACTGCTGAACCAACAGCTCGCCGCCGGGACCGGAGGGATCATGCAGGTCTCGGGTCTGCACTTCACCTACACCGGCAGCCAGGGCAACGGCTCGATCACGGGTGTCTGGCTGGGAGCCGCCGGAGACGACTCCCAGCCGATCGCGAACGACGCGTCGACGTCCTACACCGGTACGGCGAACTCGTTCATGGTCGGCGGTGGTGACGGCTTCACCGTGCTCGAGTCCGCAAGTGACATCGTGCAGACCGCCGATGCCGAGCTGGTGCCGCTGGTGAGCTACGTCGGCTCACTGCCCGACCCGTTCAGCTACAGCACCGACGGGCGGATCGCCAGGAACTGATCGGGTCGGGTGCCTGCCGGCGGTCCTGGACCGTCGACAGGCACCCGCGTCGGGCTCACGGGTGGGTGCACCAGAAGGCGTCCTGGTTGCCGAGGGTGCCCTTGAAGGTGCGGACCATCGGCCGCCAGCTCCGTGGCGAGTGCGTCGCGTA
Organism: uncultured Actinomycetota bacterium; assembly: GCA_963794355.1. Taxonomy (GTDB): domain Bacteria; phylum Actinomycetota; class Actinomycetes; order Propionibacteriales; family Nocardioidaceae; genus Nocardioides. Next base: position 66,926 of record CAWCDN010000009.1, read on the forward strand.
GGCCAGCGGGATCTGTGTGGGCTTGCCGTCCAGGGTTCGAGCCGCGACCCGGGCGACACGGAAGTCGAGCCGCGCGGAGTCCTGCGTGGTGCCGGCCCAGCAACCCTCGGCGCGGCGACCGTGGCGGGCTTCCGGGAACGTGACGCCGTCGCCGACGTCCTGGCTGCGGTAGCGGGTCACCATGTTCGTCACGGCCCCGGTGTTGCCCGCCCACGGCGCACGGATCACGAACGACAGGCCGTGCGTGTGGGCCGTCTTCATGGTGAACGTCGTGACGTGGTCGGACCCGACCTCGTGTCCCTTCGAGGTCCACACGGTGAGGTGTCCCTCCACCGCCTGCTGGAGGGTGATGGTGCAGCGGTCACAACCGGCGACGTGCACGTGCAGCCGGGTGTGCGGCACGCCGGCGCGCGTGGCGTCGCTCGCCGGTGAGGCGTGGGCGTCGGTCTGGGCCGTCGTCGCCAGCGCGGCCGCGGCCAGGGTCAGCACGATGGCTGCCGCTCGTCGTAGGGGAGTCATGGGGCTCCTTCGGGTTCGAGAACGGCCCCCCGTGGACCGTCGACCCTAGGACTGCGCAGAGGCCGGAAAGGTTGCCGCCGAGTCAGGACTCCGGGACGTGGGCCTCGATGTCGGCCAGCCACGCGGTGGCGGCGGCGTCGCTCGGCATCCGCCAGTCACCCCGCGGGCTCATGGTGCCGCCCGCGCTGACCTTGGGCCCGTTCGGCAAGGCGCTCCGCTTGAACTGGCTGGCGAAGAAACGACGGCAGAAGACCTCGAGCCAGGCGCGGATGGTCGCGAGGTCGTACGCCGGTCGCGTCTCGGGCGGGTATCCGGGCGGCCACTCCCCCGCGTCGACGTCGTGCCAGGCGTGCCAGGCCAGGAACGCGATCTTGCTGGGGCGGTAGCCGCGCCGGAGCACGTGGTAGAGCGTGAAGTCCTGCAGCGCATACGGGCCGACCGAGTCCTCGGTCGCCTGCGCCTTCTGTCCCTCGAGCGTCGGGATCAGCTCGGGGGTGATCTCCTGGTCGAGCACCTCGCCGAGCACGGCGTTGGCCTCGCCGTCGAGCTGGCCGCTGTCGATCACCCAGCGGATCAGGTGTTGCACCAGGGTCTTCGGGACGCCGGCGTTCACGTTGTAGTGGGACATCTGGTCACCGACGCCGTAGGTGCACCAGCCCAGCGCGAGCTCGCTGAGGTCGCCGGTGCCGACCACGATCCCGCCGCGTTGGTTGGCGAGCCGGAACAGGTAGTCGTAGCGCAGGCCGGCCTGCACGTTCTCGTAGGTCACGTCGTACGCCGCCTCGCCGTCGGCGGCGGGGTGGCCGAGGTCGGTGAGCAGCTGCTGGGCGGCCGGCCGGATGTCGATCTCCTCGAAGGTGACGCCGAGAGCCTTGGCCAGCCGCGTCGCCAACGACTTCGAGGTGTCGCCGGTGGCGAAGCCCGGCATCGTGAACGCCAGGACGTCGCTGCGCGGGCGATCGAGGCGGTCCATCGCCCGGACCGCGACGATCAGGGCGTGCGTCGAGTCGAGGCCGCCGCTGACGCCGATCACGGCCTTGGGCTGGCCGATCGCCTGCATCCGCTGCACCAGGCCGGCGACCTGGATGTTGTAGGCCTCGTAGCAGTCCTGCGCGAGACGGTCGACGTCGTCGGGCACGAACGGGAAGCGGTCGACGTGCCGCCGGAGCCCGATGTCGCCGACGGGCGGCGTCAGCTCGAACTCCACGGTGCGGAACGACGGCTCGCGCGTGCGCCGGTTGTCGTCGTGGGTGCCTTGCCGGATCCGGTCCTGGCGGATCCGGTCGAGATCCACGTCGACGACCGTGCGGCGCGGCCCGTCGGGGAACCGCTCGCTCTCGCCGAGCAGGTCTCCGCACTCGTAGACCATGGTCTGGCCGTCCCACGACAGGTCGGTCGTCGACTCGCCCTGACCGGCGGCCGCGAAGACGTAGGCCGCGTTGCTGCGGAAGCTGGCGCTGCGCACCAGCAGGCGGCGGTCCTCGGCCCGTGCGATCGTGATCGGGCTGCCCGAGAGGTTGGCAAGCACCGTCGCACCAGCCAACGCCGCCTCGGCGCTGGGCGGCACCGGCACCCACATGTCCTCACAGATCTCCACGTGGAGCCTGAGGTCGGGCAGGTCGGTGGCGGTGAAGATCAGGTCGGGGCCGAGCGGCACCTCCGCGCCGGCGACCCTGATCGTCGTACCTCGCAGGTCGTCGCCGGGCGCGAAGTGGCGGCGCTCGTAGAACTCGCGGTAGTTCGGCAGGTACGACTTCGGCGCCACGCCGAGGATCCGGCCACCCTGGATGATGACCGCGCAGTTGAGCACGCGGGTGCCGTGCATGAGGGGGGCGCCGACGACGACCATCGTCGGGACCGCGGCCGACGCGGTGACCACAGTGGCGATCGCGTCCTGCACCGCCTCCAGCAGGGTGTCCTGCAGGAGCAGGTCGTCGATCGAGTAGCCGCTGAGGCAGAGCTCGGGGAAGACTGCGACCGCGACGCCTTCCTCGTGGCACTCCCGCACCTGCGCGACCACGGTCGCGGCATTGGCAGCCGGGTCGGCCAGGACGATCGGGATCGTGCACGCCGCCACCCGGGCGAACCCCTGGTCGTAGGCCGAGTAGAACTCCACCCCACCAGTCTAGGGATCACCACTGCTTCACCATGAGAACCAGGTGAAGCTGCGCTTCTCACGGTGAATTCGACGTGAGAAGCCACGGTTCACCCACTTCACATGGTGAAGCAGGTACGCGTGAGGTCGCCCGGGGCGAAGAGGAGGCGGCCTCCGGTCGCGGCGTACGTTGGAAGCATGTTGCTCGGAGTGCATTGCGCGAACCTGACCTGGCCCGGCGGACCCGGCGCCCTCGGTACGACGCTCGCTGGCGTCGCGCGGGCGGCGGACGAGGGCGGCGTCACGACGCTGACGATGATGGACCACTACTTCCAGATGGAGCACCTCGGCGGGCCACCCGAGCCGATGCTCGAGGGCTACACCAGCCTCGGCTTCCTGGCCGGCCAGACCAGTCGGCTCGAGCTGGGCCTGCTGGTCACCGGCGTGACGTACCGCCACCCCGGGCTCCTCGCCAAGATCGTCACCACTCTCGACGTGCTCTCGCAGGGCCGGGCGATGCTCGGCCTCGGCGCGGCGTGGTACGAGCGCGAGCACCGCGGCCTCGGCGTGCCGTACCCGCCGACCAAGGAGCGGTTCGAGCGGCTCGAGGAGACGCTCCAGATCCTCAAGCAGGCCTGGGCCGGCGGCGGCACCTTCGAGGGCGCCCACTACCACCTCGAGGAGCTGACCCTCGTGCCGCAGCCGCTGCAGACCGGCGGCCCGCGGATCGTGGTCGGCGGCACCGGCGAGCGCAAGACCCTCAAGCTCGTCGCCCAGTACGCCGACGCCTGCAACCTGTTCGCCACCGGCACGGCCGAGGTCAAGCACAAGCTCGACGTGCTGCGCGGCCACTGTGACGACGCCGGCCGCGACTACGACAGCGTCACCAAGACCATCGTCGGCACCCTCAACCGGCCGCTCGACGACGTCGACGCGTGGCTCGCGAGCATGCAGGAGTACGCCGACCTCGGCGTCACCCAGGTCTGGGTCGGTCCCGACGCCGCCGACCCCGTCGGCTGGACCGAGCAGATGTGCGAGCAGGTGGTCGCCCGCCTGGCCGAGATCGGCGCCTGAACCGAACCCGAGACGGCTCGGGTGGCGCATCGCTACGGTCAGCAGCATGCCGTCCGGCCGTCTCGTCCTCTTCAACGGAGCGTCCAGCTCTGGGAAGACGACGCTGACGAAGGCGGTCGCCGGTCGGTTGCGCACCCCGTGGCTGGTGCTGCCGGTCGACCTCTTCCACCAGATCCGGACCCGGCCCGACGCCCACCTCACCGATCGGCAGTGGCAGGACGTCTTCCACCGCACCCGCGCGGCCTACCACCGGGCCCTGGTCGGAGCCGCCGCCTGCGGCTGCGACGTGCTCGGTGACCACGTGCTCAGCGAGCCGTGGCGCCTCGACGACCTGCTGCGGCTGAGCGTCGGCCTCGACGTGCTGCTCGTGCACGTCACCTGCGACCCCGCGGAGCTGCTGCGCCGGGAGAAGTCCCGCAGCGACCGCGAGCCCGGCACCGCGCGTACCCAGCAGCGTCTCGTCTTCGCCCACGGCGACTGCGACCTCACCGTCGACACCACCCACGGCCCCGACGAGCCGACGGCGGCCGTGCTCGAGCTCATCCGCCGGCCACCGAAGGACCGCGCCTTCGACCGACTCCGCCGCGAACGCGCCCCGACGTGACCAGCGCCACAGGATCCTGCAGCCCCACACCTGACTAGCCTGGACGGGTTGCGTGGACTCCACCGGGGAGCCGCGACGACACCCTCGAGGAGCACGATCATGAACCGGGTCCGTACCCACCACCTGCGCCAGTTCAAGGAGCGCGGCGAGAAGTTCTCGATGCTCACCGCCTACGAGCAGTACGCCGCCGCCACGTTCGACGAGGCGGGCATCGACGTGCTCCTGGTCGGCGACTCGGCGTCCAACAACGTCTATGCCAACGAGACGACCGTGCCGGTCACCGTGGACGAGCTGCTGCCACTGACCCGCGCGGTCAGCCGGTCGGTGAGCCGGGCGCTGGTGGTCGGCGACCTCCCGTTCGGGTCCTACCAGGGCTCACCGGAGCAGGCGTACGCCACGGCCGCCCGGTTCATGAAGGAGGGCCTCGCGCACTGCGTGAAGCTCGAGGGCGGCGTCGAGATGGCACCCCAGATCAGCCGGCTCAGCCAGGGCGGCGTACCTGTGATGGCCCACATCGGCTTCACGCCCCAGAGCGAGCACGCCCTCGGTGGCCCCCGCGTGCAGGGCCGCGGCGACGCCGCCGAGCGGGTGCTCGCCGATGCCCACGCGGTCGAGGACGCCGGCGCCTTCGCGGTCGTCATGGAGATGGTGCCCGGCGACGTCGCCGCCCAGGTCACCAAGGAGCTGATGATCCCCACCATCGGCATCGGGGCCGGCGTCGAGTGCGACGGCCAGGTGCTGGTCTGGCAGGACGCCTTCGGCCTGCGCACCGGCCGGATGGCCAGCTTCGTCAAGCAGTACGCCGATCTCCACGGCGAGCTGCTCCGCGCCGCACGCGCCTACGATGCGGACGTGAAGGCAGGCACGTTCCCGGGGCCAGACCAGACGTTCTGAGCCTGCGCCGAGGTCACCGCGAGGATGCGTGGAACGCCGTCCCGGTCGACCAGCCGAACTTCGGCGGCACCGGGCGGCAGGTCTTGATCGCCAGCCCGCGCAGCCAGCGCAGGATCGGCCGGTACGTCGATTTGTAGGCGACGTTGGTGAGCTCCTGCGGATCGCGCCGGTAGTCGTACAGCTCGCGATCGCCGGTGGAGTACTCGGCGTACATGTAGCGGTGGGTGCGGTAGCCGCAGTACGCCGGGTGCTTGGGTCGCGTGCTGTCGGGGATCCACGGTGCGCCCTCGAGCGGGAAGCCCGACCTGGTCACGTCGCCGAGCAGGTCGAGCCCGTCGGTGGAGAGCCCGAGCCCGGTCGCGGCACTGATGGTCTGCGCGAGGTCGACGTTGAGGGCCAGCCGCGTGTCGGTGCTGTCGGGCGTGATGTGGCCGTCCCAGCGCATGATCAGCGGGATCTGGGTGTCGAACCGGTAGGGCAGGTTCTTTGCCATCAGCCGGTGCTCACCGTGGAACAGGCCGTTGTCGGTCAGGAAGATGAAGAGCGTGTTGTCGAGCCGCCCGGTGGTGCGCAGCGTGTCGACGAGGTCTCCCACGGCGTCGTCGATCGACATCACCGCCTCCTGGGCGCTCGCCCGGTCGTCGTCGATGGTGGCCTGGGGCACCGGCTTCAGACGACGCACCCACGGCGGCTTGTCGGACACGTCCTCGTTGACGGCCGGGTCCTGGTACGACGCGAGGCGGCCGCCGTGCCAGAGGCCGGCGTCGCGTGGCGCGGGGGTGAAGGGCCAATGCGGCCCGGCCGTCGCCAGCATCATGAAGACCGGCGTGTCAGCGGGGGCCTCGGTGATGTAGCGCGAGGCGTAGCCGGCCAGCACGTCGGTGGAGTAGTCCGCCGGCGTCGCGCCGTACGTCGTCCCGTCGTTCAGGGAGTAGTTGAAGTAGTGGTCCTCCGAGGTGGTGAAGGTGAGCATGTGGTCCCAGCCCGGCGGGACGTACCCGGGCTCTGGGTAGTAGATGTTGAGGTACTTGCCGACCAGGCTGGTGTGGTAGCCCGCCGCGTGGAGAGCAACCGCGATCGTCTTGTCCTCGAGCCCGCGCCGGTGGAAGAGCGGCCACGCGCCGTACGGGAGGTTGTTGCTGTAGACGCGGGTGTGATGGGCATAGAGCCCGGTCAGGATCGAGGCGCGCGACGGGCAGCACAGCGAGGTCGGGATGTTGGCGTTGGTGTAGAGCCGGCCCTGCTGCCGGATCTCGGACCACAGGTTCGGCATCCCCTCCGGGGTCACCGTCTCCATCCGCTGGTCGTCGGTCAGCACGATCACGATGTTGGGACGGCCGGCCGGCGCGCTCGCCGACGACGGCGACGCGCCGCTGGGGAGGGCGCCGAGAGTCGCGGCCAGGGCGACCGCCAGGGCCGCTGCGAGCAGGACGACGAGCCTCTGCGCGGAGAACACGGCCGACAGCTTCACTGGCACTCACCTCCGGCGCATCTGATCGCGGCGCGCGCGCCAGGGTAACTCAGGGCAGGAGGTTGCGCACGAACGTCGAGTTCGGTCCTCGGCGCGTCGTACGCCGGCTCGTCTCGGCGGGCGTACACCGGCACGGCGAGGCGTACCGTGGAGCATGCGCCGTCTCCCCCTCGCAGCTCTCTCGCTCACCGTGACCGCAGCCCTCACGAGCTGCGCCCAGGGTGACGACTCCCCCGACATCGCCGGCGCTGCTCCCGGGGCCGGCTTCCCCGCGTTGCGGGTGACCACGGTGGTGGGCGGGCTCGACCATCCGTGGGACGTGCAGTCACTGGGCCACGGTCGCCTCCTCGTCAGCGAGCGCGAGCGCGCGCGGCTCTCGATCGTGGCCCACGGGCGCCGCCACACCGTCGCCTTCCCCAGCAACCGGGTCTGGGTGTCGGGCGAGACCGGGCTCCTCGGGCTCGCCGTCGACCCCGACTTCGCGCAGAACCACCGCATCTACGTGTGCCAGGGCGGCTTCCGGCCCGGCGGCGGCCACGAGGTGCGGGTGGCCGCCTGGCGGCTCGACGTGGCCCACCGCGAGGCGACTCGGATCAAGAAGCTGATCGGCGGCTTCCCCACCAGCTCCGGGAGGCACGGTGGGTGCCGCCTGCTCGTCGCGCGCAACGGCGCGCTCATCGTCGGCACCGGCGACGCCGCGCAGGGCACCAACCCGGAGAGCCTGCACTCCCTGGGCGGCAAGACCCTCCGCCTCGACCGCTTCACCGGTCGGCCGTGGCCGGGCAACCGGTTCGTCCACGCCGCCAACCGCGCGAAGCGCTACCTCCACACGTGGGGCCACCGCAACGTCCAGGGTCTGGCCCAACGAGCGGACGGGACGCTCTGGTCGGTCGAGCACGGCCCCGACCGCGACGACGAGGTCAACCTGCTGCGCAACGGCCACGACTACGGGTGGAACCCGGTGCCGGGATACAACGAGTCCGTGCCGATGACCGACCAGTCACTGCCGGGCCCGCAGACCGAGGCCCGCTGGAGCTCGGGCTTCCCGACCCTGGCGACGTCGGGTGCGTCGTTCGTGCCGAGGAAGGGCTGGGGCCGGTACGGCGGCACCCTCGCGGTCGCGGTCCTGAAGTCGGAGCGGGTGCTGTTCCTCCGTTTCGACGCCCAGGGGCGGTTCCGCTCCATGGTGGCCCCGCCGGCACTGCAGGCGTTCGGTCGGATCCGCACGGTCACCGCACTCCCCGGCGGCGCCCTGCTCGCCACCACCGACAACGGAGCGGGCGCCGACAGGATCCTCCGTATCCACCCCTGACAAACGTCACGAGCAGGTCGTGATGGGTGTGTGAGGTCTCGGGCCACCCGGTGCGCCACGATCGGGTCATGACCCAGACCTCCACCTCGAACCCGGCCAGCTCGGGCCACCCGGGCGGTGCGGCACCCGCCGTACAGCTGTCCGGGGTGACCAAGGACTTCGGCCCCGTCCACGCCGTACGCGGCATCGACCTGACCCTGGAGCCCGGTGAGATCGTCGCGTTCCTCGGCCCCAACGGCGCCGGCAAGACGACCACCATCGACATGGTGCTCGGCCTGTCGCAGCCCACCACCGGCTCGGTCGAGGTGCTCGGCCTCGAGCCCCGCAAGGCCATCGCCCGCGGCCTCGTCTCCGCGGTGATGCAGAGCGGCGGCCTGCTCAAGGACCTCTCCGTCCGCGAGACCGTCGCCTACACCGCCAGCCTGTTCGCGACGGCCGCGCCGGTCGACGAGGTCCTGCGCACGGCGGGCATCGAGACGATCGCGGACCGCAAGGTCGGCAAGTGCTCGGGCGGTGAGCAGCAGCGGCTGCGCTTCGCGATGGCCCTGCTCTCGGACCCGGCCCTGCTGCTCCTGGACGAGCCGACCACGGGCATGGACGTCGAGGGACGCCGTACCTTCTGGTCGGCGATCCGCGACGACGCCGCGAAGGGCCGCACCATCCTCTTCGCGACGCACTACCTCGAAGAGGCAGACCAGTACGCCGACCGGATCATCCTGATCAGCCACGGCCGGATCGTCGCCGACGGCACCGGCAGCGAGATCAAGGCACTGGCGGCTGGCCGGACCATCCGTGCCACCCTCCCGGACGCCGACACGGGGCGGCTGTCCGGGATCGGTGGCGTGGAGAGCGTGGAGGTCCGCGGCGACGCGGTGTACGTGCACGCCAAGGACACCGACGCAGTGGCGCGCTACCTGCTGACCGAGACCACCGCCCGCGACCTGGAGATCACCGCCCGCGGGCTCGAGGACGCCTTCCTCAGCCTGACCAGCGGTGACGACGACGCCGAAGGAGCGCAGTCATGACGACCCAGACCATCGACCCGGCCACCCGCCGGGTGCCGCCCTTGGGCGGCTTCAACCTCACCGTGCTCGGCATCGAGCTGAAGCGGATGCTGCGCAACCGGCGCACCGTGGTCTTCACCCTGGTGATGCCGGTCGTGCTCTACCTGATCATCGGCACCGCCAGTCAGTACACCAACGACCGCGCGGGCTCGGGCAACGTGTCGGCCTACATCCTGATCAGCATGGCGGCGTACGGCGCGGTGCTGGCCTCGACCAGCGGCGGCGCCATGGTCGCCAACGAGCGGGCCCTGGGCTGGTCGCGCCAGCTGCGGCTGACGCCGCTCTCGCCGGTCGCCTACATCGCGCTGAAGTCGATCGTGGCCCTGTCGCTGGGCGCCCTCTCCGTGATCGCCGTCATGGTCGTGGGAGCGTTCACGGGCAAGGCGGAGATGCCGCTCCACGTGTGGATCATCGCCGGCTTCATCGCCTGGCTCGGCTCGATCGTCTTCGCCGCGTTCGGTCTCTTCATGGGCTACCTCCTGCCCGGAGAGAACGTGATGCAGGTACTCGGCCCGCTGATGGCCGGCCTGGCTGCCCTGGGCGGGCTGTGGTTCCCGATCGCGGCGCACACCGTGATGGGTCACATCTCGGCCGCGACGCCGATCTACGGCCTGGCCCAGCTCGCGCGCTGGCCCTTGTACGGCGGGGCACCGCACGCGGTCTGGATCATCAACCTCGTGGGGTGGCTGAGCCTGTTCGTGGCCGGTGCCGCGTGGCGGATGAGCAAGGACACGGCGCGCGTCTGAGATGGCTAGCGTGGCGCTCATGAGCACTCCCCATGACGACGTGGACCGGTCCTCCGGTCCACGTCGTTGGGGTGTGCTCTTCGCCGGCATCTGGCTCTTCTACCTGCTGACCCCACTCAGCGAGGCGTGGCACCACCGCGACTCGGTGGCGGGCTGGATCGGCATCATCGCCACCCTGCTCTTCGCGGCGCTCTACCTGTGGGCGTTCGCCCTCATGCGTCTGCGGCAACCGGGCCAACGCTTCCGGATCCCGGTCACCCCGGCCCGGGCAGCCCTCATCATCGGCCTCGAGATCGCGCTGGGCGTGGTGATGTGCGTGACCATCGGGCAGGCCGGCACCGCCGCGGCCGTCTACGTCGCCGTCACCTGCGTGATCTGCCTGAGCACGCAGTGGGCGTGGCTGGTCGCCGTCACCGTGGGGCTCGCGACGTACGCCGCCACCATCCTCGTGCCGGGCTGGCACCGCGACGAGGGCATCCTGTTCGGCACGCTGGTCGCGACCCTCGCTGTCTGGGGCATCTCGCAGGCGATCAACCGCAGCACCGAGGTGCTCCAGGTGCGCGAGGAGAACGCCCGGCTGGCCCTCGACGACGAGCGCAACCGGTTCGCCCGCGACCTCCACGACATCCTCGGCCACTCCCTGACCGTGATCACGGTGAAGGCCGAGCTCGCCAACCGGCTCATCGATGTCGACCAGGAGCGCGCGCGGGCCGAGCTCGCCGACCTCGAGCGGCTCTCGCGCGACGCCTTGGCCGACGTACGGCGTGCCGTGGACGGCTACCGCGAGCTGACGCTCCCCGGTGAGCTCGCCCGCGCCCGGACTGCGCTGTCGGCGGCCGAGATCGACGCCGACCTGCCCAACTCCACCGACGACGTGCCGACCGACCGCCGCGAGCTGTTCGCGTGGACCGTCCGCGAGGGGATCACCAACGTGATCCGCCACAGCGGCGCTGAGCGCTGCACCGTGCTGCTCGGCGAGCACGAGGTGGAGATCCGCGACGACGGGCGCGGGCCCGCCTCGGCCGGGGCCGGGCACGGGCTGATCGGTCTGCGCGAACGGGCCGCGGCGCTCGGCGGCACGGTGGTCACCCAGTCGCTGCAGCCCGGCTTCTCGCTCAAGGTGGTCGTCCCGTGAGGCTTCCGTGATCCGGCTGCTGCTGGCCGACGACCAGGCGCTCGTCCGCGGCGCCCTCTCGGCCCTGCTCGGGCTGGAGCCCGACCTCGAGGTCGTCGCCGAGGTCTCGTCGGGGGACGCCGTCGTACCGGCCGTGCTCGAGCACCACCCCGACGTCGCCCTGCTCGACGTGGAGATGCCCGGGCTCGACGGCATCAGCGCCGCGGCGGAGGTGCGCCGGGTCGCGCCCCGGACGCGGGTGCTGATCGTGACCACCTTCGGGCGGCCGGGGTTCCTGCGGCGGGCGATGCAGTCGGGCGCCGACGGCTTCATCGTCAAGGACACCCCCGCTGCCCAGCTGGCCGACGCCGTACGTCGGGTGCACCAGGGGTTGCGCGTCGTCGACCCCGGCTTGGCCATGGACAGCCTCGCCGTCGGCGACTCCCCCCTCACCGAGCGCGAGACCGACGTCCTGCGCGCCGCGTCCGACGGCGCCACGGTGGCCGTCATCGCCGGCCGCGTCCACCTCTCCGCCGGCACCGTGCGCAACCACCTGTCCTCCGCGATCGGCAAGACCGGCGCGGGCAACCGCTCCGAGGCCGTCCAGATCGCCACCTCCCTCGGCTGGCTCTGAGCCGTGCGTGAGCTCGTCGTCCTGCGGCACTCGCTCACACGCCTGGGACTCGACCCTGGCGATCATGGCCCGCACCTGTCGCCCGAGGGAGAAACCCTGGCCCGCGAGGCCGGACGCTCGCTCCCCGTCATGAGCTGCGTCATGGTGAGAGACCAGCCCCGGCACACGGAGACCGCGACTGCGACTGGCTACCGCATCGACGAACTCGTGTCGTGGCCGTCCGGCTACGTCGTCGGAGAGGTCGATCACCACGATCAATGGTCCTGGGACCGGCCCTTCCTCCGGTACGCCGAGCTCGTGGCCGAGGGCCGGGGCTGGCCGAGGTTCGCGTTCATACGCCGTGGCAGGCCCGCTCCACCCTCCCGATGGGGAGTCATACAGAGAAGGTGCATCACCAGTACGTCAATGGGGGCAGGTGCCCCCATTGACGTAGTGGTGCAGCGACCTCCTCACCACCGCCCGGGCAGATCAGGCGGCGAGGTTGACCCCGACGACGACCGCGACCCAGAGCGCCAGTCCGACGCCGGCGAGCCACGGGAGGCGACGGGGGTGGGGGGTCCACCAGACGCACGCGAGCACGAACAGCACCAGCCATGCCACGACCAGGAACACCACCGCCCACCACCGGAGCACGCCGGCCGTGCCCAGGTCGAGGAAGAGCACGCACGCCAGGCCGATCATCCCGGCGAACGGCAAGGGCGAGACCCGGGGCGGCGCCGGGGGCGGGGGCGGGCGCGAAGGTTCGCGGGTGGTCACGCCCTCATCACTGGGCCGTCACTGGATTGGGCCGTCACTGGATTGGGCCGTCACTGGATTGGGCCGTCACTGGTCGTCGGTCGGCGGCGTGCGCCGCTTGGACTGGCCCGACCAGTCGGGCTCGTCGCTCCAGTTCGGGTCGTTGTCCCACTCCTCGTTGCGCTGCTGGGCCTTCTGCAACGCGTGCTCGGCCTCCTCCTCGGTCGCGAACGGACCCAGGCGGTCGATCGGCGGGCATCCGTCGGCCGGCTCGACCCGGTGGTGCTTCACGCAGTACCAGTACTTGGCCATGCCTCCACCCTACGACGCGACGAACCGTGCAGAGGGCGTGCACTGGGCGTGCAGAGGGACCGTGCAACCGGCCGTCCGGACCGCCGTGCGACGCCTCCTAGACTGACCGCATGACCTCGACCGCGATCGCACCCGCCGCGATCTCTCCGCGTCGTCCCGTGCCCGACTCGATCGCCCGGCCGGAGTACGTCGACAAGCCGGCACCGGCGCCGTTCACCGGCACCGAGGTCAAGGACGACGAGACCATCGCCAGGATGCGCGTCGCCTGCCGTCTGGCCGCGCAGGCCCGCGAGCTGGTCGGCTCCCACGTCACTCCGGGCGTCACCACCGACGAGCTCGACCGCGTGGGCCACGAGTTCCTGTGCGACCACGGCGCCTACCCCTCGACCCTGGGCTACAAGGGCTTCCCCAAGAGCCTGTGCTCGAGCGTCAACGAGGTGATCTGCCACGGGATCCCCGACGCCCGGGTGATCGAGGACGGCGACATCGTCAACATCGACATCACGGCCTTCCTCGACGGCGTGCACGGCGACACCAACGCCACGTTCCTCGCGGGCGAGGTCGACGAGGAGACCCGCCTCCTGGTCGAGCGCACCCACGAGGCCCTCGACCGCGCGGTCAAGGCCGTCCGTCCGGGACGACGCGTCAGCGTGATCGGCCGGGTCATCGAGTCCTACGCGCGCCGGTTCGGGTACGGCGTGGTCCGCGAGTTCACCGGCCACGGCATCGGTACGGCGTTCCACAGCGGCCTGATCATCCCCCACTACGACGAGCCGCACTTCGACGACGAGATCCTGCCTGGCATGACGTTCACCATCGAGCCGATGCTCAACCTCGGCACCCACGAGTGGGTCATGTGGGACGACGGATGGACCGTGGTGACCGCCGACGGCCGACGCAGCGCGCAGTTCGAGCACACCCTCCTCGTCACCGCCGACGGGGCCGAGGTGCTCACCCACCCCTGACCCGCCGACGGTCGAAGCGCGCGCTCTCACGGCCCGCGGACAACGGCATCCAGTGCGCCAAGGCCCCTGGATCGTTCAGGCCGCGACGCAGGCGACCGAACCGGGGTTGGCCGGCTCGTGGGTCAACTTCGTGCATTGCGTAAACCTGCAACGCCGCTGTCGTTGACCCCTCACACCCCCGTTGCGAGTGTTCCCAACGGCCCTCCCCACCACGGGAGGGCCGGCGGCCGCCCGACATCCGGAGTGGCCATCGCTGACGGCACCTCCCCCGTGTGCCGTCCGGAAGGGGCTTCGGCCCGGATCCAGGAGAAGGCATGAGCAGGAGAATTCTCGGCGGCCTCGCTGCTGCCGCGCTGGTGGGGGCGACACTCGCGTCGCTGCCCCACAGTGCGGTTGCGGCCGCCACGACGCACGGGCCGAGCGCCCGGGCGATGGCTGCGCAGTCCGCGCGCCAGCTGGTGGCCAGCAAGCCCCCGGCGCTGAAGGTCAGTGCGCACGACGGCTTCCGGGCGCAGCCCGTGCAGTCGTCGCACGGCATCCAGTACGCGCCGTACGAGCGCACCTACCGCGGCCTCCCGGTCGTGGGCGGCGACTTCGTGGTCGTCACCGACGCCCACGGCCAGATCCTCAGCACCTCGGTGGCCCAGACCCACAAGGTCAGCCTGCGGTCGACCACGCCGACCCGGACCCGGGTCTCGGCCGTGCGCACGGCGCGGCACCAGGTGCCGAACGCCACCCACCACACTCCTGCTCACCTCGTCGTGTGGCAGCACAACGCGACCTCCCGGCTCGGCTGGGAGACCCAGGTGACCGGTCACCGCGGCGTGATGCCCTCGATCAAGGACGTCGTCGTCGACGCCCGCAACGGCAAGGTGCTCCAGGCCAAGGAGCGCGTCGCCGACGGCACCGGCAACTCCGCCTGGGACGGCAGCAACGTCACCATCCCGACCACGCACACCGGTTCGACGTTCTCGATGACCGACCCCGCCCACCCGACGATCAAGTGCCAGAACGCCACCGGCAACGTGACCTTCACCGGCCCCGACGACGTATGGGGCACGGGCGTCAAGACCGACCGCGAGACCAACTGCGTCGACGCGATGTACGTCGAGAACGTCGAGAACAACATGCTCTCGACCTGGGACGGCCGCAACAGCTTCGACGGCGCGGGCGGCGGCTGGCCGATCCGGATCGGCCTGGCCGACGAGAACGCGTTCTACGACGGCACCCAGGTGCAGATCGGCCATAACGCCCAGAACCAGTGGATCCCGGTGCTCGACGTGCTCGGCCACGAGCAGGGTCACGGCGTCGACGACCACACCCCGGGCGGCATCTCGGGCAACGGCACCCAGGAGTTCGTCGCCGACACGTTCGGCGCCGCCACCGAGTGGTTCGCCAACAACCCCGTCGACACCCCGGACTTCACTGTCGGCGAGACCATCAACCTGGTCGGCACCGGCCCGATCCGCTACATGTACAACCCGTCCCTGGCCGGTGACTCCAACTGCTACTCCGCCAGCGTCCCGAACCAGGAGGTCCACGCGGCCGCCGGCCCGGGCAACCACTGGTTCTACCTGCTGGCCGAGGGCACCAACCCGACCAACGGCCAGCCGACCAGCCCGACCTGCAACAGCAGCAGCGTCACCGGTGTCGGCATCCAGAGCGCCGAGAAGATCATGTACAACGCGATGCTGATGAAGACGAGCACGTCGTCGTACCTGAAGTACCGCACCTGGACGCTGACCTCGGCGAAGAACCTCGACCCGACCTGTGGTCTCTACAACGCCACCAAGGCCGCGTGGAACGCCGTGTCGGTGCCGGCCCAGACTGCCGACCCGACCTGCACCACGGGCGGCAACACCGTGACCGTGAACAACCCCGGCGCCCAGTCGGGCACCGTGGGCACGGCCAAGTCGCTGCAGATGACCGCGACCGACTCCGCCGCGGGTCAGACCTTCACGTGGTCCGCCACGGGTCTGCCGGCGGGCCTGTCGATCAACGCATCGACCGGCCTGATCAGCGGGACGCCGACCACGGCTGGCTCCTTCAGCTCGACGGTGACCGCGCGCGACACGACCGGGGCCACCGGCTCCGCCGCGGTGTCGTGGACGATCAACCCGGTCGGTGGCGGCGGCTGCGCGAGCCCGGGCCAGAAGCTGGGCAACCCCGGCTTCGAGACCGGGTCGGCTGCGCCGTGGACGGCCTCGGCGGGCGTGATCGACAGCTCGGCCGGCCAGCCGGCTCACTCGGGCACCTGGAAGGCGTGGCTGGACGGGTACGGCACCACCCACACCGACACGGTCACGCAGTCGGTGACGATCCCGGCCGGCTGCACGGCGACGTTCACGTTCTGGCTCCACATCGACAGTGCGGAGACCACGACGGGCACGGCGTTCGACAAGCTCACCGTCAAGGCGGGGACGACCACCCTGGCCACGTACTCGAACCTGAACAAGGCGTCGGGCTACAGCCAGAAGTCGTTCAACCTCTCGTCCTTCGCAGGACAGACCGTCACGATCTCGTTCAGCGGCACGGAGGACTCCAGCCTCCAGACGTCGTTCGTGGTCGACGACACCGCCCTCAACGCGAGCTGATCCATCTGAAGTAGTCCCCACCCGGAACGCCGGGTCGGCCTCCTCCACAGGGCCGGCCCGGCGTTCCCTCGTCGGTCGAGTGCCTCCCGTCGGTCGAGCTGGTCGAGACCACCCCATCAGTGCCCTACGATGACCCACGCGGAGGGGTTGGTCGGGCGGCCGCGGCGCACGTCGTACGACGTGGGTCGAGGAAGGTCCGGGCTCCGAAGGGCAGGGCGGTGGGCAACACCCACCCGGGGCAACCCGCGGGACAGTGCCACAGAGAACAGACCGCCTGAACGTGTTCAGGTAAGGGTGAAACGGTGGTGCAAGAGACCACCAGCGATCCGGGCGACCGGATCGGCTCGGTAAACCCCGTCCGGAGCAAGGTCGAACAGCGCACGCTCGAGGGCTGCCCGCCCGAGTGCGCGGGTGGACCGCACGAGGTCGTCGGCAACGGCGGCCCGAGATGGATGGTCGCCGAACGGTGCGTCGCAAGACGCCCGGGAACAGAACCCGGCCTACAGACCAGCCCCTCCGCACCACCCGCCCCTCGCACTCGCGAGGATGTCGATCTGGCCACCGACCGCTCGTCACCGAGGTGAGACCTCCGCACCGAGAAGGGAACCCGCATGCGCTTCTTGATCCTGCTGGGAGGGCCCGGCCACTTCGACCGCTGGGACGCCGCCGACGACGAGGTGCGGGCCAGGTCGCTGCGCGACTACAACGCCTTCGCGGACGCGGTGCGGCAGCGCGGGACCCTCGTGGTCGGGGACGCGCTGCACCGACCCGAGAACGCCCGCACGGTGCGGGCCGGGAGCGACCGACTCGTGACCGACGGGCCGTTCGCCGAGAGCGCCGAGCAGATCGGTGGGTTCTACCTGATCGACGTACCCGACCTCGACACGGCCGTGACCCTGGCCCGACTGCTCCCCGCCGAGTGCGACGTGGAGGTCCGCCCCACGCTCGGCATCGAGGTCTGAGCGCCCTGGTCAGTGCAGGGGGAGGTCGAGGTCCTCCGCCTCGAGCGACGACGGCGTCGGCGCGGACGCGGCCTCGACCGAACGGCCGGGACGTCGCCACTGGGCGACGAGCACGACCGCGCCGGGCAGCGTGGCGACGAGGACCAGCACGCCGTACACCACCGACGTGGAGACGCCGGCGGCCGCGCCCAGGCCAGCGGTCGAGAACGCCCAGGCGGCGACCCCCTCGCGAGGACCCCAGCCGGCGAGGTTCAGCGGGATGCCCATCGCCAGCAGCGCCAGCAGCGCCAACGGCACCAGCTGTGAGAGCGGGGCGGTCTCCCCGGCGGTGCGCGCGGCCAGGACGAAGAGGGTGGTGTTGCCCACGACGACAAGCGTCGAGGCGACGAGAACGCCGGGCCACACCGGCCGGGTCAGCAGCACGTGGCGTACGTCGGAGATCGTCGCGCGCAGCGCCCGTGCGCGAAGGCTGACGCCCGATCGCGGCAGCATCCGGACCACCACGACCAGCAGCACCGCCGAGGCCGACCCGATCGCGACGACGAGAGGCATCGCGGACCGGAACGGCGAGGGCACCACGAGCAGCACGCCGCACGCCACAACGACCTGCACGACCTGGCCGGTGACCCGGTCCCAGACCACCGCTCGCGCGCCCAGTCCCAGGTCGCCGACGTCGCGGCCATGGCGTACGGCGCGGTGCACGTCACCGAGGACCCCCGTCGGCAGGGCCAGGTTGAGGAACAGCGCCCGGTAGTACGACGCGACCGCGCTCCGCAAGGGGAGCCCGACGCCGAGCCCGTGGGCGATCACCCGCCAGCGCCATGCACAGCACAGCGTGGTCGGGAGCACGATGAGCGTGGCCAGGACCAGGGAGCCGACGTCGACCTCCTCCAGCCCGTCGATGAACGGTCCGGTGCCGACCTGCCAGACCACGACGGCGAGGATCAGCAGAGGTCCGGCCAGCCGCGCCCACGCCCACGCCGTACGGCTGGGCACCGGCGGGTCCCCGTCGGACGCTCGGGGAGCCAACACCCGCGACTCGGCCGTCATCGACTGATCAGCGGTGGGAGCGGTCGGCGGACTCGCGAGCCGGAGCCGTGGCCGGAGCCACCGAACGGGTCGCGAGCTCGCGGGAGAGGACGATCGAGCCGGCGACGACGGCCACCACCTCGGCGACGAAGCAAGCCCACACCGAGAACCCCCTCCAGTGCTCGTGCACGCCGTACATCCCGACCGTCGCGGAGACGACGAAGGCGCCGATCGTGGAGATCCCGAACCCCACGGCCAGCAGCGGCGGGATCCAGTGCTTCCAGAGCACCAGCAGCGCGGCGATCACCGCGCCCCCCACGGCGTTGAGCATGAACGCCGGGCCGATCACGTTGTTGTCGCGCACGACGGGCCACAGGTCGAGGTGGACCGCGGCGGAGACGAGCACCGCCACCGCCGCGAGGATCCGCATGGCCATCAGCGTTCTCCGTTCGTCAGAGCGTCGGTGGTCCGTGAACCCCTCATGGAGCACCAACGAGACGGGTGGCCCCGAGGTTCAATCACCCGCAGCCTCACTCGGCTCGGCAGTTCTCACGAACCGCAGCAGGCGGTACTCCAGGAGCCCGGCGCGGTGGCAGCGCTGCAACGCATCGCCACCGACCAGGGACTCCGCCCAGGCCGACCGGTGACGCAGTCGCCTCAGCACGGGCTGCGCGGCGCGGATCAGGCGGTCGCGCGGCCGCCCCAGCCGCTGGTACGGCGTGAGGTCGCGCGCCTCGACCAGGTCGAGGCCGACCGCGCCGGCCAGGTCCTCCGCCTCGGAGACCGAGACCAGCGTCGCCGCGTGCCACCCGGTCCGCACGTCGTCGAACCGCGGGTCGGCCGGGTCGCCGACCCTGACGTCATCGATCACCACCAAGGTCCCGCCCGGACGCAACGCCCGCGCCGCCTCGGAGAGGAACGCGGAGGTGGGGTCGGCGTGCACGAAGGACTCGATCGCCAGCGCGGCGTCGAAGCGGCGCAACCCCTCGGGCAGCGCGGTGAAGTCGCCGGTCAGGAACCGGACGCTGCCCCGCAGCGGCCCGCTCCTCGCGGCGAAGCCCTCGGCACGGCGTACCTGGTCGGGGCTGATCGACACCCCGACCACCTCGACCGGCCTGCGCTGCGCCAGGTAGAGCGCCGCGGCCCCCACCCCGCAGCCGAGGTCGAGGACCCGCTCGGCGCCCGTGGGGAGCGCGTCGAGCACGAGCGCGTGAGCGAGCTGGACCGACTCGGCCCGCGTGGTGACACCCGGCCCCCACAGCTCGCGATGGATCGCGCCCTGCCCACCGCTGAGCAGGAACTTCCAGGTGTTCGCGTCGTAGTAGTCGCGCACCCGTTCCGCGGTCGAGGTCATCGTGCGCCCTTCACCCGTGCCACATGCTTCCCCTCACCCGCCGCAGCAGCTCCTTCGAAAGCAGCGAGTATCGCGTACCTCATGGGCTGATCGTGAACGTGCCGCCGGTGACGACCGCTGTGGAGCTCCGGTCGTGCACGGTGAGCACCGCCTTCCAGTCACCGGGGAACGGGAACCGGAACCGGCCGGTCCAGACGCCGTTGCGCCGCGCCAGCGGCACCGCGATC
This sequence comes from uncultured Actinomycetota bacterium, assembly GCA_963794355.1. Lineage (GTDB taxonomy): Bacteria > Actinomycetota > Actinomycetes > Propionibacteriales > Nocardioidaceae > Nocardioides. Next base: position 86,631 of record CAWCDN010000009.1, read on the forward strand.
CCGCCGACCCCGCGGGAAGGGTTGCTGACCTCGAGCTCGAGGCCGGTCGCCGGCAACCGCTGACCCGAGCGGTCGGTGAGCAGCAGGTTGAGACGGCTGCCGGCGGTCGTCGCCGGGATGATGCCCATGCCCGCCGAGCCCTTCGCCCCCAGCGGCATCACCGTCAACCCGTTGGCCGGCGCGGTGGGACCGGACGCGGCGGCGACCGTGATCCGCGGCGGGGGGCTGGTCATGCTCAGCACCGCCGTCACGGCGAGCACGCAGACGGTCAGGGCAGCCTCGATCCGCACCGATCCCCCAGGAAGGCGGTCGCGGCGCACCCAGGTGCGCGAGACGGCGGCGGCGGCCAGGGTCACCGCGATCATGGAGAGCTTCGCGAGCAGCAGCACGCCGTAGCGGGTCAGGAACAGCTCGTCGAACGAGTGCAGGTTGCGCAGCGAGTTGAGGACACCGGTGGCCACCAGCACGACCACCGCGGTCAGGGCGAGGGTGGAGAACCTGCGCACGGACTCCTTCTCCACGGTCCGTCCGAGCGCGACGAGGACGACCAGCCCGCCCACCCAGATGCCTGCGGTCAGCACGTGGAGCGTGACCACTGCGAGGTCGACGAACTTCCCGGACGACGCCGCGTGACCGGCCGCGGCGATCGCACCCGCCGCCACGACGACCAGCGTCACGGCGATCCAACGGATCGTCCGGTCGGCCAGCGCGCGCAGGCGCCAGATCAGGGCCGCAAGCATGAGGAGCATCGCGAACCGCCACGCCATCGCGACCCCCCACGGGGTCGTGAGCGTGTTCCCGAGGAGCTGCGGGTCGAAGAGCCGGGTCATCGAGACGCCGGCCGTATAGGGCCCCTCGACGAGCATCCCGGCCACGGCGGCGACCAGGCCCGTCCCGAGCGCCCACCGCGTCAGCCGTTGGAGCACCGGGTCGGTCGTGCGGCCGGGGGCGCACCAGATCAGGAAGGCGACGACCCCGGCGACCACGGCGAACGCGAGGTACCCGACCAGGCGGATGCCCACCACCTGCCACGGCGCGGTGCTGGCCCTGCTCGCGGGGTCCGTGACGGCGTCAGACAGCACCTGAGCCGTCGCCCCGATGCCGAACGAGAACGCGCCGTCGATCGGATGCCCGTCGGCCGAGATCACCCGCCAGGTGACGACGTAGGCCCCGTTGCCGAGCCGCGCGGGCATCGGCCACGACACCGTGTGTCCGTCCACTGAAGGTGTCGGGGTGGGCACGGTCGCGCCCGAGGCGTCGAGCAGCCTGATCCCGTCGTCGAGGAGGTCGATCGACTCGCTGAACGTCAGCGTGACCGAGGTCGGCGCCGAGTCGAGGCGTTGTCCGTTGGACGGGCTGGTCGAGACCAGCTCGGCGTGTGCCGACCCAGGGGCGGCGAGCAGCAGCACCGCAACGACGGCCAGCAGGGCGGACACGCTCGCGCGCCGCAGCAGGGTGGTCCAGGTGGTCATCATGCGACTCCCGGCCGGGGCAGGGATGACGGACCAGCGATCGTCCGGCATCCCGTCCCCGACGTCAGTAGGTGCTGTCCTCGAGCTGTCGGTCGGCGCCCCCGATGGGCGACGCCGGTCGTCCTCGTCGCCAGACCATGAGGGCGGTGAGCAACGACACCAGGAGAGCCCCCGCAGACAGGACCAGCGGCCAGGTGGAATCCGAGCCGTCGTCGGTCGTGGTCGTCGTCTGAGCCACCGGCGCGCTCGCGGTGTCCGCCGGGGCGCTGTGTGGAGTCGCGTCGCCGGCGGCCGGGTCGCTCGGGGCGTCGGCGGCCGTCAGGGCGAGCGTCGGGGCAGGGTGCTCCGGCTCCACGGACGCGTCGGCCGAGACCTCGTTCCAGTTGACGACCTTGCCGTCGGAGTAGGTCTGCACGGCATTGAAGACCATGGCGCCCTTCTCGGGGAGGGCGCCCAGGCTGAGGTCGAAGTCCTGGTACTGACCCGGGACGATGCCCTGGCCGGTGGCCCGCCAGGTGACCTGGGAGACCACGCTGGTCACCTGCTCACCGTCGTCGTTCTCGATCGGCTGGGCGAGCTTGCGGGTCTGGGTGGTCGCCGTCCACCCGGGGATCGCGGTGGTCTGCACGGAGGCGATCGCCTGCTTCGGTGGCAGCAGCACCTTGAGCACCACGGTGCGGGCGCTGTCGGACTCGTTGGGGACGCGGAACGCGATCACCGAGAAGCTGCCGCCGGGGACGCTCTGGGGCTGGATCTCGACGTGCGCCTCGGCGACGCCGGTGAGGGCGATGCTGGAGAGGAACCCGGCGCCGAGGACCAGCCCGATCCTGCGGGCGGTACGGCGACGGGGTCGTGCGGAAGTGGTGGAACGCATGATCAGACTCGATTCGTGGACGTGTGGCTGGAACGTGGACGCGACGCGCACCACCGCGAGCCAGCCGCGCGTGCGCGATCAGTGCTAGGACCGTCGCGGCGCGAGACACGTGGCTCAGGCGGCGCAACCGCGCGGCGGCCCACGCCGCGACGTTCCGCCGTGGCCGTCCCAGACGGACTGCCGGACCGGTCGGCCGTCGACCCGGACCGGCACGGCCTGGCGCCTCGGTCCGGCCAGGACGACCGGCGTCAGCCACCAGGCCGCACGAACAGCGCACCACGTCGTGGTGACGAGAAGGAGGGAGACCCCGACGAGGGTCCACGCAGCCCGCTCGCCCGCAGCGAGCCACGCGGCGACCACGAGGGCTGCGGCGACGTGCGCGAGCAGCATGCCGAGATGGGCGTTGCTCGCAGCCTGCATGGAGGTCATGGACCCGTGGGTCGCCATCGGGGCCATGTCGCCGCCGGACGACGTCATCGTCACCGGCGAGGAGGTGCCACCGCTCACCACCTGGAGTACGACGTGCAGCACGCCCTGGGCCACGAGGACCAGGGCCGCGACGCGCAGCGTCGAGGCTGGGGCGTCGAGGAACGGCGCGACGGCGATCATGGTGACCACGAGCATCGGCCCGAGGAGCGCGACCGGAGGGGCTCCTCCGCCGCCGACCGCGTGTCCGGAGCAGCCGGCGACCAGCATCACCGAGGCAAGCAACAGCGCGCGCACCCAGCGCAGCACCGCGAGACCTGCCATGGCCGCTCACCCCCGTGAACGCAGAGAACCGTTCACGAGAGGATGCGCCGGCGACCTTGTGGAGATCTTGGGCCTCGCCACCGATGAGCTCGGGCCGGACGGAGCCGCGCCCCGTCGGCCGGGTCGAGACCCGGCCGACGGGGCACCGGCGGGCGGACACGGGGGAATCCACCCGCCGCCGAGACGCTTCCACGGGTCAGTACCCCGGGTCGGAAGGCCTCAAACGTGGCCGATCAAAAAAACTTCGAGAATCCTCGGGCCGCGAGCGGTCAGCCACGCGCCAGGGTGAACGAGACCGCCCGCGAGTCGACGTCCGCCTGGGCGAGGACGACGCGGACGTCCGTCCCGAGCGGGAGGGCCATGTCGTCGGTGACGCGAGCCTCCACGGCGGGGTCCTGCACGGTCACGGTGCCCCGCTTGTCGTCGCGGTCGTCCACGTCGACGATGACGCCCTCGAACGACTCGCCGACCCGGTGTCGCAGCACTCCGGCCTCGACGAGGTCGAGGACGGCCGCTTCGTACTGGTGCGCTCGTCGCCCGGAGTCGCGCATCGTGTCGGGTACGACGTGGAGCTTCTCCAGCACCCAGCCCGGCACGTCGGTGCCGGCGCAGAGCGCGACACAGATCTCGCCGGCGTAGCGGTCACCCAGGCGGCGCAGGGGTGCGGTCACGTGGGCGTACTCCGAGGCCAGAGCGCTGTGCACCGGATCGGCCGGCACCTCGCCGTCGAAGCCGACGTACCCGCTGCCGCGCAGCAGGCGCGTGCAGGCGGTGATCATCGCCGCCTCGGTCGGCTCGCCCGGGTCGAGGGTGCGGATGAAGTCGGGATAGAGCTGCTCGGCCGGCCACTCGAGGTGGAGGGCGCGCGCCGTGCGGTGCAACCGCTGGACGTCACGCGGATCGGGCGGGGGCAGCGTGCGCAGGAGGCCGACCCGCGCATAGACCATCAGCGATGCCGCGGCGAAGCCGGTGAGCAGCGAGATCTGGGCGTTCCAGTTCTCCGCCGGGATCAGGGAGCGGAAGTGCAGCGACCACTCCTCGCCGTCGATGTCGACCTCCTGCTCGGGCAGCGGCAGCGAGATGCCGCCGCGGGCGGCCTCGCGTGCGAGCCGCAGCTCGCCGAGCTCCTTGAGCAGCTGCAGGGTCTCCCCCGCGCTGCCGTCGTCGATCGACTCCTGCGCCGTGGCGTAGTCGAGCTTGGCGGTGGACCGGACCCGGGCCCGCTCGACGTGCACCTCGGTGCCCTCGCCCGTGTCGTCGACGTGGATGGTCCACAACAGCGCGGGCCGGATCTGGTCGGGCAGGAGCGACGCTGCGTCCTCGGAGATGGCGGTCGGGTGGAGCGGGATCTTGGAGTCGCCGCCGTAGAGCGTCTCGCCCCGCTCGTTGGCCGCCAGGTCGACCGGGTCGCCCGGCTCGACGAAGGCCGCGACGTCGGCGATCGCGTAGTGCACGACGTAGCCGCTGCCGTCGCGCTCGAGATGGAGGGCCTGGTCGAGATCGAGCGACGAGGGGGGATCGATGGTGATGAACGGCAGATCGGTGCGGTCGAGGTCGGGCAGCCGGGGCGCGGCCGCAGCCTGTCGGGCGGCCTCCTCGACCTCAGGGGGGAAGGCGGGAGTGACCTTCAGCTCGCTCTGGATCTTGGCGATCCCGTCACGCAGGGTCTGCGCACCCACCTGGTCGCCAGCGTGGACCCGAACCACTCGACTCGAGGACATGCGACCACCTTAGTGACGTCTCACCGGTAGTCGGTCGGGTGCCGGTGGCGTCAGCAGCGGGACGACACCGCCAGGGCACGTGCTCGCCGTCGTGATGGCACCGCTAGCCTCGCGGCGTGCTGATCCTGCTCCCACCGAGCGAGGGCAAGGCCGAGCCCCGCCGCGGGAAGCCGCTCGACCTCGGCGCAGGGCCGCTCCACGAGGCGCGACGCCCGGTGGTCGACGCGTTGGTCGGGCTGTGCCGAGGTCCCGAGGACATCGCTGTCCGCACGCTCGGGCTCAGCCCGGGCCAGGTGGACGACGTACGACGCAACGCTCGGCTCGAGGAGCGCCCGACGGCCGCGGCGGAGCGGATCTACACCGGCGTGCTGTACGACGCGCTCGGGCTCACCGGCCTGGATACGTCCGCGCACCGGCGGGCCCTGGCCCGCGTGGCGATCGTCTCGTCGCTCTACGGGCTGGTCCGACCCGGGGAGCGGATCGCGCCGTACCGCCTCGCCGGCGGCGTGACGCTGCCCGGCCTCGGCGGCGTCGCGGCGTACTGGCGGGCTCACCTCGACCCCGCCGTGCGCGATCTCGCGGGCCGCGGGCTGGTGGTCGACCTCCGCTCGTCGACGTACGCCGCGTTCTGGCGGCCGGCGGCCGACCTCGCGGGTCGGGTGCTGACCGTGCGGGTGCTGCACGAGGTGAACGGCCGCCGCCAGGTCGTCAGCCACTTCAACAAGGCGACCAAGGGTCGGCTCGTGCGCGCACTGCTGGAGGACGGTCGCGACGCCCGAACGCCGAGGGCGTTCGTGGCGCTGCTCGGCGACCTCGGCTGGACCGTGGAGCCCGGAGGGACCCCCACCCAGCTGGACGTCGTGGTCAGCGAGCTGTGAGCCGCTACCAGCGCTGCGGGTCGAGCATCTGCCCGGCGCCGGGCGGCTGGGCGTTGAAGAGCCGCATCGACCCGCGCCGGGCGACGCCACCCGCGTCGGGCGCACCGACGAACGAGACGACGCTGACCGACGCCGTGGACAGCTCCATCCGGTACACCGCGGACAACGGCGCGTCGACGGCATGGGCGACGAGGGTCTTGATCGGCGTCACGTGGCTGACCACGAGCACCGTCTTCCCTGCGTACCGCTCGATGACGCGCTCCAGCCCGGCCAGGACCCGCGCCTGCACCTCGAGGAACGACTCGCCGCCCCCCGCAGCCACGTCGAGCGCGCCGAGCCACCCCTCCACCTGCTCGGGGAACCGGTCGCGGACCTCGGCGAAGGTCAGTCCGTCCCAGGCGCCGAACTCCATCTCGGCGAAGCCCGGCTCCTCCACCAGGTCGAGGTCGAGCCGCTCGGCCAGGATCTCGGCGGACTCGCGGGTGCGCCGCACGGGTGAGGTGACCACCGCCTCGACGGCCTCGCCCAGGGGCGCCAGCCACTCGGCGACCTCGCGGACCTGCGCCCGTCCCTCGTCGGTGAGCCCGGGGTTGGCGCTCGCCAGGCCGCCGGAGAAGCGCTTGTCGGCGGTGTGGGAGGTGGCGCCGTGGCGCACCAGGATCAGCGTGGTGACCGGACCCTCGGCCGGTGACCAGCCGCGATAGCCCGCGGCCTCGTCCTCGGCCGCAGCCTGCTCGGTCGGGCTCTCGATCGCCTCGACCAGTGAGTCGGGATCGCTCGGGTCCTCGTGGTCGAGGTGGTAGGTGACCCCGGAGCGCACCCCGTCGAGCGCCTCGTTGGCCAACCGGTCGGCGTGCTTGTTCTGCTCGCGCGGCACCCAGGTGTACGTCGTGGCGCCCGGCCTCGCAGTCGCGAGGCGGTGGGCCTCCATCGCGAGCGGCCGCATGTCGGGGTGCTTGATCTTCCAGTTGCCGCTCATCTGCTCGACGACGAGCTTGGAGTCCATCCGGACCTCGAGGTCGGCGCCGGGCGCGACCTGCTCGGCCAGCCGGAGCCCGGCGATCAGGCCGTTGTACTCCGCGACGTTGTTGCTGGCCACGCCGAGGGTGGTGCCCTCCTCGGCGAGCACGCGGCCGGTGTCGGCGTCCTTGACCAGCGCGCCGTACGCCGCGGGGCCGGGGTTGCCGCGCGACCCGCCGTCGGCCTCGATGACGACGCGCGTGACCGGTCCGCTCAACCTAGAGGCCCGACTCGGAGGTGCGGACCAGGATCCGGCTGCACTCGTCGCAGCGCACGACCTCGTCCTCGGCGGTGGCGCGGATCGTGGCGACCTCGGCGTGGTCGAGGTCGAGGTTGCAGCCCGAGCAGCGGCGGGCCCGCAGGAGAGCGGCACCCACGCCGTCCTTGCTCTCGCGGAGCCGGTCGTAGAGCGCAAGCAGGTCGGCCGGCAGGTCGCCGGCGATGGGGCCGCGCTGGCTGTCGAGCTCGCCGAGCGCCTGGTCGATCTCGGCGAGCCGGGAGTCGCGGGCCGCGGTGAGGCCGGCGATCTCGGCGTCGGTGTCGGTGAGCTGGGCGACGAGCGAGTCGAGGGTGCGCTGCGCCTCCTCGGCCCGCTCCATCACCTCGATCTCGTCGTCCTCGAGCGAGGTGATGCGGCGCTCGAGGGAGACCATCTCCTGCTGCATCCGCTGGATGTCCTTGGGGTTGCTGATCAGCCCCTGGTCGATCCGCTGCTGGTCGCGCTCGCGGCGGGTCTTGACCTGCTCGACGTCGGCGTCCACCTTGGCCTGCTCGACGGCGAGGTCGTCGACCTCGATCCGGGCGTCGCGGGCCTGGTTCTCCGTGATGGTCCGGGCCTCGGAGAGCTCGGCGAGGCGTGCCGTCTCGGGCAGCGTCCGGCGCTGGTGGCGGAGCTGGTCGGCCCGCGAGTCGAGGTCCTGGAGGTCGAGCAGTCTCACCTGGGCGGACGGGTCGGCCTTCACACATGCTCCTCTTGAGGTCTGGGGGTGGTCATCGGCGCATCTGCCACGCGTCGGTGCAGATCGAGCTCACCCGGATCTCCACCGTATCGCCCAGGGCCTCCCCCAGCCGCGTCGCCAGCTCGGGCAGCCAGGTCCACTCCGCCGCCCAGTGGGAGACGTCGAGCAGCGAGGGGCCGCCCTTCTCCAGGAACTCGGTCGCGACGTGGTGTCGCAGGTCGCTCGTCACGTAGACGTCGGCACCGCTGCCCGACGCGCGGTCGAGCAGGAAGTCGCCGGCTCCGCCGGTCACCGCCACCCGTCGTACGACGCGGTCGGGGTCGCCGCCGACCAGCACCCCGCGGGCGGTCTCGGGCAGCGCGTCCGCGACCAGTCCGGCGTACTCCTCCAGCGTCGTCTCGGTCACGTCGCCGATCCGCCCGGCTCCCGTGGTGCCGACGCCGGGGTCGGCCAGCTCGATCACGTCGTAGGCGACCTCCTCGTAGGAGTGGGCCGCGAGCACGGCCCGCACGACCTCGGCCCGGCGGGCGCGTGGCATCAGCGCCTCGATCCGGAGCTCGTCGGTCAGCTCCAGCTCGCCGACGGTGCCGACCGTGGGGTTGGCCCCCGCCAGGGGCCGGAACCTGCCCTCCCCGGCCACGCTGTAGGACACCGTGTCGTAGTCGCCCACGTGCCCGGCGCCGGACGCCGCCAGAGCGGCGCGCACCGCCTCCGCGTCGCCGACCGGGGCGAAGACCACGATCTTGTCCAGGGGCGTCCCGCTCGACGCGAGTGGCCGTACGTCGTGCAGGCCGAGCGCCCGGGCCAGGGCGTCGGAGACGCCCGGTGTGCCGTGGTCGGCGTTCGTGTGCGCGGTCAGCAGCCCGCAGCCGGACCGCAGCAGGGTCGCCAGGGTGCGGCCCTTCGGCGTCGTCTCGGCCACGCCGTGCACACCGCGCAGGAAGAGCGGGTGATGGGTCACCAGGAGGTCGGCGTCCCAGTCGGCCGCCTCGCGCGCGACGGGCAGGGCCGGATCGACGGCCAGCAGCACCCGTCGTACCTCCGCGTCGGGGTCGCCGGCTGCCAGGCCGACGGCGTCCCACTCGTCGGCCGTCTCGGGCGGGTACCAGCCGTGCAGCAGCGCGACGAGGTCGGCGAGGCGGGGCATGGCTGGACCCTAGCCGCCCCCAGGATCCGGTCGTCCGCCCCAGCGGCCGGTAGAGGTGACGCTCAGGCGGACGACCCGGGGATCGGTCAGTTGACCTGCCGGTCGCGGCCCTCCCAGTAGGGCGCCCGCAGCTTGAACTTCTGCAGCTTGCCGGTCGCCGTGCGGTCGAGCATCTCGCGGAACTCCACGGATGAGGGGGCCTTGTAGCGGGCCACCTTCGACTTCACGTAGTCGATCAGCTCCTGCTCGGTCAGGTCGGAGTCGTCGGCCTTCACCACCAGCGCCTTGATCGTCTCGCCCCACTTCTCGTCGGGTACGCCGATCACGGCGACCTCGGCGACGTCGGGGTGGCTGAAGATGGCATCCTCCACCTCGATCGACGACACGTTCTCACCGCCGGTGATGATCACGTCCTTCTTGCGGTCCTGGATCGTGAGATAGCCGTCGTCGTCGATCAGCCCGCCGTCGCCGGTGTGGAACCAGCCGCCGGCGAGCGCCTTGGCCGACTCCTCCGGCTGCGCCCAGTAGCCCTCGAGCACGACGTTCGACCGGGCGAGCACCTCGCCGTCGTGGTCGATCTGGAGGCTGACCCCGATCGCCGGCGTGCCGGCTCGCACGAGCTTCGAGGCGCGCTCCTCGCCGGTGAGGTCGTCCCACTCCTGCCGACTGCGGTTGACGGTCAGCAAGGGCGAGGTCTCGGTGAGCCCGTAGATCTGGATGAACTCCCAGCCGAGCTCGGCCTCGACCCGGGCCACGGTCTTGGTCGGCGGCGGTGCGCCGGCGACGATGATCCGGGTCCGGCCGCGCCCGGGGATCTCGCCCTCCCAGTCGGGCGCAGCGTCGAGGACCGCGGCGACGACGGCCGGTGCCGCGCACATCACGGTCACGCCGTACTGCTCGACCCGACGCAGGATCTCCGCCCCGTCGACCTTGCGCAGCGCGACCTGGCTGACCCCGCAGCCCGACATCGCGAACGGCATGCCCCACCCGTTGGCGTGGAACATCGGGAGGGTGTGGAGGTAGACGTCGCGGTCGGTCACCCCGGTGTGGAGGGCAAAGGTGACGGCGTTCGTCCAGATGTTGCGGTGGGTGATCTGCACGCCCTTGGGCCGAGCGGTCGTGCCGGAGGTGTAGTTGATGGTCGCCGTCGCGTTCTCGTCCGGCTTCCACGGTCGCGGCTCCTCGCCCTCGATGTAGAGGTCGTCGTCCTCGCCGATCACGAAGACGTGCTCCGCCTCCAGCCCCGCGAGGGCGCCCTTCAGCTCGGGGTCGACGTAGACCACGCGGGCGCCGGAGTGCTCGACGATGTACTGCACCTCGTCGAACGAGAGCCGGAAGTTCACCGGCACCAGGACCCGGCCGAAGCCGCACACGCCGAAGAACGCCGTGAAGAGGCGCGCGCTGTTGTGGGAGACGAAGGCGACGCGGTCGCCGACGTCGAGCCCGAGCCGGTCGTGGCGCGCCGCCATCGCACGCGCTAGCTCGGCGACGCGCGCGTAGCTGACCTCGCCGAGGGAGTCGGCGGGCTGGTCGGGCTCGTCGACGATGCCGGTCCGGTCGCCGTACACGGCCACCGCGCGCTGGAGGAAGTCGTTGACGCTGAACGGGACGATCATGCCTCGCAGATTAGTCCTGCGACGCTGGCCAAAGGTTGGCCGTCGAGTGGCTGGATGCGGGCCTATGCTGCAGGTGAAGGACAGCGGGACTATCCCGCTCCTTTCCCACAGGACCGAGGTGACGTCGTGGACCAGCCCTCGACGGCGTTGACCCGCCTGACCCGGGCGCTGGCGGACACCGACGCGGGCAGCCCGCTCGCCCAGCGTCTGTGCACGGCGCTGGTGCGCATCCTGGCGCTGGACGGCGGGGCGATCACGGTCGGGTTCGCCGAGTCCGAGCGCACGACGTTGGCCGCCACCGACGAGCTGGCCGAGCGGATCGAGGACCTTCAGGACATGCTCCGTGAGGGTCCCGGGCTCGACGCGTTCCGCACGGGCGAGGCCGTGATCCTCAGCAGGGCCGAGCAGCTACGAGCCTGGCCGCTGTTGGTGCAGGCCCTCGGGGAGGCGCATGTGCCCGAGCTCGTGCTGGGCATCCCGATGAGCCCGCAGTCCGACGTGCTCGGCGCCGTCACGCTCCACACCTCGGCCTCCGAACCGCCGCCGTTGGACCTGACCGAGATCAAGTTCCTGGCCGACGCCGTGGGCGTGGCCATCCTGGGCACGCTCGACCGGCAGGACTCGATCGACCTGGTCTGGCGGACGCGCGACCGTGTGCACCAGGCAACGGGCATGGTGGTGGCCCAGCTCCGGGTCCAGCCGAGCGACGCCGTGGCCGTGCTGCGCGCGCACGCCTTCGCGGACGGAGTCTCGGTGGACGCCGTGGCCGACGCCGTGCTGCGCCGCGAGCTCGACTTCCGGACGGACGACGACCATGAAGGATGAGGTGCCCATGGGGCCGATGACGACCGAGGACGCGCTGGCGACCGCACTCGACGGCATGGTGTCGAGCCGACCGGTGGCCGACGTGCTGGCCCGGCTGATGCAGGACTGTCTCGTCGTGCTCCCGGCCGACGCAGCAGCCGTGCTCGTCCTCGACGGGGACGGCAGTCTCGAGCTGCTGAGCGCGAGCTCCCACCGAGCCGAGGAGCTCGAGCTCCTCCAGATCCAACGCGCCGCGGGTCCGTGCGTGCAGGTGATCGAGGACAACCGGAAGCTCCACGCCAGGGGGGCCGAGCTGGCAGAGCGGTGGGGTGAGGTCGGCGGTGCGATCAGCGCCGCCGGCTTCGAGCAGGTGCACGCCTATCCCCTGCGGTGGCAGGGGAAGGCCATCGGCGGGCTCAACGTGCTGTCGCGCGACGCGCGAGCCGATCAGGACACCCTGCTGGGCCAGGTGTTCGCCGATCTCGCCACCCTCGTGGTGGTCCACGCGGGCGACGTCTCCACCGAGCGGGTGCTGGCCCGGGTGCACGAGGCGGTCGCGGCCCGGGCGGTGATCGAGCAGGCCAAGGGCGTGCTCGTGGTCACTCTCGACCTCGAGCCCGACGCGGCGTACGACGTGCTGGTGCGACGCGCCGGCGAGTCGGGGCACGGCCTGTCCGCTGTGGCCGCCCAGGTCGTCAACCGGGCCTACGAGCGCTAGCGGTGGCAGCCATGGGTGGAGACCGACGCCTCGAGCTGGCGTGGTTGCGGCGTGCCCTGCTCGAGGAGGTCACGCTCGGCGATCGGGTCGACGCCCTCCTCGCTCACACCACCTCGCTGCTGGGCGACGTCCGGGTGGGCGTGGCGCTCGTACGCCGCGGCGCGTGGATCGTCGCCGGCGTCACCGATCCGCTGCTCGCCCGGCTCGACGAGGTGCAGCAGCTGTGTGGCTCCGGCCCCGACGTGGCGCTCGTGACCGACCGCCACGTGGTCCTGGTCGGCGACGTCGACACCTGCGACCGGTGGGTCCCCTGGGCGTTGCAGGCCGGCCGCGGTGGGTTGCGCAGCATGATCGGGGTCCGCCTGCGCACGCCGACCTGCGCCCTCGGCAGCCTCACCGCCTACGCACCGGCGCCCGGCCGGTTCGCTCTGGGTGATCTCGCCACCCTTCGCGCGATCGCGGGCCACGCCGGTCCGGCGCTGGCCACGGCCGGTGAGCGTGACCGGCTCTGGGACGCCGTCGACTCCCGCCGCGTGATCGGTCTGGCACAGGGCATCCTGATGGAGGCCTACGGCGTCGACGGCCAAGAGGCGGCCGACGTGCTGAGTCGGCGCTCCCGCGCTCGGCGGCTCCCACAGAACGCGCTCGCCGGTCAGCTCGTGGCCGACGTTGCGAGCCGCGACTGACGCGGATGGTGGGCTGAAGCCCATCTGGTCATAGGCTCTTCCTGCGTCTGACGGCGCCTGGCGCCGCCTCGATCGGAAGGCACGACCACCGTGGGCATCGGCGAGACCCTCCTGCTCGGCTTCATCGCCGGCGTCACGATCCTGATCGGCATGCCGCTGGGCCGGATGCGCAGGCCGAGCGAGGCGCTGCGGGTCACCCTCAACGCGCTTGCGGTCGGCATCCTGCTGTTCCTGGTGTGGGACGTCCTCTCGGCCGCCTGGGAGCCCATCGACGAGGGACTGGCCGCGCACCACGAGACCGGCGCTGGGCTCGGCTCCACGATCGGCTACGGCCTGCTGTTCGCGCTCGGCCTCAGCGTGGGTCTGCTCGGGCTCCAGCAGTACGAGGCCTGGATGGGTCGTCGCGTACGACGCGTGCGCGAGCAGTCGTTCGGGCCTGGGGCGATGGCCAGCCAGGAGCTCACCCCGCGCGGCATGAGCAGCTGGTCGCCCGGCAAGCAGCTGGCCTTCCTCATCGCCGTCGGGATCGGGCTCCACAACTTCGCCGAGGGACTGGCCATCGGCCAGGCCGCCGCCGGAGACGAGATCGCACTCGCCACGCTGCTGGTGATCGGCTTCGCGCTCCACAACGCCACCGAGGGCTTCGGCATCGTCGCCCCGCTGGCGGCGGAGTCCGCCGACAACCCGGACGCTCGCCCCTCCTGGGGCCTGCTGCTCCTGCTCGCCGCCATCGGAGGCGGCCCGACCTTCGTCGGCACGGCGGTCGGTCACGCGTTCACCAGCGAGCCGCTCTCGGTGATCTTCCTGACCCTGGCGGCCGGGTCGATCATCTACGTCGTCGTGCAGCTGCTCGCGATCGCCGGCCGCAGCCCCCGCAAGGAACTGATCTACGTCGGCGTGCTGATCGGGCTGCTCGCGGGCTTCCTCACCGACGCCATCGTCACCGCCGCCGGCGTCTGACCCCCGCCGTACCACAGCGGCCGCCTCCCACGTCCCACCCTTCGAGGGGGCGACGGCCCGGGTCCCCTCGCTTAGCGTGGAAGAGTCCGGCCGGAAGTCCGGGCGGCACGCCCCGTGGGTGCGGGCCCAACACACCGCGGGGCGTTGCCATGCCCCCAGGTTGCGCGCGCGCTGCTGCCCCTAGGCAGGCGAGGGGCCGGGTCGACCGAACTTATCCACCGTCAGGTGCATCAGACCCGGCACGTCCCGCGAACTCCGAGGAGCACCCGATGTCCCTGCCACGTCCTGCGCTGACAACAGTGCTCGCCGCCGTGCTCCTGCCGAGCGTCGCGCTGCTCGCACCGACGCAGGCTCACGCGGCCGCGCCGACCTGCCACGGTGTCAAGGCCACCATCGTCAGCCACGGCACCATCACCCACGGCACGTCCGGACGAGACGTCATCGTCGGCTCCGGAGGCAACGACACCATCTTCGCCGGAGGTGGCAACGACCTCGTCTGCGGCGGAGAGGGCGCCGACCGACTCTTCGGCGGTCCCGGCAACGACCGCCTGTACGGCCAGCTCGACCAGATCAGGGCGGTCGACGAGGACGGTTTCGAACGCGACGGCGACACCTTGAACGGCGGTCCCGGCAACGACCGGCTCGACCCAGGAACGGACACCCGACCCGTTGACATCGTCGGCATCATCGACGAGCTCTCCTGGGAGGGCTCCGCCCACGGAGTGCACATCGACCTGCGCAGCGGGACGGCCCGCGGGGCGGGCACCGACACCTTCACCGGTGGGCCGTTCACCATCACCGCATCCGCCCACGGTGACGTCGTCGACGGCACCGAGGGCAGCGACCGGATCGACACCGGCGCCGGGCCCGACGTCGTCCGCGGACGCGGCGGTGACGACCTCATCACCGTCGACGACGCGGCCCGCGGGACCGGTCTCGAGACCGACCGGGCGTGGGGCGGGGCGGGAGACGACCAGATCTTCTCCGTCCACGGCCGCGACCACCTCAACGGCGGACCCGGCGATGACTTCCTCTCCACCCGGGGCGCGAGCAACGACGTGGTGACGGGCGGGATCGGGGACGACGTCTTCTCCGGCGACATCGGCAACACCGGCGGCCCGCAGAGCTTCGACGGCGGTCCCGGGATCGACGGCATGGAGATCATCACCAACGCGATCAACCGGGCGAGGGCAGCGTCGACGGGCACCTACGACATGGCCACCGGCCGTGTGACCTTCACGCTCCACCACCGCATCTCGTTCACGGTGCACGTCGAGCATGCGCGCCTGTCGACGAAGGGGACCTCGTGGATCGTCACCGGCACCCCCGGCGACGACTCGCTCGCCATGGCTCAGCAGGCGAAGGGCTCCGTCTTCCGGGGGCTCGCCGGTGACGACACCTTCCTGGGCTCCCACGGCAACGACGTGTTCAACGGCGGGCCGGGCAACGACTCGGCCGACATGTGGGCCGGCGACGACACCTGCATCTCGGTCGAGGTCATCGAGAACCTGAGCTGCGACCACATCACCCCGTGACGTGACCCGGATCCTGCCCTGAGCCGGTGGTGGCCACTCTGGGCACGGTCGGCGGGATGCTCGACGACGGGTGATGGGCTCGCTCGTCGGGTTTCTCTCATGCCGAGCGCGGTTCGCAGCCGACTCCAGAGCGGTGGTGACGCCCGGTGAACCGCCGCCAGCCCGACCGCATCAGGAGTACCGTTCAGACCAGCAACATCTCGATGAGAGGCACGCCCATGCTGTGGAACGTCTTTGCGGTTGTCGTGGTCCTCGCCCTTCTCTGGCTGGCCTTCTGGCTGGCTGCCGACACCTGGCGGACGCTGTTCCGGCGTAACTGGGGGCCGGTGCGACGGAACGACGCCAGCGTATTCCAGGCGCAGCACAGCGCGTCACACTGACGTCCGGTCCATGCCGCTGTCCGATCCACTCACGTGCTGTTGAGGGGGCTGACTCGGATCCCTAGGGCGCTTGGCCCAGGAGGTCTTCGCGGGGACCAAAGAGGTACACCTCGTCCGGTCTGGGATCGGCCGTGACCGAGCCCACTCCCACGCTGACGAAGCAGACGGTGCCGGAGGTTGCGTCCGCTGTCGCCAGCACTGCCTCATGTCCCGGGGGGTCAGTTCCGCCAGCGTTGCCAGTGGCGAGGCCAGCGTTCTCCCCGACCACCAGGCGGACCAGGACGGTACGACCGAAACACGCGTGGCCGGTGTTGCTCTCCTCGTGGGCGCCGGCATTCGGTTGGTACGTCGCCACCAGGACCGGCGTGTGGAGCTTCCCCTGCTCGTAGCGCGCTGCTCTCCACGCGGCCCTTCGCTCGGACCGGGGGTCGCCTGTGCCGTACGCCGAAACGTAGACATAGGCAACCAGCGCGACGAGAGCCGTGCCCACGACGACGGCCGCCGCTATGCCATGCCGTCGCCCAGTCATGCCGCTCAGTGTGGATGGCCACGATCGCGTACGCCATCGTCGTTGCCGATCCGAAACGCACTCCGATGCCGATGCGCGGTCATCGGCGACAAGCCCAAGCTTCGATGACCACATGACCACATGACCGTGGAACCGGGGTCGCTGGTGCGTGAGAAGTGGTCGTCGCACAGGCTTTTGATTCCGCGCTGATGGGGAGCAGTTCATCGCGATTGGCGTCGGCGCGTCTAGTGTGCGGAGCATGGAAGCGATTGTGCTTCGTGTGCGACTCATGAGCGGTGACAGCATGGATGTCACCTTCGAGGATCGCGACGCGGGCAGCGAAGGCGAGGTCATCGACCACGTGGTCGCCACGCTGTCCGACGCCTCCGGGGTTCTGCGCTGTCAACACGGCGAGCGCCTCGTGGTGCTGTATGCGAGGGGTATCGCCGCCGTTGAGGTCGCGCCGCGCGGCGCAGTTCTGTAAGTGACGCTGGCCTTATTGCGCTGCGGCTCGTCGGTGACGCGCCGTGCCCGGGCGGGATCACCGGGAGGCAAAACCGCCCCTGGAGGGGCGTACCTCGGGGACGGCTGTGCGCTGCACTCACATGTCGATGAGCGGGCACGTGGGGATCACTCGGGCCACATCTGAGACCCTGCTCGAACGCAGACTCGGCGCAGCTCGTTGTACGCACGGTGCTCGGCGTTGCGCAGGGCCGACCGCTCTCGTGCCCCCGTCGCGGCGGCCATCGCGTCCGCAGCATCCAGCATCGGCTGGAGCACCTCGGCGGCTGCGGCTTCACCAGTGTCGATCATGCCTTGGAGTTCCGAAGAGAGCGCCCGGTACTGCTCCGTCTCATTTGCACTGCCATCCCTGAAAGCGTCCTGGGCGTGGTCGCAGACCTGAAGGAGGTTCGCCGCGACGGCCGAAGATGACGTCGGTGCCGCGGGGGCAGACTGCCGGTCGCTGTGGGAGGCGCACCCGATGAACCCGACACTGAGCCCTAGAACCACGATGCTTCGGCCCGATGCCGTCGCCGCGATATGCATGCCCACGCACCTAGGACGACAGCTAGGCCGCGGAAAGTTGCGCCCCCTGTCCGGTGCACTCCCCTGCCGACGGGCGGTCGTGCGACGGGCCCATTCTGTCGGGGAAACGCCGGGAGGGGGACCATCTACGTGGGCAAGACTCGAACCGGGGCCTACGTTCCACCTCAGTACGCCAAAGGCGTGCTGGCGTCTGAAACGCCGCCCGCATCGAAGAGCAACGACCCGGGTCCAATGATGGGAGCAGACCTAGAATCCAGGGATGATCCAGGCCACCTTGAACGGCCCCTACGACAAGGATCGGCATCCTCGACTCCCCATCACCGTTCGCGAGCTCAGCTCCGATGTCGCCGAGTGCGTGAGAGCCGGGGCGCGCCACTTCCACATCCATCTGCGTGACGACTCGGGTGCCGAGACCCTTGATCCCGATGTAGTGAATCCCGCGACCGCGGCCATACGAGGTGGACTCGACGTTGCCATTGGTCTGACAACCGGAGAGTGGATCGAACCGGACGTGGACAAGCGGGTTGACTTGATCAGCCGGTGGCGCGGTGTCGACTACGCCACGGCGAACGTCTCCGAGGACGGGTTCGAACGAGTCATGGCCGCTCTGCGGACCGCCGGAGCAGGAGTCGACGCGGGAGTCTTCACGGTGTACGACGTCGAGCGGCTCGCGGAGTCCGGCTGGCTTCATCAGGTGATGAGGCTCAGCGTGGAGCCCTTTGTCACCTCGGCGGACGCCAGGGAGGTAGCGGCATCTATTCATGTCGCCTTGGATGAGGCCGGATCAAAGGCCCCGCGACTTCAGCATGGGGACGGCGAAGCCACCTGGATCCTGGTGGAGGACGCGTTGCGGAGGAACCTCGACACCCGCGTCGGGTTCGAGGACTCCACGCATCTGCCCGATGGCACTTTGGCCGCAAGCAACGCGCAACTAGTTTCCGCGGCGAAGGATCTCGACGACCGCATCAAGGCTGTATGAACGCCGCGCGCCCTGTCCCTGGTTGACCACGTCCTCCGCTTCGTCGAAGCAAAGCCACTGACCTACCGCTCACCGCTGTCCGGGCGTCCTCACATGCCGATAGCGGATGATCGGTCGGGATCGCGATCGCCCATCGAAGGAACCTTGGCTGGCGGCCAGGGGTGGGCGAGACTGAGAAGCTTCTGCGGTGTATCCACACGCTTGGGAGCTCTTATGCAGATCGAGTTCATCGCTAGTTTTGCGCCCGTGACCGCCGATCCGCCCGCGAGTCGCCTGTTCTACCTCGAAGCCCTTGGACTACCCCTGGAACACGCTGAGGGCGACGACTACATCCACAGCGAGGAGGTGGAAGGCAGCAAGCACTTTGGCGTCTGGCCCCTCACACAGGCGGCAGAGGCGTGCTACGGCCAGCCGGACTGGCCAGCGGACGTACCGGTCCCCCAAGCGAGCGTGGAATTCGAGCTGGCGGACCCCGCGGCAGTGCATGCCGGCGCGAACGAACTGACCAACGCAGGCTATTCGATGCTTCATGAGGCCCGGGAGGAGCCCTGGGGACAAACAGTCGCCCGACTGCTGTCCCCTGAGCACCTCATCGTCGGGCTGTCCTATGCACCCTGGCTGCACAAGAGCTGAGGCCATCAAGCGACGACATGGTGCCCTGTCATTGCCGGGGCACAGAGCGCCAGCATGGGGAATTCAGACGCCGATGGAGCCGTCCTCCCATGCCGCTGTCCGGATGCCCAGTCATCGCGTGGCGGACACTGCAGCAAGAACTCTGGACCGGTCAGGGGGCTTGACCGAATCGGCGACGTAGACCACGAAGCGCCTGGGATACACCTGCCTCCCGATGACTTCGGCGGATGGCACACCTGGAAGGGACCAAACCGAGATGGAGTCACCAGCCTCGATGGCTGTCCCTGCGCAAAGCGGCGTCGCCGACCCGAGCCTGGCTGGTTGCTCGTGAGTGAAGCGATAACGCTGAAACGCCGTGTACGTTGCGCCGTGGTAACGCAGTTGAGCGGGGCAGTCGGGTCCTGTCGTTTGGACGCTGCTTGACGACGTCTCGCACGCTGTAGGTGTGCCGAGGATGGCAGCAAGGATGAGACCTCGGGCCGCCCACGTCCAGTGCCGATCGGTTGTGCCCACGATGCTTCCTTCCGCCGTGCGACTGCGCGCAGAGTAGGACGTCGAGCCCGCCATCTCCGTTCCGTCGAGAAACGTCCTCACATGCCGCGGAGTGCGCGCTGATCTGCCGATGAGCGATCAGGCCGGGCTCGACTGGCTCCGCACTTGGTCCTGGGGATCGAAACCGTGTTGCAGGCCCCAGGACACGGCTTGGGCCCTGCTCGTAACACCGATCTTGCGGTAGGTCGAGCGGATGTAGGACTTGACCGTGTTGATGCTGACCGATTGCCGGCAGGCGATCTCGGTGTTGGGGAAACCTCGGACGACGTCAGCCAGGATCTTGGCCTCTCGGTGGGTGAGCCCGGCTTCCCCGCCTAGGACTGGAGCATGCTCTGAACAAGTCTGCCGACCGGCCGCTTCGCGGATGACCGACAAGAGCTCGCAGGCCGAGGCCTCGAGCGACACGTAGCCCGCTGCGCCTCGTGCGGGCGTGCGGAGCGCCAGGTCGGGGCGCAGTTCCCGGCCCACAACGACAACGGCGGATTCTCTGGCGTTGATCAGGTTCGCCAACTCTGCGCCGTCGTCGTGGTGAACTGCGATCACGTCGTAGAGCACGACATCGGGGAGCACCCCGACGTGGGGGAACATGAGCGGGAACTCATCCATGACCTCAAGGTCGGGAGCCTGCCCGAGAATGTGCTGGAGGCCCCCCGCTACCACGTCGCCCGCACCGGCGACCGCTACCACGATTGCCATGCAACAGGGATACCCCCACCGGCATCGACTGTAAACGTTTCGCGACGAAGATCTCTCTGAGAATCCACTCCCAGAAGGCTGTGCGCCGCCGCCAGCTGAGCCTCCTGATGCTGGACCAAAGCACTCACATGCCTGCGGGCCAGGCCGTCAACGCAACACTTCGGCCAGTGCTTGTGATGGTGTCTTGAACCCGAGGGTCTGTCGAGGGCGTCGGTTGAGCTCGTCTGCGATGGCGTCGAAGTCGGCCTGGGTCAGGGTCCGGAAGTCCGGGGTCCGGGGCAGGTACTGACGCAACAGCCCGTTGGTGTTCTCATTGCTCCCGCGCTGCCACGGCGACCTGCCACGGACTCCTCGGGTCGCAGAAGTAGACCTCGACCCCAGTGGCTTTGGTGAAGCGTGCGTGTTCGGCCATCTGGTGGCCCTGGTCCCAGGTCAAGGTCCGCGTCAGTGCTGAGGGATGGGTGGTGATCTTCGCGGCCAATGCGTCGGCGACCAGGTCTGCTTTGTGTCCGTTCGGAAGCGCGACCAGCATCACGAAACGGGTGGACCGCTCGACCAGGGTGGCGACCGGGGACATGCGTTTGCCGAAGACCAGGTTTCCCTCCCAGTGTCCGGGCACTGCCCGGTCCACGGCCTCGGCTGGGCGTTCGGAGATGTTGAGGATCCCGGGCCGGCCACCACGACCATCCGGGAGCCGGGTTCCGGCCGGGCGTCGGATCACCCGCCCGGTCCGCAGATACGCCGTCAATTCTTTGCGAAGTGCGCCGCGGGACTGGATGAACAAGGTCCGGTAGATCGTCTCGTGCGACACCTGCATCTCCGGGTCGTCGGGATAGGTGGTCTTTCAGCCAGCCCGCGATCTGTTGCGGTGACCACTTCTGCGTCAGCTGTTCGCCCACGATGGCACGCAGCGCTGGACGGGTTGCCAGCTTGCACGCCTTGCGACGTCTGGCCCGCGCCCACGCCTGCTCGTCGGCCGGCGCACCCCGATACCCGCCACGACCGCCACGTGCTGTGACCTCCCGGCTGACCGTCGATGGGGCACGTCCCAGACCAGCCGCGATCGACCGTAGCGAGAGTCCGGCCGCCAGACCTCTCGAGATCTCCTCCCGCTCGGCCAGGCTCAGCTGAGACGGTGACCGGTGGCGAGGATGAGGCCGGATCCCGCCGCACCGGACCAGGTAACCCCGCACTCCCGAGGTCGACCAGCCCAACGCACGAGCCGTCGGCTTGGCGGCATGGCCAGCTCGCAGCCGTGCCCAGATCTCAGCCTCGTCCGCCGCCGACAACCTCCGACCACCACGCGTCATCGCAACCTCCTCAAATCAGGAAGTGTTGCGCTGACCCATTGAGACCACCCCCCTGTCCGCGCGCTCAGATCTGCGATGAGCGGTTGTCGGACGAGGCGTTCTGCGGACCGCGCTGCCTAGCCGGCCAGCGGCTTGACGGACACTCCAGAGCCCCAGCGGGCCGCGCACTCGCGTGCATAACGCCTTGCGAAGGCATGCAACAAGATGAACCGCAGGATCGCCGGGACGTTGCCCACCACGACCTCGTAGCCCTGTCGGTCGATGCTGTCGATCAGCCAGTGCCCTTCCAGGCCCAGCTCGGTCTTGGACTTGGGCTCGATGAAGTGCTCTTGGTTGAACTCCTCCCACTGCTCATGAGTCAGCGTCTTGGAGACGACCGGCATCATCTCCTGCTCTTCGCGCGCCAAGTGGGGGTCCAGTACCTCGCGCAACGAAGTCAACGATTCGACCAACCTGCCCCGGACTTGGACGGAGTCACTGTCTGAGTAATCGCGAGTTGCCGCACTCACGGTCGCCATGACCGGCGCGATACGGGCGTGGTCGTGCTCCATCTGGTCGAGGAGTTCACCGGCCGAGGGGTTGAGAGAACGCACGAGAGGCCAGAGGCCGGCATCCTCACCGTCGTGGTGGCCGTGCAAGAAGTCCATCATCCAAGCCAGATGGGCAGCGACGGCCGTCCGCTGAACGTCGCCAGGCGCGGGCAGTGTGCTCAGCGCAGTCGATGTGCGCGTCAGGTCACGACGCAGGGCCGAGTGGACGATCCCCATCATCGCGGTGTCAGCGGGAATTGCATCGGTCGGAGCCATATGTGGGGCCCTTCGTAGGAGGTTCTCCCTGGCACGGACAACGTACGCGCATACTGGCCGCCTTGGACGGACCAACGGATCGGGACTTCTGGGGCTTCCGCTGAGACACGGCCCGACCCTGAACACACGTCACGTTGCAAAGTGCTCACATGCCGCTGTCAGTACGGCATAGCGTCCCTTCCGCTCATGCCGCGATGAGCGCGTCAGCTCCCGTGCTCCCGGATCTATGCGTTGTTTGTGGCGCCGCCTGGCGCAGCGTCCAGCTCGTTGGCCATGAGTAACGCACAGCGGCTGGCTACGCGGAGCGCTTGGGGACCGCTTCCCCAGACGTAGATTCCGTTGAGAATGTTGCCATGCCGCTGGTAGATGATGATCCCCGAGGATGACTCTCCGCTGCGCGTGGTCTCGGTGACCCGGTGGGCGATCGTTCCTGGCTCCCAGCCTGGCCTGGCGGGCAGGCGGCTGAACCTCTGCGTGAGTAGAGGCATGCCCTGCACATGCGAGGCAACCAGCCCCTGAGGGCATGTGGCGATCGCTCGTCGCACTTCTCTCATCGCCAGGGCAGCTCCTCCGGGACTGTAGGCGACGGTTTCGGTCGAGACGCTGCTTCGGTGGTCCTTTGCGGGGAAGGCGACTTGGTGTCGAGCGATCCGGAGTCTCTCGCTGCGGAAGTTCGCACCGCACATGTCCAACGTGACTTGCCCAGCGACGATGTCTCCGCTCGGCATCGCGTTCTTGGTCCTGTAGTGGCCGGGAACATTGCTCTGGGTGAGTCCGATGGCGTTCACGGCCTGCTGCTCGGTCTGCGGCATGTCTGTGGAGGACCGGCCTCCGGGGCTCGGAGTTTCAGCTACTGGGTGCGGGCGGGCTCCCTGCCCGCAGCCGACCAGAAGCACTGCGAGGACCGCGAGGAGTGGCGGAGCGATGCGGGATGAATGCCGAGTCACGCACGAAGGTTCGCATCTGGATACCGCATGTGCTGCCGATTCCTCGAAGACGCCTAGAACTCTGCGGTCACGCCCACGTCGTCTGTCCGCTGCTCCATAGCCGCTGTCCGCGCCCGGATCTGCCGATCAGGGGGCGTACCCTCACTTCACCTCGGCGCGTCGGATCCGCCATAGCCCGATGGCCAAGGGGATGACGAGCCAGATGAACCCGCTCACCGCCAGGTGCGCCCACTGCAACCCGGTCATCGGCAGGTTGAACGCCTGGTTCTGGGCAGACTGGAAGTCGATCCACGGTGCCAGGTGCTTGAACCATGCCAGTAGCGACCCGAGAGCGAACGACACGGGCAGGACGTACTTGTAGACGACGTAGACCACGATCGCGGCGGACGTATTCAGCAACAGGCAGGCCAGCGCGAACCCGCCGAGCATGGCGAAGGTCTGCATCGTCAGGAAGGCGGCGAAGCCGAGCCACCCGAGCGTCCAGTTCGGTGACTGCCCCTGGATCGCGGCGAACAGCAGGTTGCACACCAGCCCGACCATCAGGGCGAATGCAACCAGGAAGGCAGTCATTGAGACCCCGGCCAACAGTTTGGCCGACACGATTCGCATGCGGTGCGGCACGAGGGTGAACGTCGTCATGGCGGTGCGTTGGCTCCACTCGCTGCTGACTAGCATGATGCCGAGGATCGGGAGCAGGAACGACGAGGTGAAGGCCGCGGCCGCGACGAAGTCGCCGTACTCCGAGTCGAGGTTCTTGACCGCTGCCGCGATCAGGAAAACGGTCTCGGCCACCACGACCGCCCCGACGGTGATACCGATCAGCCAGCGACCCGCACGGGTGTCTACTGACTTCCGCAGCTCCACCAGAAACAGGCGGCTGAACGGGATCCCAGGAGTCGCGGAGATGTCGAGTGTCGGAGCGGTTGTGGTGGTCATCAGGGGACCTCGATTCTGGTCAGAGCCTGCACTTGAGCGGTTGCACTCGACATCGGGGATCACCCCGATCTGAGGCCTGCACCTCCCCTTATCCCTAACCCACGCTCATGCCGGCTGTCCGGGCGCAGGCACACGCCGATGAACGGGTGAGTCCACGTTCGGAGAGGACGGGACCCGCCCTGCCCAGGCGCACGTATTCGGTGACCAGCAGGACTACGTTGAGGCCATCGCATTGACGGAGGTCCGCATGGGTTGGCAGGAAGCAGGCATCGCGTGGAGTGCCCGAGCGCGAGATTGGGCCTATTTCATGGAGCCGCTCTTCCTCCCGTTGTACGAGCAACTAGCCGTAGCTCTTGAGGTGTGTCCTGGCACGGACCTTCTCGACGTCGGGTGCGGGGCGGGTCTCGGTCTCCATCGGTACCAGAGCCGGGGCGCAGACGTGGTCGGAGTTGATGCCGCGGCTGGGTTGCTGACCATCGCCAAGTGCCGGGTCCCCTCGGCCGAACTCCACCACGCTTCCCTGACGAACATGCCCCTGGCGGACTCGTCCTTCGACGCGGTGACCGGAGTGAACTCCTTCGTCTACGCCGACGATGGCGGGTTGAGGGAGGCCCACCGGGTCTTGCGGCCAGGAGGGTTACTGGCGCTCGGCTTCTGGTCCGATCCTCGGGACTTCGGCTGGGCCATGGCCGCATTGGGTGAGGCGCTCACACCCCATGTCGGCGAAGGTGATACGCACACGCCCCTGCGAATGTCTGAACCCGGGTTGGCGGCGCATCTGCTGGCCGATGCCGGATTTCATGTTCTCGACTCAGGCACCGTCACCTCGGTGAGCGAGTTCCCCGACGCCGAGGTCGCCTATCGTGCGTTGGCATCGACAGGGATGATGTACCCATTGACAGTGTCGGGAGATGAGCTGGCGTTGCGTGCTTCGTCCATGGAGATACTGGGCGCGCAGGAAAGCGCAGACTCCGGCATCCGCATGGATGCGGTCTTCGGCTGGGTGCTGGCCCAACGAACCTGACCCGACCCAGGTGCTGACGGGACCCAAGCAGCACATCTGTAGGGCGTGGGCGCATCACGTCGCTGTCGAGACCAGTTCCGCGAGCCGGCAACGCACGTTCGTGCCGCTGTCCAGTCGACCTCACATGCCGATGTGAGGGCCTCCTCAGGGGCGTGACGGCGAGCACTCGATGTGCTTGCGCCGCACTAGAAGAGCGACGGCCAGCACGACGTAGACAAGGATCGCGAGTGAGGACGCGGGGTAGATGTCCTGATGGACCACCACGGCCGTGCCACTAAGGATGGAGAAGTCGAAGAGCCCGTGCAAGACGGAGTTCAGCACGTTGCCCCTGCTCACTCGGCGAATCAGGTAGAAGAAGTACCCGGCGAAGCTGACCGCGATCGCCTGCGGGATCGCCTGCGCACCGCGGCCGAACGCGTTGGTCAAATGAACAGCGCCGAACACCGCGCTCGACCAGATGGCCACCTGTGCCTGGCTCATCCCGTGGCGGCGGAACATCGTGACACCGACACCCCGGAACATGCCTTCCTCGGCCCAGCCCACGAACTGGGTGCCGACCAGCAGAACGAGGGTGAAGGCGAGGCCCTTCTCGGCGAGGGCGTGATAGTCGATGGCACCGGCGATTCCCACGGCGAAGACGATGGGGACGACCCATACCCAGCGATTCACCGGCTTGTCGTCGTGCAGGACCGGCTGCAGCCAGCTGAGCCAGATGACAACCGCATAGGTGAACACGAGCGAGATACCGATCGGGACCCACAGGGTCAGCAGCACGTTGTGGGTCGTGACGAACCCGTGAGTCTCGTCGATGTCCGCCGCGTGACTGATCACCCGCCCGCCTATCTGGATGATCGCGAGATAGACGAGCACCACGACGGCAAACCCGAAGTAGGAAAGGGGTCGGCCCGTCTGGACGGGCGCTGGAGGCGTCGGCGTCTGGGTCATGACCAGACGCTATCGAGGCCGCTCGCACACGCGGAGGACACACTCACATGCCTGCGGGCTCAGGCCGTCAACGCAACACCTCGGCCAGTACCTGTGATGGTGTCTTGAAGCCGAGTGTCTGTCGAGGGCGTCCGTTGAGCTTGTCGGCGATGTCGTCGAAGTCGGCTTGGGTCAGGGTCCGGAAGTCGAGGGTCCGGGGTAGGTACTGGCGCAGCAGCCCGTTGGTGTTCTCATTGCTCCCGCGCTGCCACGGGACTGCACCGGGGATCACAGAAGTAGACCTCGACACCTGTCTGTTTGGTGAACCGGACGTGCTCGGCCATCTCGTGGCCCTGGTCCCACGTCAACGTCCGAGTCAGCGCCGCGGGCAGGGTGGTGATCTTCGCGGCCAACGCGTCGGCGACCAGGTCTGCTTTGTGCCCGCCTGGCAGCGCCACCAGCATCACGAACCTGGTCGAGCGTTCCACCAGTGTCGCGACCGGAGACATGCGCTTGCCGAAGACCAGGTCGCCTTCCCAATGACCTGGCACGGCTCGGTCGACGGCCTCAGCTGGTCGTTCGGAGATGTTGAGGATCCCCGGCCGGCCACCACGCCCATCCGGTAGCCGGGTCCCCGCCGGACGTCGGATCACCCGCCCCGTGCGCAGATGAGCGGTCAACTCCCGGCGTAACGCGCCGCGGGACTGGATGAACAGGGTGCGGTAGATGGTCTCGTGCGACACCTGCATCTCCGGGGCGTTCGGGTAGATGGTCTTCAGCCAGCCAGCGATCTGCTGAGGTGACCACTGCTCGTCTTGGAGCTTCTCGGCCACCATCGCACGCAACACCGGACGAGTGGCCAGCTTGCATGCCTGCCGGCGCCGCGCCCGTGCCCACGCCTGCTGATCAGCTGGCGCGGCACGATACCGATCCCGCCCGCCATGAGTGGCGACCTCACGACTGATCGTCGACGGAGCACGACCCAGCCCGGCCGCGATCACACGTAACGAGGCGCCGGCCGCCAGCCCACGGGAGATCTCCTCCCGTTCCGCCAATCTCAACCGCCCAGGCGACCGCCGCGCGGAGCTGGCCGGATCCCACCACACCGCACCAGATACGCCCGCACCGTCCCGGTTGGGACGCCCAACGCACGAGCTGTCGGCTTAGCCGCATGCCCAGCGCGCAACCGCGCCCAGATCTCATCCTCATCCGCAGGCGAAAACCTCCGATAACCACGCGCCATCGCAACCTCCTCGAATCAGGAAGTGTTGCGCTGACCCATTGAGACCACCTGTCGCCGACCTCGACCAGGAGCCTGGCTGCACCGGAGGGGCCGATGCCGTGCAGGTCCATCAGCCTGGTCCCGGTCGCAGCCACGAGCTCGCGCAGCTCTTTGTCGGCGGCCTTCTTCCGGGTGTGGATCCGTTCCAGGTCTGCGATGAGCTCGGCTGCGAGGCGTCGGCGGGTCTTGCCGGCCACCTCACGTGGCCGGACCTTAGCCAGCAGCTGCTTGGCTTGGGAGGCGGAGAGATTCTTCTTCGCCCCGCTGGGGATCAGCTCCAACAACAGGGCGTGCAGCTGGGAGACCTTGCGGGTGTGCTCGTCACCGAGCTGACGGCGGCGGTCGGCGAGCAGCCGCAGTACGTCGAGATCGGCATTGCTCACCACCGGACGTAGTCCGGCCACTCGAGTGCCGACCAGGGCGATGGAGTGAGCATCAGTCACGTCGGTCCTGCGTCCCTGCCCGGTGGCATAGACCCGCACCTCGGCCGACAGCTTCGGCGGGACATCGGGGGAAGCGGTCGTCCGAACCGTCAGACTCTGGCTGGGTAGCCCAGGTCAGCGAGCGCGCGGAGCAACGCTGCCCCCGCGACGGACTCATGGCATTGAACACCCAGCGCTGATCACCCTGAGTTGAGAGGATCTCGACGACGCCGAGAGCGAAACCAGGACGCTGCCCTTCCCGGTCGAGGCGACAGACGTCACCTGCTCTGCGATCCACGCTGCCATGGCCCGGCAAACCGGCCCAAGCCGAACCGCGCACGGAAGAGGAGCCGTTCCTCCGTCGCATCCAACTTGATGAGCGGCCACGAGTAGGCCATGCCGTTGACATGCAGGCCACCTACGAACTCCTTCTCCACGTGGCCACGTTAGTCCGCGCCTACGGCACCAGAGAGGCAAACCAACGCACTCACATGCCGCTGTCCGGGAGCGCTCATGGCTCCCCTCTATGTCAAGGGATGGGTTGTCGGGCTGGGGATCGTTGTGGCGTTCAGCGGTGGCCGGGTAGTCGTAGCGTCGGCGCTGCGGGTCCGGGAAGTGGCTGCTCCGAAGAGTCGATGTGCGGGGGTAGGTCGGCCGCTGGATGCTTGAGTCGCCCCGCGGTGCCCTCCCGGATCCGCACCCAGTGCCATGGTGACCATGGCGTTGCCTCCTAGGCTGCGGCCATGCCCGTGATCACCCGACCGCTCAACCGGGACGACTTCGACCAGTCAATGGCGCTCATCCGCGAAGCGTTCGGCGACCTCCCGCCGGGCACGACGCCGCCGAGCCCCGACGACCCCCCGCGGCCCGGGTACCACGCGTATGGCACGTTCGACGACGACCACCTCGTGGCGCGGCTGGCAACCCGTGGGTACCACTCGTGGTTCGGCGGCAGCGCCGTACCCAGCGGAGGCATCGCCGGCGTCGTGGTGACCGCCGAGCGGCGGGGCACGAAGCTGCTCGACGAATTGTTCCGGGTAGCCCTCGACGACGGGCTACGGGAGCGCGGGGAAGCGGTGTCGACGATGTTCTGCACCGCGCCCGGGATCTACCGCAAGTTCGGCTACGAGGTGATCTCGTCCTACGACACGGTCGAGGTCCCCGCAGCAGCGCTGGCCCGGATCGGTGCCCCGGCAGGCGTGCGCACCCGCCGGGCGACGCCCGCCGACTTCGACGCGGTCTGCCGGGTGTACGACACCTGGGCGGCAGCGCAGAACGGCCCGCTCACGCGCCGCGGGCCGGCGTTCCCGGCCGATGCCAAGGCTTTCATCGACGCGTTCACCGGAGTCACGCTCGCCGTCGACGACGCGGGCGACGTGATCGGCTTCGCGAGCTGGGACCGCGGCCAGGAGACCGGCGACTCCGCGACCCTCGAGGTCGTCGATCTGCTCGCACTGAGGGGCGACGCCTACGGCGCCCTGTGGCACGTGCTCGGGTCGTTCGGCAGCGTGGTCGGCCAGGTGCGGCTGTGTACGTCGGGCCACGACGTGGCCCGGCTGTCGCTCCCGTCTGCGCACTGGAAGGCGGTGGAGCGCGAGCCGTACATGCTGCGCGTGCACGACGTGCCAGGCGCGTTCGCCGGCCGCAACTGGCCGGTGGACGGCGACGTCGCGTTCTCCGTCGCCGGGGATCACCTCGGGACGACCAACGGGACCTGGCGCCTGGTGATCGACCGGGGGAAAGCCACCTGCGCGCCGGCCGCGGCGGCCCGGGGTCCCGTCCTGACACCCGGCGGGCTCGCTCTGGCCTGGGCCGGCGCCCAGACCTGCGCCAACCTCCGGATGGCCGGGCACCTCTCCGGCGGCACGGAGAACGACGAGGCACTCGACCGGGTGCTGGCGCCCCGGCCGATCCACATACGCGACTCCTTCTGAGTCGCGGCCTGGTCCGCCGCAGATTTCATGCGGAGGGAGCAAGCGGTCGCACCTCCGTACGACGTCCTAGAGGACCGAGCGGAACGCTGATCAGAGGGGAAGCGGCGGCGGTGGTGCCGCGGCCGGCGGTTGACGCTCCCGGCGCGGCCTCCCCAAGAGCTTGGACTTCCGCACCCTCACCCAGACCGACTTCGACGCCATCGCCCTTGAGCTCAACGAACGCCCTCGACAGACCCTCGGGTTCAAGTCACCATCACAAGCACTAGCCGCGGTGTTGCGTTCACCGCCTGAACTCGCACCGATGAGCGTGCGGGGCTCCTGAGGAGCGGGGCGTGGGGGAGCTCATCACGCGCTCCGAGCCGATCGAGCGCTCAACCTGGGGGGCGGCATCTGCCCGTCAGACCCGGTCGGCCTCGAGGTCGTCCTGCTGTTCGGGCCGCGGCTGTTCCTGGCTCTCGCGCACAGAGACCCAGGTGACCAGGACCACGATCGCCGCCAAGAGGACGAGGGTGACCGGGCCGTCTCCATACCCAAGTCCACTCCGGCTGGGCGGCTTGGCGAACCAGTCGGCGAAGGACGCCCCGAGCGGCCGCGTGAGGATGTAGGCCGCCCAGAAGGCGATCACGGCGTTCAGCCCCATCAGCCAGGCCACCCACGGGATCAGGATCAAGATCCCGAACAGCAGACCAGACTTGAAGTAGCCGAGGTTTAACGACGAGGCTGTCAGGTCACCGACTGCGGTGCCGAATGCGAAGGTCGCCATCACGGTCGCCCAGTAGAAGAGCTCGCGACGTCGGGTGGTGATGCTGTGGATGGACAGGGTGTGCTCCGAGAGCCACCACCAGGTCAGCACGGCCGCCAGCACCAGGCCGCAGAACGGGGTGGTCACGAGGTAGGAGATGCCCAGGAAGCGGTGCAGGAAGTCGGCACCCATCGTGCCGGTCACCGCGACCATCGCCACCGCGGTCCAATACGGCCACGCCTGGTAATGCGACGTACGGAACTGCCAGACCATCGCGAACAGCAGCCCGCCGGCCCCCACGACGCCCGCGAGAATCAGGTTGGTGAATGCAAGGTAGTCGGAGGCCGCCTCGCCCATCCCCGTGGTGAGGATCTTGATCACCCAGAAGATCGCGACGATCTCGGGCACCTTGGCGGCGGCGTAGCGGTCGCGCGGAATGAGCGTGTCGGTCACGGACGTCCTCTCGGGATCTGCGGGTGGCTCCGCAGGAGCCTGTCGTCGCGACCTGAGAAAACACCAAGATCCGGAGCCTCCCGGACCGGTGCGCTGCACGTCCAGTCAGCCTGTCGTCGGTCGCGGACGCACATGCGCCGCCTTACGGGGACGCACGCACATGCCGCTGTCCGCGCTCGCGCACATACCGATGAGCGGGTGACGGTGGCTAGGGCTGCGGAACGGGTTTCGTAGGTGAGGCTGGACGCTGCCGGAGGGCAGGATCGATCGTGCGCTCGGTGTCCAAGACGAACCCGTTCGCGACCGCCCAGAGGACTGCCTGGGTGCGACTTTCGACGCCGATCTTGCGGTACGCCGAACGGATGTACGTCTTGATGGAGTTGATGGTCACGTGGGCGCGCTCGGCGATCTCCTGGTTGCTGAGGCCCCGGGAGATCAGGGCGATGATCTCGGCCTCACGAGGGGAGAGTCCCGCTGATCGACCGGGCCAGTCACCTTCCCCTGTGACGCTGCTCTCCTGGTCCCCGGTCAAGATCACTCTTTCGCCGGCCAGGATCTGCTCGAGGGCCCTCACAATCGCTGGCCCGGTGAGCACTTTCGACAGGTACCCGCTGGCACCGGCAGCCATCGCCTCCTTGATCAGCTCAGGACGCAGGTTCCAGCTGTAGATCACGACCTTCGCGCCGCTGTCGCGGACAAAGTCCTCCAAGTCGAGGTCTCGCCCTTGCACCTGGCCGAACGTGTCATACAGGACCACGTCGACATCGGTCACCACGGCCATCGAGGCCCCGGTCTCGACAACGTCGATCCGCTCCTCTGCGAGGAACGAAGCAACTCCTGCGATCACAACGGCGTAGTCATCGACGATGGCCAGCCGAATCGGCGGCTTCACTGGGAGTCCATACCGGCACTGTAGACCTCGCCCGCCAGCCCCGAACCGGCGCGCTCCCAACGCCCTCACATGCCGCTGTCGGTGCGGCCTTGTGTCCGTTGACGTCTGGGACTCAGCGGGTCGTGCGGGCCAGCGGCCGGGCGCTGGCGGACGCGTGCCTGCTGGTCCGGAAGTGCGGATCACATGCTGCGGGACGGTGGCTGGCGGCGTGGTCGTGTCATGCGCTGCAGCAGCCTGGTCATGTCGGCCGTTGCCGGGGTCGGGAACGAATCGGTCAGGTGGGCTGCCCAGATGCGTCGGGTTGGTGCGTGGTCGTGCAGCGGGATCACGGTGACTCCTGGCAGTGGATGTTCCAGGGCGAGGCCGGGCATGACCGCCACGCCCATGCCGGCTGCGACGAAAGACTGGCAGGCGACGTAGTCGTCTGAACTGAGCACCACACGAGGGTCGAAGCCTGCGTCGGCGCAGGCTGAGCGCACGGGGCGAAACCAGGCGCTGCCGGGTCCTCCGCCGATCCAGTCCTCGGTCTTGAGCTCACTGATGTGGACGGGTCGAGCATTGCGGCCCAGCGGGTGTTGGCTGGGCAGAGCCACTCGGTATGCGTCGTCGAAGAGGTGGACGCGGTCGAGCTGGCCGCTGGCCTCGTCCGCGGGCGGGTGGTGGTCGAAGATGATGGCCAGGTCCAGCTCGGCGGCTTCAAGGCGAGGCAACAGCCGTTGCAGGTGGTCGTCGACCACGGTCAGCGCGACGTCGGGATGGTTGCGTCGGAAGGCACCGAGGATGGCGGGGACGAAGGTGGCCAGGGCAGTGGGGAAGCTGCCCAGACGAAGCCTCCCGTTCCGCTTGCCGGTGATCTCCAGAAGCTCTTGCTCGGCGTTGTCCAGGCGTGCGACCACCACGCGGGCGTGGCGGGCCAGGGCCTGTCCGGCCTCGGTGAGCGCTAGCGGTCGGGTGCCGCGTTCGACCAGCGTGGCGCCGGTCTCTCGTTCAAGAAGCATGACGTGCTGGCTGACCCCCGACTGCGTCATCACAAGCGTGGAGGCGGCTGCAGAGAAGGAACCGGAGTCGGCGACGGCCAGCAGGACCTCCAGCCGCCGAGCGTGCACTATTAGCTTCACTTATGAAACTCCGTTGAATGAGGTTGTCACTGATAGTAGGTGGTTCTAGCGTCCACTCATGCCATTCATCAACGTCAAACTCATCGAAAACGTCTTCACCGCCGACCAGAAGCGC
Organism: uncultured Actinomycetota bacterium; assembly: GCA_963794355.1. GTDB lineage: Bacteria > Actinomycetota > Actinomycetes > Propionibacteriales > Nocardioidaceae > Nocardioides. Next base: position 119,471 of record CAWCDN010000009.1, read on the forward strand.
CAAGTCGTGGAGCGACTCACCGACGCCATGGTCTCGATCGAGGGCGAGAACATGCGCCCGGTGACCTGGGTCGTCGTGGAGGAGGTGGCCAGCGGCGACTGGGGTATCGGGGGCCAGCCCCTGACCACCCAGGACGTGCAGGCGCTCGCCGCCGGTGCCGCCGAACCGGCCACACGCTGACCAGCCCGAGTACTACCCACGCCGGCTCGGGCATCCCCCAGAGGGTGCCCGAGCCAACACCCCTGAGACATTCGCGTTCTGACGAAGCGTGGTCGGGTGCTTCGCCGCCAGGCGGAGTCCCCGCATCATGGGGATGATCCCGTTCGCGAGACTTTCGAAAGGGTGACATGAGGCTGGGAGCGCATCTGCCGCTGGCCGACCTGGGCCAGGGCCTGCCCACTGCGGCCGAGCTGCAGATCTATGTCCACGCGGCTCGCGATCTCGGTTACGACACTGTGGCCGCCAACGACCACATCATCTGGAATCGCCCCTGGCTCGACGGAACCACGGCTCTCGCGAGCGTGGCCGCGATCGCGGACACCATGACTCTGCTCACCAGCGTCACCCTGCCCGTCCTGCGTCACCCAGCAGTGGTCGCCAAGACCCTGACGTCCTTGGCGCTCATGGCCCAAGGACCAGTGGTGGGTGGCCTAGGCCCCGGGTCCAGCCGCCGGGACTACGACGCCGTCGGCATCCCGTTCGAGGAGCGATGGGTGAGGTTCGACGAGGCCCTACCGCTGGTTCGGACGTTGGTGCGCGGCGAAAACGCAGAGACCGGAACGTTCTACACCGGTGGCCTCCGCCTCGACCCCACACCCGATCCACCCCCACCCATCTGGTTCGCCAGCTGGGGATCGGACCGGCGTATGGCTGTCATGGCGCGCGCGGCAGACGGTTGGCTCGCCTCCGCCTACAACCTCACTCCCGACCAGTACACCCAGACGCGCGCCCGTCTCGATGCCCACCTGCACCAGGCCGGTCGGACCCCGAACTCATTCCCCGACGCGATCGCCACCACCTGGCTCTACATCACCGACCATCACCACGAGGCCGAGCACATCATCGTCGACGTGCTGGCACCTGCACTCAATCGCGACCCAGACTCGCTACGACACCTGCCCATCGGGACCGCCCAGTACTGCGCAGAAGTCCTCGCCGCCTACGCAGACGCCGGAACCAACGAGGTGCTCATCTGGCCGGTCCGCGACGCACTCCATCAACTCGCAAGATGCGCACAACTCACCAACTCCCGCTAGAGCAGCCGCTGGATGCAACGCACTCACATGCCGCTGTCCGTGTACCGCTCATGCGATGAGCGCGCACGCCGAAGGGGCCGATCGCAAGACCGACCCCTCCAAGTTTCGAGCTCAGCAGCAGTCGCAGCCGCACTCCTCTGGCGTGCATGTCGGGTCGTCGCAGCAGTCATCGCGAACCAGGTCCAAGGTCACGGTCAGCACCCCCTTTCCTCTGGTGGGCACCACGTCCCCGGTGCCGGTGGTGGGCAGTCCTGAGCGGGGAGGGCATCGCGCATCGCAGCCATGTCGGCGCGAAGCACGGTCAGCCGAGCGATCTCGGCGTCCACCTCTGCCAAGCGGCGGGTCAACAGGTGCTCGGCCGGTTCACATGGGCACTCGCCGGTGTCTCTGATCGCCAGGAGGTCTCGGATGTCGACGAGTCTCAGCCCGAGTCGTTGGGACCCCTGAATGAACTGCAGTCGATCGACGGCGGAGGCGTCGTACTCGCGGTATCCGGCCGGCGTTCTCTTCGGCGCGGGCAGAAGTCCCGCCTTCTCGTAGTAGCGGATCGTGTCCGGGCTGACCCCGACCCTCTTGGCGAGCTCTGCGACTCGCATCCCACGCTCGATCACCGTCGTCGCCGTCATGGGTCGACCGTAAACCTTGGAGTGTGGTCCAAGGTCAAGGGGTGAAATGCCCTGCCTCCCCGGGAAACACATTCACTTCCCGCTGACATGGAGGGCATCGCGTTCCGCTCACGTCGCTGACCGTGCGGAATCGACCACTGGCACCCCCTCGCGACCGACGTCCATGACCAGGGGTGATCTGGCCGACCAACGGTCAGCACTCTCGGTGGGCGCAAAGGGACTCGAACCCCTGACATCCTCCTTGTAAGGGAGGCGCTCTACCAGCTGAGCTATGCGCCCGAAATCGCGGACAGACTAACCGGGGTCGCCCGGGGGCGCCGAACCGCGGCCTCACCCGCCTCCTGACCCGCCCCGAGCCTCCACCGACTCTCGACCAGGCTGGCGAGCCACGGTCGTCTCGCCGCCTCCCGAGACTCCGTCACGACGACGAAACGCGGTTCCGGCCGGGTCCAAGCCGTGCCCGCACGACGCAACTGGCGAGACGGATGTGGCTCCCGGGGCGGGCACGGGAAGGCCTGGAAATAGAGTCGAGCCGCTGGCGTCTCGGGTCACCAGCGGCTCAACGTGAAGAAGAGTACCCAACGACCCCGAGGATCTCCACTCCCAGGTCACAATTCGGGAGAAATTGACCTGCCTGGTCTAGTCCAGGTGGTGCAGGCGGGCCAGGTGCTCGTCCAGGTCGCGTCCGTCGGGCAGCTCGTTGTGCACCGACCACCGCACCAGGCCCCCTCGGTCGATGACGAACGAGGAGCGCCGGGCGACCCCGCGCTCGGGGTCGAAGACGCCGTAGGCCTGTGCCACCGCGCCGTGCGGCCAGAAGTCGCTGAGCAGCGGGAAGTTGAGGCCGTCGTGGTCGGCGAAGACCCGCAGGGAGTACGTCGGGTCGGTCGAGATCGCGAACACCTCGGTGTCGAAGGTCATGAACTCGTCGAGTCGCTCGCGGATCCCGGCCATCTCGCTGGTGCAGACGTTGGAGAACGCCCACGGGAAGAACACGAGCAGCACGGCCTTGCGACCGGCGTACGACGACAGCACGACGTCCTGCCCGAACTGGTCGCGCAGCGCGAAGTCCGGTGCCGGCGCGCCGTCATTCAGCGCCGGGACCGGACGAGGCGGCGGGGCATCAGTCGTGTTCAGCGAGCTCACGCTTCAGAATCTTGCCAGTCGCGTTGCGAGGGAGCTCATCGAGGAACACGATCTCGCGCGGGACCTTGTAGCGGGCGAGGTTCTCGCGGACCCACTCCTTGAGGTCGTCCTCGCTCGGAACGGGGGCCTGGACGACCACGAAAGCCCTCAGCCGCTTGCCGAACTGGTCGTCGTCGATGCCGATCGCTGCCACCTCGACGACCGCCTCGTGGCGTGCCAGACAGTCCTCGACCTCCTGCGGGAACACGTTCTCCCCGCCGGAGACGATCATCTCGTCGTCGCGGCCCTCGACGTAGAGCCGTCCGTTCTCGTCGAAGCGACCGACGTCGCCCGACGACATCAGCCCGTCCACGACCTCCTTGGACTCCCCACCGGTGTAGCCCTCGAAGAGCATGCCGTTGCCCACGAAGATCCGGCCGGTCTCACCACGGGGTCGTTCCCGGCCGTCGGCGTCGAGGATCTTGACCACGGTGCCCCACGGCGGCTTGCCGGCCGAGGTCGGCGCCGCGCGCAGGTCGACCGGCGTCGCGATCGAGGCGTAGGCCACCTCGGTGGAGCCGTAGATGTTGTAGAGGTTGTCCCCGAACGTGTCCATCCAGGTCAGCGCGAGGTCGCCGGGCAGGGCGGAGCCCGAGGCCGCCGTCACCTCGAGGGTCGGCAGGGAGTAGCGGTCGAGCACCTCGCGGTCGAGCAGCAGGATCCGCTGGAGCATCACCGGGATCACCACCAGCGACTCGCAACGCTCGTCCTCCACTGCCTGCAGGCAGCCCTCGCTGTCGAAGCGCCGCCGCAGGACGACGGTCGAGCCGAGCAGCATCGCCAGAGCCAGGTGGGCGAATCCCCAGGTGTGGAAGAGCGGAGCGGCGACGTGGGTGCGCCAGCCGTAGCGGAGCGGCATCCGCGAGAGCAGCGCGACCGCGGCGCCGAGCCCGGCCTCGCTGCGCGGGGCCCCCTTGGGGGCGCCGGTGGTGCCGGAGGTCAGGATCACGATGCGCGCGTGGCGCTTGGGCGGCACGACGTCGGAGTCGTCGTACGACGTGACGAGGGTGTCGATGTCGTCCTCGCCCGACTCCGTGTCGACCCAACCCAGGACCCGGGTGTCGATCCTGGCCTTCGCCAACAGCCCGGTGAACTCCTGGTCGTGGACGACGACCCTCGGCCTCTCGCGCTCGAGCACGTCGACCAGCTGCGGCCCCGCGAACGCCGTGTTGAGCAGCAGGATGTCGGCACCCAGCTTCGCGGTGGCGACGCAGGACTCGACGAAGCCGCGGTGGTTGCGACACATGATCGCGACGCTGTCGCCCTCGCCGACGCCGCGCTCGGCCAGGGCGCGGGCCAGGGCGTTGGATCGTCGGTGGAGGTCGCCCCAGGTCAGAGTGCCCTTCTCGTCGATGATCCCGACGCGGCCCGGATCGCGGATCGCCATCGCGATGAACCCACCTGCCGGGCCGGTGCCCCAGTCCTTGAGCGTCCGGCCCATCCGCGCCAGGGCCGCCGGCGGGATCGGTCGCAGCACGCCGGAAGCGCCGAGCACCCGGGCGCCGGTGCCGGCCGAGCCGGCAGCGCCGAGGGCACGTGCGAGCAGAGCGTGTGCCGGCGGCCTTCGGGTCACGCGGGCGACTTGGGCGTGACGAGTCGCGTGGCCGTCCAGTCCTTGCTGACCGCGGCCGTGGTGGTCAGGGCGAGACCGGCGATCGGCGCGGCCTCGGTGATGTCAGCGGGTTCGACGGCGTTCGGTCGGCCGACCTTGGGCGTGAGCAGCCAGATGACGCCGCCACCGACGAGGTCGGTGAGGGAGTCCACCAGCCCGTCGACGAGATCGCCGTCCTCGTCACGCCACCAGAGCACGACCGCGTCCACGACGTTGCCGTAGTCACTGTCGACCATGTCGGAGTCGAGGGCGTCCTCGATCGCGACCCGGAGGTCGTCGTCGGTGTCGGAGTCCCACCCGAGCTCCTGGACGACCATGCCCTTGACGAGGCCGAGTCGCGCGGCGGGACCCGCGGGGGCGTCGGTATGGGTGGAACCGCCACCAGCGGTCGCGCTCAACGGTCTCCTCCAAGCTGTTTCGCCGGCGGCACGGTCTCTCGCCCCCGGCTCGGTGGTGGTAGTCCAGCGGACTACGACGCGCTGCGCAACCCGTTCCGCGGACCGGGCCTACCGATGGGTAGATTTCACGCCGTCGCGACGCGTGACACGATGAACGGGTGAGTGAGACTTCTGCCGCCACCCCCGCGGCCACTTCGGAGGCCTCTGCGCCGGTCAGCAGCGAGCCCGGGCAGGCCCGTGCGGTCATCCACGAGGGCCTGCCCACCCAGCTCCCGGACATCGACCCCGAGGAGACCCAGGAGTGGCTCGACTCCTTCGACGACCTGACCGATGCGCACGGTCGTGAGCGCGCCCGCTACATCATGCTGCGCCTGCTCGAGCGTGCCCGCGAGAAGCAGGTCGGCGTGCCCGCCCTGCGCAGCACCGACTTCATCAACACCATCCCGCCCGAGCGCGAGCCGTGGTTCCCCGGTGACGAGGAGATGGAGCGGCGGATCCGGCGGCTGATCCGCTGGAACGCCGCGGTGATGGTGTCGTCGGCCAACCGCAAGGGACTCGAGGTCGGCGGCCACATCGCGACGTACGCCTCGGCCGCGAGCCTCTACGAGGTCGGCTACAACCACTTCTTCCGTGGCAAGGACCACCCGGGCGGCGGCGACCAGCTCTACATCCAGGGTCACGCCTCCCCCGGCATCTACGCCCGTGCCTACCTGATGAAGCGGCTCAGCTCCGACCAGCTCCACCGCTTCCGCCAGGAGGTGCAGCACGGCGCCGGCCAGGGGCTCTCGTCGTACCCCCACCCCCGGCTGATGCCGGAGTTCTGGGAGTTCCCGACGGTCTCGATGGGCCTGGCAGCGCTGAACTCGATCTACCAGGCGCGGTTCAACCGCTACCTGCAGAACCGCGGCATCAAGGACACCAGCCAGCAGCAGGTCTACGCCTTCCTCGGCGACGGCGAGATGGGCGAGCCCGAGTCGCTCGGCGCGATCGGCCTGGCCGCCCGCGAGGAGCTCGACAACCTCACCTTCGTCATCAACTGCAACCTCCAGCAGCTCGACGGGCCGGTCCGCGGCGACGGCAAGATCATCCAGGAGCTCGAGTCGTACTTCCGCGGCGCGGGCTGGAACGTGATCAAGGTCGTCTGGGGCCGCGAGTGGGACGCGCTGCTGGCGCAGGACGTCGACGGCGCGCTGGTGAACCAGATGAACCGCACGCCCGACGGGCAGTTCCAGACCTACTCCGTCGAGACCGGCGCCTACATCCGCGAGCACTTCTTCGGTGCCGACGCACGTCTGCGCAAGATGGTCGAGGGCCTCACCGACCGCGACATCGAGCTCCTGCCGCGCGGCGGTCACGACTACCGCAAGGTGTACGCCGCCTTCGACGCCGCGGCGAAGCACGTCGGCCAGCCGACGGTGATCCTGGCGCACACCATCAAGGGCTGGACGATCGACGCCCTCGAGGGGAAGAACGCCACCCACCAGATGAAGAAGCTGAACGCGGTCACGCTCAAGGCGTTCCGCGACCGGCTCGAGCTCCCGATCACCGACCAGGACATCGACGAGCACTACGAGTTCGACGGCTCGGCGCCGTTCTACCACCCGGGCGAGGGCTCGGCGGAGCTCGAGTACCTCCGCGACCGGCGCCGCGAGCTGGGCGGCGGCGTACCGATGCGCCGGGTGAACCCGCGCTCGCTCACGCTGCCTGGCGACGCGATGTACGACGAGCTGAAGCAGGGCTCCGGCAAGCAGAAGATCGCCACCACGATGGCGCTGGTGCGGCTCCTCAAGGACCTGATGAAGGACCCCGAGATCGGCCGGCGGATCGTGCCGATCGCTCCCGACGAGTACCGCACGTTCGGCATGGACTCGATGTTCAGCTCGGCGAAGATCTACAACCCGGCCGGCCAGCTCTACGAGTCGGTCGACCGCAAGCTGCTGCTGGCGTGGAAGGAGTCACCGCAGGGTCAGATGCTCCATGAGGGCATCTCCGAGGCCGGCTGCGTCGCGTCCGCCACGGCCGCCGGGTCGTCGTACTCCACGCACGGCGAGCCGATGATCCCCTTCTACATCTTCTACTCGATGTTCGGCTTCCAGCGGACCGGCGACTCGATCTGGGCGATGGCCGACCAGCTGGCGCGCGGCTTCCTGATCGGTGCCACCGCCGGGCGGACGACGCTGACCGGCGAGGGGCTCCAGCACGCCGACGGCCACTCGCCGCTGCTGGCGCTGACCAACCCGGCGGTCGTGCACTACGACCCTGCCTTCGCCTACGAGATCGCCCACATCGTGCAGGACGGCATGCGCCGGATGTACGGCACGAGCACCGAGCACCCTCACGGCGAGGACGTCATCTACTACCTGACGGTCTACAACGAGCCGCTGAGCATGCCGGCGCAGCCGGAGAACCTCGACGTCGACGGGCTGCTGCGCGGCATCTACCACCTGGCCACGCCACCGGAGGGTCTCGCCGAGGACGCGCCCCGCGTGCAGCTGCTCGCCAGCGGTGTCGGGCTGCCGTGGATCCAGCGCGCCCAAGCAGCTGCTGGCCGACGACTGGGGCGTGGCAGCCGACCTGTGGTCGGTGACGTCGTGGAACGAGCTCTCCCGCGAGGCGCTGGCGACCGAGGAGTGGAACCTCATGCACCCGCTCGAGGAGCCGCGGACGCCGTACGTCACGCGGAAGGTGCGCGACGCCGCCGGCCCCGTGGTCGCGGTGAGCGACTACATGCGCGCCGTGCCGCAGCAGATCTCGCGCTGGGTGCCGCAGAGCTACTACACGCTCGGCGCCGACGGGTTCGGCTTCGCCGACACCCGCCCGGCCGCGCGCCGCTTCTTCAAGATCGACGCCGAGTCGGTGGTCTGCCAGGCGCTCTCGGCGCTGGCCGAGGAGGGGCGGATCGGCCGCGACGCCGTGCAGAAGGCGCTCGACCACTACCGCATCGACGACCCCACCGCCGTCTCCGGCATCAAGCAGGAAGGCGGCGACGCCTAGGGTCCCCTCGAGCCTCAGGCCTCGGCCGAGCCGCCTTGCGCGATCAGGGCCACCGGCTGCCACTCGTTCCAGGTCTTGAGGCGCGACTCGTAGTCGGCCGTCGCGATCGCCAGCGGCACCTCGCCGAAGAAGACGCGCAGGGGCGGCTCCTCGGCGTCGACCACGCGCAGGATGGCCTCGCGGGTCGCCACGGGGTCGCCGGGGTTGCTCGCGCGCCGCTTCCGGTTCTCCTGCGTGGTGCGGTGGATGCCGGCGTACGCCGGGTGCTCGGCCGAGTGCTTGGACGACGGCCCCGCCCAGTCGGTCGAGAACGCGCCGGGCTCGACCAGGGTCACGTGGATGCCGAAGGAGGCGACTTCCTGGGCCAGCGCCTGGCTGAAGCCCTCGAGGCCCCACTTCGAGGCGTGGTAGATCCCGACCAGCGGGAACGCGGAGATGCCGCCGATCGACGACACCTGCACGATGTGGCCGCTCCCCTGCTCGCGCAGGAAGGGCAGCGCCGCCTGGGTGACCCACAGGGCACCGAACAGGTTGGTCTCGATCTGGGCCCGTGCCTCGTCCTCTGTCAGCTCCTCGATCATGCCGAAGTGCCCGTAGCCGGCGTTGTTGACCACGATGTCGAGGCCGCCGAAGTGCTCGTGCGCCCGGGCGACGGCGGCGAAGTCCGCGTCGCGGTCGGTGACGTCGAGGGCGATCGGCAGCAGGGCGTCGCCGTACTTCTGTGCCAGGTCGTCGAGAACGGCGACGTCGCGCGCGGTGCCGGCGACACGGTCACCGCGCTCCAACGCAGCGATCGCCCACTCGCGGCCGAACCCGCGCGACGTACCGGTGATGAACCACGTCTTGCTCATCTCACTCCTCCGGTGGACGACCGCGCCCGACTCTCGGGGGTCGACCCACTCCTTGGCGACAAGACCGAGGACGCCCGCGGTATTCCGTGGGCAGGGGCTCGTCGCGACCGGACCGGCTCAGGCGGTGGGGGCGTCGACGGCCGCCAGGGGAGTCGAGCCGTGAGCGCCGTTCTCGAGCAGCCGGCGCCAGCGCGCCCGGGAGTACGACGCTGGGCGCGTCGTACGCACGAAGTCGCGCAGCACCTTCACGAACAGGTCGGGGTGGTCCTTGTGGGGGAAGTGCCCGGAGTTCGGCAGGATCTCGATGCGCGCCTTGGGCGCCAGCTCTGCCGCCCGCTCCGCATGGCTGGTGGGGATCACGCGGTCCTCGTCGCCCCACATCACCAGCATCGGCATCGCCTCGGTCAGATAGGCGCGGTCGGCCATGGTCACGATCTGCCCCTGCCAGTCCACGACCGCACGCACGACATGGCGGATGGCGGCGCGCGCCGCGGGGTCCTCGAAGGACTCGTAGATCGCCGCGACCTCGTCGAAGTCGCGGAACTCCTTCACCCCGGTGCGCGACAGGGCGCGCAGGCCGGCCGTGCCGACGTGGCGGATGCCGGGCAGCGTCAGCAGCCCCATCACCTGGTAGAAGCCGGTGGTCGTGATCGCCCGGATCGCTGCGGAGACCTCGGGACCGAGCCCGCCGGATCCGACGAGGACGAGCCGCTCGGTGCGCTCGGGGAACTGGTAGGCGAACTGCATCGCCACGCCGCCACCGAAGCTGTGTCCCACCACGGTGGCTTTGTCGATGCCGAGGACGGTGAGCAGGTCGCGCATGCCGTTGGCGAAGCCGCCGACGCTGTAGTCGGCGCGCGGCTTGTCGGACATCCCGTGGCCGAGCAGGTCGGGCGCGATCACCGTGTGGTGACGCGAGAGCGAGTCGATCACCGGCAGCCAGGTGCGGTGGTCGCACCCGAGCCCGTGGAGCAGCAGCATGGCCGGACCCGTGCCGACCTTGACGAAGGCCCGGCGGTGTCCGTGCACGGTCACGTACTGCACGCGGTGCTGGCGCATCGGCAACGTCGCTCTCCTGTCGCGGTCCTGCCGGATTCAACCAGACGTACCCGCCGTATGTAAGGCGGAAACCCCACGTTCATGCGGGATTCCTCGGGGCCTGGGTCCCCACTAGGGTCGAGACGTGACCGCCGCAGCCCTGCCGGAGCCCGCCCGGGGCGGCGTCGCGCCCCCGGCGGAGGCGTCCCGGGAGCGTGCCGCCGACGCGCTACGACGCTCGACCGGGCAGCTCAGCTCGGCCGCGATGTCGCGGATGCTGACCGACATGCCGTGGTTCGCCGAGCTGACGGCCGAGAGCCGTTCGTGGGTGGGGCAGATCCTCCAGGCCGGCATCCAGGGCTTCGTCGACTGGTTCCGCCTCGACGACGACGCAGCCTCGCCCGGTGACACCGCTGCGGCCGTCTTCGGAGCGGCTCCGCGGACCCTCACCGGTGTGATCACGCTCGGTCAGACCGTCGACCTGGTCCGGCTGGGCATCGAGGTGGTCGAGTCGCACGTGGACGAGGTGGTCGACCCGGCAGACGCACCGGCGGTGCATGCGGCGGTCCTGCGCTACGCGCGTGAGGTCGCGTTCGCCACCGCCGAGGTCTACGCGCGGGCCGCGGAGGCCCGCGGTGCCTGGGATGCACGGCTCGAGGCGCTGGTCGTCGACTCGGTGCTCCGCGCCGAGGCGGACGAGGCGGTGGCCTCCCGCGCCAGCGCGCTGGGCTGGGCCCACCGCGGCGGCGTGAGCGTCGTCCTGGGCACCGCGCCGTCGCGGCGCAGCGAAGACCTCTTCGACCAGGTACGACGGGCCGCGCGCGCCGCTGGCATGGACGCGCTGTGCGCCACCCAGGGCGACCGGCTCGTCGTGATCCTCGGTGGCGAGGACGACCCCGACAAGGCGGCCCACACCGTCGTGCGCTTCTACGGCGACGGGCCCGTCGTCGTCGGGCCTCGCGCCGACGACCTCGCCTCGGCGCACGTCTCGGCCCGCGCTGCTCTCTCGGGGCTGCGAGCGGCCGTCGGCTGGCCCGACGCGCCCCGCCCGGTGGCCACCGACGACCTGCTGCCCGAGCGGGTGCTCGCCGGTGACGGCCACGCCCGGCGCCACCTGGTCGAGGAGGTGTTCGTGCCCCTGCGGCAGGCGAGTTCCGCCCGGGGGAACACGCTGATCGAGACCCTCACGGCGTACTTCCAGCACGGGCAGTCGCTCGAGGCGACCGCTCGGGCCCTCTTCGTGCATCCGAACACGGTGCGCTACCGACTGCGTCAGGCAGCCGACGTGACCGGGCTGTCGGCCACCGATGCCCGCGAGGCGCTGACCCTGCAGCTGGCCCTGGTGCTCGGCCGGCAGGCGCGGCGCGCCGACGACCCGGACAGCCATGCGCCCCCTTTGTAGGAACCCTACAAAGATCGGTGGGTGAGTTTCGTGCGCGCCCGATGGGCACCGGCGCCCCTCGACCCGCAAGGCTGGAGCCGTGCTCGTCATCGTCGCTCCCGGTCAGGGAGCCCAGTCCCCCGGCTTCCTCACGCCCTGGCTCGAGGACACCACCTTCGCCTCGCGGTTCCACTGGCTCTCCACCGTCGCCGGCATCGACCTCGCCCACTACGGAACCGAGGCCGACGCCGAGACCATCCGCGAGACCCAGATCGCCCAGCCGCTCCTGGTGGCGACCGGGCTGATCGCCGCGCTCGAGCTGTTCCCCCATCCGGCGGACGCATTCAGCCAGATCGGTGCTGTGGCGGGCCACAGCGTCGGCGAGATCGCCGCCGCCGCAGGTGCGCGAGCGATCACTGCCGAGCAGGCGATGGTGCTCGTGCGTGAGCGCGGCAAGGCGATGGCGGAGGCCGCCGCGGCCACCCCCACCGGGATGACCGCGGTGCTCGGTGGCGACCGCGACGAGGTGCTGGCCGCTCTCGAGGCCCAGGGCCTCACCGCCGCGAACGACAACGGCCCCGGCCAGATCGTGGCCGCGGGCACCATGGAGCAGCTCCAGGCTCTGGCCGACAGCCCGCCCGCCAAGGCGCGGCTGATCGCGCTCAGCGTCGCCGGCGCGTTCCACACCGAGCACATGGCGCCGGCCGTCGGTCACATGGCCACCCTGGCCCGCTCGGTGTCGACCCACGACCCGCGCACGCCGCTGATCTCCAACCGCGACGGCCAGGTCGTGCACGACGGCCGCGACGTCGTGGCCCGGATCGTCGGCCAGATCGCGCGTCCCGTGCGCTGGGACCTCTGCATGGAGACCATGACCGACCTCGGGGTGACCGGCCTGCTCGAGATGCCGCCGGCCGGCACCCTGGCTGGCATCGCCAAGCGCGCCCTGCCCGGCGTCGAGACGTTCGCGCTCAAGACGCCCGACCAGCTCGACGACGCGCGGGCCTTCTGCGCCAAGCACGGCGAGGCCTCGATGATCGAGACGACGCCGACCTGGCTGATGGTCGTCTCGCCGATGAAGGGCACCTTCCACCGCTCGGAGGAGGCCGCAGCCGCCGACATCCTCGAGCCCGGGGCCACCGTCGGCGACGTCGCCAGCTCCCGCGACCGCACCGAGGTCAGGGCCGCCCACGGCGGCCAGGTCGTCGAGTGGCTGGTCGAGGACGGCGACCTCGTCTCGCCCGGCCAGCCCCTGGTTCGGCTCCACCCGGAGGGAGCAGCCTGATGGCCGCCATCGAGACCGCCACCGGCGCGCCGTACGCCGCAGTGCTGGGGATCGGCAGCTACCGCCCCTCGCTGATCGTGCCCAACTCCGAGATCGTCGACGCGATCGACTCGAGCGACGAGTGGATCCAGCAGCGCTCCGGCATCAAGCAGCGCCGCTTCGCCACCCCGGAGGAGACCGTGCAGGTGATGTCGGTCGGCGCCTCGCGGAAGGCCCTCGATCACGCCGGCGTGGACGCCGAGCAGATCGACTGCGTGATCGTCGCGACGGTGACCCACCTCCTCCAGACCCCGGCCATCGCGACCGCGATCGCCTACGAGCTCGGCACCAACCAGGCTGCGGCCTTCGACATCTCGGCGGCGTGCGCTGGCTTCTGCCACGGACTCGCCCTCGCCGACCAGATGGTGCGCGCTGGTGGCGCCGGCCACGTGCTGGTGATCGGTGTGGAGCGACTCTCGGACATCACCGACTCCACCGACCGGGGTACGGCGTTCATCTTCGCCGACGGCGCGGGTGCGGCGGTCGTCGGTCCGAGCGACTCCCCGGGCATCGGTCCGGTGGTCTGGGGCTCCGACGGCGAGCAGTTCGACCTGATCCGTCAGGACGAGGACTGGCGCGACCGGATGGCGGCCGACAAGCCGACGATGCCGAGCCTCAGCATGCAGGGCAACCCGGTGTTCCGCTGGGCGTCGTTCACCATGGCCAAGGTCGCCCAGCAGGCCCTCGACCGCGCGGGCATCACCCCCGACGACCTCGACGTGTTCGTGCCCCACCAGGCCAACATGCGGATCATCGACGCCATGGCCCGCGCCATGAAGCTTCCCGAGCGGGTCAAGATCGCCCGCGACATCGCCGAGCAGGGCAACACCTCGGCGGCCTCGGTCCCCCTGGCCCTCGATCGGATGATCGACGAGGGACAGGCCCGCAGCGGCGACACCGCGCTGCTGATCGCCTTCGGTGCCGGCCTGGCCTACGCGGCCCAGGTCATCACCGTTCCCTAGACCCCCGCCCTGCCCGGCACGGGCGTGGACCGCAACCGCCACCACAGATGGTGACAACAGAGAAGAGGACCCACAGCATGGCCACCACCGAAGAGATCCGCGCCGACCTCGCCGAGATCGTCAACGAGGTCGCAGGCATCCCCGTCGAAGACGTCCAGCTCGACAAGTCGTTCGTCGACGACCTCGACGTGGACTCGTTGTCGATGGTCGAGGTCGTCGTGGCCGCCGAGGAGAAGTTCGGCGTGTCCATCCCCGACGACGAGGTGAAGAACCTCAAGACCGTCGGTGACGCCGTCTCCTTCATCGAGAACGCCCAGGGCTGACGGCCGGGCCGTCAGGCCCGCCACCCCATCCATCCATCGAGCACTCGCGAGGACTCCATGCCGAACAAGCGTGTCGTCGTCACCGGGCTGGGGACGACCTCCCCCGTCGGTGGCGATGTCCCGTCCACCTGGGACGCCCTGGTCAAGGGCCAGTCGGGCGTCCGCCACCTCGACGACCCCTGGGCCGAGGACCTGCCCGTCAAGATCGCCGGCCGGATAGCCGTCGAGCCGACGGAGGTGCTGGAGCGGGTCAAGGCCCGCCGTCTGGACCGGTCGTCGCAGTTCGCGATGGTCGCCGCGATGGAGGCCTGGGCCGACTCGGGTCTCGATGAGGTCGAGCACGACAAGGAGCGCCTGGGCGTCGCGATGGCCTCCGGCATCGGCGGGGTGACGACGTTGCTCGCCAACTACGACATCCTGCTCGAGAAGGGCCCGCGGCGCGTCTCGCCGCTCGCCGTACCGATGCTGATGCCGAACGCCCCTGCCGCGCAGATCAGCCTGTACGTCGGTGCCCGGGCCGCGGTGAACACCCCGGTCTCGGCGTGCGCGTCCGGCAACGAGGCGATCTCGCTCGCGCTCGACCAGATCCGGCTCGGCCGGGCCGACATCGTGCTCGCGGGCGGCACCGAGGCGGCGATCCACCCGCTGCCGATGGCGGCGTTCGCGAACATGATGGCGCTGTCGAAGAACGCCGGCGACCCGACCACCGTGTCGCGGCCGTGGGACGTCGCCCGTGACGGCTTCGTGCTCGGTGAGGGCGCGGGCGTCCTCGTGCTCGAGTCCGAGGAGCACGCCCGAGCGCGCGGCGCGCGGATCTACGCCGAGGTGCTGGGGGCCGGCATCACCGCCGACGCCCATGACATCGCCCAGCCCGACCCGGAGGGCCGCGGCGGCGCCCGGGCGATCATCCGAGCGCTGCAGGAGGCCGACATCAGCGCTTCCGACATCGCCCACATCAACGCCCACGCCACCTCGACGCCGCAGGGCGACATCGCGGAGGGCCTGATGATCCACGCCACGCTCGGCGACCACGCCGACAACGTCGTGGTGACCAGCACCAAGTCGATGACCGGGCACCTGCTCGGCGGCGCGGGTGCCCTGGAGGCGATCGCCACCATCCTGGCGATCCACCACCGGGTCAGCCCCCCGACCATCAACCTCGACGACAAGGACCCGCAGGTGGAGCTCGACATCCCGACCTCCGCCCGCGACCTGCCGTCGGGCGACATCGCGGCTCTCAACAACTCCTTCGGCTTCGGTGGCGCCAACGTCGCCGTCGCGTTCGGGTCCGTGTCATGACCGCGACGGCGACCAAGCCGCCTCGTACCGAGGATCCCCGCCACCCGCTGCACCGCATCACCGCACTCCTCGACGAGGGCACGATGCGGCTGATCAGCCCCGAGGACGACTGCGGCATGCTCGCCGCCGTCGGTCGCGTGCACGGGCGCCGCGTGGTGGTCTTCTGCTCCGACGCGACCGTGATGGGCGGTGCGATGGGCGACGAGGGCTGCAAGGTCGTCGTCAACGCCTACCACCGGGCGATGACCGAGGGCACCCCGATCATCGGGCTCTGGCACTCCGGCGGCGCCCGGCTCGCCGAGGGTGTGCTGTCGTTGCACGCGGTGGGTCGGATCTTCCAGGTGATGACCCAGGCCTCGGGCAAGATCCCGCAGCTCTCGGTCGTGCTCGGTCCGGCAGCCGGTGGCGCGGCGTACGGCCCGGCCCTCACCGACGTCGTCATCCTCGGGCCCGAGGGCCGGATCTTCGTCACCGGTCCCGACGTCGTCCGGTCGGTCACGGGCGAGGACGTCGACATGCTGCGGCTCGGCGGTCCCGAGCCCCACGGCCGGCGCTCGGGCGTCGTCCACATCCTCACCGACAGCGAGCAGGAGGCCCTCGACAAGGCCCGGACCGTCGCCTCGCTCCTCGGCTCGCAGGGTCAGCTCGACCTCGACAAGGTCGAGGACCGCGACCTCTCGCAGATGCTGCCGGAGTCCAAGAAGCGCGCCTACGACGTGCACCCGCTCGTCGCGGCCGTCCTCGACGACGGCACCATGCAGGAGCTCCACGAGCGCTGGGCCCCCAACATCGTCACCGCCCTCGGGCGGCTTGGTGGCCGAACCGTCGGCGTCGTGGCGAACAACCCGCTGCGTCTCGGCGGCTGCCTCGACTCCCTCTCGGCGGAGAAGGCCTCACGCTTCGTGCGCCTGTGCGACGCGCTCGGCGTGCCGCTCGTCGTGCTCGTCGACGTGCCGGGCTACCTCCCGGGCGTGGGCCAGGAGTGGGACGGCGTCGTACGCCGTGGGGCCAAGCTGCTCCACGCGTTCGGCGAGTGCGTGGTCCCGCGCGTCACACTCGTGACCCGCAAGACCTACGGCGGCGCCTACATCGCGATGAACTCCCGCGCTCTCGGCGCGACGAAGGTCTTCGCCTGGCCTGGTGCCGAGGTGGCCGTGATGGGCGCCGTGGCCGCGATCCGGGTGCTCCACCGGCGCAAGCTCGCCGACGTGGCGCCGGAGATCCGGCCGCAGGTCGAAGCAGAGCTCGCGGCCGAGCACGAGCGGCTCGCGGGCGGCGTCGACAAGGCAGTGGAGATCGGGGTGGTGGACCAGGTCGTCGAGCCCGCCGTCACCCGGTCGGCGATCGCGCGAGCGATCGATGACGCGGTGCAGCGTGACGGCGCACGCCGAGGACAGCACGGGAACATCCCGCTGTAGAGCGAGGCAGCGAGCTTGCTCGCCAGCCTCCTGATCCGCCTAGACGACGTGGTGCAGCCACCGCACGGGCGCACCCTCGCCCGCGTGGCGGAACGTCTCGAGCTCGTCGTCCCACGGCTTGCCGAGCAGCTTGTCCAGCTCGCCGAGCAGCGTGGTGTCACCGAGGGCGGCCTTGACCACCGCGGCCTTGAGCCGGTCCTCGGGGATCATCAGGTCGCCGTGCAGGCCGGTGACGGCGTGGAAGACACCGAGGTCGGGGGTGTAGGAGAAGCGTGCGCCCTCCGACTGGGCGGTGGGGTCCTCGGTGACCTCGAAGCGCAGATGGTTCCAGCCTCGCAGCGCGGACGCGATCGCCGCCGCGGTGCCGGGCTCACCGGAGAAGGACAGCTCCGCGCGGTACGTGCCGGCCTGGGCAGGCTGAGGAGACCACTCGAGGCTGACGGCAGCGCCCAGCACGCCCCCGACGGCCCACTCGAGGTGCGGGCACAGCGCCGAGGGTGCGGAGTGCACGAACAGCACGCCACGCGTCGTCGGGACGGGGCGGCTGGTGATAGGTGCGGTCACCGTGGTTCTCCTTCATCAGCGGCATCGGAGCGACGCCTTCCCCAGCGGGCTCATGCGCGATGAAGCGAACAGAAGTGACACGTGTGAAGTTGTGCAGTCATTGTGACCGATGGGACGACGAAACGCCAATGACGCCGCCGGGCCAGGGGTCGCCACGAGCTCGTCGTGCATCATGCGGGTCACCGGGCCCGCAAGGGGGCTACGCCGCGTCCGCCCGTTCCTCGCTCGTCAGTCGAGTCGCTTCTCGAGGATCTCGGCGCGATCAGCGGCGTCGGTCAGGTCTTGGGAGTCGACGGCGTGGGTGCGGTGGAACCAGGCCAGTGCCTCGGTCTCACGGCCGGCGGACTCCAGGGTGTCGGCGTAGGCGTAGCGCAGCCGCACGACCCACGGCTCACGGCTCTTCGACTGCAGCGGCGCGAGCTCGAGGGTGCGCAGGGCAGCGTCGAGCTGACCCATGTCACGGCGGGCGCCCGCCTCGACCAGGGTCATCTCGACCTTGGCCGCGGAGCTGAAGTTGGCCACCGCCGGGCTCTTGGCCAGCTTCAGGGCCTGCTCGGGGTGCCCGAGCGCCCGCTGGCAGTCGGCCATGATCGGCAGGTAGTCGGTGGCGCCGTTCATCCGCTTGGCGGCACGGAGCTCCGCGAGCGCCTCGGCGTAATGACCGGAGGCGTAGGCCGCCTCTCCGGTCGCTTCGCGCACCACGGCGAGCCGTGAGGCACGCGCGCGGGCGGCCAGCGTGTGCTGGTAGGCGGTCTCGGGATCGGTGTCGATCAGGACGCCGGCGGCCGCGAGGTGGCGGGCGACGCGCAGCGCGAGCTTGTCGGGCAGGCCCTTCAGCTGTCCGCTGACCGACCGGTCGAGCTCGCGGCCGGTGATCTCCTCGGGGATCGGCGGACCGTCGTACCGCTCCTGGTCGGACGTGCGCGGGCCCTGCTCGGAGGCCGGTCGCGACCAGTCACCCTTGCGAGGAGGCCGGCCGGACGAACCACGGCTCTGCCCGCCCCGGGACGAGTCCGAGCGACCGCGACCACCGTCGGAGCGGGGCCGGTCGGAGCGAGGCTTGCCGGAACGGCTGTCGCCCGGCTTGCCGGACGCCGGTCGCCCGCCCTGGGATCGCCCGCGGGAGGACCCCTCGCCGCTCGACTGACGACCGTCTGCCACGTTCTCTCACTCCTCGGAATTGCTCGGGACGGGACGCCGAACGCGCCCCACACTAGCGATGGGGGCCATCGTGTGATGGCCCCCATCGGGAGGTGTTGTTCGGCGGCGTCCTACTCTCCCACATCCTGTCGGGTGCAGTACCATTGGCGCTGGCTGGCTTAACTTCCGGGTTCGGGATGGTGCCGGGTGTTTCCCTGCCGCTATGGCCGCCGTAACGTGGTGAACCGTTGTTCTGTTGTGAACGGGTCAAACCGTTTTCCCCTGTTGGTGGGGGTGGGTTTGTTGGTTCAGATTCTGGTTAGTGGACGCGAGGCACTCTTTGTGTTCGAGTGTGGTGGGTGGGTGACAAGCCCTCGGCCTATTAGTACCGGTCGGCTGGGCATTGCTGCTGTACACCTCCGGCCTATCAATCCCGTGGTCTGCGGGTGGCCTTACCCCATCTTGTGGGTGGGAAACCTTATCTTGAAATGTGCTTCCCGCTTAGATGCGTTCAGCGGTTATCACGTCCGGACGTAGCTAACCAGCGGTGCCCCTGGCGGGACAACTGGCACACCAGAGGTTCGTCCATCCCGGTCCTCTCGTACTAGGGACAGCTTTTCTCAAGTTTCCTGCGCGCGCGGCGGATAGGGACCGAACTGTCTCACGACGTTCTAAACCCAGCTCGCGTGCCGCTTTAATGGGCGAACAGCCCAACCCTTGGGACCTACTCCAGCCCCAGGATGCGACGAGCCGACATCGAGGTGCCAAACCATCCCGTCGATATGGACTCTTGGGGAAGATCAGCCTGTTATCCCCGGGGTACCTTTTATCCGTTGAGCGACACCCCATCCACATGGTGGTGCCGGATCACTAGTTCCGACTTTCGTCCCTGCTCGACATGTCTGTCTCACAGTCAAGCTCCCTTGTGCACTTACACTCGTCACCTGATTGCCAACCAGGCTGAGGGAACCTTTGAGCGCCTCCGTTACATTTTAGGAGGCAACCGCCCCAGTTAAACTACCCATCAGGCACTGTCCCTGGCCCAGATCATGGGCCTAGGTTAGACATCTAATACGACCAGAGTGGTATTTCAACGTTGACTCCACAACCACTGGCGTGGCTGTTTCACAGTCTCCCACCTATCCTACACAAGCCGTACCAAACACCAATACCAAACTATAGTAAAGGTCCCGGGGTCTTTCCGTCCTGCCGCGCGTAACGAGCATCTTTACTCGTACTGCAATTTCGCCGAGTCCATGGTTGAGACAGCGCCCAAGTCGTTACTCCATTCGTGCAGGTCGGAACTTACCCGACAAGGAATTTCGCTACCTTAGGATGGTTATAGTTACCACCGCCGTTTACTGGGGCTTAAGTTCAGAGCTTCACCTCACCACGAGGGTGGGTTGACTCGTCCCCTTAACCTTCCAGCACCGGGCAGGAGTCAGTCCGTATACATCGTCTTGCGACTTCGCACGGACCTGTGTTTTTAGTAAACAGTCGCTTGGGCCTGGTCTCTGCGACCCTCCCCGCTTCGCACTGCTGGCAAGCCAGAGTGTTGACGGTTCGGGTCCCCCTTCTCCCGAAGTTACGGGGGCATTTTGCCGAGTTCCTTAACCATGGTTGTCTCGATCGCCTTGGTATTCTCTACCTGATCACCTGAGTCGGTTTGGGGTACGGGCGGCGCATGGCTCGCTAGAGGTTTTTCTTGGCAGCATAGGATCACCCACTTCGCCCGTTGGGCTCCGCGTCAGATCTCACACTCCACATTCAAGTGAGGGTGGCGGATTTGCCTACCACCCGTGCTACGTCCTTGCCCGTGGTCTACCATCGCCACGGTTGGGCTACCTTCCTGCGTCACCCCATCGCTTGACTACTACCGGTTCGGGTCCCACGCTCTGCCACATCCCCGCACCCCGAAGGGATTGGTCGATGTGGTTTCGGATGGTTAGCATCACCGGGTTCGTCAGGGGCGCCATGTTGCCGGTACGGGAATATCAACCCGTTGTCCATCGACTACGCCTGTCGGCCTCGCCTTAGGTCCCGACTTACCCAGGGCAGATTAGCTTGACCCTGGAACCCTTGATCATTCGGCGGAGGAGTTTCTCACTCCTCATTCGCTACTCATGCCTGCATTCTCACTCGTGCCGCCTCCACCCCTGGATCACTCCGGGACTTCACTGGCGGCACGACGCTCCCCTACCCATCCACACACCTGAACACCACCCACTGTCAGACAGGGGCGATGCTGGGTACACGCGTGAATGCCATAGCTTCGGCGGATGACTTGAGCCCCGCTACATTGTCGGCGCGGAATCACTTGACCAGTGAGCTATTACGCACTCTTTCAAGGGTGGCTGCTTCCAAGCCAACCTCCTGGTTGTCACTGCGACTCCACATCCTTTTCCACTTAGTCACCGCTTAGGGGCCTTAGCTGATGGTCTGGGCTGTTTCCCTCTCGACTACGGAGCTTATCCCCCGCAGTCTCACTGCTGCGCTCTGACTTACCGGCATTCGGAGTTTGGCTAACGTCAGTAACCTGGTCGGGCCCATCGGCTATCCAGTGCTCTACCTCCGGCAAGAAACACGCAACGCTGCACCTAAATGCATTTCGGGGAGAACCAGCTATCACGGAGTTTGATTGGCCTTTCACCCCTATCCACAGGTCATCCCCCCAGTTTTCAACCTAGGTGGGTTCGGTCCTCCACGTCGTCTTACCGACGCTTCAACCTGCCCATGGATAGATCACTCCGCTTCGGGTCTTGATCGTGCTACTAGTCACCAAATAAATGGCTACGCCCTCTTAGGACTCGCTTTCGCTACGGCTCCCCCACACGGGTTAACCTCGCAACACAACACAAACTCGCAGGCTCATTCTTCAAAAGGCACGCCATCACCCACCCCAGCACAAAGTGCCGGCCAGGCTCTGACGGATTGTAGGCACACGGTTTCAGGTACTATTTCACTCCCCGCCAGGGGTACTTTTCACCTTTCCCTCACGGTACTTGTCCGCTATCGGTCATCAAGAAGTATTTAGGCTTGACGGGTGGTCCCGCCAGATTCACACGGAATTTCACGAGTTCCGTGTTACTTGGGAATGCGTTCACGAAGAGTGCGGCTTACACCTACGGGACTATCACCCTCTACGGTGCCACTTTCCAATGGACTTCAACTTCACCACACCTTGATCACTCCGCAACCGGCCGGCAGACCAGTAACAAACACACCCCACAACCCCGCACACACAACCCCTGCCGGGTATCAACATGTGCACGGTTTAGCCTCCTCCGCTTTCGCTCGCCACTACTCACGGAATCACTGTTGTTTTCTCTTCCTGTGGGTACTGAGATGTTTCACTTCCCCACGTTCCCTCCACACACCCTATTTCATTCAGGCGCGGGTAACTGGACATGACTCCAGCTGGGTTTCCCCATTCGGACACCCCCGGATCAACGCTCGGTTGCCAACTCCCCAGGGCTTATCGCAGGCTCCTACGTCCTTCATCGGCTCTTGATGCCAAGGCATCCACCATGTGCCCTTCACAGCTTGTCACACACACCACCAACCCACCCCACCGACCACAACCAGGCCCCTCCACAAAGAAAGAGCCCAGCCATCACCAGATGGTCCGGGCAGGCAGTGCACACAACACACTACAAAGATGCTCGCGTCCACTATCCAGATCTCAAACAACAACCCCACACCAGCCACACACATCCGCATCCACGGACCATGCAGCCAGCCGGGCTCTTGGTACCGAAGCCCCAGACACCCCAGGCCGCGCTCATACTCGCGGCCGGCGCCCGATTCTTCAGAACCCCAACAGTGTGCCTCCCGCCCCTGGTTCACCCAGGCAGGACCCCACACCCGGTCGCACAGCAGCTCACGCCACCGCCCAGAACCGGGTCAGAGATGTCGATGATTCCACTAGTGAGACACCACCACGATCGGGGCCACACGGACGGCGACCCACGGGGGTGTGTGCTCCTTAGAAAGGAGGTGATCCAGCCGCACCTTCCGGTACGGCTACCTTGTTACGACTTCGTCCCAATCGCCAGCCCCACCTTCGACCACTCCCCCCACACAAGGTGGTTGGGCCATGGGCTTCGGGTGTTGCCGACTTTCGTGACGTGACGGGCGGTGTGTACAAGGCCCGGGAACGTATTCACCGCAGCGTTGCTGATCTGCGATTACTAGCGACTCCGACTTCATGGGGTCGAGTTGCAGACCCCAATCCGAACTGAGACCGGCTTTTTGGGATTCGCTCCCCCTCACGGGATCGCAGCCCTTTGTACCGGCCATTGTAGCATGCGTGAAGCCCTGGACATAAGGGGCATGATGACTTGACGTCATCCCCACCTTCCTCCGAGTTGACCCCGGCAGTCTCCCATGAGTCCCCAGCCACCCCGAAGGGTGCTGCTGGCAACATGGGACGAGGGTTGCGCTCGTTGCGGGACTTAACCCAACATCTCACGACACGAGCTGACGACAGCCATGCACCACCTGTACACCGACTAAAAGGGGCTCTATCTCTAGAGCTTTCCGGCGTATGTCAAACCCAGGTAAGGTTCTTCGCGTTGCATCGAATTAATCCGCATGCTCCGCCGCTTGTGCGGGCCCCCGTCAATTCCTTTGAGTTTTAGCCTTGCGGCCGTACTCCCCAGGCGGGGCGCTTAATGCGTTAGCTGCGGCACGGAACCCGTGGAATGGATCCCACACCTAGCGCCCAACGTTTACGGTGTGGACTACCAGGGTATCTAATCCTGTTCGCTCCCCACACTTTCGCTCCTCAGCGTCAGGACATGCCCAGAGAACCGCCTTCGCCACCGGTGTTCCTCCTGATATCTGCGCATTTCACCGCTACACCAGGAATTCCGTTCTCCCCTGCATACCTCCAGTCTGCCCGTATCGAAAGCAAGCCACCAGTTAAGCCAGTGGATTTCACTCCCGACGCGACAAACCGCCTACGAGCCCTTTACGCCCAATAATTCCGGACAACGCTCGCACCCTACGTATTACCGCGGCTGCTGGCACGTAGTTGGCCGGTGCTTCTTCTGCACATACCGTCACCACCTTCACAGGCGCTTCGTCTGTGCTGAAAGAGGTTTACAACCCGAAGGCCGTCATCCCTCACGCGGCGTTGCTGGATCAGGCTTCCGCCCATTGTCCAATATTCCCCACTGCTGCCTCCCGTAGGAGTCTGGGCCGTGTCTCAGTCCCAGTGTGGCCGGTCACCCTCTCAGGCCGGCTACCCGTCAAAGCCTTGGTAGGCCATTACCCCACCAACAAGCTGATAGGCCGCGAGCACATCCCCCACCGAAAAAACTTCCCACCCCACACCATGCGGCGCAAGGAGAATACCCGGTATTAGCCACCCTTTCAGGCAGTTATCCCAAAGTGGAGGGCAGATTACTCA
The DNA here is from genome assembly GCA_963794355.1 of uncultured Actinomycetota bacterium. GTDB lineage: Bacteria > Actinomycetota > Actinomycetes > Propionibacteriales > Nocardioidaceae > Nocardioides. The sequence continues at coordinate 143,255 of CAWCDN010000009.1, forward strand.
CGTGTTACTCACCCGTTCGCCGCTCGAGTACCCCCGAAAGGGCCTTTCCGCTCGACTTGCATGTGTTAAGCACGCCGCCAGCGTTCGTCCTGAGCCAGGATCAAACTCTCCATCGAAAACAATGAAAAACTTTTCACCAAGCCAAAAAACGAAAAACTAGCTATCGCCAGAATCATCGTTCGTCAACTCAAAAAGAAACCACCACCACAACCCCAAAAAACACAGGGCCACAGATGACGGGATCATACAAACCAATTCATCGACAAACACACTGTTGAGTTCTCAAAAATCAGACGCGCAACAACTCCACCCGGTGAAGGGCTTCCTTGATGGCTGGGTGGCCGCCTCGGGGCCGGAAGCCCGACCTCGCGGTCTTGCTTCCCGCCGCACCCTGGCGACAGGTGAGAACAGTATGGGGTCGTCCGCGGCTTCGCAAATCGGGGTCGCGTGAGCCGGACCACAGCCGTGAACCCGCAGGTCAGCGGCCTGTGGACCCCGTCTGGACGAGGTCTCGCGTGTCGTCGGGAGTCACGCAGCCGGCGAGCACCATCGCCTCGGCGAGCTCACCCGAGAGCTCGGTGAGCAGACGCTCCACCCCGCGGGCGCCGTCACGCGCCAGGGCGTAGAGCGCGGGACGGCCCACCAGCACGGCTCGGGCACCGAGAGCGAGCGCGGCCAGGGCGTCGAGACCTCCCCGCACGCCACCGTCGACGTACACCTCCCCCCGCTCGCCCACGGTGGCGACGACCTCGGCCAGGACGTCGGCGGTGCCCACGCTCCGGTCGAGCTGGCGGCCGCCGTGGTTGGAGACGTAGATCGCGTCGGCGCCGGCGTCGAGGCAGCGCACCGCGTCGTCGCCGCGGAGGACCCCCTTGACCACGACCGGGACCCCGCCGTGCTCGCGCAGCCAGGAGACGTCGTCAGGCGTGAGAGCGGCCTTCCACGGGTCCTCGGTCTCGGGTTCGGCGAAGTTGCTGCGCCACCAGGACAGGTCGATCCCGGTCCAGTCGGCGTCGTCGACGGCGTACTTGGTGCCGGGGAAGGGCGTGTCGACGGTGAGCACCACCGCTCGTGCTCCGTGGGCGACGGCGTCCTCGAGCACGGGCAGCATCTGGTCGCGCTCGGGCGGGAGGTAGGCCTGCAGCCACCACGGTCCGCCCCCGAGGTCCGCGAAGCGCGTCCCGGCGTTCGACGACACCACGTGGAGGCAGCCCGCCGCGTCGGTGCCCGCGGCCATGGCGCGCTCCCCCTGCGGATGGACGGCGCGCTGCATCGCGGTCGGCGCCACCCCGATCGGCGAGGCGAACGACTCTCCCAGCAGTGACGTCGTCAGGTCGGCCTCGGCCACCCCGCGCAGCACCCGCGGCCGGAGCCGCACGCGTTGCCACTGCGAGGTGGCCTCGGCCGTGGTGACGCCCTCACGCGCGCCGCTCTCGACGTAGGTCCACACCGCCGGGGGCACCCGTCGTCTGGCCTCGTCGCGCACCGTCCCGAGCCAGTGCCCGTCGTCCGGGCCGGTCGGGGCGAGCGACATCTCAACCGACCTCGACGCCCGCGAAGCTCTTCTTGCCGCGCCGCAGCACCAGCCACGACCCGGCGATCAGGTCGCTCTGCTGGGGCTCGGCCTCCGGGTCCTCCACCCGCACGTTGTTGAGGTAAGCCCCGCCCTCGCTGATCGTGCGGCGTGCCTCGCTCCGGCTCTTGGCCAGCCCGGTCTCGACCATCAGGTCGGCCACCGGGCGCAGCGAGGGCACCGAGGCCGCGCCCGCCTCCCGCAGGGCCGACGCCAGCGTGCTCGGGCTCAACCCGTGCAGGTCACCACCACCGAAGAGCGCGGCGGCGGCGGCTTTCGCGCTGTCGGTCTCGTGGGCACCGTGCACCAGTGTCGTGACGTCGTCGGCAAGACGCTTCTGGGCAGAGCGCAGCCAGGGCTGCTCGCGCGTCTCGACCTCCAGCGCCTCGATCTCGGCGTGGGTGAGGAACGTGAACTTGCGGAGCATGTCGCCCACCTGGGTGTCGTCGACGTTCAGCCAGAACTGGTGGAAGGCGTACGGCGACATCATCGCCGCGTCGAGCCACAGGGCACCTCCCTCGGTCTTGCCGTACTTCGTGCCGTCGGGCTTGGTGATCAAGGGCGTGACGAACGCGTGGGCGTGGCCGCCGTCGGCACGACGGATCAGCTCGACCCCGGCCGTGATGTTGCCCCACTGGTCGGTCGCTCCGTGCTGCAGCGTCACGCCGTGATCGCGGTAGAGGTTCAGGAAGTCCATCGACTGGAGCAACACGTAGCTGAACTCGGTGTAGCTGATACCGGCCTCGAGTCGGCGGGAGACGACGTCGCGCTGGAGCATCCGGTTGACCGGGAAGTGCTTGCCGATCTCGCGGAGGAAGTCGATCGTCGACAGGCTCGCCGTCCAGTCGTAGTTGTTGACGAACGTCGCGGCGTTGCTCCCCTCGACGCTGACGTACGGCGCCACCTGACCCCGGACGCGGTCGGTCCAGTCCTTGACGGTGTCGAGGCTGTTGAGGGTGCGCTCGCCCGAGTCGCGTGGGTCACCGATCATGCCCGTCGCACCCCCGACCAGGATGTACGGCGTGTGGCCGCCGTCCTGCAGTCGGCGCGCGGTGACCAGCTGGAGCAGGTTGCCCATGTGGAGGCTCGGCGCGGTCGGGTCGAAGCCGACATAGAACCGCACGCTCCCGGACGTCAGGGCCTGGCGCAGCGCGCCGAGGTCCGTCGAGTGCGCGATCAGCCCGCGCCACTCCAGCTCGTCCAGCAGGGTCGGGTCGATGCTCACGCTCGGCCTCTCGTTCTCGGCAGTGTCGGCCCCAGCCTGCCGCATCGGCGGGCCGCCCCTCCACCGGGTTCACGGGTCACGGGGTGTCGAGCGGGGCGAAGAACGTCGCCTCGTCCACGCGCTCCGCGCGTCGGACACCGCCGCGGATGGCGTAGGAGTCCAGCATCAGCTCGGCGAGCTCGCGCGTGTCGAGCCGTTCGAGGAGCGCCCAGGCAGAGACCCTGAAGTCGAAGGTGTCGATGCGCACGAACGTCTCCCCGCGGTGCGCGAGCTGCCGCGGGAGATCCATGTCAGCGCTCCAGACCTGCACGACCGGGCGCCCGCCGACCTCGCGGTAGCGCACGAACACGTGCCGCCCGGCGTACCAGGCGGCCGAGCCGTCGGCGGCCTGCCCGCGCTCGGCATCCGGCAGCCGGGCTGCCAGGGCGTCGACGTCGGTCCAGGTCGGCATGGGTTCAACCTCCACCGGGAACGTGGGGGTCGCAAGGGCGACCGCCTACGCTGGCGAGCGGCCGGAGCCCGGAAGGACGGACGTTGATCGCAGGCAGGTACGAGCTCGACCGTGAGATCGGTCGCGGTGGCATGGGTGCGGTGTGGCTCGGCCGCGACACGGTCCTCGGTCGCGAGGTCGCCATGAAGCGGATCGGGATGATGCCGGGCGCGACCGCGCCCGACCTCCAACGCGCGGAGCGCGAGGCCCGCCTCGCCGCGCGGCTCAACCATCCCCACGTCGTGGCCGTCTTCGACCTGGTCTCGGAGGGCGACGAGACCTGGCTGGTCATGGAGTACGTCGAGGGGGTCACCCTGAGCGCGCTGATCACGCGCGACGGCGCCCTCACCCCCGACGAGGCGGCCCCGCTGGTGAGGCAGGCGGCGGACGCCCTGGCCGCGGCCCACGCGGCCGGGATCGTGCACCGTGACGTGAAGCCCTCGAACATGATGGTCACGCCGCAGGGCGAGGTGAAGCTGACCGACTTCGGGATCGCCCGGGCGCAGGCCGACGCCTCTCTCACCCAGACCGGTCTGGTCACCGGCTCACCGGCCTACCTGGCCCCCGAGGTGGCCTCCGGGGCGACGGCCCACGAGGCCTCCGACGTCTGGTCGCTGGGGGCCACGCTCTACCACGCGCTCGCCGGCCACACGCCGTACGACGTGAGCGAGAACCTGATGGGCGGCCTCTACCGGATCGTGCACGAGGAGCCGCCCCGCCTCGACGACGCCGGCTGGGTCACTCCCGTGCTCGAGCACACGATGACCCGCGACCCGGCGCGGCGCTGGTCGATGACGCAGGTGCGGGACTTCCTCGAGCAGGGCAGCCAGGTGACCATCCATCCCGCGCCGGTCGCGTCCGTCGACGTCGAGGGCACCCGGGTGCTGAAGCCTGCGGAGCCGCTCGCCGTCCCGCCGGTCGCCGCGGCCCCGACGCCCGCGTCTCCCGCACCGACCGCGGTGTCCACGGCCCCGACGACCGGTGGTGCCCGCCGCAGACGGCCGGTGTGGCCCTGGGTCGCCGCCGTGGTGCTCCTGCTGACGATCGCCGTCCTCGGCTTCGAGGCACTCACGAGCGGCACCGGTGGCGGCGGAGGCGACGGAGGCGACCGACGGGCCGGCGGCACGACGTCGTCCTCCCCGAGCTCACCGAAGACCTCGGCCTCGAACACCGCCGACACGCAGGCGACCGCGATGGAGAGCTTCATCGCGACGTACCTCTCGACGGTCACCACCGACGACCACGCCACGTTCGACATGCTCACACCCACCTTCCAGAAGGAGAGCAAGAACTACGGCGGCTACCACGGCTTCTGGAAGAACATCGAGTCCGCGTCACCGAGCAAGATCAAGGCCGACCCGGCCACGATGACGGTGTCGTACGACGTCGACTACGTGCGGACCGACGGCAGCACCTCGAGCGACCACGTCACCCTGCAGCTGGTGGAGGACGGCTCCTCGTACCTGATCGCGGGCGAGGCTTAGGGCTTCCTCACCCCTCCGGTTCACCCCTGGGGAGGTCCTGCGCGCTGCTGCGCGGACCTACCGTCGGCAACGCGCCGGCCACGCGGCGTACGACGAGGAGGCACGCATGCGCAAGCTCATCGGCATCATCGTGATCGTCTGGCTCGTGATCGGCGTCTTCGCCGCCTGGCAGCGCGGCTACCTGACCAATGACCGCGACGTGAGCTGCAAGACGTTCGGCGACACCGCCCTCACCGTCGTCGCCGGGCCGTTGAACTACGTGGGTGCCAACCCGAAGATCCACTGCAAGGTCCCGCAACCCTCGAAGTGACCCAACGGCTCAGGTCGTGCCGTCGAGGAACATCCGGAGCCTCGTCATGGTGTGGTCGTCGCCGCTGAGGGCATAGCCGTTGACCGCCCGGCAGACCCATCCGAGCCGCAGCGCCGGCTCCACCGCGTCCACCAGGTCGACACCGGGGTACGCCGTGGCGAAGGGCCCGAGGTAGCCGTCGAGGAAGGGCGCGACGTCCACGCTGTCCTCCACGTCGTGCAGCCCCCACTGGAGCACGCCCTCGAGCGAGACCGAGAGCGTGAAGAAGGGGTGGGTGATGCACGCGTCGCCCCAGTCCAGCACCTGTGGGGCACGGCCCTCGCGGACGAAGATCTGCGCGTCGTGGAGGTCGTCGTGCTCGACGGTCTCGGAGACGCCGTACGCCGCCAGCTGGTCACGGAGGTCGACGACGTGTGGCAGGGCGTCGCGGAAGCGCTGCTCGGCGCCGACCCGGTCGAGGACCTCCTGATAGCGGTCGGGGAGCGTGGCGAGCCGCAGGTCCGGGACGCCGAGGGCGAGCATCCCCTCCACGTCGCCGGTCATGGCCACCTGGAGGGCCGCGTAGCGCGGGAGCACGTCGCGCCAGACGTCGAGCCAGGACTCCTCGGGCTCGACGTGGCGCAGCATCGTGCCCGCGTCGGCCAGCAGCATCCAGCCGGTGTCGGGATCCCACTCCAGCGGCGGGGGCACGACGTCGGACCGGCGCTCGGCGAGGAGCGCAAGCAGTCCCGCCTCGAAGGCGAGCACCTCACTGTTGGCCTTGAACCACACGTCGCCCGCGTCGGTGGGCACCCGCATCACGGTCGACCAGTCGCGGACGTGGGGCTGCTCGATCTCGCCGGTGCGGGTCAGGCCGAGCTCGCCGAGCCGATCGGCGATCCACCCGTGGGCCGAGGCGATCCAGGCCCGGTCCTCCCATCGCTGCTGCATGCGCAGAACCTAGCGAGATCCGTCACGCGTGCGCGTCGACGTAGACCCAGAGCCCCCGACGACGCTCGAAGCGGCTCGCCTCGTGCTGCACGCCCGCGTGGTCGCCGACGACGTAGTGCGCGTCGAACTCCACGACCCCCTCGTCGTCAGCCGGTCCGCCGGCCTCGGTGCGCAGCACGACCAGGCGGGTCCATCGACGCTCCGGCGGCACCGTGACATGGTCGGGCCGGGTGCGGGGGTGCCAGGTGCGGAACAGGTAGGCGGCGTCTCCGACCGCGAACGCCGCGTAGCGCGACCGCATCAGCTCCTCCGCCGTCTCGGCGGCCGCGCCGCGGTGCAGCCGCCCGCAGCAGTCGGCGTACGACGTACCGCTCCCGCACGGGCACTCCACCGGGCTCCGGTCGCTCCACATGGACGCACTGTGGCACGCCTGCCCGGCCGGGCTTGGGATGGGCGGCGCGGGCGGCATCGGGTTTCGAGACAGGCGCCAGAGCGCCTTGCTCAACCATCGGGCTCCGATGGTTGAGGAGGTCGCTCTGGCGACCGTCTCGAAACCACCCCTCGGACCGGAGCAACACACGACGCGGGTGGGGCGGCTGGGACTTGAACCCAGGACCGAAGGATTATGAGCACTTTCTGCTGTAGCGCTGTGCTCGCGCGCGTCCCACGCACATGCAGTCGAACCAGCCATTGCCCAATCCTTCGCTCTTCGGAGCAACCGTCCCGAGACCCACTACGTCCAGGCCGCGACGTTACCGAGCAGGGCCACGGAAAGCACTCCCAAACTGGGGTGACGGAGTCAGCGGGTCGGATCGCCCGGAGCCCCGCCCGCTGAGCTCCCGAGCGGCGGTCTAAGCCGAGTTGTTCGTCCCCATCGCCGCCGACGAGCCTTCCCACCCGATGACCGAACGCGTCACTCCGCCCAGAATGTCGCTGCTCGGCCGCGCTTCCAGCTGGTTTCCGGGCCGTGGCGTCCCGAGAGAGTTTCGCGCGAGGTTCAGTCTGGCTGTTCACGAGGCGTCAGTAGCGCGGCGGCTCGATCGATGGTCTCGCATGCGAAGGCGACGGTGTCGTGGTCGGACATCAATGCGCCGCGGCTCTGGGCTGCGGCCCAGTTCGAGAGGCCGAGTCGGTCGGCGATGAGCTCGGTGGCTGTACGCATGCGTTCCGCGTCCGCGCCGAACGCCTGGGCATCGGCACTGTGCGCGTTGATGGCCCCGGCGAGGACGGCGGCCTCTTCCCAACTCCCCTCCTTGACGAGCAGCTGGACCAGGTTGCGCAGCGTGGTCCACTGGTGCGTCCAGACGCCCATCTGGCGCCACCGGTCGACGATGGAGCGGAACAGCGGAAGCGCGGTGCTGGGATCGCCCGAGCGTCCCAGAAGGGAGGCCAGGCCGACGAGCGCGATGCCCTCGACGAAGGTGGCCCCCGCCGAGTCGGCGAAGCTGACGGCCCGTCGGTACGGCTCGACCGCCCGACCCGGGTCCATCGTGGACAACGCTTCCGCCTGGTCGTACCAGGCGAGGGCGAGCATCGAGGGGCTGCCCAACGGCTGGACGACGCGCTTCTGCTCCTCGGCGAAGGTCAGGCCCTCGTCGGCCGCGCCCGCGTAGGTCCGGGCCTGGGCCAGACCGAGGAGGGCCATCCCGGCCTCGTACGGGTGCTCGTGCAGCCGCGCGAGTCGGAGCATCTCGGCGTGGTCACGGTAGGCATCCTCGAGCCGGCCGACGTACAAGGAGATCATCCCGCTGAGCCGGAGCCCGAACATGCGTCGTTCGTCGTCGGGCCCGTCGACCTGGGTCAGTGCGCGGTCGGCGAGTGCACGCGCCAGCCCCATCTCGCCACGCGCCGTCAGCCCTTCGCCCACGGCGCCACTCACCTCGGCGCACAGCGGGTGCTGCTCCGCGGCGGGGAGCTCGAGGGCCACTTGACCCCAGGAGACGACCTCGTCCCGGAACCTGAACAGCATGTAGTAGTGCAACGCGCGGGAAAGGCGCAGCGCCAGCTCCACCTGCGCCGTTCGGACCACCCACTGGTGGGCGGCGCGGAGATTGCCCAGCTCCCGATCGACGATCGTGACCCACGCTGCCTCGTCCGGACCGCGCAGCCCGAGGTCTGCCTGCTCGGCCAGGGCGATGAAGTGGCGAGCGTGCCGGAGGCGCACGGTTTCAGACTCGTGCCGGTGGCTGAGGTGTGACCAGCCGTAGGCCCGCAAGGTCTCCAGCAACGTGTACCTGACCCTGCCTTCGGTCGTGCCGACCGTGATCATCGATGCATCCACCAGCGAGGCCAGCAGGTCGACCACCTGACCGCCGTCGATGCCGTCGCCTGAGCCGACCTCTTCGGCAGCGGCCAGGTCGAACCCGCCGGAGAACACCGAGAGCCTGTCGAACAGGCGTTGTTGGGTCGGAGTCAGGAGGTCGTAGGACCAGTCGAGGACGCCTCGGAGCGTGCCGTGTCGTCCCGCGTCGCGGTTGGTGGGAGAGAGGAGCTCGAGGTGATCGGCCATCCGGGCGGAGAGGTCGACCGGGTTGAGGGCACGGATCCGGGCCGCGGCGAGCTCGAGGGAGAGCGGCAGCCCGCCGAGGTGGTGACAGACGCCGACGATCGCGGCCAGGCTTTCTGCGCCGAGCTGGAGGTCTGGACGTACGGCGCGGGCCCGGTCGACGAACAGGGCGACCGCCGGGGCGGTGACGTCGAGTGGACGCGCGGAGTCGGGAAGCGGCAGCGGAGCCACCGGTTGGACCCGCTCACCGTCCACCCCCAGTCGTTCCCGACTCGTCGCCAACACCACCACACGTGGGCAACCACGTAGGACGGCCTCGACGAGCGGTCGGACCCCGTCGAGGACGTGTTCGCAGTTGTCGAGCACGAGGAGCAGCCGCTTGGGAGCGAGGAAGCCGGCCACCGACTCGACGACGCCAGCATCGGGTTGACGGCGGACGCCGAGGGCCGTGGCCAGCGCCGGGGCGACCGCCGCAGGCTCCGTGAGTGGGGCCAGCTCGCACCATGAGACACCATCGGCGAACTGGCCCGACACAGCGGTGCCGACGCGCCTGGCCAGGCGCGTCTTGCCCACGCCACCGATCCCGGTGAGCGTGACCAGCCGTGCCTCGGTCGTCCTCGCCGCCGCCGCCGCGATGTCCTCTGTCCGACCGACGAAGCTGGTCGCCTCGACGGGTGCGTCGACCGCATCGACCGCGACCGATTGCTGGTCGAGCTCGGCCGCCTGCCGCAAGATCGCCGCCTGCTGCGTGCGCAGGCGTTCGGAGGGCTCCACCCCCATCTCGCCCGCGAGCAGGTGCCGGTAGGCCGTGTACGCCTCGAGGGCCTCAGCCTGACGGCCGCACCTGTAGAGAGCCAGCATGAGCTGACCTCGAGGGCGCTCACGCAACGGATGCACGGCCGTGAAGGCCCGCAGCTGTCCCACCAGCTCGGCGTGCGCGCCCAACGCGAGGTCGACGTCGAACCGTCGTTCCATCGCCACCCACCGAAGCTCGTCGAGCCGCGCGGCCTCGGCGGTGGCGAAGGGCTCGTCCGCGAACTCGACCAGGGCCGGACCGCGCCACAGGCCCAGCGCCACGTCCAAGGTCTCCCTGGCCGCCCGTGGCCGGCTCTCACCCATCGCGGACGCCTCGGCGACCAGCCGTTCGAACCGGCCCGCGTCGACCTGCTCCGGCTCCACCGCCAGCAGGTAGCCAGGCGCCTGGGTCACCAGGACGTCGCTGGCCGCCGGCCCCGTCGACTCCTGCAACGCACGGCGCAGCCTCGCCACGCACGTCCACAGCCCCTGCATCGCGGCGGCCGGCGGAACCTCGCCCCACAGGACGTCGATCAGCCGGTCGGCCGAGACCACCGATCGCGCATGGACCAGCAACACCGCCAGCAGCCGCCTCTGCAGCGCGCTGCCGATCGGTACGGCAGCCGTGCCGTGCTCCAGGCCGAGCGGTCCGAGGACCCGGTACAGGGTCATCTCGTCAAGGTAAGCCCGCGGGAAGGCCGGCGGTAGTCAGCCGCTAGGTGCCGGACCCATGGTCATCTCAGCCCGCGGATGGTCCGCGTGGCTCGGAGGAGGGAAGCACCATGAGCACGACCCAGAACATGTCGTCCCGCGCCACCGTCCACACCGTCGCCGGTGGTGACGGCCTCGCCCTGCACGTACGGGAGTGGGGGCCACCCGACGGCCCGCCCGTTCTCCTGATCCACGGCTGGTCAGGGAACCACCTGTGCTGGAGGCACCAGGTCGACAGCGCCCTCGTCGAGGAGTTCCGTGTCGTCGCGCTGGACCTCCGCGGCCACGGGATGTCAGACCGCCCCCTCGACGCCGCCCAGTACCACGATGCTCGGCTCTGGGCAGACGACGTCGCCGCCGTCATCCGGCAGATGGACCTGGACCGGCCCACGTTGGTCGGCTGGTCCTACGGGGGGTTCGTCATCTGCGACTACCTACGTGCCCACGGCGAGGACGCCGTCTCGGCGATCAACTTCGTCGGAGCCGCCGTCAGCCTGAACGAGCGGTTCGACAACATCGGGCCCGCCTTCGTGAGCAACGCACCGGAGGGGTCCGAACACGACCTGCCGACCAGGATCGCGGCCCTTCGTCGGTTCTGGAAGAACATGAGCGCTGAGCCGCTGGACTCGACAGACTTCGAGACCGGCCTCTGCGGGAGCGTGTCCGTACCGCCTGACGTGCTCCGCGCCTTGATCATGCGCCACATCGACTCCGACCCAGTGTTGGCCCAGACCACCGTGCCGATCCTGGTCTCTCAAGGTCGGCGGGACCAGATCGTCCTTCCCTCGATGGCCGAACACATCCTCCGGTGCTGCCCCACGGCACAGGCATCCTGGTACGACCGGGCCGGGCACGTCCCGTTCGTCGAGGACCCGTCGCGCTTCAACCAGGAGCTGGCCGAGCTGACGCGCTCTTCCCGATAGGGCCCGCCCAGACGCCGGATGTTGGCACCCCGCGCCCGACCTGGACTCGACGCGGAAGCGGACCGGGCATTCTTTCAAACGGCACTTGGACCACCGCCCAGTTCCTCGAGCTCGGTCTCTGCGGCCTCGGCGGCTGCGGTGGCCTCCTTCGCCTGGCGACGGGCCTGCGCGGAATTCAGGGCCAGACGAGTGAAGTGAGCCTTTCGCGCTGACTCTGCTCGCCGCGCCCGCTCGCCCGGCGCCAGCTCGCCCTCTGGATCCACGTCTCTTGCGGACCTGTCCATGAACGCCTGCCGGGCCTTCGCGGTGGCTGCGGTGGGATCCGGCTCAAGGGCCCAGCGGGTGTGCGCAGCCAGGCGTGCACGCATGGCACGCTCGTTGGGTTCCATCGACATATCACCTCCGGCCACCTCGCGGCAGCGGAAACTCGGGGGACGCGGTCCTTCGACCTCGCCCTTCTTTGACTGACGAGAGGAACCTACGAAGGGCGCGTAGATAGTGTCGCGTCGAGCGCAATGCTTCTCGTCCTTGGCTCAGCGCTTATCGCCGTTCGCCCAGGGCCAGGCGGCGGTGGGCCTCGCGGGCGCGCTCGTCGGCGGCGGATGCGGCGTAGCGTGCCACCATTTCCCGGCTTCTCCAGCCGGCCAGTCGCATGAGGTCGGTTTCCTGCCCGCCGGCGGCTAGCCATAGGTGGGCGAAGGTGTGCCGGAACCGGTGGGGATGAACCGTTCTCGACTCGCGCTTCGAGCGCCCGGCGCTGGAGCATCTGCGCCAGGCCAGAGTTGGAAAGAGCGCCCTTGCGTCCCAACCACAGGGAGTGGGTGCTCTGTGCAAGCGCGTGTCGCATACGCACTCGTAGGTAGCGCCGCAGGGCGTTCGCAGTGCGGGATCCGAACGGCACGGCCCGCGATCGTCGGCCCTTGCCAAGGACGTAGGCAACGTCGGTCTCGAAGTCGACGTCGTCGAGACTCAGGCCCATGATCTCCGAAGCCCGGACCCCAGTGTCGGCCAGCAGGCGCAAGAGGGCGTTGTCCCGGCGGTTCTCGAAGGATTGCCCGTTGCAGGTGGCGAGAAGACGACCTAGCTCCTCCTCGGTGAGAACCTCAACCGGTTGCTCCGGGACCGCAGGTGGCCGCATCCGCTCGAAGGGACTGCGGTCGAGCTCTCCGTCCTCGACCAGCCATCGGAAGAGCTGCTGCAGGCTGCGGTAGTGCTTCGCCACGGTTGCAGGTGCCAGGCGCCTGTCGTGCATGGAGACGAGATACGACTCGATGTGCTCCCGCGTCAGGTCGTGGACCGCTGTCGGCATCCCAGTCCCCGTGAGGAAGTCGAGGAGCCCGTTGCCGGCGGAGAGGTAGGAGTCGATGGTGAGCGGGGCTTTGTTCGACGCGCGGAGGTGGCGACGCCAATCCGGCAGCAGGACGCGCAGATCGTCAAACGCAAACGGTCGTGCCTCCGGCGATGACTCGGACCGTTCGCGGCCCTCTCGTATGGCCGTCTCGCGCTCTTTCATGGTCGTGAGCCTTGCTGCGCGGCCACGTTACCGTCGCGTCGAAGGGGTCGAATCCTTGCCTGCAGCAGCGTTGTGCTGGCGAGGTTGGACAGGGTTCGATGGCGTTGCCGCAGGTCAGCGGCTTTTGTGGGGCGACTGGGACTTGAACCCAGGACCGAAGGATTATGAGTCCTCTGCTCTGACCGACTGAGCTACCGCCCCGCGAGGGTCATCCCCTCGAGGGCGAGAGCCTAGTCATCGCGGTTCACTCGAGCTCTACGAGCACCTGCCCGCCGCTGACCGAGACACCCAGGGGCACGAGGACGGAGGCGAGGACCTCGCTGCGCGGTGCAGAGATCTCGGTCGAAACCGCGACATTTCGAGATCGCGCCCGCCCCTCGGGTTCAATGTCCCTGACACGGTCCGCATCGAAGGCACCGATCACGGGGAGGCGACATGGTGACGACGGAGGCGGGAACGCGCGCCGATCGCCCCGGAGAGCTCTCCCAGGAGAGCTCGCCCTGGGTCTGGAAGCTGCGGGTGCTGGCGCTGGTCGTGGCCTTCGCGGCTGTCGCCTGGGCGCGCTCGCGCCAGGTCGACATCCCGTTCAAGGACCCCCACGGCAAGCTCTTCCGGGCCAAGATCGTCGACACCGCCGAGATCCTGGTCATCGCCCTGGTCATCGATGTCGTGGTGCGCTGGCTGCGTGGGCGCAACGGCGGCGCCACGCTCTGGTCGACGGTGCGCACCCGCTGGACGCCGTACCGGATCCTGATGATCGCGGCGGGCCTGGTCGCCTACTTCGTGGTCTACCTCAGCTACCGCAACCTCAAGAGCTGGGACGTGCTCCTCACCCAGCGCGACGCGATGCTCCAGCGCTGGGACGAAGCACTGTTCTTCGGCCACACGCCCGCCGTGCTCCTGCACGACCTGCTCGGCGAGGACCTCGCGGCGCGTCTGCTCACCGATCTCTACGAGTCGTTCTCGTGGCTGGTCACCATCGCGCTGGTGTCGGCACTCGCCTTCACCCCCACGGTGCGGCAGGCCTACGTCTTCGTCGTCTCGGCGATGTGGGCCTGGATCCTCGGCGTCGGCTCGTACTACCTGATCCCCTCGCTCGGCCCCTTCCACGAGGTGCCGAACGCCTTCACCGGCCTCACCCGCACCTCCATCCAGGCGACGCAGGAGAGGTACCTCGAGCAGCGGGCCCACCTCCTCGCCCATCCGCAGGCCGGCGACGCGTTCGCCCAGATCTCGGCGTTCGCCAGCCTGCACTGCGCGCTGACCTGCCTGGTCTGGCTGATGGCGCGCTACTACGGGCTGCGGATCCTGTCGTGGGTGGCCTTCGCGTTCCTGGTCGGCACGATGATCGCCACGGTCTACCTCGGATGGCACTTCGCCGTCGACGACCTGGCCGGGATCGCCCTCGCCTGGGCGGCCGTGCAGCTGGGCAAGCTCACCGTCACCGGAACCACCAAGATCCCGGCGCGAGGCGCACCCACGCCCTAGAATCCCAGCCACGTCGGACGGGTCGGCGCAACCGGGAGGTTCTCGATGAAGACGTTCGTCATGCTCGTGGTGATCGTCTGGTTCGTGTTCGGAGTCAGCGCCGCCCACGAGCGGGGCTTCTTCGACAACGACGCGGCGCGCTCCTGCTCCTTCGTCGGCAGCGCCGGGCTGACGGTCGTCGCGGGACCGCTCAGCTACGTCGGGGTCCACCCGCACGCCTACTGCTGACTCCTAGATGGTCACCGGCGGGTCGGCGTCCAGCGTGCCGAGCCAGCTGACGGCCACGGGGCCCCACTCGGCGAGCTGCTCGTCGTTCTGCGAGGGCTGGCAGCGCACCCAGGACTCCACCCGCCCCAGTCGGCCGAGCTGGAGAGCTGCTGGCAGAGCGGCCCGCAGCTCCGCGGCGGGCACCAGGTCGCTCCACACCTCGAGGGCCGCGTCGGCCACGCGCCACAGGCGCGGGTCGTCACCGTCGGCCCCGAGCTTCTCGCCGAGGATGTTGAGCGGCACGAGCAGCACGCCGAGCGGCTCGGTCATCAGCGAGTCGCCGAAGTCGAAGAACCGGAGCCGGCCGTCGACGTCGAAGACGTTGTTCTCGTGCAGGTCGTTGTGGTTGAGGGTGAGCGGCAGGTGCAGGGCCGCGACCTGCTCGGCCCACCGTCGTACGACGGGCAGATGGGCGCGCAGGCGGTCGGCGACCTCGGGCTCCAGCCGGCGCGGGTCGCCCGGCTCGAGTGCGGCGTACTGCTCGATCCGAGCCGCCGTGTAGTCGGGTGTCTGCCGAGGCGTCAGCTCAGTCATGCCCGTCGCGAGCAGCTCGCGGTGATGAGGCACCAGCTCGCGCTGGAGGAGGGCCGCGTCGCGGGCGAGGCGGACCCAGTTCTCGAGGTCGTCGCCGGCCGTCTCGTAGAACACCGGCCCCTGGTCGGGAGTGAGCAGGAAGCCGTCGCGGGCGGCCGTCACCGGCACCACCCGCTCCGGTGCCAGCCGGGACAGCGCGACCATGAGTGGCACCTCGACCTGCTGGCCGGGGCAGTTCTGCTTGGCGAACCACGCGCGGGTGTCGGCGGTCCGCACCCGCCACACCGTCGCCCACGCGCGCAGCTTGTGCTGCTCCATGTCGACCACGGGTCCGACCCACGACTCGCACCAGGCGCGGAGCTCCTCGCGGAACTCGCGGGTCGCCCAGCGCGACGACAGCGAGAGGTCGCGCTCCGGCAGCGCGTCGTACCACTCAGGCATCGGCGATCTCGACCATCCGTCCAGCCAACCGTGAGCACGGCCTGTCGGGCAACGCCGATTGGCGGCATGCTCGACCCCATGGACATGCCACCACCGCTCGAACCGCTGCCCGAGGACTGGAGCCGTGCGCTCGCGATCGTCGCGCACCCCGATGACATGGAGTTCGGCTCGGCCGCCGCCGTCGCGCGCTGGACCGCGCAGGGCAAGGAGGTCGTGTACTGCATGGTCACCTCCGGCGAGGCCGGCATCGACTCGATGCACCCCGACGAGTGCCGCCGCGTGCGCGAGGCCGAGGAGATCGAGTCGGCGCGGATCGTCGGGGTCGACGTCGTCGAGTTCCTCGAGCAACCCGACGGCATCCTCGAGTACGGCGTGCCGTTGCGGCGGATGCTCGCGGCCGTGGTGCGCAAGCACCGCCCGGAGATCGTGATCACCGGCAACTTCCACGAGACCTTCGGCGGCCGCAACCTCAACCAGGCCGACCACATCGCGACCGGCCGGGCGGTGCTCGACGCGGTCCGCGACGCCGGCAACCGCTGGGTCTTCCCCGAGCAGCTGGTCGACGGCGTGGAACCGTGGGGCGGGGTGACGTCCGTCTGGGTGGGCGGCTCGCCGCTGGCCGAGCACGGCGTCGACACCACCGACACCTTCGACAAGGGCGTCGAGTCGCTGGCCGCCCACGCGGCCTACATCGAGGGTCTGGGCTGGGAGAACTGGGACCCGCGGGAGTTCCTCGAGGGCTTCGGCCGGCAGACCGGCCAGCGGATGGGAGTCGCCTTCGCGACGTCGTTCGAGGTCTTCCCGATGGGCTGGGGAGGCTGATGTCGGCCGTCACCTGCGACGTCGCCATCTCGCTGGACGGGTTCGTGGCCGGACCCGACCAGAGCCTGGAGCACCCCCTGGGGATCGGCGCCGAGACGCTGCACCGCTGGATGTTCGAGCAGCAGGACGAGAACGCGGAGGAGATCGAGGCGATCTGCTCGGCCGGTGCCTACGTGATGGGCCGGAACATGTTCGGCCACGACCGGGGCGAGTGGGATCTCGACTGGCACGGCTGGTGGGGCGACGACCCGCCGTACCACGGGCCGGTCTACGTGCTGGGGCATCGACCGCGTGCGTCGGTCGAGATGCAGGGCGGGACGACGTTCCACTTCGTCACCGACGGCATCGAGGAGGCCCTGCGGCTCGCGCGCGAGGCGGCCGGCGACCGGCACGTCTCGATCTGTGGAGGCGCGTCGACGATCAACCAGTACCTCGCGGCCGGCCACATCGACGAGCTGCGCCTCCACGTCGCGCCGGTGGTGCTCGGCAGCGGCGAGACGCCCTTCCGCGACCTCGCGGGCCTGGCGTTCGAGGTCGCGTCGAGTCGGTCGACCTCGCTGGTCACCCACATGACGCTGCGTCGTACGGCGGGGTGAGGGTGGGTCGTCCCACTGGGCTCGGCTTCACCACGTTCACATGGTGAAGCCAGGGTTCTCGCGTCGAACGGCGGGGTGGGGGTGGGTCGTCCCACTGGGCCCGGCTTCACCACGTTCACATGGTGAAGCCAGGGTTCTCGCGTCGAATTCGACCGGTGAAGCCACGCGCCACCATGTGAACATGGTGAAGCCGTGAAACCTGGAGCAGCCGAGGTCCTCACCCCGCTGCAGGTCACGAAACCCTGAGGTACCGATCGCAGCGGTCAGACCAGGAGGCAGAACGGGTGGCCGGCGGGGTCGGCGAGGACGTAGAGCGCCTCGTCCTCGTCGTCCGTCCGGTCGAGCAGGAGCACGGCTCCGAGCTCCTCGGCCCGCGCCCGGTGGCGCTCGAGTGCCTCGCGGTCGGCGACAGCGAAGTCGAGGTGCAGCTGCATCGGTACGTCGTGCGACGGCCAGGTGGTGCGCTCGAGGCGCTCGACCTCCTGGATCGCCACCACCCGGTGGTCGTCCTCGTCGAGCAGGACCAGCCAGTCGGAGTCGTCGTCACCCTCGCTCGGTGGCTCGTCGCCCGGGCGGTAGTGCAGCCCGAGGAGCTGGCGGTAGAACTCGGCCAGCCCCCGGGCGTCGGTGGTGTCGATCGCGGTGTGCACGAGCCGCGGGTAGTCGCTCATGCCCGCTGATCCTGCCACCGGCTGCCGACAACGGCAGGACCACGCGTCAGTGCCAGGGCGTGCTGTGGACCAGGTCGAGCGCCCGCCGCATCACGAACGGCTGGTTGCTGCGGTACAGCCAGGGCCGGCCCACCCAGAGGTAGGCGTCGACGTACCGCTTGGCCAGCCGTGCGCTGCCGGCCGGCAGGTGCCAGCGGGCGGCCCCGACCGCAGCCGTGGGCGGGATCCCGAGGGTGATGCACGTCTTCGCGTCCGGGGTCGTGGTGCTCGGACAGACCCTCGGGTTGTCAGGGTCCGGGCCGGTGTAGAGCCCGTACTCGTAGGGGTGGCCGTTCGACGAGGTGTTGATGACGGCCTTGCGGCCGGGGTAGCCGGCCGCGGCGAGCGACGTCGAGATGGCTGCCGCACGGGCGATCTCAGCCGTCGTCGCGTCGAAGTGGGTGCTGGCGAGCGCGAACCCGCGGGCGTACCGGATCCCGCCCCGGACCAGGATCTTGACCGCGGCACTCACCCCACCTGCGAGCCGGGTGCGGCCAGTCCGCGGCACCGGTCTCGACGTACACGCTCGTGCGCGGCTGCGCCGACAGCACCCGTGAGGCGTAGGCGACCAGGCGTGAGGGGAGGGTCGAGCCGCGGGGCGCACACAGCGCGAACGGCCCGTCGGGCTGCAGCACGATCGCCGTGGGCGTGCTGCCGACGGCGGCCGCGAAGCGGTCGATCCAGCGCTTGTACGACGCCTGCTCGGCCCTGGTGGGCAACCGCTTGCAGGCGTCGTACTCCCACGGGACCATCCGGAAGACGGTCATCTGCACCAGCGCGTCGGCGTTCCCGCCCTGGGCGTTGCTGATGTAGCCGTGCACCTTGGCCGCGATCTGGGAGTCGGGGATCCAGGCTCCGAACCACTTCGCCTTCGGCTGGAGGGCGAGGTAGCGCAGCCCCTCCTTCCGAGTGCCCGTGGCGTGCTGGTACGGCGCCCACACCATGTCCTGAGACCCCTGGTAGTTCGC
>CAWCDN010000010.1:0-109543 GCA_963794355.1 uncultured Actinomycetota bacterium
GTACGCCGTCCAGCCGCCGCCGAACCGGCGCCCGCCGTCGCCGTCGGTGCCGAGCGCGACCGGGTCGAGGTCGAACAGGTCGGTGCACACGTCGTCGAGCAGCACCCGGTCGTGGCTGGCGAGCACCACGACCCCCGGCAGGTCTCGGAGGAACGCGGTCAGGTGGCCGACAGCCTCGTCGTCGAGGTGGTTGGTCGGCTCGTCGAGCAGGAGGCACGCCGGCCGGGTGGTCATCACCGTGGCCAGCGCGAGCCGGGTGCGCTGGCCGCCCGACAGCGTGCCGACGAGGCGGTCGGCGGCGACGCACCCGAGACCGAGCCGCTCGGCCGACTCCGCCGCACGCCGGTCGGCGTCCCAGGCGTCGTGGGCGACCGCGAGGTCGAGCGCCGCGGCGTACGCCGTCTGGCCCGCCTCGTCGGAGAGGTCCCCCGAGAACCGCTCGACGTCGGCGACCATCCGGCGCAGCGGGGTCAGGGCCCGGGCGAGCACCGCGCCGACCGTGGCGTCGTCGCGGAACGGCGGCTCCTGGCCGAGCATCACCAGATCGTCGGGGGCCTCGACCAGCCCGGACACGGCGGCGCGGGGCGACAGGGTGCCGGCCATGGCGTGCAGCAGCGTCGACTTGCCGGACCCGTTCTCGCCGACGAGGCCGGTGCGCCTTCCCGGAGAGACGGTCAGGTCGAGGTCGTGCAGCACTCGCCGGGTGCCGAACGAGACGTCGAGCGCGCAGACCCGGAGGGCGGGGAGGGAGGTGGGCGCAGGCATGCGGGAGCCCTTCGACGAAAGGAGGGAGACTCGCCGGGCGGTGCCGCGGGCGCGAGTCGGGTCAGCCGAGGATCCACATGGTGCGACCACTCTAGCCGGGCCCACGTCATCCTCACGACCGATTTCCAGGCGACCTCCCCCGGCGGGATACTCGCCAGATGGCGGTGGGTCTGGCTCTGTGTCGCGAGCTGACCGTCTCGCGCGACGGCGAGGACCTGTCCGGGCCCCGGCTCGGGACCCGCAAGGCGCGGGTGTTCCTCGCCGCGCTGGCGGCCGCCCAGCGCACGCCGGTCACCAGTGGCCGGCTCGCCGAGATCGTCTGGCCGGAGCAGCCGCCCCGTGACCCGCAGGGCAACCTGGCGACGCTGGCCAGCCGGCTGCGCAAGGTCGCCGGCGACGGGCTCGTCGAGGCCGGCACCGCGTCGTACACGTTGGGGCGTGGGGTGGAGCTCGACCTCGACACGGCCGACGAGGTCGCCACGGTCGCGGCCGCACGGCTGGCCAAGGGCGAGGCGACGCTCGCCGTTGCGGCGGCCTCCCGCGCGCTGGACCTCCTCGGCGAGAGCGACGACCTGGCGGAGGAGTGCGAGGGCTCGTGGGCCGACGGCCTGCGCCACCGGGCCGCAGAGCTCCGGCGCGACGCGCGACACGTGCGGGCCGCCGCGGCCATCGTCACCGGCCAGACCGAGGTGGCCCAGACCAGCGCGGCGGCAGCGGTCGACACCGACCCGTACGACGAGCGGGCCCACCGCGACCTGATGGTGGCGCTGGCCCACGGCGGGCGGGTCACTGCCGCGCTCGACCACTACACCGGTCTCGCGGCGCGCCTCGCCGACGAGCTGGGCACCGACCCCGACCCCGAGACGCAGCGCCTCCACGTCGCCCTGCTCCGGGGCGACCCCGTCGGCGGCCCCGCGGACGACGCTCCTCGACAGCGTCCGGCGGCACTCGTCGGTCGCGACGCCGAGCTCCACCTGCTCGACCGGGCCTGGAGCGAGGCCGCCGCGGGACTGCCCTCCCTCGTCGTCGTGAGCGGCGTGCCGGGCATCGGCAAGTCGCGGCTCCTCGCCGAAGCGGCCGAGGCCGCCGCGCGCACCGGGGGGCTGGTGCTCAGCACCAGGTGCCGGCCCAGCGAGCGCTCACTGTTCCTCCAACCGTTCGTCGAGGTGCTGCGACCGGTCCTGCTCGCCCTCCCCGCGCCGACGCTGCAGACACTGCTCGGCGGACACCTGGCGGCCTGGACGCGGCTGCTGCCCGAGCTGGGTGAGCTGTTCGGCGTGGTGGCGACCCCCGAGGTCTCCCACGAGCTGGCGCGTCGCCAGTCCTTCGACGCCGTGGTGGCGGTCGTGACGGGGCTGTCGGAGCGCCAGCCGGTGCTGCTGGCCGTCGACGACCTCCAGTACGGCGCCGACGTGACCGCCGATCTCGTCGCCCACCTCGCGGCCCGCCTCGGGTCGTCACCGGTGCTCGTCGTGGCGGCATCGCGGACCGAGGGCCTGCCGGCTCTGGCGCGCCTGACGAGCCTCGGCGACAGCGTGGCCCTGGGTCCGCTCCCCGCCTCGGCGGTGGACGCCCTCGCCACGGCGGCGGGGTTCGGGGCTCGCGCCGACGAGGTGCACGCTCGGAGCCTGGGCCACCCGCTCAGCGTCGTGGCGAGTCTCCAGGCGCTCACCTCCGGCACCGACGGGGTCCCGGCCGACATCGCCGGCGCCGTCGCGGCCCAGCTCGCCGTGCTCGGTGATGAGCCGGCCCGGGTCGTGAGTGCGGCGTCGATCCTCGGCACCCGCGTCGAGCCTCTGCTGCTCGCCGGGCTGGTCGAGCGGCCCGAGGTCGAGGTGGTGCTGACCTGCGAGGCGCTGGTGCGGTCGGGCCTGATGGCTCCCTCGGGCCCGGTCTACGACTTCACCAACGACCTCGTGCAGGAGGCGGTGCTGGCCACCGTGCCCCGCCCGTTGGCCGTCGCCTACCACCGGCGCGCTGCCGACCTGACCGCCGACCGGCCGGAGCAGATGGCGCGGCACGCCCACGAGGCAGGACAGCCCGATCGCGCCGCCCGCGGCTACCTCGAGGCGGGGCGTCGTGCGCGCCGCTCCGGGGCCCTCGACGACGCGCTCGCGCTCTCCGTGCTCGCCGAGGCCGACGCTGCTGCCACCGACGACTCCGACCTGATCGCCGCGGTGCTGCTGGAGCGTGCCCGGATGCACGAGGCCGGCACCGACTACGCCGCCGCGGAGCACGACCTGCTGGCCGCCCGCGACCACACCGGCCCCACGACCGACCCTCGGCTGCGGATGCGCACGACCTGGCTGCTCGGAGGCGACATCCCGATCGCGCGGCGCCGCCCGATGCTCGAGGTGGTCGAGCGCAACCGCGAGGGGCTGGCACTGGCCGCGGGGCTCGGCGACGCGCTCACCGAGGCCATGTTCCGCGGCCGCCTCGCGGTCCTCGACGCCACCCGGCTGCGCCTCACCGACGCCCTCGACCTGGCCCAGGCGGGGCTGGCCCATGCGCGGGCGGGTGGCTTCCCGGAGGTGGTGGCGCGGGCGCTCGACGGCCTCAAGACGGTCAACTCCTACCTCGGTGACACCGTGGCGCAGCGGGCGATCCTCGACGAGCTGCTGCCCCTCCTGCAGGGTCTGCGACGCCCCTGGCTGCTCCAGTGGGCGCTGGTCGAGTCGGCGCTGGTGCCGGCCGCCGAGGGGCGATGGTCCGAGGCGCGTCGCCTGGTCGACGAGGCACTCGAGGTCAACCGCGAGACCGGGTACGGCGCGTACGCCGGCTTCTTCCTGGCGCAGCGGGGCTGGTGTGCCAGGCTGGCGGGCGACCTGGACGCGGCGCTCGTCGACGGCGGCCGCGCGGTGGCCGAGACCTCGCCGGTGGACCACCCGTGGTGGTACGCCACCGCCGTCGGCACCCATGCCACGACCCTCCTCGACCTCGGCCGTTTCGACGAGGCGGCCGAGCTGGCGACGACCGGGCTGGAGGCACTCGGCGACGAGGCGGGTGCGGCCTACCGGCTGCGCTGCCTGGCGCCGCTCGCGGCGGCCGGTGGCGACACCCTCGAGGAGGCGGACCGGCTGCTCGCGGAGATCCAGGCGCCGCCCGGTCGAGCCTGGATCTGGGGTGCCGACGCCTACCTGGCGGTCTCGGCGGCCTGGGTGGCCGCCGGGGAGCCGGGCCGAGGGGCCGCCGTGGTCCGGCCGCTCCTGGCGGCTACGACGCACACCTGGGTGGCGGTCCACGAGCGGGCCGCTCAGAACGCCTCCGCGACCAACCTCGCTGCCCGCGCAGCCCCGTCGGTCGGTACCGACCGGTAGGCACGGGGGCGCCCGAGCTCGTCGACGAGCGCCTGCGCGACCGTGGCCGGGTCGGCCTGCTCGTAGTCCATGGCACGACCGGCGCCATGGCGTTCGAGCCGGTGGCGCACGTGCACCTGCTGCTCGAAGTGGTGCCGCAGCGGGAAGTAGAGGAACGGGCGGTCCGCCGCGGTCAGCTCCATGGTCGTGGTCAGCCCGCCCTGCACCATCGCCACGTCGCAGGCCGCGTGGTGGAGGTCGAGGTCCGGCACGAAGCCCTGCACCGTGACCCCGTCGGGAGCCTTGACCGAGTCGGGGTCGAGCCGCGGGCCGGTGACCACGTGCATCCGCAACGACGGCACCCGCTCCAGGCAGGCGTCGTACGCCTCGACGATGCGACGCAGCAGCGCCTCGCCCACCCCCGAACCTCCCGCCGAGACCACGCACACGGTCTCGTCGGGGCCGTAGCCCAGCCGCTCTCGCAGGTCATCGCGGGCGGCCGGGTCGGGCCGCTCCCCCATCACGTAGCCGCTGAAGTCGAAGTGCTCCTCGGTCCATCCCCGGATGTCGGGCAGTCCCGGCCCGAGGGACCCCGGTACGACGTCCTCGGGGTCGCCGACGAACACCGATCGGTCGCGCAGGCCGGGGTAGCGCGCCAGGTGCTCGACCATCTCGGCGTTGTAGTCGGCGGTCAGGGCGGCCTCGTGCTCGCCGCCGTCGGGCATCGGGACCCAGCCCACGAAGTCGGTGAGCCAGATGAACGGTGCACGCTTCAGGCGGGGGTTCTCGTGCAGGAAGTGGTCGAGGTCCCATGCCTCGTCGCCGATCCACGCGTCGTACTCCTGCTCGCGGACCAGGTCGTCGAAGACGTGGAAGTTGTGCACCAGGATCTCGTCCATCCGCCGGATCGCCTGGAACGCGTGGAGGTCGTGCTCACCCGCCTCGGCCTCGATGTGGTCGGTCTCGCGGGCGAGCACGGCCGACGCCGGGTGCACGCGCTCGCCACGGCGCTCGAGCAGGTCGGTGACGGGTGACTGCGAGAGCCAGTCGACCCGGAGCCCCGGCCGCTCCCGCCGCAGCGCGTCGGCGATCGCGAGGTCGCGGCGCACGTGGCCGAGCCCGATCGGCGACGACAGGAACAGCACACGCGGCTCGTGCGAGCCTCGCGACCGGCGGACGACGGGATCGGGCGCGACACCACCCTCGACGGTCAGCACGGCCTCGGCCGGCCCGGGCGAGTCTGCTGCGTCGTCCACGACGACCACGGTGGGGGCCGTCGTGCCCGCGGCGGCCTCGCGACCCACCAGAGCGAGCGGCACGACGGCCGGGTCGGGCTCCTGCGGCAGGCGGTGCACGAAGAACTCGAGGAGCCCGGGCTGCTCGGCCAGGGCCTGCGGTGCCTCGACCCGTACGACGACCGAGACGTGGTCGCGGTCGGCGGCGACCTCGGCGGCCAGGGCCCCGGCTCCCGGCGGCGCGAAGACCACGCACCCGGTGACCGCGGCCGCTGCAAGCGCCGAGCGGACCTCCGCGGCGTCGGACACGTCGTCGTCGAGCACCAGCACGCTCTCGCGGCGCGCCAGCCCCGGCACCTGCGCCAGCCAGGCGTCGCGGTCGCCGGCCTCGGCCGCGAGCACGACCACGGTCGGCACGCCCCCGCCGTACGCCGTCGCGCGACCCGCCCTGGCTCCCGACCCGATCGGCGGCGGGGCGTCCCGCCGGGTGTCGAGATGGATCCTCGCCCGGGTCGCCCCCTCACGTCGCGACGTGACCGCACCCTCGTGGACCCGGCGTACGAAGTCGGCGATCGCGTGGTTGACCGGCACCGGGTCGCGGGCCATGACGACGTGGCCGCCGCCGCCGATGCCCAGGAGCTCGGCGCCACAGAGCCGGGCCACGTCCGCGCCTCGCCCGAACGACTGGCAGAAGTCGTGGGTGCCGTGCACGACCAGCACCGGGCAGGTGATGCCGGCCAGCAACGACGCGGTCTCCTCGGGCGTCTCAGCCAGGGACTCGGTCTCGTGGGAGTACACCTGGGTCTCGCCCGTGCTGAGGCAGGCCCAGCCCACGAGGTCCTCGTAGAGCTTGCTCGAGTGCGAGTCGTTGACCATCTCGCCGAAGAAGAAGCGGGGCCAGCGCGGCCAGTCCTCGAGCCACAGAGCCCGGTTCCACTGGTGCCACCCCTCGTGGTCGTCCAACGGGGCCTCCCACGCTGCCTGAAGGTCCTGGAACACCGACGACCCGCGGTCGGGGTTCGGCGCACCCGTCGCAGCGGAGACGCCCAGCGCGACGACCCCGTCGACCCGCTCCGGATGCCGCGACGCGGCCACGAGGGCCACGAAGCCGGCGTCGCAGATGCCCACCAGCGTGGCGCTGGGCACGCCGAGGTGGTCCATCACGGCGAGCACGTCGCGCATCTGCTCGACGTCGGTGTACGCCGCCGCTCCGACGGGTCGGTCCGAGAGCCCGTTGCCGCGCGGGTCGAGCACGACCACCCGGTGGGAGCGGGCCAGGTACGGCACCTGAGCCTTGTAGACCTCCGCGGTGACCAGCACGTCGGGCACGAACACCACGGTGCGCTGACCGTCGCCGTAGGACTCGAAGTGGATCCGGACGCCGTCCCGGTCGACGTACCCGCTCAGGTCCGGCTCTCGTGCTCGCATCGCGTTCCCCCTCGGTCCTCGGACACCGTCGACGGCACCGGTTGCAATCGGGTTGCAACCCGTCCCGCGCAGCCTCTGAGACCAGCATCCACCCCAGGAAGGGATCCACACCATGGCTATCGACACCGACCGGCTGATGGAGTTCGTCGGGCAGTTCGCCGGCGACCTCGGCGCGACTGTCTCGGCGGGCAACGTCGTCCTCGGCGACCGGCTCGGCCTCTACCGCGCCCTCGCGACCGGCCCCGCCACGGCGGCCGAGCTCGCGCAGCGGACCGGCACCGACCCTCGCTACGTCACCGAGTGGCTCCGCGGCCAGGCCGCCGGCGGCTACGTGGAGTACGACGCGAAGGCCGACGCCTACTCCATGACCGAGGAGAAGGCGTTCGCGCTCACCGACCCCGAGGGCCCGCTCTTCCTGCCCGGGGCGTTCGAGCTGGCGCTGGGCGCGCTGGCGGCCGTGCCCCGCATGGAGGACGCGTTCCGCACCGGTGCGGGCATGGGCTGGCACGAGCACGACGAGCAGGTGTTCCACGGTTGCGAGCAGTTCTTCCGACCGGGTTACCTCGCCCACCTGGTGGCGGAGTGGATCCCGGCCCTCGACGGCGCCCAGGCCAAGCTCGAGCAGGGGGCTCGAGTCGCCGACATCGGCTGCGGCCACGGCGCCAGCACCGTCTTGATGGCCGGGGCGTTCCCGTCCTCGACGTTCGTCGGGTCCGACTACCACGACGGCTCGGTGCGCGAGGCGAGCAAGCGCGCCTCCGAGGCAGGCGTGGCCGACCGGGTCAGCTTCGAGGTCGCCGGTGCTCAGCAGTTCACGGGGAACGGCTACGACCTGGTCACGAGCTTCGACTGCCTGCACGACATGGGCGACCCGCTGGGCGCCGCCCGGCACGTCCGCTCCGCCCTGGCACCCGACGGCGCCTGGCTGATCGTGGAGCCGGCCGCCGGTGACACGGTGGCCGACAACCTCAACCCGGTGGGCCGCGTGTACTACAACTTCTCGACGTTCCTCTGCGTGCCCAACGCGCTGTCGCAGCCCGGCGGCTACGCGCTCGGCGCCCAGGCCGGCGAGAAGGCGATCCATCAGGTCTGCACCGACGCCGGCTTCACGCGGTTCCGCCGGATCGGCGAGACGCCGTTCAACCTGGTCTACGAGGCACGCCTCTGACCGCACGGGGGTGGCCCGGGTCGGACGGCGGGGTGTCCGGCCCGGGCTCAGCCGTCGACTCGCGTCGCCGGCTCGTCAGTACTCCCCCTCTTCTCGCAGCGGCCCCGGTCGCCCGTCGGGGTCGTGGATGACGTCGAGCGGGAGCCTCGCGAGCAGCCTCGCCGCGCGCGAGAGCTCCGGCAGCGGGATCGGGCGCAGCCGCCCCGGCGGTCGCTCCCCGACGAGCCCGCCTCGGTGCCAGGCCTCGAGCCGCTCGGCGCTGGCCGCGTACGCGTCGTACAGGCCGGCCGGATCGACACAGTCGGCCATCACCTCGCGCAACACACCGGCCTCGACGTCGTCGAGCCGGTCGAGGTGCTCGGCGGCCAGGGTGAGCCGGAGGTCGAGGGCGTAGTCGTGGTCGAGCACGACGGCGCTGAGCTCGGAGTCGTGGGTCCACGAGCGGCGGTTGAAGTTGTCGGAGCCGGTGCTGGCCCAGAGGTCGTCGATGACGCAGACCTTGGCGTGCACGTAGACCGGGGTGCCGGCGTGGTTCTCGATGCCGTACGCCGCCACGCGTCCCGGCGCCACGCGCATCAGCGTGTCCAGTGCCCGCTCGCGGCCGAGGTACTGCGGCACCCGGTTCAGCCCGGCGATGTCGGGCACCAGCGGGATCACCACGACCAGACGCAGCTCGGGGTGGGCGCGGAGCGTGGGCGTGAAGACCTCGGCGACGTCGTGGCCCCAGAAGTACTGGTCCTCCACGTAGACGATCCGCTCGGCGCGGGCCACGGCCTTGCTGTAGCCGCGGGCCACGCTGCGCTCTCCCCCGCGGGCGAACGGGTAGTCGCGACCGTGTCGCAGGTTGGGGTAGGTGCGCAGCAGCTGTACGACGTGGTGCCCAGCCTCGGGCGGCGCGGGCCACTGGTGGGGCAGCGGGTCGGGCGAGGTGTCGAGCCGACGGACCCGGTCGGCCAGCCGTCGCCAGGGCGCCTGCGAGAGCGGCGTGGGGTCCTCCCACCGCTCGCGGAACACGGTCTCGACGTCGTGGACGGCCGGGCCGTGGATCATCACCTGCACGTCGTGCCACGGCGGGTGGTCGCCGTACTCCTCGGTGAGCGTCTGCGGCTGGGGGTCTCCCCCGTGGTCGGCGTCGTCACGCCGGTTGTGCGCGAGGTCCATGCCGCCCACGAAGGCGACGTCGCGGGTCGGGTCGTCGCGGTAGCGGACCACCACGAACTTCTGGTGGTGCGAGCCGCCCGTGCGCACCCGCATGTCGAGCAGCACCTCGGCGCCGCGCTTCTGGAGCTGCTCGCCGAGGTGGCGGTTCTCCGAGGCGAAGAAGCCGGTCTGGTCGAGGTGGGAGCGCCAGACCAGCCCGCGCACGTCGACGCCGCGCTCGTCGGCCCGGCCGAAGACCTCGACCACCTCGCTGCCGGGCGCGCCGGTCAGCCGCTCGTCGGCGTCGCCCTGCCAGTCGGTGAAGAAGACCAGGTCGCCGTCCTGCGCGGCCTCGACCGCGTCGTACAGCGCGCGGAAGTATGTCGAGCCGTGGATCAGCGGCCGTACCAGGTTGCCCTCCGACCACGCCTCGTCGTCGGGATGGCGATCGTCGAGCACCGTGGTCGGGTTCGCCCGCTCCGGCACCGTCAGCAGCCACTCGCGGGGATCCACGCCCCGAGCATGCACCGTCCGGACCCGGGCCCGCTCACCCGGCGGGGTGAGGTGCCGCAGACGGCGCCACGCCGTCGTACGACGCGCCCGCCCTCTCGAGGAACCGCTCGGCGGCCCGCGCTGCGGGGTGAGCGACGACCGCGGCGACGACGGCGAGCCCGGCGATCACGGCCCAGCCGGGTGCGCCCCAGGTGAGGGCCAGGAAGGTGTAGAGGCCGGGGAAGATGATCGGCCCGACCTGGTAGCCGAGGCTCCAGACGCCCTGGTAGTCGCCGAGGCGTCGGTGGTCGGACAGCTCGGACTGGAAGCCCCAGTCAGAGGCCGACTGCCACAGCTCGGCCCCGGTGATCGTGACGTGGCCCAGCCAGATCAGCACGATCGAGACCCAGCCCACGGTCTCGTGCGTGGCGCTGATGACCAGGCAGGACAGCACGAACGACCAGCCGCACAGCCGCACCGCCCGCAGCGCCCCGGGCACGGTCTCCGAGCCCCGCGAGGCACGCACCTGGAGCGCGACGGCCATCACGGTGTTGGTGCCGAACAGCCAGGCCAGCAGGGTGTGCGGCGCATCCGTGCGCTCCACGAGCCACAGGGGCACGACGACGTTGAGCAGCACCTGGTTGGAGGTGAGCACGGCGTTGCACACCGACAGCAGCACGAACCCGCCGTTGCGCCACGCGGGCGGCGCCGGGCCGGCCTCGTCGTGGTGGGCAGCATGGGTCACCGGCCGCTCGATCGCCGGCAGCGTCGCGACCATCGCGGCGTTGAGCAGCAGGAGGACGCCGGTCAGGATCGGGACGGCGATGATCGCCTCGTGGGTGCCGATCGCCAGCGCGACGCCGCCGGCCAGTGCCCCGAGCGTGTAGCCGACGTTGCGGGCGGCGCGCATGTAGGCCAGCGCGCGCACGCGGACGTCGCGCGGGAACACCGCGATCCGGTAGACGTTGCGGCCGGTGTTGCCGGCCGTCGAGACCGCGGACAGGAGGGCGAGCAGCACCACGAACGACGTCATCCCGCCGGCCAGCGGCCAGGCGAAGTAGAGCACCGCCTCGACGAGCGCCCCGACGGCCCACAGCGGCTTGGCTCCCACGTGGTCCGAGAGCCGACCCAGCGGCAGGGCCAGCAGCAGGGTGAGACCGCCCGCGATCGACATGCCGAGGCCCACCTGCGAGCCGGTGAGGCCCACGATCTGGGTGAAGAACACCGCGGTGCCGGTCAGGAACGAGCCGGTGGCGAACGCCGAGAGCACGCACTGCAGGGCGAGGTCGCGCTCGAGCTTGGTCGGCGGGAGGATCCGAGAGATCACCGAGGCATCACGCGCTCATCCTCGTCCACGCCACCGACGGCGCGCGAATCGGTTTCGACTCGGGGGGTCGCCGAGAGGAGAAAACGCGGAACAGATGACCGACCCGCCGATGAGGAGTGGCGATCCGTTCCGCGTTTTCCCGCTGTCGTGGCGGCGCCGACTACGCGAGCTTGCCGTCCAGCACCGTCGGCTTGCCGCGCAGGAACGTCGCGACCACCCGGCCAGGCAGCTCCAGGCCGGCGTACGGCGTGTTGCGCGACAGCGAGACCGACTCCGCGGCCTCGACCACGCGTCGTACGGACGGGTCGTAGAGCACGATGTTGGCCGGGGCGCCGTCCTCGAGCGGCTGTCCGTGGTCGCCGACGCGGCCGATCCGCGCGGGGGCGTAGGACATCCGCTCGGCGACCTCGGCCCAGGTGAGCAGGCCGGGGTCGACCATCGTCTCCTGCACGACCGACAGCGCGGTCTCGAGACCGAGCATCCCGAACGCGGCGGCCGCCCACTCGCAGTCCTTGTCCTCGAGGGGATGCGGCGCGTGGTCGGTGGCGACGATGTCGATCGTGCCGTCGGCGAGCGCCGCCCGCAGCGCCTCGGTGTCGGCGGCGGTGCGCAGCGGCGGGTTGACCTTGAAGATCGGGTCGTACGACGTCGCGCACTCGTCGGTGAGCAGCAGGTGGTGGGGGCAGACCTCGGCGGTCACGTTCCAGCCCGACGCCTTGGCCTGCCGGATGATCTCCACCGATCCCGCCGTCGACACGTGGCAGACGTGCAGGCGCGAGCCGACGTGAGCCGCGAGCAGGCAGTCGCGCGCGATCACCGCCTCCTCGGCGACGGCCGGCCACCCGGCCAGGCCCAACCGCCCGGAGAGCTCGCCCTCGTTCATCTGGGCGCCCTCGGTCAGCCGCGGCTCCTGGGCGTGCTGGGCGACGACGCCGTCGAACGCCTTGACGTACTCCAGCGCCCGCCGCATCAGCACGGCGTCGTCGACGCAGTGGCCGTCGTCGCTGAAGACCCGCACCCGCGCCGCGGAGTCGGCCATCGCGCCGAGCTCGGCCAGCTGCGCGCCGGCGAGACCGACGGTGACGGCGCCGACCGGGTAGACGTCGCAGTAGCCGCCCTCGCGACCCAGCCGCCAGACCTGCTCGACGACGCCCGCGGTGTCGGCGACGGGGTCGGTGTTGGCCATCGCGTGCACCGCGGTGAAGCCGCCCATGGCCGCCGCCTGCGTGCCGGTGAGCACCGTCTCGGCGTCCTCGCGGCCGGGTTCGCGCAGGTGGGTGTGGAGGTCGACCAGGCCGGGCAGCGCGATCAGCCCGGTCGCGTCGATGACCTCCACCTCGGTGGTCGAGGAGGGCGCGCCGGCGCCCGTCTCGAGACCTCCCGAGCGGATGACGCCGCCCTCGAGCAGCAGGTCGGTCGGGTCGCCGCCGAGGATCCGGGCACCCTGGATCAGGTAGCTGGTCACGCGTCGGCCCCTTCGTGGTCGGTGGAGACTGCGGGTGAGCTGCCGCCGAGCAGCAGGTAGAGCACCGCCATCCGCACGGCCACGCCGTTGCTGACCTGCTCGACGATCACCGAGCGGTCGGAGTCGGCGACGTCGGCGGTGATCTCCATGCCGCGGACCATCGGGCCCGGGTGCATGACGATCGTGTGGTCCTGGAGCGTCGCCATCCGGCGTCCGTCGAGGCCGTAGCGGCGGCTGTACTCGCGGGCAGTCGGGAAGAAGCCCCCGCTCATCCGCTCACGCTGCACGCGCAGCATCATCACCGCGTCGGCCTTCGGCAGCACCGCGTCGAGGTCGTACGACGTCTCGACGGGCCAGCTGTCGATCCCCACCGGCAGCAGGGTCGGCGGTGCGATCAGCGTGACCTCGGCACCGAGCGTGTGGAGCAGCAGCGCGTTCGACCGGGCGACCCGGGAGTGGAGCACGTCGCCGACGATCGCGATCCGCTGGCCGTCGAGCGTGCCACCGTTGCGCGGGCCGAGGTGGCGCCACATGGTGAACGCGTCGAGCAGCGCCTGGGTGGGGTGCTCGTGGGTGCCGTCGCCGGCGTTGACCACCGACGCGCGCACCCAGCCGGAGTTGGCCAGCCGGTGGGGGGCACCGCTGGCGCCGTGGCGGCAGACGACGGCGTCGCAGCCCATCGCCTCGAGCGTCAGCGCGGTGTCCTTGAGTGACTCACCCTTGGAGAGCGAGGAGCCCTTCGCCGAGAAGTTGATGACGTCGGCCGAGAGCCGCTTGGCGGCGGCCTCGAACGAGATCCGGGTGCGCGTGGAGTCCTCGAAGAAGAGGTTGACCACGGTGCGGCCGCGCAGCGCGGGCAGCTTCTTGATCGGCCGGTCGGCCAGCGAGCGCATCTCGTCGGCGGTCGCCAGCACGAGCTCGGCGTCCTCGCGGGTCAGGTCGGCCGCGGACAACAGGTGCTTCTTCATCGTGCCTCCTGGTGAGCTCGCAGGTCGCGCGCCACGTCTCTGTCGATGCGGGCGACACGGCGGCCGCGCGCTGTCGCTTCGCTCACGCGCCGTCTCCCTCGATGATGACCGCGTCCTCGTCGTCGACGCCGGTGAGGTGGACCCGCACCCGTTGCACCAGCGAGGTCGGGAGGTTCTTGCCGACGAAGTCGGCGCGGATCGGCAGCTCGCGGTGACCGCGGTCGACCAGGACCGCGAGCTGCACCGCCCGCGGCCGACCCACGTCGTTCAGCGCGTCGAGCGCGGCGCGGATCGTGCGGCCGGAGAAGAGCACGTCGTCGACCAGCACCACGACCTTGTCGTCGATGCCGCCGTCGGGGATCTGCGTCGGCAGCAGGGTGCGCGCCGGCTTGAGCCGCAGGTCGTCGCGGTACATCGTCACATCGAGCGAGCCCGACGGCACGGCCTCGCCCTCGACCGCGGCGATCCGCTCGGCGATCCGCTCGGCCAGCGGCACGCCGCGCGAGGGGATGCCGAGCAGCACGAGATCGGCGGCGCCCTTGTTGCGCTCGAGGATCTCGTGGGAGATGCGGCTCAGGGCCCGGGAGATGTCACCGGGGTCGAGCACGGTGCGGCCGGTGTCGCCACCGGGCGCCGGGGATGTCGCAGGCGCAGGCATCTGGGTGCCAGACCTCCTTCTCCGCCTCACGGGACGGCTCGTTAAAGGATGTCGATCGAGCAGACCCTAACAGGGCGGCAGCGTCGTCCCGCAGCCGACGCGTCGGCGTCGTACGGCGCGGCGTGTGGCGGTGAGCCTGCCACCGTCCACCCCGTCAGCTCGGTGCCACACTCACCGCCCACACCAGACCCGCAGCCGACGCATCAGCGCGACGGGGCGAGGTCCTTGAGCACCGCCTCGATGGCTCGGTGGTACGTCGGGTAGGCGTAGTGCATGTGGAGCAGGGTCGCGATCGGGACCTGCGCCTGCACCGCCAGCGTGAGCATCGACAAGATCTCGCCGCCCGCCGGCCCCACCACCGTCGCGCCGACGAGCACCTCGCGGGACCGGTCGGCCACGAGCTTGACCAGGCCCCCCTCCTGGGCCATCCACCCCCGGGCGCCGAGGTCACCGGTCGCCGCCACGACGTCGAGCCCCGCGTCGCGCGCCGCCTGCTCGCCCATCCCCACCGACGCGACCTCGGGTGCGGTGAACGTGGTCCGCGCGACCGCTCGGTAGTCGGCCCACGGCCCGTCACGGCCGAGCAGGTCGTTGACGACGACCGCGCCCTGATACATCGAGACATGGGTGTACGCGCCCTTGCCGGTGATGTCGCCGATCGCCCAGACCCCGTCCGCCACCCGCATCCGCTCATCGGGGTCGAGCACCTTCGCGTCGGGGTCGAGGCCGACGTTCTCCAGCCCGAGCCCCGCCAGGTTCGTCCGTCGCCCGGCCGTCACGAGCAGCTTCTCGGCGCTCACCTGCTGGTCGCCGAGGTCGAGGGTGAACTGGCCGTCGGCGTACGCCACCGACCCGATCGAGACCCCGGTCAGCACCTGGATCCCGGTGGCTGCGAACGCCTTCTCCAGCGCCTCGCTGGCCTCCGGCTCCTCGGGCGCCACGAGCCGGTCGGCCATCTCGACCACCGTGACCCGCACCCCGAACAGCGCCATCACCTGCGCCAGCTCGCACCCGATCGCCCCGCCGCCGACCACCACCAGCGACGACGGCAGCTCCCGGAGCCGGACGGCGTCGCGGTTGGTCCAGTACGGCGTGTCCGCGAGCCCGTCGATCGGGGGCACCGCCGGCGCGGTGCCGGTGTTGACCACGATCCCCTTCGTCGCGGTGTACGTCGAATCCCCGACCGCCACGCGGCCGTCGCCGGCGAGCACACCCCGCCCGCGCACGAACGTGGCGCCGCTGTCCTCGAGCCGCTCGACCGCCACCGCGTCGTCCCAGTCGTCGGTGGCCTCGTCGCGGATCCGGTCGGCGACCGGCGTCCAGTCCGGGGTCACGGTCGCCGAGCCGGCCATCGTGTCGACCCGGTGGGCCTCCCGCAGGGTGTGGGCCGCGGCGATCATCATCTTCGACGGCACGCACCCGAAGTAGGGGCACTCGCCACCGACCAGCCGCTCCTCGATCCCGAGCACCCGGAGCCCGGCCTCGCCGAGCTTGATGGCCACGTGCTCGCCGCCGGGGCCGAGCCCCACCACGATCACGTCGTACTCCGTACCGTCCTCGCTGCTGGTCATGGGGTCACCCTTCCATCGCGGTGGTGACCCGTCACTCACCGCTCGGGGCGTCGACGTCGCGGAACCACGACTCGGTGACGTAGTCGGTGGCCCAGCCCATCGACACGTAGAGCCCGTCGGCCCCGGTGGGCGAGTCGGCGTCGACCTCGAGCACGACGCGGTCGCGTCCGCGAGCGACCGCGTCCGCGAGCACGGTGTGGAGCAGGCCCTTGGCCACGCCCCTGCCGCGAGCGACGCGGTTGACGCCGATGTAGTCGACGTAGGTGCCCTCGGCGCCCGTCCTGTCGGCGGGCAGCACCGAGCAGACGATCGCGCCCGCCGGCACCTCGCCCTCGTCGGTCGACACGAAGGCCAGCCACCAGTGGTCCCACCGGTGGCCGGGGTCCTCGCGGAGCCGCTGCACGAACTCCGGGAAGCTCTCGCGGTAGGAGTTGAAGTGGTCCTGGAACGACTCCTCGAGCATCCGGTGCACGATCTGGAGGTCGGAGGCGACCGGCACGCCGTTGTCGTGGCGAGCCACGCGACGGACGGTGACGCCCTCACGCAGAGGCGGCCAGAGCTCCGTCGCGCCGACCGGTCGGCTCATGTGCAGCCATCGGCGGCGGCGCTCGTAGCCGGCGCGCTCCAGCCAACCACGCTGGCGCAGGTCGTCGGCGAACGGCGAGGCGTCCATCCGGGTGCGCTCGAGCCCTCGGAGCCGGGCGATGGCACCGCCCTCGTGGTCGGCCCAGGCGTAGAGGCCGGCGGCGACCGCCTCGTCGTCCGGCGCGTCGCGGTCGAGCCAGAGCGAGACGACCGTGCGGCCGGCGGCGCGGTCCTGCACCGAGATCCAGCCGCGCACCCGCTCGTCCCCGTCGGTGACCACCACCTGGCGACGGGTCCACGACGCGTAGCCCACCACCTCCGACTCCACGGCCGCCTCGTCGATCGAGCGCTCACCGGTCCACGGCGCCCGGTCGGCCAGCCGCAGAGCGATGAGGGCCGGGACGTCGTACGCCTCGGGCAGGCGGGAGGCCCAGCCGGCAGGGAGCTCCGGACCGGGCTGGGCGGTCACCGTGACAGGTGCCGCGCACGCGCGAAGCAGAAGAGCCCGTAGCAGGCGATGCCCGCCGCGATCAGCACGAGCAGCACCTGGCCGAACGGGTAGTCGAGAAGCGAGTGAAGAGCCTGGTCGAGGTTGCCGGACTTCTTGGCGTGGTGGGTGAACGCGGCCGTCACGAACAGGCCGCCGATGAGGATGAACGCGATGCCCTTGGCGATGTAGCCCACCTTGCCGAGGATCCGGTACGCCTTGCCGGCGTCGCCGGAGGACCCGCGGGCGTCGAGGTTCTCCATGAACTTCTCGGTCCAGCCGCGCCGGATCTGGGCCACGCCGTACGCCGCGATGGCGACGCCGACCAGCCCCACCAGGAAGCGGCCGAATGGCTGGTCCATGAGCTTGGCGGTGGTGGTGTCGGTGCTCCCCGAGGATCCCGCGCCGATCGCGTAGCGGAAGGCGAGGTAGGCGACGTAGGCGTAGATGACCGCCTTGCCGGCCGACATCAGGCGCCTGCGGGTGCGCTTGCCGCCGTCGTACTCCTGGTGTCCGATCAACGCCTCGAGCGCACGCCAGACCACGAGGACCGTCAGGCCGATCGCGACCAGCCAGAGCAGCACCGGGCCGAAGGACTGCTTGGCCAGCAGCTGCAGCGCCCCCTTGTTGGAGGCGTTCGCGTTCTGGTGCCCCAGTGCCAGCTGGATGGCGAGCCACGCGATGAGCAGGTAGACGACCCCGTAGCAGATCATCCCGAACCGGACGCCGCGGTCCATCCACGGGCTGTTGTCGGCCCGACGACCCATCTGCTCTGCCTGGTCGCTCACGTCTGCCATGCGGCGACCCTAGTCCCGAAATGTCTCCGCTCGGCCACCCTAGGGGGTGATGGAGTCGCGATCACGCAGCATGCTGCCGAGGACCCCGTTGACGAAGGCCGGCGAGTCGTCGGTCGACAGGTTGCGCACCAGGGCCACCGCCTCGGTGACCGCGACCGCCGGCGGCACGTCGTCGGCATAGAGCATCTCGAAGACGCCGATCCGCAGCGCGGTGCGGTCGACCGCCGGCATCCGGTCGAGCGTCCACGCCACGGAGTAGCTCGTCAACAGCTCGTCGATGCGCTCGCGGTGGGCCGTCACCCCGCGCACCAGCGCGTCGGTCCAGGGGTTGGTCGGGCCTTCGTCGGCGGCGATCGCCGCGTCGAGCGTCGCGACCGGGTCCTGCCCCCGCATCTCCGCGGCGTAGAGGATGTCGAGGGCGCGCTTGCGGGCCTTCGAGCGTGCGGACATCAGCGCGCGCCTGCGGAGGTCAGGACTTCACGCGGCCGAGGTAGGACGAGTCGCGGGTGTCGACCTTGACCTTCTCGCCCTGGGTGATGAACAGCGGCACCTGGATCTCGTGGCCGGTCTCCAGGGTGGCCGGCTTGGTACGGCCGGTGGCGCTGTCGCCGACCACGCCGGGCTCGGTGTAGGTGATCAGCATCTCGACCGACGCGGGCAGCTCGACGTAGAGCACCCGGCCGTCGTTGGTGGCGACGATGGCGTCGTTGTTCTCGAGCAGGAAGTTCTTGGAGTCCCCGACGATGTCGGGGCCGATCTCGAGCTGGTCGAAGGTGCCGGTGTCCATGAACACGTACGACGAGCCGTCGTTGTAGAGGTACTGCATGGTCCGCTTGTCGACGTTCGCCACGTCGACCTTGACGTCGGCGTTGAAGGTGCGGTCGACGGTCTTGCCGGACTCGATGTTCTTCAGCTTGGTCCGCACGACGGCGCCGCCCTTGCCGGGCTTGTGGTGCTGGAACCAGATGACCTGCCAGAGCTGGCCGTCGATGTTCAGCACCATGCCGTTCTTCAGGTCATTGGTGGTGGCCATGCTCAAGTGCCTCTTCTGCTGAGAGTCGGTGGTGTGCCCACCCCCGTTGCACGGTCCGGGCGAGCGACCTCGGATTCTAGTACGGCGCCCGTCCGCGGTCGGAATCGTCGGGTCAGCCGAAGGACCACTCGATGCGCACCGTCACCGCGAGCCGGTCCTTGCCGGCACGGATCGGCAGCGCGCCGGCCGAGTCGACGGCCGAGCGCGCGAAGCTCAGGGTCTGGGGCACCACCGGGGTCACGTGCACCTCGCGCAGCGAGAGCACCGAGCCCAGGCTCTGGCCGGTCGCGTCGGCGTACTGCTGCGCCTTGGCCGTCGCCTGCTTCACCGCGGCGTCGCGCGACTGGGCCAGCAGCGTGTCGGAGTCGGCGATCCGGAGGCCGATGTTGCCGACGCGTACGTCGTTGCCTCCCGCCGCGACCGCCGCGGACACCGCCTGTCCACCCCGCGTCAGGTCGCGCACGAGCACGGTGGCGCGCTGCCCCACGTGGTAGCCACGCAGGGTCGGCGGACCGGAGGCGTGGTAGTCGTACACCGCGTTCATCGACAGGCCCGTGGTCTGGACGTCCGACGTCCGCACGCCGAGCCGATCGAGCGCGGCGAGCACCCGGTTCATGGAGGCGTTGGCGTCAGCGAGTGCGGTCTGGAGGTCCGCGCGGACCAGCCCGACCGACAACGAGAACGTCAGCTCGTCGGGCACCCCGACGGTGCGGCCGGTGCCCGTCATCACCAGCGTCCGTTGCTGGTCCGCGGTGGCGGCGCTCGTCTGGGGCGCCGCTTGGGCGCTGCTGCCGCCGTTGCCGAGCAGGTAGGCGACGAGCAGCGCGAGCACGGCGACGAGCGCGACGAGCACGCCCTTGGCGCTGAGGGTGACCGAATGGTTCATGGTGGGCTCCTGGGTCCGAAACATTGCTGTTCGGACGGGCGCCGGCCCGATCGGGTTCCCGCGTGTCAGCGCAGGGCGGCCAGGGCCTGGTGGTAGCCCTCGACGCCCAGGCCGGCGATCACGGCCTTGGCGAACGGCGTCACCACGGACGTGTGACGGAACTCCTCCGGCCGCGAGGCGGGGTCGCTGATGTGCACCTCGACCAACGGCGCCGTGAGCTGGGCGCACGCGTCGGCGAGGGCGTAGGAGTAGTGGGTCCAGGCGGCGGCGTTGAGGACGACCGGGGTCTGCTCGTCGGCGGCGGCGTTGAGCCAGTCGAGCAGCTCGCCCTCGTGGTTGGTCTGGCGCACCTCGACCTCGAGGCCGAGGTCGCGCCCCCAGTCGATGCAGAGGGTGGCGAGCTCGTGGAGGGTGGTGTGGCCGTAGATCTCGGGCTGGCGGCGGCCGAGGCGGCCGAGGTTCGGCCCGTTGAGCACCAGCACCTTCATCGCGCGGCCTCCGTCATCACCCGGTACGCCGTCTGGAGGTGCTCCTCGCTCGGGCCGGCCAGGATCCGGGGCCGCGCGAGGTCGCTGAGCACCACGAAGCGCAGCTCGGAGCCGCGCGACTTCTTGTCGACCGCCATCCGGGTGCGGAGGTCGTCGTACGACGCGCCGCCCCAGCCGGTGGGCAGGCCCACCCGGGCCAAGGCGCTGTGGTGGCGGTCGGCGACCGCGTCGTCGAGCAGGCCGGCAGCGCGTGCGAGCTCGGCGGCGTAGACGCACCCGATGGCGACCGCCTCGCCGTGGCGCAGCGCATAGCCGCTCGCGAGCTCGATCGCGTGCCCCATGGTGTGACCGTAGTTGAGCACCTCCCGGCCGGGGTGCTCCCCGCTGCCGCCCGTCTCGGTGAGGTCGCCGGCGACGACGTCGGCCTTGACGCGCACCGCCCGCTCGACGAGCTCGCGCAGCAGCGGGCCTGCGGTGGGGTCGTCGGAGCCCTCGACCAGCCGGAGGATCTCGGGGTCGGCGATGAAGCCGCACTTGACGACCTCGCCCAGCCCCGAGCGGAGCTCGGCCGACGGCAGGGTCGCCAGCAGGTCGAGGTCGCAGAGCACGCCGGCCGGCTCGTGGAAGGCACCGACGAGGTTCTTGCCCGCCTCGGTGTTGATGCCGGTCTTGCCGCCCACCGCGGCGTCGACCATGCCGAGCAGCGTCGTCGGCACGTGCACCACGCGGACCCCCCGCAGCCAGGTGGCGGCGACGAAGCCGCCGACGTCGGTGGTCGCTCCCCCGCCGAGGGTGACGATCGCGTCGCTGCGAGTGAACCCGGCCCGCCCGAGCATCTCCCAGCAGCGCGCGGCCGTCGCGGCCGTCTTGGCGGCCTCACCCGCCGGCACCGGGAGGTCGAGCACGGCGTGGTGCTGGGCCAGACGGTGGCGCACGGGCGCGACCAGGTCAAGACGGTCGTCGGGGAACACCAGGCCGACCCGCTCCGCGCGGTCGCCGACCAGGTCGGGCAGCAGGTCGAGGAGCCCGGCGCCGACCAGCACGTCGTACGGCGCGGCCGTGGCCACGTGGATCACGGTCGCGTCGCTGGCGGCGTCCACCCGCTCAGTCACGCAGCGCCTCCTCGACCGCGTCCGCGACCTCGTCCGGCGTGCGCCCGTCGGTGTCGACCGACAGCGATGCCACCGACTCGTAGACGGGCGTGCGCTCGTCGAGCAGCGCCTTCATCGTGCCGCGCACGTTGCCCAGCAGCAGCGGGCGAGAGGCACCGAGCCCCACCCGCGCCGCAGCGTCGGTGAGCCCGACCCGCAGGAACACCACCGCATGGCCGGCGAGCGCCGCGCGCGTCTCGTCCGCCATCACCGCTCCCCCACCCAGGGCCAGCACGCCCGGGTGCTCGTCGAGGGCGCGGGTGACCGCGGCCCGCTCGAGCGCGCGGAAGTGCTCCTCGCCGGAGTCCACGAAGATGTCGGAGACCGTGCGCCCCTCCGCCTCCTCGACCACGTCGTCGGTGTCGCGGAACTCCACGTCCCAGCGCGCGGCGAGCAGGCGCCCGACCGTCGTCTTGCCCGCGCCCATCGGTCCGACGAGCACCACCCGTGGTGCGGTCATCGCACCTTCAGGTGGTCGGGCAGGTGATCGAGGTAGCTCCCGACGTTGCGCCGGGTCTCCTCGACCGCGTCGCCGCCGAACTTCTCCAGCACGGCGTCGGCCAGCACCAATGCCACCATCGCCTCGGCGACCACCCCTGCGGCCGGCACCGCACACACGTCGGAGCGCTGATGATGGGCGACCGCGGCCTCACCGGTCGCGGTGTCGACGGTGCGCAGCGCACGCGGCACGGTGGCGATCGGCTTCATCGCGGCGCGCACCCGCAGCACCTCACCGGTGGACATCCCGCCCTCGGTGCCGCCGGAGCGACCGCTCGAGCGTCGTACGCCGTCGCCGGAGGGCTCGATCTCGTCGTGCGCGAGGCTCCCGCGCGTCGCGGCCAGCTCGAAGCCGTCGCCGACCTCGACCCCCTTGATCGCCTGGATCCCCATCAGTGCACCGGCCAGGCGTGAGTCGAGCCGGCGGTCCCAGTGGACGTGGGAGCCCAGGCCGGGCGGAAGGCCGTGCACGACGACCTCGACCACACCGCCGAGCGTGTCCCCGTCGCGGTGGGCGTCGTCGATCGCGGCCGACATGGCGGCGCTCGCCCCAGGGTCGAGGCAGCGCACCTCGTCGGCGTCGAGCCGGGCCACGTCGTCCGGTCCGGGTACGACGCCGGCCGGGGCACGCACGCCGCCGAGCTCGATGACATGGGTGACGAGGCGAGCCCCGGTCGCCTGCTCGAGGAACGCGCTCGCCACGCAGCCGAGCGCCACCCGGGCCGCGGTCTC
Organism: uncultured Actinomycetota bacterium; assembly: GCA_963794355.1. Taxonomy (GTDB): domain Bacteria; phylum Actinomycetota; class Actinomycetes; order Propionibacteriales; family Nocardioidaceae; genus Nocardioides. Next base: position 22,171 of record CAWCDN010000010.1, read on the forward strand.
ACGGGCGGAGGCCCGCTCGAGCACCGGCCGTGCCTCGTCGAAGCCGTACTTCTGCATGCCGACGAGGTCCGCATGTCCGGGCCGTGGCCGCGTGAGCGGGGCGTTGCGGGCGAGGTCGGCGAGCACGTCGGCGTCCACGGGGTCGGCCGACATCACCTGATCCCACTTGGGCCACTCGCTGTTGGCGATCTCGATCGCCACCGGTCCGCCCTGCGTCTCGCCGTGGCGGACGCCACCCAGGATCGTGACGTGGTCCTGCTCGAACTTCATCCGGGCACCGCGGCCCTTGCCGAGGCGACGGCGGGCGAGGGCCTCCGACACGTCGTCGGTGGTGATCGCGACGTGCGCCGGCAACCCCTCCAGGATGGCGACCAGGGCGGGGCCGTGGGACTCCCCAGCAGTGAGCCATCGCAGCATGGGCGTCAGTCTCCCATGCCGAGTGAGGACCCTCCGCCCCGGCAGCGCCGGCGCGGAGGGGCAGCAGCGAGCGGCGAAGGGAGCTTGCTCGCGAGCCGAACGGCGCGGCGTGTGTCAGCCCGAGACGAGGGCCGACCAGAGCGACTCGCCCCACAGCAGTCCGGCGAGGGCTCCGAGCAGCATGAACGGTCCGAACGGGAAGCCCTTGCGCTCCACGATCCTCAGCACCGACAGCAGGCCGCCGAGGATCCCGCCGAGCAGGAACCCCGCGTAGACCCCCACCAGCACCGGGCCCCAGCCGACCCAGCCGAGCGCGATCCCGAGCACGCCGGCGAGCCGGACGTCGCCGAACCCGAGGCCGCGCGGGTAGATCACCCAGAGCAGCCCGTAGAGGCCGCCCGCGACCACCCACCCGAGGGCCGCCAGGACGACCGCATCGGTGTCGCCGGTCACGGCCCAGCCCAGCAGGACCAGCACGACCAGCACGCCGTACGTCGGGCGGATGACGGCGGTCGGCAGGAGGCGGGTCCGCCAGTCGACGACGGCCAGAGCGACCGAGACCGGCACCAGGGGCACCCAGAGCACGAGCGCCCAGCTCCAGCCCACGGCCACGCCGACGATCGCGCCGGCCACGGCGGCTGCGACCGCGCTCTTCTGGGCAAGGCCCGGCAGCGCGGCGATCTCGGGGAACGGCTCCGGCGGGTCGGGAGCCACCGCGGGGGTCGCGTCGACAGTCGCGTCGGCCTCGCGGTCGACCGGCACCTCCGGCCGCTCCGTCTCGTCCTCGGTCGCGTCGGGCTCGACCGGCACGTGCGGCGGGATCCGGACGATCAGGGCCGGCACGAGCAGACCTCCCAGTCCGGCCAGGACGGCGGCGACCAGCACGGCCAGGAGGGTCGAGTCCACGCCGGAACCCTAGCGAGGGTAGGAGGGTCAGCGGCGGCGTTCGGCGAGACCCGCTTCGCCTGCGGCGCGCATCTCCGCCACGGGCACGTCGAAGCGCCCGGTCATCGCCCGGACCTGGTCCACGGCCTGCCAGAGCAGCAGGTCGAGCCCGCCGACGAGGGTCCGGCCGTCGGCGACAGCGGCGGCGGCGAGCGGGGTCGGCCACGGGTCGTAGACCACGTCGAAGACGACGGCCACCTCGGCCAGGGCCCCGACCAGCTCCGCGCTCTGCGCCTCGGCCGGGATCGTCGAGACCACCACGTCGGCCCGCACGTCGGTGAGGTCGGCCAGCAGCACGGTCTCGACCGCGGGTGGGTGGGCATGGCGTGCCACCGCCTCGAGCGTCTCGGTGGCCCGGGCGGGGTCGCGTACGGCCAGCCGCGCACGGGCACAGCCGAGGTCGGCCAGCGCGAGCAGCACCGAGGTGGCCGTCGCGCCGCCCCCCAGCACCACCGCGTGGTCCACCGGGGCCGTGGTCACCTCGCGCAGCGCGGCAACGGCGCCCGGCACGTCGGTGTTGAGACCGTGCACCCCGTCGCGGTCGAGCAGCAGCGTGTTCACCGCTCCGGCCACGGCTGCCCAGGAGTCGCGTGAGGTGAGAAGGGGCATCGCCTCGCGCTTGAGCGGCATCGTCAGCGACAGTCCGCGCCACCCGTGGTCGAGACCGCCGAGGAAGTCACCCAGCCCGCCGCTGGGCACCCGCACCGCGTCGTAGGTCCAGTCAAGGCCGAGCGAGGCGTACGCCGCCCGGTGCAGCGCCGGAGACAGCGAGTGCTCGATCGGGTCTCCGAGGACGGCGCAGCGCACGACCACGACCTCAGCAGCGGTCCGACGTCTGGCAGTACTGCTGGTACTCCGCGTTGTAGGTCAGGAACTCCTGGTAGGTGTGGGCGAACTTCGTCTCGCCCGTCGCCAGGTTGACCGTCACGTAGTAGTACCAGTCGCCGGGGGCCGGGTTGAGCGCCGCCTTGATCGCATCGTCCCCGGGAGAGTTGATCGGTCCGGGCGGCAGACCGGCGTTGTCGTAGGTGTTGTACGGCGAGTCGACGTGGGTCTCGGCCTCGGTCACCGCGACGACGCCCTTGCGGTTCAGGGCGTAGTTGATGGTCGCGTCGATCTGGAGCCGGCCGTTCGTGCCTTGCTGGTCGCCCGGACCGTCGAGCCGGTTGTAGATGACGCGGCTGACCTTCGCCATGTCGCTGCCCCGGCCCTCTGCCTGGATCAGGCTGGCGATCGTCATGATCTCGCCCGGCGTCTTGCCCATCTCCTGGGCACCCGCCTCGAGGTCGTTCTCGTCGGCCGACTGCTTCCACCGGTCGACCATGTCCTTGAGCATGTCGGCCGGCTTCTCCGTGGGGCCGAACCCGTACGTCGACGGGAACAGGTACCCCTCCGGGTTGCCCTTCGCGTACGCCGGGAGGCCGAGCGCGGCGGTGTCCTTGAGCGCCGTCTGGAACTGCTGGGTGGAGTACTTCGTCTTGGCCGCCAGGATCGCCACCGTGTCGGCCACGCGCAGCCCCTCGGGGATGGTCACGGCGGTGGTGACGATGCGCTTGGGGTTGATCAGGACGTCGAACGCGTCCTGCGCCGCCATCCGCTTGCGCAGCTTGTAGTAGCCGACCTGGATGCCTGTCTTGCCGTTCGAGGCGTCCATGAACGCCTGGACGGAGGCCACGACCCCCTGCGACTTGAGCTCGCGCCCGATCTGGGTGACGGTGTCGCCGGACTTGACCTGGAACAGCACCTGGCCGTGCCCGGGGCCCGGGTAGTCCTCGGCCGAGGACAGGTGGTCCTTGAGGTAGTGGTAGCCCTTGGAGCCGACGTAGTAGGCGCCACCGAGGACCACCACGAGCGCGATGATCACGGCCAGGCAACCGGCGAAGCCGCGCTTCTTCTGCCTCTTGCGACTGCCACCGAGGTAGTGGGGGTCGTAGTCGCCGGCCGCGTCCGTCGCCGCGTCGTCGGTCGCCGGATCGGCGCCGGCGACGGCAGCGTCGTACTCGTGCTCGTTGGCGTGGCTCATGTGTCTCCTGTGACGATCTCTCCTGGCGGACGACCGGTCTCCCGCTCGGTGTCCAGGGCGTGCTGCAGGATGAGCACCGCCGCAGCCTGGTCGACCACGGCCCTCCGTGAGGCACCCTTCTTCCCCCGATCGCGCAGCATAGCCTCCGCTGCCACAGTGGTCAGGCGCTCGTCCTGCAGTCGCACCGTCACCGGAGCCACGCGCAGGGCCAGCACGCGGGCGAACTCGCGTGCCTTGACCGCCGCCGGACCCTCGCCCCCGGACAGTGAACGCGGCAGCCCGACCACGATCTCGACCGCCTCGGCCTCGCGAGTCAACCGGGCGATCCGCGCGAGGTCGCCCTTGCCCCGGCGCACGGTCTCGACGGGTGTCGCGAGGAACCCGGTGGGGTCGCTGCGCGCGACCCCGATCCGGGCGTCTCCGGGGTCGAGGCCGAGGCGTACGCCGTGGCGCACGCGGTCAGGCCCCGGTGGCGCGTGCGACGGCGGCAGCCGCTGCGGCCAGCGCCTCGTCGATCCGGCTTGCGTCGGAGCCGCCGCCCTGGGCGACGTCGTCCTTCCCACCGCCCCGGCCGCCGACGAACGGCATCACCTCGGACAGCAGGTCGTTCGCCTTGACGCCTCGCGTGCGCGCCTGGTCGTTGGTGGCCGCGACGACGGCGACCTTGCCGTCCTTGACGCCGACCAGGACGGCCGCACCCGGCTGCTCCTGGCTGAGCCTGCTGCGGAGGTTGAGCGCCATCGTGCGCACGTCGCCGCCGTCGGCCCCGTCGACCCTCAGGCTGATCAGCCGCACGCCGTTGACGTCCACCGCGTCGGCCGCGAGCTGCGCACCCTCCGACAGCAGCTGAGCGATCCGCGTCTGCTCGAGCGCCTTCTCCGCAGTGCGCAGGCGCTCGACGAGGTCGTGGACGCGCTCCGGCAGCTCCTCGGGGCGTGCCTTGAGCGCCTCGGAGAGCTGCGCGACGAGCACGTGCTCGCGCGCCAGGAACCGATAGGCGTCGGCGCCCACCAGCGCCTCGACCCGTCGTACGCCGGAGCCGATCGACGACTCACCCAGCAGCTTGATCACGCCGAGCTGGCCCGAGCGCCCGGCATGGGTGCCGCCGCAGAGCTCGCGCGCCCAGTCACCGACCGAGATCACCCGCACCTGGTCGCCGTACTTCTCACCGAACAGCGCCATCGCGCCGGAGCGCACGGCCTCGTCCTGGGTCATGATCTCGGCGTGCACGCCGAGGTCGGCGAGCACGAGGTCGTTGACCCGCGCCTCGACGTCCTCCATCACCGAGACCGGCACCGCGCCGGTGGCCGAGAAGTCGAACCGGAACCGCCCGGGCGCGTTCTCCGAGCCCGCCTGTGTGGCGGTCTCGCCGAGCGCCTCGCGGAACGCCTTGTGGACCATGTGGGTCGCGGTGTGCGCACGCGAGATCGACTTGCGGCGCTCGATGTCGACGTGCGACGACGCACCCAGGCCGGGCGTCACCTCACCGCTGAGGACCTTGGCCGTGTGCACGACCAGGCCGGTGACCGGCGTCTGCACGTCGCGTACCTCGACGCGCGCACCGTTCTCGAGCTCGATGATCCCCTGGTCGGCGAGCTGGCCACCTCCCTCGGCGTAGAACGGCGTGCGGTCGAGGACCAGCTCGACCTCGTCGCCCTCGCGCGCGGAGTCGACGACACCGCCGGCCGCGACCAGGCCGCGCACCGAGCCCTCCGAGACGACCTCTCGGTAGCCGGTGAACTCCACCGGCTTGCCGAGGGAGTCGGCGACCTGCCGGTACGCCGTGGCGTCGACGTGGGCGCCCTTCTTGGCGCGCGCGTCGGCCTTCGCGCGGTCGCGCTGCTGGCCCATCAGCTCGCGGAACCCGACCTCGTCGACGAGGAGGCCCTGCTCCTGCGCCATCTCGAGGGTCAGGTCGATCGGGAAGCCGTAGGTGTCGTGGAGCGCGAACGCGCGCTCACCGCTGAGCACGGTGTCGCCCGCACGACGTACCTCGGCGGCCGCCTGGTCGAAGATCGTGGTGCCGGAGCGCAGCGTCTGCCGGAACGCGTCCTCCTCGGCATAGGCGACCTGCGAGATGCGGTCCCAGTCGCGGAGCAGCTCGCCGTAGGTCTCGCCCATCTTGTCGCGGCTGACCGGCAGCAGCTCGGGCAGCACGCGGTCCTCGGTGCCCAGCAGACGCATCGAGCGCACCGCGCGACGCAGCAGCCGGCGCAGCACGTAGCCGCGGCCCTCGTTGCCCGGCGTCACCCCGTCGCCGATCAGCATCATCGAGCTGCGCACGTGGTCGGCGACCACCCGGAAGCGCACGTCGTCCTCGTGGCTCGCGCCGTAGGTGCGGTGGGTGAGCTCCTCGGCCCGCTCGATGACGGGGTACATCACGTCGATCTCGTACATGTTGTCGACGCCCTGCAGCAGGTAGGCGACCCGCTCGAGGCCCATCCCGGTGTCGATGTTCTTGCGGGGCAGGGAGCCGACGATGTCGAAGTCCTCCTTGGACCGCACCGCGCTGAGCTCGTCCTGCATGAAGACGAGGTTCCAGAACTCCAGGTAGCGGTCCTCGAGCTTGGCCGGCATCGCGATCCGGTCGGTGGTCTCGAACTCGCCGTCGGGACCGTGCTCGGGCCCGCGGTCGTAGAGGATCTCCGAGCACGGCCCGCCCGGCCCGGGCACCCCCATCGACCAGTAGTTCTCCTTGGGGCCGAGCTTGACGATCCGCTCGGTGGGCAGGCCCGTGACCTTCATCCACAGGTGCAGCGCCTCGTCGTCGCCGTGGAGGATCGATGGCCACAGCCGGCTCTCCTCCAGGCCGAGGCCGCCGTCGGTCCAGGACTTGGTGACGAAGTCCCAGGCGAGCTCGATCGCCTTCTCCTTGAAGTAGTCGCCGAAGGAGAAGTTGCCGCACATCTCGAAGAACGTGCCGTGGCGAGTGGTCTTGCCGACGTCCTCGATGTCAGGGGTGCGCACGCACTTCTGGATGCTCACCGCCCGCGGGTAGGGCGGTGAGACCTGGCCGAGGAAGAAGGGCTTGAACGGCACCATGCCGGCGTTGACGAACAGCAGGTTCGGGTCGTCGAGAATGAGGGACGCCGACGGTACGGCGCTGTGGGCCGCGCGCTCGAAGTGAGCCACGAACCTGCGCCGGATCTCCGCGGTGTCCATCAGTTGTCGCCTTCCTGTGTGCGCTCGTCGGTCGAGCGTCCTTCGTCGGTCGAGCTCGTCGAGACCACCGTTCGGGTTGCCTGTCCCGCACCGAGCTCGGGCAGTCCATGAGGCACGAGACCGAACCGTTCGCGCAAGTCGGTTTCGGCCTCGGCCTGGCCCTGCGCGACCTCCTCGCGGAACATCCGCGCGCCCAGCGTCAGCGCCTCCCACCGGTCATGGAGGCCCTCGGGGGTGAAGGCTTCGGCCAGGCGGCGCCCACGCACCATGGCGTAGACCCCCGCACCGGCTCCGGCCACGAACCAGAACCCGCGTCTCACGAACGACTCACCCCGCCTCGGCCTCCTCCGCCAGCAGGGCCCGCTGCCGGGCGTGCAGGTCGCGCTGCGCCTGCTTGAGGTCGGCGCGGCGCTGGCGTCGGGACCGGCGTACCTCCTGCTTCATCTCGAAGCGGATCCGGTTGCGGGTCGCCGGCGCCAGGCCGCGTCGTACGCCGTGGGCCAACGACGCCGCCTTGACCACCGTCTCGCGCAGGACCGTGTCGGCGAAGGCCGCCCGGTCGAGAGGGGGCACAGCGGTGGCCACGGGAGGCTCGTGCGAGCCGGGGTCGACCGCGAGCCCGGTGATCACGAACTCCGCGTCGGTCGCGACCACGGGCGCCTGCCGGGCGGCCTCGAGCGTCTCGAGGCGGGCGCGCAGGTCGGCTGCCTCGGCCCGCGCGGTCGCCCGCTCGCGGGCCAGGGCACGGCGGCTCTGCAGCGCGGCCACGAGCAGCAGCAGGCACAGCACAGCCAGCCCACCGACGGCGAGCCACACGGCCTGGTCCCTGGTCACAGCCCCCGACCCTATCGCCCGCGCACGAGCCGCCGGACGCGCTCCCAGCGCTCCTTGACGGCGGCCTCGGCACCCAGCGACGTGGGCTGGTAGTACTCCGCATCGGCGATCACGTCGGGTGCGTACTGCTGCTCGGCGATGCCGTACGGCGCGTCGTGGCTGTAGGTGTACGACGTGCCGTGACCGAGGCTCTTCGACCCCTGGTAGTGGGCGTCGCGCAGATGCGGCGGCACCTGGCCGATCTTGCCCGCCCGCACGTCGGCGCTCGCTGCGTCGATCGCCTTGATCACGGCGTTCGACTTGGGCGCCACCGCCAGTGCGATCGTGGCCTGAGCCAGGTTGAGCCGGGCCTCGGGCATCCCGATCAGCTGCACCGCCTGCGCCGCAGCCACGGCCGTGGTCAGGGCGGTGGGGTCGGCCAGCCCGATGTCCTCGCTGGCCAGGATCACCAGGCGGCGGGCGATGAACCGCGGGTCCTCCCCCGCCTCGAACATCCGGGCCAGGTAGTGCAGGGCGGCGTCGACGTCGGAGCCCCGCAGCGACTTGATGAAGGCGGAGATGACGTCGTAGTGCTGGTCGCCCTGCCGGTCGTAGCGCACGGCGGCGCGGTCCACGGCGGTCTCGGCCGTGGCCAGGTCGATGGTGTCGAGGCCCTGGCTGCTCGCTGCCCCGGCGGCCGCCTCGAGGTAGGTCAGCGCGCGGCGTGCGTCGCCGCCGGCCAGCCGGACCAGGTGCTCGCGGGCCTCGTCGGTCAGCGTGAACTCGCCCTCCAGGCCGCGCTCGTCGGCCAGCGCGTGGTCGAGCACCTCGCCGATGTCGTCGTCGGTCAGCGAGTCGAGCTGGAGCAGCAGGCTGCGTGAGAGCAGGGGGGAGATCACCGAGAAGAACGGGTTCTCCGTCGTGGCCGCGACCAGGGTGACCCAGCGGTTCTCGACGCCGGGCAGCAGGGCGTCCTGCTGCGCCTTGCTGAACCGGTGCACCTCGTCGACGAACAGCACCGTCTCGCGGCCGCGGTGGGTCAGGTCGCTGCGCGCCCGCTCGATCGCGGCCCGCACCTCCTTGACACCGGCGGAGACGGCCGAGACCTCCACGAACGACCGGTCGGTCTGACCGCTCACGATCGCCGCGATCGTGGTCTTCCCGGTGCCCGGGGGTCCCCAGAGCAGCAACGAGAGGGCCTTGCCGCCCTCGATCAGCTGGCGCAGCGGCGAGCCGTCTGCGCGCAGCTGCGGCTGCCCGACGAGCTCGTCGAGCGTGCGCGGGCGCATCCGCACCGCGAGCGGCGCAGAGGCATGGGTGTTGGCCTGCAGCGAGCCGGCACCCGGGGTCGTGGGAGCGGCCGGCCGCAACGCGTCCACCTCGAAGAGCTCGTCGTCAGGCACGTGGTGCAGCGTAGGCGAACCGATCGGAGCGCCCGCGCTAGCCCGACGTGACCGACTTGGTCTTCAGGTCGAACCAGGTGTCGGCGAAACCGGGCGCGTCGTGCATGTCGTCGGCCGGGGCGCTCTGGCCGTCGGTGTTGCCCTGGTCGTCGACCCCGAGGAGCCCGGTGGTCACCGGACGGCTGGGCTGCTCGCCGTACTCGCCGGCGAAGTGGCAGGCCACCTTGTGCTTCTTGCCGATCTGCATGAGCGGCGGCTCCTGCTTGGCGCAGATCTCCTGCGCCATCCAGCAGCGGGTCCGGAACCGGCAGCCGCTGGGCGGGTTGATCGGCGACGGCACGTCGCCCTCCAGCCGGATCCGCTCGCGCCGACCACCGATCGCCGCCTGCTTCACATCGGGTGCGGCCGACAGCAGCGCCTGGGTGTAGGGGTGGTGCGGGTGCTCGTAGATGGTCTCGCGGTCGCCGATCTCGACGATCTTGCCGAGGTACATCACCGCGACGTCGGGGCAGAAGTGACGGACCACCGCGAGGTCGTGGGCGATGAACAGGAACGCGATCCCGAACTCCTCCTGGACGTCCTTGAGGAGGTTCACGACCTGGGCCTGGATCGACACGTCGAGCGCGGAGACCGGCTCGTCGGCGACGAGCAGCTTCGGCTGCAGCGCGAGCGCCCGCGCGATGCCGATGCGCTGGCGCTGACCGCCGGAGAACTCGCTGGGGTAGCGGTTGTAGTGCTCGGGGTTGAGCCCGACCACCTCGAGCAGCTCCTGGACGCGCGGCAGCACCTTCTTCTCCGGCACCATGTTGTGCACGCGGAGCGGGGTGCCGACGATCGCGCCGACGGTGTGACGGGGGTTCAGCGAGGAGTAGGGGTCCTGGAAGATCATCTGGATCTCGCTGCGGATCGGCATCATCTGCCGACGCGTCAGCGCCGAGATGTCGCTGCCCTCGAAGTTGATCGCGCCAGAGGTGGGGTCGTACAGCCTGGTGATCAGGCGACCGGTGGTGGTCTTGCCACAGCCGGACTCACCGACCAGGCCCAGCGACTCACCCTTGCGGAGCGAGAAGGAGACGCCGTCCACGGCCTGGACGTGGGCGACGGTCCGACGGACCACACCCCCGGATTTCACCGGGAAGTACTTCTTCAGGTCAACGACCTCGAGCAGGGGTTCACCTGACGGTGCCCCGGACGAGTCCGGGGCACGCTCGACGTCTGCGTTAGTCACGGTGCTCATCCTGCCCTCAAATGTCGTTGGGGTCGACTGCGGCCAGCTCGGCGATCAACTCACCCGTCGTGGGGTCGATCAGATCGGGAGCGATCTCCGGGAGGATCTCCGCGGTGTAGATCTCCCCCGGGTTGGCGAGGTGGCAACGCTTGACGTGGTTCTCTCCGCGCTCGCCGGGCACGAGCTCGGGGAGGGTGGTCCGGCACAGATCGCCGGGCACCTTGTCGACGTGTGGGCAGCGTGGGTGGAACGAGCAGCCGCTGGGGGGGTTGAGGAGGCTGGGCGGGGTCCCGGGGATCGGGATCAAACGGGCGTTCGCGTCACCACCGACCTCGGGGATGCTCCCCAGGAGGCCCCAGGAGTAGGGCATCTCGGGGTGGGTCAGGATCTCGCGGGTCGCGCCGTACTCGACCGCGCGCCCGCCGTACATCACCATCGTCTGGTCGGCCAGCTCGGCCACGACCCCGAGGTCGTGGGTGATGATGATGACCGCGGAGTTGAACTCGCGTTGGAGGTCCTGGAGCAGGTCGAGGATCTGTGCCTGCACCGTGACGTCGAGCGCCGTGGTCGGCTCGTCAGCGATCAGCAGCTGCGGGTCGTTGACCAGGGCCATGGCGATCATCGCGCGCTGGCGCATGCCGCCGGAGAACTGGTGGGGGTAGTCGTCGACCCGGCGGTTGGCCTGCGGGATGCCGACCCGGTCGAGCATCTCGATGGCGCGCTTCTTCGCGTCCGCCTTCGAGACCTTGTGGTGGATCCGGTACCCCTCGGAGATCTGGTCGCCGATCGAGTAGAACGGGTGCAAGGACGTCAGGGCGTCCTGGAAGATCATCGCGACGTCGTTGCCGCGGATCTTGCGCATCCGGTCCTCCGACGCCCCGATCACCTCGAAGCCTTCCACCCGGATCGACCCGGACAGGCGGGTGTGCTTGGGGTCGTGGAGACCGAGCACCGCCATCGACGACACCGACTTGCCGGAGCCGGACTCCCCCACGATGCCGAGCGTCTTGCCGCGCTCGACGGTGTAGGACAAGTCGGTCACGGCCTGCACGAGGCCGTCGTGGGTCGGGAACTTGACGGTGAGGTTCTCGACGACGAGGTAGGGGTCGTCCAGGTTGGCGGGCGCCGCCATGTCGTCGGGACGCTCGCTGATCTCCGCGCTCATCCGACACTCACCCGCGGGTCGAGGAAGCTGTAGAGGATGTCGACGAGCAGGTTGGCCACCACGATCAGCACCGCCGAGACCAGCACGGTCGCGCTGATCACGTTGATGTCGATCGGGGTCGACAGCGCCTGGAGGCCCCAGTGGCCGATGCCGTCGATGCCGAAGATCTGCTCGGTGAAGATGGTGCCCGCCAGGAGCGTGGCGAAGTCGAGGCCGAAGATCGTGACCACGGGCACGATGGCGGCTCGCAGGGCATGTCGGAACAGCACGTGGTTGGTCTTGATGCCCTTGGACTGCGCGGTGCGGATGTAGTCCTCGTTGAGCGTCTCCACCATCTGGCCGCGGGTGAACCGGGCGTACGACGTGCAGTTGGTCAGGCCGATCACGAGCCACGGCAACATCATGTAGCTGATGGTCTTCGCTGGATTCTCCGTGATCGGGTAGTACCCGGTGTTCGGGAAGATCTTGAGCTGGAGCGAGAGATAGATCCACGACAGCAGAGCGATCACGTAGAACGGGATGGACGACACGACCAACGTGCTGCCGACCAGTAGTCGGTCCGCCGAGGTGCCCCGCCATCGGGCGGCCAGGGCGCCGAGGAGCACACCCAAGGTCAGGTAGATGCTGGCGCCGCCGATCGCCAGGGTCAACGTCGCGGGGTACTTCTGCTTCAGGTCGTTCCACACCGGCTGGCTGGTGGTGATGGAGATCCCGAGGCACGGAGCGGGGCAGTCGTAGAGCTTGCCGTCCTGGTAGACGTTGTTGCGGCCGACGAAGATGCCCTTGGCCCACTGCCCGTAGTTGTAGATGAGGGACTTGTCGTAGCCCATCTGGTGCTTGATGGAATCGAGCTTGACGGTGCTGCACTTGCCGGGCCCGAGCTTCTCGCAGTACGTGCGCGCCGGGCTGTCGCCCATCCCCTTGAAGAAGAGGACGAACACGAACATCGAGGTCAAGATGACCACGAGCAGTGAACTGAGCAGCCGGCGAACGATGAATCCCGTCATCTCTGCTTCCCTTGCGTTCGGTGGTGGGTGGTGGGGCACGGCGTGAGCCGTACCCCACCACCCGATGGACCTGATCGGTCAGAAGACCGATCTGTCGACCCGATCGGTCACTGGGAGACCCAGATGTCCTTCCAGGTCGGCATTCCGAAGGTGTTGTCGTTGTTGAAGCCCTGGATCTTCGATCCGTGGGCCTGGGCGACGCCGCCGTAGTAGGTCGGGAACAGCGGGAAGTACTTCTGGGCGATCTGCTTGTCCAGAGCGTTCCACGCTGCCGCCTGCTGGTCCAGCGGCATCCGCTGGATGGCGTCCATCTGTGCGTCCGCGGCCTTGTTGTTGAACGCGGCGTAGTTGGCACCGAAGGAGTTGGTCTTGTCCGGGTTCGTCGAACCGAGCACCGGCGGCAGCCAGGTCGAGCCCGACGGCCAGTCGGAGCACCAGCCCGCGGAGCGGACGTTGATGTCTTCCTTGGTGTTGTCACGGTCGACCGGGTAGTTGGCGATCGTGGTCGGCACCGGGGTGGCCTTGAAGCCGGCCTCGGTCAGGCCCTTGACGATCGCGTCCTTGGTCTTGACCGAGATCGGGTCGTCGGTGCGGAACAGGAACTTGATCTCGTAGCCGGTGGCGTTGGCCTGGCTCAGCAGCGACTTGGCCTTGGCCGGGTCGGTCTGGAACGCCTGGTGGTTGGTCACGTTGTACGGCGTACGACCAGGCAGGCCCGGGGGCATCAGGTTGGTCGCGGGGATCGCAGTGACGCCCGGGATGGCACCCGCGGCGAGCAGCGCGTTCTTGTACGGGTAGGCGAACTGCAGCGCCTGACGCACGAGCTTGCTCTTGATCTTGCGGTTGTCGGGTGCCCAGTAGAACGTGCACGGCTGACCACCGAGGACCAGGCGGTCCGGGGACTTCTGCTGCATCTGGTTGAAGTCAGGAGCGAGCAGGTCGTCGTAGGTCAACGTGGTCTGACCGGGACCGGAGTCGGCGAGCATGATCTGGTCGATCTTCTCCGAGGGCTGCTGGGTCTTGATGTCGTAGCCGTCGGGGTACTGGGTGCGAGCCGGGTCGGTCGCGGGGTCCCAGTTGGGGTTACGGACCAGCGTCATCTCCTTGGCCGGGCTGTACTTCTTGATCATGTACGGGCCGGTCGAGAGGGGGTGCAGCTTGTAGGTCTTGGGGTCCGAGGCCTTGCCCGCGGGGACCGGGCCGTTGGCCGGGAAGCTGCCCCAGTACGGCATGTCGGGGAACGGCTTGGCCATCTTGATGGTGATGGTGTCGCCGTTGACCGTGATGCCCTTGAACGTCGAGCCCGGGTCGGTGTACATGCCCTTGTAGGCAGCGCCGCCCTTGAAGTACACGTTCGAGTAGTACTGGCACGGGCCGGTCGGGAAGGTCGCGGCGTCCATGCAGCGGGTCATGCCGTAGGCGACGTCCTGGGCGGTGACCTCCTTGCCGTTCTCGAACTTCACGCCCGGGCGGATCTTGAAGCTCCACTGGGTGAAGTTGTCGTTGTGGGTTCCGAGGTCGGTGGCCAGGTCGGGGACCAGCACCATCTGCTTGGAGTCCGGGTCGTACTTGTACTGGGTGAGCGAGCGAGTCACCAGACCGCTCATGATCGAGGCGGTGTCGGTGTAGTAGACCTCGCTTGGGTCGATCGTGGTGGTGAACGCCAGGTTGGTGAGAACCGTGACGTTGCCGCCCTTCTGGGCGTTCGCGATCGTGACCGGCCCCTTGGCCGTCGGGTCTTGACCGTTTCCGGTGTTGCCCAGGTTGTCGTTCTGCGTGTTGTTATCTCCCGCATCGGTGCTCGATGACCCAGAGCCGCCACAGGCGCTCAGAGCCAACATGCCGACAGCAGAGATGGCGATCAACGGTGATTTGAACCGCATAGCCCACCCTTTCCGTGGATGTTGCATATCTCCCGGTGAAACACTCACCGGCGAGTCTTGGGGTCGAAGGCGTCCCGGATGGAGTCACCGAGCAGGTTCAGCGTCACGACCAGGATCGAGATCGTGAGGACCGGAGCCCACAGGTACAACGGGTAGGTCTGCCAGAACTGCTGCGCATCGAAGATGGTCTGGCCGAGCGACGGATAGCCGTTGATACCGATGCCGAGGTAGGACAGTCCAGCCTCGGCGGTGATCAGGCCCGGGAGGGCCAGCGACGTGGCGACCACGATGGGGGCCACCAGGTTGGGAAGAAGTTCTTTGAAGAGGATCCTGCGAGTCGGAACGCCCATCACCTGGGCCGCCTGCACGAACTCGCGTTCGCGCAGCGAGAGCACCTGACCGCGGATCAGACGGGTCATGCCCATCCAGCCGAAGATGGTGAGGATCGCGACCAGGGCGAAGAACTGGACCTTGTAGAGCGTCTCCAGCTGACCAGGCTTCCCGAAGTGCGCCACGATGATCGGCGCCATCGCCAGGGCGCCGAGCAGGAACGGGAACGACAGGAACAGGTCGGTGATGAACATCAGGATCCGGTCGAGCCAGCCGCGAGAGAAGCCGGCGACCAGGCCGAGGATGACGCCGATGCCGATGCTGAGCACGGTCGCGATCGTCGCGATCAGCAGGTCGGTGCGCAGGCCGTAGAGGAGCCGGGCCAGGTTGTCCACGCCGGTCGTGGGCGCGAGGCCCAGCGGGTGAGCGGCCCAGAACCCGTGGTTCGGCGGGCCGTCGATCGGCATGCCGTTCTGGCTGCCGCCGAACTCGAGCACGTCGCTGGCCTGGTACGGCAGGGTCTGGGTGGTGGGATAGATGTTGAGGGCCTTGGTGATCCACGGCGCCAGGGCGGCCGCCAGGATCATCAGCGCCACGATGCCCGAGCAGACGATCGCCATCTTGTCCTTGCGCAGGCGCTCGAAAGCGATCTGGGTCGGCGACCGGCCGGCGAGCTTCTGACCTTCCGGCGCCTCTGCGGCGCCAACCGGGGCTTCAGCCAGCTCTGTCGCACTCAGACCCATGGCCAACCTTTCCTGCTGCTAGAAGATCGTTCGTCGCGGCGTCGGACCCCGAAGCGCGCACGCTGCCGGGTGAGGCAGGTCACGGGACCCGGGCCGAACAGGACTCTAGATGACGGTCAAGTGATTTCAACGTGGCACGAGGTAACGATTCTGTCTCAGGGAGTGGGCGCCTCGGGCCGGGCGTCGACCCCGGCCTCACGACGTTGCTCGGCCGTGATCTGGGCCGGGGCCCCGGTCAGCGGATCGAAGCCGCCGCCTGACTTCGGGAAGGCGATCACGTCGCGGATCGACTCCGACCGCGACAGGAGAGCCACGATCCGGTCCCAGCCGAAGGCGATACCGCCGTGCGGGGGGGCGCCGTACTGAAAGGCGTCGAGGAGGAAGCCGAACTTCTCCTGAGCCTCGGCCTCCTCGAGGCCCATCACGGCGAACACCCGGCGCTGGACGTCGCCGCGGTGGATACGGATCGAGCCCCCGCCGATCTCGTTGCCGTTGCAGACGATGTCGTAGGCCCAGGCGAGAGCGCTCCCAGGATCCTGGTCGAAGGTCTCGACGTCCTGGGGGGACGTGAAGGCGTGGTGCACGGCCGTCCACTGGCCGCTCCCCACGGCCACGTCGCCGGCGGCGGTCGCCTCGTCGGCCGGCTCGAACAGGGGTGCGTCGACCACCCAGAGGAAGCTCCAGGCGCCCTCGTCGATGAGGCCGAGGCGGTGGCCGATCTCGAGCCTCGCGGCGCCGAGCAGCGCCCGGCTCTGCTTGACCGGGCCCGCGGCGAAGAACACGCAGTCACCGGGCTCGGCCCCCACGTGAGCGGCGAGCCCGGCACGCTCGCCCTCGCTGAGGTTCTTGGCCACGGGGCCGCCGAGCTCACCGTCGGCCGAGACCGTCACGTAGGCGAGCCCCCGGGCACCGCGCTGCTTGGCCCACTCCTGCCAGGCGTCGAACTGACGACGCGGCTGGTCGGCGCCACCCGGCATCACCACGGCGCCGACGTACGGCGCCTGGAAGACCCGGAACGGCGTGTCCGCGAAGTACGCCGTGCAGTCGACGAGCTCGTGCCCCATCCGCAGGTCGGGCTTGTCGGAGCCGAACCTGGCCATCGCCTCGGCGTAGGTCATCCGCGGCAGCGGCGTCGGCACGTCGTACCCGATCAGCTGCCAGAGCGAGACCAGGACGTCCTCGGCCACGGAGATCACGTCGTCCTGGTCGACGAAGCTCATCTCGATGTCCAGCTGGGTGAACTCCGGCTGCCGGTCGGCGCGGAAGTCCTCGTCGCGGTAGCACCGCGCGAGCTGGTAGTAGCGCTCCATGCCGGCCACCATGAGCAGCTGCTTGAACAGCTGGGGGCTCTGCGGGAGGGCGTACCAGCTGCCGGGCTGGAGCCGCGCCGGCACCAGGAAGTCGCGCGCGCCCTCAGGGGTCGACCGGGTGAGGGTGGGAGTCTCGATCTCGACGAAGCCGTGCTCGTCGAGCACGTCGCGCGCGGCCTTGTTCACCTTGCTGCGCAGGCGGATCGCCGCGGCCGGTCCGCTGCGGCGCAGGTCGAGGTAGCGGTGCTTGAGCCGAGCCTCCTCCCCCACGTCGCCGCCCTTGTGCGAGCCCGCGTCGTCGATCGGGAACGGCAGGACGGCGCTGGGGTTCAACACCTCCACCTCGGAGGCGATCACCTCGATCTCACCGGAGGGCAGGGCCGGGTTGGCGTTCCCCTCGGGCCGCTTCGCCACCTCGCCGGTGACCTTCAGGCAGTACTCGCTGCGCAGGCTGTGGGCCACAGCCTCGTCGCGGATCACGACCTGCGCCACCCCGCTGGCCTCGCGGAGGTCGATGAAGGCGACCCCGCCGTGGTCGCGTCGGCGGGCCACCCAGCCGGCGAGCGTGACGGTCTCCCCCACGTTCGCGGCGGTGAGCGTTCCGGCGTCGTGCGTGCGGATCACGAGGAGGTCTCCTGGGTGTCGGGGGTGAGGATCGTGGGGCGGAGGTCGGCTGCGGGCGGCGACCAGGTGGCGGGATCGGCGTCGACCTGGTCACCGGAGCGGATGTCCTTGACCTGGTCGGTGTTGCCGGCCCCACGCTGCGCTGGGAACCAGACGAAGGGGATGCCGCGGCGCTCGGCTGTCCGGATCTGACGCCCGTACTTCTGGGCGCTGGGCGCGACCTCGCACGGGATGTCGCGTCGGCGGAGCGCGTCGGCGATCCGCTCGCTCGTGGGGCGGCTCTCCTCGTCGGCGAGCGCGACGAGCACGGCGCTCGGCACCGCTCGGCTGCCGGCAAGGACACCTTCGGCGAGGAGGGGCAGGAGCGTGCGCGAGAGCCCGAACGAGATGCCCACGCCGGGGTACGTCGTACGGCCGTCGTCGGCGAGCGCGTCGTAGCGTCCTCCGCCGCCCACCGACTTCAGCCGTTCGTAGCCGGCCATGAAGATCTCGACCACGGTGCCGGTGTAGTAGTCGAGGCCGCGGGCGATCCGCAGGTTGGCCTCGACGGTGACGCGGTCGGTGATGACGTCGGCGCAGCCCTCCAGCACGGCCGAGAGCTCCGCGAGCCCCCGGTCGAGCAGGTCGTCCTCGACGCCGAGCGCCTTCACCCGCTCGACCAGCGTGCCGTCGGAGACCCGGATCGTGGCGAGGTCGAGGCATCGCTGCGCCTGCTCCGGCGTCGCCTCGGCGTCGTCGACCAGAAGCCCGGCGACCGCCTCGGGGGCGAGCTTGTCGAGCTTGTCGATGGCGCGGATGGCCGCCGTGACGTCGGGGATGCCGAGCCCGCGGTAGAAGCCCTGGATCAGCTTGCGGTTGTTCACCTGGAAGGACAACGGAGGCAACGGCAGGGCGCCGAGTGCCTCCACCATCACCCGCGTCACCTCGACGTCGTGGTGGAACGGCAGCTCGTCGCGACCCACGATGTCGATATCGGCCTGGGTGAACTGGCGGTAGCGGCCCTCCTGCGGCCGCTCGCCGCGCCAGGCCGGCTGGATCTGGAACCGTCGGAACGGGAACTCGAGGTGGCCCGCGTTCTCCAGCACGTAGCGGGCGAACGGCACCGTGAGGTCGTAGTGCATGCCGAGACCCGTGTCGTCGCTCGTATCGGACGACTGGAGCCGGCGCAGGACGTAGAGCTCCTTGTCGATGTCGCCGCCCTTGGCGAGGCGGTCGAGCGGCTCCACGGCACGGGTCTCGATGTTGGCGAAGCCGTGGAGCTCGAAGGCGCGCGACACGGAGGCGATCACCTCGCGCTCGACGACGCGCGCGGCCGGGAGCAGCTCGGGGAAGCCGCTGAGCGGCGTCGGTTTGCTCATGGCTCAGAGTCCTCGGGTGACCTGCCCGGCCGCGCCGCTGTCGGCGAGGTCGAGCAGGAACGGGTTGGTGGCGCGCTCGCGACCGATCGAGGTCTGGTCGCCGTGGCCGGGCAGCACCACCACGTCGTCGGGCAGCGTGAGCACCTTGGCACGGAGGGTCTCGAGCATCGTCGTGTGGTCACCGCCGGGCAGGTCGGTGCGCCCGATCGAGCCGGCGAACAGCAGGTCGCCGGAGAACATCACCTCGGAGACGCCGTCGGCCCGGTACGGCGTGCGGAAGGTGACCGATCCCTGGGTGTGGCCCGGTGTGTGGTCGACCGTGACCGCCAGCCCGGCCAGCTCGAGGGTCTGGCCGTCGGCGAGCTCGGCGACGTCGTCGGGCTCCACGAACTCGTAGCGGCCGCCCAGGAGCATCGCGGCTGTCTCGCTGGAGATGCCGGCCATCGGGTCGGCGAGCAGGTGCCGGTCGGACGGGTGGATCCAGGCGGTGGCGTCGTAGGCGCCCGCCACCGGGGTCACCGACCACATGTGGTCGATGTGGCCGTGGGTGAGCAGGACCGCGACGGGCTTGAGGTGGTGCTCGCGGACGATCTCGTCGACGCCGGCCGCAGCGTCCTGACCGGGATCGACCACGACGCACTCGGAGCCGGAGCCGGTGGCCACGACGTAGCAGTTGGCGGCCCACGAACCCGCTGGGAACCCGGCGATCAGCACCCCGGCAGACTATCGACCGCCAGGAGCGTCGCTAGCATGGGGCGTTGCCGACCGGAGTGACGAGGACGTGAAGAGGACACAGTGACGACGAGCGATTGGGGACGCGTCGCCGAGGACGGAACCGTCTACGTCAGGACGGGTGACGGGGAGCGGTCCGTCGGCCAGTACCCCGAGGGGACGGCCGACGAGGCGTTGGCGTTCTACACCAAGCGGTACGACGAGCTCGCGGGCAGCGTGCACCTGCTCGAGCAGCGCGTCCAGGCCGGTGTGCTCTCCCCCGACGAGGCGGCCGAGGCCGTCCGCAACCTGCGGCCCCAGGTGGTCGAGGCCCACGCCGTCGGTGACCTGACCTCGCTGGTCGGCCGGCTCGACGCGCTGGGCCCGGTCATCTCCCAGCAGCGGCAGTCCCGACGCGCGGAGCGAGCCGAGAAGACCGCCGCCGCGAAGGTGGAGAAGGAGCGGCTGGTCGCGGAGGCCGAGAAGCTCGGCGAGGGCACCGACTGGCGCAACGGCGCGAACAAGCTGCGGCAGCTGCTCGACGAGTGGAAGGCACTGCCGAGGATCGACCGGGCCTCCGACGACGCGCTGTGGAAGCGGTTCTCGGGTGCCCGCACGTCGTACACCCGGCGCCGGAAGGCGCACTTCGCGGAGCAGAACGAGAAGCGCGAGAGCGCCAAGGTCGTCAAGCAGCGGCTGGCGAAGGAGGCCGAGGCCATCGCCGGCTCGCGCGACTGGGGGCCGACCGCTTCGTCGTACCGCGACCTGATGCGGCAGTGGAAGGCCGCCGGTCCGGCGCCCCGTGATGTCGAGGACGCGCTGTGGACCCGCTTCCGGGCCGCCCAGGACCAGTTCTTCGGGGCTCGCGACGAGGCGATGGCTGCGCAGGACGCGGAGTTCGCCGCGAACGCAGAGGAGAAGGAGAAGCTCCTCGTCGAGGCCGAGGCGCTGGTGCCGGTGACCGACGTGGCGGCGGCCAAGCGCTCGATCCGTGACCTCTCGGAGCGGTGGGACGCCATCGGCAAGGTGCCGCGCGACAAGATCCGCCCGCTGGAGGACCGGATGCGCGCCGTCGAGCAGGCGATCCGGGGTCTCGAGGAGGAGCAGTGGCGCAAGTCGGACCCCGAGAAGTCCGCCCGCGCAGACGACATGGTCTCCAAGCTCCAGCAGGCGATCGTTCAGGTGCAGGCCGACCTGGAGAAGGCACGCGCGGCTGGTGACCAGAAGAAGGTCAGCGACCTGGAGGACAACCTCGCGTCGCGCCAGGCCTTCCTCGAGATGGCCCAGCGCGCCTCCGCGGACTACTCCGGCTGACCGTGTCCGCCCGGGTGGCCGCGGCGGTCGAGGTCGCCGAGCGGCTCGGGATCACGGTCGCGACGCCGGTCGTGCTGCGTGAGGTGACGAGCACCCTCGTGCACCTCGCGCCGAGCCCCGTCGTAGCCCGCGTGTGGGCGACCGGCCGGCGCGACCCCGTGGTGGTCGCCTCCGAGCTCGCCATCACGACGTACCTCGCGAGCCGAGGAGCTCCGGTGACCGCGCCGTACGACGATCCCGGGCCGCACCGCGCCGGCGACCAGGTCGTGACGCTCTGGCACCTGGTCGACCACGACCCCGACCGACCGCTCGACGCGCGCGCCGCGGGCCGGTCGCTGCGCGAGATGCACGACCTCCTGGCGAGCGCGGACGCTCCCGAGCTGCCCGACCTGCCGCACTTCGCCCGCTGGGAGGAGGCCTCGGCGATCGCCGCCGGGCTCACGCTGACCGACGCCGACCGGGCCGGCGTGGCAGAGACGCTGACCCTGACCGCCGAACGGCTGACGCGCCTCGACCTCCCGCTCCAGCCGCTCCACGGTGACGCGTGGCTCGGCAACGTCCTGCGCACGTCCAGCGGCCCGGTCTGGACCGACTTCGAGCTGGTCTGCCGAGGTCCCCGGGAGGTCGACCTCGGGGCCAACCTGAGCGCCGCGCGCGTGCGTGGGTGGTCGCCGGCGGACGACGAGCTGCTCGCGGGCTACGGCGATGTCGACCGCGACCTGGTCGAGTCCCTGATCCCGCTGGCGGTGGTGCCGTTCGCGGTGTGGACCTTCCGGCTCGCTGCCGAGGACGCGGACTACCTCCCGGCTGCGCGGGCCAGGCTGGCGATGGCCCTCGACGGCCTGAGGGCTACTGGGTGACGCGGTAGGCGTCGAAGACGCCGGGCACTCCGCGGACGGCGCGGAGGACGGTGTCGAGGTGCTTGGCCTCGGCCATCTCGAAGGTGAATCGGCTCTTGGCCACCCGGTCGCGGCCGGTGGACAGGGTGGCGCTGAGGATGTTCACGTGGGCGTCGGAGAGCACCATCGTGATGTCGGAGAGCAGCCGTGCCCGGTCGATGGCCTCGACCTGGATGTTCACCAGGAACGTCGAGCGACCGCTGGGCGCCCACTCGACGTCGAGCAGTCGCTCGGGCTGACGCTGGAGCTCCGCGGCGTTGGTGCAGTCGCGGCGGTGCACCGACACCCCGCCGCCCTTGGTCACGAACCCCAAGATGGCGTCGGGCGGCACCGGCGTGCAGCACTTCGCGAGCTTGACCCACACCTCGGGCGCACCCTTGACGATCACGCCGGAGTCGCCCTGCGCCGCCGTCTTCGAGCGGGCGCGCGACGTGGTGATGCTGACGCCCTCGGACAGGTCCTCCGCCGCGCCGTCATCGCCGCCGTGGAGCTCGATCACCCGGCGTACGACGGCCTGGGCGCTGAGGTTGTTCTCCCCCACCGCCGCGTACAGGGCCGAGACGTCCGCCAGCCGGAAGTGGAGGGCGGCCTCGGTCAGCGACTCGTGGGAGAGCACCCGCTTGAGCGGCTGGCCCTCCTTGCGCATGAGCTTGGCGATCTGCTCCTTGCCCCGCTCGATCGCCTCCTCGCGCCGCTCCTTGGTGAACCACTGCTTGATCTTGCTGCGCGCGCGCTGCGACTTCACGAACGTCAGCCAGTCGCGTGACGGCGCCGCAGTGGGGGCCTTGGAGGTGAAGATCTCGACGACGTCGGAGTTGTCGAGCGTCGACTCCAGCGGCACCAGCCGCCCGTTGACGCGGGCGCCGATGGTGCGGTGGCCGACCTCGGTGTGCACGGCGTAGGCGAAGTCGACGGGCGTCGCCCCGACCGGCAGCGCGATCACGTCGCCGCGGGGCGTGAAGACGAAGACCTCGGCCCGGTTGATCTCGAAGCGCAACGACTCGAGGAACTCACCGGGGTCCTCGACCTCGCTCTGCCAGTCGAGCAGCTGGCGGACCCAGTTCATGTCGTCGAGGTCGCCGAGCCGCTCGGTGTCGACGCCGGAGCGGCCGTTCTCCTTGTACTTCCAGTGCGCCGCGACGCCGTACTCCGCCCGGCGGTGCATCGACTGGGTGCGGATCTGCATCTCCACCGGCTTGCCCTGCGGCCCGATCACGGTGGTGTGCAGCGACTGGTACATGTTGAACTTCGGCATCGCGACGTAGTCCTTGAACCGGCCGAGCACCGGGTTCCAGCGCGCGTGGATGACGCCCAGCGCGGAGTAGCAGTCGCGGTCCTCCTCGACCAGGATCCGGAGCCCCACCAGGTCGTAGATGTCGGTGAACTCGCGGCCGCCCACGATCATCTTCTGGTAGATCGAGTAGTAGTGCTTGGGTCGTCCGCGGACCACCGCCTTGACCTTGGCGTCCTTGAGGTCCTGCTCGACCTGCTCGATGACCTGGGTCAGGAACTGGTCTCGGGACGGCGCCCGCTCGGCCACCATCCGCACGATCTCGTCGTAGATCTTGGGGTGGAGGGTGGCGAACGCGAGGTCCTCGAGCTCCCACTTGATGGTGTTCATGCCGAGCCGGTGGGCCAGGGGCGCGTAGACGTCGAGCGACTCGGTGGCCTGCCGCTCCTGGGTCGCCTGTTTGACGTAACGGACCGTGCGCATGTTGTGGAGGCGGTCGGCGAGCTTGATGACCAGCACCCGGATGTCGCGCGCCATCGCCACGATCATCTTGCGGATCGTCTCGGCCTGCGCGGAGTCGCCGTACTGCACCTTGTCGAGCTTGGTGACGCCGTCGACCAGCACCGCGACCTCGTCACCGAAGTCGGTGCGCAGCTGGTCGAGGGTGTACGTCGTGTCCTCGACGGTGTCGTGGAGCAGGGCCGCGACCAGGGTGGGCTCGGTCATGCCGATGTCGGCGAGGATCGTGGTGACCGCGAGCGGGTGGGTGATGTAGGGGTCCCCGCTCTTGCGCGTCTGGGTGCGGTGGAGCTCCTCGGCGGTGCGGTAGGCGCGCTCGATCAGCGCGAGGTCGGCCTTGGGGTGGTTGGCCCGCACCGACCGGAACAGCGGCTCCAGCTCGGGCTTCTCCGCCGGGCTCCTGGCCCCCATCCGGGCCAGCCGGTTGCGCATGGCGCGGCGCGACGGGAGTCGGTCGGCAGCACGCTCGCGCGCCGACGTCGCGGCACGCTCCGGTGCCGCGGGCAGACTGCCCTCGCTGGCCATGCTCCGAGTCTACGCAGGCGGGCTCGGCCCTCAGACGGTCATCAGGCTGGTGAGAGGCAGGTCTCCGAGAGCCTCGCGGCCGGGCAGGAAGCTCAGGTCCATCAGCACCGCTACCCCGGTCGCGACCGCACCGCACCTCTCGACGAGCCGGCGGGTGGCAGCGACGGTCCCGCCGGTGGCCAGGACGTCGTCGAGGAGCAGCACGCGATCGCCCGGCCGCAGGCCGTCGCGGTGGATCTCGAGGGTCGCCTCGCCGTACTCGAGGGCATAGGTCTCGGCGTACGTCTCACGCGGGAGCTTGCCGGCCTTGCGCACCGGCACGAAGCCCGCGCCGAGGGCGAGCGCCACCGGTGCGGCGAGGATGAACCCGCGCGCCTCCATGCCGACCACGTGGTCGACCACGGAGCGGCCCGACTTGTCGCGACCCGCGACCGCGAGAGCCTCGATGACCGCACCGAACGTCGTCGGGTCCGCCAACATCGGGGTGATGTCCTTGAACACCACCCCGGGCTCGGGGTAGTCCGGGACGTCGATGACCAGCTCGCGCAGCAGCGCACCGGCGTCGACCGTGCCGGGTGGGGTCACTTCTTGCCTCGTTTGGACTTCGTCTGCCGGGTCGGCTGCACCCTCCCCGACGACGAGCTCGGAGCCACCGGCCCGCGCGACGGCGGTACGACGCGTCCGCGGCCCACCGCCTCGGTGGACGGCTGCGGACGGTTTCCCCCGGTCGGGGCGACGGCCGGCTTCGCACCCTCACCACGCGCTGGCGCGTCGTTCGGGTCCGCGCCGATGGGCAGGTCGTCGGCGTACGCCGGCACCGACGCGTAGCGGTCGGCCTCGTGCCGGCGGCGGGCCTTGACCCTCTTCTCCTGCTCCTGCAGCGCGGGCTCGCGCATCTTCATCCAGGCCAGCAGCGGGGTGGCGATGAAGATCGAGGAGTAGGCGCCGGCAGCCATGCCGACGAACAGCGCGAGCGCGAGGTCCTTGAGAGGCCCGTTGCCGAGCTGCACGGCCCCGACGTAGAGGATGGCGCCGACCGGGATCAGCGCCACGATCGAGGTGTTGATGGAGCGCACCAGGGTCTGGTTGACCGCGAGGTTGGAGGCCTCGGCGTAGGTCTGATGGGTGTCCCTCAGGTTCTTGGTGTTCTCGCGCACCTTGTCGAAGACCACGACCGTGTCGTACAGCGAGAACCCGAGGATGGTCAGCACCCCCGTCACCGTCGCCGGTGTCACCTCGAAGCCCGACAGGGCATAGATCCCGATCGTGATGATGAGGTCGTGGATCAGGGCGACGATGGCGGCCACAGACATCTTCCACTGCCGGAAGTAGCCCCAGATGAGGAGCACCACCAGGAACAGGAACACGACGAGGCCGGTGATCGAGCGTTTGGCGACCTCCTTTCCCCAGCTGGGCCCGATCTCGTCGACGGAGATGTCGCCCTTGGTGACCCCGATCGTCGACTGGATCGTGGAGGAGATCTCCGCGCCCTCGGCCGGCGTCAACGGCTCGGTCTCGACCAGGATGGAGTTCTTGCCGGCCACCGTGACGACCGCCTGCTGCGCCGCGTCGATGCCGGTGCCGGACACGGCGTTGCGGAGCTCGTCGGCGTTGCTCTGCGTCACGTCGCCGCTGGGCACCGAGACGGTGTACTGCGCGCCGCCCACGAACTCGATGCCGTAGTTGAGGCCCCGGAAGTAGAGGCCGAGGATCGCGGCGATGATGATGATGCCCGAGATCGCGAACCAGAGGCGGGTCCGACCGACGAAGTCGATCGACCGCTTGCCGGAGTAGAGATCGTTGCCGAGGCGGCTGAACTTGCCCATCAGGCCCTCCCTCCTGCCGGAAGCCGGTCGAGGCCGAGGTTCTCCGCGTCGAGCCCGGAGAGCTTGTGGCCCTTGTTGAAGAACGGGAACCGCGCCAGCCACGACACCATCGGGTGGGTGAACCAGAAGAACACCACGAGGTCGATGATCGTCGACAGGCCGAGGGCGAAGGCGAAGCCCTTCACCACGCCGGCGGCGAAGACATAGAGCACGACCGCGGCCAGGATCGACACCGAGTCGGCCGCCAGACACGTCGCCCGCGCCCGGATCCAGCCCGTCTCGACGGCGACCCGCATGGACTTGCCGCCTCGCATCTCGTCACGTATCCGCTCGAAGTACACGATGAACGAGTCGGCGGTGATGCCGACCGCGACGATCAGTCCGGCGATGCCTGGCAGGGTCAGGGTGAAGCCTGCGCTCTTGGCCAGCAGCAGGACCATGGCGTACGTGGTGGCTGCCGCGACGAGCAGTGACGCGATGACGACCAGTCCCAGCCCGCGGTAGTAGACCAGGCAGTAGAGCATCACCAGGAAGAGCCCGAGGAGCCCGGCCGTGATGCCGGCCTGCAGCTGGTCGGTGGCCAGCGAGGGCCCGATGGTCTGGGTCGTCAGCTTGTTCTGGTCGAACGTGATCGGCAGCGCGCCGTACTTGAGGCTGGTCGCCAGGCTCTTGGCCTCCGACTCCGTGAAGTTGCCGGTGATCTGCGACGTGCCGTTGGGGATGACGCCGTTGAAGGTGGGCGCAGAGATCACGGCCCCGTCGAGCACGATCGCGAACTGCTTGTTGGTGTTCACCATCGCCTGCGAGAGCTTGAACTGCTCGTCCGCACCCGGGTTCTTCAGCTGGATGTTGACCGTCCACTGCACCTGCCCCTGTGAGCTTCCGGGCGCGCCCGCCGAGGCGGAGGTGATGTCGGTGCCCTCGATCAGCGCCGGGGACAGGAGGTACTTCACGTACTGGCCCGTGTTCGGGTCGGGCTCCTGGCTGCAGGTGACCAGCGGGATCGCCGGGTTGTCGTCGACCGGCGTCGCGGCCGGGCACGTGAAGTTGTTGTACACCTCGACCGACTGGGGGTCGGGGTTGGTCATCCAGGTGAGCGCGTCCTCGTAGGCCGCCTTGTTGGCGGCGGTGTAGGTGATGTCACTGGTGGAGGTCGGCCCGGTGGTCCCGTCCGTCGTACCCGCGCTCGGGCTCGCGCTGGGCGAGGAGCTGGGACTGGACGTCGCCGTGGCCTGGGCGGGCGCCTGTGCCTTCTTCGCCTTCTTCTTGTCCTTGCCGAGCAGGGCCGGCGGGCGGTTCTTGCCGGACGGCTTGCTGGTCGCCTTGGACTTCGACGGGTTGGCGCTGGGCGGCAGGATCACGCCCGACCCGGGCGACGAGGACGGCGTCGACTGCGGCGTGGTCGGCGGCGTCGTGGTGCCGGTCTGGGGCACCTGCGCGACGAGGCGGAACCGCAGCTGCGCCTGACGCTCGACGGTCTCCACCAGGCCGCTCTGCGTGGGGCCGGGTACCTGCACCACGATCTCGTTGTTGCCCTGGGTGTTGACGGTCGCCTCGGTGACACCGGAGCCGTTGACCCGGCTGTCGATGATGCTGGCCGCTTCCTGGAGGTTGTCCTTGGTGACGTTCTGGCCGTCCTTGGCCGTCAGCGTGATCTGGGTGCCACCCTCGAGGTCGAGGCCGAGCGCCGGCTTCCAGGTGCCGATCACGGCCACCAGGGCATAGGCCAGCCCCAGGACGATGAAGAACACCGCGACGGTGCGTCCCGGGCGGGCGGTCTTGCGTGCCATCGACTACTTCTCCTCCGGCTCGTCGACCGGCTGGCCGACGAGCTCTGCTTCCTCGTCCGTGGGCTGCGTCGCGGGGGTGACCTGACCGATCGCCGCACGGATGACCCGGACGGTCACCCCGTCGGCCACCTCCAGCACGATCTTGTCGTCGTCGAGCGCCTGCACGGTGCCGAAGATCCCCGAGGTCAGCATCACCTCGTCACCCACACTCACGGCACGCTGCATGCTGCCCATCTCGCGCTGGCGCCGCTGGGCGGGTCGCACGAACAGGAACCAGAACAGCAGTGCGATCCCGATCAAGGGCAGGAACGTGAGCACCGTGTCCACGACTTCCTTCGACTAGAGGTGAGATGGGGGGTGCGTGCAGGCTGGAGACGCACCGGTCGGGCCGACCGAAGGTGAAGTGTAACCGGGTGGGTGGGACCACCCCGAAATCAGGACTCGAAGAGCGTCACGTCGCCGAGATCACCCGGCGGCGGCGTCAGCCCGAGGTGCTCCCAGGCGGCTCGCGTGGCCACCCGGCCACGCGGCGTACGGGCCAGGAAGCCGTTGCGGACGAGGAAGGGCTCGGCCACCTCCTCGACCGTCTCGCGCTCCTCACCGACCGCCACCGCCAGCGTGGAGATGCCGACCGGGCCGCCACCGAAGCGGCGGCAGAGGGCGTCGAGGACCCCACGGTCGAGGCGGTCGAGCCCGAGCTGGTCGACCTCGTAGAGGTCGAGCGCAGCATGCGCGATGTCGCGGGTGACCACCCCGTCGGCCCGCACCTGGGCGTAGTCGCGGACGCGGCGCAGCAGCCGGTTGGCGATCCGCGGCGTGCCGCGCGAGCGCGAGGCGATCTCGGCGGTGCCCGCAGCCTCCGCCTCGACTCCGAGGAGGCCCGCCGAGCGCCGGATGATGGTGTCGAGGTCGTCGGCGTCGTAGAACTCCAGCTGCGCAGTGAAGCCGAACCGGTCGCGCAGCGGGCCCGGCAGCAGGCCGGCTCGGGTCGTGGCACCGACGAGCGTGAACGGCGGGATCTCGAGCGGGATCGCGGTGGCCCCGGGGCCCTTGCCGATCACCACGTCGACCCGGAAGTCCTCCATCGCGAGGTACAGCATCTCCTCGGCCGGACGCGACATCCGGTGGATCTCGTCGACGAAGAGCACGTCGCCGTCGTTGAGCCCGGACAGGATCGCGGCGAGGTCGCCCGCGTGGGTGATGGCCGGGCCGCTCGTCACGCGCAGGGGCGTGGACATCTCGTGGGCGATGATCATCGCCAGGGTGGTCTTGCCGAGGCCGGGCGGGCCCGACAGCAGCACGTGGTCGGAGGCGCGACCACGACGCCGCGCGGCCTCGAGGACCAGCCCGAGCTGCTCGCGGACCCGTACCTGGCCGACCACCTCGTCGAGGGTGCGTGGCCGCAGCCCGGCCTCGACGGCGCGCTCGTCGCCCTCCGCCTCGGCCGTGGTCAGGGAGGCGAGGTAGGCCTCCTCATGGGCCTCCAGCTCGTCGCGTGGCGTCATCGGCTCACGCCTTGCTCAGGCTGCGGAGGGCCGCGCGCAGGAGGGCGGCGACGTCGGGACGCTCACCGGCCTGGTCGGCCACGGTCTCGATCGCCTGGTCGGCGTCCTTGGCCGACCACCCGAGCCCGACCAGACCCTGCTGCACCTGGTCGCGCCACGGCTCCGACACGTGGGGGCGAGGAGCGGCGCCCGACGACATCGGCGCGCCGATCCGGTCCTTGAGCTCGAGGATGATCCGCTGGGCACCCTTCTGACCGATGCCGGGCACCGCGGTGAGGGTGCGGACGTCGTCACCGGCGACGGCACGTCGTACGGCGTCGGGCGTGAGCACCGCGAGCATCGCCTGGGCGAGCTTGGGGCCGACGCCGCTGGCGGTCTGGACGAGCTCGAAGACCTGCTTCTCGTCGTCGTCGACGAAGCCGAAGAGCGTCAGGGAGTCCTCGCGCACGACCATCGAGGTCGGCAGCGCGGCGACCTGACCGACCCTCAGCTCGGCCAGCGTGTTCGGCGTGCACATCAGCTCGAGTCCGACCCCGCCGACCTCGAGGACCGCGCTGGTGAGGGTGAGGGCGGCGACCTCGCCGCGGACGTAGGCGATCAACGGGTCCTCCGTCCGGCTGCCGCGAGGGCGGCGTCGATGCGGGCCTGCGCTCCCCCGCGCCAGATGTGGGTGATGGCCAGAGCGAGAGCATCGGCGGCGTCGGCGGGCTTGGGGGGCGCGTCGAGGCGGAGGATGCGGGTCACCATCGCCCCGACCTGGGCCTTGTCGGCCCGCCCGCTGCCCGAGACGGCCGCCTTGACCTCGCTCGGCGTGTGGAGCGCGATCGGCAGGCCGCGCCGGGCGGCCGCCACCATTGCGATGCCACTGGCCTGGGCGGTGCCCATGATCGTGCTGGAGTCCGATCGTGCGAAGACCCGCTCGATGGCGACGGCGTCGGGCCGGTGCTCGTCGAGCCAGGCCTCGATGCCGCGCTCGATGTGGACCAGGCGCTGGGAGACGTGCTCGTCGGCGGAGGTGCGGAGCACGTTGACGTCGACCATGCGCAAGGGGCGGCCCACGCTGCCCTCGACCACGCCCATGCCGCACCGGGTCAGGCCCGGGTCGATCCCCAGCACGCGCATGCCGTCACACCCTCCGTCCGAACACCTGTTCGCACGGTCACGCTATCCGGACGCGGCGCCGGGACGCCGTACGACACGCGTAGGGGTGGTTACGCGTCGAGCTCGGCCAGTACGTCGTCGGGGACGTCGACGTTGGTGAAGACGTTCTGCACGTCGTCGAGGTCCTCGAGGGCGTCGACGAGGCGGAACACCTTGCCGGCCGCGTCGGCGCCGACGGGGATGTCCATGCTCGCCACGAACTGCACCTCGGCCGAGTCGTAGTCGATCTCCGAGTCCTGCAGCGCGCTGCGCACGGCGACCACGTCGGAGGCCTCGGAGACCACCTCGATCGACTCGTCGAGGTCGTTGACCTCCTCGACACCCGCGTCGAGAGCCGCCTCGAGCACGTCGTCCTCCCCGACCTCGCGCGCCTCCTGCGTCTTGGGCACGATCACCACGCCCTTGCGGTTGAACAGGCGCGAGACCGAGCCCGGGTCGGCCATGGTGCCGCCGTTGCGGGTCACCGCCGTGCGGACCTCCATCGCGGCCCGGTTGCGGTTGTCGGTCAGGCACTCGACGAGGACGGCCACACCCTGGGGGCCGTAGGCCTCGTACATGATCGTGTCGTACGCCGCGCCGCCGGCCTCGGCGCCGGACCCGCGCTTGACCGCGCGGTCGATGTTGTCGTTCGGGACCGACGACTTCTTGGCCTTCTGGATCGCGTCGTAGAGCGTCGGGTTGCCGGCGACGTCACCGCCGCCCATCCGGGCGGCGACCTCGATGTTCTTGATCAGCTTGGCGAACATCTTGCCGCGGCGGGCGTCGATGACGGCCTTCTTGTGCTTGGTGGTCGCCCATTTGGAGTGGCCGGACATGCTTCCTCTTCTTCAGTGCGGTGGTCGAGCAGGCTCGAGACCGTCGATCAGGTCCAGGAACAGGCGATGGATGCGGCCGTCGCCGTCCACCTCCGGGTGGAACGAGGTCGCCATCAGCGATCCCTGCCGGACCGCGACGATCCTACCGGCGGCGCCGGCGGGGGCTCCCGCGTCGTCGACCCGGGCCAGCACCTCGACCTCAGGGCCGGTGTCCTCCACCCACGGTGCGCGGATGAACACCGCGTGCACCGGCTCCTCGAGACCTGCGAAGGAGACGTCGCCCTCGAAGGAGTCCACCTGGCGCCCGAACGCGTTGCGGCGCACGGTGATGTCGAGGCCGCCCAGGGTCTCCTGGTCAGGGGTGCCGTCCTCGATCCGGTCGGCCAGCATGATCATCCCGGCGCAGGTGCCGAAGACCGGCAAGCCCTCCTTGATCCGTTGCCGGATCGGCTCGAACAGGTCGAAGGTGCGGGCGAGCTTGAACATGGTCGTGGACTCGCCGCCGGGGATGACGAGCCCGTCGCACGCGTCGAGCTCGGCCACCCGTCGTACGCCGGTCGCGGTGGCGCCCAGCGACTCGAGCACGCGGAGGTGCTCGCGCACGTCGCCCTGGAGGGCGAAGACTCCGACGCGGTGGCTGGACACGCCCTCGATCCTAGGACCGGGGCGTGGCGCCCGGAGACCCGCGGGTGGGCTACCAGCCGCGCTCGGCGAGCCGGTGCGGCTGGGGGATCTCGTCGACGTTGATGCCGACCATCGCCTCGCCCAGCCCGCGGCTGACCTTGGCGACGACGTCGGGGTCGTCGTAGAACGTCGTGGCCTTGACGATCGCCTCGGCGCGCTCGGCGGGGTTGCCCGACTTGAAGATGCCGGAGCCGACGAACACACCCTCCGCGCCGAGCTGCATCATCATCGCGGCGTCCGCCGGGGTGGCGATGCCACCGGCGGTGAACAGCACGACCGGCAGCGTGCCCGCGGCCGCGACCTCACGGACCAGGTCGTACGGCGCCTGCAGCTCCTTGGCCGCGACGTACAGCTCGTCCTCGCTGAGGCCGTGGAGGCGGCGGAGCTCGGCGCGGATCGTGCGCATGTGGGTGACGGCGTTGGAGACGTCGCCGGTGCCGGCCTCGCCCTTGGAGCGGATCATCGCCGCGCCCTCGGTGATGCGGCGCAGCGCCTCTCCCAGGTTGGTCGCGCCGCACACGAACGGCACGGTGAACTGCCACTTGTCGATGTGGTTCGCGTAGTCGGCCGGGGTCAGCACCTCGGACTCGTCGATGTAGTCGACCCCGAGGCTCTGGAGCACCTGCGCCTCGGCGAAGTGGCCGATCCGGGCCTTGGCCATCACCGGGATCGAGACGGTCTCGATGATGCCGTCGATCATGTCGGGGTCACTCATGCGTGAGACGCCGCCCTGGGCGCGGATGTCGGCGGGCACGCGCTCCAGCGCCATCACGGCGACGGCACCGGCGTCCTCGGCGATCTTCGCCTGCTCGGCGGTGACGACGTCCATGATCACGCCGCCCTTGAGCATCTCGGCCATGCCGCGCTTGACGCGCGTGGTGCCGGTGCCGGGGCCGGACGTCGACGTGGTCTCGGTGGTGCTCTCAGCCATGCCGCGATCTTACGGCGGGCGCCGGATCCCGCCCTATTCGGTGGGCGGCGTGAGGCCGAGCGCCTGGGTGCGCACCACGAGGATCCGCTGCACGACCGTGATCGTGCTCGCCACCGCCAGGACCCCGAGCGCGATCGGGATCAGCCACATCACCCGGTCGTCGGCGCCGAGGAGGCGGAAGAGGTCGGCCAGCCCGGTGGCCGCGAGGATCAGGACGAGCCGGTCGGCGCGCTCGGCGATGCCGACCTTGGCCTGCATCCCGAGCGACTCCGCGCGGGCCCGGGCGTACGACGTGACCGAGCCCATCGACAGGCAGTAGATCGCCAGCCCGGCCCACCAGTCGTTGTCGCCGGGGCCGACGTAGTACATCGCCAGCCCACCGAAGATCGCCGCGTCGCCGATCCGGTCGAGGGTGGAGTCGAGGAAGGCGCCGAACGGCGAGATCTGACCGCTGGTGCGCGCCATGTAGCCGTCGATCATGTCGCTGAAGACGAACACCGAGATCACCAGCACGCCCGCGAACAGCCACCCCTGCGGGAAGCAGACGAGCGCGCCTGCGCAGACACCGAGGGTCCCGACGAGGGTCACCGTGTTGGGGCTGACGCCGAGTCGCAGCAGGAGGTCGCCGATCGGCGACCAGACCTTGGTCCAGAACTGACGGAAGCGTTCGAGCATGGCGGCAGCAGGGTATCCACCACCACGACCCACGGCCGCATCCCGGTCCGGTCTGCGCGGTCGCAGGGCGTACGGTGGCGGCGCGGAGCCATTCAGGTTCCCGACGATGGAGCCAGCATGAGCGACAAGTCGCCGCGGCAGGGAATGTCCAAGAAGTCCTCGAAGTCGATCAAGGAGAAGCGCGCCGAGAAGCGCGCCAAGGATCATCCCGAGACGCTCACCGAGCAGATCCACCCGAAGAAGCGGTGAGCCTGCTGCGCCTGGGGGTCATCGGCCACTCCGCCAAGGAGAACGAGCACCGGCTGCCCCTCCATCCCGATCACCTGGCAGGGCTCGAGCCCGAGGTGGCGGCTCAGATCACCCTGGAGCACGGGTACGGCGAGAAGTTCGGCCGTTCCGACGCCGACCTGGCGACCCATGTCGGCGCGATCGCGTCGCGTGAGGAGATCCTCGAGCAGTCCGACGTGGTCCTGCTGCTCAAGCCCCTGCTCGAGGACGTCGAGTCGCTGCGGCACGGTCAGACCCTGTGGGGCTGGCCGCACTGCGTGCAGAACACCGCCCTCACCCAGGCCGCGATCGACCGCAGCCTCACCCTGGTCGCGTTCGAGGCGATGAACCACTGGACCCGCGACCAGGCCGTCGGACTGCACGTCTTCCACAAGAACAACGAGCTGGCGGGCTACTGCTCCGTCCTTCACGCCCTCCAGCTCATCGGGAGCACCGGCGACTACGGTCGTCGACTCACCGCCGTGGTGATCGGCTTCGGCGCCACGGCCCGCGGTGCCGTCACCGCACTCAGCGCCCAGGGCATCCACGACGTCGCAGTCCTGACGACCCGTGGCGTGGCTGCGGTGGCCTCGCCGATCCATTCGGTGCGGATCGTGCAGTTCGACCACGAACCCGACGGCGGTCCGAGCCATGTCATCACGAGCCGGGGTCGGCTGCCCCTCGCCCCCTACCTGGCCGAGCACGACATCGTCGTCAACTGCACGCTTCAGGACCCTGCTGCTCCCTTGATCTACCTCCGCGGCCCCGACCTCTCGGCGTTCCGGCCCGGCAGCCTGGTCGTCGACGTCTCGTGCGACGAGGGGATGGGCTTCGACTGGGCACGCCCCACGTCGTTCGAGGATCCGATGTTCGACGTGGGCGACCACGTCCACTACTACGCCGTCGACCACACGCCGTCGTACCTCTGGAACTCCGCGACGTGGGACATCAGCGAGGCCCTGATCCCGTTCCTGCGTCCGCTCCTCGAAGGCCCCGAAGCATGGGAGATGGACGAGACCCTCAGCCGGGCCATCGAGATCCAGGACGGTCGGGTGAGGAACGCTGCGATCCTCGACTTCCAGCACCGCAGCGAGGAGTACCCCTACCCGGTGGGCTGAGGGCCGCTACCCCCTGCGAGGGCGGCGCAGACCTCCGCGACCGCCGTCGGGGCGCCCGACACCGACCACTCCACGCCTCCAGCCGTCATCCGGCGCGCGGCTCCGCCGACGCCGCGGACGATCGCGGAGCCGGGGTACCAGTCCCAGTCGGGCACGCTGTGCTGGAAGAGCACGTCCATCTGTCCCTGCGCGACCGCCATCTGGTCCATGGTCCCCGAACCGAGCATCCGCAGCGTGGCCACGCCGGAGACGGCGCGCACGAACGCCGCACCGACCTCGCCGTCGTAGAACGGCGGGTGGAGGTACGTCGATGCGCAGGACTCCGCCAGCGTGCGGTCCTCCAGGCGAGGCAGGGGTACGCCGTTCCGCGTCGACGGCAGCGCCGGCCCACCGACGTACGACGCATCGTCGTGCGGGTGGTGGACGGCACCGAGGACGACGTCGTCCGGGCCGCGCAGGGCGAGTGCCGAGCACCACCAGGTCAGCCCACGGACGAAGTTGAAGGTCCCGTCCACGGGGTCGATCACCCACGAGCGCCCGCTGCTGCCCGGCCGGTCCGTGCCCTCCTCGCCGACGACCGAGTCGTCCGGCCGCTCGCGGGCGAGCCGGTCGGTGATCAGCTGCTCCGCCGCGCGGTCGGCGGCCGTGACGACGTCGCTGACCGACGTCTTGTGGTGGGTCGTGAGCCCGTCGGCGCGCATCCGGGCCGCCAGCCGACCGGCGTCGCGGACCAGGCTCACGGCCAGCGCGGCGTCGTCGGCCAGGTCGGTCACGTCCACGCGCCGGCCAGGAGCTCGCGGGTCTCCTGGAGCAGCTGCGGCAGCGTCTTGGTCTGGCCGATGACCGGCATGAAGTTCTGGTCGCCGACCCACCGCGGTACGACGTGCTGGTGGAGGTGGTGCGCGATGCCCGCACCGCCGGCTGCGCCCTGGTTCATCCCCACGTTGAAGCCCTCCGCGTTCGACACCGACCGCAGCACCCGCATCGCGGTCTTGGTCAGCCCGCTCATCTCCTCGGTCTCGTCGGCCGTGGTGTCGGTGTAGTCGGCGATGTGGCGGTAGGGGCAGACCATCAGGTGTCCCGGCGCGTAGGGGTAGAGGTTGAGCACCGCGTACGCCAGCTCGCCACGTCGTACAACGAGACCGGCGGCGTCGTCGCCGAGCTTCGGGATCCGGCAGAACGGGCACTCCCCCGCCGAGTCGTCCGCCGGCTTGTTCTCGCCGCGCAGGTAGGCGATCCGGTACGGCGTCCAGAGCCGCTCGAGGCCGTCCGGCACGCCGATGCCGTCCTGGTGCAGCGGGTCGTCGGGCATGGCGCCACTGTAGGAGGCGGTCCGTTCGCCGGTGCCCCTAGGCTCGCCGCGTGACCGACCCGATCCTGAGACCCGCGACCGCCGACGACGTGGAGGCGGTCACCGCGATCTTCCACGACGGCTGGCACGACGTTCATCCCGGCCGGGTGCCTGACGGGTTGACCCAACGACGCACGCCGGAGGCGTTCCACGACCGGGTCTCGCGACGGATCGCCGAGACCGACGAGACCACCGTGGCCGAGGTGGACGGCACGGTGGCCGGCTTCATCATGGTCAACGACGAGGGCGAGGCCGAGCAGGTCTACGTCGACCGCACCTTCCGCGGCACCACCGTGGCGACGCTGCTGCTCACCGAGGCCGAGCGACAGATCGCGGCGGCCGGGCACGACGTCGCGTTCCTCGTCGTGGTTCGCGGCAACGACCGCGCGCAGGCCTTCTACGCGCGGCAGGGCTGGACCGACGAGGGCGACTACGACTACCCCGTGCAGGCCCTCGGCGAGGACTTCATCTCGCCCTGCCGGAAGTACACCAAGCGCGTGCGCTGACTCAGACCTGCTCGCGCGAGGCGACCGCCGCGGCGACGCGCTCGATGGCCTCCTCGATCGGCACGCCGTTGTCCTGGCGCCCGTCGCGGTAGCGGAACGAGACCGCGCCCTCCTCGACGTCGCGGTCGCCCGCGATCACCATGAAGGGCACCTTCTGCAGCTGCGCGTTGCGGATCTTCTTCTGCATCCGGTCGTCGGACTCGTCGACCTCGACCCGGATCCCGCGCGCCTGCATCCGCCTCGCCACGTCGTACAGGTAGTCGTGGTGGCGCTCGGCGATCGGGATGCCCTGCACCTGCACCGGCGACAGCCAGGGCGGGAACGCGCCGGCGTAGTGCTCGACGAGGACGCCGATGAACCGCTCGATCGAGCCGAACTTGGCGGAGTGGATCATCACCGGCTGCTGCTTGGAGCCGTCGGGCGCGGTGTACTCCAGGCCGAAGCCGGCCGGCTGCCCGAAGTCGTACTGCACCGTCGACAGCTGCCAGGTGCGGCCGATCGCGTCCTTGGCCTGGATGGAGATCTTCGGCCCGTAGAACGCCGCCCCGCCGGGGTCGTCGACGAGATCGAGACCGGACTCGTCGGCCGCCTGCTGGAGCACGGCGGTCGCGGTCGCCCAGTCGTGGTCGGAGCCCTGGAACTTGTCGGCGTTCTTGTCGTCGCGGGTCGACAGCTCGAGGTAGAAGTCCTCGAGCCCGAAGTCGCGGAAGAGCCCGAGGCAGAAGTTCAGCAGGTGCTTGATCTCCTCGGAGGCCTGCTCGGGGGTGACGTAGGAGTGCGAGTCGTCCTGGGTCATCCCCCGCACTCGGGTGAGACCACCGACGACGCCGGACTTCTCGTAGCGGTA
This sequence comes from uncultured Actinomycetota bacterium, assembly GCA_963794355.1. Taxonomy (GTDB): domain Bacteria; phylum Actinomycetota; class Actinomycetes; order Propionibacteriales; family Nocardioidaceae; genus Nocardioides. The sequence goes on from CAWCDN010000010.1 coordinate 59,257, forward strand.
GACGCCGCCGAACTCGAAGAGCCGCAGCGGCAGCTCGCGGTAGGAGCGGCCCCGCGACTGGTAGATCAAGTTGTGCATCGGGCAGCTCATCGCCTTGAGCTGGTACTTCGCGCCCTCGAGCTCTATCGGCGGGTACATCGTGTCGGCGTAGTACGGCAGGTGCCCGGAGGTGTGGAACAGGCCGTCCTTGGAGATGTGCGGCGTGCTGACGTAGGAGAAGCCCTCCTCCATGTGTCGCTGCCGCACGTAGTCCTCCATCACCCGGCGGATCACGCCGCCCTTGGGGTGGAAGACGACGAGACCGGGGCCGAGCTCCTCGGGGAAGGAGTAGAGGTCGAGCTCGCGACCGAGCTTGCGGTGGTCGCGCTTCTCGGCCTCCTCGAGCTGGTGGAGGTGCTCGGCGAGCGCCTCCTTGCTCTCCCACGCGGTGCCGTAGATCCGCTGGAGCTGCTTGTTCTTCTCGTTGCCGCGCCAGTACGCCGCGGCGGTGCGCATCAGCTTGAACGCCGGGATCCGCTTGGTGGTCGGCAGGTGAGGCCCGCGGCACAGGTCCTTCCACGCCAGCGCGCCGTCGCGGCGCAGGTTGTCGTAGATGGTGAGCCCGCCGGCCCCGACCTCGACGTCCGCGCCCTCGGCCGCCTCGCCGGAGCCGCCCTTGAGCCCGATCAGCTCGATCTTGTAGGGCTCGTCCTGCAGCTCGTCGAGCGCCTCCGAGTCGGTCACCTCGCGTCGGCTGAAGCGCTGGCCCTCCTTGATGATCTTGCGCATCGCGGTCTCGATCCTGTCGAGGTCCTCGGGGACGAACGGGGTCTCGACGTCGAAGTCGTAGTAGAAGCCGTTCTCGATCGGGGGACCGATCCCGAGCCGCGCCTCGGGCCACAGCTGCTGCACCGCCTGCGCCATCACGTGGGCGGTCGAGTGCCGCAGGATGTCGTGGCCGTCCGCACTGTCGATCGCCACGCCTTCGACCTCGTCGCCGTCCTGGAGCTCGTAGGCGAGATCGCGTAGGTCACCACCGACGCGCGCCGCGATCACGGTGGGGTCGTCGGCGTACAGCTCCCAGGCCTTGGTGCCCGACGTGACCGCCCGCTCCTCACGCTCGTCGGCGTGGGTGAGGACGATCTTCAGGTCGGGCACGACTGCTCCTGGTGAGGACGGGAGTGGGACGCGGCCGATGGTATCGAGAGAGACCGGCGGGCTTCGCGGGGATTACTACGGCGTCAGGTCTCACAGTGTTTACTCGTGCCGTGCCGACGCGTTCCTCCGAGATCGAACCGTCGTCCGAGCCGGTGGCTCGCGACGGCTCGAGCGGTGCGCCGTCACGCTCCCGCGGCCCTCGCGTACGGCGTCGCAGGACCCTGCTGATCCTGCTCCTGCTGGCGGTGGCGCTGGTCGCCGGCCTCGCCCTGCTCGCCCTCCCGCTGCTGCATGCGCGCAGCGAGGCGAAAGCTGCCGAGGCAGACCTGTCGGAGGCACGGACCGCGCTGTCGGCACACAAGATCGGCGCTGCCCGGGCCTCCATCGCCAGCGCCCAGTCGGAGGTCGATGCGGCCCAGCAGCACGCGAACGGGTTCGGGTCGGACGTGTGGAGCCACGTGCCGCTGTTCGGCAGTGCCGTCTCCGACGCCCGCCACCTCGTGGACGCCCTCGACGAGGCGACCCAGGTCGGTGCGCTCGGCACCGACGCCTACGCAGGCGCGATCGGGCCCGACAGCAAGCTCGTCACCGGCAACAGCGTCGACCTGCCGGCGCTCGAGAAGCTGTCCGCCACCGTCTCGAGCATCGGCCCCCATCTCGACTCCGCCCAGGCCGACGTCGACGCGATCACGGGCAACGCGCCGTTCCTCGGCTCCAAGATCACCAGCCTGCGTGACGAGGCGAGCACCCAGCTGACCTCCGCGCAGACGTCGTACGACACCTATCAGCCGCTGCTCGACCAGCTTCCCGCCGTGCTCGGCGCGGACGGGCCGCGTCAGTACCTCGTCGCGATGATGAACCCGGCGGAGCAGCGCTTCTCCGGCGGCGCGACGCTCACGATGTCGCTGCTCCACTTCTCCGACGGCAAGGTCTCGTTCGGCAAGAGCTACACCGTCGCCGAGATCGACGCCCTGCAGCCCTACCTCCGCTGGCCGCGCGTGCAGGGGAACGTGCTGCTGGCCAACCGTCCCCGCCGCCTCACCGCGGCGACCTTCTCGCCGTGGTGGCAGGTCTCGGGCGAGGAGCTCGGCCGCGCCTGGCAGGCCCGGACCGGGCAACGGGTCGACGGCGTCTTCGCCATCGACCTCCAGGCCCTGGCCGGGATCTTCTCGCTGACCGGGCCGATCGAGGTTCCGGGGTACGGCCAGCTCAACGCCGGCAACCTGGTGAGCACCCTGGCCGGGAGCTACGACCAGTTCCAGGACCCCGCGCAACGACACCGGCTGAACCTCGCGATCATCCCGGCATTCCGGGAGCGGTTCCTGACCGGCGGCAAGTTCGTCCAGAAGGGCCAGCTGCTCGTCTCACAGGCACAGGCACGCCACGCGGCGCTCTACTTCCGCGACGACCAGGCCGAGCAGGCGTTCTCCGCCATCGGCTTCAGCGGCAACCTGTCGGCCACCTCCCAGGACTACATCGGCGTCTTCAGCCAGAACCTCAACGGCAGCAAGACCGACTACTGGCAGCACCGCGAGATCACCTCGAAGGTCGCCCTGCGCGAGGACGGGAGCGCCAAGGTCAGGCTCGGCGTCGGGGTCTCCAACCTCTCGCCGCCGTACACGCTGCCGGTGCCGGACCCACAGTCCGGCTACTCCACGCGCTACCTCGGCGCTCTCCTCGGCATCTTCCTGCCGCACGCCGCGACGATGGGACCCGTGACGGCCGACGGCGCGCCGTACACCCCGAGGATCCACCGGACCCGGGTCCACCACGTGGTGAACCGCACGTACTTCGTCTACTCCACGATGCTCGCTCGCAACGCGACCGCGCAGCTCCAGGCCCACTACACCGTGCCCACGGCCGCCGAGGTGACCAGCGACCGCACGATGACCTACCGGCTCGACGTCGACCCGCAGGACCTCGTGGACCCTGAGATGCTCGCGGTGTCGGTGACCTTCCCACCGGGCTGGACGGCGACCGCGTTGCCGGACGGCTGGAAGGCGACCGCGCACGGCGCGAGCTGGAAGGGGCCGGTGCCGACCGCCCTGCGGTTCGAGATCCCGCTCCAGAAGTCCTGACCGCTGGGCGATGCCCGTCGGTGTCTCGGGCAGCCGACGGGCATCTGCACCCATGCTAGGCGTCCCGTGGGTCTACGACGTGGGCCGTTCTGCCTCCCCCGGTGTCCCGCGGGCGGGCAGACATGGGGGAACGGCCCGCCGCGGGACCCGATCACGGGGCGGTGATGGCCCGTAGAACCCCCGCGATGCTCGCAACGCTAGGACGTGGACCTTGGGAAAGGCTTTGGTTCCTGCGACTGCGCCCCACCTCGGGGAAGGCGGGGCGCAGCCCTTACTGGCGCGCTCACCGCCCGACCATGGCACCGCCCGAGCGGTTCAGCGCGGAGCCCCGGTCGACGTCAGGCCGAGACCCTTCCATCGAAGGTAGGCCGGGTCAGGCAGGTTCGTCACACCCGAACCGGTGAGACGGCAGGCGGCGCCTCCTGCTGGAGCGCCCGGCCGCTCACCATCCCCCCACGGCGAGCGACCGGGCGATAGGTCGTCGGGACTGCCGACGAACCTTCCGCGGAAAGGTAAAGGCCGAGCGGCTCCCGCTGGTACACCCGCGTGGGTGGGAAGGTGAGGTGACCAGCCATGCCGAGCAGTGTGGCGGGCGAGCCACGCGCCCTGCATGCGGAGTGAGCGACGCTGGTCATCGTCGAACACGCCGCGTCGCCCGCCACCCCGTCTCCCGAGGACTTCCAACGCCATGCGCGATGCCACCAACCGGTCACATCCCCACGGCTGGGGTACTGGTGACGTGGGCGCGCCCCACGCGGCATGGGGGAACAGCGTGGGGCGCTGAGCCCAGACGAGAGTTGGGGGTTCATCGGGGCCTCCTCGGACGGTAGAGCCCCACGAGGTCAGTCGCCTTCCCCAAATGAGGGTGGGATTCCAAGGTCTCTCGTGAGGCACACGTCGACCGCCCCGGGCGGCGCCCCCACCACGGCACTGGGACTGGACGTACACGTACAACCTGTTGCCGTGGTCGCTCGCACAGGTCTTCACCCTCGACGACGCCACATACGGCGTCCTCGACTCCACCACGGTCCTTGGCTACTAGCTCGGCAGGCGTTCAAGAAGCTCAGCGGGTAGCCACTCCTCGACCACGATCCATTCGCCGCGTTCTAGGGCGGGTCTGACGTGGCCGCGGCCGGGGCCGCGACCGGGCAGGCATACCTCATGACCCGGTCACCAGTTCGCGGGCGGGTCGCTGGCGGGGAACGACTGGGCGCCCCATTGATCGACGAGTTCCCAGGTCGAATCCCAGGCCGGAGGCTCGGTCGCGTCCGCGTCCACCGGCGTCGCGATGGCGGCATCCGGCTTAGGGTCGGGTGTCACGGGCATCAGCATGATGGGACTCCCTTCAGGTGCCGGGTGCCGTCCCGTGGTGGAGGACGGTCGGCGACTTGTCTCGTGGGGTCCGCTGGCCGCCCGGTCGCCTCGAGTGCCTTCTATGTTGCTCGCGGGTTCCGCGCTCGGCAATGCCGAAGCCTTGCAGACACGGCCCTGCCAACCGGACGCCACGCGGCGCCACTCGAGGAGGAGGCCCGGCAGGCGGCCGTGGCGGTCTGTCACCCAGCAGTGCTTGACGACGGGGGGCGCGAGCCGTTCGGGCCCTGGGGTGCCGTGGATGCGCTCGTGGAGGGAGACGCGGTCACCCTTGCGCTAATCGGCCGATCCGCGCGCGGACAGCGGCATGTCAGGGCAATAGTCTCGCGCTTTCGAAAGCGACGGAACGCCGCTCGAGGCGTAGCCTCAAGTAGTCGGCTGATGGGAGTCGGTTGGCTACTAGGGGGGCTGATGGGGCGGCGACGGGGTGTTCCGCTCGCTTTCATGACGGCCATGGTGACCGCGGTCGGGGGTGCGATGGTGCTGCCCGCTGCGATGGTTCCGGCGACCGCGTCGTCACTCCCGCTTTGCCAGGGCAAGGTGGCCACGATCATCGGGACCGCCCGTGCTGACATCGTGTGGGGTACCCGTGGGCGAGACGTCATCCTCGCTCGCGCCGGCAACGACGTGGTCCACGGGCGCGGCGGCAACGACCTCATTTGCGGTGGCCCTGGCCGCGACACCGTTATCGGCGGAGACGGTGCCGACCAGATCTACGGCGGCCCAAACGACGACCGCCTTGCCGGCGGGAACCAGGACGACCGCCTACGGGGAGGCCACGGTGAGGACGACCTCTCCGGCGGCCTCGGGGACGACCACCTGAACGGCGGAACGGGCCAGAGGACGTGGTTCCGTGCGGACGCTGGCAACGACGTCTGGACCGCCGAGAGCACCGATGCCGTCTTGGATTACGGCCGAGCGCCCCGCGGCGTCAGTGTCGACCTGCTGACGGGTAGCGCGACCGGATGGGGGCACGACACCCTCCGGACCACGCACTGGGACGGGTTCCCTCCTATCGGGCGGCCGATCCTGTTGGGCTCACAACACGACGACACTTTAGTGTCGGCTCTGGAGGGGATTCCACCAACATGGGTCGGAAACCTCCCTGTATGGGGGACGGTCATCAAGGGATCTGGTGGCAACGACGTCATCCGGGGCACCGCAAGCATGAAGCTCCTCGGGAACGAGGGTGACGATCGGGTCACGGTGCAGATCAGCACCGTTGAGGGGTTTACCAACCGATCTCTAGTCGATGGCGGCGACGGCACCGACGGATTGTCCATGGTGGACGTCGGTGGCGTAAATATCTTCGTCACCTACCAACACTTGAGTTTCGACCTCTCCGCGGGTCAGATCCACGGAGGCGGCCAGACCGATGTGCCAGCACCCTTGTTCGAAAACGCAATGATCGACACGGTGCGCTTCGACCCAGACCCGCAGGAGGCAAGTTACGAGCTCGACGGCACCGACGGACCCAACACCCTGACCGTGGACAGCGCTCATCCGTCTGTCATCAACGGCGGTGGGGGCGACGACGTGCTTACCGGTGGCTCGGCGGACGACACGATTGACGGTGGAGCCGGTGACGACACGGCCGACGGTCGGGAAGGCACCGATACGTGCACGTCGGTCGAGCAACCCAGCAACTGCGAAACGGCGATCCCGTAGCGACCTCTCGACCTCCCGCAGGCAGGCTCGTCGGCAATGTGAGGACGGCCTGAGCCCGCAGGCATGCCCGGCAACTTGGTGGGCACCCACGACCTCACATCGGCATATGAGTACGACCGGACAGCGGCATGAGCGCCCACACGACGCAGCGGAACCTTCGCCGGTGATGTGTGACGTTGACGAACCCAAGCCGGAATACGCTGACCGCGTGATATTCGCAGCCGCCGCGCTAGTCCTCGTGGGGATCGTCGGGGGAATCGTCTACGGCGTGCAGGAACTTCTCGAGAGGTTGCGGGACCGTCGCCGCTGACGCCACGCCGCCCGCTCATCGGGGCGGTCTCAATGGGTCAGCGCAACACTTCCTTGATTCGAGGAGGTCGCGATGGCCCGTCAACATCGGCAACGGTTGTCCCCTGCAGACATCGATGAGATCTGGAGGCGGATGCGAGCCGGCCATTCGATGAAGCCGGCAGCTCGAGCGCTTGGTCTTCCGACCAGCACGGTGCGCTCGTACCTGGTGCGGTGGGGCGGGGTCATGCCCGAGCCGCGACACCGTGGATCGCGCCGGTTGAGTCTGGCCGAGCGCGAGGAAATCTCGCGAGGCCTGGCTGCGGGTCGGTCGCTGCGCATGATCGCGGCCGAGCTGGGTCGCGCGCCGTCGACGATCAGCCGTGAGGTCGCCGGCAATGGCGGCCGACGGGGCTACCGGGCGACCGTGGCCGACCAGGGAGCGTGGGCCAGAGCGACCAGGCCGAAGACGTGCAAGCTGACCACCAACCCGGTGCTGGCTGGCGTCGTGGCTGCCAAGCTGCAACGACGGTGGTCGCCCCAGCAGATCGCCGGCTGGTTGAAGCGGACCTATCCCGACGACCCAGGGATGCACGTGTCGCACGAGAGCATCTACCGCACCCTGTTCGTGCAGTCGCGCGGTGCGCTGCGCAAAGAGCTGACCGCCTACCTGAGGACCGGACGGGTGCTGCGACGCCCCCAGGGGGTCAGGATCCCCGATGGTCGCGGGAGTCGTCCGGGGATCGTGAACATCAGCGAGCGGCCCGCTGAAGCGAGAGACCGGGCGGTGCCCGGGCATTGGGAAGGTGATCTCGTCTTCGGCAAAGGCATGTCCCCGGTCGCGACCCTGGTGGAGCGATCCACCCGCTACCTGCTGCTGGTCGGTCTGCCTGACGGCAACCACAAAGCCGACGCCGTCGCCGACGCCCTCGCCGCAGCAGTCGCACACCTGCCCGAGCATCTGGCGAAGTCGCTGACCTGGGACCAGGGCCACGAGATGGCCGAACACGCACGGTTCACCCAGGAGACCGGGATCGAGGTCTACTTCTGTGACCCCCAAGTCACCCTGGCAGCGCGGCAGCAACGAGAACACCAACGGACTCCTGCGCCAATACCTGCCCCGGCGACTCGACTTCCGGACCCTGACCCAAGCCGACTTCGACGACATCGCCGACAAGCTCAACGGACGCCCTCGACAGACCCTCGGCTTCAAGACACCATCACAGGTACTGGCCGAGGTGTTGCGTTGACGGCCTGAGCCCGCAGGCATGTGAGTGCGTTGCGATTGCGTCACGTCCGGTGCCGACCGTTGGTCTTTGCCCCAGACTGTGCGCGTGGCAATCCTGCGCGTTCTGACCGTGGCTACGGCTGCAGTCGCCCTCAGCGCGTGCGGCGCAGCACACGACAGCACCGTAGCGACCAAGCCTCTCTCACCGGCGCCACCACCGCACGCGGCCACCGCCTCCGGCAGGCCGGTTCAGTTCAGTGCAGTCCGCCAGAATGTCGGCCCAGGACTGCACCCCGACCAAGCCACGAAGCAGGTTCTCAGCGGGATGGGAGATCCCTCCGTGACCTCGGCCGTGGTCGGTGCCGCCCCAGCAGACAGCGGAGGTTCGGGGCAGTGGCTCACGGTCACCATCGAGAGTGACCAGGCGGACGGCATCAAGCAGGCCTGGCTGGCGCAACTCATGCAAGGGGCCGTGGCGGACCTGATGCGGACCGACGAGACCACCACCAGCCAGGTGCTCGACGGCGCCCAGCTCGTCGACAAAGACGCGTCCGGACGCCAGGTCGTGACTCCCTTAGGCCACGGCGCGGTCGTCGGCGGACAGGTCTTCGACTCCCCCGGCGACGACGCCCTGCGCCAACAGGTAGCAGCCGCAGCCGAGAAGTACGGCCTCACCGTCGACTCCGTCCAGGTGCTGCACCCCCTGGACAGCGCCCTCGCCGTGACCATGACTGTCCCTGACGGTCCCCTCCATGGCTGGAACCTGACCAGCCTTGAAAACGCCATCGAGGGCAAGACCACACCGACGTCAGTGCCCAACGTCGAAGGGCTCTACCTGGAACTCCACTCGCCGTCCGGAAAGCCGGTCGTGAAGTCCGGCTATGCCTCCCGGATACCAGGCGGCGGCGGCTGGTCCGCCCCCGGCCAAGACGAGCGGTTCGGCATCAACCACGGCTAGATCGCCGAGAGTGACCGCGCGGACAGCGGATGCGGGCTCTTCTTGGACCGGTCTGACCTACTTTGAGGGGCGGATCCTTGGCGTGTAGACGTTCGGGAGGCGGTCGCTCCAGCTGTCTGACAACGCGTTATCGGCGAATAATCGCGAGCCTGTGGACGAACTCACGCTGATACCGGCTCGGATCCATCGGGGCCTCTGCAGACATGCCCGGTTGAACGAAAGCCAGAGAACTCGACCGTTGCGCCCCGCTCTGTACGAGCTGCACATTCGCTGAGCGTGCGTGTTCTTGTCGCCGAGGATGAAATCAGTGCCCTTGTGGCTCTCAAAGAGGGTGCCTTCATACATGTCCGCGTTGGTCTTGAGTGAGAGAGAGATGTCGCGCCACCTCAGGCCCTTCATCGAACTGGACCGTAGGGTCACGCCGATGCGAATCCGAGTAGTGCCATGCGCGACGCGGAGTCGAATCACATCGTTCTGACGGTTTCGCACGGCATGGTGGTATGGACCGGAGAAAGAGGGCATTCCCTCTACGTCGTGTGCGGCGTCGACATGCCTGTACGTGGCACCCATTGCCGGCGTTGCAAGGCCGAAGACCACTGCTGTGAAGGCCGCCAGAACCGCCCCGGTTGCGAGCATCTGTTTCACGAGGCCGGACAGTACAGGTTCGGTCGCGAACCTTCTTGTGGAAGGCGCAAACTCGCCGACTACGGCGCCCGCTCATCGGCATGTGCGCGAGCGCGGACAGCGGCGGTGAGTCGTCAATGGGTCAGCGCAACACTTCCTTGATTCAAGGAGGTTGTGATGGCACGTGGTTATCGGTGGTTGTCTCTGCGGACGAGGACGAGATCTGGACGCGGCTACGGGAGGGGCATGCGGCTAAGCCGACGGCTCGAGCATTGGGACTCTCGACGGGGACGGTGCGTGCCTATCTGGTGCGCTGCGGTGCGATCCGTCCAGCGGCTCGACGGCGGTCGCCGGTGCCCGGTTGAGCTTGATCGAACGGGAGGAGATCTCCGGTGGGCTGGCGGCCGGCGCCTCGTTACGTGTGATCGCGGCCGGGCTGGGTCGTGCTCCGTCGACGATCAGTCGTGAGGTCGCCACTCATGGCGGGCGGGATCGGTATCGTGCCGCGCCAGCTGATCAGCAGGCGTGGGCACGGGCGCGGCGTCGGCAGGCATGCAAGCTGGCCACTCGTCCGGTGTTGCGTGCGATGGTGGCCGAGAAGCTCCAAGACGAGCAGTGGTCACCTCAGCAGATCGCTGGCTGGCTGAAGACCACCTACCCCGAACGACCCGGAGATGCAGGTGTCGCACGAGACCATCTACCGCACCCTGTTCATCCAGTCCCGCGGCGCGTTACGCCGGGAGTTGACCGCTCATCTGCGCACCGGGCGGGTGATCCGACGTCCGGCGGGGACCCGGCTACCGGATGGGCGTGGTGGCCGGCCGGGGATCCTCAACATCTCCGAACGACCAGCTGAGGCCGTCGACCGAGCCGTGCCAGGTCATTGGGAAGGCGACCTGGTCTTCGGCAAACGCATGTCTCCGGTCGCGACACTGGTCGAACGCTCGACCAGGTTCGTGATGCTGGTGGCGCTGCCAGGCGGGCACAAAGCAGACCTGGTCGCCGACGCGTTGGCCGCGAAGATCACCACCCTGCCCGCGGCGCTGACTCGGACGTTGACGTGGGACCAGGGCCACGAGATGGCCGAGCACGTCCGGTTCACCCATGCAGACAGGTGATCGAGGTCTACTTCTGTGATCCCCGGTCGCCGTGGCAGCGCGGGAGCAATGAGAACACCAACAGGCTGCTGCGCCAGTACCTACCCCGGACGCTCGACTTCCGGACCCTGACCCAGGCCGACTTCGACGACATCGCCGACAGCTCAACGGCCGCCCTCGACAGACCCTCGGCTTCAAGACACCATCACAAGTACTGCCGAGGGGTTGCGTTGACGACCTGACCACATCGGCATGTGAGGACGATGCGCGGGCGCTCGGGCGCCGGCTACAAGCTCGGCCTGTTGGGCGCCTGCGATGGTCTTCACGGCCCGCAGCCGTGATCACTGTCGAGCTGACCTGGCCTTCGCGCCGGTGATCGCCTGCGCCGGCGGGACGGGAGACGGGCCGCGAAGCTGCGTTGGAGACGTTTCGCTGCTTTCGTGCATTGGTTGCCTGCATCTTGCCTGCGCAGGCGACGAACATGAACCTTTATGCACGCGTCCCTGCAGGTCAGGGGCTGTTTCTGTCTGGTGGGCGATACTGGGTTCGAACCAGTGACCTCTTCGGTGTGAACGAAGCGCGCTACCACTGCGCCAATCGCCCCGTGTCTGCGGAGCGAGACTTTAGCGCACGCCTCGTGCCCCACCACATCGGCGGTCGGTCACCTCGAGAGCAGCTCGGCCTCGCGTTCCTGCCACACCTTGCGCACCTCGGTGGTGACCGGACCGGGTGCCCCGAGATCGAGTCGTCCCAGCGGCTGATCGCTTGGGCGTCGCGGGTCGTCGAGGCCAGGAACGCCTCGTCGGCCTCGGCCAGCACCCCGATCGGCTCGTCGACCTCGATGGCGCCGTACCACTCCAGGATCAGGTGGCGGGTGATCCCGGCCAGGCAGCCCGACGCCAGCGTGGGAGTGCGCAGCTCGCCGTCGACGACGTAGAAGACGTTGGTGCCGGTGCCCTCGCACAGGTTGCCCTGGAGGTTGGCGAAGACCGCCTCGCTGGCGCCCCGCTTCCGGGCCTCGGCGAGCGCCCGCACGTTCTCGCCGTACGACGTGGTCTTGAGGCCGGCGAGGGCGCCTCGCTCGTTGCGCGGCCAGGGCACGGTGGCGACCGCCGTGGCGTCCGGCCAAGGCATCATCGGCTCCGCGACGACCACCAGCGACGGCGGACCGTCGCCGCGGTCGGAGCCCAGCGGCGAGGGGCCGCCGGTCCACGTGATGCGGACCCGGCCCAGCGTCAGTGACTCGTCGTCGAGCACCGCCTCGACGCCGCGCCGTACCTGCTCGAGGTCGACGTCCGGGAGCCCGAGACCGCGCGCCGAACGCTCCAGCCGAGCGAGGTGGAGCTCGAGCGCGAAGGTGCGGCCGTCGACCACCTTGAGCACCTCGAAGACGCCGTCACCGACGGTCAGTCCGTGGTCGCTGGCGCCCACCACCGGGGCCTCCGGGTCGCTGAGGAGCCGGCCGTTCACCCAGGTGCGCATGGGGCGAAACTACCCGCGTCGACCCGAATTGGTGGTCCCGAGGGCATCGGCTATGGTTCTCTTCGCGTCTCCGGGAGCGCCTTCGGGTGCGGAGATGCAAGCGGACGTAGCTCAGTTGGTAGAGCGCAACCTTGCCAAGGTTGAGGTCGCGAGTTCGAGCCTCGTCGTCCGCTCGGAGCGGGTCTCGAGCCCATCCAGCGGTGGGTTGGCCGAGAGGCGAGGCAACGGACTGCAAATCCGTGTACACGGGTTCAAATCCCGTACCCACCTCGAAGCACCACCCATTCCACGGGCGATTGGCGCAGCGGTAGCGCGCTTCCTTGACACGGAAGAGGTCACTGGTTCAAACCCAGTATCGCCCACCAGCACGAAAAGATTGGCGCAGCGGTAGCGGCTCTGCCGTTGCACGGACGAGGTCACTGGTTCACACCCAGTACCGCCCACCAGCATCTCCCAAGAGCGTGGGCGTCACGCAGTTCCTCCGAGCAAATCCTCCATTCGCGTCCTGCCGCGAGCTCGGGCTGCCTACCCTGCTCGCGACCTTAGGAGCGAACACATGTACTCGACCTCGATCAAGCGTGCGGTGATCGCGGTGGCGACCGTCGCCGCCGTGGCACCGCTGGGGCTGACGGTGCCCGCCGACGCGGCGTCCGCGCGCCACTTCGCCAACTGCACCGCGCTGAACAAGGTGTACCCGCACGGCGTGGGCCTCAAGGGCGCGCACGACCACACCAGCGGCACGCCGGTGACGAACTTCGCTCGCAAGCCGGCCGTCTACCGGGCCAACACCGGCTCGGACCGCGACGGTGACCACATCGCGTGCGAGAAGGCCTGACGCCACCACGACCGCGGTGGCGCCCGCGCCACGGGCGTGGGGAGTCGCGTGGCTGGGGCTGCCCTGCTCATGGTCTTAGTACCTTCGGGCAGGTCGAACCCCCCGTTTGAGGCTACTCACGAGCGCCGCCCCAGTCCTAGCCTGAGACCAAGCCTCGGGGTCACCCCCTGACATTCCGGGCTCAGTACCGCCACGTAGACCCCATGCTGCGTGGCGCGCGACCAGCAGCGGCCCCGCGGCAGCCCGAGCGCCGCGGGGTCGCTGCCGGTACGCCGTGCTGGCAGTCGAGCGTCGGATTCTCAGGTTCGCGAGACCGTCCTCTCAGCGCCCGTCAAGCCTGACCGGACAGACTTTTCCTCGCCGACCCCGCCACTTTCCCGAGAGATGTGGCGGGGTTGGTCTGCAAGGCCGATGTCCGCCGGCTGCCCCCGTGGCCGGCGGGCATCTGTGGATAGGGACGGCTCAGATCGGTGAGGTGTCGCCCGGGAACAGCAGGTGGCGCACGAGTCTGCGGCTGAGCAGCAGCGTGACGATCAGCAGCGTCACCGAGACGAAGCCGCCGAGCCGCACCCGGTCGCCGAACACCAGGTCGACCAGCTCGAGCACGACGAACTTGCTGCCGACCGCCACCAGCCACAGCGTCACCGCCCGCTGATCACCGACGGCAGGTACTCGACCGCCAGGTTGAGCACCACGACGTACACCAGCACGTCGACGACATCGGCGGGGCCGATCGAGATCGCTCGCGGCCGGCCGGCGGTCTGCATGGGCCGGACCCTAGCGCCGCCACGACGGGTGGAGTACGACGAATGCGCCCCGCGGACTGCGTAAGCCCCCGCGAGATCGCGGGGCGCTCGATGCCGCGCAAGTTACCCCCATGCCGTCGACCACGACCAGACCGACACGCCGGTGGCCGGGGGTTCGACCGCCGAGCGTCGTCACCCGTGCCGGGTGATGCCGTCGGTGGGTCGACCGGGCCACCCTGGCTGCATCGGCGTCACCGTCACCCAGGAGGAACGATGTCCATCCCGCCCATCCAGTCCGTCAGCCCGGAGAAGCAAGGCGCGGCGCGCCGCGGCAGTGACGTCGGGTCCGCATGGACCGGCTGGATCGCGTTCGCCGGCACCATCATGGTGATGCTCGGCATCTTCCACGCCATCCAGGGACTGGTCGCGCTCTTCAACAGCGACTACTACGCCGCCAGCGACCGCCTCATCGTCCACGTCGACTACACGGGCTGGGGCTGGGTCCAGCTGATCGCGGGCATCATCGTCGCGATCGCCGGTGTCTGCGTGTTCATGGGCCAGCTCTGGGCGCGGGCAGTCGGCGTCATCCTCGCCATGATCAGCGCCGTCATCAACGTCGGCTTCCTCTCGGCGGTGCCGCTGTGGTCGGCCATGATGATCGCCCTCGACATCACCGTGATCCTCGCGCTGACCGTGCACGGCTCCGAGACCAGGGACATCTGAGCGCGCTACCACCCCATCACAGGTACCCCCCGAACAGGAGAGCTGATGGCTGAGGCCGCACCAGTACCCACCGCAGCGGACCCCGCCGCCACGTCGCACCGCGGACGATCCATCGCGGCCGTGGTGTGCATCGTCCTGGCTGCGATCCTCACCGTGCCGGCCGGCTTCGCGTACTGGGGGCAGCGCACCATCAACGACGGCAACCGGTACGTCGCCACGGTGGGTCCGCTCGTGGACTCCCCCGAGGTGCAGACCGCGATCGCCACCAAGGTCACCGACGCCATCGAGGAGCAGGTCGACGTCCAGGCCCTGCTCAACCAGGCGTTCGCCGGCGTCATCGCCGACCGACCGCGTCTCCAGCTGCTCATCGGGCCGCTGGCCGGCGCGGTGAACGGGCTGATCCAGACGCAGGTGCAGAACTTCATCGAGTCCGACGCGTTCCGCGAGCTGTGGCTGGCCGTCAACACGCGGGCCCAAGAACGGCTCGTCCAGCTCTTGAACGGCGAGGACTCGGGGGCCGTGACGGTGCAGGGCGGACAGGTCGTCCTCGACCTGTCGACCGTCGTCGACCAGGTCAAGCAGCAGCTGGTCGACCGCGGGCTCACCTTCGTCCAGAACGCCCCGCCGATCCCAGCGGCAGACCAGCAGATCGTGCTGCTGGACTCCCCGCAGCTCAAGCAGGTCCGCACCATCTACGCGTTCAGCAACCCCCTGGCCAAGTGGCTCCTGCCGGTGGTGGGCCTGCTCTACCTCGGTGGGCTTCTGCTGTCGCGCCGCAAGTCGCGCGCCACCGTGGTGATCGGCATCCTGATCGCGGCCAACGCCCTGCTGATGGCGCTGGCCCTCTCGATCGGTCGCCAGCTGTTCGTCAACGAGCTGTCAGGGACAGTCTTCGGGCCGGCGAGCACGGTCTTCTACGACACCGTGCTGTCCTACCTCGAGCGTGGCCAACGGGTGCTTCTCGGGCTCGGGCTGATCCTGGTCGTGATCGGCTGGTTCACCGGTGGCACGAAGTTCGGGACAGCCGTGCGTACGACGATCGCCCGCTCGTTGGAGTCGGCCGGCGCGTCGGTCTCGGACACCAGGGCGGCCGGGGCGGGCCGGTGGACGCTCGCGAACGCCGTGTGGCTGCGGATCGTGGTCGGCGTGCTCGGTCTCGTCGTGCTCCTGTGGGGCAACAACGTCTCGGGCACCCGGCTGTTCTGGTCGACCCTCGTCGTGCTCGTGCTCCTCGCGGCCATCCAGGTGCTCGTCGGCACGGGTCGGGCGGCTGGCGCCGTCGGCGCCAAGAGCGACGACGACGCGGACCCGACCGAGACGGCGACCGCTCCGCTCTCCACCGGAGGGTCTGTCTAGCCCGGAGGTCCGGCAGCCGACCGGAGCACGGAATGACCGCCCCCATCCGTGGCGTTGCGCCCACCATGACCACACTCGGACTCATCGGAAGCGGACACATCGGCAGCACCGTGGCACGGCTCGCGGTCGAGGCAGGGCACGACGTCGTGCTGAGCAACAGTCGCGGTCCGGAGACCCTCCAGGACCTCGTCGCAGAGCTTGGTTCCCACGCTCGGGCCGGCACCACGCAGGAGGCGGTCGAGGCGGGCGACCTCGTCCTGCTCACGATCCCGCTCCTCGCCGTCGAGCGGGTGCCCGCCGAGCTGCTGCAGGGCAAGACCGTGATCGACACGTCCAACTACTACCCGCAGCGCGACGGCCAGATCGCGGCGCTCGACGACAAGTCCGCGACCACCAGCGAGCTCGTGCAGTCCCTGCTCCCGGGCAGCACGGTCGTCAAGGCGTTCAACAACATCAACTACGTGCACCTCGGCTCGCTCCAGCGACCCGCAGGCAGCGCCGAGCGCACCTCGCTCCCGGTCGCCGGCGACCATGATGAAGCCAAGCGCGCCGTCGGTGCCTTCATCGACAGCCTCGGGTACGACGCCTACGACGCCGGGTCGCTCGCCGAGAGCTGGCGCTTCGACGTCGGGACGCCGGCGTACGGCAACCCCTACAACAGCGACTCGACGGGCGCGTTCCCGCCGCCCGCCGACAGCGGCCGTCAGGCGAACGCCGACACCCTGCGCCGGGCGCTCTCCCAGGCCGAGCGCTGACCCGCTGACGGGTCAGTCCTCCTCGGTCTCCTCGCCGTGAGTGCCGGGCCGCGGCGCCCACGGCAGCTCCCTGGCCGGGCGTACGACGATCAGCCGGTCGCCGCGCGCCAGCTGGGTGACCGTGGGGTCGAAGTAGCGATAGACGTTCTCGTCGCGCACGACGGCGATCACCTGGTCGGGCAGTGACTGCGGCTGCTGTCCGACCTCCGAGACCAGCAGCTCGCGCTCGGCGACCTCGAGCCCTTCGCCGTAGGTCAACAGGTCCTCCATCACCGTGCCCAACGTCGGTGACAGCGACGACAGCCCGAGCAGCCGGCCGACTGCGTCGGAGGACGTGATCACCGAGCTGGCTCCCGACTGCTTCATCAGCGGCGCGTTCTCCTGCTCGCGCACGGAGGCGACGATCCAGGCATCGGCGTTGAGCTGGCGGACGGTCAGCGTCGACAGCACGTTGGAGTCGTCGCGGTCGGTGGTGATGATCACCTGCCGGGCCTCGGCCACACCGGCCCGCTGCAGCACCTCGCGCCGCGTCGCATCACCGGTGACGACCGCCAGGCCGTCGGCGTGCGCCTCCGAGACCGCCTGGCTGCCCTTGTCGACGACGACGATCAGGTCACGGTCGATCCCGTTGTTGACGAGGGTCTCGACAGCGCTGCGGCCCTTGGTGCCGTAGCCGACGATCACGACGTGGTCGTTCATGGTCCTCCTCCAGCGGGCGATACGGAACATGCGCCGGCCCTGCGTGGCCAGCACCTCCAACGTGGTGCCGATCAGCAGGATCAGGAAGGCGATCCGCAGCGGGGTGATCACGAACGCGTTGGTCAGGCGCGCCCCGGCGGAGACGGGAGCGATGTCGCCGTACCCCGTCGTGCTCAGGGTGACGGTCGAGTAGTAGATCGAGTCGACCAGGTTGATGTGGTGCAGTGGCGGGTCGTTGGCGTCGCGGTAGCCGCCGCGGTCGGCGTACACGAGCGCGACCGTGAACGCGATGATGCCGATCCCGATCATCAGGCGCTGGCTCAGCGCCCA
Organism: uncultured Actinomycetota bacterium; assembly: GCA_963794355.1. Classification (GTDB taxonomy): domain Bacteria; phylum Actinomycetota; class Actinomycetes; order Propionibacteriales; family Nocardioidaceae; genus Nocardioides. Next base: position 76,632 of record CAWCDN010000010.1, read on the forward strand.
CCAGGGAGACCGCTCGTGCTCGGGGAGTACGACGTTCCCGTGCGAGGGATGGTCGCTCTCGGTCGGCACGCCGTGAATCTAGTCCACGTCCTCGTCGTCGCCGGACTCGCGTGGCCGACGGTTGCGCAGGCGCTGGACGAGCTCCGACCGGGCGTGGGTCGTCTGCTGCTGCGGGAAGACGGTGTCGAAGGCTGCGTTGAGGGCCGCGCCGATCAGGATTGCGATCGAGAGGATGTAGAGCCACAGGAGCACCGCGATCGGCGCGGCCAGCGGCCCGTAGATGGAGCGGGAGTCGGCGGCGGTCACGGTGAGGAACTCGCGGAGCAGGAAGCTGCCGAGCAGCCACACGCCGAGGGCGAAGGCCGCTCCCGGGAGGTTGATCCGCCAGCGCGTCCGCACCGGGATCGAGACGTGGTAGAGCGTGGCCAGGAAGAAGATCGACGCGAGCAGCACCGCCGGCCAGTAGAAGCTGACCAGGAAGTCCGCACGGTCGGGCAGCCACCGATGGATCAGGCTCGGCCCGGCCACCGCCAGCGGGAGCGCGATCACCCCGGTGACGATGGCGAGCAGGTAGAGGCTGAAGGAGAGGGCCCTCGTCTTGAGGATCCCCCGGTGGCCGCCGAGGCCGTGCATGATCGTGATGGTCTCGACGAAGACGTGCATCGCCCGCGAGCCCGACCACAGGGCCAGCACGAACCCGACCGAGATCACGTCGAAGCGACCGCCGCGCAGCACGTCGTCGATGGTCGGCTGGATGACCTTGTCGACCGCTGAGTCGGTGAGGAAGCGCGAGGAGAGGTCGATGATCGCGTTGCGCACCTCGTCGACCTGGTCGGGGCTGAACGACTGCGTCACGTAGCCGATCGCACCGGCCAGGGCGAAGATGAGGGGCGGCACCGAGAGCACGGTGAAGAACGCCGCCTCCGCGGCCAGCCCGGTGACCCGGTGCCGCATCGAGGAGCCGACCGTGGAGACGACGATCCGCCAGGTCGTCTCCCGGGTGCGGACCACCCACGCGGGCCAGGCGAAGCCCTGGCCGCCCTCATCGGCCGCACCCGTCGCCGGGCGCGACGGCTCGGCATCGGGCATGGGCCTACGGTAACCACATGACTGCAGCCAACCGGGCAGCCACGAACCAACCGCCGCCACTGGTCGGGCACAACGTCGTCGCGACCGACGCCGCCCTCGTCGAGGCGGTCACCCGCCACGCAGGCGCCGACGTGGTCGACGACCTCCTCGACCTCGGCGCCCAGGCAGGCACCGCCGAAGCCCGGGAGCACGGCCGCCTGGCCAACCGGCACGAGCCCGAGCTCACGACGTACGACCGCTACGGCCACCGCATCGACGAGGTGCTCTTCCACCCCTCGTGGCACTGGCTGATGGAGCGGGCCGTCGGTCACGGCCTCCAGGCGGCTCCTTGGGAGCAGCAGGCGGGCGGCGCGGCCCATGCCCACGTCCGCCGCGCCGCCGGCTTCATGGCGTGGTCGCACACCGATCCGGCCCACGGCTGCCCGATCTCCATGACGTACGCCGCGGTGCCGGCGTTGCGGGCCGACGACCGGCTGGCGAAGGAGTGGACGCCTGCTCTCGCCTCCACGTCGTACGACCCCGGGATCCGGCCGGTCGCGGAGAAGCGCGGCGCCCTCGCCGGCATGGGCATGACCGAGAAGCAGGGCGGCTCCGACGTGCGCGCCAACGTCACGGAGGCGCGCGCGACCGGGGTCGACGGCGAGTACACCCTGCACGGCCACAAGTGGTTCACCTCCGCGCCGATGAACGACGTGTTCCTGGTGCTGGCCCAGGCGCCGCAGGGGCTCTCGTGCTTCGTCGTGCCGCGCGCCCTGCCCGACGGGTCGCGGAACCGGCTCGACGTCGTACGCCTCAAGGACAAGCTCGGCAACCGCGCGAACGCGTCGGCCGAGCTCGAGCTGGGGGGCACCCTCGGCGTGCGGCTCGGCGACGAGGGCCGAGGTGTGCGCACGATCATCGAGATGGTCGCCGCCACGCGGCTCGACTGCGTGCTCGGCTCGAGCGCGCTGATGCGTCACACGCTCAACGAGGCGTCGTGGCACGTCGCCCACCGCTCGGCGTTCGGCGGGCTTCTCTCCGACAAGCCGTTGATGCAGAACGTGATCGCCGACCTCGCCGTGGAGGCCGAGGCCGCGACCGCCCTGGCGGTCCGGCTCGCGGCTGCGGTCGACGCGGACGGCGATCCCCACGAAGCGGCACTGCGCCGGATCGCGCTGCCGTTGGCGAAGTTCTGGATCTGCAAGCGCACGCCGGGGTTCGTGGCCGAGGCGCTGGAGTGCCTCGGCGGCAACGGCTACGTCGAGGATTCCGGGCTCCCCCTCCGCTACCGCGAGGCGCCGCTGAACTCTGTGTGGGAGGGGTCGGGCAACGTCAACGCCCTCGACGTGCTCCGCGCGCTCGCTCGGGAGCCGGAGGCGCTGGCCGCCTGGATCACCGAGGTCGGTCACGCCCGCGGCGGTGACCCGCGGCTCGACCGGGCAGTCGACGACACCCTCGCGCTGCTCGGCGAGACCGGCTCGCTCGAGGTCGGTGCCCGTCGGCTGGCGGGGCGAATGGCTGCGTGCCTGCAGGGTGCCCTGCTGGTGCGCTTCGCTCCCGAGGAGGTCGCCGACGCGTTCTGCGCCTCGCGGCTCGGCACGTCGTACGACGGCACCTACGGCGCGCTGACCTCCTCGGCCACCGAGCTGCGCGCGATCGTGGAGCGGACAACCCCCACCCTCTGACTCGGGAGGTCACCGATGAACGACGTCGTACCCATGCTCACCTACGCCGACGGTCCGGCCGCCATGGACTGGCTGGTCGGCGCGTTCGGGTTCGAGGAGCAGGCCCGCTGGCTCGACGACGACGGGCGGGTCGCCCATGGCGAGCTCCGCGCCGGTGACGGGCTGGTCATGATCGCGTCCACCAACCCGGCGTACGAGCCGCCCGCCACGCACCGCGGTCACTGCGAGGCCGCGGACGCCTGGCTCGGCTCGCCGTACGTCGTGGACGGCGCCCTGGTCTACGTCGATGACATCGACGCCCACTATGCCCGCGCCGTGGCGGCGGGCGCACCGACGCTCTCCGAGATCGAGGACGGGCCGGCGCGGCTCTACCGCACCGAGGACCTCGAAGGGCACCGCTGGATGTTCATGCAGCGGGGCTGACCAAGCGACGAGCCGGGGTCACTGTCAGGCCACCTTGCGAGCGAGCTCGCAAGGTGCTCGCTCCGTCTGGCAGTGGGGACTTCGTCCTCTCTGCCAGATCGTCACTCGAGGTCGAGACCCGGGTAGAGAGGGTGGGCGTCGAGCATCTCGGCGCTGGCGGCCTTGACCCGCTCGGCGACGCCGTCGCCGAGCGCGTACGACGCCTTCGACGGCGTGCCGGCCTTGGTGGTGCCGGGCTCGGTGTTGCGGAGCACGTCGACCATCAGGTCGGCCACCCGGTCGAAGTCGTCGGCCCCGAAGCCGCGGGTGGTGAGCGCAGGCGTGCCGAGGCGGATGCCGGAGGTGTACCACGCGCCGTTGGGGTCGGCGGGCACGGAGTTCCGGTTGGTCACCACGCCGGCATCGAGCAGCGCCGACTCGGCCTGCCGCCCGGTCAGCCCGAACGACGAGACGTCGAGCAACACGATGTGGTTGTCGGTGCCGCCCGTGACGAGCGTGGCGCCACGTGTGAGGAACCCGTCGGCCAGCGACTTCGCGTTGTCGGCGATGGCCTGCGCATAGGTCTGGAACGACGGCTGGCGCGCCTCGGCGAGCGCCACGGCCTTGGCGGCCATGACGTGCGACAGCGGGCCACCGAGCACCATCGGACAACCGCGGTCGACGTCGGCGGCGTAGTCCTCCTGCGCCAGCACCATGCCGCCGCGCGGCCCCCGCAGCGACTTGTGGGTGGTCGTCGTGGTGATGTGGGCGTGGGGCACGGGGTCCTCGTCGCCGGTGAACACCTTGCCGGCGACCAGCCCTGCGAAGTGGGCCATGTCGACCATCAGGGTCGCGCCGACCTCGTCGGCGATCTCGCGCATCTTCGCGAAGTTCACCCGCCGCGGGTAGGCCGAGTAGCCGGCGATGAGCACCAGCGGCTTGAACTCCTTCGCCTTGGCGCGCACCACGTCGTAGTCGAGCAGGCCCGTCTCGGGGTCGGTGCCGTACTGCTGCTGGTGGAACATCTTGCCGCTGATGTTGGGCCGGAAGCCGTGGGTCAGATGGCCGCCGGCGTCGAGCGACATCCCGAGCAGCCGCTGGTTGCCGAACTCGTGACGCAGGCTCTCCCAGTCCGCCTCGCTCAGCTCGTTGACGTTCTTGGCGCCCAACCGCTCCAGCGCCGGCGTCTCGACGTGGTGGGCCAGGATCGACCAGAAGGCGACCAGGTTGGCGTCGATCCCCGAGTGCGGCTGCACGTAGGCGTACGGCGCGCCGAACAGCTCGCGGGCGTGCTCGGCCGCGATCGTCTCGACGGTGTCGACGTTCTGGCAGCCCGCGTAGAAGCGGTGCCCGATGGTGCCCTCCGCGTACTTGTCCGAGAACCAGGTGCCCATCGTCAGGAGCACGGCCGGCGAGGCGTAGTTCTCGCTCGCGATCAGCTTGAGCGAGCCGCGCTGGTCGGTCAGCTCCTGCCGGGTCGCGTCGGCGATGCGGGGCTCCACCGCCGCGATCACCTCCAGGGCCGCGTCGTACGCGGTCGAAGCGGTCTTGGCCAGGGTCTCGGCGGGGCTCTGGGTGGGGGCAGCGTCGCTCATGGCAGCAGCCTAGGACCAACCCGCTCCGGGCATCCTCTCCGACTTGGTGTCTCACATCGTGGCACGCCGTCTCAACCCATGGGATTCCGGTTTGTGGAAGGGGGGTCCACCCCGTGAGACTTGCCTCCATGATCAGCCGCGCGTACGAGACGCACCTGGTGGTACGCCGCCACGTGGACCTCGGTCGAACGCGCAGCATGATCTGTTGGCCTCGCTGACCTCGCTGTCACCCAGCCCTTTCCCCGCCGATGACGCCGCGCCCGACGAAGCGTGCGGCTCTCGGCTCAGGACCAGCCAAGGACCGACACCCATGCCTGACCAGCGCTACTCCACCACGGCGGCGTCCCGCACCGAGATCCCGCGCCCGAAGCGCGGTGAGGGGCAGTGGGCCCTCGGCTACACCGAGCCGCTGAACAAGAACGAGCAGTCCAAGAAGGACGACGACCCGCTCCACGTGCGCGACCGGATCCTGCACATCTACAGCAAGCGCGGCTTCACCTCGATCGACCCGGCCGACCTGCGCGGCCGCTTCCGCTGGATGGGTCTCTACACCCAGCGCGCCCCCGGTTTCGACGGCGGCAAGACCGCGATGCTCGAGGAGGAGGAGCTCGACGACGAGTTCTTCATGATGCGGGTCCGCTCCGACGGGGCGCTGCTGCCTGCCGCGACGGTGCGCGCGCTCGGCACCATCGGCGTCGACTTCGCCCGCGACACCGCCGACGTCACCGACCGCGAGAACATCCAGTACCACTGGATCCGGATCGAGGACGTCCCCGAGATCTGGCAGCGCCTCGAAGACGCCGGCCTCTCCACGCTGGAGGCGTGCGGCGACTCACCGCGCCCGTTCCTCGGCTCCCCCGTCGCCGGGGTCGCCGCCGACGAGATCATCGACGGCAGCACGGCGCTGGCGGAGATCCAACGTCGCTACATCGGCAACCCCGACTTCTCGAACCTGCCGCGGAAGTTCAAGACCGCGCTCACCGGACACCCGAGCCACGACGTCTCCCCGGAGACCAACGACGTCTCGTTCGTCGGCACCGTCCATCCCGAGCACGGGCCCGGGTTCGACCTGTGGGTCGGCGGTGGCCTGTCCACCAACCCGATGCTGGCCCAGAAGGTCGGCGTGTGGATCCCGCTCGACGAGGTCGCCGACGTCTGGGAGGGCGTGGCCTCGATCTTCCGCGACTACGGCTACCGCCGGCTGCGCTCACGGGCGCGGCTGAAGTTCCTGGTCGCCGACTGGGGCGTGGAGAAGTTCCGCGAGGTGCTCGAGAACGAGTACCTCCGGCGGCCGTTGGTCTCCTGCGAGTCGCCCGAGTCCCCGGTCGGGCACCGCGACCACATCGGCGTGCACCCTCAGCACGACGGGCTGCTCTATGTCGGCATCGCGCCGACCGCTGGCCGGGTGTCCGGCACGGTGCTGGTGCAGCTCGCCGACCTGATCGAGGAGTACGGCGTCGCCGGCGCCCGGCTGACGCCGTACCAGAAGATCGTGCTCGTCGGCGTCGAGCCGGACGTCGTCGACGGCCTGGTCGACCGCCTCGACCGGATCGGTCTGTCGGCACGCCCGTCGGGGTGGCGCCGGAACATGATGGCGTGCACGGGCATCGAGTTCTGCAAGCTCGCCATCGTCGACACCAAGAACCGGGCCCGCGACCTCGTCGCCGAGCTGGAGCGTCGCTTCCCCGACCTCGACGTGCCGATCACGGTCAACGTCAACGGCTGCCCGAACGCGTGCGCACGCACCCAGGTCGCCGACATCGGTCTCAAGGGCCAGCTCGTCATGGACGGCGACCGTCAGGTCGAGGGCTTCCAGGTGCACCTGGGCGGGGCCACCGGGCTGCAGGCCAACTTCGGGCGCAAGCTGCGCGCCCACAAGGTGACCAGCGAGGGACTCGACGACTACATCACCACCGTCGTCACCAACTTCCTGGTCGACGGGCGTGAGGACGAGTCGTTCGCGTCCTGGGTGACCCGTGCCGACGAGGACCTCCTGCGCGGCGACAAGACCCTGGCGGCCACGCCATGAGCGAGCGCGCGGTCCCCTTCCACTGCCCGTACTGCGGCGAGCAGGACCTGTGGCCGTCCGAAGAGGGCCCCGGTGCCTGGGAGTGCCGCGGCTGCCTGCGGGCGTTCACGGTGAAGATGCTGGGCATGGTCCGGCCGCACGGGGTTGAGACATGACCGCCCTCACGACCACCCAGGCCCGTCGCTACCGCGGCACGCACACTGCGGGCCGCAGCTCCGAGGAGCTCCGCGAGCTGGTCTCCCACGTCGGTGCCGAGCTGGAGCTGGCGCCGGCCGAGGACATCGTGGAGTGGGCGGTCGCGACCTTCGGCAAGCGCTTCTGCATCACCTCCTCGATGGGCGACGCCGTACTGGCCCACGTCGCGTCACGGGTCGCGCCGGGGGTGGACGTGGTCTTCCTCGACACCGGCTACCACTTCGCCGAGACCATCGGCACCGCGGACGCCGTCGGCGCCACGATGGACGTGAACCTGATCCCGATCACGCCGGTGCAGACCGTCGCCGAGCAGGACGCCGAGTACGGCCCCGAGCTCTTCAAGCGCGACCCCGACCTGTGCTGCCGGCTGCGCAAGGTGCAGCCGCTGGCCGAGGCGCTCCAGGAGTACGACGCCTGGGCGACCGGCCTGCGCCGCGCCGAGACCCACAACCGCGTGATCGCTCCCGTGGTCGGGTGGGACGCCCGCAAGGGCAAGGTGAAGGTCTCGCCGCTCGCCCGGTGGACCGACGAGGACGTCCAGCGCTACATCGAGAAGCACGGCGTGCTCGTGAACCCGCTCGTCTACGACGGCTACCCGTCCATCGGCTGCGCACCGTGCACCCGCCGTGTCGCCCCCGGCGAAGACCCGCGCAGCGGACGCTGGGCCGGCACCGCCAAGACCGAGTGCGGGATCCACTGATGTCCCACTCCTCCACCCAGATCCCCATCGACAGCGTCGTCGGTACTCCCACACCGAAGGTGAACAACGAGAGGAGGCCGCGCTGATGGCCGCTCCTGCACTGGTGGCCCTGGCTCACGGAAGTCGTGATCCGCGGTCAAAGACGACAATCACTGCCCTGATCCACGAGGTACGCAAGCTCCGCCCCGACCTCCGCATCGAGACGGCGTTCCTCGACCTGGCCAAGCCCGCACTCAACACGGTCGTGGACAAGCTCGCACGTGCTCACGTCGAGGAGGTCGTGGTCGTCCCCCTCCTGCTGACCGACGCCCACCACGCCCACGTCGACGTGCCGGCCGCGGTGGCCGAGGCCGACGCCCGCCACGAGGGGATGCAGGTGCGCGCCACCTCGATCCTCGGGCTCGAGGCCTCCTTCCTCGAGGTGCTCGACGTGAGGATGCGTGAGGCGCTCAGAGCCGCCCGCGTCCGCGAGCTCGACGCGCTCGTGCTGGCGGCGGCCGGCTCCAGCGACGCGCTCGCGAACCAGTCGGTCGCGCGCCTGGCCCGGCTGTGGGGTTCCCACCACAAGCTGCCGGTGAGCGCCGCGTTCGCGTCCGCGGCCCCTCCGGCCACGGGTGAGGCGGTGCGTGCCTTCCGCAAGGAGGGCCGTCGCCACATCGCGGTGGCCTCGCTCTTCCTGGCTCCCGGGTTCCTGCCCGACCGGGCCAAGGAGCTCGCCCTCGAGGCAGGTGCGGTCGCCGTCGCCGAGCCGCTGGGCGTCCACGAGGCTGTCGCCCGCACCATCCTCGCCCGCTACGCCGTGGGCGCGGTGGAGCTGGTCCCGGTCTGACCGCGACGTTTCACGGACGCGGAGCTCGTTCCACGACTAGCCTCCGATCGGCGCCGGACACGCGGGTGTGCGGCCTGATCGCGAGGAGCCGTCGTGGACCCCGAGCACGAGCTGGTCGAGCTGCGGACGCGCGTGGCGCACCTGGAGTCACTGGTCGAGCGGTTGACCGGTGACCAGCCCGTCGTACGACGTGAGGCCGCCCCCGCCCGACCCGACGGGGTCGACCGACGCCGGATGCTGCGCAACGGTCTCGGCCTGAGCGCTGCCGCCGTCGCGGGAGTCGCCTCCCTCGACGCAGTCGCTTCATCGGCCGCTGCCGCCGACGGCGACGCGGTGCTGATCGGTCACAGCACCTCGCCAACGGCGTTCGACAGCCCGCCCACCCGGATCAGCAACCCGTCGACGACCCACCAGTCGCCGGTGCTGTTCCAGGTCGACAACGCAACGGACGACCAGATAGCCATCCCAGCCGACACGAGGGCCGCCATCTTCGCCACCATCGCCGGGCACGACGTCAACGTGAAACAGCAGGCAGCGATCCTCGGGATGTCCGCGTTCGCGGTCGGCGTCCAAGGACGGTCAGAGGGCGACTCAGGCGTCAAGGGAACCTCGGTCTTCGGCGTCGGCGTCGAGGGCACCTCCACCAGCGGTCCTGCTGTCGGGGCGCAATCGACAAGCGGAACGGCCGTTCTCGCGGTCTCCGACAGCGGTATCGGCGTGCAGGTGACCTCGCAGACCGGCTACGCGGTGCATGCGACGAGCCAGCACGACGATGCAGCCATCTTCGGCATTGCCCCGAACGGCATCGGTGTGCTCGGGACCTCCGACCAAGGCTGGGGGGTGGGCGCGCAGGGCACCATCGGGGTCAACTGCCAGGGTGTGGACTACGGCGTCGTCGCTGCCTCTGCCCATGGGACAGCGGTCAAGGCCTCTACCTCGGACGGGACCGGTGTGGACGCTACGTCCGGCTCGTCAGTCGGTGTCCGTGGCAACAGCACCTCCCACGTGGGCGTGTTGGGAATCTCGGACAGCGGCGACGGCATGCGCGCGCAGAGCACGAGCGGCACTGGGGTGTGGGCATCCAGCCAGCTCGGACAGGCCGTGCTCGCTGAGAGCAGCAACGGGGCGGGTGTTGCCGCCCACAGCTCTTCTGGCCTGGCAGTGGACGCCAGCTCCTCCGGCGACTCTCCAACGGTCAGCGCCGACAACGGCGGATCCGGCTCCGCGTTGCAGGCGACGACCACCTACGGATCCCGGGCGGCGGTGGAGGCCAACCACCATGCTTCCGGCCCGGCCGTCTCGGCGATGAGCACCACGGGAATCGGCGGCGTTTTCCAGGGTGGGCGCGCCGCGGTGCGGCTGGTCCCCCGGCCCGCTCAGGGCGCCCCCGCCACCGGAGCCCACCAGCGCGGTGAGCTGGTCGTGGACAGCAGGGGCAAGCTGTGGTTCTGCACCAAGAACGGCACCCCGGGCACCTGGCGGCAGGTCGCGTTCGTCTAGCCGACGAGACGCTCCAGCAGGTGCTCGAGCTGGCGGGCGGGGTCGGCGGTCATGCCGCCGTGGACGGCGCTGGTCTGGAGGACGGTGCTGCGCGGCGCCTTGAGGAAACCGAAGCGGGTGCCGGGCGGCTTGCCCGCGGCCGCCCCGACACTCTCGTCTCCCCGGCACACGCCCTCGACGAAGGCGAGCCCGTCGCAGACCGCGTCGAGGTCGAGCCGGGGATCGAGCGCGCGGAGCCGGTCTCGGTCGACGCGCCACGCCGCCTCGAGGAACGCCGTCTCCTCGCAGTAGAGGACGACACCGACGTTGACGAACTCCTCGCGGTCGACGCGGGGCACGCAACGCAGCACGACGTACTGGTAGGGCAGAGAGGCGCTCATGCGGCGTGCGCTCCCGGCAGCCAGGCGCGGGTCGAGAGCCGGGCGCTGAGGAACGAGACGTACGCCGCGCGCAGGGCGTCGGGGGTCTCGGCGCCGGGGGTCGGCTCCAGCCAGGTGTCCGGCACGTCGGCCACGACCGCCTCGAGGTCCGCATCGGTGAGGTCGATCGCAGCGTCCGCCGCCGCGAGCCCTGGCACGTGGGTGCCGAACACGTGGTCGCTGACATCCCACGCCTGGCCGGCGAACCGCGACGGGTCGCCGACGCCGCCCGACCAGCCGTGGTGGAAGTAGAGCGACGCCCCGTGGTCGATCACCCACAGGTCGTCGTGCCAGAGCAGGAGGTTGGGGTTGCGCCAGGTGCGGTCGACGTTCGCGGTGAACGCGTCGAGCCAGAGCACCCGGACGGCCGTCTCGGCCGGCGTCGCCGCCTCGCCCTCGTAGCCGAAGGAGCCGGGCAGGAAGTCGATGCCGAGGTTGAGGCCGGGGCTGGCATTGAGGAGGTCCTGCACCTCCTCGTCCGCCTCGTAGCGCGCGATCGCGGGGTCGAGGTCGAGCGCGACCAACCGCGGCGTGCGCAGGCCCAGCCGGGTGGCCAGCCCGCTGACGATCACCTCGGCCACCAGCACTCGCACTCCCTGGCCGGCGCCGCGGAACTTGCACACGTAGGTGCCGAGGTCGTCGCCCTCGACCAGGCCCGGGAGGCTCCCACCCTCGCGCAGCGGCGTGACGTAGCGCGAGACCGCCACGGTCTCGATCACGCCGGCGGCACCTCGTCGAGCAGGCGGCGTCGCTGCTCCTCGACGTCGAAGTCCGCGGACGGCCAGCGCAGCGCCATCCCCCGCAACGCCTCGAGCAGCAGCTCACCGATGACGAGGTTGCGATACCACTTCTTGTCCGCCGGTACGACGTACCAGGGGGCCACCGTGGTGTTGGTCCGCTCCAGGGCGATCTCGTACGCCGTGCGGTAGTCGGCCCAGTGGCCGCGCTCGTCGATGTCGGCGGGGTTGAACTTCCAGTACTTGTCCTCGTTGTCGAGCCGGGCCAGCAGTCGCGCCCGCTGCTCCTCGGCCGAGACGTGGAGCATGCACTTGATGATCACCACGCCTTCGGCCGCCAGCTCGGCCTCGAAGGCGTTGATCTGCTCGTAGCGGCTCTCGACGGTGGCCGGCTCGGCGAGGCCGTGCACGCGGACGATCAGCACGTCCTCGTAGTGCGACCGGTCGAAGACCCCGATGTAGCCCGGCTCGGGCACGGCGTTGCGGATCCGCCACAGGAACCGGTGCTTGCGCTCCTCGGCGGTCGGCGCCTTGAAGCTGGTGATCTTGACCCCCTGAGGGTCGACCAGCCCGACCGTGTGGCGCAGCACTCCGCCCTTGCCCGAGGTGTCCATCCCCTGAAGCACCAGCAGCACCCGGCGCTGGGAGCCGGTGGTGCGCTCGGCCCACAGCTGCTCCTGCAGGTCGGCCAGCTCGTCGCCGAGCGCGAACAGCGCAGCCTTGCCCTTGGACTTGCCTCCGTCGAACCCGGGCGTCTGGTCGGTCGGGATCGCGTCGAGGTCGACCGGACCGGGGGGAAGCAGATGGAGGTGGGCGCTCATGGGGTCATCATGTCGGATCGCCCGCTCACTCCACGTCGTACGCCGGCTCCTCGTGCGCGTCGACTGCCCCGAGCTCGTCGCGCACCACGGCGAAGGCCAGCCCGGCGGGATATCCCTTGCGGGCCAGCAGGCCCGCGAGCCGCCGGGTGGCGGTGACCCGGTCGACGCCCCGCAGCGACCGGAGCCTCTTGCGGACCAGGATCCGCGCCGCCTCCTCCTCGTCGGCAGGGTCGAGGTCGTCGAGCGCCGTGCGGGCGGTCTCGTCGTCGACGCCCTTGCGGCGCAGCTCCTGGGCCAGTGCTCGTCGGGCCAACCCTCGGCTGCGCTGGCGACTCTCCACCCAGGAGCGGGCGAAGGCCTCGTCGTCGACCAGCCCGACCTCGGTGAAGCGGTCGAGCAGCCGCTCCGCGAGCTCGTCGGGTACGTCGCGCTTGGCGAGCTTGTCGCGCAGCTCCTGCCGGCTGCGGGCCTGACCGGTCAACGAGTCGAGCAGGATCTTCCTGGCCACCGACTCCGGGTCGGCGTCGGGCCCGGCGGCGACTGGGTCGGGAGGAGGCTCGCGCGTCCAGGCGCGAACCCCCAGCCCGACATCGCCGGTCCAGGCCCTAGAAGTCATCGACACCGATCGGCTCGTCGGACAGGTCGTCGGCGGGCGCGTCGACGGTCGGGCCGACCCCGAGCTTCTCCAGGATCCGCTTCTCGAGCTCGTTGGCGAGGTCGGGGTTGTCGGCCAGGAACTGGCGGGCGTTCTCCTTGCCCTGGCCGAGCTGGTCGCCCTCGTAGGTGTACCAAGCGCCGGCCTTGCGGACCAGGCCCGCCTCGACGCCGACGTCGATCAGACCGCCCTCGCGGCTGATGCCCTGGCCGTACATGATGTCGAACTCGGCCTGCTTGAACGGCGGCGCCACCTTGTTCTTCACCACCTTGACCCGGGTGCGGTTGCCGACCATGTCGGTGCCGTCCTTGAGGGTCTCGATGCGGCGCACGTCGAGCCGGACCGAGGAGTAGAACTTCAGCGCGCGACCACCGGTGGTGGTCTCGGGCGAGCCGAACATCACCCCGATCTTCTCGCGCAGCTGGTTGATGAAGATGGCGGTGGTGTTGGAGTTGTTGAGCGCACCGGTCATCTTGCGCAGCGCCTGGCTCATCAGCCGGGCCTGGAGGCCGACGTGGCTGTCGCCCATCTCGCCCTCGATCTCGGCGCGTGGCACGAGCGCGGCCACGGAGTCGATGACGACCAGGTCGAGGGCGCCCGAGCGGACCAGCATGTCGGCGATCTCGAGCGCCTGCTCACCGGAGTCGGGCTGGCTGACCAGCAGCGCGTCGGTGTCGACACCCAGCGCCTTGGCGTAGTCGGGGTCGAGCGCGTGCTCGGCGTCGATGAACGCCACGATGCCGCCGGCGCGCTGGGCGTTGGCCACCGCGTGGAGGGCGACCGTCGTCTTGCCGGAGGACTCGGGTCCGTAGATCTCCACGACCCTGCCGCGCGGCAGGCCGCCGAGGCCGAGCGCGACGTCGAGGGCGATCGAGCCGGTCGGGATGACCTCGAGCGGAGCGCGGGTCTCGTCACCGAGGCGCATCACCGAGCCCTTGCCGAACTGCTTCTCGATCTGGGCGAGCGCGACGTCCAGCGCCTTCTCGCGGTCTCCACCAGCCATGTCTGTCCATCTCTTTCCGGGACCCGTCGTCCCGCCTCGCAGGGGTTCGATCGTGCTCTTGTCGCGTCGTCGGGCCAGACGCTAGACCGGGCCACCGACATCCCGCGGGACGAGCGTTGCGGGCTGTGGAGAACCCCCGGACGGGGTCGTCTGTACACACCATCTAACCCGAACACGTGTTCGACCCGGTGCCCGACACGCCGACAATCCGATTGCGCGGCCGCCCGTCCGCGCGTCACCGTGGCCGACGTGAGCGAGCTCGTGATCCGGCCGGTCGATCCGCGCGACGACGCCGACATGGACGCCTTCCAGGCCGTGTACGCCGCGGCGGAGCTGGCCGAGGACCCCGACGCCGCGCTCTACTCCCGCGAGGACGGCATCGCGATGCTGATCTCCTCCGGCACAGGTGGGGAGCTCTGCGAGGCGTACGCCGCCTTCACCGGCGAGACGATGGTCGGCGAGCTGATGATCACCGCTGCCCTGCGCGACAACCTGGGAGTCGCCCGGGTCTGGATCTGGGTCGACCCGGCCCACCAGCGACGAGGCGTCGGCAGCCGGCTCTCGTCGTACGCCGACACGCGCGTGGGCGAGCTGGGCAGGTCCATCTGCCACGCCCAGGCACGGATCGGCGTCGACCGCGCGAACGGCAACCGCTCCTTCGCCGAGCAGATGGGCTACGCACTGGCCAACACCGAGATCGAGCGACGGCTCGACCTCCCCGCCGACGCGCGGCTCCTCGACCGGCTGGCCGCAGAGGCCGCGCCGCACCACCGCGACTACCGGCTCCGCACCGTCGTCGGGCCCGTGCCCGACGACCTGGCTGCCTCCTACACCGCCCTGCGCAACCAGATCAACGTCGAGATGCCGTCGGGCGACCTCGAGGTCGAGGCGGGTCAGGAGACGCCGGCCGAGCTCGCGGTGCAGGACCGCTACCTGGTCGACTCCGGACGCACCCGCGTCGCGTCGTACGCCCTCGACGTCGATGACACCGTCGTCGCCTACTCCGTGGCCGCGACCAGCAACGAGCACCACCACCACGTCGACCAGTGGGGCACCCTCGTCGACCGCGCCCACCGCGGTCACCGGCTCGGCCTGGCGGTCAAGTGCGAGCTCCTGCGGGCGCTGGCGGGGTTCCCCGACAAGACCTTCATCGAGACCACCAACGCCGAGACCAACGCCCACATGGTCGCGATCAACGAGACGCTCGGCTTCGAGGTCGCCGAGGTGTACGGCGACTTCCAGAAGCGGCTCTGAGGCCTACCGTTCCGACTCGGGCAGGTGCAACGCCTGCCAGACCGCGGCCCACACCGCCTTCGGCGGCTCGCCCGCGTCCAGCGCCTCGGTGACGGTGCGGCCCTCGAGGTCGGCCAGCACGAACTGCTCGGCCCACGCTCGGGCGTACGCCGGGCCGAGCGCGGCCTCCATCCGCCGCCAGAACTCCGTGTGCCTCACGCGCGCGTCGCCAGGACCTCGAGCCAGCCCTCGCCCCGCGAGCCGGAGTGACGGCCCAGGTGCTCGACCGACCAGCCAGCCGTGGCCAGGGCGTCCCGCAGGGCGTCCTCACGCCAGTAGGTGAAGAGGCGGGGCGCGGTCACGCTGCCGTGCACCGACCAGCCCTCGCCGTCTCCCTCCTTGAGGGAGGCGTGCAGCAGGCCCTGGTGAGCCGTCGCCTCGGCCAGCCTGCCCAGCACCACGGGGAGGTCCTCGCGGCGCACGTGGAGCAGGCACGCGTTGGCCCACACCGCGTCGTACCGCGTGCCGGGCGCGTCGGGGGCGGAGAGGTCGTCGAAGAGCGGGTCGAGCACGTCGGCGTCGTACCCGTCGGCGCGCATCAGCTCGACGAAGGCCGGCGTGACGTCGGTACGACGTACGCGCAGGCCCGCGGCCTCGAGGGCGGCCGCGTCGCGTCCGGCCCCGCTCCCTATCTCGAGGACCCGCGCTCCCGGTGGCAGCAGCGCGACGAAGCGGCCGATGGCCGCGGCGACAGGGTCGGAGAGGTCAGCCGTGCCGTCGCGGTACTGCGCCACGGAGGAGTCGTAGGCCCGCACGGTCGCCGCGGCCCCGGCGTCACGCACGTCGTGGAGGTGGTGGACGACGTCGTGGAGGTGGTAGCGACCGAGCGACTCCACGGTGAACTCGCTGCCGTTGCTGCGCACCCCGCGCCGTCCCCAGGCCAGCGGGGGCACCGACGCGTAGAGGTCGCTCACGGCGTACGCCGCGGCCACCAGCGTCGGCCCCACGATCGACGGCACCTGGCTGGCGTAGCGGCCCTCGACCGCCGACCGGTCCTGGTCCCAGTCGGCGAAGACCGGCGCATCCTCGCTGAGCATCGACGAGACCCGGTCGTGGAAGACCTGGTGGACGTCGTGCACGTGGCAGGCGTACTCCAGGGTCGACCAGCGGTCGGGTCGCGTGCGCTCGGCCGCCGCCGGGTCGGCCAGCAGCGCGTACCAGACCTGGGCGTTCACGCGGAAAGCGCGGGGCAGGTCGATGCGCTCGACCGTGCGCACGTCGAGGCCGCACTCCTGGCACTGCCGCTCCAGCACCCAGGTCCAGTCCTTGGCGTCCGGCTCGAGGTCCCCCGGAGGTCTCGTCATCCAGCCATCCTCGCAAACCGATGGAAGCGCGTGCGGTCAGCCCTGCGATCCGTGCTGCAGGTCCGCGAGGAAGGCCTCCGGCTCGGCCACGCTGACCCGGAGCACCTTCACGGTGACGGGGACGCCGCACACGGCGGCGCCCTGGGGCGGGTCGAGCACGATCCGCACGAGCCCCTTCGAGGTGGTGTTCACCAGCCAGGTGCCACGCCAGCCGTGGGCGCCGATCCCGCCGATCCGGTCGTGGTCGCGCAGGGCCGCCACGACGGACGCTCGCGGGGCCGTGAGCCGGAACGACCACCCGAGGCACACCCGGATCTCGTCGCCGTCGAGAGCGACGTAGCGGGCGTTCCCCGGGATGGCGAGCACCCCGAGCAGGACGCGGATGGGAGGCGCACCCCGAGGGAACGCATACCTCATGCTCCGAGCGTACGACGCCGGCTGCCGGCGTCAGGAGAGTCGCCCTGATCCGGCACGCAGCGGGCCCGCGTGGCAGGGTGGGCCGCTCCGATTCCCCCACCCTCGGAGGCACCATGCGCACCCTGCCCCTGTGGGCCGCCCTGGCCGCGGTCGCCCTCGCCCTTCCCGTCTCGGCCCAGGCGCCGCCGGCCGCCCACGAGCCCACGCCCCGCCGCCAGCCCGCGCCGCGCACGGTGAAGCCACGCTCGGACCGCCTGGGAGGCGCGGGTGATCGAGCTGACGAACCAGCGGCGCGAGGCCCACGGCGCAAGCCGCTCAAGGCGGCCCCCTGCCCCGACGGCTTCGCCGAGCCGTGGACCCGGCACCTCGCCACCGAGCGGGTGCTGGTCCACCAGGACCTCGGCCCGATGCTGCGGTGCCCCCACACGCGCACCGCCGGGGAGAACATCGCCTTCGGCTACGAGACCCCGCGCGCGCTGGTCAGCGCGTGGATGCACTCGCCGGGCCACCGCGCCAACATCCTGAACCCGCACTTCCACCGGATCGGCGTCTCCGGCTGGCGCGCCACGAACGGCACGACGTACGCGACCCAGGACTTCGTCGGCTGACGCCGCCGGCTCAGGTGAGCAGCAGGGTGTCGAGCCGGCGCCGCACGATGACCAGGCCGATCAGCGCCCATCACCACGAGGTAGACCACCGAGACCGCCGACGCCCAGGTGATCACGCCGGTGGTCAGCTCGCGGCAGAGCACGACGCCGCGGTAGAGCGGCGTGCACCTCGACGACCCAGCGCAGCACGCCGTGGAAGGCCGTGACCGGGAAGAACGTGCCGGAGAACAGGAACAGCGGCAGCTGGAGCAGGGTGATCTTCTCGAAGTCCTGCCACGACGTCATCCAGGTCGTCAGCCGCCATGCAGACCGCGCTGAAGGCGAACCCGATCAGCAGCGTCGCCGGGCAGCGCGAGCACCGCCCACCAGGTGTGCACGAGCCCGAGCGCCCACATCACGACCAGGAACGCCGCGGAGTACGACGCGCCGCGCAGCTGGCCCCAGAGGATCTCGCCGCGGGCGATGTCGCTGGTGGTCAGCGGGGTGGCGAGCATCTGGTCGTAGAGCTTGTCGTACTTGAGCTTGAAGAAGACGTTGAACGTCGAGTCGAGCAGCGCGCCGTTGAACGCCGACGCCGCGAGCATCCCGGGCGCGACGAACTCGGCGTAGGGGATGGAGTGGCCGTTGAGCTCGAAGGCGTGGATCAGCTTGCCGACGCCGACGCCGATCGAGAGCAGGTAGAACACCGGCTCGAGGAAGCCGGTCAGGAACAGCTTCCACAGCCGGCGGTAGACGATGTAGTTGCGCAGCACCAGCAGCCGGGTGCGCCGCGCGCGGGCGCGAGGGCGAGCCGCGGCGAGTGGCGCTCACGTGGCGAGCCTCGCGGTCGAGGGTGCGGATCGCCAGCCACCAGCCGATCACCGTGACCACGACCAGGACGACGAGGTTGATCGCGGCCGTGCTCCACACGATGGTGTCGAGGCAGAGCATCCGGGTGAGGTTGACGCCGTGCCACAGCGGCGTGCAGCGGGCGACCCACTCACCGACGGTGCCGAGGTTGCTGATCGGGAAGAACGCGCCGGAGAACAGGAACAGCGGGATCAGCCCGAGCCGGAAGATCAGGCCGAACGACTCGGGGCCGTCGACGTGGGCGCTGAAGGCGAAGGTCGAGCGTGCCGAACGCCATCCCGACCAGCATCGTCACCAGCCAGGCCAGCGAGCGGGCCCCACCAGGTCGCGAAGACCCCGAACGGCGCCATCACCAGGAAGTAGACCCCGCAGGTCGACGCCGACCCGGAAGAGCACGAACAGCAGCATCGCGTTGGCGAGGTCGCGGGCCTCCAGCGGGCGTGGCGAGCTGGGCGTAGAACGATCTTCTGCCACTTGATCGCGCCCATCACCGGGTACGTCGTCTCGGCGACGGCGGTGGTCATCGCCTGGGCGGCGATCAGGCCCGGGCACGATGAAGGCGAGGTACGACGTGGCGCCGTCGAGCTGGGCCGGGTCGGCGTGGACGAAGCCGCCGAGCAGGACCCCCATCGCCAGCACGTAGAGCAGCGGCGAGAGGAAGGACGAGACGATCGAGCCCTTCCAGGTGCGCTTGTAGACGGTCCACCAGTAGTCGACCTGGCGGGCGACCCCCTGCGCGACCGACAGCCGCCGCGCTCGGCGCGTCGAGCGTCGTCGAGACCGCCATCAGTCGACCAGCGTCCGGCCGGTGAGCCGGAGGAAGACGTCCTCGAGCGTGGAGCGTCGTACGAGCGTGGCGATCGGGTCGAGCCCGCGCTCGTGGACCTTGGCCAGCACGTGCTCGCCGTCGTCGCTGTAGACCAGGATCCGGTCGGGCAGCACCTCGACCCGCTCGCCGAGGTCGGCGATCTTCTCGGCCGTCGCGTCGTGGTCGCCGACCGGGAAGCGGAGCTCGGCGACCTCGCGCGTGGAGTGCTCGCGGATCAGCGTCGAGCGGCGAGCCCTCGGCCGCGATCACGCCGCGGTCCATCACCACGAGCCGGTCGCAGAGCTGCTCGGCCTCGTCCATGTAGTGGGTCGTGATCACCAGCGTCACGCCCTGCTGCTTGAGCCGGAACAGCCGGTCCCACAGCGACGTGGCGGGCCTGGGGGTCGAGGCCGGTGGTCGGCTCGTCGAGCAGCAGGAGGTCGGGCCGGTTGATCAGCGAGCGGGCGATGGTGAGGCGGCGCTTCATGCCGCCGGAGAGGGCCTCGACCTTCGACGTCGCGCTTCTCGGTGAGCTGCACGAACTCCAGCAGCTCCTCGGCCCGCTCGCGCACCTCGGCCTTGGGGATCCCGAAGTAGCGGCCGTAGATGTAGAGGTTGTCGAAGACGTTGAGCTCGTTGTCGAGGGTGTCCTCCTGGGGGCAGACGCCGAGCCGCGCCGCGGATCGCCGGGCCGTCGATCCGCGGGGTCCATGCCCGAGGATCCGGAGCTCTCCCCCGCTGACCGGCGAGACGGCGGCGATCATCCGCATCGTCGAGGACTTGCCCGCGCCGTTGGGGCCGAGGAAGCCGAACGCCTCGCCCCGGCGTACGTCGAGGTCGATGCCCTTGACCGCCTCGACGGTCTCCCCCGACTTCGAGCTGAACGACTTGCGCAGGCCGCGGGCCCGGATCATCGCTTCGCTCGACACCCGGCTGACCCTACAAAGGTTCGCCGACACTCCCTACCGGACTTGTCCTCGCGCGTCTCGTCGCCGTGACCGGGCCACCAGGCGGCGTGCCCGATCAGGGCGGTCAGCGACGGGCGTGAAGAACATCGCCATCACGAACGCCGCGACGAAGATGCCGAACGAGATCGAGAAGCCCGAGCGCCGTCAGCAGGGCGTTGCCGCCGAGCATCAGCGAGGCGAAGGTGCCGGCCAGGATCAGGCCGGCCGCCGCGACGGTCGGGCCGGCGTGCTTGACCGCCTCGGCGGCGGCCTCGCGTGGCGTCGAGCCCCTCGCGGGCCTCCTCGCGCAGCCGGGCGATCATCAAGATGTTGTAGTCGGTGCCGAGCGCGACCACGAACAGGTAGATGTAGATCGGCAGCAGGAAGATCAGGCCCGTCTCGCCCGCCGAGGTGCTGGAAGACGATGACGGCCGCGCCGAGGGTCGCGCCGAAGCCGAGGCCCACCGACGCCATCAGGTAGACGGCGCGACCAGGCTGCGCAGCAGCAGCGCCAGGATGAGCATGATCACCACGCGGCGACCGGGAACACGACCTTGTAGTCGCGGTTCATCGCCTTCTGGAAGTCGACGAAGACCGAGGTCGTGCCGCCGACGAGCGCCTCGGTGCCCGTCGGGCGCGGCCGCGTGGGCCGTCGTCGCGGATCGGGCCCTTGACGTCGGCCAGCGCCTGGTCGGAGGTCGGGTCGCTCGTCGAGCACGACGCTGAACGACGCGGTCGTCTTGTCGGCGCTGAGCGTGCCGGCGCGCCGACCTGGCCGACGCCCTGCGCCTTGCCCAGCGTCCGCGGCGTACGTCGTGAGCTCGTCCTCGGTGAGCGGCTGGCCGTCGGTGGAGTGGAGCAGCACGGCGGTCGGGTCGGTGGCGCCGGCCGGCAGCCCTTCTCGAGGGTCTGCAGCGCCACCGCGGACTCGACGGTCTTCGGGGCGCCGGAGTCGCCGAGGTCGAAGTTCGGGTTGAAGCCGCAGGGCGAAGATCGCCAGCACGGCGAGCACCAGCCCGGAGGCGACGGCGTACACGCGCCGGGCGGCGGCCGAGCGAGTCGCCGAGCGCCGCGAACCGCGCGCCCTCGGGCTCGATCTGCCACGACTTCGACGGCCAGAAGACCTTGGTGCCGAGCAGGGAGACCATGGCCGGCACCAGCGTCAGCGCGGCGACGCACGGTGACCGCGACCGCGATCGCCAGCGCCGGGCCGATCGACTTGAAGATGCCGAGCGAGCTCAGGACCAGCGCCATGAACGAGACGATCACCGCGCCACCGGCCGACGCGATCGCCTCGCCGGCGCGGGTCGACCGCCTGGGCCACGGCGGCTCTTGCTGTCCTCGCCGGCGCGCAGCCGTTCGCGGTAGCGGAACAGGAAGAACAGGATGTAGTCGGTGCCGATGCCGAACAGCACCACGATCAGGATCACCTGGATCGAGCTGTCGGTCTTGAGGTCGAAGACCTTGTTGGCCACGCCGATCAGCCCGACCGCGACCTGCGAGACCAGGCCGATCACGAGCGAGCGGCAGCACCGCCAGGATCACGCTGCGGAAGATCAGGATCATCAGCACGAGGATCAGCCCGAACGTCGCGATCCCGACGATCGCCTCGGCGTTCTTCGACGCCTCCTGCGAGTCGAGGGCCTGCGCCGCGGCGCCGGTGACGCCGAGCCGCAGGTCGGTGCCCTCGACCAGCGGCCTGGGCGTCGACGCGCAGCTGCTTGGCGGCGTCGATCGCGTCGGGGTCGTAGGCGTTCTTGTCCTTGGCGATGCCGACGACGGCGATCTGGACCAGCTTGTTCTGCGACGGCGGCTGCGGCGACGATGCCGGCGAAGACCGGGTCGAGCTTGCGGCTGAGCCCGGTCGACGACTTCTGCACGTCGGCCGAGTCGGCGTCGGTCAGCGGCTTGCCGTCCTGCGCGGTCGAAGACCAGGATCGCGCCGACGCCGGTCTGCTGCGGGAACGCGTCGGTCTGGAGGTTCGCGGCCCGGATCGACTCGTACTTGCTCGGCAGGAACTCCGACTGGTCGCTCGTCGCGCTCAGCTTGGGCGCGGTCGGCGATGATCACGACCGATACGATGATCCAGCCGAGGATGACGAACCAGGGATGCCGGGTCGCGAGCCGGCCGAGTCCGGTGAACACGCGAGCGAGACTACCCAGAAGGGTGGGACGGCCGCCCGGCGGGCGACGCACCTCTAGCGTGAGCGCATGGACCGTCAGCATGCCCGTTCCGGGTCGCCGTACGAGGACACGATCGGCTTCAGCCGCGCCGTCCGGGTCGGCCACACCGTCGCCGTCTCCGGCACGGCGCCGGTCTGGCCGGACGGCTCACGTCGACCCCGACCCGGCCGTGCAGGCGCGGCGCTGCTGGGAGATCGCGCTCGCCGCGCTGGAGCAGCTCGGCGGCCGGGTCGAGGACGTCGTCCGCACCCGGCAGTACGTCGTGGCGCCGGACGTCGCGGACGCCGTCGGGGCCGTGCACGGCGAGGTGTTCGGCGACGTCCGCCCGGCCAGCACGATGGTGGTCGTGGCCGGGCTCCTCGACCCCCGCTGGCTGGTCGAGGTCGAGATCGACGCCGTCGTCGACTGACGTCGGTCATCGTCGCGACCTGAGACGTCCGACGGGAGCCCTGTCGGTGCGGCGTGAGCAAGGATGGAGCCATGCCCGAGCCCCATCCCGCGCTGGAGCGCTTCAGCGCGCCGACGCGCGACGTGGTTCGGGGCGGCGTTCGCCGAGCCGACGCCGGCCCAGGCGGGCGCGTGGGAGGCGATCGCGCAGGGTCGGCACGCACTGGTCGTCGCGCCGACCGGCTCGGGCAAGACGCTGTCGGCGTTCCTCTGGGCCATCGACCGGCTGCTGACCGACGCCGCCGCCGGACGACGAGCGCGGCACCCGGGTCCTCTACGTCTCCCCGCTCAAGGCGCTCGCGGTCGACGTCGAGCGCAACCTGCGGGCGCCGCTGACCGGCATCCGGCAGACCGCCGAGCGGCTCGGCGAGCGGCTGCCCGAGGTCAGCGTCGGCATCCGGTCCGGCGACACCCCGGCCGCCGAGCGCCGCACCCTGGCGCGCACCCCGCCCGACATCCTGATCACCACGCCCGAGTCGCTGTTCCTGATGCTGACCAGCCAGGCCCGCGAGAGCCTGCGCCACGTCGAGACCGTGATCGTCGACGAGGTCCACGCCGTCGCCGGCACCAAGCGCGGCGCCCATCTCGGGCTCAGCCTCGAGCGCCTCGACGCCCTGCTCGACCGAAGCCCGCCCAGCGGATCGGCCTCTCGGCGACCGTCCGGCCGCTCGAGGAGGTCGCGCGGTTCCTCGGCGGCACGCGCGCCGGTCGAGATCGTCGCGCCGCCGTCGGCCAAGCAGTGGGACCTCAAGGTCGTCGTCCCGGTCGAGGACATGACCGCAGCCCGGCGCCGTACGACGACTCCGGCGAGGACGACGCCGACGGCGACGGCCGCGAGGCCACCTCGATCTGGCCCCACGTCGAGAACCACGTCGCCGACCTGATCGAGCAGCACCGCTCGACCATCGTCTTCGCCAACTCCCGCCGCCTGGCCGAGCGGCTCACCGCCCGGCTCAACGAGATCGCCGCCGAGCGCGCCGGGCGTCGAGCGTCGACGACCGACGGTCCCGCCGCCCGCCGCAGATCATGGCCCAGTCGGGCGCGTCGTACGGCGCGCCGCCGGTGATCGCCAAGGCCCACCACGGCTCGGTCTCCAAGGAGCAGCGCGCCCTCATCGAGGACGACCTCAAGCGCGGCCGGCTGCCCTGCGTGGTCGCCACCAGCAGCCTCGAGCTCGGCATCGACATGGGCGCGGTCGACCTGGTCATCCAGATCGAGTCGCCGCCCAGCGTCGCCAGCGCGCTCCAGCGCGTCGGCCGGGCCGGCCACCAGGTCGGCGAGGTCAGCCGCGGCGTGCTGTTCCCCAAGCACCGCGGCGACCTCGCCCAGACGGCCGTCGCCGTCGAGCGGATGCGCGTCGGGGCTGATCGAGTCGATGCGCATCCCGACCAACCCGCTCGACGTGCTCGCCCAGCAGGTCGTCGCCGATGCTGGCGATGGAGGCGTGGTCGGTCGACGACGCTGTTCGACCTCGTGCGCCGCTCCGCGTCGTACACCCAGCTGCCCGCGCGGCGCCTTCGACGCGACCCTCGACCTGCTCAGCGGCCGCTACCCCAGCGACGAGTTCGCCGAGCTGCGACCGCGCATCGTCTGGGACCGCGTGACCGGGCAGCTCACCGGCCGGCCCGGCGCCCAGCGGCTGGCCGTGACCAGCGGCGGCACCATCCCCGACCGCGGGCTGTTCGGCGTCTTCCTGGTCGGCGGCGAGGGCCCGGGCCGCCGGGTCGGCGAGCTCGACGAGGAGATGGTCTACGAGTCGCGGGTCGGCGACGTGTTCGCCCTCGGCGCCACCAGCTGGCGGATCGAGGACATCACCCACGACCGCGTGCTGGTCACGCCCGCGCCCGGCGTCCCCGGGCGGCTGCCGTTCTGGAAGGGCGACGCCCTCGGCCGGCCCGGCCGAGCTGGGCGAGGCGATCGGCGCCTTCACCCGCGAGCTCGGGTCGTCGTCGCGCGAGACGCGCCGTGGCCGCCGCCGAGGAGCGCGGCCTCGACGCCTGGGCCGCGGGCAACCTGGTCGGCTACGTCCACGAGCAGGTCGAGGCCACCGGCGTGCTGCCCGAGCGACCGCACCCTCGTGGTCGAGCGGTTCCGCGACGAGCTCGGCGACTGGCGCCTGGTCGTCCACTCCCCCTACGGCACGCCGGTCCACGCCCCCTGGGCGCTGGCGATCAACGCGCGGCTGCGCGAGCGCTACGGCATCGACGGCCAGGCGATCGCCTCCGACGACGGCATCGTGATCCGCATCCCCGACACCGACGCCGAGCCGCCCGACGGGCGAGGTGATCGCCTTCGAGCCCGACGAGATCGACGACCTGGTCACCCAGGAGGTCGGCGGCTCGGCGCTGTTCGCCTCCCGGTTCCGCGAGTGCGCCGCCCGGGCGCTGCTGCTGCCGCGCCGCGACCCCGGCCGGCGCTCGCCGCTGTGGCAGCAGCGCCAGCGCAGCGCCGCCCTGCTCGAGGTCGCCTCGAAGTACCCGTCGTTCCCGATCGTGCTCGAGGCGGT
This sequence comes from uncultured Actinomycetota bacterium, assembly GCA_963794355.1. Classification (GTDB taxonomy): domain Bacteria; phylum Actinomycetota; class Actinomycetes; order Propionibacteriales; family Nocardioidaceae; genus Nocardioides. Next base: position 101,634 of record CAWCDN010000010.1, read on the forward strand.
CCGCGAGTGCCTCCAGGACGTCTACGACCTGCCCGCGCTGGTCGGCCTGATGCGGCGGGTGCAGCGACGCGAGGTCGGCATCCACGACGTCGACACCCACCAGCCGTCGCCGTACGCCCGGAGCCTGCTCTTCGGCTACGTCGCCCAGTTCGTCTACGAGGGCGACTCCCCCATCGCCGAGCGCCGGGCCGCCGCCCTCGCCCTCGACCAGGGGCTGCTCGCCGAGCTGCTCGGCCGGGCCGAGCTCCGCGAGCTGCTCGACCCCGAGGTGCTGGCCGAGGTCGAGGCGACGCTCCAGCGCACCGACCCCGAACGCCGGGCCCGCGACGCCGAGGGCGTGGCCGACCTGCTGCGCTGGCTCGGCCCGCTGACGGCCGAGGAGGTCGCCGGCCGCAGCGTCGACGGTGGCGACGCCGACCGAGTGGCTGACCGCGCTGGCCGACGCGCGGCGGGCGGTCGTCGTCCGGATGGCGGGCGAGGAGCGCTGGGCCGCGATCGAGGACGTCGGCCGGCTGCGCGACGGGCTCGGCGTGCCCGTGCCACCCGGCGTGCCCGACGCGTTCACCGAGCCGGTCGACGACCCGCTCGCCGACCTGGTCGGCCGCTTCGCCCGCACCCACGGCCCGTTCACCGTCGCCGACGTCGTCCGCGCGGCTCGGCCTCGGCGCGGCCGTCGCCCGCCAGACCCTGCAGCGGCTCGGCGGCGCAGGGGCGGGTGCTCGAGGGCGAGTTCCGGCCGGCCGGGCTCGGGCGCCGAGTGGTGCGACGCCGAGGTGCTGCGGATGCTGCGCCGCCGCTCGCTGGCCCGGCTCCGGCAGGAGGTCGAGCCGGTCGAGCCGGCGGCCATGGGCCGCTTCCTGCTCGCCTGGCAGCACGTCAACCGCGCCCAGCGCGGACGCCCGCGCGGCGTCGACGGCCTGCTCCAGGTGGTCGACCAGCTCGCCGGGTACGCCGCCCCGGCCTCCGCCTGGGAGTCGCTGATCCTGCCCGCGCCGGGTGCGCCGACTACGAGCCCGCGCTGCTCGACGAGCTGACCGCCTCGGGCGAGGTCACCTGGGTCGGCCACGGCGCGCTGCCCGGCACCGACGGCTGGGTCTCGCTCCACCTCGGCGACCAGGCGCCGCTCACCCTGCCCGCTCCCCGAGCCGGACGTCGACGGACGCTGGGCGAGGTCCACCAGGCGGTCCTCGACGCGCTCGCCCCGGGCGGCGCCTGGTTCTTCCGGCAGCTCGCCGGCCGCCACCGGCGCCACCGACCGCGCCCTGGCCGAGGCCCTGTGGGAGCTGGTCTGGGCCGGCCGCGTCACCAACGACACCTTCGCCCCGCTGCGCGCGCTCACCTGCCGGGCTCGGGCACCCACCGCACCCGCCGCGCGGCCGCCCCGCGCCAGGCCGAGCCGGCCCGGCCGCGCACCGGCCTCCGCCCGGCGCCGCCCGCGACGTCCGGCCGCTGGGCGCTGCTGCCCGAGGTCGACACCGACCCGACGCGGCGCGCCCACGCCACCGCCGAGCGGATGCTCGAGCGGCACGGCGTGGTCACCCGCGGCGCGGTGGTCGTCCGAGCGCACCGCCGGTGGCTTCGCCGCCGTCTACAAGGTGCTCGTCGGCGTTCGAGGACTCCGGCCGCTGCCGTCGCGGCTACTTCGTCGAGGGTCTCGGGCGCCGCCCAGTTCGGCACCGCCGGCGCGGTCGACCGGCTCCGCACCTTCGCCGACGCTCGACGGCGACTCCGACGCCAAGCCCGAGGCGGTCACGCTGGCGGCGACCGACCCGGCCAACCCGTTCGGCGCCGCGCTGCCCTGGCCCGAGCGCGAGACCTCGGGCGGCCACCGGCCCGGGCGCAAGGCCGGCGCGCTCGTCGTCCTCGTCGACGGCGCGCTCACCCTCTACGTCGAGCGCGGCGGCCAGACCCTGCTGACCTGGTCCGACGACGCCGACGCTGCTCGGGCCGGCCGCCCAGTCGCTCTCCGAGGCCGGCCGCCGCGGCGCGCTCGGCCGGATGACGGTCGAGAAGGCCGACGGCGAGCAGATCCTCGGCGGCGGCTCCACGCCCCTGCGCGAGGCCCTCGACGCCGCCGGGCTTCGTGTCGACGCCGCGGGGGCTGAGGCTGCGGGCGCGTGCCTGAGGGCGACACCGTCTGGCGCGCGGCGCGTCTGCTCGACCGGGCGCTCAGCGGGCAGGTGCTGACCGCGCACCGACTTCCGGGTGCCCGGCGTTCGCCACCTGGGACCTCGCCGGCGCGACGGTCAGCGAGACCGTCTCGCGCGGCAAGCACCTGCTCACCCGGATCGACGGCGACTCGCGCCTGGACCCTGCACACCCACCTCAAGATGGAGGGCGGCTGGCGGGTGCTGCGGCCCGGCGCAGCGCTGGCCGCGGCCGGCCCACACCGCCCGCGTCGTCCTCGACGACCGCCGACGCCGTCGCGGTCGGCTTCTCGCTCGGCATCGTCGAGATCGTCGCCCGCGACCGCGAGACCGACCTGGTCGGCCATCTCGGCCCCGACCTGCTCGGCCCCGACTGGGACCCCGACGAGGCCGTCCGCCGGCTCCGCGAGCAGCCCGACCGCACGATCAAGGAGGCGCTGCTCGACCAGACGCGCCTGGCCGGCATCGGCAACATGTACGCCGCCGAGCTCTGCTTCATCACCGGCGTCGCCCCCGAGCGACCCGGTCGGCCGACGTGCCCGACCTGCCGCGGATGGTCGACCGGGCCCACCAGCTGCTCGACCTCAACAGCCAGCCGCGCCCAGCAGAGCACCACCGGCGACCTCGCCCGCGGGCGGCAGTTCTGGGTCTACGGCCGCGCCGGCCGGCCGTGCCGGCGCTGCGGCACGCCGATCCGGCAGACGCTGCTCGGCGACGAGGGCCGCGAGCGCACGACGTTCGCCTGCCCGACGCTGCCAGCCCTAGGAACGGCCGCCGGACGGCGCCCAGAGCCTGGTCACCACGTCGACGGTGCGCAGCGCGACGACCACGCCGGTGGCCACGGCGGCGGCGGCGATCAGGAACCCGATCTCCTCCTGGGTGAGCCCGGTGCTGTCGGTACACCGCACGGCGCAGGCTGGCGACGCGGTCGTTCACGTCCATGGGTCACGCGCTGGCCGTCAGGCGGCGGAGGCGGCGGAGGCGACGACGGGACGACGCGTGGTGATCGGCGTCGGCGCGCGTGGCGGCCTCTTCGACGGCGACCGCGACGGAGACGTCGCGGAGCACCTCGGACAGCGGCGCGTCGAGCGCCGTGCACAGCGAGGCGAGGAGCTCGGAGGACGCTTCCTTCTGGCCGCGCTCGATCTCGGAGATGTAGCCCAGGCTCACCCGCGCCTCGGCGGAGACCTGGCGCAGGGTCAGGCCCTGCTCGAGACGACGCTCACGCAGGACGTCGCCCAGCAGCCGGCGGAACAGCGCCATCTGGGTCCTCCTGGGTCGTCGAGCGGTCGTGGACAGGTCAGTCGAGGTGACTGTGGCGGGAACGCTACCCGAGTGGGGGTTGTTCCCCCTGATCGCTCGGAGAATCCCACACAGCGCCGACAACGCCTCCCGACACGCCCGGTCCTGGATCCGGGGCCGGTCGCCGAGCAGCTCCATGGTCAGCACCGACTCACCCTCGGGGCCGGACAGCCCGACGAAGACGGTGCCGACCGGCTTGCCCTCCTGCTGGTCGGGTCCGGCGACGCCGGTCGTCGCCACGCCGTACGTCGCGCCGGTCGCGGCCCGGCAGCCGGCGGCCATCGCGCGCGCGCACTCGGCCGACACCACGCCGTACTGCTCGACGAGCTCGTGCGGGCACGCCGAGCAGCGACTCCTTGAGCTCGGTGGCGTAGGTGACGAACCCACCGAGGTAGCTCGCCGAGGCGCCCGGCACCGAGGTGACCGCTGCCGCGAGCCGGCCGCCGGTCAGCGACTCGGCGGTGGCCAGGGTGGCGCCGGCCGGGACGCAGCAGGGCCAGCGCCTCCGCGGCCTCCACCTCGGGGGTCGAGCGGCGTCTCATGGTCCGACCCTAGACCGGCCGGTTAGCCTTCCCGGCGTGAGCCGGCCGATCGAGGACTACGCCATGATCGGCGACCGGCACACCGCCGCGCTGGTCGCCACCAACGGCTCGATCGACTGGCTCTGCCTGCCGCGGTTCGACTCCCCGGCCTGCTTCGCGGCGCTGCTCGGCGACGAGGACAACGGCCACTGGCAGCTCTGCCCGGTGGGCGACTACGAGGTCGCGCCGGCTACGTCGGCGACTCGGCCGCGCTGCGAGACGACGTTCACCACCGACACCGGCGTCGTCACCCTGCTCGACGTGATGCCGACGGGCGACGAGCGGATCGACGTGGTCCGCCGGCTGACCGGGGTGAAGGGCACCGTCCGGATGCACCACGAGTGGGTGGTCCGCTTCGACTACGGCACCGCGACGCCCTGGGTCCGCCGCCGCCACGAGGACCACGACCCGGTGATCACCGCCGTCGCCGGCCCCGACAAGCTCGTGCTGCGCGGGCCGCGGCTGCCCAAGCCGATCGACCACCGGCACGTCGACGAGTTCGACGTCCGCGAGGGCGAGGAGATGACGTTCTCCACGACCTGGCTGCCCTCCCACCTGCGCACCCCCGAGGCCCACCCGTACACGATCGAGGAGACGATCGCCGAGGACGTCGAGTGGGTCGCGGCCTGCGACCTGACCGGCGTGCCGCACCAGGCCGTCGTCCGCCGCTCGCTGCTGACCCTGCACCTGCTGACCCACGTGGAGACCGGCGGCATCGTCGCCGCTCCGACCACCTCGCTGCCCGAGGACTTCGGCGGCGAGCGCAACTGGGACTACCGCTACTGCTGGCTGCGCGACGCCGCGCTCACCCTGTCCTCGCTGATCTCGGCCGGCGCGACCGACGAGGCGAGGTTCTGGCGCGACTGGCTGCTGCGCGCGGTGGCCGGCGACCCGGCGGACCTCCAGATCATGTACACCGTCGACGGCTCGCGCCGGCTGCCCGAGCTGACCCTCGACGAGCTCCCCGGGTACGCCGGCTCGCGGCCGGTGCGGATCGGCAACGCGGCGGTCGACCAGCGGCAGAGCGACGTGCTCGGCGAGGTGATGATCGCGCTCGAGGAGGCCCGCGAGTCGGCGCTCGGCCACAGCGACGACGCCTGGGCCCTCCAGCGCGTCCTGGTCGACCACCTCGTCGAGACCTGGGAGGAGCGCGACAACGGGCTCTGGGAGATCCGCGGCCCGCTGCAGCACTTCACGCACTCGCGGGTGATGGTGTGGGCGGCGTTCGACCGGGCCGTCCGCGCGGTCGAGCGGCACGGCCTGCCCGGCGACGTCGACCGCTGGCGCGACGTGCGCGACCGGGTCCGCGAGGAGGTGCTGACCGAGGGCTTCGACACCGACCGCAACACGTTCACCCAGCACTACGCGACCCAGGAGGTCGACGCCTCGCTGCTGATGCTGCCGCTGGTCGGCTTCATCGACGGCGACGACCCGCGGATGCTCGGCACCATCGAGGCGATCGAGCAGGACCTGATGCGCGACGGCCTGCTGATGCGCTACCGCACGCAGACCGGCGTCGACGGGCTCGCCGGCGAGGAGCACCCGTTCCTGGCGTGCTCGTTCTGGCTGGTCTCGGCGTACGCGCTGGCCGGGCGCACTCGACGACGCCCACGCGCTCTTCGACCGGCTGGTCGGGCTGGCCAACGACGTCGGCCTGCTCGCGGAGGAGTACGACCCGCGCGGTGAGCGGATGGTCGGCAACTTCCCGCAGGCCTTCAGCCACCTGCTCTGGTGCAGGCGGCGCTCAGGCTGCGGGAAGTCCCCGACTGAGCGGCTACTCGGGTTGCCGTTGGTGACGGTGAGCGTCGTCGTGCCGTGCCCGGCCTGGTCACCTGGTCGCCGAGGTAGAGCACCCGCACCGTCTCGGTGCCGGCCCTCGGGAACGGCCCGAGGGTCGCGCTCGCGTGGCCGTCGACCAGCTGCCGCACGGCGAGCTGCTCGCCGCCGACCAGGATCGCCACCAATCCGGTCGGGGTGGCCTCCGCCGCGGAGACCGTGACGTCGATCCGGGTGGTGTCCTTCTTCTTCTTGATCCGGTCGGGCGTGGCCGTCACCGAGACCGTCGAGGCCTCCTGGGTGAACGGCGCGCCGAGGCCGACGAGCTCCGGGTTGTGGTCGGAGGCGCGGAACTGGTTCGGCTGGTAGAGCAGCGTGGCGTTGTAGTTGTAGCGGCTGTACTCGAAGCCCACCGACTCCTCGGCGTTGATCTGCCAGACGTCGCGGCCGGTCACCATGTCGGCCGCCGCCGGGCTCGCCAGCACGTGGTCGAGCGACCCGGCCGTGCTGCCGAACTCGTAGCTGACGTCCTTCGGGTCGTCGCTGGCCTGGTTGACGTAGCCCGCGCTGGTAGAGGACCTGCATCGGGTCCTCCTGGGTGTAGGAGTTGAAGTCACCCACGAGGAAGACCTTCTGCGTGCCGCGCGCGGCCGCGACCTGGTTGGCGAAGTCGACCAGCGCGTGCGCCTGGCGGACCCGGTCGCCGTTGAAGGCGCCCTGGAGGCCGTTGGCGTTGTCGCCGGTGGCCGGCGGGTTGCTGTCGCCCTTGGACTTCAGGTGGTTGACCACCACCAGGAAGCCGTCGGAGTCGAGCGCGCCCTTGCGCTTGAACTCCTGGGCCAGCGGCTCGCGGGCGTTGGCGAACGGCTCGCCCGGGTCCGACTGGTCGGCGAGCACCACCGACGGGCCGACCGGCTGCACCTTGGCGGGTTGTAGATGAACGCCGTGCGGATGACGTCCTGCTCGGCGGTCGGCGGCAGGTCGGCCGGCGTCGGGCGACGGGACGTAGGCCCAGCGGGTCGTGCCGGCGGCGGCGTTGAGCGCGTCGACGAGCTGCGACAGCGCGTCGTCGCGGTCCTTGCCGAACTGCACGGAGTTCTCGATCTCCTCCAGCGACATCACGTCGGCGTTCATGGTGTTGATCGCCGGGATCTCCTTGGCCAGCTGGCGCTGGAGGTTGGTGGCGTCCCACGCGCCGCGCGGGCCGTTGGGGGAGCACAGGTTGACGGTGATCGGGTTGCCGGCGCGGTCGTTGAACAACGTGCAGGTGTTGCCGGCGTCCAGGCTCGTAGTCGGCGGCGGAGGTGGGGAAGAAGTTCTCCACGTTGAAGGTGCCAGGCGAGGTCGCCGCCGACGTTCGCGGCGCCTGGTTGGCGGCGCGGGTGTCGCCGAAGGTCGCGACCACTCGTGCCCTCGTCGGTCACCGGCGTGGTCGGCTGGAGGTCCCAGAGGCTGTTGCGGAAGTCGAGGATCACCGGCTGGTGCAGCGTCGCGGTGGAGCCGATCCGGACCGGGTTGTCCGGGGTGAGCCACGGCAGCGGGATGCCCTTGTTGGCGTTGTTGAGGAAGTTGGTGCTGGAGCCGTCGTTGAGCACCACGCCGCGCGCGGCGTTGTCGGCCTGCACCGCGGCGATGCCGGCGGGGTCGGTGGTCGGGTTGGCGACGTCGGTCGGCTGCACCAGCTGGTGGTCGCCGGTCGCCAGCCCGATCTCGCCGAACGGGTTGGTGTCGAAGTTGTCGGTCACGGTGAGGTGGTCGGTCGGCGCGAGCAGCTCGCCCTCGTGGGCCTCGCGGTCGGCGTCGGTCGTCGGGTAGGCGATCGCGCCGGCGTGACGGGCCATGGGCGTCGGGCGGACGGTGACGTTGTCGGCGCTCGCGCCGATCTCCGTCGGACCGGCGAACTCGCTGACCTTGCCGTGCACCTGGACGAAGTCGCCGAGGTGCACCTTCGCCGCGGCCGCGGGGCCGAAGACGAAGACCGCGTCGGAGGCGCCCGGCGTCGCGTCGGTCGCGCCGCCGGTGCCGGCGGTCTGGACGTAGCCGAAGAAGCCGCCGGTGGCGTAGTCGGCGGTCACGACGCCCTGGGTGATCACGGTCTCGCCGA
>CAWCDN010000011.1:0-48658 GCA_963794355.1 uncultured Actinomycetota bacterium
CGACCCGGCTCGACCCACGGCAGGAGGAGCTTCTGCGCGAGCTGGCCGCGATCCGGGGCGAGGAGAAGCCCGACGGCAAGCTCACGCCCGGCAGCAGCAAGACGTTCTTCGGGCGCATCCGCGACGCCTTCAACGACCACTGAGCCACCGCGATGACCTTGCCGGTGCACTGGGTGGAGTCGCTGGTCGGCGTGGGCCCCGGTGACGTCGTCGACGTCGAGGGTGACGAGGCCCACCACGCCGTCGCCGTACGCCGGCTGCGCGCGGGCGAGCCGCTGGCCCTCACCGACGGCGCCGGTACGACGGTCACGGGCGTCGTGCGCGAGACCGGCAAGCGTCGGCTCAGCGTGAGCGTCGCGGAGGTCGCGACGGTGCCCGAGCCCGAGCCGCGGCTGATCGTCGTCCAGGCGCTGCCCAAGGGTGACCGGGGCGAGCTCGCCGTGGAGGTCCTCACCGAGGTCGGCGTCGCGACCGTCGTCCCTTGGGCGGCTGCTCGGTCGGTGGCGGTCTGGCGCGGCGAGCGCGCCGAGAAGTCGCTGGCCCGCTGGCGTGCGACGGCCCGCGAGGCCGCGAAGCAGTCACGGCGGCCGTGGTTCCCCCGCGTGCAGCCGATGGCCACGACCGACGAGGCGTGCACCCTCGTCGGCTCCGCCGACCTGGCTGTGGTGCTCCACGAGGAGGCCGGCGGGTCGCTCGCCTCGCTCGCCGTGCCGGCGTCGGGCACGGTCGTCGTGGTGGTCGGACCCGAGGGTGGCCTGACCGACGACGAGCTCGCCGCCTTCACCGCCGCCGGCGCCTACGCGGTACGGATGGGTGACGAGGTGCTCCGCACGTCGACCGCCGGCGTCGTCGCCGTGGCAGCCCTCCTGTCGCGGACCGGTCGTTGGGCTACTTGACCTCGATCGTGCGGGTGTCGGTGTCGGCCGCCTGACCTGAGTCGTCGGGGTTCTCCGCGACGAGGGTGTACTCGCCCGGCGCGACCTTCGAGGTGTCGAGGGTGACCGTCCACGGATAGAGCTTGTTGCCCCCCTGGCCGCCGGTGGCGTGGCTGACGAGGTACTTCCTGCCGTTCCGCTGGAGGTAGACCACCGAGTTGCCCTCGAAGGCGTTGTTCACGCCCGTCACCTTGAGGAGTCCGGAGGCCGTGTCGCCCTCGTTGGGTGAGGAGATGTTGACCAGTGAGAGGGTCTTCATGACCGGGCCGTTCGAGATCGGCTGGGTGATGTCGACTCCGAGGAGGGTGGTCGGGCCGTTGGCCCTGCGCCCGATCGTGAACACGACGGGATCACGCTTCCCGATCGCGGCCTGGGCGGTGTAGACCAGCTGCTGCACCGCGGCCCGCGCCTCGGCGGCGGTCATGCTCGTCGGGCGTTGGGCGATGCCGGTGTTCCGCAGCGCGATCTGCAGGGTGTACCCGGCGCCGGTCGAGTCGTACGACGCGTGGTCGAGCTTCGCGAGGTCCGTCCAGGGCGTGCGGTAGTCCGCGTCGAGGGGGCTGGTCGCCATCGCGTCGTGCACGGCCTCGGTGAGCACGTCCTTGCCGTTCCCGCCCGGCTCCGCGGTCGGCAGGTGCGGCCCGCGGTGGAACTCTCGATAGAGCACCGGCTTGCCGGCCGCGTCGGCGCCGACGTAGTAGACGGCGTAGGCCTGCGCACCGGTGGTCAACGACGGGGAGGAGGTCGAGGGCGAGGAGGGCGTGGCCTGGGAGTCCGTCGCGGTCGCCGTCGCCACGGGCGCGGACGAGCGCGGGCCCGGACCCTGACCGGCGCCGAGCTCGTTGGTGGGGTCGTCGGGGCCGGAGAGGGCGTTGGTGGTGTAGGCGATCACGCCGATCACGGCGGCGCTGGCGACCGCGCCGCCGAGGGCGTAGAGCCACGGTCGTGGTCGGGCCATCGGAACCACCTGGGGGTCGGGGTGCACGGAGGCACGGATCTCGGCGATGCGGTCCTGCGGCTCGATGTCGGAGACGGCGTCGGAGAGCAGCCGCCGCAGCTGGTCGTCGTCGGTCATCGGGACTCCTCCAGCATGGGCCCCAGGACCGCTCGAAGTGCGGCGGCGCCCCGGGACGCGTGGCTCTTCACCGCGCCGCGGCTGATCCCGAGCACGTCGGCGATCTCGGCCTCGGAGAGGTCGAGGTAGTAGCGCAGGACGAGCACCTCGCGCTGGCGACGCGGGAGGCTGCGGAGCGCGTCGAGCACCGTGCCGCGCCGTTCGACGTCGTACGTCGCGTGGTCGGCACCGGCCTCGGGGGGCGGAGCGCCCTCGCGCTCGGCGTGGCGACGGACGACGGCGAGGTGGCGCAGGTGCGAGCGGGAGCGGTTCACCACGCTCTGCCGGAGGTAGGCCAGTGCCTTGTCGGGGTCGTGCAGCCGGCCCCACTTGGAGTGCATGGCGACGAAGGAGTCCTGCACGACCTCCTCGGCTGCCCCCTGGTCGTGCAGGAGCATGACTGCGAGGCGGACGAGCCGTCGCCAATGGGCGACGTAGAGCACCTCGAGTGCCTCGTCGGCGCTCCAGCCGTTCGTCACGCCTGGCATCAGCCGGACCTCTGCATGTCCGATCACGGTAGTGGCACGCGCGCAGTACCCCCGAGGTTTACGTGCGTGGCTCGTGTCATTTCGTGACACGATGGCGCCCGTGGGGGATGAGTGCCTGTTCTGCCGGATCGTCGCCGGGGAGATCCCGGCCGAGGTCGTGGCCGAGACCGACGCCGCGGTGGCCTTCCGTGACGTCAACCCGCAGGCCCCGGTCCACGTGCTCGTCGTACCGCGTCAGCACGTCGCGGACGCCGGCGAGCTGGCCGACCAGGCTCCGGCCACCGTCGCGGAGCTGGTGAGCCTCGGCCGCCGGGTCGCCGTCGACGCGGGCCACGACAGCTACCGCCTGGTGTTCAACACCGGGGGAGATGCGGGTCAGACCGTGTTCCACGCCCACCTCCACGTGCTCGCCGGACGGAGCCTGACGTGGCCGCCCGGCTGAGCCTGCGCGTGGCGGTCGCCCTCGGTGCCCTCACGCTGGTCGCGGCGTGCGGGAGCTCGCCGGACTCGACCGACGCCGCCCAGGACTCACCGACGTCGGCCGCGCCGAGCAGCAACGCGCCGGCCGTCGAGGAGGCCCACCCGGTCGAGGCGGTCAAGCCGAAGCCGCTGCGCGCGAACGAGAGCCGGATGACGTTGCGGATCCCGCAGAGCTACACGCCGTCCGCCCCCAACGGCGTCGGCACCGACGACTACCGCTGCTTCCTGCTCGACCCGCACCTCGCCAAGGCCATGTACCTCACCGGCACCTTCGTGAAGCCGGACAACCGCAACGTCGTCCACCACGTGATCCTCTACCGCGCCGTGCCCGACCAGGTGGCGGCCGCCAAGGCGCTCGACGCCCGTGATCCCGGAGAGGGCTGGACGTGCTTCGGCGACAGCGGCCTGCCCGGCGGCTCGACCCTCGACGACGCACCGTGGCTCGGTGCCTGGGCTCCCGGTGCGAAGGAGTCGGTCGACGCGCCAGGTTTCGGTACGCCGCTCGAGGCCGGCACGCAGATCATCATGCAGGTCCACTACAACCTGCTCGGCGGCCCCGGACCCGACCGCTCGGCGACGCTGCTCCGGCTGGCGCCCGGCTCGGAGAACCTGACGCCGCTGACCACGATGCTGCTGCCCGCGCCGGTCGAGCTGCCCTGCCGGTCGGGCCACACCGACAACATGCTCTGCGACCGCACGGCGGCGATCGCCGACGTGGTGAAGCGGTTCGGACCGGTCGGCCAGACCAACAACTGGCTCGACGTGCTCTGCAACCAGAAGCCGGTGCCGTCGCAGGTCACCTCCTGCTCGCGCGAGGTCACCGAGCCGACCACGATCCGCGGCGTCGCCGGACACATGCACCTCCTCGGCCGCTCGATCAAGATCGAGGTGAACCCCGGTACGCCGCAGGCCAAGACCGTGCTGAACATCCCGGTCTGGGACTTCGACAACCAGGGCTCCAAGCCGATCAAGCCGGTGGCCCTCAAGGTGGGCGACACCGTCAAGGTCACCTGCAAGCACGTGCAGTGGCTGCGCGACCAGCTTCCCGCCTTCCAGGGACAGCCGGACCGCTACGTCGTGTGGGGCGAGGGGACGATGGACGAGATGTGTCTGGGCATCCTCACCGTCACCCATCCGTGAGCCCCGAGCGGCCTGCGGGCGTCAATCGGTTGGTCCCGCCCACCGGCGCGCCCGTAGCATGGGACGCCTGATGACAGAGACCCAACCAGCCCCGGGCGCCCGCCACGTGGTCGTGGTGCCAGGCAGCATCGACATGGTGAGCCTGCTCGGCCCCGGTGACGACCATCTCAGCCTGATCGAGCGCTCCTTCGACCTCCGACTCCACGTGCGCGGCAACCGGATCACCCTCGAGGGCGACCCCGGCGAGGTCGCCCTCGCCGAACGACTCCTCGACGAGCTCGTCACCCTGATCCGCACCGGCCAGGGGATCAGCGGTGAGACGGTCGAGCGGGTGCTCGCCATGCTCCGGGCCGAGACCACCGAGCGGCCGGCCGACGTGCTCTCGCTCAACATCTTGTCCAACCGCGGCCGCTCGATCCGGCCCAAGACGCTGAACCAGAAGCGCTACGTCGACTCCATCGACAAGCACACGATCACCTTCGGGATCGGCCCTGCCGGCACCGGCAAGACCTACCTGGCAATGGCCAAGGCCGTGCAGGCGCTGCAGGCCAAGCAGGTCAACCGGATCATCCTCACCCGTCCCGCCGTCGAGGCCGGGGAGCGGCTCGGGTTCCTGCCCGGCACCCTCAGCGAGAAGATCGACCCCTACCTGCGACCGCTCTACGACGCGCTCCACGACATGGTCGACCCCGACTCGATCCCGAAGCTGCTCGCGGCCGGGACCATCGAGGTGGCGCCGCTGGCCTTCATGCGCGGCCGGTCCCTCAACGACTCGTTCATCATCCTCGACGAGGCGCAGAACACCTCGCCGGAGCAGATGAAGATGTTCCTGACCCGCCTGGGCTTCGGCTCCAAGATCGTGGTCACCGGCGACGTCACCCAGGTCGACCTCCCCGGAGGGGTCAAGTCGGGGCTACGGGTCGTCGAGGGGATCCTCGGCGAGATCGAGGACGTGTCGTTCCAGCGGCTGACGGCCCACGACGTCGTACGCCACAAGCTGGTCGGCCAGATCGTCGCGGCGTACGACGATTTCGACGCGCGGGGTCCGCTGCCGTCGAGCCGCACCGCCGGCGACGACGCCCGGTGACGGACCCGGACCACCCGATGAGCCCGTCATGAGCATCGAGGTCCTCAACGAGTCCGGCCACGAGCTCGACGTCACGAGGCTGGCCGCGCTGAGCCGGTTCGTCATGGACCGGATGCGCGTGCACCCGCTCGCCGAGCTCTGCATCAAGGCGGTCGACGAGCCGACCATCGCGACCCTCAACGAGCAGTGGATGGAGAAGGAGGGCCCGACCGACGTGCTCGCCTTCCCGATGGACGAGCTGCGGCCGGGCCTGGTCAACGAGGAGCCCGAGGAGGGCGTGCTCGGTGACCTCGTGCTCTGCCCGGCGGTGGCCGAGCGGCAGGGAGAGACCGCCGGCCACGGCACCGAGGCCGAGATCGAGCTGTTGACCGTGCACGGCATCCTGCACCTCCTGGGCTACGACCACGCGGAGCCCGAGGAGCACGCGGAGATGTTCGGGCTCCAGGACCAGCTGCTCGCCGCCTGGCGAGCCGACGGGTGAGCGACCCGACCGGGGGTCCGGCGGGGCTGGTGCTGGCAGCCGTCCTCGTCGTGCTCGCGGGCGTCTTCTCCGCCGCCGACGCCGCGCTCGCGACGTACTCCCGCGCCCGCGCCGAGGAACTGGTCGACGAGGGCCGGCCCGGCGCCCGGCGGCTGGTGACGCTGCTCGACGACCGCGCGCGCTACCTCAACACCGCCCTCTTCCTGCGCCTGTTCTGCGAGACGAGCGCGGTCGTCCTGGTGACGCTGGAGATCCTGAGCTGGTACGGAGGCCGTCGTGGGCTGACGATCGTGACGTCCGTGGTTGCGATGCTCGTGCTCTCCTTCGTCGTGATCGGGGTCGCGCCCCGCACCGTCGGCCTCCAGCGCTCCGACCGGGTGGCGCCCGTCGCCGCCATGGTCCTGACCGTGGCGACGAAGATCCTCGGCCCGATCCCGCAGCTGCTGATCCTGGTCGGCAACGCGATCACGCCGGGCCGCGGCTTCCGCGAGGGCCCGTTCTCGACCGAGACCGAGCTGCGCGAGCTGGTCGACTACGCCGAGGCCTCGTCGGTGATCGAGTCGGGCGAGCGGGCGATGATCCACTCGGTCTTCGAGTTCGGCGACACGATCGCGCGCGAGGTGATGGTGCCGCACGGCGACGTGGTCTACATCGAGCGCTACAAGAACCTCCGCCAGACGCTCTCTCTCTTCCTGCGCTCCGGCTTCTCGCGGGTGCCGGTGATCGGCGAGAACCTCGACGACATCGTCGGCTTCGCCTACCTCAAGGACGTCGTACGCCGTGACTTCGAGGCGCCGGAGGTGGAGTTCACCCAGCGTGTCGAGGAGGTGATGCGGCCCGCTCTCTACGTGCCGGAGTCCAAGCAGGTCGACGCCCTGCTGTCGGAGATGCAGTCCACTCGCCAGCACATCGCCGTCGTCGTCGACGAGTACGGCGGCACCGCCGGGCTGGTCACCATCGAGGACCTGCTCGAGGAGATCGTCGGCGAGATCACCGACGAGTACGACGCCGACCAGGTCGAGGCGACCGAGCTGCCCGACGGCTCCTTCCGGGTGCCCTCGCGCTACCCGATCGACGACCTCGACGAGCTGGTCGGGATCGAGGTCGAGGACGAGGACGTCGACTCCGTGGGCGGGCTGATGGCGAAGTTCCTCGGTCGGGTGCCGATCCCCGGGTCGCACGTCGAGGCCCATGGCCTCCGCTTCGTCGCCGAGGCGGCGGCGGGACGTCGTAACAAGATCGAGAGCGTGCTGATCAGCCGGCTGGCCACCCCGGCCGCCGAGCAGGATCCGACGGGGTAGCTCCAGGACCTGTTGTCACTGCTTCACCATGAGAACGTGGTGAAGCAGTGCTTCTCATGTCGAATTCGCCATGTGAGGCCGATGGGCACCACGTGAACATGGTGAAGCCGGGGCCAGTGGGGCAGACCACCCACCCCGCAGAGCCGCCGCTAGCGTGGTCGGCATGAGTGAGCTCTCCGCCGAGGACCGGAAGCTGGTCACCCTGGCCCGGGCGACGATGGCCCGCACCCGGGCCGCCGAGGGGGCCGCGGTGCGCGACCTCGACGGCCGGACCTATGCCGCGGCCTCGGTCGACCTCACCTCCCTGACGCTCTCGGCGCTCGAGGTGTGCGTGGCGATGGCCGTCTCCTCGGGCAGTGCGGGCCTCGAGGCCGCCGTACGCCTGGGCGACGACGCCGCTCCCGACCTGCGGGCGGTGCGCGAGCTCGGGGGAGCCGATCTCGTGATCCATCTCGGTGACCCGCGCGGCCAGGTCACGGGTACGGCGTGACGGCGGCCGCGGCCGGCACGTTCCGGCTCGGCGAGCGCACCGTGAACCGTCTCGGCTTCGGCGCCATGCGACTGACCGGCAGCGCGGCGATGGGTCGCGGCACCTCGCGCTCGACCGACCAGGCGGTCGCCGTCCTCCGTCGAGCGGTGGAGCTCGGCGTCGACCACGTCGACACCGCGGCGTTCTACTTCTCTCCCGACAGTGCGGCCAACGACCTGATCCACGAAGCCCTCACGCCGTACCCCGCCGAGCTGGTGATCGTCACCAAGGTGGGCCCGCGTCGCGCCCCCGACGGCGCCTGGCTCGACTGGGCGCGCCCCGAGGACCTGCGCGAGGACGTCGAGAACAACCTCGCCCAGCTCGGGCTGGAGCGGCTCGAGGTCGTCAACTACCGCAGCAACGGCCACGACGACGTGGCCGCAGCGGTGTCCGCGCTGGGGGCACTCCGCGACGAGGGCCTGCTCCGCCACGTCGGCGTCTCGAACGTCGACGTCGCCGGCTTCGACGCAGCGCGGAGCGTCACCGAGCTCGCCTGCGTCCAGAACCGCCATGCGCCCGGCTACGAGCGCTCCGACGGCCGCGACGTGCTGAGCGCGTGCGCCGAGCACGACGTCGCGTTCGTGCCGTTCTTCACCATCGCCGGCAGGTCGCGGGAGAGCGCCGCCGAGGAGCAGTACGACGTGGTCGGCGCGATCGCGGAGTCTCACGGCGCCACGCCCGCCCAGGTGCGCATCGCCTGGACGCTCGCACTCGGACCGCACGTGCTGGCGATCCCCGGCACGGGTGACCCGAGCCACCTCGAGGAGAATGTCGCGGCCGCCTCCATGCGGCTGACCGACGCCGACCTCGCCGCGCTCGACGCCCTCTCCTGAGGGCCCTCAACCGGACCCCCCCTCCGTTCCGGCGGCGACGGGAGTAAGTTTCCGTCCGTGGTGACCGGATTGACCGCTCATGAGGAGGCGGTGGCGCTCCTTCGCTCGTCGTACGACGCCATCCCCGCGGGCCAGACTGTCCGCCTGGCGAAGAAGACCTCGAACCTCTTCCGACCCCGCACCGCGAGCACCGCGCCGGGCCTCGACGTCTCCGGTCTCGGCGGGGTGATCTCGATCGACGTCGAGGGGCGCACGGCCGACGTGCAAGGCATGTGTACCTACGAGCACCTCGTGGACGCGACGCTGCCCCACGGCCTGATCCCCTACGTCGTCCCCCAGCTGCGCACGATCACCCTCGGCGGTGCGGTGAGCGGCCTCGGCATCGAGTCGACGAGCTTCCGCAACGGCCTGCCCCACGAGTCCGTGGTCGAGATGGACATCTTCACCGGTGCCGGCGAGGTCGTGACGACCCGACCCGGCGACGACCTGTTCGACACCTTCCCCAACTCCTACGGCTCTCTCGGCTACGCCACCCGGCTCCGGATCCGCCTGGAGCAGGTGCCGGCGTACGCGTCGCTGCGCCACGTGCGCTTCGACGACGCAGGGCTGCTCGGCAAGACGATCACCGAGATCATGGAGACCCGGGAGTACGACGGCGTGCGCGTCGACGGCCTCGACGGCACCGTCTTCGCGCCGGGGGAGTACTACCTCACGCTGGCGCAGTGGGTCGACGCGCCCGTGGCCGCCCACCACGCAGCCCGCGAGCCCAGCGACTACACCGGCCGCGAGATCTACTACCGCTCGATCCCGCAGCGCGACACCGACCTGCTCACGATGTACGACTACCTGTGGCGGTGGGACACCGACTGGTTCTGGTGCTCGCGCGCGTTCGGTGCCCAGCACCCCGTCGTACGCCGGGTGTGGCCACGCCGCTGGAAGCGGTCCGACGTCTACTACCGGATGGTCGGCCTCGACCACCGCTTCCACGTCGGCGCCTGGCTCGACCGCCGTAAGGGCAACCCCGAGGGCGAGCGGGTGGTGCAGGACGTCGAGATCCCGGTCGACCGGCTGCCGGAGTTCCTCGACTGGTTCGACCGCGAGGTGGGGATGCGGCCGGTGTGGCTGTGCCCCCTGATCGCCCACCAGAAGTGGCCCACCTACCCCCTCGCCCCCGGCGAGATCTACGTGAACGTCGGCTTCTGGGGCAACGTCGCGGTCGGTCCCGAGGCGCCCAACGCCCCCCGCAACCGAGCGATCGAGGCCGAGGTGCACTCGCTCGGGGGCCACAAGTCGCTGTACTCCGAGGCGTTCTACGACCGAGAGACGTTCGACGAGCTGTACGACGGCGCCAACCTGGCGGCCGTCAAGCGCCGGTACGACCCCGATGACCGGCTGACCACCCTCTATGACAAGGCGGTGAGGAGACGATGACAGGCACCGGTCTGGGAATCGCCGACGCATTCGAGCAGCTGATCCAGGGCCCGCTGCCCCTGCGCTTCACGGCGTACGACGGCAGCGCGAGCGGACCCGAGGACGCGCCGTTCGGATTCGACCTGCGCAACGAGCGGGGGCTGGCGTACCTGATGACGGCCCCCGGCGACCTGGGTCTCGGCCGCGCCTACGTCACCGGCGACCTCGTCGTCACCGGGGTCCACCCTGGCGACCCCTACGAGGGCCTCAAGGCGCTGCAGAAGGGTCTGAAACTGCGTCGTCCCTCGCCCGCCGAGGTGGTCAGGATCGTCTCCGGGCTGGGCGTCTCCCACCTCAAGCCGCCGACGCCGCCGAAGGAGGAGACGCTGCCCAAGTGGCGCCGGGTCGTCGAGGGCGTGCGCCACTCGCGCACCCGAGACCGCGGGGCGATCCACCACCACTACGACGTCTCCAACACGTTCTACGAGTACGTGCTCGGTCCGTCGATGACCTACACGTGCGCGGTCTTCCCGACCGAGGACGCGACGCTGGAGCAGGCCCAGCACTACAAGTACGACCTCGTCGCCCGCAAGCTCGACCTGAAGCCGGGGATGACCCTGCTCGACGTCGGCTGCGGCTGGGGCGGCATGGTGCGCCACGCCGCGCAGCACTACGGCGTCAAGGCGCTCGGTGTCACCCTCTCCCGCGAGCAGGCCACCTGGGCGCAGGAGAAGATCAAGGAGATGGGTCTCGACCACCTCGCCGAGGTGCGCCACAGCGACTACCGCGAGGTCACCGAGTCCGGCTTCGACGCCGTCAGCTCGATCGGCCTGACCGAGCACATCGGCGTACGCAACTATCCGGCGTACTTCGGGTTCCTCCGTGACCGGATGCGGCCTCAGGCGCGACTGCTCAACCACTGCATCACCCGGCCGCACAACAAGCACCAGGAGACCGGCGCGTTCATCGACCGCTACGTCTTCCCCGACGGCGAGCTGACCGGCTCCGGCCGGATCATCACCGAGGTGCAGAACGTCGGGCTCGAGGTGCAGCACGAGGAGAACTTCCGGCTGCACTACGCCCGCACGCTGGCCGGCTGGTGCCGCAACCTGGAGGAGAACTGGGACGCGTGCGTCGCCGAGGTCGGCGAGGGAACGGCGCGGGTGTGGGGTCTCTACATGGCCGGGTCGCGGCTGGCTTTCGAGCGCAACGAGATCCAGCTCCACCACGTGCTCGCCACCAAGACCGACGACGCCGGGCGCGACGACTACCCGCTGCGGCCCACGTTCGCCGAGGACGCGACGTACCCCGCCTGAGGGGGTCGTCGGCGTCAGCCGCGGCGGTGGCCCGTCACCACGCGGGATCGGGTGAGACCACGACGCCCCGGCGCATCCGTCGGCGACGCATCAGGCGCCAGACCGCGATGATGGTCAGCGCGTAGAGGGCGCCGGCGATCTCGTCGACGACGTAGTGCTCGCCGCCGTACAGCAGCGAGAAGCCCATCGCGAACGGGTAGCAGGCGAGCAGCGCCTTCTGCCACCAGGTCTTGCCGAACCAGAAGAAGCCTGCCGCCAGGGTCGCGTACGCCGTGTGCAGCGAGGGCATGGCCGCGACGGGGTTCACGAGGTACTGGCCCTGGCTGAGCATCCCGCCGACCATGTGGAGCCCGATCAGGTCGAAGCCCTCGGAGGTGTAGCGACCGACGGGCGGTCCGGGGAAGACGCCGCCGTTGTCGGCGAGCCAGGGCGGGGCCATCGGGTACAGGAAGTACGTCGCGACGCCGGCGAGGGCGAGCGCGATCACCATCCGCATCCAGATCAGGAAGCGGGGCCGGTTGCGGATCCACAGCACCACCGCGACGGTCGGCATCACCAGGAAGTGGCTGCAGTAGACCAGGCTCACGAACACGCCGATCAGCGGGATCGACGTACCGGGGTGGAAGTGCTCCTGCACCCAGATCGTCGGCATCTCGCCGTTGCCGCCGAAGAGCCGGCCGAACCACTGGTCGAAGTGGATCGGAGACATCACGTGCAGCGGCAGGCCGAGGGCGTTGTGGACGTCGACGATCGGGTAGAACTTGTTGTGCACCTCGGTGTCGGAGTACGGCGAGGCGTAGCCGCGGCTGTAGTCGTAGGCCAGCAGGATCGCCTGGAACGGCAGCCAGTCGAGCATCATCTGCCACCAGGCCGCCCAGCCGCGGCCGAGGGTGGCGATGGACAGGAAGACCAGGATGCCGGCGTAGATCCCCAGCCGGTCGGTCGGGACGCCCACGAAGGCGACGAACACCAGCAGCCCGACGGTGTACGCGCCGAACGCGGCCCAGCGCACGTAGCGCCACGGCCACCCGGTCGACCGCATCCGCTCGGGCCCGGCGACGCGGTGGCCGGTCTCCTCGGACAGGTCGGTCGCGGTCACCCGGCGATGCTAACGGGCAAACGGTCGCGCACTAGATTGGGCGCGATGAGCACCAAGGCCGAGCGGTACGACGCGCAGGTGCTCTCGCGTGTCCGGATCTCCCCTCACCTGCTGCGGCTGACCCTCTCCGCGCCGGGTCTGGAGTCCACCGGGATCGCCGACGAGTGGGTCGGGCTGGTGACTCCCGGGCAGTTCCAGGTGCGCTACTACACGGTGCGCTCGCTCGTCGCCGACCGCCTCGTGCTCGACGTGGTCGTGCACGCCGAGGGCCTCGTCACGGACTGGGCGACCGGCGACTGCGAGGGAGACCACGTCGTGGTCACCGGCGCCCAGGGCTCGTTCGAGCCGCCCGCGGGCGCGTCCTGGCTGTTGCTCGTCGGCGACCTGACCGCGATGCCGGCCATCGCCCGGATCACCGAGACGACCGATCTGCCGACCCGGGTCTGGGCCGAGGTGCCCGACGACCTCACGGGCTACCTGCCCGACGGGCCGGAGGTCACCTGGCTGTCGCCACCGTCGGCCGACCAGTCGCGGCTGGCCGAGGTGGTCGAGGGCATCGACTGGCCGGCCGGCGACGGCTACTTCTGGATGGCGGGGGAGTCCGCCCAGATGCGGGCGATCCGCAAGCACCTGATGCGCGACCGGCGCCTGCCCAGCGCGTCGTACGACGTCATGGGCTACTGGCGTGCGGTGGCGTCCCGGCAGCCGCGATCGGTCGACCCGGAGCCGATCTGGCGGGCCGGCAAGGCGGCGGGCCACACCGACGAGCAGATCTGGGCGGCGTACGACGAGGCGCGCGGTGGCTGACCACGACGCGTCGTACCGCAGCGGCTTCGCGTCGTTCGTCGGACGGCCGAATGCCGGGAAGTCGACCCTGACCAACGCCCTGGTCGGGCAGAAGATCGTGATCACCTCCGACAAGCCGCAGACCACCCGCACGGTGGTGCGCGGCATCGTGAACCGCGACGACGCCCAGCTGATCCTGGTCGACACCCCGGGTCTGCACCGGCCGCGCACCCTGCTCGGGGAACGGCTCAACGACCTGGTCCGCACCACCTGGGCGGAGGTCGACGTGGTCGCGGTGTGCTTCCCCGCGAACGAGAAGATCGGGCCCGGCGACCGCTACATCGTCAGCGAGCTGGCCAAGGTCCGTCGTACGACGAAGATCGCGGTGGCGACCAAGACCGACCTGGCCGACGGCGAGCGGATCGGCCGGCACCTGCTCGACATCGCCGAGCTGGGTCGGTCGACCGGCACCGAGTGGGCAGAGATCGTGCCGGTCTCGGCCGTCTCCGGTGACCAGGTGCAGCTGCTGGCCGACCTGTTCGTGGCGCAGCTGCCCGAGGGGCCTCAGCTCTACCCCGACGGCGACCTCACCGACGCGCCGGAGGAGATCCTCGTCGCGGAGCTGATCCGCGAGGCGGCGCTGGACGGCGTACGCGACGAGCTGCCGCACTCGATCGCCGTGGTCGTGGAGGAGATGGGGATGCGTGAGGACCGGCCCGACGACAAGCCGCTCCTCGACATCCACGCCAACCTCTACGTCGAGCGCTCGTCGCAGAAGGGCATCATGATCGGCCACCAGGGCGCCCGCCTGCGCCAGGTCGGCACCGTGGCGCGCCAGCAGATCGAGGCCCTCCTCGGCACCCCGGTCTACCTCGACCTCCACGTCAAGATCGCCAAGGACTGGCAGCGCGACCCCAAACAGCTCCGCAAGCTCGGCTTCTGACCTCACCCCCCGGGTCGAGACGTCACGGATGGTCACGCGAGACGTCGCGGATGGTGGCATGAGACGTCGAAGATGGTCGCTTCTGTGCCGCCTGAACGAGCCATGTGTGACGCCTCAACGCGCCATGGGTGACGCCTCAACGTGTCAGGAGGGGGCCCAGCAGATGCCGTAGGTCTGGCCGCCGCGCCACTGGGCGAGGGTGGGCCACTGGTAGGACCAGCGGTAGTTGAGCGGGTCGCCGGCGACGGCGCGTCCGGCGTCCTTGCAGATCGTCTGTCCGGCGCTGCGCACCTGGGCGACGCCGGGGTAGTGGCCGGGCGCGAAGGGGACGGTCCGCAGCGACCGCCAGGCGTGGGGCGCGGAGCAGATCCGCTGCTCGAAGCCGGCCGACCCGGGCTCGGCCGTGCCGCAGAGGCCGTAGTGCGCTCGACCGTCGGCGCTGTCGAGGGCGCCCGCGACCCGAGCCGTGAGGACGGCGAGCGAGCGGCTGTCGCGGATGGCGAGCGCTACGCAGGAGTACCACCGGGCACCGAGTGCTGCCTGCTCGACGGTCGGGGTGAACCACACGGTGCGCAGCAGGCTGAGCCGCCGGTCCTCCAGCGAGCCGCCCGCGAAGGTCGCGAACCGCTTCGGGCACTGGGTCGACACGAGCCGGTGTACGGCGGCACCGTCGACCGCGAGGTTGCGGGCGTAGCTGCCGACGTAGAAGTTCACCGCGGTGTGCCGCCCGGTGCACGGCACCGGCTTCTTGCTGATCGTCGGCGCCAGGGCGTCGTCGTACCCGAGGCGGTAGCAGGCGCGCTCCGGCGGGGGCGGGTCCGGCTCGGGCTGCGGAGTGGCCGTGGTGGTCGCGGTCGGCGAGGTGAGTACGGCGGTGGGCCCGGCGTCCGGCGTCGAGCTGGTCGATCCGGAGCACCCTGCCGCCAGCACGCCGACGACGGCGACGGCGGCGACGAACGGCACGGCCCTCACGAGTCGGTCCTCGCCCAGCACACCGAACGACGGTTGCCGGCCTTCCACTCCGGCTCCTGGAACCAGGAGTAGCCGAAGTCGTAGTCCACGGGGTAGTCCAGCCACGCCCCCACGGACTTGGAGCAGAAGTCCTTGGTACGGGCCTGCACGGCGCTGTCACCGGGGTACGGCGCCGACGCGTCGCCGAGCACGATCGTGGTGACCGCGCGCCAGTCGTGCTTCTCGGTGCAGGGCACCTTCTCGGACCCGTCCACGGTGGCCCCCTTCGCGCAGACCAGCCACGCGTCCTTCGGCCGGCCGGCCAGCAGGTCGCGCGCCGACGGCGGGAGGTCGAGGTACGCGTCGCTCTGCGCGCCACCGCCGATCACGTCGCAGCGGAACCACCGCGCGCCGTCCTTCCACGCCGACTCGCTCGGCCGGAACCACGCCCAGCTCAGGATGGTGCGCATCGACAGGCTCTCGTCGGCTCCGGTGAAGTCCATGAACTGTCGGGTGCAGGTGCGGAAGGCGTACGTCGCCACGTCGGCGTCGTCGTACGACGCGTGGTCGTACTGAGCGGGCAGCGAGTCCACGGCGTAGGTCTGGGCGGTGTGCGGCTTCGAGCAGTCCTCGGGCGGCGTGCTGTTGGACGGCTGGGACACGTCTGTGGGAGTGAGCACCCGACAGGCGCCATTGTCGGGCGCGGTCGTGGAGCCGTTGTCGCCGGAGCTCCAGAAGCAGCCGGAGAGCGTCACGGCCGTCATCGCCAGGAGCACGACGACACGCCAGACGTGCGGCATCGGACCCCCCAGCCCTCGGTGAACAGGATGCCGGCGATGCTACCGACCGCCCTTCCGCGCGACGGCGTCAGTGCACCGGGGCCGGCGGGTACAGCGAGCCGTCGACCAGCACGCGCGACCCCAGGGGGTGCTCGAGGGTGAGGGTCTCCCGGAGCGGTGGGTACCCCGGGCAGTTGACGCCGCCCTTGATCCGCGGCACGGACCAGGCCACCGTGACCTGCTTCCGGGTCTCGGTCACCGCGGGCTGGTCGACCGCGTGGAAGCGGCCACACGTCCGGGGAGTCAGCAGGACCACCGGGAACGTCGTACGACGGTCGAGGCCGCCGGCGGGGGCGCTCAGGGTGGCCCACACCTGACCCTTGCCCGGCACGGGCTCGAAGTGGAGACAGTCGCCCCCGCCGTCGACCGTCCAGCGCGATCCCGACCGGGTGAGCGTCCAGACCTGGCCGTGCCGGCCCGGACCGTGGGCGGTCCAGTGCCCCGTCGCGACCGCGGCGCGGTCCGCGTCGACCCTGAGAACGTGCCAGGGTGCTGCGTCGAAAGGGACGTGCAGAAAGGCTCGTGGAGCGTCCTGCCCGGCTGTCGCGACGTAGCGCCTCAGGCCCTCGGCGATCGCGGCTTGGTCCGTGCTGACAGCGCCCGACGCCAGCGCAGTGACCGGGAAGGGCATCCTCCCCACCCCGCAGTCGAGCATGGCGACGGTGGGTGGTGGTCCCACTGGGATCTCGGGCTCGTCGGTGGGGCCGCACCCGACGACCAGCGCGGCCAAGCCGGCCAGGGCGACGAGCAGCGACGGGCGCATGAGCCGACGGTAGGGGTCCGCCGCGGCTCCGGACAGGCTCGTGGCCGAACCGAGACCGTCGCGCGCCCGCTAGCGTGACTCCGTGCTCGAGGTGCGTGAAGCGACGGCGGCGGACAGCCGCGACGTCGTCCGGGTGATGGCGGCGGCCTTCGACGACGACCCCGTGACCCGCTGGCTCGTCCCGCCCGGCAGATCCCTCGAGCCGCTCTTCGCCGCCCACGCCCGCTGGGCGCACGCTGCGCCGGGGTGCACCGACCTCGCCCTGCTCGACGGCGAGCCGGTGGGGGCGGCGTTCTGGGACCCGCCCGGCTACCGGGTCTCGCCGCTGCGCCAGATCGCCGCGATCCCGTTCTACGTGCGGGCCCTCGGCCGCCGGATGGGCCGGGGCGTGGCCGTCGAGTCGGTGATGCACAAGTCGCGACCCCACGAGGAGTTCTGGTACCTCGCCGGGGTCGGTGCCGTCCGCCGCGGCGAGGGCGTCGGAACGGCGCTCCTCCGGCACCGCCTCGAGCAGACCCGCGGGCCGGCGTACCTCGAGAGCAGCAAGCAGGAGAACATCGGGCTGTACGAGCGGTTCGGCTTCGTGCTGCGCGACACCATCAGCCTGCCGGACGGCCCCGACCTGTGGCCGATGTGGCGGAGAGGATAGGCGTGTGAAGACGCTCGACTGGGAGACGATCAGGCTCGGTGCCCTCTTCGTCGGCGTCTGGCCGGCGACATGACCACCACCCTCTACCGGGCGGGCTGCATCGTCGCGTTCCAGGACGGCGAGCACCGGATCCTGCGCGACGGGTGCCTCGTCGTCGACGACGACCGGATCACCCACGTCGGCACGTCCTACGACGGGCCGGTCGATCGCACCGTCGACCTGCCCGATCGGATCATCACGCCCGGCTTCATCAACACCCACGCCCACCTCGACGAGTCGCCGATCGACAAGTCGGTGCAGGAGGACGTCGGCAACCGCCAGTTCTGGCTGACCGGGCTGATCGAAATCCTCCCGACCGAGATGGCCGGGCTCGACGACGAGGGTGCCCGCGCCTGCATCGACTACTCACTGGTCGAGCTGGCCCGCACGGGCACCACCACCGTCGTCCAGATGGGCGGGCACGAGGAGTACGCCGCCGACGCGATCGAGGCGAGCGGGCTGCGCGGCTACGTCGCGCCGATGTACCGCTCGGGGCGCTGGTTGACCCCGGACGGCAAGCGGGTCGACTACGAGTGGACACCCGACGACGGCCGAGCGGGCTTCGAGGCGGGCATCGGCTTCGTCGAGCGGCTGCGCGGGCGAGCGGACGGGCGGGTGCAGGGTCTGCTGGCGCCGGCGCAGGTCGACACCTGCAGCGAGGCGCTGCTGCGCGACTCGCGCGCCGCGTCGGACGACCTCGACGTGCCGCTCTCGCTGCACGCATCGCAGGGGGTCTGGGAGTTCCAGGAGATCACCCGCCGACATGGGCGGACGCCCGTGGAGTGGCTCTCGGACATCGGCTTCCTCGGCCCCCGGACCCTGCTCGGCCACGCGGTCTTCATCAGCGGCAACTCCTGGGTGAACTTCGCCGGCGACGACCTGGGCCTGCTCGCGGCGTCCGGCACCTCGGTGTCCTACAACGCGTGGTGCTTCATCCGGCGCGGGCTCGTCATGGAGTCGTTCCCCGACTACGTCGCCGCGGGCGTCAACATGTGCCTGGGCACCGACACCGCTCCGCAGTCGATGATCGAGTCGCTGCGCTGGACGGCGATCGCCGGCAAGGTGGCGGCACGTCGTACGGACGTGTCCACGGCGCGCGACGTCTTCGACGCCGCGACGATCAACGCCGCCGACGCGCTCGGTCGCCCGGACCTCGGGCGGATCGCCCCAGGCGCCAAGGCCGACCTGCTGTTCTGGCGGGTCGACGGGTTCACGATGGCGCCGGTGCGCGACCCCATCCGCAACCTCGTCTACTACGCGACGCCGAGCGACCTGGCCGACGTCGTCGTCGACGGGCGCACGGTGGTCGAGGACGGCGAGGTGCCCGGCGCCGACGTCGCGGCCCTCACCCGCGGGGTGCAGACGGCCGGCGAGCGGATGTGGTCACGCTGGTCGTCGGGCGACTGGGCCGGCCGCAGCCTCGACGAGATCGCCCCCCAGACCTACACGCCCTACGACGGGTGAGGCGCCGCCTCAGCGCTGCTTGCGGAACCTGATCGTCTCGGCGACCCGCTCGCAGCCCAGCGCGTCGTTGATGGCGATCATGGGGGCGTTGCCGGGCACGTTCCAGGTGTCGACGGCCTCCACCTCCGGACGCTCGGCGCGCAGCCACTCGAGCATCGCCAGCTTCATCCGGAGTCCCAGTCGGTGTCCGCGGTGGGACGCGAGCACCGAGGTGTCCTCCTGCGCAGCCACCGCCGGCCGCAGCTCGTGGACGCAGACGATGGTGAGCCCGGCCGGATCGCCGGTCGCCCGGTGCCTGGCCACGATCGTGTACGGCGTCTGCTTCTGCTCAGCGAGCCACGCCTCGTAGCGGCGGATCCGCTCGGGCGAGTAGGCCTCGAACTCGCCGTCCTCCGGCGCGTCGTTGATCGCCTCGCGGAGCACCTGCATCTCGCCCAGCATCGCGTCCGGACACGGTCCCGCGAGCCGTTCGAGGTCGTAGGCGGCGCTCGCCCGCTCGGCCTCCGCCACGACAGCGTCGGGTTGCGGGGCGGTCACCGAGAGGCGCCTCACCTCGTGGGAGCCGCCCGGTGTATAGCCGAGGTGGGGGAGGGCCCGCTCGCCCGCGGTGCCCGCCCACGCCGGGGCGCGGAGCCGCGGCCGGTCGGTGGCAGCCTCGACGGCGCCCATCAAGCGTCGGCCGATGCCGCGATGCTGCTGGTCGGGGTGGACGGCACCGAGGATCTTGGCGCCGTCGAGGTTCTCGAACGCGTTGAGCGTCAGCCCGGCGTAGCCGACCAACCGGCCGTCCTGCCGGGCGAGCCACAGGCCTTCGAGCGGACCCTCGGTGCCGTAGTCGCGGAACTCCAGCAGCAGGGTCTCCGCCGTGTGGTGCCGGCGGATCGTCTGCTCGAGCGCGGCGTTGTCGATCTCCGCCAGGTCGGCCGCGGTCGTCAGGTCGAGATCCGCGACGTCGACCCGCTCGATCCCCACCGTCACAGCGCCAGCAGGTGGAGGTAGGCGAGACCGAGGACGCCCCGATAGCCACGCAGGTACGACGTGTGCTGGCGGGCCGCGCGGGCCCGCACGTCAGCGGCGTCCGGGTCGTCGGGATCGTGGTCCGCGAGCCAGCGGACCCAGCCCGCGGCGTAGCCGGACTCGAAGGCGTCCCACTCGTCGAGCGAGGCCTCGTGGACGGCCATCACCCCGAAGCCGTGGGCCTCGGCGATCTCCACCAGCGCACCCAGCGCGACGTACTCGTCCTCGCGGCCCGACAGCGGCTCGGTCGCCGCGGGTGTGGGTGGCGTGGACCAGATGCCCTCGCCGTAGACCAGGCGGCCGCCTCGTGGCAGCAGGTCGCGCAGGGCGGTGAGACCGGCGGCGTAGTCGAGCGGCCGGGCCTCGGCGACGTCGAACCCCCAGATCTGGGTGGCGCCGATGCAGGTGACCGCGTCGAACGGCCCGGTGACCTCCTTCGCGTCGCGCGCCTCCAGCGTGACGCGGGCGCCCAGTCCGCGGCGTGCGGCGGCCTCCGTTGCTGCGGACAGAGACTCCTCGTCGAGGTCGATCCCGAGCCCGGTGGCGCCCGGCGCGGCCTCGAGGACACGGAGCAGCAGCTCGGCCCAGCCGCAGCCGACGTCGAGGACGGTGGCCGGCGCCTGCTCGGTGAGGAAGCCCACCAAGCGCCCGGCGCGCTCGTCCGAGAGCGGGGAGAGGAACGTCAGGTCGCGGTGGAGCGGTGTGAACGTCGGCATCGCCACCAGTCTCGCCGTACGCCGGGGTTGGTGCGAGCCGATATCGGCACCGTCCGCGCTGGCTAGGGTGACGGCGTGGACGCCGACGTCATCGTGGTCGGGGCAGGGCTGGCCGGGCTGCGCTGCGCCGGGGCCCTCCTCGCGGCCGGCCGCGAGGTCGTGGTGCTCGAGGCCGCTGACGCGCCCGGCGGACGGGTGCGCACCGACCGGGTCGACGGCTTCCTGGTGGATCGCGGGTTCCAGCTGCTCAACCCGGCCTACCCGGCTGTCGGCCGCTGGGTGGACGTCGACGCGCTCCGTCTCCGCCCCTTCCGTGCCGGGGTGGCGGCGGTCGACGACGATCGTCGGGTGGTGCTCGGACACCCCCTGCGCGAGCCCGCTCTCCTCCCGGCGACGGTGCGCGCGGCGGCGCCGTGGACGCGCGATCTCGCTGCTGTCGGGCGCTGGGCCGCACCCCTGCTGCGACCACGACGCGGCACCTCCTTGGCCGAGGTGGTCGCCGGACGCCCGGACGTGGACCGCCGGACCGCGCTCGACTCCGCGTCGGCCGGCGGCTCGCCGCGTCGGCTGCTCGACGCGTTCCTGGCCGGGGTGCTGCTGGAGGACGACGGCACCACCGCCGACCGCTTCGTCCTGTTGCTGGCCTGGATGTTCGCCCGCGGCGTGCCGTCGCTGCCCGCCCGCGGGATGCAGGCCCTGCCCGACCAGCTGGCGGCTCCGCTGGGTGACCGGATCGTGCTCGGTCAGCGGGTGACCGCCGTCGACGCCACCTCGGCGACCACGGCCGACCACCGGTGGACGTCGCGCCAGGTCGTGGTGGCGACCGACGGGCCGGCGGCCCGGGACCTGACCGCCGTGGCCGCCCCCGCAGGCAAGGGCGTGGTCACCGTCTGGTGGGAGGCCCCGAACGCCCCCGCGACGGGCCTGCTCCACGTCGACGCCCGCCGTTCGCCCGCGGGGCCGTTGGTCAACACGGCCGTCGTCTCGGCCGTCGCGCCGTCGTACGCGCCGGTCGGGCAGCACCTCGTCGCGGGCTCGGCCCTGCGCCGCGGCGAAGGACCCGCCGAGGCCGAGATGCGCCGGCACGCCGGCGACCTGCTGGGCATCGATCCGGCGGGATGGGAGGTGGTGATGCGGCACGACATCGCCTACGCGCTTCCCGAGCAGCCAGTCCCGTTCTCGGCCCGACGCCCGGTCGCCGTCGGCGACCTCGTCGTGTGCGGAGACCATCGCGACACGGGTTCCATCCAGGGCGCGCTGGTCAGCGGACAGCGCGCGGCGGACGCCGTGCTGGCCGCACGCCGGTGAGTGCGGCCACGGCCTTCGCCCTCGCCAGCGCGCTCCATGTCGGGTTCCAGGTGACCGTGACCGCCCTGGTCTACCCGGCGCTCGCCTCACGCAGCGCGATCGACTGGCCGGCCGCCCACGCCCGGCACACACGTGCCATCACGCCGCTGGTGGTCGTGGTCTACGGCGCCGTGGTCGGCACCGGGGTCGCCCTCGTGGTCTCGCACCCCGACGTCGCCGGCTGGGCGTCACTGGTGGCGACGGCCGCGGCGCTCGGCGTGACCGCTGTCGGCGCCGGGCCGCTGCACGGGCGCATGCCGGAGCGCGACGACGGCGACGTGGCTCGGCTGCTGGCGCTCGACCGGTGGCGCTGCGCGGCCGCCGTGGTGGGGCTGGTCGCGATCCTGATGTCGCCGGCCGTCGGCTGAGCCGGCTTGCACTGGTGCGCCCGCTCCGCGGACACCGGCTCACGCGGCGCCCCCCGCGCTGCTACCGTGGCCAGGTCATGACGCGCAGCCTTCTCCTTCGCTGCCGCAGCGGGGCCTGAACAGCCGGTCTCCCTCGCTGCGGAGTGATCGCGTGCGCCGGCACCCGCCACCAGCGAGCAGGACACCATGACTCTCCAGCACTCTGCCCCTTCCGATGGGCACAGCATCAACACCCAGCAGCCGAGCCCGATGCCGTACGCGCGTTACCACGCGTTCGAGCCGATCGACCTCCCCGACCGCACCTGGCCGTCGGCTCGGATCGAGAAGGCGCCGCGCTGGCTCTCCACCGACCTGCGTGACGGCAACCAGGCACTCATCGACCCGATGAGCCCGGCCCGCAAGCTCCGGATGTTCCAGCTGCTGGTCGACATGGGCTACAAGGAGATCGAGGTCGGCTTCCCGAGCGCGAGCGAGACCGACTTCGCCTTCGTGCGCCAGCTCATCGAGCAGGATCGCGTGCCCCAGGACGTCACGATCTCGGTGCTGACCCAGGCGCGGGAGGACCTGATCGAGCGCACCGTGCACTCCCTGGTCGGCGTCCACCACGCCAACATCCACCTGTACAACGCGTTGGCGCCGCTGTTCCGGCGCGTGGTCTTCCGGGCCAGCAAGGACGAGATCAAGGACATCGCGGTGCGTGGCACCGAGCTGGTGATGAAGCACTCCGAGAACGTGCTGGGCCAGACCATCATCGGCTACGAGTACAGCCCCGAGATCTTCACCGGCACCGAGCTGCCCTTCAGCGTCGAGGTGTGCGAGGCCGTGAGCGACGTGTGGCAGCCCGACGACGGTCGCGAGATCATCCTCAACCTGCCGGCGACCGTCGAGATGGCGACGCCCAACGTGTACGCCGACCAGATCGAGTGGTTCTCGCGCCAGCTGAGCCGACGCGAGTCCACCACGATCAGCCTGCACCCGCACAACGACCGGGGTACGGCGGTGGCGGCGACCGAGCTGGCCGTGATGGCCGGCGCGGACCGGGTCGAGGGCTGCCTGTTCGGGCACGGAGAGCGCACCGGCAACGTCTGCCTGGTCACCCTGGGCATGAACCTCTTCAGCCAGGGGATCGACCCGAAGATCGACTTCTCCGACATCGACGAGATCCGTCGGACCGTCGAGTGGTGCACCCAGCTGCCCGTGCACCCTCGCCACCCGTACGCCGGCGACCTGGTCTACACGGCGTTCTCCGGCTCCCACCAGGACGCGATCAAGAAGGGCCTCGAGGACCTCGAGCGCCGGGCCGCCGACTCCGGCCGGGCGGTCGGCGAGATGCCCTGGGAGGCGCCGTACCTGCCGATCGACCCGAAGGACGTCGGCCGCTCCTACGAGGCGGTGATCCGGGTCAACAGCCAGTCCGGCAAGGGCGGCGTGGCCTACGTGCTCAAGGCCGAGCACAAGCTCGACCTGCCGCGCCGCGCGCAGATCGAGTTCAGCCGGGTGATCCAGGAGCTCACCGACGCCGAGGGCGGCGAGATCAGCCCCGACGCCATCTGGCGGGCCTTCCAGGCGGAGTACCTCGACCGCGAGACGCCGTTGAAGCTCAACTCGGTGCACACGTCGTCGGCGGCCGGCGAGAAGGACCGGCTCGACGTCAACGTCTACGTCGACGGCGCCCTGCACGAGCTGGCCGGGGAGGGCAACGGCCCGATCGCGGCGTTCGTGGATGCGATCAACGGGCTCGAGCGACCGGGTGGCAGCTTCGATGTGCGCGTGCTCGACTACGCCGAGCACGCCCTGAGCGCGGGCGGCGACGCCATCGCCGCGGCGTACGTCGAGTGTGCGATCACCGACGTCGACGGCGACACCGAGGTGCTGTGGGGTGTCGGTCTCGACGCCAACATCGTGACCGCCTCGCTCAAGGCCGTGATCAGTGCGGTCAACCGCGTCTGAGCACCATCCGCTCCATCCGCTCGTCGGACCCGGGGCGGAGCGGCTCGACGTGGCCGGTGCCGACGAAGCCGTAGCGCTCGTACGTCGTACGGGCGCCGGCGTTGGTGAGGTTCACGTCGAGGACGACCTCGACTCCGGGCGCGATCAGCGCGTCGAGGATGCGGTGGGCGTGGCCGCGACCGCGATGGGCCGGGTCGGTCCACATCCCCCACACGTGGTGAACGCCGTGGTCGTCGAAGAGCCCTCCGATCGCCACGGGTGATGGATCCTCGACGACCCACACCGGACCGCTCGCCCGTCGCCGCCACTCGGCCTCGGTGAACGCCTGCTCGCGCTCCAGGGTGGAGCCGAACGCGCCGGGGGACTCGGCCAGCGACCGCAGCCGGATGTCGCGGAAGGCCTCCCAGTCGTCGGGTCCGAGGCGTCGCACCTCACTCATCGTCGTCACCGAGGATGCAGGCGGTGCCGACGTCCACGAACCCCACCCGTCGGTAGATGCTCGCAGCAGCGTCGTTGTAGGCGCTGAGGAAGACGGTCTCGACTCCGGCCTCGCGGCAGGCGTGCACCAAGGCCTGCGTGATGGCGGTGCCTGCCCCCGCCCGACGCAGGCTCGGAGGCACCCCGATCCCCATCACCTCGGCGGTGTCACCACGAGGCGAGGCCGAGCCGCCACCGATCACCTGCCCCTGCGCGTCGTACATCGCGACCTCGATCAGGTGACCGGCGGCCATCAGCTCGCGACGACGGCCCACCGGCCGGTCGGTCACCTCGTCGGTGCCGGAGAAGGCGGCCTCGATCGCGCCCACCGCGCGTGGCAGGTCCGCGGCATCGGGGTCCAGCACCCGAGTGCCCTGGGGCCTCGCTACCTCCACCTCCGTGGGCAGCGCGAGCAACGGGTAGCGCCCGGCCTCGAGCCCGGCCTGGAGCACGGCAGGCAGGAGGGACGGCGTGACCTCGTCGACCCACTCGACCGCCTCGGGGAGGCCGAGCTCGCGCTGGCGGGCGAGCACCCGGCGTACGTCGTCGGGGGTGAACTCGTGCTGCTCGCTGAGCCGCGGGCGAGCGTAGAACTGCCAGCCCGTGCCCTCCTCGGCGAGGAAGAGCGTGAACGGCCCGACCTCCTCGGTGGTCGCCGTGGCGCGCGGCACGGTGTCGTAGTAGGCCTCGATGGCGTCCAGTCTCACCGTCCCAGGGTCCCAAGGCGGGCGGCTCCGAGCGACTAGATTTCGCTCCATGTTGGTCTCCGAGCGGGTCGGGCAGCTCTTCTTCGACAGCGGCTCGGGCACGGAGCGGCTGGAGTACACCGAGTACGGCGCCGGCCCGCACTGGGTCGTGCTGCTCCACGGCCAGCTGATGCCGCGCCGGATGCAGCAGCCGCTGGCGCGTGCCTTGGCAGGTGAGGGTCTGCACGTGGTGAGCCTCGACCTGCTCGGCCACGGCCGCTCCGACCGACCGGCCGACCCTCTGGTCTACTCGATGAGCGCCTTCGGCGATCAGGTCGTCGCCCTGCTCGACCACCTCGGCGCCGAGCAGGCGGTGATCGGCGGGCCGTCGCTGGGTGCGAACGTCTCGCTCGAGGTCGCGGCTGAGCACCCCGAGCGGGTGAGGGGCCTGCTGGTGGAGATGCCGGTGCTCGACAACGCGCTGGAGGCCTGGATCGTGGCCTTCGTGCCGGTGTTGTTCGCGGCCCGCTTCGCGCCGTTCACGGTCAACGGCGTGCGGTTGCTCACCCGACCGATCCCGCGCGGGCTGGTGCCGTTCTGGGCCGGGATCACGCTCGACACGCTGGACCAGCGGGCCGACGCACTGGCTGCGGTCCTCCACGGCGTGATCTTCGGGCGGGTGGCGCCGTCGTCGCGCCAGCGGCGCCGGATCACCGCACCCGCGCTGATCGTGGGGCACCCCGCGGACCCGATCCATCCCTTCGCCGACTCCGCGATGCTGGCCGAGGAGCTCGCCAACGCCGAGTTCGTGAAGGCCACGAGCGTCTTCGAGTGGCGAGTCCGGCCCGAGCGCCTCAACGCCACCGCGGCCGAGTTCGCGCTCCGTTGCTGGCAGACCCCGCGACGCAAACGCCGTACCGGGTCCTAGGGCGCTCCGGTCTCGCCCGGCACAATGGCGGGGTGCCTCTCTACCGCGACGAGGCGATCGTGCTGCGCACCCACAAGCTGGGGGAAGCCGACCGCATCATCACCCTGCTGACGCGTCAGCACGGGCGGGTGCGTGCGGTGGCGAAGGGGGTGCGCAAGACGACGTCGCGGTGGGGCTCGCGGCTCGAACCCTTCACCCACGTCGACCTCCAGCTCGCCGAGGGACGCAACCTCGACGTGATCACGCAGGCTGACACCATCGACGCCTTCCCGGCTCACCTCGGTGACCACTACGACCGCTACACCGCCGGCACCGTGATGCTCGAGACGGCCGATCGGCTGGTGGCCGAGGAAAGGCAGCCGTCGGTGCAGCAGTACCTGCTCCTCGTCGGTGGCCTGCGGGCGATGACCGGCGGCGAGCGGACGCCGGCGCAGGTGCTCGACTCCTACCTGCTCCGCTCGCTGGCCGTGGCCGGCTACGCGCCGTCGTTCACGCACTGCGCGCGGTGTGGCGACCCCGGCCCGCACCGCTGGTTCTCGCCGGCCGCGGGCGGTGCGCTCTGCGCTGACTGTCGGGTCCCCGGCTCGGCGTCACCGTCTGCCGGCACCCTCGAGGTGATGGGCGCGCTGCTGGCGGGCGACTGGGCGGCGGTCGCCGCCGCCGACCAGCGGCACCTGCGGGAGGCCTCGGGACTCGTCGCCGCGTTCCTCCACTGGCACCTCGAGCGTGGGCTGCGGTCACTGGAGCACGTCGAGCGGTAGGCGTCGTACGCCGTGTAACGCGGGGTTATCACCGCCGACGTGCCGGCACAGGACGCACCCAGTGGCCACAGCACCGCACCAGATGCGCCTGCGCCCCGGCCGACGCGCCGGCCCGCGGCCCGGCCCTAGGCTGACGCCGTGAAGCGCGCCGTACGTCCGCCGAACCCGCACCCGTCGGGCGCCCGGCCCCCCGACCTCCCGAAGGCCCTCGTACCCGGCCACGTCGCGATCACGATGGACGGCAACGGACGCTGGGCCAAGGCGCGCGGGCTGCCCCGCACCCAGGGCCACGAGATGGGGGAGGCGGCGCTCTTCGACGTGGTCGAGGGGGCGATCGAGATCGGTGTGAAGGCGATCAGCGCCTATGCGTTCTCCACCGAGAACTGGACGCGTTCGCCCGACGAGGTGCGCTTCCTGATGGGCTTCAACCGCGACGTGATCCGTCGGCGCCGCGACGAGATGCACGAGCTGGGGGTGCGCGTGCGCTGGTCGGGCCGGGCGCCCCGGCTGTGGAAGTCGGTGATCCGCGAGCTCCAGGTCGCCGAGGAGCTGACCCAGGACAACGACGTCCTGACGCTGAACATGTGCGTCAACTACGGCGGCCGCGCCGAGCTCGCCGACACCGCGCGCTCGATCGCCCGCGAGGTCGCCGCCGGGCGGCTGGACCCGGAGAAGGTCGACGAGAAGACCTTCGCGCGTCACCTCTACGTCCCCGCCCTCTCCGACGCCGACATGCTCTGGCGTACGTCGGGGGAGAACCGCCTGTCCAACTACCTGCTCTGGCAGGCGGCGTACGCCGAGCTCGTCTTCACCGACATCCTGTGGCCCGACGTCGACCGGCTGGCGCTGTGGAACGCGATCGAGCTGTACGCCCAGCGGGACCGGCGGTTCGGCAAGGCCTGAGACGAAGCCGCGTGGGGCCGCTCGTCGTACCACCGGCCACTCCGGCCCCGACGTCGCCGCGCTCCTGTCACTTCTCGGTGGTTGCACCCGCGGAGAGGTGACGGGATCCCCGGTGAGCCGGGGATCCCGACAGGGGTCTCACCCCGCGCACGAGGCGCAGGTGCCGACGATCTCCAGGGTGTGGGAGAGGTCGGAGAAGCCGTGCTCCGAGGCGATCGTCGAGGTCCAGCGCTCCACGGCCGGCCCCTCGACCTCCACGGTCGCCCCGCACGAGCGGCAGACCAGGTGGTGGTGGTGGGTCTCCGAGCAGCGCCGGTAGATCGCCTCTCCGTCCTCGCGCCGCAGCACGTCGACCAGGCCGTGGTCGGCGTAGAGAGCGAGGGTGCGGTAGACCGTCGCGAGCCCGACCCCCGTTCCACGGCCGGACAGCAGCTCGTGCACCTCCTGGGCCGACCGGAAGTCGCCGACGGTCCCGAGCGCGTCGAGGACCGCCTGCCGCTGCGGTGTGCTGCGTGGCGGCTCAGTGCTCGTCATAGTGCTGGCCCTCCCCGGTGAGATGGACCGCGTGCCGGTGGCCGTCGTGGACGTAGTCGACGTGGTCGTCGTGCACCACCGCGACGTGACCGCAGTCGGGGCCGTGCTCGTGCGGATGCGTCGGCGAGGTCGCGTGCTCCTCCGGTACGCCGTGCGCGAACGGCGCTGTCAACCGGGCCCGTCGCCGTAGCGCCACACCCAGCGGCCAGGTGACCGCGAAGCCGAACAGGGCGAGCAGCACGATCGTCGGCCCGGGAGAGACGTTGGCGTGGAACGACGCGTACGCCGAGACCACCAGCCCGCCGACGGCCGCCCCGGCGCCCAGCACCATCGCCGCCCGTAGCGTCGTCCGGAACGACCGCGTCACCTGCTGGGCGGTGGCGACCGGCACGACCATCAGCGCCGAGACCAGCAGCAGCCCGACCGTGCGCATGGCCACGGTGACGCTGACAGCGGCGAGCACCGCGACGAGGATGTTGTAGGTCCGCACCGGCAGCCCGGCCACGCGGGCGAAGTCCTGGTCCTGCGAGACCGCGAAGAGCTGCGGGGCGAGACCGAGGCAGACCGTGATCACGACAACGGCGAGCGCGATGGTCACCCAGACGTCTCCCGCGGAGATCGTGGTGATCGACCCGAAGAGGTACTGCTGCAACGTCGCCGCGCTCTGGCCGGCGAGCCCGGTGAGCAGCACGCCGCCGGCCAGGCCGCCGTAGAACATCAGGGCCAGGGCGACGTCGCCGTTCGTGTGCCCGCGCTCGCGGATCACCTCGATCAGCACGGCACCGATCGCGCACACGATGACGGCGGTCCAGGTCGGTGATGTTCCGGTGAGCAGTCCGAGGGCCACGCCGGTGACGGCCACGTGCCCGATGCCGTCGCCCATCAGCGACAGTCGGCGCTGCACGAGGTAGGTACCGACCGCCGGCGCGGCCAGACCGGTGAACAGCGCGGCCACCAGCGCGCGCTGCATGAAGGCGAGGGTGAACAGGTCCATCACGAGCCCCCGTCCAGGGGAGCGGCCACGTGGGGCACGTGGTCGTGACGCGCCGCCTCGGGGTGATGGTGGTGGCCGTGCGCCTCGCCGAAGGCCGGCTCGTGCACCTCGTGGTCGTCGAGAGGCTCGCCGTCGTAGGCGATCCGGCCGTCGCGCATCACCAGGGCGCGGTCGATGAGCGGCGCCATGGGGCCCACCTCGTGGGCCACGAGCACGATCGTCGAGCCGCGTTGCTTGAGGGTGGCCAGCGTGTCGGCGAGCGCCTGCTGGTTCGGTACGTCGACCCCGGCGGTCGGCTCGTCGAGGAAGAACAGCTCCGGCTCGCCGGCCAGGGCTCGGGCGATCAGCGCGCGCTGCTGCTGCCCGCCCGACAGCGAGGAGATGCGGTCGCGTGCCTTCTCCTGCAGCCCGACCACCTCGATGGCCTGGTCGATGGCGGCGCGGTCGGATCGCGACATCGGGCGGAACAGCCTGCGCCGGGTCAGCCGGCCGGAGGCGACCACTTCCCACACCGACGCGGGTACGCCGCTCTCGGCCGACGCACGCTGCGGCACGAACCCGAGCCGCGACCACGCGTCGTACTCCCCGATCGGCGTGCCGAAGAGCCGGAGCTCACCGGCGCTGAGCGGCCACAGCCCGACCAGGGCGCGCACCAGGGTCGACTTGCCGGAGCCGTTCGCCCCCATCAGGGCCACGAACTGTCCGGGCTCCACGGTCACGTCGACGCCGCGCAGGATCGGCCGACCGCCGATGGTGACCGAGCCGTTGGTCAGCTCGACCGGGTTCAGGTCGTGCATCCGTTCGCCTCCTCCAGCGCCCTCAGGTTGCGACGCATCAGCGTCAGGTAGGTCTGGCCCGCGGTCGCGTCGCTGAGCCCCTCGATCGGGTCCAGCACCTCGCTGCGCACCCCCATGTCGTGGGCGAGCGCGTCGGCCGCGGCAGGGCTCGCCAGGGTCTCGGAGAAGACGGTGGTGATGCCCTCGTTGCGGATCAGGTCCTGCAGGTGGGACAGGTCGGCGGGCGTCGGCTCCGCACCCGGCGCGAGGCCGGTGATCGCGGCCACGTCGATGCCGTAGCGGGCCAGGTAGCCGAACGCGTCGTGGCTGGTCACGATCGTGTGGCGGGCGCAGTCGGCCAGCCCGGTCGCGTAGTCGTGGTCGAGGCGCTCGAGCTCCAGCCGCAGGGCCGTGGCGTTCTGTTCGTACGACGTGGCGTGGGCGGGGTCGATCCGGCTCAGGTCGCGGGCGACGGCGTCGGCGACCGCGGCCAGCTTGAGCGGGTCGTGCCAGAAGTGCGGGTCGGTCTGGCCTGGGTCGGTGGCGAAGGGCTGGAGCCCGGCCACCGGGCCGACGTCGAGCGTGGTGCCCTCGGCATCGTTCGCGACGCCCTCGTCGACGGCCGGCTGGAAGCCGTCTTCGTAGACCACCAGGTCGGCGCGGGCGAGGTCGACCGTCTGGGCGAAGCTCAGCTCGAGGTCGTGAGGCTCGACGCCCGGGCGGGTCAGGTCGACGACCCGCGCATCCGGAGCGATCTGTTCACTGACCCAGGCCAGCGGGTAGAACCCGGCCGCGACCGTGATCTGGCCCGGCTTGGCGGGGTTCGCCGCCGCC
This sequence comes from uncultured Actinomycetota bacterium, assembly GCA_963794355.1. Taxonomy (GTDB): domain Bacteria; phylum Actinomycetota; class Actinomycetes; order Propionibacteriales; family Nocardioidaceae; genus Nocardioides. The sequence continues at coordinate 30,939 of CAWCDN010000011.1, forward strand.
GAGCAGCCCGTCAGCAGTCCCGCCGCCAGCGCGACAGCGACGAGCCAGACCTTCATGAGAACGATTCTCACTGAGAATGAGAATCATTGTCAAGAACTGAGGAGCCCCGAACATCAGCGCGCGGTCCGCACCGACCAGCGGCGGCGTCATGGTCGGACTGTAGCCCCGGCCTCTGGCCCGGCTACGGGTCTAGGCTCGCTGGGGTGATCGTGGTGAGCAGGTTCCGGGTGGCCGAGGGTGAGGCCGCGGCGTTCCGGGCGGACCTCGAGCGGGCTCGCGACACCCTCGCCGTGCAGGCCGGCTACGTCGCGGGCCACCTCGGGCGCAACGTGGACGACCCCGGCCTCTGGCTCCTCACCACGCAGTGGGAGGGGCCGGGTGCCTACCGCCGCGCCCTCTCGGCGTACGACGTGAAGATGGCCGCGGTGCCGACCCTGAGCCGGGCGATCGACGAGCCGAGCGCCTTCGAGGTCGTGGTGCCGGGGGAGGCCCTCAATATCTCGGAGACACGCTCGTTAGGCTGATCGTTCCGACCTGACCGACATCCAGCCGGCCGACCCCAGGAGCTACCCCGTGGCCAAGCCACCCCCCAGCACGCTCGACACCGTCGTCAACCTCTGCAAGCGCCGCGGCTTCGTCTTCCCGTCCGGCGAGATCTACGGCGGCACGCGCTCGGCCTGGGACTACGGCCCGCTGGGAGTCGAGCTGAAGGAGAACGTCAAGAAGCAGTGGTGGCGTTTCATGGTCACCCAGCGCGACGACGTGGTCGGGGTCGACTCGAGCATCATCCTGCCCACCCGCACCTGGGAGGCCAGCGGACACCTGGCGACCTTCACCGACCCCTTGGTCGAGTGCCAGTCGTGCCACAAGCGCTTCCGGGAGGACCATCTCCAGGAGGAGTACGCCGCCAAGCACGACGTCGCGGACCCCGACACGGTCGACCTCAACGAGTCGGTCCCGTGCCCCAACTGCGGCAACCGCGGCACCTGGACGCCCCCGCGCAACTTCAACATGATGTTGAAGACCTACCTCGGGGTGATCGAGGACGAGTCCGGGCTGCACTACCTGCGCCCCGAGACCGCGCAGGGCATCTTCCTCAACTTCGCCAACATCGTGACCAGCGCCCGGATGAAGCCGCCGTTCGGCATCGCTCAGGTCGGCAAGTCGTTCCGCAACGAGATCACGCCCGGCAACTTCATCTTCCGGACCCGCGAGTTCGAGCAGATGGAGATGGAGTTCTTCGTCAAGCCGGGCGAGGACGAGGAGTGGCACCAGTACTGGATCGACGAGCGCACGCGCTGGTACACCGACCTCGGCGTCGCCAAGGACAACCTGCGCCACTTCGAGCACCTCCCCGAGAAGCTCAGCCACTACTCCAAGCGGACCGTCGACATCGAGTACCGCTTCGGGTTCACCGGCAGCGAGTGGGGCGAGCTCGAGGGGATCGCCAACCGCACCGACTACGACCTCACCCAGCACTCCCGGGCCTCCGGCCAGGACCTCACCTACTTCGACCAGGCAAGCGGCGAGCGCTACACGCCGTACGTGATCGAGCCCGCGGGCGGCCCCAACCGCTCGATGATGGCCTTCCTGGTCGACGCCTACACCGAGGACGAGGCGCCCAACACCAAGGGCGGCGTCGACAAGCGGGTCGTGCTCAAGCTCGACCCGCGGCTCGCGCCGGTCAAGGTCGCGGTGCTGCCGCTCAGCCGCAACGCCGACCTGTCGCCGAAGGCCCGCGACCTCGCCGCCGAGCTGCGCGGCCACGGCTGGAACGTCGACTTCGACGACTCCGGCGCCATCGGCCGGCGCTACCGGCGCCAGGACGAGATCGGCACGCCGTACTGCGTGACGGTCGACTTCGACACCCTCGAGGACCACGCCGTCACCGTCCGCGAGCGCGACTCGATGAGCCAGGACCGGATCGCCCTCGACCAGGTGAGTGGATACTTCGCGCAGCGTCTGCTCGGCTGCTGAACGGCGTACCGGCGGCGCCGACGCGCCGTCCGGTGCCGTGACCACGACTCATGCACAATGACCGCGTGAACCGCCGACCCGTGGCCTGCGCCGCGCTCCTCACCGCGACCCTGGCGCTCGCCGGGTGCGGTGGAGGGGGGTCCTCGACGCCGGTGGCCGACTCGTCCGGCACCAGCGGCACGGCCAGCGGTACGGCCAGCGGCACGACGACCTCGCCGACGGGCAGCTCGAGCTCGGCGGCCCCGGTGGTCACCGTCCAGGGCGTGCCCCTCACCCCGCAGGGCACGCGGCTCCGCCTCGGAGAGCCGGCCAAGGTCTCGTGGAAGCCGAACCAGAAGACCACCGGCGTGCTCAAGGTCAAGGTCGCCAGGGTCTCGAGGATGCCGATCTCGGCGTTCCGCGACTGGCAGCTCGACGCCGCGACGCAGAAGTCGACGCCGTACTTCGTGCACGCCATCGTCCGCAACCTCGGCAAGGCGCAGCTGTCCGGTGTCGCCGTGCCGCTCTACCTGCTCGACGGCCGGAACACCCTGCTCCAGGCGTCGCGGTTCCGGGCCGCGTTCCCAGCCTGCCCGAGCACGCCGCTGCCGCCGAAGTTCAAGCACGACAAGAAGACGTCGGTGTGCCTGGTCTACTTCGCGCCCGACCACGGGAAGATGACGGCCATCAGCTTCCGCCCGACCCAGGACTTCGACGCCATCACCTGGACCGGACCGCTGACCAAGCCGACCTCGTAGTTTGGCCGTCCGCGGCGAGTCAGCGGACAATCGGCGCATGTCCCCGCTCACCCTCGGCTCGCTGACCGTGCCGGTGCCGGTCGTGCTCGCGCCGATGGCCGGGATCACCAACGCCGCGTACCGCCGTCTGTGCGCCGAGCAGGGCGCGGGTCTCTACGTCTGCGAGATGATCACCTCGCGCGGCCTCGTCGAGCGTGACTCGACGACGCTCCAGATGTTGGTCTTCGACGAGCTCGAGACGACCCGCTCGGTCCAGCTCTACGGCACCGACCCGGCGTACGTCGGCAAGGCGACCGAGATCCTCTGCGCCGAGTACGGCGTCCACCACGTGGACCTCAACTTCGGCTGCCCGGTGCCGAAGGTGACCCGCAAGGGCGGCGGCGGAGCGCTGCCGTGGAAGCGGGGGCTGCTCGCCGAGATCCTGCGGGCGGCGGTCGCCGCTGCCACGCCGTACGGCGTGCCGGTGACGATGAAGACCCGCAAGGGGCTCGACGACGACCACCTGACCTACCTCGACGCCGGCCGGATCGCCCAGGAGGCGGGCTGTGCCGCGATCGCGCTGCACGGACGCACCGTGGCCCAGTCCTACAGCGGCCGGGCCGACTGGGACGCCATCGCCCGGCTCGTCGAGCACGTCGACCTCCCGGTGCTCGGCAACGGCGACATCTGGGAGGCAACGGACGCGCTGCGGATGGTGGAGCAGACCGGGGCCGCCGGCGTGGTCGTCGGGCGGGGCTGCCTGGGCCGGCCGTGGCTCTTCCGCGACCTGGCAGCGGCGTTCTCCGGAGCTGACGTCCAGACCCTCCCCGGCCTCGGCGAGGTGCGCACCATGATGCGGCGGCACGCCGAGCTGCTCAGCGAGCACATGGGGGAGGAACGGGGCTGCAGGGAGTTCCGCAAGCACGTGTCGTGGTACCTCAAGGGCTTCCGGGCGGGCGGTGAGCTGAGGCACTCGCTGGCGCTCGTCGACTCGCTGGCGGCCCTCGACGTCCTGCTCGCCGACCTCGATCCCGACGAGCCGTTCCCGGTCACCGAGCTGGGCAGTCCGCGGGGTCGTCAGGGCTCGCCGCGGGACCGCGTGGTGCTCCCGGAGGGCTGGCTCGACGACGCCGACGGCAGCTCGCTGCGCCTCACCGAGGAGACCACCGAGACCACCGGCGGGTGACCCTCGAGCCGAGGCCAGGGGTGATCAGGGACACCCGTCCTCGCCCGGCCCCGGATTGAGACACCGACCGGGGAGTGTGCTTGACTCTTGCGTCGTGTCCGAATCGTGACCTCCTCTCGGGGCTCAGGGGGTTCAGCTCGGGCCGGACCCCCGACAGCAACAGCAAAGGAATCAGCGCTGTGGCACACCATCGCCACAAGCGGGAGCCCAATGCCCGCAGGCTCGTAGCCCTCACCGGCTCACGGGCCGCCCGCATCGCCGCAGGCGCGGCTCTGGCCACCACCGTTCCGGCCGTCGCCCTCGGCGTCCTCGCCGCCGACCCGTCTCCGCACGTGTCGCTGGCGGCGGCTGAGCAGAACACTCCTGCCGTCATCCTCGACCCGTCCCGCTACGACCGGGCGCCGATCTCACGGACCTTCGACCGCACCGCCGCGCGCAACTTCCAGGAGGGTGTCGACGCCCAGGCGGCGACCGCGCGCGCCCTCAAGCGAGCCCGTGTGAAGAAGTGGACCACCACCGACCTCAACCTCTGGTCGAGCTCCTCGCAGGCCGGGCAGCAGGTCGGCCTGCTCAGCGCGATCAAGCAGGTGCTGGTCACCGGACGGGTCCGCGACGGCCGCGCCGAGGTCGTCGTCGACGGCCGCTCGCGCTGGGTCACCGCCGAGTACCTCGCCGCCAAGAAGCCCGAGCCCGCGTCGGCCTCGGGCTCGGGCTCGGGCGTCACCGCCGCAGCCGGGCTGTCGATGGCTCCGTGCCCCGACGGCTCGGTGGAGAACGGGCTCACCTCCGGGGCCGTGTACGTCTACCGCTCGGTGTGCCACGCCTTCCCGCAGATCACGTCGTACGGCGGCTGGGACGCGCACGGCGAGCACTCGTCGGGCAAGGCGCTCGACATCATGACCAGCGACGTCAGCCTGGGCAATGCGATCGCGGCGTTCCTCCAGGAGCACTCCTCGGAGCTGCACCTCTACGACATCCTGTGGCGCCAGCACATCTGGACACCGGTCCGGGCCTCCGAGGGCTGGCGGCTGTTCGCCGACCGTGGGTCCGCGACGGCCAACCACTTCGACCACGTGCACGTGTCGGTCTACTGAGCCGACTGTCGGCGCCCGCTGCTAAGCAGGAGCCGTGCGCTGGCAGGAACTGCTCGAGAGGCAGCCGCGGCTGGCCGAGGTCGCGGCAGCGCGGCTGATCGAGCCCGGCGTCGTGCTGGTGGTCACGCTGCGTCGCGACGGCAGCGCCCGGCTGAGCCCGGTCGAGCCGTTCGTGATGGAGGGCGAGCTCTGGCTCTCCATGATGTGGCAGTCGTGGAAGGCGCGTGACCTCCACCGCGACCCGCGCGTCCTCGTCCACAGCATCGTCACCCACCGCGACGGCGCCGAGGGCGAGCTGAAGGTCCGCGGGACGGCGCGGGCCGACGACGACCTGGCGCGCCATCGGCGCTACGCGCGAGGCGTCGCCGACGCGTTGGGCTGGGAGCCGGAGCCCGGGCGGTTCCACCTGTTCGCCGTCGACATCGCCGAGGTCACCTTCATCCGCTACGACGATGCCACGGGCGACCAGTTCGTCGCGTCGTGGCCTCCCGCACGTGAGTTCGTGCGCCGCGGCGCCACCGCCACGAGCCTGGGTGAGCCGGAGGCGACCACGGATCTGCTCGTGGATGAGTGACCGGGCGGGTGCCACGCTAGATTCGCCGCGATGCCCGAGTACGACGACGCCGCGCGCCAGCGCTGGGTCTCCGAGCCGCCCAAGCGAGTGCCCGCGCCCGAGCGCACGCCGTTCGAGCGCGACCGTGCGCGCGTCGTGCACGCTGCGGCGAGCCGGCGGCTGGCGGCGAAGACCCAGGTGGTCGGGCCGCTCAGTGACGACTTCGTGCGCAATCGGCTCACCCACAGCCTCGAGGTGGCGCAGGTCGCCCGAGACCTGGCCCGAGCTCTCGGCTCCGAGCCCGACCTGGTCGAGACCGCTGCTCTCGCCCACGACCTCGGACACCCGCCGTTCGGGCACAACGGCGAGCGGGTGCTGGCCGAGGCCGCGGCGGAGTGCGGCGGGTTCGAGGGCAACGCCCAGACGCTGCGCCTGCTGACACGGCTCGAGGCCAAGACGTTCGGGCCCGACGGACGCTCTGCCGGCCTCAACCTGACGCGGGCCACGCTCGATGCCTGCACGAAGTACCCCTGGACCATCGCCGAGGCCGAGGTGCCGACGGGGGTGCATGCCGACGGCTCGCCACGCCTGGTGCGCAAGTTCGGGGTGTACGACGACGACCGGCCGGTCTTCGACTGGGTGCGTGACGGGGTCGCCGGCCGGCGGCAGTGCGTCGAGGCGCAGGTGATGGACCTCGCCGACGACATCGCCTACTCCGTGCACGACGTCGAGGACGGCATCGTGGCCCGCCGGATCGACCTCACCTCGCTCGACGTGGAGGCCGTCCGGGCCGCCGTCCGCGGGTGGTACCTCCCCGACGTCGACGAGTCGGCGCTCGACGAGGCACTGGCGCGGATGCGGAGCGTCGCCTCGTGGCCCGGCACCCCGTACGACGGAAGCCGGCGCGGTCTCGCCTCGCTGAAGAACCTGACCAGCGACCTGATCGGGCGCTTCTGCGCCGCCGCGCGGGCGGCGACGTTCGCGTCGTACGACGGGCCGTTGCTGCGTCATGCCGCCGACCTGGTGGTGCCGGAGGAGACGTTGGTCGAGATGGCGGTGCTCAAGGGCATCGCCGCCCACTACGTGATGCAGGCCGACGACCGGGTGCGGGCCATGGCCGCGCAGCGCGAGCTCCTCGCTGAGCTGGTCGACGCCGTCGTCACGGCCGGCCCCGCCTCACTCGAACGGCCCTTCGCCGACGACTGGGCCGACGCCTCGGACGACGCCGCCCGCCGGCGGGTCGTCGTGGACCAGATCGCCTCCCTCACCGATGCCAGCGCCGTCGCCTGGCACACCCGCCTCGCCGCCGGCCGCCCGACCGCGGGTGCTACCGAGGGTTGAGGAAGGCGCCCTGGCGCCGGTCTCGAAACGCGGACGAGCTCGACCGACGCGGCGACGTCAGGGGAGGTCGCCCTGGGGGCCGGCCATGTAGTGGGGCTCGGGGGAGGAGCCGCTCACCTTGTCCTTGGCGTTCGCGGCGGCGGCGGTGGCGGCGCTCGCGGCGCTGCTCACCTTGTCGGCGACCACGGGTGCCTGCTGCCGTGCGGTGTCGGCGACCTGGTGGGCCTTCTCCTGCACCCGGGGGTCCTGGCGGACCTTGTCGACGGTGCCCATGATCTGCGCGTAGCGCTCGCGCCCGGCCTTGGCCCCCAGCACGTAGCCCAGCCCGAACGCGATCAGCAGTGTCAGCTTCCTCATGATGTCTTCTCCCTTGTGTCGGTCTCGGTGTCGGTCTCGGTGTCGGCACGGTCGCTCGCCGCGGTGTCGTCGGCCTGCTCGCGAATGGCGCGGCCCCGCGCCAGGTCCTTCTCTTCCTTGGTGCGCGACTTCTTGATCCCGCGGGTGTCACGTGCGGGCAGCTGCAGCTCCGCCTCGGCGGCGATCCCCGCCTGGAGCTGCCGGCCCCGCTCGAGCTCGGAGTCGAGCTCGGCCCCGAAGAGAAGCGCCAGGTTGGTGATCCACAGCCACAGCAGCCCGACCACGGCGCCGGCCAGGGAGCCGTAGGTCTTGTTGTAGCTGCCGAACGTGGCGACGTAGAAGGCGAAGGCTGCGGACGCGGCGATCCAGACCAGGATCGCGACGATCGCACCCACCGACAGCCAGCGGAACTTCGGCTGCTTCACGTTGGGCGTGGCGTAGTAGAGGATCGCGACGATCAGGACGACGAACAGCACGATCACGGGCCACTTGACGATGTTCCAGACGGTGACGGCCTGGCTGCTCAGCCCCACGACGGAGCCGATCGACGAGGCCAGGGGACCGGAGACGATCAGCATGACCAGCACGACCGCGATCAGCAGGACGCCGATGAGGGTGACCAGGAGCATGACCGGCCGCAACTTCCAGAAGGGCCGCCCCTCGTCGATCTCGTAGATCCGGTTCATCGCCCGCCCGAAGGCGCCGACGTAGCCGGACGCCGACCACAGGGCGCCCAGCACGCCCAGCACGAGAGCGAGCCCGGCTCCCTGGGAGGTGGCGATCTTCTCCAGTGCGGGCTGGACGGTGTCCAGCGTGCTCTGGGACACCAGCGGTTGGAGGATCTCGACGATGCGATCCACGGTCTGCTGCGGCTGGCTCACGACGCCGAGGACGGAGATCACGGCGATGGCGGCGGGGAAGATCGCCAGGACGGCGTAGTAGGTGAGCGCGGCCGCGAGGTCGGTGCACTGGTCGTCGCCGAACTCGCGGACGGTCTTGCGGAGCACGTAGGTCCACGAGCGTCGGGTGAGGTCCGTCGGGGAGTCGGGCAACCGATCGTCCTCGACCTCGGGCGTCCTGTCCGCGGCCCGGGAGTCTCCGGAGCGGGCGCCGACGCTCATCGCCGGCGCCACCACAGCAGCGCTGCGACGAGCAGGACGATCGTGACCGCCCCGGCGACCAGCTCGGGGCGGGGCTTGCCGTCGTCCGTGGTGGCACGGTCCGCCACCTGGGCGGCCCTCTCCTTGGCCTGGGTCTTCACGTCGAGCTTGTGGGTGAGCTGGTCGACGGTGTCGGCCAGCTGGTCACGCTGCGCCTCGATCTGTGCCTCGAGGTCGGCCGTCTTCGGGTCGGTCATCGGTGCTCTCCCTTCACCACGGCGATGTCCTCCTTGACGCCCTCGATCGCCTGCTCGGGCGCCGGTGGCGTCGCCTGCTCCACCTCTTTCTTCCCCACCAGCGCCAGGACGCCCGCGCCGGCGAACAGGACGACGCCCACGATCAGGGCCGAGAGCCAGTCCGGTATGGCGTGGGCCAGGGCGAGGATCGCGGTGGCGATCACGCAGGCGAGCCCGAAGAAGGCGAGGAGCCCGGCGGCGCTGAACATGCCGATGCCGACGCCGGCCCGCTTGCCCTTCTCCGTCATCTCCGCCTGCGCGAGCCGGATCTCCGACCGGATCAGGGCGGGCACCTGCTGGGTGAGGTCGTGCACGAGGCCACCGAGGGTGGGGTCGTCATCGGCCGTGTGTCCGGGCTGCCCCGGTGTCGCCGTACTCATGTCGTGGCCGTACCCACGATCCCCTTCGGGTATCCGCCCGTGTCCTGTCGCCGGGCGCCCGTAGACTCCCGGCGTGGCCGGACGGATTCGCGAGGAAGACATCGCGGAGGTGCGTGAGAAGGCCAAGATCGACGAGGTCGTCTCCGACTACGTCACGCTGCGCCCGGCCGGCGGCGGCTCGCTCAAGGGGCTGTGCCCCTTCCACGACGAGAAGTCACCGTCGTTCAACGTCAATCCCCAGCGCCAGTTCTGGCACTGCTTCGGCTGCCAGGAGGGCGGCGACGTGATCGCCTTCCTGATGAAGATCGACGGGCTGGGGTTCACCGAGGTCGTGGAGCGCCTGGCCGACAAGTACGGCGTGACGCTGCGCCGCGAGGAGGGTGACGACCGCCGGGAGCGGCCCCGCGGGCCACAGCGGGCGCGGCTGATCGAGGCCCACCGGGTCGCCCAGGCGTTCTACGCCGACGCACTGGCCACCCCGGACGCCGTGGCGGGCCGCCAGTTCCTGGGCGAGCGCGGCTTCGACCAGGCGTCGGCCGAGCAGTTCGGCATCGGTTTCGCCCCGCGCGACGGCGACGCGCTGCTGCGCCACCTGCGGCAGAAGGGCTTCACCGACGAGGAGAGCACGGCTGCCGGGCTGGTCGCCGTCGGCCGCTCGGCGTACGACCGGTTCCGCGGGCGCCTGCTCTGGCCGATCCGGGAGTCCAGCGGCGAGACGATCGGCTTCGGAGCCCGCCGGATCTTCGACGACGACCGGATCGAGGCCAAGTACCTCAACACCCCCGAGACCCCGATCTACAAGAAGAGCCAGGTGCTCTACGGCATCGACCTCGCCCGCCGCGACATCGCCCGCTCGATGCAGGCGGTCGTCGTCGAGGGCTACACCGACGTGATGGCCTGCCACCTCTCCGGCGTGCCGACCGCCGTCGCCACCTGCGGGACGGCGTTCGGTGACGACCACGCGCGGGTGCTGCGCCGCTTCCTCAACGACCACGAGGAGTTCCGCGGCGAGGTGATCTTCACCTTCGATGGCGATGCCGCGGGCCAGAAGGCCGCTCTGCGCGCCTTCGGCGGCGACCAGAACTTCGTGGCCCAGACCTACGTCGCGGTCGAGCCCAACGGCCTCGACCCCTGCGACCTCCGCATCCAGCAGGGCGATGCGGCCGTCCGCGAACTCATCGCGCGCCGCCGTCCGCTCTACCGCTTCGTGCTCGAGAACGTCGTCTCCAAGTACGACCTCGACCGCGCCGACGGCCGGGTCGACGCCGTCCGCGAGGCGGCGCGACTCGTCTCCTCGATCCGCGACAAGTCGAAGGTCGAGGCGTTCGCCCGTGAGCTCGCCGGGATGGTCGGTGTCGACGTGGAGCAGGCCCGCACCGAGGTCCGAAGAGCCGCAGGGCGTCAGGTCCGTGACGTCCGTGGTTCCGGCCGTGACCAGGCGGCCGCGGACGTCGCCCCGCCCACGGCGCCGCCGTTGCCCGCCCTCACCGAGCCGCGGTTCGCCCTCGAACGCGAGACGTTGAAGCTCGTCGTGCAGGAGCCCGCGGCCGTGGCCCGCGCGACCAAGGACATCGGCGCCAACGACTTCACGCATCCGACCTATCGCGCCGTCTGGGAGCTCGTCGACCAGTGCGGAGGGCTCGGCGCGGCGGACGTCGGCTGGGCTGCTCGCCTGACCAGCGCCGCCTCGGACCAGGCCGTCATGGGCGCGCTGTCGGCCCTCGCGGTCGAGCCGGTGCCCAGCCGCAAGGGGGCGGACGACGCGTTCGTCGCCAACACCGTCTACCGCCTGCAGGAGCTGACCGCGCAGCGTCGCATCGCCGACGTGAAGTCGCGGCTCCAGCGCACCAACCCGGTCGAGCACACCGTGGAGTACAACCGGATGTTCGGTGAGCTCACCGCCCTCGAGCAGCACCGCCGCCAGCTGCGTGACCTGGCGCTGGGTGCCCAGTGAGGTCGCTGCGCCGCGAGCGGCCGCCGCTCGAGGTGGCGCCGGGCGAGCGGCTGCTCGCGTGGGCGCCGGTGGCCGGCGGCAGGTGGGTCGGTGGCACCCGCGACGCGCTCTACCTGCCCGACGTACGCCTGCAGTGGGAGGAGGTCGAGGCCGCCGACTGGGACCACGACCTCGGGCTGCTGCGGGTCAGCGAGGTCGGCCAGTGGGGCCGGCCCCGCGTCGAGCACGCGCTCACCCTCGACGACTCGACGCCCACCGAGACCGACCGTCTGCTGCAGCTCGTCCGCGAGCGGGTCACCGCGAGTGTTCTGCTCGTGCGGCACGTGCCGATCACCGGGAAGCGTGGCGTACGCGTGGTGGGCCGGCGTGCCCCGTCGGGACGCACCCCGGTGGCGTGGATCTACGAGTACGACGCCGGCATCGACCCCCAGGACCCGGTGGTGCAAGCGGCGGCGGCCGCCGCCCTGGCCACCGCTCAGGACGACGCGGGCATCGACTGACGGCGCTCGCGACACCCCCGGTCCCGATTCGCGGCACCCGACGGCGCTTGCTAATCTGTGCGGGCTCCGAACGATCCCCTGTAGCTCAACTGGCAGAGCATTCGACTGTTAATCGAAGGGTTGTTGGTTCGAGTCCAACCGGGGGAGCCACAGACACCGGTCGGCCGACAGGCCGCCCGGTTTTCTCTTGCCCGACCTCGTGTCGTGCCACGACCGAGGGTGACCGGCGACGCGCGGAGTTCGGCGTTCCCTCGCCGGATCGGCGGCATTGGTCCATGCTGGATGGCGTCTTCGACGACCCCGACCGGATGTCACCTCCCCCGAAAGCGACTCCGATGCCCAACCCGCTGGTCCAGCTCGCCCTGCTCCTGTCCGTCGTGGCGGGGCTCCTGAACCCAGCCCCACCAGCCCCCTCGAAGCCGGGAGCCACCCACTCGCAGCACGCCGTCACGGCGACGAGGGCGGCCGACACCGACCCGTTCCGGCGGCACGCGTGGGCGAACTACCAGGGGTCTCAGGACATGGTGTGGGCGCCGTACCAGCACGCCACGGGCACTCGGAAGGAGGTGCTGCGCTACCTCGCCCTCCAGCCGAAGGCGAAGTGGTTCGGAGCCTGGATCCCCGACTCCCAGATCGCGGCCAAGGTGCACGACTACATCAGCAACGCCCAGGGCGGGAACGCCGACGCGCTGGTGCAGATGACCGTCTTCCGGATGGTCCCGTGGGAGCACGACGCCTGCAAGCGGTTGCCCACCAGGGCCGAGCAGGCGTCGTACAAGCGCTGGATCGACCGCTTCGCGGCCGCCGTCGGCAGCACGCCCACGGCGATCGTGCTGCAGCCCGACGGGCCGTTCGCGCTGTGTGCGCCCCGCGGCTCGACCCTCCCCTCACGCCTGGTCGCCTACGCCTCACGGGTGCTGTCGGCGCAGCCGCGCACGAGCGTGTACGTCGAGACCGGTGCCGCGGACTGGCCGCACGCCGGCTCGCAGGGTGGGGTGAGTGCCGCGGTCAAGATCCTGGTCCGGGGCGGGATCCGGTACGCCCGCGGGTTCGCGCTCGCCAGCACCCACTTCGACGCGACGACGGCTGAGATCGCCCGTGCGGCAGCCATCTCGACGTCGCTCGCCGCGGCCGGCTACCCCGGCCGCAAGGCCGTCATCAACACCTCGTCGAACGGCCACCCCTACGAGTACGGGCTCTACACCGGCCCGGACCCTGACAACCCGAGGGTCTGTCCGAGCACCACGACCCCGGACGCGAAGACGTGCATCACCCTCGGGATCCCGCCCACGGCTGCGGTCGGGGCCGCCCGCTGGCACCTGCCGGCCGGCAGCGCACGGCTGGCCAAGCGGTACGTCGACGCCTACCTCTGGGTGGGCCGGCCCTGGCTGTACCGCAGCAACCAGCCGTTCGTGATGCGGCGGGCGCTCGACCTGGTCCACAGCACGCCCTGGCACTGACGCGTGGTCCTGCCGTTGTCGGCAGCCGGTGGCAGGATCAGCGGGCATGAGCGACTACCCGCGGCTCGTGCACACCGCGATCGACACCACCGACGCCCGGGGGCTGGCCGAGTTCTACCGCCAGCTCCTCGGGCTGCACTACCGCCCGGGCGACGAGCCACCGAGCGAGGGTGACGACGACTCCGACTGGCTGGTCCTGCTCGACGAGGACGACCACCGGGTGGTGGCGATCCAGGAGGTCGAGCGCCTCGAGCGCACCACCTGGCCGTCGCACGACGTACCGATGCAGCTGCACCTCGACTTCGCTGTCGCCGACCGCGAGGCACTCGAGCGCCACCGGGCGCGGGCCGAGGAGCTCGGAGCCGTGCTCCTGCTCGACCGGACGGACGACGAGGACGAGGCGCTCTACGTCCTCGCCGACCCCGCCGGCCACCCGTTCTGCCTCCTGGTCTGACCGCTGCGATCGGTACCTCAGGGTTTCGTGACCTGCAGCGGGGTGAGGACCTCGGCTGCTCCAGGTTTCACGGCTTCACCATGTTCACATGGTGGCGCGTGGCTTCACCGGTCGAATTCGACGCGAGAACCCTGGCTTCACCATGTGAACGTGGTGAAGCCGGGCCCAGTGGGACGACCCACCCCCACCCCGCCGTTCGACGCGAGAACCCTGGCTTCACCATGTGAACGTGGTGAAGCCGGGCCCAGTGGGACGACCCACCCCCACCCCGCCGTTCGACGCGAGAACCCTGGCTTCACCATGTGAACGTGGTGAAGCCGAGCCCAGTGGGACGACCCACCCTCACCCCGCCGTACGACGCAGCGTCATGTGGGTGACCAGCGAGGTCGACCGACTCGACGCGACCTCGAACGCCAGGCCCGCGAGGTCGCGGAAGGGCGTCTCGCCGCTGCCGAGCACCACCGGCGCGACGTGGAGGCGCAGCTCGTCGATGTGGCCGGCCGCGAGGTACTGGTTGATCGTCGACGCGCCTCCACAGATCGAGACGTGCCGGTCGCCGGCCGCCTCGCGCGCGAGCCGCAGGGCCTCCTCGATGCCGTCGGTGACGAAGTGGAACGTCGTCCCGCCCTGCATCTCGACCGACGCACGCGGTCGATGCCCCAGCACGTAGACCGGCCCGTGGTACGGCGGGTCGTCGCCCCACCAGCCGTGCCAGTCGAGATCCCACTCGCCCCGGTCGTGGCCGAACATGTTCCGGCCCATCACGTAGGCACCGGCCGAGCAGATCGCCTCGATCTCCTCCGCGTTCTCGTCCTGCTGCTCGAACATCCAGCGGTGCAGCGTCTCGGCGCCGATCCCCAGGGGGTGCTCCAGGCTCTGGTCGGGTCCGGCCACGAACCCGTCCAGCGAGATGGCGACGTCGCAGGTGACGGCCGACATCAGCCTCCCCAGCCCATCGGGAAGACCTCGAACGACGTCGCGAAGGCGACTCCCATCCGCTGGCCGGTCTGCCGGCCGAAGCCCTCGAGGAACTCCCGCGGGTCCCAGTTCTCCCAGCCCAGACCCTCGATGTAGGCCGCGTGGGCGGCCAGCGACTCGACGCCCTTGTCGAAGGTGTCGGTGGTGTCGACGCCGTGCTCGGCCAGCGGCGAGCCGCCCACCCAGACGGACGTCACCCCGCCCCACGGTTCCACGCCGTCGACCAGCTGCTCGGGGAAGACCCAGCGGTTGCCGGCGTCGCGGACCGCGTCGAGCACCGCCCGGCCGGTCGCGATGTGGTCGGCCTGGTTGAGGTTGCGGCCGCCGAAGGTCTCGTGGAAGTTGCCGGTGATCACGATCTCCGGGCGGTGCTTGCGCACCACGGCCGCGAGCATCCGCCGCAACGGCACGCCGTACTCGAGGATGCCGTCGGGTTGCTCGAGGAACTCGACGACGTCGACCCCGACGATCCGCGCCGACTCGATCTCCTCGGCCTCGCGCACGCGGCGGCACTCGTCGGGGTGCATCGAGTCGATGCCGGCCTCGCCGGAGGTGACCATGCAGTACACGACCTCCTTGCCCTGCGCGGTCCAGCGCGCGACGGCGGCGGCCGAGCCGAACTCCATGTCATCGGGGTGCGCGACGATCGCGAGCGCACGGCTCCAGTCCTCGGGCAGCGGTTCGAGCGGTGGTGGCATGTCCATGGGGTCGAGCATGCCGCCAATCGGCGTTGCCCGACAGGCCGTGCTCACGGTTGGCTGGACGGATGGTCGAGATCGCCGATGCCTGAGTGGTACGACGCGCTGCCGGAGCGCGACCTCTCGCTGTCGTCGCGCTGGGCGACCCGCGAGTTCCGCGAGGAGCTCCGCGCCTGGTGCGAGTCGTGGGTCGGACCCGTGGTCGACATGGAGCAGCACAAGCTGCGCGCGTGGGCGACGGTGTGGCGGGTGCGGACCGCCGACGCCCGCGCGTGGTTCGCCAAGCAGAACTGCCCCGGCCAGCAGGTCGAGGTGCCACTCATGGTCGCGCTGTCCCGGCTGGCACCGGAGCGGGTGGTGCCGGTGACGGCCGCCCGCGACGGCTTCCTGCTCACTCCCGACCAGGGGCCGGTGTTCTACGAGACGGCCGGCGACGACCTCGAGAACTGGGTCCGCCTCGCCCGCGACGCGGCCCTCCTCCAGCGCGAGCTGGTGCCTCATCACCGCGAGCTGCTCGCGACGGGCATGACTGAGCTGACGCCTCGGCAGACACCCGACTACACGGCGGCTCGGATCGAGCAGTACGCCGCACTCGAGCCGGGCGACCCGCGCCGGCTGGAGCCCGAGGTCGCCGACCGCCTGCGCGCCCATCTGCCCGTCGTACGACGGTGGGCCGAGCAGGTCGCGGCCCTGCACCTGCCGCTCACCCTCAACCACAACGACCTGCACGAGAACAACGTCTTCGACGTCGACGGCCGGCTCCGGTTCTTCGACTTCGGCGACTCGCTGATGACCGAGCCGCTCGGCGTGCTGCTCGTGCCGCTCAACATCCTCGGCGAGAAGCTCGGGGCCGACGGTGACGACCCGCGCCTGTGGCGCGTGGCCGACGCGGCCCTCGAGGTGTGGAGCGACCTGGTGCCCGCCGCGGAGCTGCGGGCCGCTCTGCCAGCAGCTCTCCAGCTCGGCCGACTGGGGCGGGTGGAGTCCTGGGTGCGCTGCCAGCCCTCGCAGAACGACGAGCAGCTCGCCGAGTGGGGCCCCGTGGCCGTCAGCTGGCTCGGCACGCTGGACGCCGACCCGCCGGTGACCATCTAGGAGTCAGCAGTAGGCGTGCGGGTGGACCCCGACGTAGCTGAGCGGTCCCGCGACGACCGTCAGCCCGGCGCTGCCGACGAAGGAGCAGGAGCGCGCCGCGTCGTTGTCGAAGAAGCCCCGCTCGTGGGCGGCGCTGACTCCGAACACGAACCAGACGATCACCACGAGCATGACGAACGTCTTCATCGAGAACCTCCCGGTTGCGCCGACCCGTCCGACGTGGCTGGGATTCTAGGGCGTGGGTGCGCCTCGCGCCGGGATCTTGGTGGTTCCGGTGACGGTGAGCTTGCCCAGCTGCACGGCCGCCCAGGCGAGGGCGATCCCGGCCAGGTCGTCGACGGCGAAGTGCCATCCGAGGTAGACCGTGGCGATCATCGTGCCGACCAGGAACGCGAAGGCCACCCACGACAGGATCCGCAGCCCGTAGTAGCGCGCCATCAGCCAGACCAGGCAGGTCAGCGCGCAGTGCAGGCTGGCGAACGCCGAGATCTGGGCGAACGCGTCGCCGGCCTGCGGATGGGCGAGGAGGTGGGCCCGCTGCTCGAGGTACCTCTCCTGCGTCGCCTGGATGGAGGTGCGGGTGAGGCCGGTGAAGGCGTTCGGCACCTCGTGGAAGGGGCCGAGCGAGGGGATCAGGTAGTACGAGCCGACGCCGAGGATCCAGGCCCACATCGCCGAGACGACGAAGACGTAGGCCTGCCGCACCGTGGGGGTGAAGGCGAGTGCCGACACCAGCGCGATGGTGACCAGCCACGAGAACGACTCGTAGAGATCGGTGAGCAGACGCGCCGCGAGGTCCTCACCGAGCAGGTCGTGCAGGAGCACGGCGGGCGTGTGGCCGAAGAACAGTGCTTCGTCCCAGCGCTGGAGCATCGCGTCGCGCTGGGTGAGGAGCACGTCCCAGCTCTTGAGGTTGCGGTAGCTGAGGTAGACCACGAAGTAGGCGACCAGGCCCGCCGCGATCATCAGGATCCGGTACGGCGTCCAGCGGGTGCGCACCGTCGACCAGAGCGTGGCGCCGCCGTTTCGCCCACGCAGCCAGCGCACCACGACATCGATGACCAGGGCGATGACCAGGATCTCGGCGGTGTCGACGATCTTGGCCCGGAAGAGCTTGCCGTGGGGGTCCTTGAACGGGATGTCGACCTGGCGCGAGCGCGCCCAGGCGACAGCCGCGAAGGCCACGACCAGCGCCAGCACCCGCAGCTTCCAGACCCAGGGCGAGCTCTCCTGGGAGAGCTCTCCGGGGCGATCGGCGCGCGTTCCCGCCTCCGTCGTCACCATGTCGCCTCCCCGTGATCGGTGCCTTCGATGCGGACCGTGTCAGGGACATTGAACCCGAGGGGCGGGCGCGATCTCGAAATGTCGCGGTTTCGACCGAGATCTCTGCACCGCGCAGCGAGGTCCTCGCCTCCGTCCTCGTGCCCCTGGGTGTCTCGGTCAGCGGCGGGCAGGTGCTCGTAGAGCTCGAGTGAACAGCGATGACTAGGCTCTCGCCCTCGAGGGGATGACCCTCGCGGGGCGGTAGCTCAGTCGGTCAGAGCAGAGGACTCATAATCCTTCGGTCCTGGGTTCAAGTCC
>CAWCDN010000012.1:0-644533 GCA_963794355.1 uncultured Actinomycetota bacterium
CACCACCCACGGACGCCACGAGGAAGTCGACGCCGACCCGCCCCAGCGCGACGCTCCCGAGACCCGCGGCGATCGCCGTCCGCAAGGCCACGAGTGCGGTGGCGTCGTTGAAGAGCGACTCGCCCTCGAGGATCGTCACGATCCGCCGTGGCAGGCCGATCCGTCGGCCGATGGTGGTCGCCGCTACCGCGTCCGGCGGAGCCACGACCGCGCCGATCGCGAGAGCCGCCCACCAGTCGATGCCGGGCAGGAGGGCGTGCACCAGCCAGCCGACCCCGAACGTCGTGAACACGACCAGGCCCACGCTGAGCAGCAGGATCGAGCGCCGGTTGGCGTTGAAGTCGACGAGCGAGGTCTGGATCGCGGCGGAGTAGAGCAGCGGCGGCAGCAGGCCGAGGAGCACGACGTCCGCGGACAGGTGGATGGTCGGCACGCCGGGGACGTAGGAGGCGACGACCCCGACCACGATCAGCCCGAGGGGCGCCGGGAAGCCGACGCGCTCGGCGAGCGTCGTACCGGCGAGCACGATGACCGCCAGCGCGACCAGCAGGAAGGCGATCTCCACCCGGTCATTGTGTCGGGTCGCAGGTCAGGGGCGACCGGCCACCCACCTCATCGGGTCGCCCCAGCCCAGCTCGTCGAGGCCGTGACGGGCCAGCGCCATCACCACCAGCGTGCGCCGGTACGCCGCGAACGTCAGCACGTGAGCGATCATGCCGCCGTAGGTGAAGACCTCGGCCTGGTCGCACAACGCGTCGACGAACGTGTCGTCGAGCCGCCCCTGGTCGCAGACCTCGCGGACGTGCGCGAGGTAGCGCGGGCCCTCGATGGCGAGGCGTCGCTGCATCGAGACGACCGACTCGTGGTCCTCGACGCTCCAGTCGTAGTCGCGGGTCGCCATCGCGGCGTTCCACATCCCCATCTGCCCGACCAGCCGGCTGAGCAGCGAGCGCAGGGTCTGCTCGTCGTCGTCGACCTCGACGGCGACCGGCTCGTCGAGCTGCTCGGGAGTCAGACGCGACGCGAGGCGCACCATCTCACCGGTCAGCCACACGTGGTGCTCGACCATCTTCTCCACGAGGTCAGACCCCCTCACCGTGTCACGCGACGGCAGCCGGATGCTGCCCGGCGGCACGAAGTGCACCGCCAGCGGCTCGCCGATCTGGATGTGTCCCGGCTTCTTGCGCCACTCGCGCGGCGGCACGTCGTAGGCCTTGGTGAACGCGCGGGTGAACGCCTCGTGGGAGGAGTAGCCGGCCTCGACCGCGATGTCGATGAGCGGCGCCTTCGTCGTGATCATCCGGTACGCCGCGCGCTCGAGGAGGATGCGCCGGCGCAGCGCCTGCGGGGGCTCGCCCCCGACGGACTTGATGATCCGGTCGAAGTGGAAGCGCGAGAAGTGGTGCCGTGCCGCCCAGTCCTCGCCACTGCGCTCGTGGTCGTCGAGCGCGCCGGCCAGGCCGTCGACGAAATCAGCGAAGGTGTCAGCGGCCACGGTCATGACGTCATGGTGCCCCCGATGGGCGGGGCTCGTCTTGATCGGTCTTGCTCAGGCCCGCCCGAGCGCCCGGATCCGGTCGTCGAGGTCGCGGCGGTTGTCGCGGCGCACGACCGCCTCGATGACCTCGATCCCGCCGTTCGGGCTGGCCAGCGCCTGCTCGAGCTCGGGGCGCGAGGTGACGCGGAGGTGGGGGGTGCGGGTGGCGGCGGAGAGGCTCGCGAGGTCGACGCCGTGCGGTGTGCCGAAGAGCCGGTCGTAGCGGTCGGCGTACGCCGGTGCCCCCTGCTCGAGCATCGCGAAGATCGAGCCGCCGTCGTCGTTGACCACCACGATCGTCAGGTCGGGTTCGGGCTCGCGGGCGCCGCGCACCAGCCCGTTGGCGTCGTGGAGGAACGTCACGTCGCCGAGCAGGGCGAGGCTGCGGTCGGAGGTGCGGCCGAGCGCGGCGCCGACCGCCGTGGACACCACCCCGTCGATCCCGGACAGGCCGCGGTTGGCGATCACCTTGCGGCGCGCGCCGACCCGGTAGCGCGGCACCATCAGGTCGAGGTCGCGGATCGGGCTCGAGGCGCCGACGACCAACAGGCTGTCGGGCGGGAGGGCGTGTGCGACCGCGCCCGCCACGTCGTACGGCGTGAGGTCGGGCTCGGCGGCGAGGAGGGCGTCGAGATCGCGGGCCACCCGGGCGTCGGCGTCGCGCCAGCGCCCGAACCAGTCGGTGGTGTCGGGTGCCGCGGCCTCGACCCGCGTGAAGGTGCCGGTCACGTCGTAGGGCCTGCGGAGGCCGAGGCCGCCCGTCTCGGCCGCCCACACCTCGACGTCCGCGCGGGCGAGCAGACGGCTCACCGGCCGGGAGAGGGTCGGGTGGCCGAACACCACGACCCGCTCGATCTGGTCGGCGAGCGGTCCGCCGAGGAGCAGGCGGTAGCAGCGGATCGCGTGCTCGCCGGTGCGGGACCCGCTCGACGGCTCGGCGAGCAGCGGCCAGCCCGCCGTCTCGGCCAGGCCGCGGGCGGGAGGTCCGGCGTCGTCCCCGGCCACGACCACCGTGCGCGGGCCGACCGGCAGGGTCGTCGTACGGCCCGGCGGTCCGCGCCACCACCCAGACTCCTTGACGGTCGGCTCGGGCGGGGTGACCGCGACCTCCCACCGGTCCTCGGGCACCAGCGGGTCGTCGAGGCGGATGTTGAGATGGAGGGGTAGTCCGTGACGATCCGCAGGTGAATTCGACTCCAGGACCTGCCATTCGTCACGGACTACCCCAGCATCGGCCACTTCCACGGTGGGGATCAGGGGGCCGAAGATGCCGGACTGGTCGGTGGTCTGGTTGGCGTCGGTGCCGGCGAGCCGCTCGGGGCGGTCGGCGGTGACGGCGATCAGGGGTACGGCGGCGTGGGCGGCCTCGAGCATCGCGGGGTGCAGGTTGGCGACGGCGGTGCCGCTCGTGCAGATGACCGCCGCCCGCGAGCCGACCTTGGTCAGGCCCAGCGCCAGGAAGCCGGCCGACCGCTCGTCGAGGCGGGTGTGGAGCCGGAGCATCCCGGCCTCGGCGGCGTCGTACACCGCGAACGCGAGCGGTGCGTTGCGAGAGCCCGGCGCGAGCACGATCTCGCGGACCCCCTGCTCGATCAGCCGGCCGATGACCGCGCGGGCCAGCTCGGTGGACGTCGTCACGGGTGGCCACCCTTCCGCAACGCCAGCACCGCCGCCAGCCGGTCGTCCCACCACGCCGCCCGCGCCGGGGACGCTGCACGCGCGTCCACCAGAGCGGGTACGACGCGGGGCAGGCCCACCGGCAGCATCCCCTCGACCGGCACCAACTCCGGGGCGGCGACGTCGGCGGTGAGCAGCGAACGCGTCGCCAGCCCACACGCGTGGTCGAGGGTGGGCAGCGCGGCCGCCAACGCCACCCCCGCGGCCAGCCCGAGCGAGGTCTCCAGCGCCGACGACACGACGACCGGCATCCCGATCTCCTCGGCGATCCGCAGGCACGCCCGCACGCCGCCGAGCGGCTGCACCTTGAGCACCGCGATGTCGGCGGCCCCCAGGTCGCGCACACGGTAGGGATCGGCCGCCCGGCGGATCGACTCGTCCGCCGCGATCGGGACGGCGACCCGTCGTCGTACCAGGGCGAGGTCCTCGACCGACGCGCACGGCTGCTCGACGTACTCCAGGCCACCGGCCGCGCGGTCGAGCTCACCGATCGCTGCGACTGCCTCGTCGACCGACCAGGCGGCGTTCGCGTCGACGCGGAGGTGGCCCGACGGTCCGAGCGCGTCGCGCACCGCCTCGACGCGCGCCAGGTCGTCGGCCAGCGTCGACCCGGAGTCGGCCACCTTGACCTTGGCCGTCCCACATCCGGACGCCACGACCAGCGCGTGCGCTGCCTCCGGCGACACGACGGGCACCGTCGCGTTCACCGGTACGGCGTCCCGCACGGCCGTCGGCCAGTCACCGGCGGCGGCCTCCTCGGCGCAACGCAGCCAGGGCTCGGCCTCCTCGGGCGGGTACTCCACGAACGGGCTCCACTCCCCCCATCCCGCCTCGCCCTCGATGAGCGCGCCCTCGCGCACGGTGATCCCGCGGAACCGCGTGGTCATCGGGATCGAGTAGACCCTCACCGCACCGCGCCCGTCGCCAGGTCGCGGACGGCGAGCCGATCGACCTTGCCGTTGTCGAGCATCGGCAGCGTCGGTACGACGACCAGCTCGCGTGGCGCCCAGGCCCGCGGGTGTCGTTCGGCCATCCAGTCGCGGGCCTCGTCCAGGGCAAGGGAATCGGACAGCGACACCACCGCGACGACCCGGTTGCCCCACTCGGGATCCGGGACCCCCACCACCTCAGCGGCTGCCACGGCCGGGTGCTCGCGCAGCCGCGCGGCGACGACAGCGGCCGGCACGTTGACGCCGCCGCTGACGACCATGTCGTCGACGCGGCCGAGCACACTGACCCGACCGTCCTCGTCGAGCCGGCCGGCGTCGGAGGTGACGAACCACCCGTCCACGAGCGCGGCGCGGGTGGCCGCGTCGTCGTCGAGGTAGCCGGAGAAGAGCGTCGGTCCGCTGATCCGGATCCGACCGTCGACGGCGAGCGCGAGGCCCACGCCGTCGAGCGGCAGGCCGTCGTACACGCACCCGCCGCAGGTCTCCGCCGACCCGTACGTCGCCACCGCGCGCACGCCGGCATCGGCCGCCCGCGAGCGCAGCGCCGGGTCGACCGGTCCGCCGCCGACGAGCACGGTGTGGAGGCCGGCCAGGGCTGCGGCCTCGGCCGGCGAGTCGAGCCAGCGGTGCAGCTGCGTCGGCACCAACGAGAGGAAGCCCCCTGGCTGAACGGCGCCCGCCAGCGTGCCATCGCCGAGGACGACGGGACGGTGCCCCGCCACCAGTGACCTGACCACGACGTTGAACCCCGCGACGTACGACGAGGGCAGCGCGAGCACCCAGCGCCCCGCCCCGCCGAGGCGCGCGGCCGAGACCGAGGCCGAGGCGAGCACGGCCTCGCGGGTGAGCACGACCTGTTTCGGTGCGCCCGACGAGCCGGAGGTGGCGATCACGACCGGGCCGGGGTCCGGGTCCGACAGCCACGCCTCGACCGCGTCGACGTCACGCGCCGCGTGGCCGCTCAGGCGCAGGTAGCTCACGGGACGCACGCTAGTCGGGCACCCGTCGCGCGGGCCGCCCGGGCGGGCCTGCTTGAATCCGCACCATGGCTTCCCCAGGCGAGTGGTTCGCCGGCGCCCGGCCGCGCACCCTGCCCGCCGCCGTCTCCCCCGTGCTGGCCGGCACGGCGGTCGCGGTGTACGACGACGCCGCGGTGTGGTGGAAGGCCCTGCTGGCGCTGGTGGTCAGCCTGGCCCTCCAGGTCGGCGTCAACTACGCCAACGACTACTCCGACGGGATCCGCGGCACCGACACGGAGAGGGTCGGACCGATGCGCCTGGTCGGGTCCGGCGCCGCGACACCGGCGGCGGTGAAGCGCGCGGCGTTCGCGGCGTTCGGCGTCGCAGGGGTGGCCGGTCTGGTGCTGGCCGCGACGACGGCCTGGTGGCTGGTCGCGGTCGGCGCCGTGTGCGTGGTGGCGGCGTGGTTCTACACCGGCGGCGCCAAGCCCTACGGCTACCTCGGGCTCGGCGAGGTGATGGTCTTCGTGTTCTTCGGGCTGGTGGCGGTGATCGGCACGACGTACGTGCAGACCGAGACCTGGGACGTGGCCGCGCTCTACGCCGCCATCGGCATCGGTGCACTGGCCTGCGCCATCCTCGTGGCCAACAACCTGCGCGACATCCCGACCGACCGCGTGGCCCAGAAGCTGACGCTCGCCGTCCGGCTCGGCGACGACCGCACCCGTGGCCTCTATGTGCTGCTGCTCGGCCTCGCCGCCGTCGCCCTGGTCGGCGTCGCGCTCGCCACGTCGTGGTGGGCCCTGCTCGCCCTCGCGTACGCCGGGCCGGGCGCGCGCGCCACCCGGGTCATCACCTCGAAGGCCGTCGGCCCGGGACTGATCCCGGTGCTCCAGCTCACCGGCGTCTCGGAGCTGCTCTACGGGCTGGGCCTGCTGGTCGGCCTGACCGTCGGACGCTGACCCCGACGTAGGCTGGTGCCATGTTCTGGTTCATCCTTCTGGTCATCGTCGTCGCCGGCTTCGTCGCGTGGAAGCTGCGCGCCCCGCTGCTGGCCAAGATCCTGGGCCAGGACCGGTCCCGCATCGACCGGCAGCTCAACCGCAAGAAGTGAAGCGCGCCGCGCGCGAGGAACGAGCGCGTGGCGTGGCGAACGCAGGATGAGCGAGCCTACGACTGAGCTCGCGAAGTCCTGCTGGGCGAGTCGAAACCCGGTGCCCGGGACCGCGACCCGCGATGGCTTCGAGACGGTCGCAGAGCGACCTCCTCAACCACGGGCTCAACCACCGGGATGAGCCCGGTCAGTCCACATCCTCTTTCGCGCGCATCTCCTCGAACTTCTCCGCGGCCCGGTGTGCACGCTCGTCGACCTGACGGGCGAAGGCGGTGCGTTGCGGGTTGAGCAGCCACAGCGACGCGATGCCGCTGACGAGGAACGCGATCACGAGCACCCACATGACCGGCACCGTGCCCGCGATCGCGAGCCAGATCCCGAAGACGACGGCGGCGGACGCGACGAAGAGCAGCACCCGCAGCACGGTGTACGTCCAGAACGCCTTCACGCCCCTCAGGGTAGTCAAACCGTCCAGCACGGCCCGAATCGTGGGTCTGCGGACGCGACGACCATCCGCGACCTACTCTTGTCGCGTGTGGAGGTTCGTGTTGCTGCTCGTCGTCGTCGCGGTGGGGTCCTACTACGCGGCACGCTTCCTGCTGGAGGGCTGGCCCCATCGGCCGCCCCGGCACCACGAGGAGTACCAGCGGCCCCTCGGCCCCGACGACGACGACGAGTTCCTCGCCCAGCTCTCGCGGCGCGACAAGCCGGACGACCCCTCCTGAGCCTCAGCGGTCCTCAGTGGTCCTCAGTGGTCCTCGAGGCTGACGATCGCGGCGCCGTTGGCGTAGGAGTGCTGGCTCGTCGTCGAGAAGTAGTTGATCCCGATGAAGTTGAACCACAGGCTCGCCAGCCCCACCAGCGACAAGATGGCGGCGTTGCGGCCCTTCCAGCCCGCCGTCGAGCGGGCGTGCAGGTACGCGGCGTACAGCACCCAGGTGATGAACGCGCACACCTCCTTGGGGTCCCAGTTCCAGTACGACGACCAGGCCTGGTGCGCCCAGATCGGCCCGCTGATCAATACCGCGAAGGTCCAGACCGGGAAGCCGAACGCGTGGATCCGGTACGAGACACGGTCGAGCGTCGCCAGTGTGGGCAGCCGCGCGATGTAGCCGCGGTCGACGCCCTTCCCCCGCGCCAGTGACCGCGCCTTGATCAGGTAGAGCGCCGAGGCGATGCCGCCGAGGGTGAATGCGCCGGTGGCGATGATCGCCGAGACGACGTGGATCACCAGCCAGTACGACAGCAGCGCCTCCGTGAGCGGAGCGACCGGGTCGTAGAGCCAGAGCACGGCCACCATCAGCATCACCACCTCGAAGGCGGTGATGATCGGGCCCATCCAGTCGAGCCCGTAGCGCCGGCGCAGCAGCAGGTAGCCCGCGACGACCACGAACGCGCCCGTGATCGTGAACTCGTACATGTTGCCCCAGGGCACCCGGTTGGGGTCGGCGGCCATGCCGCGTCCCACCAGGCCCACGAAGTGCGCCCCGGCCGCGATGAGCGTGAGCAGCAGGCCCAGCCTGCCGAACATCGCGATCCGGTAGGTCTTCGCCTCGTCGGGCTCGTCCGGCTCCCGGGGCTCGTCGATCGTGCCGCCCTCGGTCGCGGCGCCTGCCGACACCGGCACGCGCGCCGCGCGCCCGACCGGCACGGTGCGCAGCGCGCTCCACTCGACCAGGTGGGACATCAGGGCCAGGAAGTACACGATCCCTGCGGCGGCGATCGCCTGGTTGCTGAGCGTCTCCCATGCGGCATCGCTCATGCCGTGTCCTCCTCCGTCGTACGTCGGCCGGACTCCTGCGGCGTCTGCAGGGAGTCCACCACCGACGAGAGTACGGCGGTCAGGTCGCCGCCTCCCGACCGGTCCAGTGCTGCCACCTCCACGAGGGTCGTGCCGTCGGTACGTCGCGCCCGGACCCAGACCCGCCGTGGCCGGATGAACAACGAGCCGAGCAGGCCGACCAGCGCGAGCACCACGCCGAGCAGGGTCAGCCACACGTCGGGCGTCCGGCTGATCTGCAGCCGGGTCCAGTGCTTGACGCCGTCGAAGGTCACGGTCCCGGCCCCGTCGGGCAGGTGCACCGTCTGGCCTGGCTGCAGGTCGACCCGGAACATCTTCCCGTTCGGCTTCTTCAGCTGCTTCATCGCGCCCTTGTCCATCGCGTAGACCGACTGCGGGATCCCGCTGTCGAGGCCGAGGTCGCCGGTGTAGGCCAGCATCGACAGCGTCGGGTTGC
This sequence comes from uncultured Actinomycetota bacterium, assembly GCA_963794355.1. GTDB lineage: Bacteria > Actinomycetota > Actinomycetes > Propionibacteriales > Nocardioidaceae > Nocardioides. The sequence continues at coordinate 8,475 of CAWCDN010000012.1, forward strand.
GGTCGTCGCCCATCACGTTGACCGGGTTGCCGTTGACCAGTGCGTAGGTCGGGTAGAAGAGCCCCTCGAGCCCGATGTCGTGCCCCGGCGTGACACCGGGCGCCTTCACCACGCCGAACGACTCGAAGTTCGAGCTCTCGGGCAGGAAGATCGTCGGGCCGTCGTAGACCTTGTGCCCCTGCGCGTCCCGCACGGTGATGACCGGGGCATAGCCGTGCCCGATCAAGAAGATCTGGGTGCCGCCGATGGTGAGCGGGTGGTTGACCTTGAGGTCGTAGTCCTTCGGCGCAGACCACGTGGACGGGTCGCCCTGGCAGTTCTCGCGGTAGGTCAGCGGGGCCTGGAAGCCGCGCGCCATGCCCTGCCTCGGCCCCGACTCCAGCCACTGCACGGCGAAGTCGTTCACGGTGAAGCAGAACGGCTCCATCTGCGAGGCCTTGAACAGGCCACCCGGGTCGAAGTCGTCGTACTGGGTCAGCGAGTTGGAGAACCCGTTGCCGACCACCAGGATCACGCCGCCCTTGTAGCCGAACAGGCTGCCGATCCCGAAGCCGACCAGCACCACGAGCACCGACAGGTGGAAGAGCAGGTTGCCCGCCTCACGCAGCTGACCGCGCTCGGCAGCGACCCAGCCGTCACCGGTCGAGATCCGGTGGCTGCGGGTGAGCGAGCGGGCGGCGCGCAGCAGGACGGCGTCCGGCTCCTCGTCGGTGGTGTACGACGCGTGGTCGGGCAGTCGGGTCAGGTTGCGCGGGGCGGTGGGCGGGTCGGCCCGATAGCCGCGCCAGTAGACGAACAGCCGCGGCACGATGCAGCCCACGAGCGAGATCATCAGCAGCAGGTAGATCGCGGCGAACCACGGCGAGTGGTAGACACCGAACAGCCCGAGCCGGTCGTAGATCGGGGTCAGGTGGGGGTGGGCCGCCTGCCAGTTCTGGGTCTTCAGCGCGTCGACGCCGCGCTGGGGGATCACCGAGCCAGGGATCGCGCCGAGGGCGAGCAGCAGCAGGAGGACCAGCGCGGTGCGCATCGAGGTCAGCTGGCGCCAGCCCCAGCGCACGAGCTCCCACGCGGTCAGCTCACCGGCCCGGCGGTGGTGGTCGCGGTCGCCGCTCGGCTGCCAGGTGCCGGTGTCCTCCGAGCCCGCTTCCTTGGTGTCGCTCACAGGCTGGCCGTCGAGTTCTCGACCAGGTGCACCTGGAGCCAGTTCACCGCGACGTCCCACCAGCCGGTCACCAGGGCCAGGCCGACGAGCACGAGCATCAGCCCACCGAGCCGGGTCACCCACTGCTGGTGACGTCGTACGAACGCGAAGGCACCGAGCGCACGCCGGTAGGCGATCGCGGCGACGATGAAGGGCAGACCCAGGCCGATGCAGTAGACGCCGGCCAGCAGGGCGCCGCGCCCTGCCGTCGCCTCGTTGAGCGACAGGTTGGTGATCGCGGCCAGCGTGGGGCCGATGCAGGGCGTCCAGCCGACGCCGAAGAGGAAGCCGAGCAGCGGGGCGGCCGCCAGCCCCACGGCCGGCACGGTGTGGGAGCGCCACTCACGCTGGGAGAACGGGATCAACCCGGCGAACGCCAGGCCGAGCAGGATGGTGAGGATGCCGAGCACGATCTCGAGCTGCTGGCGCCAGTCGACGAGCCATGCCCCGACCGAGCCGGAGACCCAGCCCAGCAGCACGTAGACGGCCGAGAAGCCGAGCACGAAGAGAATGGCGCCGGCCAGCATCCGTCCGCGACGCGCGTGCTCGAGGTCGGCGCCGGACAGACCGGTGGCGTAGGACAGGTAGCCCGGCAGCAGCGGGATCACGCACGGGGAGAAGAACGAGACCAGGCCGGCGATCAGGGCGACCGGGATGGCGAGCACGAGCGAGCCCGAGGAGGCCTGCTGCTGGAACCAGTCAGCCACCCTGCGCCACCTGACGGACCATCTCGACCAGGGTCCGGGCCGACGGCACCGAGCCGTTGATCGCCGCGGCGGGACGCCCCTGGGCATCGAGGACGACGGTCGCGGGCACGGAGTTGGGGGTGATCACGCCGGGGAAGGACAGCAGCGCCTCGCCTCCCGGGGAGTAGAACGACGGCCAGGTGATGCCGTAGCGGGACTGGAATGCCTTGGCCTGGGCGGTGCCGGGGTCACGGCTGTCGATGCCGACGAAGTGAGCCGTCGAGCCGAGCTCCTTGGCGGCCGCGACGACGTACGGCGACTCCTTGTGGCAGTCCGCGCACCACGCTCCCCAGACGGTGACCACCGTCGGCTTGCCCTTCATCGACGCCAGCGACAGCTCCCGGCCGTCGAGGTCCTTGCCCGAGAGGCTCACCGGGTCGGAACGGTCGGCGACCGGGATCGTCCGGATCGCGCCGTCGCCGCTGACGTAGCCCTTGTCGCCGGTGCCTTGCAACGAGGAGCAGCCGGTGGCGGCCAGCAGGAGTCCTGCCGCCGCGACCAGCGCGCGCCTCGCTCGCCTCATGGCCGATGGACCTCGGGTGCGTCCCCGGCCGAGAACGGCGCCTTGCGGTCGCGGACCGGGATCAGGTCGCCGGCGGGCTCGGAGTAGGTGATGGTGCGCAGGTCGTCGCCGTCGAACTCCAGCGAGGTGAGCGAGCACAGCGTGCACTGGCGCTTGCGCGGGTCGTGGAGGAAGGAGCGCTTCTCCAGTGCCAGTCGGGTGATCCAGATCGGCAGCTGGTGGGACACGACCACGGCCTCGTGGCCGCGGGCGGCGTCGCGCGCGTCGTACACGGCGGCGAGCACGCGGCCGGTGACCTCCTTGTACGGCTCACCCCACGAGGGCTTCCAGGGGTTCCACAGGTGCACCCAGGTCGACGGCTTGCGCAGGGCGTTGTCGCCGTGCCCGAACCGCTTGCCCTCGAAGACGTTGCCGGACTCGATCACCCGGGGGTCGACGAGCGGGGTCAGGCTGCGCGCCGCGGCCAGCGGGGCCGCGGTCTCCTGCGCCCGCTCGAGCGGGGAGGTGCGCAGGTGGACGATGTCGCGCTCGGCGATCGTGTCGGCGACGCGCTGCGCCATCTCGCGGCCGAGCGCGGAGAGGTGGTACCCGTCGCGGCGCCCGTAGAGGACGCCCTCGGGGTTGTGCACCTCGCCGTGGCGCAGCAGGTGGACGGTCGTGGTCTCAGCCATGAGTTCCTTCCGCAGCGGCCCGGGCTGCCGCCGGCAGCGCGTCGAGCACGATCTGGACGGCGCGCTCGTCGTGGGCGGCCGAGACGAACCACGCCTCGTACGCCGACGGGGGCAGGTAGACGCCGCTGTCGAGCATCGCGTGGAAGAAGGCGGCGAAGGCCGCGGTGTCCTGGCGTTGCGCCGCCTCGAAGTCGCGCACCGGGCCGTCGGTGAAGAAGACGGAGAACATGGTGCCGGCGGACTGCACGCAGTGGGGCACGCCGGCCGTCGACAGCGCGGTCGCGGCGGCGTCCTTGATCGTCGTACCGACCTCGGTGAGGTGGGCGTAGACCTCGTCGGTGGCCAGGCGCAGCGTGGCCAGGCCGGCGGTGGTCGCGATCGGGTTCCCCGACAGGGTGCCCGCCTGGTAGACCGGCCCCTCCGGCGAGAGCATCCCCATCACGTCGGCGCGGCCACCGAAGGCCGCGGCGGGGAAGCCGCCGCCCATCACCTTGCCGAAGGTCATCAGGTCGGGCGTCCAGTCCTCGACGGCGCCGTCGAGGCCCCACTGGCCCTGGCGCGAGGCGCGGAAGCCGGTCATCACCTCGTCGCTGACGAACAGCGCGCCGTGAGCACGGCAGGTCTCCGCGAGGAACTCGTTGAAGCCCGGCTCGGGCGGCACCACGCCCATGTTGCCGGCGGCGGCCTCGGTGACGAGGCAGGCGATCCGGTCGCCCTCGGCCTCGAAGAGGGCGGTCACGGCCTCGCGGTCGTTGTAGGGCAGGACGCGGGTGAGCGCGGTGGCGCTCTCGGGCACGCCGGGGGTGCCGGGCACCGCGAACGTGGTCAGCCCGGAGCCCGCCGAGGCCAGCAGTGCGTCGACGTGGCCGTGGTAGCAGCCCGCGAACTTCACCACGACGTCGCGGCCGGTGAACCCGCGCGCGAGACGGATCGCCGACATCGTCGCCTCGGTGCCGGAGGACACGAAGCGGACCCGCTCGACCGGCGTACGTCCGACGATCTCCTCGGCGAGGTCGACCTCGGCCTCGGTCGGAGCGCCGTACGACGTGCCGCGGCTGAGTGCGTCGCTCACCGCCGCCATCACCTCGGGGTGGGCGTGACCGAGCAGCATCGGACCCCAGGAGCCCACGAGGTCGACGTACTCCTGCCCGTCGACGTCGGTCAGCCAGGCGCCCGAGGCCGAGCGGATGAAGCGAGGGGTGCCGCCGACCGCCTGGAAGGCGCGCACCGGGGAGTTCACACCGCCGGGCGTCACCGCGCACGCACGCGCGAAGAGCGCCTCGGAGCGGTCGGGAGTCACCGGGCCATTGTGTCCGAGGGGTGCAACCGGGCCGCAATCGGTGCGTAACATCCGTCCTCCCCGGTCGTTTCAACCGGTGACAGGGAGGGAAACCTGTCCTGGTCTCCACGAGGAGGGATGGGTCGATGGCGGACGCGAGGTTCGGACGCGTCCAGAAGGCGTCTGCCCTGCTGCCGCTGGCCCTGCTCTCCGTGGCCTGGACCGCGAGCCTCGCCACGGCCGGCTCCGACCCGGAGGCGAGCGGCTCGGGCACGCTGCCCGACGGCACCCGGGTGCCGGCCGAGGCGGTCCGTGCCCCGGCCAGCCTCACCGCTCCCCACACCCTGGCCCCTGGCGTGCGCGGCCATGCCTCCGACGTCGTCTCGACGGCGTCCGCGAGCGGCATCCCCGAGGTGGCGCTCGCGGCGTACCAGCGCGCGGCGACCGTGATCGACACCGCCGACGAGACCTGTCACCTGCCCTGGCAGCTGGTCGCCGCGATCGGGCGGGTGGAGTCCGACCACGGCCGCACCGACGGCAACGTGCTCACCGACCGCGGATTCGCCAAGCCCGGCATCCTCGGCCCCGCTCTCGATGGGACCCACGGCACCTCGCTGATCCGCGACACCGACGCCGGGCAGTACGACGGCGACACCCGCTACGACCGCGCCGTCGGCCCGATGCAGTTCATCCCGTCGACCTGGGCGATCGTCGGGGTGGACGCCGACAACGACGGCCGGCGCGACCCCCAGGACATCTACGACGCGTCGCTCGGCTCGGCGGTCTACCTCTGCTCCGGCCCCGACGACCTCGGCAACGACGCCGGCCAGCGCGCGGCCGTGTTCCGCTACAACCACAGCCAGCGCTACGTCGACCTGGTGCTCGCGATCGCGCGGGCCTACGAGAACGGCGACTTCACCTCGGTGCCGAACGGCACGACGACCACCGGTTTCAGCTTCGGCAACCCGCCGGCCACCGTGGTGCGCGGCGGGCACCACCGCCACCACAGCGGTCAGCACCACGTACACCACACGACCTCACCGAGCAGCGGCCCGACGTCGGGTCCCACCTCCGGTCCCACCTCGGCGCCCGGCAACGCTCCCTCGCCCGAGCCCACCGACAACCCGACGTCGAACCCGGGCGGCGGGCTGCCCACGAAGCTCCCGCTGCCGAGCGTCCCGACCCTGATCCCGACGGACGCGCCGACCATCCTGACCCAGGCCCAAGCCGTCGTGCAGTGCCTCGCGGACGGACTGATCGACAACCCGCTCGACCCGAGCGACGCGTTCGACCAGTGCGTCTACGACCTCACGCACTGACCGCCACCCGGTCGTCCGCCTGAGCGTCACCTCTAGGTGAGCCTGGGGCGGACGACTGATCTGGCGCGGTGGGTCGTCCGCCTGAGCATCACGCCTAGGTGAACGTGGGGCGGACGACGGGGTCAACGCGCGAGCAGGCGCGCGGCCTCGGCAGCCCAGTAGGTCAGCACCACGTCGGCTCCTGCGCGGCGGATCGAGGTGAGTACCTCGAGGATCGCCTGCTCCCGGTCGATCCAGCCCTGGGCGGCGGCGGCCTCGACCATGGCGTACTCGCCCGAGACGTTGTACGCCGCCACCGGCACCTCCACGGCGTCGCGCACGCGTCGTACGACGTCGAGGTAGCCGAGCGCGGGCTTGACCATCACCAGGTCGGCGCCCTCGGCGACGTCGAGCCGGGCCTCGTGCACGCCCTCGCGGGCGTTGGCGGGATCCTGCTGGTAGGTCCGACGGTCGCCCTGCAGCGAGGAGTCGACGGCCTCGCGGAAGGGGCCGAAGAAGGAGGAGGCGTACTTGGCGGAGTAGGCCAGGATGCCGACGTCGGTGTGGCCCGCCGTGTCGAGGGCGCCGCGGACCGCAGCGACCTGGCCGTCCATCATCCCGCTCGGCCCGACCATGTCGACGCCGGCGTCGGCCTGGGCGAGGGCCATCTCGGCGTACACCTCGAGGGTGCGGTCGTTGTCGACCCGCCCGTCGGGAGTCAGGACACCGCAGTGGCCGTGGTCGGTGAACTCGTCGAGGCAGAGGTCGCTCATCACGGTGAGCGCGTCACCGACCTCGGCCACGACGTCGGTGATGGCCTGGTTGAGCACGCCGGACGGGTCGACGGCCCCGGAGCCGACGGCGTCCTTGTGCTCGGGGATGCCGAAGAGCATGAGCCCACCCAGCCCCAGGTCAGCCGCCTCGTGCGCGGCCTTCAGCAGCGAGTCGCGGCCGTGCTGGACCACGCCCGGCATCGTGGTGATCGGCCTTGGCTCGGCCGCGCCCTCGCGGACGAAGACGGGCAGCACGAGCTGGGCCGGCTCCACCACGGTCTCGGCGACCATTCGGCGCAGGCCGCTGGTCGTGCGGAGGCGCCGCGGCCGGGTGACCGGCCGCGGCACTCCTGCGCCGACCTCGTCGCTCACTGCGTGCGGACCTTCTTGCGGCTCGACGGCTTGCGCTCCGACGGCTTGGTCACCGGCTGCCCGGCCTCGAGCATCGCGGCCCGGCGGGAGGCACCGAAGTCGGCGAGCGCGTCGACCAGCTCGTCGACGTCGGGCTTGGGGGCGAGGACGTCGACCCGCAGCCCGTGCTCCTCGGCGGTCTTGGCCGTGGCGGGCCCGATCACCGCGATCACGGTGGACGGGTGCGGCTTGCCGGCGATCCCGACCAGGTTGCGGACGGTCGATGACGACGTGAACACGACGGCGTCGAACTTGCCGCCCTTGATCGCGTCGCGCACCGGCGCCGGCGGCGGCGCCGCGCGGACCGTGCGGTACGCCGTGACGTCGTCGCACTCCCAGCCGAGGTCGACCAGGCCCGCGACGAGGTTCTCGGTCGCGATGTCGGCGCGCGGCAGGAACACCCGGTTGATCGGGTCGAGCATGTCGTCGTACTCCGGCCAGTCCTCGAGGAGGCCGGCCGCGGACTGCTCGCCGCTCGGGACCAGGTCGGCACGCAGGCCCCAGTCGCCGATCGCGGCAGCGGTCTTGTCACCGACCGCAGCGATCTTGAGGCCGGAGAAGGCGCGGGCGTCGAGGCCGTACTCCTCGAACTTCTCGCGCACCGCCTTGACCGCATTCACACTCGTGAAGGCGATCCACTCGTAGCGACCCTCGACCAGCCCGCGGACGGCCTTGTCCATCTGGAGCGGGTTGCGGGGCGGCTCGACCGAGATGGTCGGCACCTCCTCGGGAACTCCGCCGAACTCGCGCAGGCGAGCCGACAGCGAGCCGGCCTGCTCCTTGGTGCGCGGCACCAGGATCCGCCAGCCGAAGAGCGGCTTGGTCTCGAACCACGACAGGGCGTCGCGCATCGAGACGACCTCGCCGACCACGGTGACCGCGGGCGGTGCCATGCGGGCGGCGCGGGCGTCGGCCGCGATGTGCTCCAGCGTCGAGGTGATCGTCTGCTGCTCGGTCGTGGTGCCGGTGCTGGTCATCGCGACCGGGGTGTCGGCCGAGCGGCCGGCCTCGACGAGGGCGCGGGCGATGTCGGCGATCGAGCCGACGGCCGACAGCAGCACCAGCGTGGGGCACCCGACGTAGCGGCTCCAGTCGATCTTGTCGCCGGCGGTGACGACGGTGAGCTCGCGGTGGTCCTTGGTGGTCAGCGGGATGCCGGCGTACGCCGGGACCGCCGCGACGGAGGACACGCCGGGCACGATCTCGAAGCCGATGCCGGCCTTGGCGCAGGCCGCGGCCTCCTCGGGACCCGAGGCGTAGACGAACGGGTCGCCGGTCATCAGGCGCACGACGCGGAGGCCGCGCTTGGCCTGGCGTACGACGACCTTGGCGCGGGCCGCATGGGTCAGCGGCTGGCCGTCCTCACCGAACCCGCCGTCGACGAGCTCGGGGCCACCCTCGGAGCCCTCGGGTAGCCCGAGGACGGAGCGGATCAGAGCGGGATGCTCGGCCCCCTCGGTGATCACCACGTCGGCGCTCCGAAGGAGGTCGGTGGCTCGCACGGTGAGGAGGCCGGGGTCACCCGGGCCGCTCCCGACGAAGGCCACCCATCCCCTTCCGGCCGAAGCCTGGGAGGGAGAGGTGCGGTTGGTCTGGGCTCGCGTCATGCCTCTTGCCTTTCGCAGTCGGTCACCGGCTGCTCGTGCGGTGTGCTCGGCTGGGTATCCGTCAGCTGTGCTGCCCCCTCGGCGAGCATGTCGCTCGCGAGGCGGCTACCGACGCCGGCGGCGTCGGCTGGGTCGCCGGTGGCGGACATCCGGACCGCCAGCGTCCCGTCGGGTGAGAGCGCCACGGCCCTCACCCAGAGCTCTTCGTCGTGCTCCCCCTCGACCACCTCGGCCAGTGCGCCGATCGGGGCGGCACAGCCACCCTCGAGCGTGGCGAGCACCGCGCGTTCGGCGGTCACCGCCTCGCGGGACCGCGGGTCGTCCAAGGCGGCCACCTCGGTGGCGTGGTCGTCGGCGCGGGTCTCGACCGCGAGCGCACCCTGCCCGGGGGCGGGGAGCATCTGGAGCGGGTCGAGCACCTCGGTGGCCTCCTCGAGACGGCCGATCCGGGCCAGTCCGGCACGGGCGAGCACGACGGCGTCGTACTCCCCCTCGCGGACCTTCCGGATCCGGGTGTCCACATTGCCGCGGATGTCGACGATCTCCAAACCGAGGCCGAGCGCGTGGAGCTGGGCGGCACGGCGCGGCGAACCGGTGCCCACGCGGCTGCCGACCGGCAGCTCGCCGAGGGTGAGCCCGTCGCGGGCGACGACGACGTCACGGGGGTCCTCGCGCAGTGGCACGGCGGCCAGCACGAGCCCGTCGGCGGGAGCGGTCGGGAGGTCCTTGAGCGAGTGGACGGCGACGTCGATCCGGCCGTCGAGCAGCGCCTCGCGCAGCGCACCGACGAAGACGCCGGTGCCGCCGAGCTGCGCCAGTGGGGTGTCGACCCGGTCGCCGGTGGTGCTCACCTCGACCAGCTCGACCTCGCGACCGGTCGCCGCGGCGAGGCGGTCGGCGACCCAGCGCGACTGGGTCATCGCGAGCAGCGACGCGCGGGTGCCCAGGCGGATGGCCTTCATGCCTCGTCACCCCGCAGACCGGTGCCGTCGCCCGGAGCCACAGGGCGGGTCATCGCGTCGACCGCGTCGGGGTCGAGGGCGAAGAGCTCGGCCAGCGCCGCGGCGTACGACGTCGCGTTGCGGTCGCCGAGCTCCTTGGCCCGGATCGTCGGCTGGTGGACGAGCTTGTCGGTGACCCGCCGCAGGGTCTGGAGGAGCTCGGCGCGGGTGGCGGGATCGAGGCCGGGGAGGCGTCGCTCGAGCCGGGCCATCTCCGCGTCGACGACGCCGGTGGCCATGGTGCGCAGGGCGACCACGGTCGGGGTGAGCCCGGCCTGACGGCGGGCCGTGAGGAACGCCTCGACCTCATCGGTGACGATCGTGCGCACCGCCTCGACCTCCACCGCGGCCTCGGAGTCGAGGAGGTCGCCTGCGAGGTCGGCGAGCGTCACCAGGGTGACGCCGGGCAGGTCGATGACGGACGGGTCGATGTCGTGGGGGAGCGCGAGATCGACCATGGCCAGAGGCCCGGGCGCGGCGGCCGCGACCTCGCGGCTGATCAGGACGCCCGAGGCACCGGCGCAGGCCACGACGATGTCGGCGTTGGCGACCTCGATCGCGAGGGCGCTCATCGGCGCCCACCGCGCGGCGTACTCGCCCGCGAGCCGCTCGGCGCGCTCCGGCGTGCGGTTGACCACGACGACCTCGCCGGCGCCACGCCGTACGACGGTCGCGACGGCCAGGCCGGCCATGCCGCCGGCGCCGACGACCACCACGCGGCGGCCCATCACGTCGTCGGTGGCCCGGTCGAGCGCCGCGGAGACCAGGGTCGGCGCGGCGCGGTCGATGCCGGTCTCGGCGTGGGCGCGCTTGCCGACGCGGAGCGCCTGCTGGAACAGGGTGTTGAGGCTCGGGCCGACCGACCCGAGCTCCTGCCCGAGGGCGAGAGCGTCGCGGGTCTGGCCGAGGACCTGGGCCTCGCCGACCGCCATCGAGTCGAGCCCGGCCGCGACCTGGAAGAGATGCGAGACGGCGCCGTCGTCGTAGTGGATGTAGAGGTGGGGCAACAGCGCCTCGACGTTGTCGTGGGCCGGTGCGAGCAACAGCTGCGAAAGCCCCTCGACGCTGCCGTGGAAGCGGTCGACGGCGGCGTAGATCTCCATCCGGTTGCAGGTGGCGACCACGGTGGCCTCGGAGACGTGGGGGTTCGCCAGCACGTCCTCGATCAGCTTGGTGGCGCCGTCGGTGTCCACGGCGAGCTTCTCCAGGAGCGGGATCGGCGCGGAGCGGTGGGAGATCCCGACGACGAGGACCGTCATGCCGTCGCCTCCTGTGCGGCCTTGCGCTGCTCGTGGTAGGCCAGGATCTGGAGCTCGATCGAGAGGTCGACCTTGCGGACGTCGACGCCCGCGCCGACGTTGAGCACGGTCGGGGCGAAGTTGAGGATGCTGGTGATCCCGACCTCGACCATCTTGTCCGCGACGTCCTGGGCGGCGGCCGCCGGCGTCGCGATGACGCCGATGGCCACGCCCTGCTCGCGCACGATCTGGGCGAGGTCGCTGAAGGGGCGCACGTCGACGCCGGCGACGACCTCCTGGTGGCGCTCGGGGTCGGCGTCGAGGAGGGCCACGACGCGGAAGCCGCGGCTGCGGAAGCCGGAGTAGTTGGCGAGCGCGTGGCCCAGGTTCCCGATGCCCACGATGACCACGGGCCAGTCCTGGGTGACACCGATCTCGCGGGCGATCTGGTAGCGCAGGTAGTCCACGTCGTACCCGACCCCGCGGGTGCCGTAGCTGCCGAGGTAGGAGAGGTCCTTGCGGAGCTTGGCGCTGTTCACGCCTGCTGCGGCGGCGAGGTCCTCGCTCGAGCAGGTGCCGGTCCCGGCCTCCGAGAGCGTGGTGAGTGCCCTCAGGTAGACGGGCAGTCGCGCCACGGTCGCCTCGGGAATCTCCCGGGCGGTGTCGTGGGACGTCCGTGCGCTCAAGGTTCTGTCTCTCCAGCCGCCGAGCACGGAGTCGAGCCCTGAGGTGGGACAGGCCCGGCCCGAGCGGCGTCGTTCACTGTAAGAGTTTGTGAACGCGAGAACAAAATGGCGCGGAAGGCTCCCTACGATGTGCTCGTGGTTCGCCGTCGAGACCGACTGACCGCCGGCCTCCGGCGACAGGTCCGGGCACCGTTCGCGGCCACAGCAGGTGCGCTCCTGCTCATGTGGGCGTCGCTGACGCCGTCGCTCCTACCGCGGAGCCCGGTCTTCCAGGGCGTCGTCGTCGCAGTGGCCACCCTGCTCGGGTACGGCCTCGGCGCGCTGCTCGGATGGCTGGTGCGGCTGTGCGGCGGTCGGCTGACCGGGACCGTACGACGGCGGGCCTGGTGGGCGCTCGGCCTCGTGGCCCTGGTGGGGACCGTGGTCATGGTGACGGCCTACGTGCGGTGGGAGAGCGCCGTACGCCGCGAGATCGGCGTCGAGGGGCTCGACGCCGGGGGCGTGATCGCGACGTTCCTGATCGCGGGCGTGCTCGTCGTGGTCGTCCTCGCGGTGGCGCGCGGGCTGCGCGCCGCCGGCCGCGTGGTGGGCCGGCGGCTCGGCCGGTTCCTCCCCGCTCGCACCGCGGCCGTCGTCGGCGGGGTGGTCGTGGCCCTCGTCGCCTACCTCCTGGTCACCGGCGTCGCGTCCAACCGACTGCTGGGCACGCTCGACGCGACGTTCATGGCGGTCAACGACGAGTTCTCGACCGACGTACCGGCACCGACGAGCCGGGTCGTCTCCGGCGGCCCCCGGTCGGCGGTGCCGTGGGACGACCTCGGTCGCCAGGGCCGCGTCTTCATCGCCAATGCCCCGACCCGGGCCCAGGTCACCGCGTTCGCTGGCGAGCCGGCCCGGGCGCCCGTGCGTGCCTACGTCGGCGTCGGCACCGACGGAGACGTCGACCTTCAGGAGGAGGCCGATCGCGCCGTCACGGAGCTCGAGCGCCTCGGCGGCTTCGACCGGGCGGTCCTCAACGTCGTGACCGGCACCGGACGCGGCTGGGTGAACGAGAACCAGGCGCAGGCACTGGAGTACATGTGGAAGGGCGACACCGCGACCGTCAGCATCCAGTACTCCTACCTGCCGAGCTGGATGTCGTTCCTCGCCGACGGCGACCGGGCGGAGGTCGCCGGGAAGCTGCTCTTCAACGCCGTCTACGCCCACTGGAGCGCGCTGCTTCCCGCCGACCGGCCGAAGCTCGTGGTGAGCGGCGAGAGCCTCGGCAGCTTCGGCGCCGAGGCTGCGTTCACCAGCGCCGACGACCTCGCCGACCGGACCGACGGCGCGCTCTTCGTGGGCCCCACCGCGAACAACTCACTGTGGAGCCGCTTCACCGCCGACCGCGAGGCCGGCACGCCCGAGATCTTCCCCACGTACGACGGCGGCCAGATGGTGCGCTTCGCCGACGACCCCGCCGACCTGACCGCGCTCGGACCATGGCCGGACCCCAAGGTCGGCTACCTCCAGCACGCCAACGACCCGGTCACCTGGTGGGACTGGTCGCTGGCGCTGCACAAACCCGACTGGCTCTCCGAGCCGCGCGGCCGCGACGTACCACCGTCGATCCGGTGGATCCCGGTGATCACGATGCTCCAGCTCGGGGCCGACCAGATGGTCGCGAACGACGTACCCGACGGGACGGGTCACCAGTTCGGCACCGCCCCGGTCGATGCCTGGGCGACGATCCTTCCGCCGCCCGGCTGGACCGCCGCCGACACCTCCCGCCTGGCCGCGACGATCACCACGAACCGGGCCGACACCATCCGCTGACCTCGCGGGGGCTCAGGAGTAGCGGTGGCTCTTCGCCGCGTGCCCCGCCTCGCGGGTGCACGTGCGCCCGCTCATGTTGCGGTGGCCGCACAACGCCTCGGCCGGTGCGGGCTCCACCGGGTCGGGCACGACCGCCAGCGTCGGCGGACGCGCCGGCTCGGTCGGGCCGGCCTGCTTCTCGACGCCCGTGGCCGGGGTCGACGAGGCGTTCGCCTTGGCGCGCGCCTGGGACTCCGCGTAGCGGGCCTCGCGCATCGCCCGCAGGTTGTCCATCTTGCTCATCGTCGCTTCACCCGACCGACCCTACGGCGCGCGCGGGCCGGACGTCGGAGGCGCGTCCGTGGGGTGTGGTCTCGACGAGCTCGACCGACGGCCTCCGGGGTGGTTTCGAGACGGTCGCAGAGCGACCTCCTCAACCACCGGTGCTACCGGGTGTGGAGGAAGGCGCGCTGGCGCCTGTCTCGAAACCCGGCGAGCGACGCAGGACGGTGGCGCGTGGTCTCGACCAGCTCGACCGACGGACGTCCCTCAGGACAGGGCGGTGCGGAGGCGGGTGGGGTCGACCCGCCAGAAGTCGTGCTGGCGCCCGTCGACGAACGTCACCGGGATCTCCTCGCCGAAGCGGCGCTGGAGGTCGGGGTCGCCGTCGATGGAGACCTCGACGTACGACTCACCGAGCTCGGCGCACACCTGCTGGACCACGACCCTCGCGTCGTCGCAGAGGTGGCAGCCCGGGCGGCTGTAGAGAGTGACGCGGGGATCGCTCATTCCAGGAGCCCCAGCTGACGACGTCGTTCCATCCCGCGCAGCCGGCCCTTCTGCACCTTGCCCGTGACCGTCAGCGGCAGCTCGTCGACGACCTCGATCCGCGAGGGCTGCTTGAACCTCGCCAGCCGCTCCGCGCAGTGCTCGCGTACGGCGTCCGTGACGGCCTCGGGGCTCTCGCCGCCCGAGGGGTGGACGTAGGCGACGACCGCCTCGCCGGTGCGGGCGTCCTCGACCCCGATCACCGCCGCGTCGGCGACCGACGGCACCTCGCGGATCACGTCCTCGACCTCGCTCGGGTAGACGTTGAACCCCGAGACGATCACGAGCTCCTTGAGCCGATCGACGAGGAACAGGTCACCGGAGGCGTCGAGGAAGCCGACGTCGCCGGTCCCCCACCACCCGTCCTGGTCGGGGCCGCCGTCGCCGTCGGGCCAGTAGCCGCTGAACATGTTGGCGCCGCGGATCCAGATCTCGCCGGCGTCGTCGCCCTCCGGCACCTGGCCGAGCTCGTCGAGCAGCTTGATCTCGATGCCGGGCAGCGCCGCGCCGACCGAGCCGTGCTGGAGGACCTTGCTGCACAGGGTGCTGGTGACGATCGGGGCCGCCTCGGTCAGGCCGTAGCCCTGATGGACCGGCACGGCGGTCGCCTCGACGAACCGATCGATCAGCTCCGCTGAGAGCGGGGCCGAGCCCGAGAGCATCATCCGCACGGGCCCGAGCCGTTCGCGCAGGTGCTCCTCGGGCAACCAGTAGGCGAAGACCGGCGGCGCGACCGGCACCACGCTGACCGCCTCGTCGTCGATGAGGTCGAGCGTCGCGTGCGGATCGAAGTGGTCGACCAGGACGAGCTTGGCCCGCTGCCGCAGGACGCTGCCGAGCACGGCGTTGAGGCCGTAGACGTGGAAGAGGGGCAGGACGCCGAGCACCACGTCGTCGCCGTGGATCATCGGCGGGTCGACCTGCGCGGCCTGGTCGATGTTGGCGATCAACGCGCGATGGGTGAGCATCGCGGCGCGCGGCCGACCGGAGGTGCCGCTGGTGTAGAGCAGGCAGGCGAGCTTCTCGGGGTCGGGCAACGGCGGCACGGGCACGGCCGCGGCTGCCCTCAACGCGTCGTACGCCTGCTCGCTGCCCGTGGGCTCGACCCCGACGACGTACACGCGTGGCTCGTGCGAGCGACCGACCAGGTCGGCGTCGAGCTCGTCGGTCTCACCGGACCGCGCGGCGCGCACCAGAGCGGCCGCCGCGCGCACGGTGTCGATCGTCTCGGGGTCGGCGAGCACCAACCGGCAGCCCGAGTCGGCGATCATCCGCGCCAGCTCACCGGAGGTGGCGCGCGGGTTCACCGGTACGGCGACCACCTGGGCGCGCAGCACCCCGAGGTAGGCCGTCACGAACTCGATCCGGTTGCCCATCGACATCAGCACCCGCTGACCGGCCACGAGCCCAGCCGCGCCGAGACCCGTCGCGATCCGGGCGACCTCGTCCTCGAGCTCGGCCCAGGTGACGCTGCGTCCGGCCGCCTCGACCACCGCCAGGGCATCGGGCCGGTCGGCCGCCGCTTCCGCCACGAGCCAGGACACGTCGTGGGTGGCGGGCATGGGGGCGATGATCCCACAGCGAGCGAGGACCCTTCGAGCCGGCGGAGCCGGGGCGAAGGACCGCAGCGAGAGTCGAAGCGAGCTCGCTCGCGAGCCTGACCGGTCAGCTCGCGACGATAGGCTGCGCACCGTGACGCCCGAGAAGAGCCGGAAGGCGCTGAACCTCCAGCAGCGCTCGGTTCTCGCCGGCGAGGCCGCAGCGGCGACGGCCGAGGTCGAGACCGCCCTGGCGACGCCCACCGACCCCTCGGTGGCGGCCTTCTTCGACGTCGACAACACGATGATGCAGGGCGCGAGCATCTTCCACCTCGCCCGTGGCCTGCACCGCCGCAAGTTCTTCACGACCCGCGAGATCCTCTCGGCGGCCTGGAAGCAGGCCTACTTCCGGATCGTCGGGGTCGAGGACCCCGAGCACGTCGCCCAGACCCGTGCCTCAGCGCTCTCCTTCATCGCCGGTCACACGGTCGCCGAGCTCGAGTCTCTCGGTGAGGAGATCTTCGACGAGTCGATGGCCCACCGGATCTGGCCGGGCACCCGCGCCCTCGCGCAGATGCACCTCGACGAGGGCGAGCGGGTCTGGCTCGTCACCGCCGCCCCGATCGAGATCGCGGGGATCATCGCTCGCCGGCTCGGTCTCACCGGGGCACTGGGCACCGTGGCCGAGCACGAGGACGGCGTCTACACCGGCCGGCTGGTCGGCGACATGCTGCACGGGCCGGCCAAGGCCGAGGCGATCAAGGCCCTCGCCGCGAGGGAGGGGCTCGACCTGGCCCGCTGCTCGGCGTACTCCGACTCCTTCAACGACCTCAGCATGCTGTCCCTGGTGGGCCACCCCTGCGCGGTCAACCCCGACGCCCGCCTGCGTGCGCACGCCAAGCAGCAGGGCTGGCGGATCCGCGACTACCGCACCGGCCGCAAGGCCGCCCGGGCCGGCGTGTTCGCCGGCGCGGTCGCCGGGGCGGCGACGGGTGCGGTCGCCGCCGGTGTCGCCGTACGACGACGTCGCTGACGCCGGCCGTTCCGCCACCGACCTCCCGATGCTTACGATGGCCGGGCGCCACCACCGGTGCTCGGGAGGGGAATCGATGACGTGGGCTGACCACGACTCGGCGAGCGGTTGGGACGACCTGCGCGCGGCCGTGCTGGCCGCGCTGGGCCGCCTGCCCGCGCAGCCGGCGGGCGCCCCTGCCTGGATGCTGCTGAGCGAGGCCACCGTCGGCGGGCCCGCGCCGAGTGGGCAGGGTGGCCACGGCGGCCGCTACGACGACTCCGACCGGGCCGCCTCGTCGGAGGACAGCGAGGCCGAGCGCAGCCGGCTCATCGCTCTGGTCGAGATGGCCCGCGGCGGCGACGCCGAGGCCTTCGGCCACCTCTACGACCACTACCACGGCTCGGTGTACCGGTTCCTCTACTACCGGACCCGCTCGACGACGCTCGCCGAGGACCTCACCTCCGAGACCTTCCTCCGCGCGCTGCGCAACATGGCCGGCTTCCGGTGGCAGGGCAAGGACTTCGGCGCCTGGCTGATGACGATCGCGCGCAACCTCTGCACCGACCACTTCAAGGCCGGTCGCACCCGGCTCGAGCTCACCACCGAGGACATGGGGCTGCACGACGACGCCACCGAGGGTCCCGAGAACGAGGTCCTGGCCGGGCTGACGAACGAGGTGCTCCTCGACGGGCTTCGTCGGCTCTCCGACGAGCAGCGCGACTGCCTCATCATGCGCTTCCTCCAAGGTCTGAGCATCGCCGAGACCGCCGAGGTGCTCGGTCGCAGCGAGGGCGCGGTCAAGCAGCTCCAGCTTCGCGGCGTACGGAACCTGGCCAAGCTGATGCCCGCGGGGTGGCGCGATGACTGAGCTCGTCACCCGGTCCGGCGTAACCCTGGTGCACACCTCCTCGTTGTGCAGGTGCTGGGGCGCTTGCTGCAGCGCGGGGGACGATCACACAGGACGGGCATCGTGAGCACGGGGCGGCGTTCACAGCAGTTCCACGACCTCGTCGAGGGCACCTCGACGAGCGCCGAGGGCTCGCCGTACCTCGACCTGCTCGACGTCGTCGGCGCCTTGCGCTCGCTCCCGCCGCCGGTGCCCGACCCCGCGTTCGTGTCCACGCTCCGCGAGCGCCTGCTCGCGGAGGCCGCGACGGTGCTGACCGCCTCGGCGGTCGAGGAGGCCGAGACCGACGAGCGGCTGCGCCTGCGGCCGGCCGCGCCCCGCACGCGCCGACGCAACCGTCGCCTGGCGGCCGTCCTCAGCGGCGTCGTGCTGGTCGGCGGCTCGGCGACGATGGCGGTCGCAGCCCAGAGCGCCTTGCCCGGCGACGGCTTGTACCCGCTCAAGCGCGGCCTCGAGAGCGCACACGCCCAGCTCACCTTCGACCGTGCGGCCCGCGGTCGGGTGCTGCTCGACAGCGCCTCGACCCGGCTCGACGAGGTCGCCGACCTCAGCCGCAACGGCGCGAGCGCGGACCAGGTCGGCGAGACCCTCGACGCCTTCACCCAGCAGGCGGTCACCGGCTCCGACCTGCTGGTCTCGGACTACCAGGCCACCGGCGACACGTCGTCGATGACGACCGTTCGCACCTTCACCGCTACCAGCATGGCGCGGCTGCACGCGCTGCAGGGCGTGGTGCCGCCTGGCGCCCTCGACCAGCTGCTCCAGGCGGCGCAGGCGCTCGACCAGGTGCAGCAGGTGTCCGACCATGCGTGCCCGAGCTGCCCGGGGCCGAGCGTGACGGAGGTGCCGAGCGTGCTGACCCAGGCGGCGCAGGCCGCGGCGGCGGACTCCTGGCTCGTCGCCCTGCCACCGGCCCAGGGCCCGAAGTCCCACCAGGGCCCGGGCTCGCCCGACGGCGTGAAGCTGCCCGACGTCAGCGGCAACCTGCCACCGGCGAGCGTGACCGACCCCGGCCAGACGAGCCCCGACCTGCTCACGCCGACGGTGAACGACGTGAAGCACACGGTGCAGCACCTCACCGACGCGCTCACCGACGACCAGCAGACCGACCTCGGATCGACCGTCACCGACACCGCCGGCAACCTCCTCGACGCCGTCGGCGACGTCGGCAACACCCTGGTGGGCACGGTCACCGGCACCCTCGACGGCGTGGAGAGCGCGCTGCCGACGGGCCTCCCGACCCTCCCCTGAGGCTCAGCGCCAGACGGACTCGCGCTGGCCGAGCAGCGCGTAGAGCGACTGCTGGATCGTCTCGCGCACCTGGTCGGTGACGTTGAAGACGAGCATCGGGTCGTCGGCAGCGGCCGGTTCGTACTCGTCGGTGCGGATCGGCTCGCCGAACTCCATCAGCCACTTCGACGGCAACGGCACCAGTCCCAGCGGCCCGAGCCAGGGGAAGAGCGGCGTGATCGGGACGTAGGGGATGCCCAGCAGCCGCGCCAGCGCGGGGACGTTGCCGATCAACGGGTAGATCTCCTCGGCGCCGACCACCGCCAGGGGCACGATCGGGACGCCGGTGCGCAGCGCCGCCGCGACGAAGCCGCCGCGGCCGAAGCGCTGGAGCTTGTAGCGGTCGTGGAACGGCTTGCCGATCCCCTTGAAGCCCTCGGGCCAGACGCCGACCAGCTCGCCTCCGGCCAGCATCCGCTGGGCGTCCTCGTTGCAGGCCAAGGTGGCGCCGCCCTTGCGGGCCAGGCTGCTCACCATGGGCATCCGGAAGACGAGGTCCGCGCCCAGCGGGCGCAGGAAGCGGCCGGTCTCGTCGTGGATGGTGAGCATCGTCATCAGGCCGTCGACGGGCAGGGTGCCGGAGTGGTTGGAGACCACGAGCGCACCGCCCTCGGCGGGGAGGTTCTCGACGCCGCGCGTCTCGATCCGGAACCACTTCTGGGCGACCGGCCGCAGGCTGGCCAGCAACAGCCGCTCGGCGACCTCGGGGTCGAAGCCGTACTCGTCGACCTCGTAGTCGCCGCTGAGCCGGCGCCGCAGGAACGCCAGGAACTGTGCGAGCTGGGCCTCCCAGTCGTCGCCGAAGACCTGACGCGCACCCTGCTGGAGGGCGCCGAGCCAGTCACCCGGCGAGAGCCCGGCGAGGGGCCCGCGGTCGCTGGTCGTGGTCGGGGCGCGCTGCTCCTCCGTCGCCTCGGGTACGTCGTCCACGGGCGCCGCTCTGCGCGGCGCAGGCCGGCGCGGCGTACGGCCGGAGTCGCCGGCGAGGCCGCGCGAGGCGTTCGAGGGACGCGCGCTGCCGGAGCCGCGGCCGGGTCGGCCGCCGGTGCCGATCGGGATGATCTCGGCGTCACCCACGGCCGGCTCCCGGGGTCGCGACGGGCTCGGACGCCACGCCGTCGACGGCGCGCTCCGCGGCCCGCGGAGGGTGGCCGATCGAGGTGGCGAAGTCGGCGAACGCCTCGGCGGTGGTGCGCTCCGGCTCGAAGCCGAGCTCGGTGCGCATCCGCGTGGTGTCGATCCCACGGCCGAAGGTGAGGAAGCCCAGCTGCTCGGGCGAGAAGTCGGCCATCCGCGCCGACTTCAGCACCGAGGCCAGGCCGCCCACCGCGGGGCGGGGCAGGGCCACGGTCGGCTTGCGGAGACGGCGTACGGCCTGCGACAGCAGCATGATCCCGTCGCCGGCGACGTTGAAGGTGCCGGGCACCTCGGCGTGGACAGCGTGACCGAGCACGCGCAGGAGGTCCTTCTCGTGGAGGAACTGCAGCCGCGGGTCGAAGCCGAGCACGGTCGGCACGACGGGGAGCCGGAAGTAGGAGGTGATCGGGCTGGTGACGTGGGGGCCGAGGACGTTGGCCAGCCGGAGCGTGGTCACGAGCACGTCGGGGCGGCGCCGGGCGAAGCTCCGGACGTAGCCCTCGATCTCGGCGACGTCCTTGGCGTACCCGGAGCTCGGCGCTCGGCGCGGCTCCATCTCCTCGGTGAACATCGCGGGGTCGCGGCTGCTGGCGCCGTACATCGTCGAGGTCGACTTCACCACCAGCTGGCGCAGGCCGGGCGCCTTCTGGCACGCGGCCAGGAGCTGCATGGTGCCGATCACGTTGAGCTCTTTCATCGTCCCGCGTCCGCCGGCGCTGCCGGGGGTCGCGATCACGCTCATGTGGACGACGGTGTCGACGTCCTCCTTGGCGATGACCTTGGCGATGACGGGGTTGCGGATGTCGGCGCGCACGAAGGAGACCTCACCGATGTCGTCACGCGGCGGCACGGCGTCGACACCGACCACCCGGTCGATGTCGGACTGCGCGGCAAGACGGCGCGCGAACCTCCGACCGAGGTCTCGGGAGACCCCGGTGACCAGGACGACCTTCCCCACCTCGGCCCCTTGTGTCGAACGCCTCGAGCGGGGTTACTTGCCGAGCTTGCGACGCTGGACGCGCGTCTTCTTCAACAGCTTGCGGTGCTTCTTCTTCGCCATCCGCTTGCGCCGCTTCTTGATGACAGAACCCACGAAAACCTCTTCCGACTAAGCCTGTGGAGAGTCCCGGGGTACGCCGGGACGACCACGACAGCCTAGCCGTCGGGTCCTGCCGAGCAGAATCGAGCGTCAGCCTGCGCTGTAGAAGCTCTTGCGGAGGTACTCGTTGACGTCCTCCTCGGTCACGCGGAAGGACCGACCGACGCGTACGGCGGGCAGCTCACCTCCGTGGACGAGGCGGTACACCGTCATCTTGGACACACGCATCATCGCGGCCACTTCGGCCACCGTCAGGAACTTGACGTCGGAGATGTCTCCGGGCGGGTGGGTAGGCATCGCAGGCACCATCTCTCTTGGCAGGCACGCACCGGCTTCCCCTCCGGTGACCCACGTCCCGCGCTTCTCGTGGTGAGAATAGGGCCTGATGTGACTCGTGGGGAAGGAAATCCCTCAAGAAACTGGAGAGGACTGAGCGTGTCGGCTTGCTCCGGGGTCGGATTTTACCTTGCCGGCCCCGGTCTGAGCCGTCATGGGAGCGGGTCGAGGCCGTGGAACGGGAAGATCGCCTCGCGGGTGGAGTTGATCGTCCGGTCCAGCCACGTGGCCGGGTCGTAGCCCTCCGACCAGTCGCGGAACGCGGGCTCGCGGCCGTCGGTGAGGCGCTGGGGCGCCTGCCGGCCGAGACGCTCGCGGACGTACTCGCGCCACGCCTCCGGAGTGTCCGTCGCGGCGTCGAGCGGGTGCCCGGCGACGACCGACAGCAGGTGGCTCCACGCCCGCGGCACGACCTCGACCAGCGCGTAGCCCCCTCCCCCGGTGACGATCCACTTGCCGCCGCACACCTCGTGGGCCAGGTCGTGGAGCGCGAGGTACGACGCGCGCTGGCCGTCCACGCTCAGCATCAGGTCGGCGAGCGGGTCGTCGCGATGGCTGTCACAGCCGTGCTGCGTCACCAGGACGTCGGGCGCGAACTCGCGGAGCAGGGGCGGCACGACGGCATGGAAGGCCCGCAGCCACCCGGCGTCCGACGTGCCCGGGGGAAGCGCGACGTTGACCGCGCTGCCGCGGGCCTCGGGGCCGCCGACGTCCTGGGCGAAGCCGGTGCCGGGGAAGAGCGTCTGGCCGGTCTCGTGCAGCGAGATGGTCAGCACGCGCGGGTCGTCGTAGAAGATCTTCTCCACGCCGTCGCCGTGGTGGACGTCGACGTCGACGTAGGCGACCTTCGTCGCGCCGTTGTGGAGCAGCCAGCGGATGCCGACCGCGAGGTCGTTGTAGATGCAGAAGCCGCTGGCCCGGTCGGGCATCGCGTGGTGGAGGCCGCCGGTGATGTTCGCGCTGTGCAGGCTCTCACCGCTCCAGACCTGGCGGAACGCCTCGACGCTGGCGCCGACGACGTGCGAGGCCGCTCGGTGCATGTCGTGGAAGACGGGGTTGTCGTCGCTGCCGAGGCCGTGGGCCGGCTCGAAGCCGCCGGGGTCCTTGCCCGCGAGCATCACCGCCTCGATGAGGGCGGGGTCGTGGACGGTCGCGATCAGGTCGTCGTCGGCCATCGGCGCCGGCACGGTGCGGAGACGCTCGAGCACGCCGAGCTCGCGGGCCAGACGCATGGTGAGGTCGACCCGCACCGGTGACATCGGGTGGCTCGGGCCGAAGTCGTACTCCGTGAGCGTCTGGTCGAAGACCACCGTCGCGGGGCCCGGGCACGCTGGCATGACCCGAGGCTACCGGCGCCCCCGAGGCGGGCCCGCGGCAGTCAGGTTGCGGTGAGGTTCGGCGAGCCAGACTCGTCTTTATGGCGACCCGCGTCCTCACCGTCCGTCAGGGGCTACGCCGGCGCTCGACCGCCACAGACGCGGCACTGGTCTACATCGGGTCGCGCGTGGTCAGTGCCGCGGTGATCCTGCTCGCGCAGCAGGACCAGCCTCCGGTGGCCGGGCTGAGCCGCGCGCCGTACCTCGGGATGCTGACGCACTGGGACGCCCAGTGGTTCCGCGCCATCGCTCTCGCGGGCTACCCCCAGCGCCTCCCCCATGACGCGGCCGGCGGCGTCGCCATGAACCAGTGGGCGTTCTACCCGGGGTTTCCCTGGGTGACCCGCGCGGTGATGGAACTGACCGACACGGGCTTCGCGGCCGCGGCGAGCCTGGTCGACCTGGTCTGTGGTCTGGTGGCGGCCGTCGCGATCGGCCGTCTGCTGGAGACCCGGATCCCGCACACCGCTTCGCTCGCCGTCGTCGCCGTATGGGCCTCGCTCCCGGTCGCACCGAGCCTCCAGTTGGCCTACTCAGAGGCCACGGCGCTCGCGCTCCTGGCCGTCACCCTGGTGTGGCTCCAGGACGAGCGCTGGGGGCGGGCCGGTGTGGCTGCACTGCTCCTCGGACTGACCCGCCCCCTGCTGCCGCCCCTGCTCGTGGTGTTCGGCGTGGCGCTGTGGCTGCGGTGGCGCCGCCGACGAGAGGATCCCGTGCTGCCGGCCGAGCGACGGCGCATGGTCGCGGCGCTTCTCACGACCGTGGCCGGCGCAGCCATCTGGCCGGCGATCGCGTGGTGGGTCACCGGCGTGCCCGACGCCTACGCGCGCACCGAAGCGGCGTGGCATGCCCACGGTGTACGGCCCTTCGCGGGGTTCGCCGCCCTCAGCCCCGTGGTGTGGCACGGGCACATCGTCTGGCTGCGGCTCGCCGTCCTCGCGGCGATCATCGGCGCGGCGGCGCTCACGATCGTCGCCGTCAGGTCCCCGCGGATCGACCCGTTGCTCAGCGCCTGGTGTGCGGCATACTTCGCCTTCGACCTCGCCGTGGGGAACATGCATGCCGACGAGTTCCGGTTGCTGCTCCCGCTGTTCCCGCTCGTCGCCGTAGCCGTCGGCGTGGCCTCGACCCGGCTGGCCTCGCGCTGGCGGGAGCGAGCGTGGCTCGGGGTGACGTTGGGCGTGGTGGGACAGTACGCCTGGCTGATGCTGTGCGTCCGCTTCCTGCCGGGGGTGCCCCGGGCACCCTGAGCTGCGTGCACCGCGGGCTGACGGAACTACGACCGCTCGTCGGTCTGCTCGCGCGCCTCGGTCTCCTCCGGCGTCTCCTCGATGGGGCCGCTGGGCGGCGCTGGCCCCCGCACCGAACTACCCATAGACTCGGGCCGTGCCCACGACCCGCCTCAGCATCTGGTGGCCCGCCTGACGGCGGACCCCGATCGAGCACACCCTCATCCACGGCCGCCCACGGGCGGTCGTTTCTCGTTCCACGACGTGGTGACCGCCCGGGGGCCCGACACCCAGGAGCCACCCATGGACCGCACCCTCTCGCTCATCACCCCGACCGGACACCTCACGCTCGGCAACCTCCTCGGCGCGCTGCGCGGCATGGTCGCCGCCCAGGAGACCGGAGACTGCTTCTACGGCGTCTCCGACCTGCATGCGATGACGACACCGCACGAACCGGCCGTGCTGCGGTCGGCCGTGACCGAGGTGTCGACGCTGTTCCTCGCCGCCGGGCTCGACCCGGAGCGGGCGACGTTGTTCCGCCAGAGCCAGGTGCCGGCCCACCGGGAGCTGGCCTATCTGCTCGAGTGCACGGCGTACACCGGTGAGCTGAACCGGATGATCCAGTACAAGGAGAAGGGCCGCGGCGTCTCCTCGACGCGGGTCTCGCTGTTCACCTACCCCGTCCTGATGGCGGCCGACATCCTGCTCTACCGGCCGTCGTCGGTGCCGGTCGGCGAGGACCAACGGCAGCACGTCGAGCTCACCCGCGATCTCGCGATCCGCTTCAACAACACCTACGGCCGCGTCTTCACCGTGCCCGAGGTGACGCTGCCGCGAGCCGGGGCGCGGGTGATGGACCTGCAGTCGCCGACGGCGAAGATGTCGAAGTCGGATGCGTCCGGCGCAGGGGTGATCCGGCTGCTCGACCCGCCCGACGTCGTACGCCGCAAGGTGGCGCGTGCGGTGACCGACTCCGACACGGGCCCGGACGCCGTACGGGCGTCTCCGGACAAGCCCGGTGTCACCAACCTGCTCGACATCCTCGCCGCCTGCGGCGGCTCGGCCACCGGCCTGACCACCTACGGTGCCCTGAAGTCGGCCGTCACCGACGCCGTCGTGGCGGTCCTCGAGCCGCTGCAGAAGACGTACGCCGAGCTCGCCGACGACCCCGCCTACGTCGCCTCGGTCTTCGCCGCCGGCTCCGAGCGCTGCCGCGCCGCCACCTCCTCCGTCCTCGCCGACGCCACCGCCGCCGTGGGGTTGTGAGTGGCGTTGGGATCGCCGGTCGACCGACGATCCCAACGCTTGGTAGGGGTTGCAACGGCTACTGAGCGCAAGGAACACCGCGCCGCTGTGTCTCGTGTGCCTGGTGTCACGGGGTGTAGAGCCACGCGTGGTTGGTGAGGGCGCCGCCGGAGTAGCCCTGCGACGAGTCGGTGCCACCGAAGGCCAGGAGCCGTCCGTCGGCCCAGGCCCCGCTGACGCCGTCGTCAGGTGCGCCGTCGGGGCGGGGGAGGGTCGAGACGGCGCGGGTGTCGTCGTCGTAGATCTGGCCCGCGACGGCGAACCACGCCCCGCCCTGCGCCGACACCGACCAGCCGTCCGGGTCACCGGTCAGCGCGCGAGGGAGCCGGCCCCACTCACCGGTGGCCGGGTCGAGCGTGCCTCCCTGGGGGATGTCGCGACCCCAGCCGTCGACCTCGCCGCCGTTCTCGGTGAACGGCGTGGGGTTCACCATCCGGTGTCCGGTCCAGGAGAAGAAGGGCTCCAGCTGGTCGCTGGGCGGCAGCCGCCGCCAGGCCGTGCCGTCCCAGACGTCGGCGAGCACGAGCGAGGGCTCGATCCCGGCGTTCGGCTGCGTGGCGTCGTAGCCGGCCACCACCGGCCCGCTGCTGGTGGCCGTCACCGTCCGCTGGGTCAGCCGGGGCCGGATCGGGTCGGGCGGGAGGAGGGACCACCGGAAGCGGCGGACGTCGTAGACGGCCACCCGCTGGCCGCTCGTGACGTACACCCGGGGCCCGAGCGCCGACGGCAGGTCGTCGGTGCGCTCCGGAACGCCGCCGATCCGCGACCACCGGTTGTGGTCGGGCTCGTAGGTGTACCAGCGAGAGCCGCGGCCGAGTGCGTGCCGCAGCACCACGATGCCGTCGGCGAGCAGGAGGCGGTCACCCGGTCCGACGCCGACAGGGGCAGGTGGGATCGGACGCCAGGAGCCCGCCGCCAGGTCGTACGCCGCTCCGTCCCTCAGCAGGCGCGAGGGCTGGGCGCAGTCGGCGGTCGGCGGGCACGGATTCTTCTCACCCCCCAGCACGAGCACCTCCCGACCCGTCCAGACCGAGATCGCGTCGGCCCGCGGCGACAGCGGCGGCACCGGCACTGCTCGCCAGATGCCGGTGGGCGCGGTCGGGGCGTCGGCTCGCTGGCCGGTGGACACCCAGGTCCCCGCGGCCCCGACGGCGACCACGGCGAGGGCCGCGACGCCGACGCCGACCCGACGGCGTACCCGCATCCGACGGCCGGCGGCGCGCGCGCCCGCGACGTCACCGCCGTCGACGTCCACCACGTCGAGCCGCGACTCGAAGGTCTGCTTGAGCGTGTCCTCGAGGTTCATGACCGTCCCTCTCCTGCTGCGGTCTGCTGGTCGAGCCGGGCTCGGAGCGATGCCAGCGCGGCAGAGGCCTGCGACTTCACCGTGCCGGGCCGGCAGCCGAGCACGTCGGCGATCTGCTGCTCGCTGAGGTCCTCGTAGTAGCGGAGGACGAGCACGGCGCGCTGCCGCGGCGGCAGCGACAGCACCGCGGCCCACATCTCGTCGTGCGCCAGTGCGGAGTCGTCGTGGGCGAGGGTGGACGAGTCCGGCAGGTCCGCACGCACGACCTCGCGCCGGATGTGCGCCGTGCGCCGGGTGTTGAGCACCTCGTTGACCGCCATCCGGCGCACGTAGGCCTCGGGCGACTCCAGCCGCGAGATGCGCCGCCAGCTCCGGTAGGCCTTGGCGAACGCGGTCTGTACGGCGTCCTCGGCGACGCCGAGGTCACCGCAGACGGCGTACGCCGTGCGCACCAGCCGCGGCCGCAGCGCGACGTAGAAGTCGTCGTAGTCCGGCACCGTCATCGCCCCTCCTCCACCCAGGAACGTGGACGGCGGCCCACCGGGTTCGGTTCCCGGGTCAGGAACCTTCGGCCAGCTCGGAGGAGCGCTCGGCGGCGGCCTCCATGGCGGCCAGGAACGCGGCGCGCACCTTGTGGATCTCCAGCTCGCGCAGCGCCGCCGCGGTGGTGCCACCCGGCGAGGTGACCTGCTCGCGGAGGACGACGGGGTGGGCGCCGGTCTCGCGCAGCATCTTGGCCGAGCCGACGACGGTCTGCACCACCAGCTCGGTCGACGTCGCGCGCGGCAGGCCGAGGTGGACGCCGGCCTCGATCATGGCCTCGACCACGAAGAAGAGGTACGCCGGTCCGGAGCCGGAGATCGCGGTCACGGCATCCATCTGCTTCTCGGGGACGCGCAGCACCCGACCGGTCGACCCGAGCAGGTCCTCGGCGATCGCGAGGTGCTCCTCGTCACAGTGGGAGCCGCCGGCGATGGCGGCCATGCCCTCGTCGACGAGCGCCGGGGTGTTCGGCATGACGCGTACGACGGGCGTGCCGGCGGGGAGCCGCGACTCCAGGAAGTCGGTGGTGATGCCCGCCGCGAGCGAGACCACGAGCTGACCGGGGCGCACCTCGGCGCCGATCTCCTCGAGCAGGCCGGCCATGTCCTGGGGCTTGACCACGAGCGCGAGGGTGTCGGCGCGCTTGGTGGCCTCGAGGTTGGAGACGACGGCGACGTCGTACTTCTCCGTCAGCTCGCGGGCACGCTCGGCGCGCTTCTCCCCCACCAGCAGCTCGGCGACGGGGCGACCGCCGCGGATCAGTCCGGAGAGCAGCGTCTCACCCATGACGCCGGCGCCGAGGATGCCGGTGACCTGCGACGTCGAGGACATGGAGTGCGCCTACTTCTTGGAGATCAGGGACCGGACGAAGAATGTCAGGTTCTGCGGGCGCTCGGCCAGACGTCTCATGAGGTAGCCGTACCACTCGGTGCCGTAGGGGATGTAGACGCGGACGGTCTCACCGGCCTGCACGAGGCGTCTCTGCTCGTCGGGGCGGATGCCGTAGAGCATCTGGAACTCATAGCTGCGGGCGGCGCGGCCGTAGCGGCTCGCCAGCGACGACGCGATGCTGACCAGCCGCGGGTCGTGGGTGGCGACCATCGGGTAGCCCTGGCCGGCCATCAGCACCTTGAGGCAGCGGACGTAGGAGCGGTCCACGTCGGTGCGACTCTGGAAGGCGACCGACTCGGGCTCGTCGTACGCGCCCTTGCAGAGGCGGACCCGGGAGCCCTCGTAGGCCAGGGCCTTGCAGTCGGACTCGGTGCGGTGGAGGTAGGCCTGCACCACCGCACCGGTCTCGGGGAAGTCCTTACGGAGCTCGCGGAGCGTGGCGAGCGTGGCGTCGGTGGTGGTGTGGTCCTCCATGTCGAGGGTCACCGTGGTGCCGGCGTTGCGGGCCGCACGGCAGATGGTGCGCGCGTTCTCGAGGGCGATCTTGTGTCCCTGCTGGGGAAGCGCCTGGCCGATCGCCGACAGCTTCACCGAGACCTCGGCGTGACGGGTGAGGCCGCGCGACGACAGCGCCGTGAGGACGTCGAGATAGGCCTGCACGGTCGCCTCGGCCTGGTCGGCGTCGAGGGTGTCCTCGCCGAGGTAGTCGAGGCTGACCTGGAGGTCGTCGGCGACGAGGTGTGAGGTCGCGTCCACGGCGTTCACGGTGGCCTCGCCGGGCACGTAGCTGCGCACGATCCCCGCCGACACCGGCATCCTCGTGACGAGATCCTTCACGCGCCCGCTCCGGGCGAGCAGCAGCAGCGGTTGGCGGAGCAACGACATGCGACCAGGCTACTTCCTACGGCACCGGGCGCTGCCGCGGCGGGCTACGGCGTACGGCGGCGCAGGGTCGCCGCGCCGAAGGCGAGCGACGCCACGATGAAGGCGACCACGATGCCGATGTCGCGCCAGACCTCGCCGGTCGCGCTGCTGGTGACGAGCGAGGTCATCGCATCGGTCGCGTACGACAGCGGGAGGACGCTGCTGATCGCGTGCAGGACCGTGGGCAGCTGGTCGCGGGCGACGAAGAGGCCGCACAGCAGGATCTGCGGGATCACGAACAACGGCATGAACTGCACGGCCTGGAACTCGGTCTGCGCGAAGGCGCTGACGAAGAGGCCGAGCGCCGTGCCGAGCACCGCGTCGGCGACCGCGACCAACCCGAGCAGCCACACCGGCCCGATCACGTCGAGGCCGAGGACGCCGACACTGAGGGTCACCGCGAGCACCGCCTGTGCGGTCGCGATCACGCCGAAGGCGAGGGCGTAGCCACCGAGGAAGTCGAGCTTGCCCATCGGCATCGCGAGCAACCGCTCGAGCGTGCCGGAGCTCCGCTCCCGCAGCGTGGTGACGCTCGTGACCAGGAACATGACGATGAACGGGAAGATCGCCAGCAGCCCCGGGCCGAACTCGTCGAACAGGTCGCCGGGCAGGTCCTTGAACATCCACCACAACAACGTGATCAGGGCACAGGGCAGCACGAGCAGCATCGCCAACGTACGACGGTCGCGCCGGATCTGGGTCAGCACGCGGGCGTTGACCGCGAGGAGGATGCGGGGGTTCATGCCGGGCCTCCTTCCTCGGCAGTGGCGCCGACGAGCGCCAGGAAGGCGCTCTCGATGTCGGTGGTGCCGGTCGACTCGCGGATCCGGCCGGGGCTGTCGTCGGCGATGATCCGGCCCTCGCGCATCAGCAGGAGGCGGTCGCAGCGGTCGGCCTCGTCCATCACGTGGCTGGAGACGAAGACGGCCGCACCGTCGTCAGCGAGTCGGTGGAACAGGGCCCACAGGTCCCGCCGGAGCACCGGATCGAGGCCGACCGTGGGCTCGTCGAGAACCAGCAGGTCGGGACTGCCGAGGAGGGCGACGGCGAGGCTGGCTCGCGAGCGCTGGCCCCCGCTCATCCGCTCGACGGGCTGGTCGGCGAACTCGGTGAGGTCCACGGTCGCGATCGCGGCGGTGACGGCACCGGCGTCGGCACCCAGCACGCGGGCGAAGAAGGTGAGGTTCTCGGCCACCGTGAGGTCGGCGTACACGCTCGGCGCCTGGGTCACGTAGCCGATCCGGTGCCGCAGCTCCTTGCTGCCCGCCTCGACGCCGTCGATCCGGACGCTGCCGCCGACGAGCTCCTGCACGCCGACCAGCGAGCGCATCAACGTGCTCTTGCCGCAACCGCTCGGCCCGAGGAGACCGGTCACGCTCCCCTGCTCGATGGTGAGGTCGAGAGCGTCGAGGACCCGGCGCGAGCCGCGATCCACGGTGAGACCACGGATCTCCACCAGGTTATTCATCATGCGCTGAATTATGCTCCGCCGCTCCCGGCGGGTCAACGGTCAACCGGGAGGTCGGGGAGGTCGGCGGTGAGGTAGTGCTGCAGGACGTGGGCGTACGTCGCGACCACGGTCTCGGCAGGCATCGAGGCGATGGGCTCGAGGCGGACCAGGTAGCGGGTCACGACCAGCCCCGCGACCTGGCTCATCAGCAACGGCATCCGGACCTCCGGGTGGTCGAGGTCGAGAGCCTCGCCGACCGGCATCAGCACCACGGGGAGGAACCCCTCACTGAGCAGGCGCTCGCCGCCCGGCTGGAGCACCGAGCGCGCGAAGCCGATCAGCACCGGAGAGATCTCCGGGTCGTCCCACAGGGAGAGGAACGCGCGCAGCAGCCGCTCGCCGGCGCCGTCGACGCCTCCCGCGACGACCGGACCGATCACCTGGCGCGGGTCGACCGGCAGCTCCATGGCGGTCAGGAAGAGGTCGTCCTTGGTGCCGAAGTAGTGGTGGACCAACGCCGCGTCCACCCCGGCCTCGCCGGCGACGCCCCTGATCGTCGTACCGGCGAAACCCTTGTCGGCGAAGGAGGTGCGCGCCGCGGCCAGGATCGTGGCCCGCGTGTCGGGTGCTCCGGGCCGGCGGCCCCGGGGGGCGGCGCCGCTGCTCATGTCGAGGGCACCGCGAAGTGCTCGCGGGCGAACGCCAGCGACTCGCGCAGGTCGGCCTCGCGCTCCTGCCGGGTGGAGACCTTGCGCGTGTTGATCTCCAGGACGATATGGCCGTCGAAGCCCGTGGCGGCCAGGTGCCTGAGGAACCCAGCGGCGTCCATCGCGCCGCGGCCGGGCACGAGGTGCTCGTCCTTGGCCGAGCCCGAGCCGTCGGTGAGGTGCACGTGGCGAAGCCTGGCGTCGAGCCGTTTGGCCATCTCCACCGGCGAGGACTGCGCGATCGCGGCGTGCGACAGGTCGATCGTGGCGTTGCGGTAGTTCTCGTCGGAGGGGTCCCAGCCGGGCAGGTACATCTCGACGCCGCGCCGCGCGGACGCCCGCCACGGGTACATGTTCTCGACGGCGAAGGCCAACCCGGTCGACTCCTCGAGCGCCGCGATCCCGTCGACGAAGCCCGCGGCGTACTCCTTCTGCCACCTGAACGGCGGGTGCACGACGACCACGTCGGCGCCGACCGCGTGCGCCATCTCGGCAGAGCGCTCTAGCTTGCCCCACGGATCGGTGCCCCAGACCCGCTGGGTGAAGAGCAGGCACGGCGAGTGGATCGCGCAGACCGGTAGCTCGTGGTGGTCGGAGAGCTGCTTGACCGCGGCCGTCTGCTGGCTCAGTGAGTCGATGCCGACCATCACCTCGACCGCGTCGTAGCCGACCGACGCGGCGTAGGCGAACGCGTGCGCACTCGACTCGGGGTAGACCGAGGCCGTCGACAGCGCGATCAGCGTCATGGGGTGCCCCGCTCGGAGAGCTGGTCGAGACGCTCGAGGATGACTCCCTCGCGCAGCGCCCACGGGCAGATCTGGAGCTCCTCGAGGCCGAAGATGTCCATCACCGCCTCGGCGACGAGCGCACCGGGCACGATCTGGTGCCGCCGGCTCGGGGAGACGCCGGGCAGAGCGGCGAGGTCGTCGACACCGAGGTCGACCAGCTTCGGGATCCAGCCCTGGAGATCAGCCAGCGCCAGGGACCGGCCGACCAGCGGACCGGCCTCCGAGGGGGCGGCGCCGCAGATGCGCGCCAGCGACCGGAAGGTCTTCGACGTGGCGGCCGCCATGTCCGGGGGCCCACCACGCAGGAGGCGGCCGGCGTCCTGGGCGATGCCGGCGCGGATGCGCTTGCGGAGCTCGCGGATCTCCGTCTCGCCCGGGTTGCCGTCGCGGAAGTGCTCACGCGCGAGCCGGGCCGCACCGAGCGGCATCGACCAGGCGACGTCGGGCTCCTCGTCGGATCCGCCGGCGATCTCGAGCGAGCCCCCGCCGATGTCGAAGACGGCCAACCGCCCGGCGGACCAGCCGAACCACCGTCGTACGGCGAGGAAGGTCAGCCGCGCCTCGTCGTCGCCCGGCAGCACGGCGATCCGCACGCCCGTCTCGTCGGCGACGTGGTCGAGCACGGCGTCGCAGTTGCGCGCGTCGCGGACCGCCGACGTCGCGAACCCGAGCATGTCCTGGGCTCCCTTGTCCTCCGCGACGACGACGGCGTCGGCGACGAACCGGGTCAGGGCCGAGAGGCCCGAGCGCGTGACCTCGCCGTCCTCGAGGTGCTCGGCGAGGCGCAGTGGCTCCTTGTGGGAGTACGCCGGAAGCGGGGCCGCGCCGCGGTGGGCGTCGACCACCAGGAGATGACCGGTGTTGGAGCCGATGTCGAGGACGCCGAGGCGCATGACCACGAATCTACCGGTGAGGCCGTCCGCCGTAGGGTGGCCCGGTGCCCGAAGTCGACCTCGTCTTCCCCCGTGCCTTCGTCGAGTTCGCGGACCCGGGCGACTCCGACCAGGTGTTCCGCTGCGACCTGACCTGGCTGACGTCGCGCTACCACTGCATCTTCGGCCAGGGCTGCAAGGGCATCTACGCCGACGCGCCCGACACGGGCTGCTGCACGCTCGGGGCGCACTTCGCCGACAAGGACGACGAGCGCCGCGTCGCGTCGTACGTCACGCAGCTCGGCGCCGACCTGTGGCAGTTCCGGCCGACCGGGAAGGTGCGGAAGTCCGACTGGATCGACAAGGACGACGAGGGCGCCCGCAAGACGCGCGTCGTCGAGCACGACGGCCAGTCCGCGTGCATCTTCCACAACCGCGAGGACTTCGCGACCGGCGCCGGCTGCGCCCTCCACTCGCTGGCGTTGCGGCAGGGGCGCAACCCCTTGGAGACCAAGCCGGACGTGTGCTGGCAGCTGCCGATCCGGCGCACGTTCCGCAACGTCGAGCGGCAGGACGACACGTCGTACACCGAGGTGACGATCAGCGAGTACGACCGCCGCGGCTGGGGTCCGGGCGGCCACGACCTCGACTGGTACTGCTCCGGCAACACCGAGGCACACACCGCGCCCGAGCCGCTCTACGTCACCAACGAGGCCGAGCTGGTCGAGCTCATGGGCCGCCCGGGGTACGACGAGCTGGTCACCCACTGCGAGCGCCACCTGGCCGCCCGCGACCGCCTGGCGCCGCACCCGGCCGATCACGATCGAGGACTGTCCGATCCGGCGTGAGCCGGAGCGGAGGACCGCAGCGAGCGGCGCAACGTGCTCGCCGGCAAGCCCCGACGCACGACTTCTCGACGTCAAGAGAACCCGACCCCCTGTCCGACACGCGCGGGCACGTGGCGCACAATGCCGCCATGCGCCTGGACCATCTCAGCTTCGCCGCCGGCCCTGACGGCCTCGCCGGCACCGCCCAGCGCATCGGGGGGTTGCTCGGCCGTGACTTCATCGACGGAGGTGTTCATCCCCGCTTCGGGACCCGCAACATGGTCCTGCCGCTCGCGGACCACACCTACCTCGAGGTGGTGGAGGTCCTCGACCACCCCGCCTCCGACAAGGCACCGTTCGGCCAGGCCGTGCGCGCCCGCTCCGCCCTCGGCGGCGGTTGGCTCGGGTGGGTCGTCTCGGTCAAGGACATCGCGATCGTCGAGAAGCGCCTCGGCCGCGAGGCCGTCAAGGGCAACCGTCACCGCCCCGACGGCACCGAGCTGCTCTGGAAGCAGATCGGGGTCAACGGCCTGATCTCCGATGCCCAGCTGCCGTTCTTCGTGGAGTGGCTGAGCCCCGATGCGATGCACCCGTCGTCCGGCGGCAGCCCCGACTGGTCGCTGGCCTGCCTCGAGATCGCCGGCGACCCGCAGCGGGTCAGCGAGTGGCTCGGCGAGACCGTCGAGGCACCGCTCGAGGACGTCAAGGTCGAGTGGGTCGCCCCCAACGGCACGCCGGGCATCATCGCGGCGCAGTTCCAGACCCCCCACGGGCTGGTCCGGGTCTGACGTCCCGGCGACCGAGCCTGCGAGGTCGTCGATCAGGACGACTGATCGAGGAGGGCTCGGCTCGATCCCGGACGAGGTGAGGCAATGAGCGACCCGCCTCGAAGTCAATCCGTCCCCCGGGGCACGGTCCCGAGTCCCAACCTCTGGCAGCACCCCGCGACGTACGAGCTGGAGAACCACGCGTTCGACCGCGACGGCCGGCTCGAGCAGGCGATGCTCGCTCGTGCCGACTGGGCGGGCCGCGTGGTCCTCGACCTCGGCTGCGGGACGGGCTTCCACCTGCCGCGCTTCGCGGAGACGGCCGCGCAGGTACATGGTGTGGAGCCGCATCCCGGTCTGCTGCGGCTGGCCGCACGTCGTACCCGAGGGCTGTCGAACGTCACGCTGAGTGCGGGCACCGCCCAGGAGGTGCCGCTGCCCGACGCCTCGGTGGACATCGTGCACGCGCGCTGGGCCTACTTCTTCGGGCCGGGCAGCGAGCCGGGGCTCGCCGAGCTCGACCGCGTCGTACGACGTGGCGGGACGGCGTTCGTGATCGACAACGACGCGACCCGCTCGACGTTCGGGCGCTGGTTCCGACGGGGGTACCCCCAGGTCGACCCCGGCGCCGTCGAGCGCTTCTGGACCGGACGGGGCTGGAGCCGTACCTCCCTCGACCTCGACTGGCGCTTCGAGAGCCGCGCCGACCTCGAGGCCGTGGTACGGATCGAGCTCACCCCGGAGATCGCCGACGCCGTGCTGGCCGACCACGAGGGGACCACCGTCGACTACGCCGTCAACCTGTGGTCGCGACGGTACTGAGCGTCAGCCGGAGCTGAGCCGGACGGCGAGGGTGGGGCCGAGGAGCACGCCCGGGCCTGCGACCGGCGGCGTGGAGAGCAGGCCTTCGAGCGCCTTGACCAGCTCGATGGCCACCTGCTCCAACGGCTGGCGGACCGAGGTGAGACCGCCGGGCACGACCTGGGCGACCTGGGAGTCGTCGAAGCCGACGACGGCGATGTCCTTGCCCCAGTGGATGCCCCGGTCGCCGAGGGTGTGGAGCACGCCCATCGCGAGCGTGTCGGAGGCGCACACGAACGCCGACGGCTGGGCCTCGTCGAGCAGGACCGCGGCCGCTTCGCGTCCGCTGGCGATGGTGTCCTCGACCCGCGAGGCCAGCCCGGTGGTGGGCAGGTCGCGGGCGTGCATGGCGCGGGTCCAGCCGGAGCGCCGGTCCTCGCCGATGAAGGAGTCCTTGCGCCAGCCGATCCAGGCGATCCGGGTGTGGCCCTTGTCGAGCAGGTGGTCGGTGGCGAGCTCGGCGCCGGCCGCTCCGTCGACGTCGACCCAGGGGTACGTCGCCTCCGGGTCGTCCCACGGACGCCCGAACGCCACGAACGGCGCGCGCTTGCTGGTCAGCCAGGCCGCCTGCGGGTTGCCGAGATAGGTGTCGGTGACGATGAAGGCGTCGACCGCGGTCGAGCGCAGGAGGTCGTCGTAGCCGCCCACCGGGTCGTCCGTCGTACCGGAGAAGAGGAGGAGGTGGTAGCCGCTCTCGCCCGAGGTCTCGACCAGGGTGTGCACGAAGCGGTCCATGGCGGCGTTCGCGGTGCCCTCCTGGGCCGGGTTGAACTTCAGCCCGATCAGGTGGCTGGCGCGGGTGCGCAGGTTGCGCGCCGCGCGGTTGGGTGAGTAGCCGAGCTCGGAGATCGCGTCCTGCACCCGGACCAGCGTGTCGGGCCGCAGGAGCTCGGGGTTGTTGACGGCGTTCGAGACGGTCTGTCGCGACACCCCGGCGCGCTCGGCCACGTCGGCCAGCGTCGGCGCCGAGAGCGACAAGCGCCCGGTCCACGCCATGGGTCCCTCCCTTGATCGATCCAATCGTGAAGGATACCGTCCGCGATCCGCCCCCCGTCCGCCACACCCGCAGGGGCGTACGGCGGGTCGCCGGGCGCTGTCGGTGGTGGCGCCTAGCGTGCGAGACATGTCGAAGACCCCCCGTGCGTCCTACCTGTGCTCCGAGTGCGGGTGGACCTCCGCGAAGTGGGTCGGCCGGTGCGGCGAGTGCCAGGCCTGGGGATCGGTCGCCGAGGCGGCCGCCCCGCGGGTGAGCCGGTCCGACGCCGGCCCGGTGACCAGCGCCGCCGTGCCGATCGCGCAGGTGTCGGTCGACTCCGCCTCGTTCCGCAGCAGCGGCGTGCCCGAGCTGGACCGGGTGCTCGGCGGTGGGCTGGTGCCGGGTGCCGCGATCCTCCTGGCCGGCGAGCCGGGCGTCGGCAAGAGCACCCTGCTGCTCGAGGTCGCCGCCCAGACCGCTCGCTACCAACGCCGCACCCTCTACGTCACCGGCGAGGAGTCGGCGTCCCAGGTGCGGCTGCGCGCCGACCGCACCGGCGGTGTCCACGACGAGCTCTACCTCGCGGCCGAGACCGACCTCGGCGCGATCCTCACCCACGTCGAGCAGGTGCGCCCCGAGGTGCTGGTGGTCGACTCCGTGCAGACGATCGGCGCGGCCAACGTCGACGGCGTTCCGGGCGGGGTGACCCAGGTCAAGGAGGTCGCCGCGGCCCTGATCCGGGTCGCCAAGACCCGCGACATCACCACGATCATGGTGGGTCACGTCACCAAGGACGGCTCGATCGCCGGCCCCCGCGTCCTCGAGCACGTCGTCGACGTCGTGCTCCACTTCGAGGGCGACCGCAACTCCCGCTTCCGGATGGTCCGGGCCTTGAAGAACCGGTTCGGCCCGGTCGACGAGGTCGGCTGCTTCGACCTCGGCGCCGAGGGCATCACCGCCGTCACCGACCCGACGGGGCTCTTCGTGGAGAACCACGAGAGCCGGGTGCCCGGCACCTGCGTCGCAGTCACCATGGAGGGTCGGCGCCCGATGCTCGCCGAGGTGCAGGCGCTCGTGACCCGCA
Organism: uncultured Actinomycetota bacterium; assembly: GCA_963794355.1. GTDB lineage: Bacteria > Actinomycetota > Actinomycetes > Propionibacteriales > Nocardioidaceae > Nocardioides. The sequence goes on from CAWCDN010000012.1 coordinate 45,759, forward strand.
GCGCGCTCGAGCGTCCACGCCGTACGACGTCGGGGCTCGACTCGGCGCGGGTGGCGATGGTGCTCGCGGTCCTCCAGCAGCACTGCGGCATCGCGCTCCACGCCCACGACATCTTCGCCTCGACCGTCGGTGGCGCACGCCTGACCGAGCCCGCGACCGACCTGGCGGTCGCGGTCGCCCTGGCGTCCGCGGGCAACGGCAGCGCCCCGCCGCAGGGTGTGGTCGCACTCGGCGAGATCAGCCTGGCCGGTGAGGTGCGCAAGGTGCGCGACCTCCCGCAACGCATCTCCGAGGCCGCGCGGCTGGGGTTCCGGGTCGCCGTCGTGCCCTCGGCGCGTGGTGGGGCCGCCCCCGAGCGTCGTAGCGTCGACGGCATGACCGTGCTCGAGGCGGCCGACCTCCGCAGCGCGCTGCGCGTCCTCGGGCTCGCGCAGGAGGGGCGCAGAGCCGCGGGGTGAGCCCAAGGCACCTTGCGGTGGGGGCGGCAGCGGGTCGATCCTGCGGAGATGGATGGCATCGACCCGGGCGTCACCCCGACTGACCAGCTTGCCCCGGTGCCGATCGGCGACCACGGCTTCCTCAGCGACGGCGAGGTGTCCGCGCTGCTGGCACCCGACGGCACGGTGACGTGGATGTGCCTGCCCCGGTTCGACGCCCCCAGTGCCTTCGGCTCGATCCTCGGCGGCCGGCGTGCCGGTGACTTCCGGCTGGCACCCCTCGATGTCGGCGTGCCGGCCCAGCGCCGCTACCTGCCGGGGACGATGATCCTCGAGACCAGCTGGGGGACCCCGACCGGCTGGATCATCGTGCGCGACGTGCTGTTGATCGGTCCGTGGCACCACGCTCGCGACCGCTCTGTCACCTACCGCCGGACCCCCACCGACTACGAGGCCGAGCACGTGCTGCTCCGCACCGTGCGCTGCGTCTCCGGAGAGGTGCAGACCGTCATGAACTGCGAGCCGGTGCTCGACTACGGCCGCCAGCCGGTGCACTGGAGCTACACCGGGGACAGCTACCACCAGGGCGAGGCGACCGCGGACGGGACCGAGATCCGGCTCACGCTCACCACCGACATGTTCCTCGGGTTCGAGGGCGGCCAGGCCACCGCACGCACTTGCTCAAGGAGGGCGACGTCCGCTACGTCGCGCTCTCCTGGGGTGGCGCCGAGCCGCCGCTGACGTACGACGACGCCTACAGCCGGCTGGTCTGGACCGCCCACCACTGGCAGCACTGGCTGGCCCGAGGAAGGTTCCCCGACCATCCGTGGCGCAGCTACCTGCAACGCAGCGCGCTGACCCTCAAGGGGCTCACCTACGCCCCGACGGGCGCGGTGACGGCGGCCGGCAGCATGTCGTTGCCCGAGACGCCGGGCGGGAACCGCAACTACGACTACCGCTTTGCGTGGATCCGCGACGCCACGTTCGCCCTGTGGGGCATGTACTCGCTCGGGTTCGACTGGGAGGCGGTCGACTTCTTCTCGTTCATCGCCGACCTGGCCGACAGCGAGGATGACCTCCAGATCATGTACGGCATCGGGGGCGAGCGCGAACTCGTCGAGCACGAGCTCGATCACCTGCCCGGCTACGCGAACTCGCGCCCGGTGCGGATCGGGAACGCGGCGTACTCCCAACGTCAGCACGACGTCTGGGGTGCGTTGCTCGACTCCGTCTACCTGCACGCGAAGCAGGTGGACCACCTCGACAACCGGATCTGGCCGATCCTGAGCCGGCAGGTGGGCGAGGCGCTCAAGCACTGGGACGAGCCGGATGCCGGGATCTGGGAGGTGCGGGGCGAGCCGCGCCACTTCACGTCGTCCAAGATCATGTGCTGGGTGGCCGTCGACCGCGGCGCACGCCTGGCCCGGTTGCTCGGCATGGACGACCAGGCTGCGGAGTGGGAGCTGGCCGCCCACGAGATCAAGGAAGACATCCTGGGCAACGGCGTGGACGAGCGCGGCGTGTTCACGCAGTACTACGGCAGCACGTCGCTCGACGCCTCGCTGCTGCTCGCGCCGCTGCTGCGCTTCCTGCCACCCGACGACCCGCGGATCCGGGCGACAGTGCTGGCCATCCGCGACGAGCTCACCGTCGACGGCCTGGTGCTGCGCTACAAGGTCGAGGAGACCGACGACGGCTTCAGCGGCGAGGAGGGCACGTTCACGATCTGCTCGTTCTGGATGGTCTCGGCGCTCTGCGAGATCGGCGAGTTCCAGAAGGCCCGCAAGCTGTGCGCCAAGCTGCTGTCGTTCGCGGGGCCGCTGGAGCTCTACGGCGAGGAGATCGACCCCCACAGTGGCCATCACCTCGGCAACTTCCCCCAGGCGTTCACCCACCTGGCACTGATCAACGCGGTCCTCCACGTGATCGACCTGGAGACCGACGCGACGTCGACGACTCAGACCTCCGGCGAGCCTCCCCTACACTGAGGCCGGCGGCTTGGCCGCACCGACCGATGAAGGGGAGATCGTGGCCGGGATCGCAGTGAGCGACGAGACGATGCGGCTGCGCGCAACCCTCTCGGCGATCGCCCCCGGCACCGCCATGCGCGACGGCCTGGAGCGGATCCTGCGCGGCCGCACCGGCGCCCTCATCGTGCTCGGCCACGACCGCGTCGTGGAGTCGATCTGCACCGGCGGCTTCACCCTCGACGTGCCGTTCACGGCCACCGGCCTGCGCGAGCTGGCCAAGATGGACGGCGGCATCATCATCGACCGCGACATCACCCGGATCACCCGCGCCGCCGTGCACCTGATGCCCGACCCGTCGATCCCGTCGGAGGAGACCGGCACCCGCCACCGCACCGCCGACCGCGTCGCCCGCCAGACCGGCTTCCCGGTGATCTCGGTGTCGCAGTCGATGCAGATCATCGCGGCCTACGTCGGTGAGACCCGGCACGTGATCGAGGGCTCGGCCCAGATCCTGTCGCGGGCCAACCAGGCGCTGGCCACGCTCGAGCGCTACAAGCTCCGCCTCGACGAGGTGTCGGCGACGCTGTCGGCCCTCGAGATCGAGGACCTCGTCACCGTCCGCGACGTCGCGGTCGTCGCGCAACGGCTCGAGATGGTGATCCGGATCGCCCGCGAGATCGAGGACTACGTGCTCGAGCTCGGCACCGACGGCCGGCTGCTGTCACTGCAGCTCGAGGAGCTCGTCACGGGCGTCGACCAGGAGCGCGAGCTCGTCGTCCGCGACTACCTTCCGTCCGGGCGACGCTCCAAGGGCGCCGAGGCCACGTTGGCCAAGCTCGAGGCACTGTCGTCGATCGACCTGGTCGACCCCGCCTCGGCCTCACGCGTGCTCGGCCTCGGCGAGCACCTCGACGGCGCCGTGGCCCCGCGCGGCTACCGCCTGCTGGCCAAGGTGCCGCGCTTGCCGGCGACCGTCGTCGAGCGTCTCGTCGAGCACTTCGACACCCTCCAGAAGCTCCTCTCCGCCGGCGTCGACGACCTCCAGGCCGTCGACGGGGTCGGCGAGCTGCGTGCCCGGAGCGTGCGTGAGGGCCTGTCGCGCCTCGCCGAGTCGTCGATCCTCGAGCGCTACGTCTGACTCCGGCCGCCGCACGTGACGCGCAGACGGGCTGACAGACTGTGCGGGTGGAGGACGAGTCGTCGCCGGGGCCGGACCCCCATCGTCGAGAGGCCTCGTATCTCTACGGCCTGATCGTCACCGGCGCCGTCCTGGCCACCGCGCCCGACGGCTTCCGGCTGGGACGCGTGGCGGTGCTACTGCTCGCCACGTTGTGCATCTACTGGGCCGCCGAGACCTACGTGCACGCGCTCGCGGCACGCACGCTCCTGCGTCGTCGCCTCACCGGGGGTGAGCGCCGCGCCATCGCCGCGGACGGGTGGCCGCTGGTCGCCGCGTCCGCCGTACCCCTCGTCCTGCTGCTCGTCGAAGGGTTGGTGGGCATGGACACCAAGATCGCCCTCGACGTGGCGCTCGGGGTCAACGCCGGACTGCTGTTCCTCCTCGGCTGGCGGATGAGCCGCGAGAGCGGCCTCACCGGAGCTCGCCTGCTGCTCTCGGCCACGCTCGCCGGGCTGCTCGGGGTGCTGATGATCGTCCTGAAGACCTCCCTGCACTGACCGCGCCGGTCAGCCCTTCTTCGTGGAGTGCGGGTGAGGTGTAGCCGTCTGGGTGACCTCCGCTGGCGTGGGCGCGTCCAGCACGAAGGGCAGGTCCTGCGGTTGCCCGGCCAGCGCCGCGACGTGCAGGTGGTAGGTGCCGGGCAGCGCCCACTGCGTGAGACGCGGGCAGCCGGGCTCGGAGCGGCGGGCGTTCCAGATCACGGCGACCCGCTCCGGAGCCCCCTGCCGGAGCACCAGGTCCTGCCTCGGGATCGCCTTGCCGCACTCCACGCTCGTCCAGATCAGGTCGTTGCCCGACGCGGTGCCGGGCGCTGGCGAGGTGATCTTGAGGGCCAGCGTCCGGCTCGACATCGTCCAGCTGCACGCGGGGGTCGTCACGGTGGAGAGGTCGAGCACGAGCCGGATGTCGCGGCCCGCGATGGGCTGCGGCACCGACGGCGTGATCGCGATGTCGTCCGGCGCGCACGGACCGGACGGCATCGCCACGGGCGTCGGGTCCACGCTCGGCGTCTGCTTCGTGCCGTGCTTGCCCGGGGAGTGGGTCTGAGCGCTGAGCCCCGTGGTCGGCCCTGTGGTCAACTCTGTGGTCGGGGCGGTCGAGTCCGACGACGAGGTGTCCGCCACCGGCGCCGCCTGGTCGGGTCCGGACGACCCGTCACTGGAGCCTCCGAGCAGCCGCGCGATGCCCACGACGAGCAGGACGGCGGTGCCGAGGACCATCAGCCTGCGGACCCAGTACACGCGGGCGGGGAGCCGTCCGCGCGTCATTCCGGTCATGTCGGTCACGCTAGTCAGCCGCGGCGCCCGGACTCGGCTGACACACCGGGTAGGGCCGGCTTCTACGATCGCCGGGTGTCCGACCTCCACGCCCCGCTCCTGCGGTGGTACGACGAGCACGCGCGCGACCTGCCGTGGCGCCGTACGACGGCCACCGCCTGGGGCGTCCTCGTCTCGGAGTCGATGCTCCAGCAGACCCCGGTGGGGCGGGTCCAGCCGGTCTACGAGGCATGGATGAAGCGCTGGCCGACACCCGCCTCCCTCGCCGCTGCCCCCGTGGGCGAGGCGATCCGGGCCTGGGGCAGGCTCGGCTACCCACGCCGGGCCACCCGGCTGCACGCGGCGGCCGTCACGCTCGTGGAGCACCACGACGGCGCCGTCCCCGACTCCTACGACGCGCTGCGCGCCCTGCCCGGGGTGGGCGACTACACCGCGTCCGCCGTGCTGGCCTTCGCCTTCGGACGGCGGCAGGCGGTGCTCGACACGAACGTGCGGCGAGTGCTGGCCCGGGTGGTGAGCGCGACCGAGTTCCCACCCAACGCCGTCACCGCGGCCGAGAGGGCCGTGGCGGTCGACCTCCTGCCCTCCGACGAACCGACCGCGGCCACCTGGTCCGTCGCCCTCATGGAGCTCGGCGCCCTCGTCTGCACCGCCACCTCACCCGCCTGCGCGACCTGCCCCGTCCGTGCGCACTGCGCGTGGCGCCTCGCCGGTCACCCGGCGTACGACGGGCCGCCGCGTCGCGGCCAGGCCTGGGAGGGCACCGACCGGCAGTGCCGCGGCCGGCTGATGGCGCTGGCCCGCGACGTCGACGGCGCCGTATCGGGGCGCGCCATGGAGCGGGCGTGGCCCGAGCCCGAGCAGCGGGCGCGCTGCCTCGCGAGCCTCGTCGCGGACGGACTGCTGGTGCCGAGCGGCGACGGCTACGCGTTGCCCGCCTGAGACCACCGCGCTGAGACGGAGTCCGCGAGGTCGACCACCGTCCGTCGCTGTTGGGCGCGGGTGTCGAGCGGCTCGTCGAGCTGGAGGCCCATGAACACCGCGTCCACCAGGTTGGCCACCTGTCGCGCCGCCGCCGGGCGCAGCCCGACCCCGGCGAGATGGCCGGCCAAGGCGCGCATCCACACCGTGTTGGCCTCCCGGACCGCCGTGGCGTAGGGCTCGTGGCCGAACAGCCCCAACGACGCCGCCTCGACGTACAGACGCTGGCACGCCTGGAGCCGGCCGGTTGACGCGGCACGCCAGAGGTCGAGGACGGCCGATCGCAGGTCGTTCGACGGCGGCAGGGCGCGGATGCTGTCGACGGAGCGGGTCGTGGTCGTGCGCAGGATCGTCGCGACCAGGTCGTCCTTGTCGCGGAAGTGGTAGAGCAGCATCCGGTCGCTGGTGCCCAGCGCGATCGCGAGCGGCCGGAGGCTCAACCCGATCAGCCCGTGCTCGATCGCGTAGTCGGTGGCGGCCTCCGCCAGCTCCTCACGCCGTGTGGGCATCAGCACACCTCCTTCGAAGCCATTTGAACCCCTCGTGTAGCAGTTGCTACAGTAGTCATGTAGCGACCGCTACGCACAGACCGAGTGGAGTGAGAGCCATGTTCAGCCCGTTCGTCGTCCTCCTGGCCGCCATCGGCGTCGAGGTCGGCGCCACCACCATCCTGCCGCGCACGCGTGGGTTCCACGACCTGCCGTGGTCGCTGGTGGTGCTCGGTGGCTACGCGCTGTCCATCTGGCTGCTGGCCGTCGTCGTGCGGCAGATGTCCGTCTCCGTGGCGTACGCCGTGTGGTCGGGGCTCGGCACCGCCTCCATCGCGCTGGTGGGCGCCCTCCTGCTCGGCGAGCGGCTCGACTCCGTGAAGGTCTTCGCGCTGCTCCTGATCGTGGCGGGCGTGGTCGTGCTGAACCTCCACTCCGCGCACTGATCTCAGACGCCGCGTCGTAGCCGGGCCAGGGTCTTCGGGGCCTGACTGTTCGCGGCCCGAGGACGGAACTGCTGCTTCGGCACGTCGTGGGCCCGGTCGAGCAGGGTGCGGAGCTGGGCCACGTCGTGGGCCGTGGTCGTCGTGGCTGGTCGGTCGCCGGCGTCGGGATCGATCTCGACGAGCAGGCGGAGCCTCGCCAGGGTCTCGACGTCGTCGAGCGCGACCCGCTCGAAGAGCCGGTCGAACCACCGGGCTCGCACGTCGTCGCTCACGTCGAGGGAGAGCATCGCGCTGACCGCGCCGGCGATCAGGGGTCTGCCGGACACCTTGCCGGCCTCGCCACCAGAGGTGACGAGCGCCGACCACTTCCGGGCGAACTCCTGGCTGCTCACCGACTCGTAGTGCAGGAAGGTCAGAGCGGGGTCCTCGACCGCGGGCACCCGCTCGCCGGTGCCGAGGTCGAGCACGTGGTGGAGGCCGAGCACGAGATCGTCGGCGGGGCGGACGCCGGGCTTGCCGGTGGTCGGCCCGCGGAAGTACGCGCGTTCCTTGGCCTCGCGGATCACGCCGAGGGAGGCCAGCAGGGTCAGCACGTGCTCGTCGGGCACCTGCTTGAAGAGAGTCGGGTCGCCGTCGGGGCGCAGGCTGCTCACGGCCTCCAGGCAGGTCAGCCGCACCGCTCGCGTCTCGGCGCCGAGCCGGCCCAGGACCGACCGGTCGAGCCGGGCCACCTCGTCGCCGTCGAGGTGGAAGACCCACTCCGCCCACGCGAAGCCCGCCACCAACCGGCTCAGCACGCCGGCGTTCAGGATCTGTCGCCCCTTGAGGCCGCCGCGCGCCTGGCCGGCCCACCAGTCGTCGTACGCACGGACGAGGGTCGCGTCCGCGTGGTCGTCGAGGTACTCCTCGACGTCGGGCATCCGCTCGTCGAGGAAGACCACGAGGTGGTCGATGCCTCCGAGCAGGTTCCTGCGGACGAACTTCTCGACGTTCTCCCGGCTGTCCTTGACCGTGCTGGCCGAGATGATCACACGACCTCCTGAGATCAGGCTCCCTGTTGCAGCGCAGCGACAGTAGCGTCCACCCGAGGGCCGAGCGCGCGGGGGCGGAACTGCAGCTTCGGGATCTCGCGGGCCCGGTCGAGGAGGGTGCGCAGCTGCTCCAGGCTCCCGTCGGGGGGAGCGGGGACGGTGCGGTGCCGGGTGTCGGCGTCGACCTCGACGAGCAGGCCGAGGGCGCGCAGCGTGTCGACGTCGTCGACGGCCCAGCGCTCGTAGAGCGTGGTCAGGAACCCCTGGGTCTCGGCGGGGCCGAGGTCGAGTTCGAGCAGCGCACCGATCGCGTCGCGCATCGGAGCCCGGTGGGTGCGCTGGAAGACGGGGCCGCCGCCCGACCGGAGCAAGGCGGTCCACTTCCGGACGAACTCGTCGCCGCTGTAGGACTCGTAGTGGAGCATCCGCAGACGATCGTCGTCCACGGGCTCGATCCGCTCGCCCTGCGGGTCGAGGACGTGGTGCACGCCGATCGCGAGGTCGGGGGTCGGTCGGAGGCCGGCCTTCCCCCAGCTGTGGCCGCGGAAGTACACCAGGTTGTTGGGCTCCGAGATCACCCCCAGCGCCGTCACGAGGGCGAGCTCGGCGTCGGTGAGCCGGCGCTTCCACAGAGTCGGGTCGCCGTCGGGGTGCATCTGGCTCACCGCCTCCAGCACGTTCAGCCGGACCACCCGCACGTCGGTGCCGATCGCGTCGAGCACCGGCCGGTCGATCTGGGCCACCTCGTCGCCGTCGAGGTGGAACAGCCACTCCGCCCAGGGCATCCCGACCAGCAGGCGCGACGTCAGCCCGGCATTGACGATCTGGCGCTCGTTGAGCGAGAGCTCGCGGTCGTCGTGGCCGAACCATTCGTCGTAGGCCCGGACCGGGGTGACCTCGGGCCGGGCGTCGAGAAGCGCCTCCACGTCGGGCTGCGGGGCGTCGAGGAAGACGATCATGTGGTCGATGCCGCCGGCGAGGTTGCGCCGGACCCATTTGTCCACGTTGGCCACGGAGTCCTTGAGCGTGGTCATGGACAAGATCACCGGTGGCGCTCCTCGTGCCCGCCCGTGAGGCTGACATGGAGCCGGCCCGGTCGCCACCACCCGGAGGTGGGGCGACCGGGCCGGCTGGCCGATGAAGCTGTCACTCGGGCGCCTTCTCGACGTCGGTCGGACCCGGCGTCTCGTCCTCGCCCTCGCCGCGACCCTGCGGACCGCTCGGCGGCTCCACGGCGACCGTCTCGAGGGGCGGCAGGTCGGGCAGCTCGCCGACCTTCTGGCCGCTGAACGTGAAGCTCGCGGCAGGACCCTCGCCGTCGACATCGACCAGCACGATCTGGCCGGGGCCGACCTCGCCGTACAGCATCTTCTCTGCCAGCACGTCCTCGATCTCGCGCTGTACCGTGCGGCGCAGCGGGCGGGCGCCGAGGACCGGGTCGAAGCCACGCTCCGCCAACAGGTTCTTGGCGTTCTGCGTGAGCTCGAGCGACATGTCGCGGTCCTTCAGCCGCAGCTCCACCGACGCGATCATGTTGTCGACCATGTGGATGATCTGCTCGCGCGACAGCGGGGGGAACACGATGATCTCGTCCACGCGGTTGAGGAACTCGGGGCGGAAGTGCTGCTTCAGCTCCTCCGAGACCTTGTTCTTCATCCGCTCGTAGGAGCCGGCCACGTCGCCGGTCTGCGCGAAGCCGAGGTTCTGGCCCTTGGCGATGTCGCGGGTACCGAGGTTGGTGGTCATGATGATCACGGTGTTCTTGAAGTCCACGACCCGGCCCTGGGAGTCGGTCAGGCGACCTTCCTCCAGGATCTGCAACAGGCTGTTGAAGATGTCGGGATGGGCCTTCTCTACCTCGTCGAAGAGGACCACGGAGAACGGCTTGCGCCGCACCTTCTCGGTGAGCTGACCGCCCTCCTCGTAGCCGACGTAGCCCGGAGGCGAGCCGAACAGCCGCGAGACGGTGTGCTTCTCGCTGTACTCGCTCATGTCGAGCTGGATCAGCGCGTCCTCGTCGCCGAAGAGGAACTCCGCGAGCGTCTTGGACAGCCACGTCTTACCGACACCGGACGGGCCGGCGAAGATGAACGAGCCACCGGGACGCTTGGGGTCCTTCAGGCCGGCGCGGGTACGACGGATGGCCCGGCTCAGCGCCGCGACCGCCTGGTCCTGGCCGATCACGCGCCTGTGGAGCTCGTCCTCCATCTTGAGCAGCCGCGTGGACTCCTCCTCGGAGAGCTTCACGATCGGGATCCCGGTCGCCACGGCGAGCACCTCGGCGATCAGCTCCTCGTCGACCTCCGCGACCTCATCGAGGTCGCCGGCGCGCCACTGCTTCTCGCGCTCCAGCTTCTTCGCGGTCAGCTGCTTCTCCTCGTCGCGCAGTCGCGCGGCCGCCTCGAAGTCCTGACCGTCGATCGCGGCCTCCTTGCGCTGCCGCACCTCGGAGATCTTGTCGTCGTACTCGCGCAGGTCGGCGGGCGCCGTCATCCGGCGGATCCGCAGCCGCGAGCCGGCCTCGTCGATGAGGTCGATGGCCTTGTCGGGCAGGAACCGGTCGGAGATGTAGCGGTCGGCCAGCGTCGCGGCCGAGACCAGGGCCTCGTCGGTGATCGTCACCCGGTGGTGGGCCTCGTAGCGGTCGCGGAGCCCCTTGAGCATCTCGATCGTGTGGGCGATCGACGGCTCGGCGACCTGGATCGGCTGGAAGCGGCGCTCGAGCGCTGCGTCCTTCTCGAGGTACTTGCGGTACTCGTCGAGGGTGGTCGCACCGATCGTCTGCAGCTCGCCACGAGCCAGCATCGGCTTGAGGATGGAGGCCGCGTCGATCGCGCCCTCGGCCGCACCGGCGCCGACGAGGGTGTGGATCTCGTCGATGAACAGCACGATGTCGCCGCGGGTGCGGATCTCCTTGAGGACCTTCTTCAGGCGCTCCTCGAAGTCGCCGCGGTAGCGCGACCCGGCCACCAGGGCGCCGAGGTCGAGGGTGTAGATCTGCTTGTCCTTGAGCGTCTCGGGCACGTTGCCGCGGACGATGTCCTGCGCCAGGCCCTCGACGATCGTGGTCTTGCCGACGCCCGGCTCACCGATCAGCACGGGGTTGTTCTTGGTGCGGCGGCTCAGGATCTGCATGACCCGCTCGATCTCCTGCTCGCGCCCGATCACGGGGTCGAGCTTGGACTCGCGGGCGTCCTGGGTCAGGTTGCGGCCGAACTGGTCGAGCACGAGCGAGGACGACGGGGTGTCGGCCGGCGCGCCCGACGTGGCGGCCTGGGCGCCGGACTGCTCCTTGCCCTGGAAGCCGCTGAGCAGCTGGATCACCTGCTGGCGCACGCGGTTGAGGTCGGCGCCCAGCTTCTGGAGGACCTGGGCGGCGACGCCCTCGCCCTCGCGGATCAGGCCGAGCAGGATGTGCTCGGTGCCGATGTAGGAGTGGCCGAGCTGGAGGGCCTCGCGCAGCGACAGCTCGAGCACCTTCTTGGCGCGCGGGGTGAAGGGGATGTGTCCGCTCGGAGCCTGCTGGCCCTGGCCGATGATCTCCTCGACCTGCGCGCGGACGGCCTCGAGCGAGATGTCGAGGCTCTCGAGGGCCTTGGCAGCGACGCCCTCGCCCTCGTGGATCAGGCCGAGCAGGATGTGCTCGGTCCCGATGTAGTTGTGGGAGAGCATGCGGGCCTCTTCCTGGGCCAGCACGACCACCCGCCGGGCTCGGTCAGTGAACCGCTCGAACATGCCAATCGCTCCTCTTTGCGGATGTGGGGCACCCGCCAACGGAAAACCAGACGACGCCCGACCTGGTGGGTCGAGCCGTCGACTGTTCCAACTGGTGTCCCAGCCTACGTGTTCCCAGCGTCGAGCGAACGCCGTCCGCCATCAGCGAACACGCAGGGCCTCTCCTCGACCGACGGAGGGTGTCAGTGGGCCGCTTCGAAGGCCGCGCGCACGTCGGCCGGGATCCGGCCGCGGTCGGGCACCTTGTGACCGTTGGAGCGGGCCCAGTCGCGGATCTCGCGGGCCGTGGTGCCGACCTGGGTACGACGCTTGGCGGCCGGCCCCCGACTGCCGCCGGACCGGCGCGCGGCGCCGACGTAGCGGGCCATGGAGTCTCGCAGCGCCTTGGCGTTCTTGACGTTGAGGTCGATCTCGTAGGTGCGGCCGTCGAGGCCGAAGCTCACGGTCTCGGTCGCCTCGCCGCCGTCGAGGTCGTCCTCGAGGGTGATGTGCACTTTCTGCGCCATCTGGGTCTGCCTTTCGGGGGTGACGGATCACCGATATCCGTGCGTTCTCGTGATGTCTGAGACCCAAGATAGCGGGGGTCGGAGAATTCCCCCAACCCGGCTCGCTGGCAAAGGACTTTCCCGTCACTGGCGGACGATCCGATTATCGCCTGAGAATCCGGCCCGCTAGGCGTTGCGCACGTACACCAGCTCGAGGCCCCGGAGCGTCAACCACGGGTCCTGGGCGGTGAAGCAGCGGCACTCGTCCACCACCAGCGCAGCGAGATAGCCGGTCGCGACGACCGTCATGTCCGCGGGATCGGCCTCGAGCTCCCCGATCATCCGGGCGACGATCCCGTCGACCTGGCTGGCCACTCCGAACACCATTCCCGATTGCAACGCCTCGACGGTGTTGCGCGCAATCACCGATCGAGGTCGCCGCAATTCGACCATGCGTAATTGGGCCCCCCGCCGTTCGAGTGCCTCGAGCGATATCTCGATGCCCGGCGAAATGGCGCCACCGATGTATTGCCCCGCGGCATTCACCACGTCGAAAGTCGTCGCCGTTCCACCGAAGTCGACGACGATCGCCGGTCCGCCGTACCGGGTCGCGACGGCCAGCGCGTTCACGATCCGGTCGGTACCGACCTCGCGTGGGTTGTCGGTGAGCACCGGTACGCCGGTCCGCACGCCCGGCTCGACCACCACGCTGCGCACCGACCCGAAGTGGTCGACGAGCATGGTCCGCCACTCGTGGAGCACCGAGGGCACGGTGGCGCACACGACGATCCCGCCCACCTGCGCCTCGAGGTCGCCGAGCAGGCCCCGGATCAGCACGGACCACTCGTCGGCGGTGCGTGACTCCACGGTCGCGACGCGCCACTCGGCCGACACCTCACCGTCGCTGACCAGCCCCAGCACCGTGTGGCTGTTCCCGATGTCGGCGGCCAGCAGCACGGTCATCGCAGGTCGAGTCCGAGGTCGAAGACCTTGACCGAGTGGGTGAGCGCCCCGACGGAGATGAAGTCGACGCCGGTCTCGGCGACCTCGCGGGCCCGCTCCAGGGTGAGCCCGCCCGAGGCCTCGAGGGAGGCGCGGCCGTCGGTGAGGCGGACCGCCTCCGCCATGGTCGCGGAGTCCATGTTGTCGAGCAGGATCCGCTCGCAGCCGGCCTCGAGCAGGTCGCGCAGCTGGTCGAGATCGGTGACCTCGACCTCGACCTCGAGGTCGGGGTACGACGTGCGCACGGCGCGGAAGGCCGGCACGACCCCTCCCGCCGCCACCACGTGGTTGTCCTTGACCATCGCCATGTCGGAGAGGGAGAAGCGGTGGTTGGTGCCACCCCCGCAGCGCACGGCGTACTTCTGGAGGGCGCGGAGCCGCGGCAGCGTCTTGCGCGTATCTAGTACCCGCGCCCGGGTGCCGGCCAGGGCATCGACCCAGCGCGACGTGGCGGTCGCGACGCCGGACAGGTGGGAGGCGAGGTTGAGCGCGGTGCGCTCGGCGGTGAGCAGGGAGCGGGTCGGGCCGGACACCCGCATCACCACGTCGCCCGCGGCCACGCGTGTGCCGTCGGGCACCCGGTCGTGCACCTCCACGGTCGGGTCGATCCGCAGGAACACGAGGGCGGCGACGCCGAGACCGGCGACCACCCCCGGCTCGCGGGCGGCGAAGACACCCGAGCCGCTCGCGTCCGCAGCGATCGTCGCGACGCTCGTCACGTCGACGCTGCCACCGGGCAGGTCCTCCTCGAGGGCGGCGTCGACGGTCGCCAGCACCTCGTCGGGGCTGAGCCCTGCGTCGGCCAGCTCGCCCAGCAGCGGGGCGAGCACCTCCGCGTCGGGGCTCACGCCGGCACCTCGTCGGGTACGACGTCGGTCGGCGCCGACGGGCGGAACGCACCCGCGCGCTCCCCTCCCTCGAGCCACCAGTCGTGGTGACCCGACTGGCTCAGGTCGTCCCGCTCCGGGAAGTCCTCCCGCCAGTGCGAGCCCCGCGTCTCCTCGCGCAGGAGGGCGGCCCGTGCCAGCAAGGTGCTGATCGTGAGCAGGTTCGTCGCTTCCCAGGCGTCCTGGTCGACGGTCGACGCGGCGGTGCCCGCGAGCCCCTCGAGCTCGGAGACCGCGGCGCGGAGACCGCCGGCCGAGCGCAGGACACCGGCCCGCCCGGTCATCTCCTCCTGCATCGCGCGCCGCACGCCGCCGTCCACGAGGCCTGCCGGGCGCAGATCGGCCGCCGGGTCGGACCAGTCGCGCAGCTCGGCCGGCAGCACCTCGGCGATCCGGCGCGAGAACACCAAACCCTCCAGCAGCGAGTTGGACGCGAGCCGGTTGGCGCCGTGCACGCCGGAGCAGGCGACCTCGCCGGTGGCGTAGAGGCCGGCCAGCGTGGAGCGGCCCCACAGGTCGGTGGCGACACCGCCCGACGCGTAGTGGCAGGCCGGCGCCACCGGGATCAGCTCGGTGACCGGGTCCACGCCGTGGCGACGGCAGGTCGCCAGGATGGTCGGGAAGCGCCTCTCCCAGAACTCGGAGCCGAGATGGCGGGCGTCGAGCCACATGTGCGGGTGACCGGTCTCCATCATCCGACGCGTGATCGCCTTGGCCACGACGTCGCGCGGGGCCAGGTCGGCGAGCTCGTGGAGCCCCTGCATGAAGCGGGCACCCTCCCAGTCGACCAGGAACGCGCCCTCGCCGCGGACCGCCTCGGAGATCAGCGGCTGCTGGCCGCGGGAGTCGGGGCCGAGCCACATCACCGTGGGATGGAACTGCACGAACTCCAGGTCGCGCAGCACCGCGCCCGCGCGGTAGGCGACCGCCATCCCGTCGCCGGTCGACACCGGGGGGTTGGTCGTCTGGGAGAAGACCTGGCCGAGCCCGCCGCTGGCGAGCACCACCGCCCGACAGCGCACGGCGCCGACGCCGTCGCGCTGGCCCTCCCCCATCACGTGCAGGGTGACGCCGGCCACCCCACCGTCATCGGCGAGCAGCAGGTCGACGGCGAGGGCGTGCTCGACCACCTCGATCTCGGGCGCCCGCGCGACCGCGGCGATGAGCGCGCGTTGGATCTCGGCCCCGGTGGCGTCGCCTCCGGCGTGCGCGATCCGGTCGCGGTGGTGACCGCCCTCGCGGGTGAGACTGAGCTCGCCGTCGGGGTGCTGGTCGAAGTTGGCGCCGAGCGCGATCAGCTCGCGGACCGCCTCGGGCCCTTCGGTGACCAGCACCCGAACTGCCTCGAGGTCGCAGGCGCCCGCCCCTGCGACCAGGGTGTCGTGCTCGTGCTGCGCGGGGGTGTCCCCCGGACCGAGCGCCGCGGCGATGCCGCCCTGGGCCCACTGGGTCGAGCCGGCAGCGAGCACGTCCTTGGTCACCACGAGCACCTTGTCGACGCTGCCGCGCAGGCGGAGCGCAGCAGTCAACCCGGCGATGCCGGTGCCGATCACCACGACGTCGGCGGTGACCGACCAGCCGGGCTCGGGTGCCACCAGCCTGCCGACAGCGCGAGGTGCGTCCACACCGGGAGGCTACTGGGCCGCGGCCGAGCGGACTCCAAGGGTCAGCGGGAGGTTGTCGATGAGACGAGTGCTGCCGACACGCGCGGCGACCAGCACCCGACCCTGGGTGGTTCCGCCGTCGAGCTCGGCGAGGTCGCTGCCGAGGAGGGCGAGGTAGTCGACGTCGACCCCCGGCTCCCGATCGAGCACCGACCACGCGGCGATCCGCGCCGCCTCCACGCCGTACGACGCGTGGTCCTGCGCGGCGCGCAGCGCTCGCGAGAGCGCGCTCGCGGCACGCCGCTGCTCGGGATCGAGGAACCGGTTGCGGCTCGACAACGCGAGGCCGTCGTCCTCGCGCACCGTGTCCGCGCCGATCACGTCGACGCCCAGGCACAGGTCGCGGCTCATCCGCCGGACCAGCACCAGCTGCTGATAGTCCTTCTCGCCGAACACCGCGGCGGTCGGGCGAACCAGTCCGAACAGCTTGGCGACCACCGTCAGCACACCGCGGAAGTGGCCGGGGCGTGACTCACCCTCGAGGATCGCCGCGAGCGGGCCGGGCTCGACGGTCACCTGGGGCTCGCCGCCCGGGTACATCTCGTCGACGGCCGGCGCGAACACGACGTCGACCCCCGCTGCCGCGCAGAGCTCGAGATCGGTGTCGAGGGTGCGGGGGTAGCGGTCGAGGTCCTCGCCGGGTGCGAACTGCAGCGGGTTGACGAAGATCGAGGCGGCGACCGCGCCCGGCCCGGCGTGCTCGCGAGCGACAGCGAGCAGTGAGGCGTGACCGGCGTGGAGGGCGCCCATGGTCGGCACCAGGACGACCGGCTCCCCCGCGTGGCGGCGCGGCGCGACGTACGCCTCGAGCTCCTCGTGCGTGGACGCGAGCAGAGGCGATCGGGTCATAGAAGCGGCGTCGAGCGGCCCGACTGCGGGGTGTCGGCCACGACGGCGGCGTCGAGCACACGACGCATCGCTGCCGCCCGGATCGGCAGCACCCGTCCGTCGGTGACGACCCGGTCGAGGGTGGCGCGGGCCAGTGCGACGTACGACGGGAGCGTGTCGGGGGCCGTGGCCGCGATCTCGGCGAGGTGGGCACGCACCGTGTTGACGTCGCCTCGCACGATCGGGCCGGTGAGCGCCGCGTCGCCCTCGGCCAGGGCGTTGTCGAGCGCCGCGCCGAGCAGCGGGCGAAGGATCGCGGACGGGTCGTCCGCGCCGGCGGCGCTCAGCAGCTCCATGGCCTGGGCCACGAGGGTGACCAGGTGGTTGGCGCCGTGGGCGAGACCCGCGTGGTAGAGGCTGCGCTGCTCCTCGGGCACCCACATCACGTCGGCACCGAGCTCGGACACCAGGCTCAGCGCCCAGTCGCGGTCGGCCGGACCGGTGGTGACCCCGAAGACGCAGTCTGGCAGCCGGTCGAGGTCGCGGGCGGTGCCGGTGAAGGTCATCGCCGGGTGCATCGCGATCGGGTGGGCACCCATCCGCGTCGCGGGATCGAGCACGCGGAGCCCGTGGCTGCCGCTGGTGTGGACGACGTACTGGCCCGGCCGGATGGCGCCGCTGGCGCTGAGCTGCGTGACGACGTTCTCGAGCATGTCGTCGGGAACGGTCAGCAACAGCACGTCACAGGTGCGTGCGACCGCGGTCGGCTTCGCCAGGGGCACTCCGGGCAGCAGGTCAGCGGCGCGACGCATCGAGGCGTCGGACTCACCGGCGACGGAGACGATGTCGTGGCCGCGCGAGCGGAGCACGGCGGCGAGGACGGAACCGACACGGCCGGCACCGATCACGCCCACACGAAGTGGGGTCATCACGCTTCCTTGACGTTCAGGTCCCTCCGACCACCCTCGGGCGAGGGCCGGTACGGGTACCACACGAGTACGGAACAACGATCACGGTACGCCGCGTTCCCGAGCGGGAGGAACGCCGCAGCGGTGTGACGAAGGCAACTCCCGGGCCCGGAGGCGCCCTCAGCGGCTCCGGCGGACCTTGCCCACCTGACGCCGCGTCACCTCGCGCAGCAGGTCGCGGCTGGAGACATCGGCGACGACGGGCCCGCGCGCGACTTCCCGCTCTGCTGCTCGCTGGGCATCCCGCGCCTGCCTGAGCTCCTTCGCCTGCGCGCGCAGCTGCCGGAGTGCGCCGGCGAGGGTCCGCTCCAGCGCACCGACGGCGGCCGCGACCGGGAGCGTGGTCGGCGGGTCGGGCAGGTCGGGCGACTGCTCGTCACCGGTGTAGTGAAGGAGGTCGGGATCGCCGAGCACGATCACGCCGGAGTCGCGGACCGAGGTCGCGCGCTCCTCGCTCAGCTCCGCCAGCCGCGGCGCGGTCCATCCGGGCAGCGGCGGGATCGGCGTCTCGAAGTCCACGATCGGCACCCCGCGGATGCCCGAGAGCATCTCGCGACGAGGCCGGTTCAGGAACTGGTTGCCGACCCAGTCGCGCCGGACCACCGCCAGGTTGAGCTGGCGGCAGAGCTCGATCCGCTCCATCGAGAACGACGTGTTGGTGAACGGGCCGGGCGTGAGCTGCCCGTCGACGAGGCCCAGCAGGCGCTCGAAGACCCGCGGCTGCGCCCCCCGGTCGGCCTCGTCGTTGACCAGGACCAGCACCCGGTCGGCCGGCAGCACGTCTCGCCACCGCGCCACCAGACCCGCGAGCCCGTGGTTGTGCCAGAAGGTGCGGGCGGCGTCGTTGTCCCGATCCGCACCCAGCACGTCGTGCAGCCATGCGTCGTACGTCCGCGTCTCGTTGACCGACTTGACGCGCTCCTGCCACGCCGACGCGAGCAGCTTGTCGAGGCGCCGCGCCACGATCAGGACGTGCACCCGCTCGGGCCCGAGGTCCTCGACGAGCTTGGCGACGTGCTCGGGGCGTGCGGACGCGAAGTCCTCGCTGCTGATGACCACCCGACCCGGAGCCGCCCGGACCTCCTCGACCATCTCGTCCCACTCGTCGGCCGGGACGTCGTCCTCACCGACGCGGCTGCGCCCGAGCAGCGCCCAGCTCGGGCGCATCTGGCGGTGGTAGGTGCCGGGGTAGGTGACGCCTTGCTCGGCGAGCACCTCGCGGTGGGTGTGGAGGCTGCTCTGGATGGCGGTCGTGCCGGTCTTGTACGGCCCGACGTGCACGAGGACCGCGTGGTCCGGGAGCAGCTCTGCCTCCGCCGACATCACCACTCCTCCGCTCGCCTCGGGCCGGCGCGAGTCTATCCAGACGTCGCGTCGTCAGCGCTCGCCGCCGTCGCCGGTCCGCGGTCCTGCATATGACACAGTTCCCCCATGCACGAACCTGCTTCGCCGGTGTCCGGTGGCCGGCAGATGCTGGTCGTCGCCGGCTCCGGGCGCAGCGGCACCAGCCTGTTCACCGGGCTCACCGGACGGCTCGGGGTCCACATCCCCCAACCGGAGGTCAGCGCCAACCGCTCCAACCCGCGCGGGTTCGGTGAGCCGCGCTGGCTCGTCGACTACCACAACGAGCTCCTGGCGTCGGTCGACGTCGTCGTCGAGGACGGCCGGCCCGAGGCCTGGGAGCTCACCGACAAGGTCGCCGAGCGTGCGGAGTCGCTCGACCGCCTCACGGCGTGGCTCGAGGAGCAGTTCGGCGAGAACGAGCGGATCGTGGTGAAGGACCCCCGCCTGGCGTGGTTCTTCGAGCTCCACCGGGCGGCGGCCGACCGGCTCGACGCCGAGGTCCACGTCGCCACCATGCTGCGGCACCCGGCCGAGGTGATGCGCTCGCGCGAGATCGCCTACGGCACCAAGACCAGCAACACCACCCGCGTCGTCGGCTGGATGACGATGATGCTCGGCACCGAGCTCCGCAGCCGCGACCTGCCGCGCGCGACGGTCCGGTACGACGACCTCCTGGTCGACTGGCGCGCGGCGATGACCCAGGCCGACGAGACGATCCGGATGGGACTGTTCGACCGGGCCACCCCCGAGCAGGTCGCCGACGCCGGTGACCTCGTCGACCCGTCACTGCGCCGGTCCGTCGCGGACTGGGCAGAGCTCGAGCTCCCCCCGCGGCTGCTCGACCTCGCGACGCGCACCTACGACACCTACGGCCGGCTGGTCGGCGTACCCGCGACCGAGCAGGGTGGGACGCGCGCCGAGCTCGACGCGATCCAGGCCGAGCTCACGGCGTACTACGACGAGTCGTTCGACGTCGCGCGCACCCGCACCGGCGCCAACGTGCGGCGCGAGAAGCGCAAGGCGGCGCGACGGGTGCGCGAAGAGATGCGCACTGCGACGCCGGAGAGCCGCGTAGCCGCGTGGCGGCGCACGGTGGCGGGCAAGCTGCGGAGGAGCTCGTGAGCCACGCCGGTGCGCCGCGGGTCGCGGTGCTCCTCGCCGGCGGCGTCGGCACGCGGGTCGGGCTCGACATCCCCAAGCAGCTGATCAAGATCGCCGGCAAGACGATCCTCGAGCACACGCTCGCGGCGTTCCAGGCCCACCCGATGGTCGACGAGATCGTGGTGATGATGGCCGAGGGCCACCTCGACGCGGTCCACGCCATGGTGCGCACGGGCGGCTACGACAAGGTCACCCAGGTCCACGAGGGGGCCGAGACCCGTAACGGCACGACCCTCCGCGCACTCGAGCACCTTCCCGACGACTGTCCCGTGCTCTTCCACGACGCCGTGCGGCCGATGGTCAGCGAGCGGATCATCACCGAGTGCTTCGAGGCCCTCGAGCGGTACGACGCCGTCGACGTCGCGATCGGATCCGCGGACACGATCATCGAGGTCTCGCCCGACGACAACACGATCCGGGCCATCCCGCCGCGGGCCAACCTCCGCCGCGGGCAGACGCCCCAGGCCTTCCGCGCCTCCGTGCTCCGCGCGGCGTACGACGTGGCGGCCGAAGACCCCGATTTCACCGCCACCGACGACTGCGGCGTGGTGCTGAAGTACCTCCCCGACGTGCCGATCTGGGTGGTGACGGGCGAGGAGCGCAACATGAAGGTCACCGACCCCATCGACGTGTTCCTGGCCGACAAGCTCTTCCAGCTCACCAGCAGCTTCGTGCCCGAGGGCCACAGCGCCGAGGAGTACCGCGCCACGCTGGCCGGCAAGGTGATCGTGGTGCTCGGGGGCAGCTACGGCATCGGGGCCGACATCGCGACGCTGGCCCGCGAGTACGGTGCGACCGTCGAGACGTTCAGCCGATCCAGCACCAACACCCACGTCGAACGTCGCTCCGACCTGGTCGCGGTGGCCGACCAGGTGACCGCCGCACACGGCCGGATCGACTTCGTCGTGGCCACCGCCGGCATCCTGCCCCGCGGCTCGCTGCTGGAGACCACCGAGGAGACGATCTACGCCGCCACCGAGGTCAACTACCTCGCGCCGGTGTTCATCGCCCAGGTCTTCTTCCCGCACCTGCACCGCAGCGGCGGCAGCCTGCTGCTGTTCACCTCCAGCAGCTACACGCGCGGCCGCAGCGGCTACAGCCTCTACTCCTCGGCGAAGGCCGCGGTGGTCAACCTGACCCAGGCCCTCGCCGACGAGTGGGGCGAGAGCGGGGTCCGGGTCAACTGCGTGAACCCCGAGCGCACCGGCACCCCGATGCGCACCAAGGCGTTCGGCGAGGAGCCGGCCGACTCCCTGCTCGACTCGCGGTCCGTGGCGAAAGCGTCTCTCGACGTGCTGCTGTCCGACGGCACCGGCCACGTCCTGGACCTGCGCAAGCTGGACCCGATGGCCGACCCGGTGGACGCCGAGGACCTCGGCTAGCCGCTCGCCGACGGTGCCGTCCACGGCACCTCGCCGAGTCGGTTCACGTGGCGGCGGTGTCCTAGCATGAGGCCGCGCCCGGTGGGCACGGGACAGCCGAGCGCCGCGCCCATCCCGACCCGACCCAAGGGACCGATGCAGAACCGCCTGAAGCCCCCCGCTCCGCTGCCGAACGCTCCCCTGGCACGGGTGAAGAGGCTGGCCAGGACCGTGCCCGAGCGGGCGAAGCGCGCGACCGACGGCGCTCGCATCCGCGGCCGACGCGCGATCCACCGTCGTGGCTACGTGCCCGGGCTGCTCTCGATCGTGGTGCCCTGCTACCGGGTCGAGGACTTCCTCGACGAGTGCCTGGTCTCCCTGCGGTTCCAGCTCTACCGCGAGGTCGAGATCATCGTCGTCGATGACGGCAGCCCCGACCGCAGCAGAGAGATCGCGCGACACCACGCGCGCCGCGACCTGCGCGTCCGTGTCGTCACCCGCGAGAACGGCGGGCTGAGCGCGGCCCGCAATACCGGGATCGAGCACGCCCGTGGCGAGTTCCTCACGTTCGTCGACTCCGACGACGTCGTGACGCCCGAGGCCTACAGCACCGCGATGGAGGCGATCTCGGAGTCCGGTTCCGACTTCGTGCTCAGCTGCTACGACCGGCTCGAGGGCAAGAAGCGGGTGCCGTCCGGCTCCTGGATCCGCGCGGCCCATGCCCGGCGCCGTCTCGGCGTCGACCTCGACGAGTTCCCCGACGCGATGGTCAACGCGGTCGCGTGGAGCAAGACCTACCGCCGTACGTTCTGGGACCGGGCCCGGCTGCGCTTCCCGGAGGGCAAGCTGTACGAGGACCAGCAGGTCAGCGCGGCGGCATTCGCACAGGCGCGCGCCTTCGACGTGCTCCCCGACATCTCGGTGTCGTGGCGGATCCGCAACGACCGCTCCTCGATCTCCCAGAGCTCGTGGTCGACCCGCAACCTCCAGGCTCACAACGAGGCCGTGGCCGCGTCGTTCGAGGCCCTGCGTACGGCGGGCAAGGACCGCGCGATCGAGATCCGTGCGCTCCAGCTGATCTCGTTCAACATGCCGTTCTTCACCCGCCACCTCGCCAAGGGCGGCGCCGACTTCTGGACGCTGCTGCGTGAGGCGGTCCTCGACCTGGTGCCCCGGGTCTCGCGCGAGGAGTTCGTGCGCGGGGTCAGCGCCCAGGACAAGGTGCTGGTCGAGCTGATCGCCAACGACCGCCGTGACGCGGCCGTCGACTACATCGAGAACTGGGGCAGCGACGCGCGGCGCTTCGCGACCCACGCCACGCCCGAGGGCATCCGGATCGACCTGCCGCTCACCGAGGGGCTGCCCGACGACGTGCACCTGATGTCCGACGGCCAGCTGGAGCTGATCAGCCGCCTGATGCGGGCGGTCTGGGAGGGCGACACCCTGAACGTCGCGGGCTTCGGGTTCATCCGCAACCTCGACCTCGCCGCCAACCCGCCGCAGATCGGTCTGGAGCTGGTCTCCCCCGACGGGGCCACGCGGGTCCCGCTCGAGCTCGAGACGTACGACGAGCCGCGACTGGAGGTCTTCGGCCAGCACTGGCACTGCGACTACCGCCCCGGCGGCTGGCGTGCGCGGGTGAAGGCCGACCAGGTCCCGGCGGACGCCGACCGCGAGTGGTCCTTCGAGCTGACGGTCTCCGCGGCGGGGATCAGCCGGACGTCGCGGCTGCGGGAGGTGTCGATGGCGGGGTCGGCGGCGGTGCCCCAGACCCACATCGCCAGCGACGGCGTCGCCCGTACAGTGGTTCGCGGGCTCGAGCGGCAGGTCGTGCTGCGCGTCAGCCGCTACCCCGCCTACGCGCTCTCCCACGACGTCGACGCGCAGGGCGTCGCCACCGTCGTGTTCCGGGCCGCGGACCCCGAGCGCGTCGTGGTCAACCACATCGACGCCGAACGCAAGGAACTGCTGACCGCGATCCCGGAGCCCACGGGCACCGCCGGGGAGTGGCGGGTGCGGCTCGACCTCGCCACTTTGGCGATGCCGACCTCGAACCGCACGTCGTACGGCGTGATCTCGCGGCCGCTCCGGCTGCGCCTGCGCCATCTCGACGGCGAGTACACCTCCATCCTGGCGCCGCCCGACGCCCTGCAGTCTCCCGGCGTGATCGACGACCCGGCCGTGCGCCGGCGGCTCACGCGGAGCAAGGGCGGCGAGCTGGAGCTGATGGACCGGGTCCCCGTCGCCACGTCGTACACGGTCGACGACGAGACGTTCACCGTGCGCGTCCGCTCGAGCCTGCCGCTCGAGGACTTCGCTCCTCAGCTCTCCAGCGTCGACCTCGACGTGCCAGGCACCCTGACCCGCGAGAGCGACGGCGGCTACGCACTGGCCTTCCCCCTGGTCGGCTCGCGCTGGGGGTACGACGGCCTGACGCTGCCGACCAACCGCTACATGGTCACGATGCGGGCCGCCGGCGACGATCGCGAGGAGGACCTCCCGGTCACGCCGTCGTCCGACCTCCTCGCCCTCCTCCAGGTCGAGCAGACGCTGGACCGCTTCCGGGTCCTGGTGGAGGTCTCGCCGCACTGGCCGCCGCTCTTCACCCTCAACGTCCTGGAGCCGTTGGCCGACGACGTGCGCGGCCAGCGCAACCAGTACCGCCTCCGCACCGCCGCCCAGGTCGAGGAGGCCACGCAGGACAGCGTGTTCTTCCGTGCGCTCTACAGCGAGGTCGCCAACTGCAACATGCTCGGTGTCCACCACGAGCTCGGCCGCCGCGGCTCGTCACTGACGCGCTACTGGTCGGTGCGCGACCACTCCGTGCCGGTGCCCGACGGCGGCGTGGGGCTCGTCGAGGGCACGCCGGAGTGGCACGACGCGTTCGCGACCTCGCGCTACGTGATGGTCAACGTCCACCAGCCGGAGTGGTACGCCAAGCCGCGGGGCCAGGTGCTGATCGAGACCATGCACGGCTACCCCTACAAGGTGATGGGCCACGAGTGGTGGGAGAAGGGCGGCTTCCCCTCGAGCCAGATCAACAGCTTCGACCGGCGTGCTCGAGACTGGGACTACTTCGTCTCGCCCGCGACGTACGCGACACCGCTGCTCAAGAAGGCGTTCCTCGATCCCGCCGGCGCCACCGCCGCGGTGCTCGAGATCGGTTACCCGCGCAACGACGTGCTGCAGTCCGACGAGGCACCCGAGATCCGCGAGCGGGTCCGCAAGGCCCTGGGCATCGCCGACGGTCAGCAGGTCGTGATGTACGCCCCGACCTTCCGCGACTACATGTCCGCCGACGACATGGCGGCCGAGCGGATCGACTTCTTCGACGTCGAGCGGGCCACGCGAGAGCTCGGTCCGGGCTACACGCTGCTGGTACGCGGGCACGCCTTCAACGCGCGGGCCGGCGGCCGCGAGGAGGGCGGCGGGACGGTCCTCGACGTCACCGGTCACCCCGACATCAACGACCTGATCCTCGCCTCCGACGCGGCCGTGCTCGACTACTCCTCGCTGCGCTTCGACTACGCGCTCACTGACAAGCCGATGATCTTCCTGGTCCCCGACCTCGAGAAGTACGACGCGGTGCGCGGCGGCGTGATCCCCTACGCGCCCACGGCTCCCGGCCCCCACGTCACCACCACGCGGGAGGTCGTGGCGCTGGTGCGCGACCTCGATGGCCTGGCCCGGCGAACGGCCGACGAGCGCGAGACGTTCCGCCGCGACTACACCGACCTCGACGACGGCCACGCCTCCGCGCGGCTCGTCGACGCCGTCTTCGCCCCTCGGGGCGACGCCTGAGCCGGCGCGGTCAGCCGTCCCCGCGGGGCACGAACAACGCCTCGATGAGCCGGGCGGCCGACCGGCCGTCCTCGAGCCCCACGTAGTCGGTCCGGAACCGGTCGCGCGCCTCGGCGTACTCCTCGATGAGGCGCGGCAGGTCGCTCAGCCAGGTCGCCGTCTCGCGGGTCGTCGTCGTGTGGGGCCCGGGTGCGGTCGGTGGGTAGGCGATGACGCCGCCGCGGGCGCGGTCGTACTCCTCGAGGTCGGGCACCAAGAACACCATCGGTCGCCCCGAGACCACGTAGTCGAATCTGAGCGAGGAGTAGTCGAGCACGGCCGCGTCGGAGGCGAGGATCAGCTCGTTGACGTCGGGGTGGTCGGTGACGTCGAGGACGCGGTCGCCCGAGCGCAGACGGTCGGTGCGGATCCGGGCGTTGAACGCATGGCCGCGGATGAGGAGCACGTAGTGCGGCGGGAGCAGGGCGAGCGCCTCGTCGGCGTCGAAGAAGCTGACGGTGCGGGCGGTGCGGTCCTCCGCTGAGAGGTAGTCGCGGAAGGTCGGCGCGTAGAGCACCGCCACGGCGTCGTCTGCCAGCCCGAGCGCCGCGCGGGCGGCTGCCCGCGTCTGCGCAGCCTCTGGCCGCAGGAGCGCGTCGTTGCGCGGGTACCCGGTCTCCAGCACCGGTACGTCGTCCGCATCGGCGGGCTCGAGGAACGCCGCCCGGAGCAGGGGGGTGGCGTACGGCGCGGGGCTGACGAGGGCGGACCACTCCCGGGTGCGACGGTCGAGACTGCCGATCTCCTGGACGCTGTTGCCCATCTTCTCCCACCAGTCGTGCCCCATCACCTTGTAGGGGTAGCCGTGGAAGGTCTGGATCAGCGTCTGCTCGCGCGGCCGCACGAACCACTCGAGCTGATGGACGTCGACCATGTGGTAGCGCGCCCGCGCCACCGCGTCGTGCCAGTCGCGGCTGCGCTCGACCACCCCGATGCCTCCCGGCGGCACCGGCACCGAACGGTCGACGACCGACCACAGGAGCTCGAGGGGCGACCCGCGCCGGACCAGCTCATCGTGGAGACCGAGTCCGTTGCCGTTGGCGAACTCGGAGAACATCGCGCGGAAGAAGACGGCGTCGCGGTCGGCCGCCTCGACACGGGCCTCCTCGCGCAGCAGCCGCTGCCGACGTTGGCCGAGCTCGTCGTCGGCGAGGGGCGGGCCGACCACCAGCCGCACGCCGGGGTCGTCGGGCGCGAACAGCTCCACGCGCAGGCGCATCCGGTCCTGCAGCTCCTCGAGCGGCAGCATCGACGCGAGTCCCGGCGCAGGGCGGGCCGGCTCCCATCCGGCCACGTCGGCGTTGCGGACCGAGACGACGTAACGGCCGGAGGGCAGTGGCAGAGCCGGGCGCCCCCACGCTGCACGGACCAGCGGGAAGCTCACCCGCACGAGCCCGTCCGCGGAGGGCGTCGGCTGCCCCTCCACCACGGTGTCGCCGACCACCAGCGCGGCCTCCCAGCCGGCGACCTCGACAGGCCATGCGAGCCGAGCCACCAGGATCTCGTCGTGGAGCTCGACGCCGACGACCTCCGCCGCGCGTGCGTACGACGAGACCCGGAGCTCACCGCGACGGTCCGGCCGGACCCTCGGGTCGTCCCAGGAGGCCGTGGGCGGTTGCAGGAGGCGCTCGGCCCGGCCGCGGAGGTCGCGGCCGACGACGGCATGGCGACCGGTGCCGAGCCCGGCGATGGACACAGCGGCCGTGCCGTCGCGCACCGTCGCCGCCGCCACCTCGCCCCCGCCCAGCCGCTCGAGCGCCACCTCGCGCACGCCGTCGGGCAGGCCCACGGTCAGGACGTCGCCGTCCACCTGCAGGTCGGTGACCGACCGTCGTGCTGCGCTCACCCGGAGCTCGAGACGACCGGCGTCGTCGTGGTCCACGCTGAGCACCCGCCCGGTGGCGTCGGACCACGCGGGGACGCCCGCCATGGTCCATGGCAGGATCGCCGCCCGCGCGGCACCCGACAGCCCGGCCACGGTCACCTCGGCCACGAGGTGCCACAGACCGGGCCGGCGAGGCAGCGCGGAGGTGTCGAGGCGGGCCGTGAACCCGCCCGTCGTGACGTCGGCGAACCACAGGTCGCCCGCGACGTCCGCCTCGGCGTTGGGGACCTGCGTGACGTCGAGCTGCATCTCTGCGTCGCCGTCGCGCAACAGGAGCCGGACCGACGGGGTGCGGTCGGCGAGGTCGACGTTGTCGAGGAACGCCCAACCGGTGAGCTCGACCGTCGTGGCGTCGACGACGCGCACGCCGGTCACCTCGGCGCGCACGTCGACCTCGCGATCGGCCAGCACCCGGTCGGCCAGCGGGAGGTCGGTCCACTCGGGGCCGTAGTCGGCGGCCACGACGGTGCGGTCGCCGACCTGGGTGACGGCGGTCGCATATCGGCGCGCGGTCGGTCGGACGCTCGTCAGGAAGGCTCGCGTCCGCTCGCGGTCGTCGGCGGCGACGAGGCCGCTCAGCACGGTCCGGTAGGCCGGCACGCGCGACGTCGCCTCGTCGGCGGCGGTGTCCCTGAGGTCGACGACGACGTCGCGCAGGGTCGTCCAGTACTCGTCGGTGCAGCGCCACGCCCGGTCGAGGAACGGCTCCGCCGGACCGGCGAGCACCTCCGCCGCGTAGACCGCGGAGAGGTCGTCTGGCAGCGATGCGACGGCGGCCGAGAGGCCGGCCTCGAAGGCGCGCAGCCCGGGCGGGTCCGTCGTACGACGGGTGAGCGGGGAGCGGTCGGACTCCTCACGACGCAGCAGCGCCACGTGGGTGAGCAGGTCGATGCCGGCCGCTTCGCGGTAGGCGGCGACGCTCTGCGCGTCGTCGGGGAGCGCCAGGTCGGGGAATGCCCAGCGGTGCTCGTCGTAGGCACGCCTGCGGAACACACGAGCACCGGTCAGGGTGTTCGCCAAGAGGTCGGGAGCCGCAGCCAGGGACGCGTGGAGCCGGCGGGTGCTGTGCAGCGCCTGCACCCGCTCGGAGACCGGGAACGCGTGCCCGCGTCGCGTGCCGCGGTGCGCCGCCACCGCGAGGTCGGAGCCCGACTCGCGCAGGGCGGCGATGGTCATCGAGAAGCCGTGTGGCGTCACCGCGTCGTCGGCGTCGACGAAGGCGAGGAACTCACCGACGCAGAGCGCGGCCCCGTGGTTGCGTCCGTTCGCCAGACCCCCCGACGCACGCACCACCCGGATCCGGAAGTCGTCGCGGGCGTGCCGCGCCACCACGGCGGAACCGCCCGCCGGCAGCCCGAGGTCGACGACCAGGATCTCGCAGGCCCAGTAGTGCTGCTCGCGCAGCGAGGTCAGGCACTCGTCGAGCTCCGCCTCCATGTCGCGCACGGTCACCACGACGCTGAGCAGTCGCGGCACTCTGACCGAGCCCGGCGCGTGCCGGGCCGCCGCGAGCCCGAGCCGGTGGACGCTGCGCCCGAGCCGCGCCCTGGCGTGCGTCGCGGCACGCATCGGGGCACGCATCAGGGAAGGTCCTCCTCGCCCCGGACCGGGCATCTCGAGCGTCGCGCCATCCTAGCGAGGCAGGAGGGAGGTCGGCCGTGGGTACAGTGCGCACCGTGTGGCGCCGGACCTCTCCCCTGGTCAGCGTCGTCGTCCCGGTCCACGATGTGGAGCCGTACGTCGTGGAGTGCCTCGAGAGCCTGCTGGCGCAGCGACACCGCCGCCTCGAGGTGATCGTCGTCGACGACGGCTCCACCGACAGGTCGGGTGACCTCGCGGAGTCCGTGGCAGCCCGCGACGAACGCGTCAGCGTCGTCCACACCGCCAACCAGGGCCTCGGAGCGGCGCGCAACGAGGGCGTCCGCCACGCGACCGGGGATCTGCTCGCGTTCGCCGACTCCGACGACGTCGTACCCGTGACGGCGTACGCCGGGCTGGTCGAGCGGATCGTGCGCACCCGCGCCGACCTGGTGGCCGGCGACATCGCCCGGCTCGAGGACGGCACCGTCTCGCCGGTGCCGTGGATGAGCCGGCTGCACCCGGCCGACCGCACGCTGACCATCGACGACGCGCCGGACCTGCTCGGCGACGTCTTCGCCTGGAACAAGATGTTCCGGCGCGACTTCTGGGAGCAGCAGGGGCTCACCTGGCCTGAGGGCGTCCGCTACGAGGACCAGCCGACGACCACCGAGGCGTTCCTCCGCGCACGACGGATCGCGGTCACGTCGCAGGTCGTCTACCACTGGCGGATCCGCTCCGACGGCTCGTCGATCACCCAGCAACGGGCGTCGGTGCCCGACCTGACGGACCGGTGGACCACCAAGCGGATGACGCTCGCCTCGGTGCGCCACCACGGCTCGGAGCGGCTCACCACCGCCCTCCTCGAGCGGGTGCTGCCGGCTGACCTGTGGCGCTACTTCGTGTTGGTCCCCGAGGCCGACGACGTGTGGTGGCACCTGCTCGTCGCGGGGGTGCGAGAGCTGTGGGGCGAGCACTCACTGACCCACAGCGTGCTGCCGCCGGTGCACCGCCTGACCGGCTGGCTGGTCGAGCACGACCGGCGGGCGGACGCCGAGACGGTGATCGCTCACCTGCGCGCGCTGGACGGCGTACGGGTGGCGCGGGTGCCGGACGACCACGGGGGCGTCCGGCTGGACGTGCCGGGACTCGACGTCCGGACCGTGGCGCCCGAGGCGCTCACGGTCCGGCCGTCGGAGGTCTAGCCCGCGGCGGGTGGGTCAGGACAGCCCGTTGTCGGACAGGAACTGGTCCGCGACGTCCTGGGGATCCTGCCGGTCGACGGCCACCTGGGCGTTGAGCTTGGTCAGCTCCTCGGTCGTGAGTGCCGCCATCAGCGCGTTGAGCGGCGCCGCGACATCAGGGTGTGCCTTGAGGAAGCTCGAGGAGACGGCCGGCACGAGGTTCTGCGCCGGCTGGATCGCCTTGTCGTCCTGGAGCAGCACCAAGCCCTGCGAGTCGAGCGTGCCGTCGGTGGTCGAGGTCAGGCCCAGCTGGGACTCTCCCTTGAGGACCGAGTCGTAGACCTGCTGGGTCGCGAAGCCCAGCGGCAGGATCTTGGTGATCTTGATCCCGTACTTGTCGGTCAGACCGGCGCCGCAGTCGAGACGGGTCTCGCAGTCGGGAGCCGCCGCGAGGACGACGCTCTTGCCGGACAGGTCCGACAGCTTGGTGACGTTGTTGTCCTCGGAGTACTTCTTGGTCACGAAGAACGCGTTGGTGTCCGTGGCCTGCGACGGGTCGAGCAGCGTGATGCCGGCGTCGGAAAGCTCGGTCTTCGCCCCCGAGATCACGGCGTTCGGGTCGGAGTCGGTCGGGATGGACGCCTTCGGGTCTTTCTTGAGGAGCAGGAAGTCGACGATGCCGCCGACGTACTCGGGCACCACGTCGATGCTCTTGGGGAACGTCGCCATGTAGACGTCGCGGGTGCCGACGAGCTTCACCTGCGGGGTGTAGCCGGCCTTCTTCAGGATCCCGGCGTACATGTCGGCGACGATCTCTGCCTCGGGGAAGTTCTGCCCGGAGATGCGGACGACGCCGCCCCCCGACGCCGCAGGGCTGCCCGAGTCAGCAGCGGTCGCGCTGCTGTCCGAGCTGCCGCAGCCCGCCAGGACCGCGGCACTCGCCAGGGCGGCTGCCCCGGCCAGGAAACGCTTGTTCATCGGCTCTCACCTTCTGTGTCCCGCGCCATGCAGCGCGCGTGTCCGGTGCCCCCTACGTGCCAGGGCAGAACGGCCATCATCCCCCAACGGTCCGACGGCCGCGAACGCCCCTTCGGGTGGTGGACCTCCGACCCGTCTGTGAGGCGCGCTCAGCGGCCGACCCGATGAGCTCGAGCAGGAACGCCACCACCGCCACCACGACGGCCCCGGCGATGCCCTTGGGGTAGTTCGTCTGGTAGAAGCCCGCGGTGATCAGGTTGCCCAGCCCCGGTCCGGCCACGAGGGCGGCGATGGTGGCCGTGGCCCACACCTGGACGAGAGCGAGACGGAGTCCCGACACGACCAGCGGCAACGCCAGCGGCAGCTCCACCCGTGAGAACTGCTGCCAACCCGTCATGCCCATCCCGCGCGCGGACTCCTTCACCTCGTCCGCGACCTCGTCCACCGCGACGTACCCGTTGGTGACGATGGGCGGTAGCGCGAAGAGGGCGAGCGCGATCAGCGTGGCCAGACCCGCACGGCCATAGGGGCCGAACGTCTTCACGCCGGGATGGTCGAGGGTCACCAGGATCGCGAGCAGCGCGAACGTCGGCACCGCCCGGCCGATGTTGGAGGTGTTGATCGCCACGAAGCCACCACGGCCGAGGTGGCCGAGCCACATGGCGATCGGCAGCGCGAGGACCATGGTGATGGCGAGGGCGGTGGCGCTCAGCAGCAGCTGTTGGAGCAGGAGCGTCCAGATGCCGTTCGATCCCTGCCAGTTCGCAGGGTCGGTGAGGTAGTCCCAGGTCTGACCGGCGAGTCTCATGCGGACCGCTTCCGGTTCCACGGCGTGACCAGCCACTGCAGGACCACGAGCACCGCGTCGAGGGCGAACGCGAGAATCACGCACAGGATGCTGGCGGCCAGCAGCTCGGCCTTGAAGTTGTTCTGCACGCCGTCCTGGATCAGGTTGCCGAGCCCGCCGTAGCTGACCAGGGTGCCGACCGTGGTGAGCGCGATCGTCGAGACGGTGGCGACCCGGAGCCCGGCCATCATCACCGGCAGCGCCAGCGGCAGCTCGATCCGCAGCAGCATCCGGCTCGGGCCGTACCCGAGGCCGACGGCGGACTCGCGCACCTCGTCCGGCACGCCGGCGAGGCCGGACAGGATGCTGCGCACGAGGATCGTGAGGGCGTAGAGCGCGAGCCCGATCACGACGGTGGTCCTGGAGATGCCGGTGAACGGCACGAGCAGGGGGAAGAGGGCGAGGCTGGGGATCGTGTAGATCGCCGTGCTCGTGCCGAGGATCGTCCCCTGCAGCCGTGGCAGTCGCCGGGCGACCAGTGCCAGCGGCAGGGCGAGGACGATGCTGAGCGCGAGGGCGGCGAAGGTGATCTGGAGGTGCTCCACCAGCGCTGAGGTGAGGTCCTGGTGACGGTCGCGCAGGTAGTCCAGGCAGACCCAGTGGTTGGTGAGCCGGCTGTAGCAGCTGGGCTGGATCGAGATCCCGTCGGCCGCAGGTAGGGTCACGCACATGAACGCTACCGGGCCCTCCGGGGATCTGGCGCCCGGGCAACCCATGATCCGCCTGGAGGGAGTCGGGAAGGAGTACGCCGACGGCACCGTGGCGGTGCACGCCCTCGACCTCGAGGTGCTACCCGGTGAGGTGGTCGTCCTCGTCGGTCCGTCGGGGTGTGGCAAGTCGACCACGCTGAAGATGATCAATCGGCTGATCGAGCCCACCAGCGGGCGGATCTTCCTCGAGGGCAGCGACGTCACCGACGCCGACCCCGTGCAGCTACGGCGTCGGATCGGCTACGTGATCCAGCAGATCGGACTGTTCCCCCACCAGAAGATCGCCACCAACGTCGCGACCGTGCCGTCGCTGATCGGGACGCCCAAGGCCGAGGCGAGGCAACGCGCCCGCGAGCTGCTCGCGCTGGTGGGCCTCGACCCCGACGTGTACGCCGACCGCTACCCCCACCAGCTCTCCGGCGGGCAGCAGCAGCGGGTCGGAGTCGCCCGCGCGCTGGCCGCCGACCCACCCGTGCTGCTGATGGACGAGCCGTTCGCGGCCGTCGACCCGGTGGTCCGTGCCCGGCTCCAGGACGAGTTCCTGCGGCTACAGGACGAGCTCGACAAGACCGTCGTCCTGGTCACGCACGACATCGACGAGGCGGTGAAGATGGGCGACAGGGTCGCGGTGCTCGCCGAGGGCGGCCGGCTCGCCCAGTTCGGCACGCCGGCGGAGATCCTCGGCCACCCCGCCGACGACTTCGTCGCCGACTTCGTGGGCTCCACGGCCGGGCTGCGACGGCTGACCGTCACCAAGCTCGACCGGGCTCACCTCGAGCCGCTCGACGGCGTGGCGACCGGCGACCTCGGAGCCGCCATCGACCTCGACTCCACCCTCGAGCAGGCGCTGGCGGTGCTGCTGCGCGACGACCGGCCGCTCGTGGGGGTCAAGGAGGGCTCGCAGTTCGTGGGCGTCCTCACCCCCGACGGAATCCACCGCGCCCTCCGCGCCTCCCTCGCCCGAGACCGCTGACCTGGCACTCGGGCGACGCGCTGGGGCGCTGACCTGGCACTCGGGCGACGCGCTGGGGCGCTGACCTGGCACTCGGGCGACGCGCTGGGGCGCTGACCTGGCACTCGGGCGACACCTCCATGTGCACAACGTGCCGGGTGGGCGTCGTACGGCGTCGCCCGATCGGCAGGTGGGCGTCGTACGGCGTCGACGACACGCCAGGTCAGCGCTGTACGGCGTCGACCACGCGCCGGGTCAGCGCTGTACGACGTCGCGCAATCGCCAGGTCGGCTCAGGCGTGGCGGGCTTGGGGGTGCCAGGAGGTGTGCGCGTCGATCTCGGCGCGGAGGACGTCGTTCTCGGAGTGGAGGACGTCGGTCTCCTGCTCGAGCTCGGCGACGCGGACGATGGCCTCGGCCGCGCGCTCCTCGGACTCGTCGAGAGCGGCGGTGAGCCGGACGCCCTCGGCCTCGGCGAGGTCGGCACGCCGCGCCTCGCTGTTGACCTTGCGCATCGCCTCGGCAGCGCGGCCCTGGCTGGCCACGACGGCCACCTCGAGCTGGGACGCCGCCCGTTCGGCCGCACCGACGCGCGACTGCATGGCGGTGGCGAACTCCTGGTGCTCCGCTGAGCGTGCCTCGGCGATGACGCGGTAGGCCTGCGCCTGCCGGGCCCGGTCGGCCGCCGCGTCGCGACGGGTCTGCACGAGCTCGGAGTAGATGATCCGGGCCGCCGCCGCTCCGAGGGCGACGGCGAGGACGGCAGCGACCGACAGGAAGACCTGCGAGCCACTGAGGACGGCGCCGAGTACGACGACCGCCGCGATGACGACCAGTGCGGAAGCGGACACCACGCGGGTGCTGCGCTGCCGACGACGAGCCTTGGGGGAAGACATGAGGTCAGGCTAGGGCTCGTCGTCCTCCGGAGGGACGCGACACGCGCGTTCGAGCAGCACCCCCGCTGCGACCACCAGGAGGCCGCAGACCCCCGCCACGCTCGCCCGGAGGATCCGTTCGGGGGCCAGCTCGCTGTCCACGCGGATCCAGCTGAGGGCGTATCCGAAGTAGGCGCCGGCCATCAGGCAGCCGACGTAGGCGCAGGCGCGGGCCAGGGCGAGGCGGTTGACGAAGTGGTGCGGGGTCAGGCCGTCCTGGCGCTGTTGGATGCTACGGCGGGTCGAGCGGGCGGTCACGAAGAGAATCGCCGCGACCAGCGCCAGCGCCACCGACTGGCTCCAGGGGACCATCGGAGCGAACTTCGGCCCGCTGTAGACGACGCGGTGGAACAGCCAGCCCGCGATCAGGCCGACCACGCCCCAGGCGGCCAGGGCGGACGGGCTCATCGGGCGGAGCCGACCCTCGGCGGGCGGCCCCTCGGGCGGCTCTGCGCTCACCGGGAGTGACTCAAGCCGCTCTCACTGCACCTGGAGCGAGATGTCGTCGCGCTTGGTGATGCCGCTGCGATCGGTCTTCTCGAGCAGGTCGGCGACGGCGCCGGCCTCCGGGATGACCGCGTCGGGCTCCACGTCGTACCAGGGTTGGAGCACGAACGCCCGCTCGGCCGCACGCGGGTGCGGCAGGCGCAGGGTGTCGTCGTGCCCGCGCCGGTCGCCGACCACGATCAGGTCGACGTCGAGGGTGCGCGGCGCGTTCTCCTGGCCGTCGCTGCGGTCCCGCCCGAACGCGTCCTCGATCGCGTGCGCGCGATCGAGGAGCCTGGTGGCGGCCAGCGTGGTGTCGATGAGGACGACGGCGTTGAGGAAGGTCTCGGAGCCGGCGGGTGCGTCGACCGGGTCGGTCTCGTAGACCGGCGAGACCTCGGTGATCCAGACGTCGGGGGTGTCGGCCAGCGCGTTGACGGCGCCCTGGAGACTCGCGAGGCGCTCGCCGAGGTTGGACCCGAGGGACAGCACGGCCCGGCGGATCGGGCGCATCTCACCGGTGAGGGTGTCTGCGTCGACGATGTGCGGGTTGGGCGTCTCGGTCACGGGTCGCACCTCACAGGCTGGTGTTCGGTCAGAGATCGGTCGGTGATCGGTCGGTGATCGGTCGGGTGATCGTCAGCGTCACGTCGGCGAAGGTCGCATCGATGGGGGCCCCGGGCTTGTGGACCGTGACCCGTGCCCATTCAACACGATCGTCGGTGAGACAGACGTCCGAGATGCGTTGGGCCAGAGTCTCGATCAGATCGACCGGATCTGACTCGACTGCGGCTTTCACGTGCGCCACGAGACTTCCGTAGTCCACCGTGTCGTGCAAGTCGTCGGAGGCCGCCGCGGCGCGGGTGTCGACGCCCAGGACGAGGTCGACGACGAAGACCTGCCCCTCGCGCTTCTCGTGCTCGAAGACCCCGTGGTGGGCGAAGCACTCGATGCCGGTGACCGACAGCTCGTCCGCCCTTCGGGGTCCCCGCGGAGGCGCGAGCTCTGCGAGCGGCTCTGTGGGGTGACTCATCAGCCCTCCTCCCAGCGGGCGAGGGTGCGCAGCGCGTCGCGGGAGCCCTTGACGTCGTGCACGCGCAGCCCCCAGACCCGCTGCTGGGCCAGCAGCACGGTCAGCGCGGTGGTGGCGCCCTCACGATCGTCGACCGGTCTCGGCTCACCGTCGGCATCCGCGAGCAGCGCGCCGAGGAACGACTTGCGACTGGCCCCCACGAGCACCCGGAAGCCCAGGGCCTGGAGCACCGGGATGCCGGTGAGCAGGCGCCAGTTGTGGGCGGCCTTCTTGGCGAAGCCCAGGCCCGGGTCCAGCACGATCCGCTCGTCCGCCACCCCGGCCTTCCGGGCCGCGTCGACCCGCTCGCTCAGCTCGTCGCGGACCGCGGCGAGCACGCCGCCGGGAGCGTCGTACACCGCGAAGTCGGTCATCCGGTCGCTGTGGGCGCGCCAATGCATGCAGACGTACGTCGCGTCGGAGTCGGCGACCACGTCGAGGATCCGCGGGTCGGCCAGGCCTCCCGAGACGTCGTTGACGATCGTGGCGCCGGCGGACAGCGCCTCGGCCGCCACCTCGGACCGCATGGTGTCGACGGAGACGACGGCCCCGCCCTCGGCGAGCGCGCGGATCACCGGGACCACTCGTCCGAGCTCCTCCTCCACCAGCGGACGCGTCGCCCCGGGCCGGGTCGACTCACCGCCGATGTCGAGGATGTCCGCGCCCTCGCCGAGCAGATCGCCTCCGTGGGTGATCGCCGCGTCGGTGGTCGCCCAGCGCCCGCCGTCGGAGAAGGAGTCAGGGGTCACGTTGACCACCCCCATCAGCACCGGGAGCCCGGCCGGCTGCTGGGTCATGTCACCGGTGGTGGCTGCTGATCAGCGCCATCGCCTCGGACCGCGTGGCGGCGTTGTGCATCTGGCCGCGCACCGCCGAGGTGATCGTGCGGGCTCCGGCCTTGCGCACCCCACGCATCGTCATGCAGAGGTGCTCGGCCTCGATCACCACGATCACGCCGCGTGCTTCGAGCGCCTCGACCAGGGCGTCGGCGACCTGGGTGGTCAGTCGCTCCTGCACCTGCGGGCGCTTGGCGTAGACGTCGACGAGCCGCGCCAGCTTCGAGAGACCGGTGATCTTCCCGGTCTCGGCCGGGATGTAGCCCACGTGAGCCACGCCCGTGAACGGCACCAGGTGGTGCTCACACATCGACCACAGCTCGATGTCGCGCACCAGCACCATCTCGTCGTGCCCGAGGTCGAAGGTGGTGGTGAGCACGTCCGACGGCAGCTGACGCAG
Source organism: uncultured Actinomycetota bacterium (assembly GCA_963794355.1). Taxonomy (GTDB): domain Bacteria; phylum Actinomycetota; class Actinomycetes; order Propionibacteriales; family Nocardioidaceae; genus Nocardioides. The sequence goes on from CAWCDN010000012.1 coordinate 82,706, forward strand.
ACCGGACGTCAGCTCGGCGTACGCCCGGGCCACGCGGTCCGGCGTGTCGCGCAGGCCCTCACGCTCGGGGTCCTCACCGATCGCGATCAACAGCTCGCGTACGGCGGCCGCGGCGCGGTCGTGGTCGAACGGGGGGATCTCCTCGGGGTCCCGCTCGGGCCAGGCGATCGGGTCGGTCACGCCGGAGCCGGCGGCTCGGGGGTCGTTGGCCCGGGGACGATCGGGCCGCCGTGGACGTCGCCGCCGGCACCCGGAGGCGTCAGGACGGCGCCCGCGTCGGAGTCGACGGGGGCGGTGCCGTTGCTGTGTGCCCGGTCGCGGATCGCCTGCGGGATCTCCACCGGCGGGATCTGAGAGGCCTTGCGGTCGGGCGACCCGGTCCAGGCCGGCCGCGGCGGACGCCGGCGGAGCGCCTCGAAGACGGCGGCCACCTCGGCCTTGTCGAGGGTCTCCTTGTCCATCAGCTCGAGCACCAGCGCGTCGAGGACGTCGCGGTTCTCCTCCAGGACGTCGTAGGCCTCCTGATGGGCGTTCGCCAGAAGCTTCTTGGTCTCCTCGTCGATGATCGCAGCGACGTCCTCGGAGTAGTTCTTGGTGTGCCCGAAGTCGCGGCCCAGGAACGGCTCGCCGTTGCTCTCCCCGAGCTTGATGGCGCCGAGGCGGTCGGTCATGCCGTACTGGGTGACCATCGCCCGCGCCACGGCCGTGGCCTTCTCGATGTCGTTGCCGGCACCGGTGGTGGGGTCGTGGAAGACCATTTCCTCCGCCGCCCGGCCGCCCATCATGTAGGCGAGCGCGTCGAGCATCTCGCTGCGGGTCTGGGAGTACTTGTCGTTGTCGGGAAGGATCATCGTGTAGCCGAGTGCGCGACCGCGGGGCAGGATCGTGATCTTGTGCACCGGGTCGTTGCCCGGCAGCGCCGCGGCGACCAGGGCGTGACCGCCCTCGTGGTACGCCGTGATCAGCTTCTCCTTCTCGCTCATCAACCGGGTACGACGCTGGGGGCCGGCGATCACGCGGTCGATGGCCTCGTCGAGCGACGCGTCGGTGATCAGCTTCTGGTTGTTGCGAGCGGTCAGGAGCGCGGCCTCGTTGAGGACGTTCTCCAGGTCGGCGCCGGTGAAGCCGGGCGTACGGCGTGCCACGGCCAGCAGGTCGATGCCCGGGGCAAGCGGCTTGCCGCGCGAGTGCACCTGGAGGATCTGGTGGCGCCCCGAGAGGTCGGGGGCGTCGACCTGGATCTGGCGGTCGAAGCGACCCGGGCGCAGCAGCGCGGGGTCGAGCACGTCGGGACGGTTGGTCGCGGCGATCAGGATGACCCCGCCGCGGACGTCGAAGCCGTCCATCTCGACGAGCAGCTGGTTGAGGGTCTGCTCGCGCTCGTCGTGACCGCCGCCCATGCCGGCTCCGCGGTGGCGGCCGACGGCGTCGATCTCGTCGATGAAGACGATGGCCGGTGCGTTCTCCTTGGCCTGCTCGAACAGGTCGCGCACGCGGCTGGCGCCGACGCCGACGAACATCTCGACGAAGTCGGAGCCGGAGATGGAGTAGAACGGCACGCCCGCCTCGCCGGCCACCGCGCGGGCCAGGAGCGTCTTGCCGGTGCCCGGAGGGCCGTAGAGCAGCACGCCCTTGGGGATCTTGGCGCCGACGGCCTGGAACTTCGCCGGTTCCTGGAGGAACTCCTTGATCTCGCCGAGCTCCTCGACCGCCTCCTCGCAGCCCGCCACGTCGCTGAACGTGGTCTTGGGCATGTCCTTGGAGATCAGCTTGGCGCGCGACTTGGCGAACTGCATGACGCCCCGGCCGCCACCGCCCTGGATCTGGTTCATCAGGAACAGGAAGATCAGCGCGATCAGCACGATCGGCAGCAGCGTCGTCAGCAGCCCCGCGAGCAGGCTCGGGTGGGAGATCTTGACGTCGAAGGCGTCGGCCTCGAGGGTCCCCGCGTCGATCTGCTTCTGGATGTCGGCCTCCAGGGTGTCCTGGGTGCCGTTGAGCCAGTGCGAGGTGACCTGGTCACCGTCGGAGCGGGTGCCGGAGTCGAGGGTCGCCTTGACCTGCTGGTCGCCGTCGACGAGCGTGATCTCCTTGACCTGTCCCGAGTTGATGTAGGAGGTCATCTGCCCGGTGTCGACCTCGTCGTACCCCCCGGAGGGCGCGAGATACTGCAGCGCGAGGAGGACGCCGACGACAGCGACGACGATCCACACCCACGGGCTTCTGAGAAAACGCTTCACAGGACTCTTTCGACCACGAACTCGCTGCTCCGCCGGATGTTCCGGGAAGCACTGACCACTGACTCATTGGGGAATGACGACGGTACACGTCAAACCCCAACCTGCATTGTCCCTTGTCGAGTCCCGCGCGACTACACCGGCCGCGGAATCGGTCAGCTGTAGACGTGCGGCGCGAGGGTGCCGATGTCGCGCAGGTTGCGGTACTTCTCGCGATAGTCGAGGCCGTAGCCGACCACGAACTCGTTGGGGATGTCCCAGCCGATGTAGCGCGGCTCCACCGGCATGGTGAGGGCCTCGGGCTTGCGGAGCAGGGTGGCGATCTCGACACTGGCGGCGTTGCGGCTGCCGAGGCTGTTGACCAGCCAGCTCAGGGTGAGGCCGGTGTCGATGATCTCGTCGACGATCAGCACGTGGCGGCCGGTGATGTCGGTGTCGAGGTCCTTGAGCAGGCGCACCACGCCGCTGGACTTCGTGCCGGAGCCGTAGGAGCTGATCGCGATCCAGTCCATCTCGACGTGGCGCGGCAGAGCCCGGGCCAGGTCGGCCATGACCATCACGGCGCCGCGCAGGATGCCGACGAGCAGGAGGTCCTTGCCCTCGTAGTCGGCGGTGATCTCGGCCGCCAGCTCCTCCAGCCGGTCCTGGATCTGGGCCTCGGTGAAGAGGACGTTCACGAGGTCGTTCTCCATGTGGGCCGCATCCATGGCGAGAACACTAAGGGGTGGTCGAGGCCTCGAAGTGGAGTGCACCCTCACGTCGTACGGCGCGCAGGTGGCCCGGGAGGTCGACCCACTTCTGGCCGTGCCAGTCGGTGAGCAGAGCGTCGACCGCCATCACGTGCTGGTGGAAGAGCTCGCCCGCGGGCGCGCCCGCGGCCAGCGCGGACAGCCGCAGCACGCGGGTGCGGATCGGCGCCGGCAGGTCGAGGAGGCCGTCGACCGACAGGCCCTCGGTGGGGCCGGCGTCCACGTCGACGAGCGACTGCTCGGCGAGGTCGTCGAGGAGCTCCATGTCGGGGCGGAGCTGGTCGGCGGTGCGGGCCAGCGCCTCGGTGACGCCGGGGCCGAGCTGGTCCTCGAGGAGGGGAAGCACGCGGCGGCGGACGCGGACCCTCGTGAACGACGGGTCGTCGTTGTGCGGGTCCTCCCAGGTGCGAAGACCCTCGACCTGGCAGGCCGTGACGGTGTCGGTGCGGGAGACGTCGAGCAGTGGGCGGCGGTAGGCGTCGAAGGACCGGCGCATCCCGGCCAGAGCCCGGCCGCCGGAGCCGCGGGCCAGCCCGAGGAGGACGGTCTCGGCCTGGTCGTCGCGGGTGTGCCCGAGCAGGACGACGTCGGCGTCGAAGCTCTCGCGGATCTGCTCGAGGACGGCGTAGCGCGCGGCCCGGGCCGCGGCCTCGGGGCCGAGCCCGGGTGCGTCGACCCGGGCCCGGGCGCCGACGGTCTCGTCGACGCCGAGCGCGGCGAGCTGCGCGACGACCGCCTCGGCACGGGCTTCGGAACCCTCCTGGAGCCCGTGGTCGACGGTCGCGCCGACGACGTACCAACCGGGCTCGCGACCCTCGAAGACGGTGGCCGACGCGAGCGCGAGCGAGTCGGCACCTCCGCTGCAGGCGACGACGATGCGCGCGCCGGGGTCGAGGTCGGCGAGCCCACGTCGTACGGCGTGCCGGACCGCCGCCACGGAAGGGTGCAGGCTCACGGTCGGCCCTCTCCTCAGCCCCGGAGCACCCGGGCGATCCAGGCGTCGGGCTCGTCGATCTCGGTGCGGGAGGGGAGGTTCTCCGGTGCGGCCCAGACGGCGTTGAACTCCGACATCCCGACCTTGTCGACGACCGCGCGGACGAAGCGGGCGCCGTCCCGGTACTGCGCCATCTTGGCGTCGAACCCGAGCAGCTTGCGCAGCACACGGTCGAGGGTTCCGACGCCCTTGCGGCGCTCGTCGAAGCGGCGGCGGATGGCGCCCACGCTGGGGATCACCTCGGGGCCGACGCCGTCCATGACGACGTCGGCGTGACCCTCGAGCAGCGACATCACCGCGGTGACCCGGTCGAGGATCGCCTTCTGCTCGGGGGTGCCCATGAGGTCGACCAGGCTGGCTCCCTTGCCGCCGCTCCTGATGGCCTCGGAGATGCGCTTGAGGCCGTCGTCGAGCATCCGCTGCGGCTCGATCGTCTCGGCAAGGCCGCCGATCTCGTGGAAGAGGTGGTCCCGCATCCAGGGCACGGCCGTGAACTGCACGCGGTGGGTCTCCTCGTGGAGGCACACCCAGAGCCGGAAGTCGGTGGGGTCGACCTCGAGCTCGCGCTCGACGTGGACGACGTTCGGCGCGACGAGGAGGAGGCGCCCGCTGGGCTCGTGGAAGGGGTCGAACTGGCCGAGGACGCGGCTCGACATGAAGCCGAGCAGGCCACCGACCTCGGCTCCGGTGATCCGCGAGCCGACGGCCTGGGTGAACGCGCCGGGCTCGCCGCGGCGCTCGGTCATCTTGTCGATGACCGGGGTGAGGAGGGTGGCGAACCCGTCGGCGTTGGCCTGGATCCACGCCGGGCGGTCGACCACGAGGACCGGCGCGGTGCGCTCGCCCGCCTCGAGGCCGGTGAAGGCCCGGACGTACGCCGTCGACCGGTCCGCGCCCTCGCGCAGCTCGGCCACGATGGCGGCGGCCTCGTCGGACTCCACCACTGGCCCTGGCCCGGCGAGCCGCGAGCCGAGTGTGACCGCGAGCTGCCAGTCGACCATCTGCGTCGTCATGGTCAGGAGCCTACGTGGGTACGGTCCGGGGGTTCTGCGCCGGCGCCGCCCGGATGAAGCGCCGCCCTCTCAGCACCGACAGGTGGCGAGGCCTGTGACCAGGTCGTCGAGGGCGCCGATGGCGTCCACGGTGTCGGCCGGCTTGATGTGGTTGCTGACGAAGGCGAAGACCAGCGGCCGGCCACGGGAGTCGGTGACGAGGCCGGCCAGGGCGCTCGTGCCGTGGAGGGTGCCGGTCTTGGCCCGCGCCTTGCCGCGGCCGGGTGAGTCGGTGAAGCGGTCCTCGAGCGAGCCGTCGAACGCCGCGACCGGCAGACCGGTGACGACCGAGCGGAGCTCCGGGTGGCCGGTCGAGGCCGCGAGCTGGAGGACCGCGACGAGGGACGTCGGGTCGAGCCGGTCGTCACGGGAGAGCCCGCTGCCGTCGTAGATCTCGGCCTCGTCGAGGTCGATGCCGAGGCCGGTCAGGACCTGCCGGACGGCAGCAGAGCCGCCCTTGAACGAGCCCTGGCCGTTGACCGCGAGCCCGGTCTGGCGGGCCAGCACCTCGGCTCCCTCGTTGTCGCTGACCTGCAACACCTGCTCGACGATGTCGGCGACGGTGCGGCTGGTCACCCGCGCCACTTCGCGAGCGTGGCCCGGCGCCTTCTGCTCCTCGACGCGACCGGTGACGCGTACGCCGTCACGGCGGAGGAAGTCGGCGAACTGTGCCGCCGCGACCGCAGCGGGATCGGCCTGGCGGCTGTCGCCGTCGGGGTTGATCCCCTGGTCGACCCACAGAGGGGTGATCGGGGAGACCTCGTCGTCGGTGACGTAGCTCGTGGGCCAGCGCGGGCTGAGCTCAGGGCCGGTGAACAGTGAGGTGTCATAGGCGAGCGTGACCGACCGGACCCCCCGGGCCGTGAGGTCGTGGGCCGTCCGCGCCGCCAAGGCCTGGAGGCTGGAGTCGTTGCGCTGCGCGGGGTCCGTGGGTCGCTTGCCGGTCAGGAACGGGTCGCCCCCTCCGACCAGCGTCAGCCGGCTGCGCCCGGCGGCGACGACCCGGGTCGCGAAGGTGTGTCCGGGGCCAAGGGTCTCGAGGGCTGCCGTCGCCGTGAGGAGCTTGAGGGTGGACGCGGGCATCGACGTGCCCCGGCCGTCGTCGAGCACCGGCGCTCCGGTCAGCGGGGCGACGACGGCGCGGAGATCGGCGAGAGCGGGGTCGTCGAGGGTCGGCGTGAGCGCACGTCGTACGGCAGCCGGAGCCACGTGGCCCGACGGAGCAGGTCGCGCCACCGCACGCGGCGTCGGCACCGGGGCCAGCGTGAGACCCGGGACCGGCGGGGCGGGGGGCGCGGCGTCGGGCTGGGCACCGAACCAGCGGCTGCCGAGGTCGTAGTGGTACGCCGTGGTGGCGCCGGCGAGCAGGGCCACCACGAGCACGACCGGCGCCCACAGGAGGAGCGCGCGTCCGACCGATCGGCGGCGCTGACTCCCGCTCCGGTCTCGTCGTACCACGTCCTGGCCTCTCGCCGGTTCGGGTCGTGAGCGCCCGACTGGGCACGTGGCTTCATTCTGCGCGAGACTGGCCCGGACCCGGGCGCCGGGTCGATCCGACATCCGTGCCGTGGGAGGAAGACGTGCTGGAGTTCGACGTACTCGTGGAGATTCCCAAGGGGAGCCGCAACAAGTACGAGGTCGACCACGAGTCGGGGCGGATCCGGCTCGACCGGACCCTGTTCACGTCGACGCAGTACCCCGCCGACTACGGCTTCATCGAGAACACCCTCGGCCTCGACGGCGATCCGCTCGACGCGCTGGTGCTGCTGATCGGTGAGCCGACGTTCCCGGGCTGCCTGATCAAGTGCCGTGCGATCGGCATGTACCGGATGACCGACGAGGCCGGCGGCGACGACAAGGTGCTGTGCGTGCCGGCCGCCGACCCGCGGCTCGAGCACATGCGCGACATCAACCACCTCCCCAAGTTCGACCGGCTGGAGATCGAGCACTTCTTCACCGTCTACAAGGAGCTCGAGCCGGGGAAGTCCGTCGAGGGCGCCAACTGGGTCGGTCGCACCGAGGCCGAGGAAGAGGTCCACGCGTCGTTCGCCCGGCTCCAGGAGCACGAGCAGCCCGAGCACGCCGAGGACTCGCACTGACCGAGCGGCCGACGGCGCACGGCGCCCACGACTTCGTCGACGACCCCCGCAACGCCGACGTCCTGATCCACGTCAACGGCGAGCTGGTGCCGCGGGCGCGTGCCGTGGTGTCGGTCTTCGACGCCGGTTTCGTGCTGGGCGACGGCGTCTGGGAGGGCCTACGGGTCTCGGGCGGCCACCCCGCCTTCCTCGACCAGCACCTCGACCGGCTCTGGGAGGGCGCGGCGGCGATCGCGCTCGACCTCGGGCTGACCCGCGACGAGCTCACGACGCGCCTGTACGAGACCCTGCGCGCCAACGACATGACCGACGGGGTGCACATCCGGTTGATGGTCACCCGCGGACCGAAGTCCACGCCGTACCAGGACCCCCGCTTCTCCGCCGGACCCGCGACGGTCGTGATCATCGCCGAGCACAAGGAAGCGCTGCCGGCGACGGTCGAGGCCGGGCTGTCGCTGTTCACCGTCCACGTACGTCGCGCCTCGCCCGACACGCTCGACCCGAAGCTCAACGCCCACAGCAAGCTGACCGACATCACCGCCTGCATCCAGGCCTACACGGCCGGGGCGGACGAGGCGCTGATGCTCGACCCTCAGGGCTTCGTGGCGACGTGCAACTCCACCCACTTCTTCGTCGTACGACGGGGTGAGGTGTGGACCTCGAACGGCGCCTACTGCCTGGGCGGGATCACCCGCGGCAACGTGTTGCAGGTGTGCCGCGAGGCCGGGATCCCCCACCAGGAAAGGCTTTTCAGCCTCACCGACGTCTACTCCGCCGACGAGGCGTTCGTGACCGGGACCTTCGCCGGCGTGGTGCCGGTGCACACCGTCGACGGGCGCCGCATCGGTTCTGGTCGACGCGGGCCGGTGGTGGAGCGACTGCAAGGGCTCCATGCCGAGCTCGTACGACGCGACGTGGCCTCGCGCCAGGACCCGGCGGCTCCGGCGTGACCACGCGCCTGGCCTGCTGGTCAGGCCCGCGCAACATCTCCACGGCCACGATGCGGGCCTGGGAGAACCGCGACGACTGCGCGGTCGTCGACGAGCCGCTGTACGCCTGGTACCTCGCCCACACCGGCCTCGACCACCCGGCGCGCGAGGAGGTGATCGCCACGGGCGAGAGCGACTGGCGCGTGGTCGTCGAGTCGCTGACCGGACCGTGGCCGGACGGCCCGGCGATCCAGTACCAGAAGCACATGGCCCAGCACCTGGTCCCCGACCTGCCGCGCGACTGGATCGGCCGTCTGCGCAACGTGCTGCTCATCCGCGACCCGGCCGAGGTCGTCTCGTCGTACCTCCGGTCACGGGCCACGGCGACTGCCGACGACATCGGCGTGCTGCAGCAGCTCGAGCTGCACGAGCAGCTCGGTCCGGACGTGCCGGTCATCGACGCGGCCGACTTCCTCCGGCGTCCGGAGGCGTACCTGCGCTGGCTGTGCGCCTACGCCGGTGTGCCCTTCACCGAGGCGATGCTGGCGTGGCCGGCCGGGCCGCGGGACAGCGACGGGGTGTGGGCGCCGTACTGGTACGACGCGGTGCTGCGCTCGACGGGGTTCGAGCCGTACCGACCGCGACAGGTCGAGCTGAGCCCGGAGGGCGAGGCCGTGGTCGCCGCCACCCGCCCGGCGTACCAGCGCCTCCACGCCGCCCGCCTGGTCCTCTGACACGCTGACCCGCGGGTTCTTGCCCGTTGACCCGCGCGTTCTGACCAGTCAGGCCAGGGCCGCGACGAGCCAGTCGTCGACCGCTCGGACGACCTCGGCGTGCGCCTCGACGCCGCGCACCGTGTCGCCGGCCGCCACCCTGCCACGCCGTCGAGGCGTCACAGATGGCCCATTGAGAGGTCACCGATGGTGGGAACCCACGGGTCAACCGGTCGGAACCCGCGGGTCAACGAGGCTGCGCGCTCAAGGCCGGGCGAAGAAGTTGGGGGTGATCCAGTAGTACATGGAGACCTCTTCGACGTCGCGTCCGGTGCGGGGGGCCTGGATGATCATCCCGTTCCCGACGTACAGGGCGACGTGGTAGATCGACGACGGGGAGCTCGAGGAGCCCCAGAAGACGAGGTCGCCGGGGCGCAGCGAGCTCTGAGAGATCGGGGTCGACTGCGTGTACTGGGCGACCGAGTAGTGGGGCAGCGAGATGCCGCCGGCGCGCCAGGCCCCCATGGTCAGGCCCGAGCAGTCCCACGAGGAGGGGCCGGCGGCGCCCCAGACGTAGGGGTCGCCGATCTGAGAACGGGCGAACCCGATGGCGGCCGCGGCGCCCGACGCCGGAGCTGGAGGAGCTGGATCGGCGGGGGGTGCCGAGGGGGTGGTGGGCTCCGTGGGCTCCGGCGTCGGGTCGCTGGTCGGGGGGGTGGTGTCGGTCGAACCCGAGGTGGGACCGGCGGAGGGCTGGGCTGACTGCGGGGCCGCCTGCTGGGCTGACTGCTGGGCCGCCTGCTGGGCGGCAGCCTCCTGCGCAGCCTGGGCGGCGGCCTCCTCGGCCGCCTGCTGGGCAGCCTCTCGGGCTGCCTTCTCGATGCCGGCCTGACGCTGCTCCGCGAGCGCGACACTCACGTGCTGCAGCTGGGCGAGCCGGTGGATGAGTCGGGTCTTCTGCGAGGAGATCGCCTGGGTCCGGCTGTTCGCCGTGGCGGCCGCCGCGACCGCCTGGTCGCGGGCCGCGCGGGCCGCCGTGGCGAGGGTCTCGGCATGCGCCCGCGCCTGCTCGGCCTGGGTGCTGGCGACGCCGGCCAGGGTCGAGGACGCCCGGAAGGAGTCGTAGGTGTGGTCCATGGCGTCCTGCGCGTTCTGCAGGGTGGCCATCTTGCTGATCACGCCGGGCAGTCCGTCGCTCCCGGTCACGGCTGCGAGCGGGCTCAGCGACGGACCCATCTCGTACGACGCCACGACGGTCGCGGCGTACGACTGCCGCTGCTGCCGGACGTCGCCAGCGGCGATCGTCGCGTGCCGCTCGGCCACGCGGGCCTCACGACGTGCCTGCTGGAGCTCCCAGCGAGCGCCGTTATAGCGCTCGGCGGCCTGCTCGGCCCGCACCGCCGCCGCCTGCATCCGGAGGTCGGCCTGCACCAGCGCCGCCTTGACCCCGGCGACGTCATCCGCGGCCAGCGCCGCCTGGTGCCGGGCGTGCTGCACCTGCTGCTGGCTCGGGTACACATGGTGGCCGTCGGCTGCCTGCGCGGCCGCCATGCCCCCGAGCCCGGCGACCAGGGACAGGGCGAGGGCGGTGACCCCGACTCGGTGCACGAGAGCATCTCCTTGAGCGACAAGCAGCGACGGCTGTGATGGGCTGCGCCTCGGGTGTCTTCCTCTTCACCCGTGGCAACTCACGGCACGCTAATGCGCTTGAGTCACAAAGGGAACAACTTTCACAAAATTCCCAGAAGTAACCGGCGTGTCGGCTTGACGAACTACACGCTTGTAACTTCTTCGACGCGATCCTCGACCGGTTCTCGATGTCGCGTGAACGACTGGTGGCTGGCCCAGGCGCCGATGTAGAAGGAGACCAGCGCGATGGCCACGCCGGCCACGTCGTCGGCGACGTAGTGCCAGCCGAAGTACAGGGTGGCGACCGCGGTGAGGCAGGCGTTGACCCAGAAGACGATCTTCAGCCAGCGCATCGTCGTCGTGTACTGGATCATCAGCGCGACCAGCAGCGTGATCGCGACGTGGAGGCTGGCGAAGCCGGCGATCGACTGCAGCGACCCGCTCGCATCATTGAGGTAGTACTGCCGCGTCCACTGGATCGACGACATGAGCTGCATCGCGCCGGTGTTCGGCAGGTCGTTGTAGACGAACGGGTAGGCGATGCCGGGACCCAGGGTCGGGAGCGCGTAGTAGGAGATCGTGCCGAGGGTCCAGGCGACGCACTGCGAGACCGCGAACCAGTAGCCGAAGCCGAGGTTGCGCGACCAGATCAGCCAGGCGGCGAGCGCGAGGGGCACCAGCGGCAGGAACCACAGGTACACCGTCGACAGCACCTCAGCAGAGACGCCCGTGCCGAGGACGTCGTGGAGCACCTTGCCGGGCGACTGGCCGAAGAAGAGCGCCTTGTCGATGATGTTGAGCTCGCTGTCGAACTTGTGGTGCTTGCCCTCGACGAACGGCAGCTGGGACTTGAGGTTCCGGTAGCTCACGTAGGTCACGTAGAACGACAGCAGGCCGATCACGACGAGCTCGAGCCGTGGCCGGGTCCAGTGCGTGCGCACCCGCTCGCGGAAGACGGGCCCCATCCGCTTGGGGTTGAAACGCGCGCCCCACAGGGTGCGCGGGAGCAGGTCGAGCAGGAAGGCCAGCGCCAGGATGGTCGGCAGACGCAGGTACGACGGACCGATGAAGCCGTCGGGGTCGACCAGGGGGTGGCCGAAGATGATGCTCGTCAGCACCGCCAGGATGCCCATCACCACGGCGATGGAGATCAGCAACATCTGGGCGCGGCGGTACACGCGGTCAGTTTAGGGGCGCCGGGGCGGAGCGCGAACCGGCCGCGAGCGGGGCCAGCCTGGTGCGGTCGACCGACAGGCGTACGGCGTCGCCGGGCGCGAGCCGCAGGTCGAGCGAGGCGACGGCGTCGACCTCCCCCACCTCGCTGCGGCACACCAGCCGGACCTGGCCCGGTGTGGTGCGCACGGTGACGACCTCGGCGGGCACGGGGCCGTCGTCCGCGACCGCCAGTGCCGAACGTCGTACGGCGACGGCGGCCGCGTCCGGGAGCCCTGCCGCTGCCAGCAGCCGGGTCGCCCCGCTGCCCTCCAGGACCCGGGCGTAGCCGAGGAAGAGTGCGGTCTCGGCATCGACCGGCGCCTGCCACACCTCGCCGATCGGTCCCGACTGCACGATCCGGCCGGCGCGCATGACGGCCAGGTCGTCGGCGACGGTGAACGCCTCCTCGTGGTCGTGGGTGACCATGATCGCGGTGGTGCCTGCCGCGACCAGGATCCTGCGCAGGTCGTCGGCCAACCGCTGCCGGAGCCCGGCGTCGAGGGCGCTGAGCGGCTCGTCGAGCAGGAGCAGTCGCGGCGAGGCGGCCAGCGCCCGCGCCAGGGCCACGCGCTGCCGCTCGCCGCCGGAGAGCGTCGACGGGAGCCGGTCGGCGAGCTCGGTGAGGCCGACGAGGTCGAGCAGGTCGGCGACCCGACGCGCGGCCTCGGTCCTCGGCGTACGACGGAGCCGGAGCGGGTAGGCCACGTTGCGCGCCACGGTGAGCTGGGCGAACAGCTGACCGTCCTGGAACATCAGCGCGAAGCCGCGCTTGTGGGTGGGGGTGCGGCTCAGGTCGGTGCCGTGCCAGGCGACCGTGCCGGCCGCGTCCTCGAGCCCGGCGATCGCCCGCAGGAGCGTGGACTTCCCGCAGCCCGACGGGCCGAGCACCGCGAGCACCCGCCCCTCCACGAGGTCGAGGGAGGCGTCGGCGACGGCCGGCACCGCGTCGTAGGACACGGAGAGCCGACGTACGGCGAGCGCGACGTCGGCCTGCTCCCCCGGCGTCACAGCGTGCCCACTGACGGGACGCGGAGCCGCTCGACGGCGAGCATCACCGCGGCGGTGGTGGCGCCGAGGACGACGGAGGCGGCGAGGGACATGCCGTAGTTGAGGTCACCGGGATGGCCGATCAGCCGGAAGATCACGACCGGCAGGGTCGGCCGGTCGTCGCGGACGAGGAACGACGTGGCCCCGAACTCGCCCAAGGAGCAGGCGAACGCGAAGCCGGCTGCGGCGAGCAACGGCTTCCAGATCACCGGGAGGTCGACAACCGCGAGCGCGCGCAGGGGCGAGGCGCCGAGGGTGGCCGCGGCCTGGCGGAGCCGGTCGTCGACCCCGGACAGCACCGGCACCAGGATCCGTACGACGAGTGGCAGGGCCACCAGCGCCTGGGCGACCGGGATCAGCAACGGCGAGTCGCGCAGGTCGAGGGGCGGTTGGTCGAGGGTGACCAGGAAGCCGAAGCCGAGCGTCACTGCCGAGACCCCGAGCGGCAGCATGAAGACCCCGTCGAGACCCGACCGGAGGCGGCGTTCGGCGCGCGTGCGCGAGCGGCGGGTCACGATCATGGCCAGGGACAGGCCGAGGAGCAGCGACATCCACGTCGCGTCCACGGCGATCCGGAGCGAGTTCGCGAGCGCGGTGGTGACCGGCACCAGCAGGGCCTGGTGGGTGCCGGGCGTCTGGAGGGCACGGTAGTTGTCGAGGCTCCAGGCGCCGTCGACCCGCAGCGACTGCACCACGAGCGCGGAGATCGGCAGGGCGACCAGCACGACGAGCAGCACGGTGGCTGCCACGGCCGGGAGGTCGCCGAGGCCGGGGCGGCGCAGCCGCACCCGCGAGCGCACCACGGTGCCGTCCGGCGTACGACGTGCGCGGGCCGCCGCGAGGAGCAGGCCGGTGACCACCACCAGCTGGAGGATCGACAGGGCCGCTGCCGCCTGGAGGTCGAGGAGCTGGGTGGTGAGGAGGTAGATCTGCGTCTCGACGCTGGAGTAGCGCAGGCCGCCGAGGGTGAGCACGATCCCGAACGCCGTGGCGCAGAAGAGGAACACGACGGTGGCCGCCGAGACGAGCGCGGGCCGCAGCGCCGGGAAGGTGACGTCGCGCAGCACCTGCCACGGCGACGCCCCCAGGGCGGCGGCGGCCTCGGCCGGGCGCGGGTCGAGCGACTCCCAGGCACCACCGACGACGCGGATCACGACCGACGCGTTGAAGAACACCAGGCCGGCCACGATCGCGATCGGGCTGCCGTCGAGACCCAGTCGACCGAGCGGGCCGCCACGACCGATCACGAGCTCGAAGGCGACGCCGACGACGACCGTGGGCAGGACGAACGGCACCACCAGGAGGGCCCGGACCCAGGTGCGGCCCGGGAACCGGAGCCGGTGGAGCACATGGGCCGCGGGCAGCCCGAGCAGGCAGGCCAGGACGGTGCCGACGGTGGAGGACCAGAGCGTGAACCAGATCGCCCGCTGGATCTCGGGCCGGCCCAGCACCGCGAACACCCCGCCGACGTCGAGGCTCCCGTCGTGCTCGAAGCCCTGCGAGACGATGCCGGCGACGGGGACGACGAAGAAGATCCCCAGCACCAGCAGGGGGATCGCGGCCGTCGCGGCCAGCGTGAGGAGTCGCCTCATCGGTGGGTCATCGGCTGACGATGTCGCTCCACTGCTGGAGCCACTCATCACGATGGGCGGCGATGTCGTCGGGGCTGACCGTGAACGGGTGCGTCGGCTGTACGGCGAACTTCGCCCAGGCAGTGGGGAGCGGCGTGCCGCTGCGCACCGGGAAGACGTACATCGAGTCGGGCAGGGCCCGCTGCACGACCGGGCTGAGCAGGAAGTCCACGAACGCCTGGGCGCCCTTCACGTTCTGCGCCCCGGCGATCACACCGGCGTACTCCACCTGGCGGAAGCAGGTGTCGAGCAGGGCCTCGGTGGTCGAGTCCGTCGACCCCTTCGGCACGGTGAAGGCGGGTGAAGAGTCGTAGGAGACGACGATCGGCTGCCGGCCGTGGCCGCCACCCTGGGTGAAGTCGGACTCATAGGCCTGCGACCAGCCGTCGGTCAGGGTCGGGTCGTTGGCCATCAGGTCGTGCCAGTACGACGTCCAGCCGTCGCCGTACCTGCCGATCGTGGCGAGCAGGAAGGCCAGGCCGGTGGAGCTGGTGGTGGCGCCGGGGACCGCCAGCATGCCGCGGTACGCCGGCCGCGTCAGGTCCCCGAGCGTCCGCGGCGGCGCGACGCCGTGTGCGGCGAACCAGCTCGTGTCGATGTTGACGCAGACGTTGCCGTTGTCGACCGGAGCGAGCCGTTGGTCGTCGCCGGGGAGGACGTAGCGGCTCGCTCCGCCGCGGCAGCGTCGCGTCGTACGGCGCGAACACGCCCGCGTCGAGGGCCCGCGAGGCGAAGGTGTTGTCGACGCCGAAGGCCACGTCGCCGGTCGGGTCGTCCTTGGTCAGCACCAGCTTGTTGGTGAGGGTGCCGCCGTCGCCGGCGGCGTGGACGACGAGGTGGTAGCCCGAGCGTGCGTCGAAGGTCTGGATCAGTCGCTTGGGCAGCACGAACGAGTCGTGGGTGACCAGGACGACGTCATTGCTCCCCTCGGGCTTCGGCTCGGCACCGACCAGAGAGCAGGCCGCGAGCGCGGTGGCGACGGATGCGACGAGGAGTGCGCGGGCTGCGCGCACCACCGTGGTGGGGGACATCTGACTCCCTTCGCCGGTGCTAACCGGATCAGGTTCGGAGGGTCTGCGGCTCGTTCCGCACTCTCAGCCCCGTCGGGGCTCCCCTGTCTTGTGCCTCCACCCTACGTCCCTGTCCTCCGCGCCCTGACGCCGAGTCGTCACACGCCGACTCGGCGTGGGATCGCGGCCTCTTTGCGCCGACTCGGCCTGGGTAGCCTGCGGAGGTGCCGAGCAAGCGACACCAGCTGATGGCCCGCGTGATCCCGCGGCTGCGCAAGTCGCGCGAGATGGACGACGAGCCGACCGAGCGCGCCCGCGTCGAGCGCTGGCACGAGGGACTCGACCGGAGCCTGCCGACCGGGTCGACGTTCCGCTTCGACCGACGCTTCTCGGTGGTGACCGAGCAGCTGCCGGGTGGGTTCCCGTCGTACTCGATCGTGCGCCGCGGCACCACGCCGGTGCGCACCGTCCTCTACCTCCACGGCGGCGGCTTCATGGCGCCGATCAGTGCCTGGCAGGTGCGGTACGCCGTTCGGATGGCCGACCGGATCGGAGCCCGGGTGGTGATGCCCGACTACCCGCTCGCACCCGAGCACTCCTGGCGCGACTCCCACGAGGCACTCGTGGCGCTGGCAGCGCGACTCGCAACCGAGGGCGAGCTCGTCGTCGCCGGTGACTCCTCGGGTGGCGGGCTGGCCCTGGCGCTCGCCGAGTCGTTGCGCGACCGCGGCGGACCGCAGCCGCGGCGGCTCCTGCTGATCTCGCCGTGGGTCGACCTCACCACCTCCACCCCTGAGACGGCGTCGCTCGACGCGGTCGACCCGTGGCTCTTCATCGGCAAGGTGCACGCCTACGCCGACTGGTGGGCGGGCAGCCCCGACGACCTCGGCCGGCCGGAGGTCAGCCCGGGTCTGGGTGACCTCGCCGGGCTCCCGCCCGCGCTGATGTTCTGCGGCACCCGCGACCTCCTGGTGCCCGGCTGTCGTCTGCTCGTACGACGTGCGCGCGACGCCGGATGGGACCTCACCTACGTCGAGGAGCCCGACCTGATCCACGTCTACGCGGTCCTGCCCGGGATCCCCGAGGCGGGCCGGGCCTGGCGGCGGACGGTCGACTTCCTGCAGGGCTGACCCCGGAGCGGAGCGCTGCCAGGGCGGGTAGACGGCCGATGGGCCAGGATGACCCCGTGCAGGGGATCGCGTCGTACGTCGGCTTCGGGGCCGGACTGCTGACGCTGACCGGCCTCACCGTCGGCCTGGCCCGTTGGGGCCGGGTGGGGCTCGGGTGGTTCCCGCTCGTCGCGGTGGTCCGCGCGGCCGTGCAGCTGAGCATCGTGGCCCTGCTCCTGCGGGGCATCCTGGCCGTGCCGTGGACCGTGGCGGCCTTCGTGGTGCTGATGCTCGTCACTGCCTCGTGGACCTCCGGCCGCAGGATCCGTGGCCTCTGGCACGGCCGACGGATCGCGGTGGCCGGAGTGCTGGCCGGAGCGACCACCGCCCTCGTCCTGGTCTTCGGCCTTCGCCTGGTGGACCCCGGAGTGCGCAACCTGGTCGCCGTGGCCGGCATCGTGATCGGCAACGCGATGAGCGCCGCCACCCTGGCAGGCAGGAACTTCGACCGGGCCGCTCGTGCGCGACGTACCGAGATCGAGGCCTGGCTGTCGCTCGGCGCGACCCCGGCGCGAGCCCACGAGGAGATCGGTCACGAGTCGGTGCGCGAGTCGCTGCTGCCGACCCTCGACCAGACGAAGTCGACCGGCCTGGTCACCCTCCCCGGAGCCTTCGTCGGCGCGCTCTTCGGTGGCGCCTCACCGGTGGTGGCGGCCCAGTTCCAGCTCGTGGTGCTGGCGGGGGTCGCCTTCGCGATGACCCTCACCGGCATCGTCGTGACCCGGATGGCCGGCCGCACGCCGTACGTCGTGGAGGGCTGAGCGCCGGAGCGGCCGTCCCCCTGGCGGTCAGACCGTGCCGGCCGGTGCGGTCTCCTCCGGCTCCATGACCTCGGCGGGCACGTGGTCGGCGCCGTGACGGGGCACCATCAGCACGATCATCGCCGCCAGCAGGGACGCACCCGCACAGAGTGCGAAGAGCTCGCGGTACGCCGTCAGCGAGGGCACCGCGAAGTCGCCGAGGATCACCACGCCCGAGGCGAGGATGCTGCCGCCGATCGCGCTGGCCAGCGTGCTGCCGAGCGAGCGGAACAGGCTGTTCAGCCCGTTCGCCGCGGCGATCTCCGTCGGCGGGGTGTGGGCGTTGATCATCGAGGGGATCGCGGCGTAGCCGATGCCGGTGCCCATGCCGACCACCGTGGTGCCGACGATGACCTCGAAGAGCGACCCGTTCCAGACGATGCGCAGCAGCCAGCCGAAGGCCACGACCAGCGCGCCGAGTGCCAGGGTCTGCGGCGCTCCGCGCAGCGTGATCAGCCGCGCGGCGACCGGGGCGAGGAAGAGCATGGCCAGACCGCTCGGCAGCATCGCCAGGCCGCCGACCAGGAGGGTCGAGCCGAAGCCGTAGCCGCTCTCGGCCGGCGCCTCGACGTACGCCGCGGTCCCGATGAAGGAGGCGAACAGCGCGAATCCGAAGAGGACCGAGGCCACGTTGGTGACCACGATCGGCTTGCGGCGCAGGGCGCGCATGTCCACGAGCGGGTCACGGATGCGCAGCTGGGTCCAGCCGAAGACGACCAGCAGGACGGCCGAGGTGGCCAGCAGCCCCCAGACCTTCGGGTCGCTCCAGCCCCAGGCATGGCTCTGGGCGAGCGGGAGCATCAGGCAGGTCAGGCCCGCCGCGAGCAGGACCGCTCCGATGAGGTCGACCCGGCCGCCGCTGCGGCCCGAGGACTCCGGCACGATGGTGAGGATCCCGAGGAACGCGATCAGCCCAGCAGCGGTGGTGATCCAGAAGAGGGCATGGAAGTCGTAGTGCTCGGCGACGAAGCCGGCCAGCGGCAGCCCCAGCGACCCACCGACCCCCAGCATCGCGCTGATCAGCGCGATGCTCGACCCGACCCGCTCGCGCGGCATCAGCGCGGCCAGCAGGCTGATCCCCAGCGGGATGGCGGCGGCCGAGAGACCCTGGATCGAGCGGCCGACGATGAGCCAGAGGATGTTGCTGGTCACGGCCGTGATCAGCGAGCCGACCGTCAGCGCGCCGACGGCGACGAGCAGCATCAGGCGCTTGCCGAACATGTCGCCGAGCCGGCCCATGATCGGGACGGACACGGCCGCCACCAGGAGCGTCGAGGTCAGCAGCCAGCTCACGTTGCCCGCGGAGGTGTCGAGCTTCGCGGGGAGGATCGACAGCACCGGCACGAGCACCGACTGGGCGAGCGAGACGACGAGGGCACCCAGGCCGACGATCACCAGCTCGAGGGTGGCGCGGCGTGGCGAGGTGTGAGCAGCGATCTCGGCGTCGTGCTCGAGGCGCGGCGGCTCGTTCGCGGGCAGGTCGGGCATGGGAGTCCTCAGCGGAGGGGAAGCGGGCAGGCCTCATCATAGGCACGCTGTGACACTCAGTGCCAACTTCGTTACCGAGTGCCACTCGCTGGTACCGTGACCACCATGACCGCCGAGCTCACCCTGCGCGACCACGCGCGCGGCGCGGTGCGCGAGGAGGTGCTCCGGCACGCCTGGCTGCTCTTCTCGGCGCAGGGCTTCGAGGCGACCACGGTCGACCAGATCGCGGCCGCGGCCGGGATGTCGCGTCGCACGTTCTTCCGCTACTTCTCCGGCAAGGACGAGCTCGTCCTGACCCGTCTCGTCGAGTCCGGCGCCGGCGTCGTGGACGCACTCCGGAGTCGGCCGGCCGACGAGCCGGTGTGGGTCTCGCTGCGGCGCGCGTTCGACGACGGCGTGGCGCAGCAGGAGGCGCACGCAGACCTCGCCCGGCCGCTGCTCGTCATGCTCCGCACCGAGCCCGGGGTCCGCGGCAGCGTGGTCGAGTGGCGCCGCCAGTGGCAGGAGCTCCTCGAGCCGGCGGTGGCCGAGCGGCTCCCGCGTCGGCGTGGCGGGGCGACGCCCGACCTCCGCGCCGCCGCGATCGTGGCGAGCGCGCTGTCGTGTCTCGAGACCGCGCAGACGGCCTGGGCCGACCACCCCACCTCGCGGCTCTCGACGCTGCTCGACCAGGCGATGGCCGCGGTCGCTGCCTGCCCCGCGACCTGATCGGTCACGCGGGAAGCTCGGCCGGCAGGCCGAGCACGCCGAGGAGCTCGGGCCCGAAGGTCGTGATCTCCGCGATCTCGTCGCCCTCGACCCGCAGCACGTCGAGCTTCAGCCCGCGGTACGCCGTGTCGCCCGGCCGCCGCAGGTAGCTCGCGGCCGCCGGCATCCGGTTCACCCCGGTGGGCAGCAGTCGCCAGTCGCCCTCCCGGTCGGGGCCGAAGGCGCGCTCGAGCAGCGGGCGGACCGCCACCAGCCCGTCGTACAGCCACGGGTACGGCGGCATGGTGACCCGCAGGTCGGTGGCCGCCACGGCCATGGCCGCCTCGGCGTCGCACCGCTCGTGCGCGTCGATGAACGAGTCGAGCAGCCGCTTCTCCTCCGCGTCGGGCTCGGCGGCGGTCCAGTCGTTGCGGTGCGACGGCAGGTGGTCGCGCATCGTCTGGCGGGCGCGCTGCAGGGCACTGTTGGCCGCCGCCACGCTGGTCTCGAGCAGCCGCGCGGTCTCGGCCGCCGGAAGCCCGAGCACCTCACGGGCCAGGAGCGCGGCCCGCTGCCGCGGGGGCAGCACCTGGAGCGCCGCCAGGAAGGCCAGCTCGATGGTCTCGCGCGCGACGTAGGCCTGGTCGGGCTCGGCGTCGTCGGCCGGCACCTGGTCGAGCACGGTGTCGGGGTACGGCGTCAACCAGCTCACCTCGGTGCCTGCCGTGACGCGACGCTGGCGGGCCCGCGAGCGGTCGAGGCAGACGTTCGTCGCGATCCGGTAGAGCCAGGCGCGGGCGTTGTCACCATCGAAGCCGTCGCGCGCACGCCAGGCCCGCAGGAAGCACTCCTGCACCGCGTCCTCGGCATCGTCGTACGACGCGAGCATCCGGTAGCAGTGCACGTGCAGCTCGCGCCGGTGGCGGTCGAAGGCCTGTTCCAGCGCGCCCATCATCGCGCCGGGTTCCGGACCTCCTGGAGCGCCCAGGAGTTGCCGTCGGGGTCGTCGAAGAACACGAACGTGCCGTAGTCGGCGCGGGCCGGATCGACACCAGGCGTCATCTGACCGTCGATGAAGTGCTGCGGCCCGCTGCTGCCCACCCCGCGCTCCTCGAGGAACCCGTGGGCCTCCTCGATGTCGGTCACCACCAGGGTGGCGCCCTTGAGCGAGCCCGGCGCGACCCCGCCCCCGAGCCCGGTGCCGAACACGATCGAGCAGGCGGAGCCCGGCGGCGTCACCTGCACGGCACGGAAGTTCTCGTTCGGATGGAAGTCGCTGTCCTGCCTGAAGCCGAGGGTGTCGACGTAGAACGCGCGTGCCCGCTCGACGTCCGCCACGGGAGCGATGACCACTTCGAGCTTCCAGTCCATCTGGGTCCTCCTTCGTCTGCGGCCCACTGTGTCAGGCCGATCACCCCTACAACGACGGCGGCGACCAGAACTCATCGGTCGCGCGGTGAGCCCCCATCAGCGACCTGGCGATCGCGGCCCCCCACGCAGGCGCTCCGACACGCCTCACCCGGCACGGGTGACGCCCGCGCCTCCCCCGGCAGCAGAGGGTGGTGCGAGACACTGCGCCGAGGAGGCACCATGACACTCACATCGTTGACCTGGAAGAGCGCGCTGGTGCGCGGCGCGATCGCCATCGTCCTCGGCATCATCGCGATCTTCTGGCCCGACACCGCGATCTTCACCTTCATGCTGATCTGGGGGCTGTGGGCGCTGATCGACGGCATCGCCGTGCTGTTCCTCGCCTTCCAGCCCGAGGCCCGGGCGTCCCGCACGATGCTGCTCGTGCAGGGTTCGATCGGCGTGGTGCTCGGCATCCTGATCGTGACCCACCCGGGGATCTCGGCCTCCGTGGTCACCTGGCTGGCCGGTCTCTTCTTCGTGATCCGCGGCCTGCTCGAGGGTCTCGCCGCCCTCGGCACCTCACCGCGCGGCCTCCTGCTGGCGAGCGCCGCGGTCGACCTCCTGCTCGGCTTCCTGTTCATGCTCAACCCGGGAGGCAGCGCGAAGGGCATCACGGTCCTGCTCGGCATCGTCGCGCTGGTCTGGGGCATCGCCCTGGTCGTGATCGGATTCGCCTGGCGCAAGCAGCCGACGACCACCGAGCCGGCAACGGCGTGAACTACGCGTCGATCGGCACGGTCGCAGCAGCGGTCATCATCACCGGCGAGATCGTCCTCCGGATCGCCGCTCTCGGCATCATCCCCCGCAACCGCAAGCCCACGGCGGGCATGGCCTGGCTGCTGGTGATCCTGTTCGACCCGTGGATCGGCTTCTTCTTCTTCCTGTTCTTCGGCAGCGCACGCGTGGGCGGCAAGCGCCGCGCGAAGCAGGCGGAGATCAACACGCTGATCGCCGAGCGTACGGCGGGCATCGCGGACCCGGCGGTCGACGCATCACCCCTGGTGTCGACGTTCCTGCACCTGAACCGCAAGCTCGGCGCGCTGCCCCCGGCCATGGCCTCCTCCGTCGAGCTCTTCCCCGACTACGTCGACTCGATGACGGCCATGACCGAGGCGATCAACACCGCGCAGACCCGGGTGCACGTCGAGTTCTACATCTCCGACCTCGACGACACGACGCGCGGCTTCTTCCAAGCCATGGCCGACGCGTCCGCGCGCGGCGTCAAGGTGCGGTTCCTCTTCGACCACCTCGGCTCGCGCAAGCTTCCTGGTCACAAGAAGATGCTCGAGCACCTCACCACCAACGGCATCGAGTGGTACCGGATGATGCCGGTCCGGCCCCTGCACGGGCAGTGGCGCCGACCCGACCTGCGCAACCACCGCAAGATCCTCGTCGTCGACGACCAGATCGCCTTCTGCGGCTCGCAGAACCTCGTGGAGGCGTCGTACGGGAACCCGAAGTACCAGCAGATGGGCCGCAAGTGGGTCGACCTGATGGCGCGGGTCACCGGGACGACCGTCGCGGCCCTCGACGCCGTCTTCGCCAGCGACTGGTACACCGAGTCCGGCGAGATGATCGACGTGAGGCGCGGCGAGCCGCTGGGGGCGGCAGGGCCCGAGGCGATCAGCGACGTCACGTGTCAGGTGGTCCCGTCGGGTCCCGGCTTCCCCAGTGAGAACAACCTGCGGCTCTTCACGTCGCTGCTGGCCTCCGCGACGCGCCGGATCTCGATCACCAGTCCCTACTTCATCCCCGACGAGTCGTTGCTCTACACGGTCACGACGGCCGCTCAGCGCGGCGTCGAGGTGGAGCTGTTCGTCAACGAGCAGTCCGACCAGTTCATGGTCGGCCATGCCCAGGCGTCGTACTACGACGCGCTGCTCGCCGCCGGCGTGAAGATCCTCATGTACCCGCCTCCGCTGATCCTGCATGGCAAGCACTTCAGCATCGACGACACGGTGGCGGTGATCGGCACCAGCAACATGGACCTGCGCAGCTTCGCGCTCAACTACGAGGTCTGCATGATGCTGCTCGGTCCCGAGGCCGTCGCCCAGCTCCGCACGGTCGAGGACGCCTACCGATCGCTGTGCCGGCCGCTGACCCAGGAGGAGTGGTCGAAGCGGCCGCAGCGGACCCGCTACGTCGACACCGTGATGCGACTGACGGCGGCCCTCCAATAGACGCTCCGAACGCCGTCGTGATGACACCCGTCGTCTCTTCACCCGCGGCGGGTGAAGCCCCGAGCACCGCCGAGGGCGGACAGTCACGACGTGGGAGCACCGAGCCAGCCGCCGCAGCGGGTGTACGAGATCACCTGCCGTGGCGTGGTGCCCGAAGCGCAGCGGGACGAGTTCGCCGGATGGTCGGTCTCGGTCGGGTCGCGTCTCACCACCTTGACCAGCGACGGGCCCGCGGACCAGGCCTCCCTGCACGGCGCCCTCGACCGGATCGCCGCGCTCGGCCTGACCGTGGTCGAGGTCAGGCACCGGTCGACGGAGGCAGGGCGGACGAGCCCGTGAACGCCGCAACCCAGGGCTCTCGCCGAGTCGAGTTCCGCATCGTCGGCGACGTCGCCGAGGTCGCCGAGTACCTCTTCGGGGATGTGCAGTACGTCGTCGAGCCGGTCACCACGACCATCGTCGGTGAGGTCGCCGACGAGCAGGAGCTCCTCGAGCTCTGCCATCGGATCCGCGATGCCGGGATCGAGCTGGTCAGCCTGCGACGTATCCCGGCCGACACGGACGAGTCGGGATGAGGTCGGGGACCGCGAAGACGCTGGTGCGCAGCGCGCTGACGGTGGCTGGGTTGCTCGCTCTGTACGCCGTGATCCCGGTCCCGGGGCAGCGGGAGTCGCTCTGGTTCACCCTGACCATGGCACTGGTCGGCCTGGCCGTCCTCGCCTACGCGTTCATCACCCTCGCCCAACGCGCCCAACGGTCGACCGACGACACCGCCATCCGGCTCGAGGCCCTCGTCGCCGTCCTGTACGCCTTCGTGGTCTTCATGTCCCTCGTCTACCTCGGGTTGGCGTCGCGCCCGAACCAGTTCGACAGTCTCCACACCCGCATCGACGCGATCTACTTCACGATGTCGACCATCGCCACTGTCGGCTTCGGTGACGTCCACGCCACCGGCCAGGCAGCCAGGCTGGTGGTCACGGTCCAGATCTTCCTCGACCTGATCTTCGTCGGTCTCGTCGCCCGCATCATCCTTCCCTCACTTGCACGGCAACGGGCCCAGCGCAACGAGACACGTGCCGCCTGGACGAGTCCAGACGACGACCCCATGGACGCTCCCGACTGACGCCGAGGAGTCAGGGTTCGAGACCCTCCCTAGGCGGTCGGCACTGCTGCCGACTGGTCGGCCGCCCACGCCGCGCCGGCCATCACCGCCTCGCGTCGGCTGGTGACGCCGAGCTTGCGGTAGAGCGACTTCAGATGCACCTTCACGGTGTTCACCGACACGAAGAGCTCGCGCGCGATCTGCTCGTTGCTCATCATGCTCGGCAGGAGCTGGAGGACCGCGAGCTCGCGGTCGGTGAGGGCGACGCTGCGCCTGGCACCCGGCGCACTCGTCGCCAGCAGCCGCGTGAGCAGGGGTGAGGGCGTCAGGACCACCGTGCGGTAGCGCTCCAGCAGCGGGGTCAGCCGTGCGCGCTCGCGGAGGAAGGGACGCACCCAGCCCTCACCCTCGGCCGCCTGGAGAGCACGGGTGAGAGCCATCAGCGCGGCGCCGTCCTGCCGCAGCGCCTCCTGGGCCAGTGCCGTGACCACCAGGGCCTCGATCGCGCCCACCCCAGGGCGTGCCGCGGAGGTGAGCGAGTCGACCGTCGCGAGCGCGGCCTCGGCGCGGCCCTCGTGGAGCAGCGCGCGGCCGCACAGCACCAGCGCAGCCGACGACGCACCGAGCTGGCTGTCGGGGTCGAGCAGGTCGAGCACGGCGTCCGGCGAGCCCGCGTTCAGCTCCAGCTCCGCCTGGACGAGCAGGCACCAGTCGGTGAGGAAGGGGATCTCCGGCAGGTCGACCAGCATCCGGCTCGCCTCGCCGAGGACGGCGCGCGCCGCGGCCGGGTCGGCGTTCTCACCGAGCAGTCGGGCGGTCCCGAGCGTGAGGCAGACCTCCAGCAGCGCGTCGGGCCGGCGCTCCAGCACCATGGTCGCCTCGTCGAGCGCCCGGCGAGCCGCCAGCGGGTCACCCCGCTGGAGGTGGACGAGCGCCAGGCTCAGCCACGCGCTGGTCGACTGGATCTCGTCGGACCAGCCCCGGGTGCCACCGAGGGTGAGGGCATGCTCGGCATGCGCCGTCGCCTGCCGCAGCGAGCCACGCATCGCCAGGACAAGGGAGAGATAGGCACTGGCCAGCAAACCGCCGTCGACCGGATCCGCGCGACGGCCCTGGGCCGAGGAGGCCGCCCGCTGCAAGGAGGTCTCCGCCTCCTCGAGCCGGCCCTGCCAGACCAGGCTCTTGCCGTACAGCAGGTCGGCGAAGGCACGGTACGACGGGAGGGCGGTCCACTGGGCGACCGCGCCACCGTCGACGGAGTCGACGAGCCGCACACCGCGCTCACACTC
Organism: uncultured Actinomycetota bacterium; assembly: GCA_963794355.1. Classification (GTDB taxonomy): domain Bacteria; phylum Actinomycetota; class Actinomycetes; order Propionibacteriales; family Nocardioidaceae; genus Nocardioides. The sequence goes on from CAWCDN010000012.1 coordinate 108,139, forward strand.
GGCCGCGGCCAGCACCACGTCGTAGCGGGCGCGTGCGGCCGCCGCGCGCAGCAGGGCGAGGACCATCGCGTGGAGGGTGGCGTCGTCGCTCTCCTCGCGGGCCCACAGCTCCTCGGCACGGTCGACTCGCTGGGCGAGCCGGTCGGGCGACCCCGAGTCGTGGAGCTCGAGCGCCCGCACCGTCGCGAGCCAGGGGTCGTCGGGCAGGACGTTCGCGGGAAGCTCGGCGAGCAGGCCGCGCAGCGAGCTGCCCGGGTGACCGAAGACGTGGGCCCCGGCTCGGGCGACGGCGATCCGCCCGAACGTCGTCCAGTCGCGCGCCGCGAGGGCCTGGCGCAGGCTCTCGTCGTACTCCCCGTGGTCGGCGAACCAGAGGGCCGCCTGCGTGTGGAGGTCGGTGACGAGCTGGGGGTTCTCGGCGTGGAGCCGCTGGCGGCACAGCTCCTGGACCAGCCGGTGGTAGCGGTACCAGCCGCGGTGGTCGTCGAGGGGGATCAGCGGGACGCCGGCGGTCTCCAGCCGCTCGAGCGCGTCGGCGCCACCCGGGGTGCCCGTCAGGTGCTCGGCCAGGCCGGCATCCACCCGCTCCACCACGCTGGTCTGGAGCAGGAAGCGACGCAGGTCCTCGGGCAGGCGGTCGAGCACCTCCGCGACGAGGTAGTCGGCGACAGCCCGGCTGTCGCCCGCGAAGTCGGAGACGGCCTGGGCCCGCTCGGCGTCATCAGTGCAGCGCTGGAGGGTCAGCGCGGCCAGGCGGAGCCCGACCGCCCAGCCCTCCGTGCGCTCCATCAGCCGCTCGACCTCCGCGTCGGCGAGCGTCAGACCGTGCTGGCTCAGCAGGGCGACCGCCTCGTCGCGGGTGAACGCGAGGTCGGCGTGCCGGATCTCGCTGAGGCCGCCGCTGACCCGCAGCCGGTGGAGCGACAAGGGCGGGTCCGACCTGGTGATCATCACCAGGTGGACGCATTCGGGCAGGAGCCGCACGAGCGTGTCGATCGAGTGGATCGCGAGCGCGTCCGTCACCTCGTGCAGGTCCTCGAGCACCACGACCACCGGCGAGTCCTGCTCCTCCAGCGCCAGCAGGAGACGGTCGAGGAACGCCTCGTCGACCTCGGACGGCGCACGCAGTCCCGCCAGCGAGGGACTCTCGAGCCCGGCGCGTTCGAGCGCCGCGAGGAAGATCGACCACAGCCGCTGCGGGTCGTTGCAGTCGGCGCCGAGTGCCGCCCAGGCCACGCGCACGGGGCCGCCCCGTCGCCGGCGGGCCCAGTCGATCACCAGATGTGACTTCCCGCTGCCCGGCCCGCCGCACACCAGCGTCACCGCGCCGCGGCTGTCGACGTCCATCTGCTCCAGCAGGCGCGGCCGGGACAGGATGTGGGTGGAGGGTCGCGGAGGCGAGGTGCGTGCGCGGAGCAACGGCCGAACGGTGCGTGACGGGGTCATCGTCCGGCCCTCCTCAGACCGAATCCGCGAGAGCCCACATCGTAGGGCCCGGACGGCTCCGCGCGCCGAATCCGTTCTCCGGCGGTGCTAGACGGGCTCGGGGTCGGGGGCGGCGTGCTTCGGCCCGTCGTCGGAGGACCCGGCGACAGGCTGCTCCTCGGCCGCAGGCTCGGCGCCGCTCGGTGCGTCGCCGCTCGGCATCGTCTCGCCCTCCACCGAGATGTGCGGCAGGACCTTGTCGAGCCAGCCCGGAAGCCACCAGGCCGCCCTGCCGAACAGCACGATCACGGCCGGGCCCAGGGTGACCACGAGCAGGCCGGCCAGGAGGACCGCGGTCGCGAGCCCGACGCCGAACTGCTTGATCGTCGGGTCGCCATCGAGGATGAAGCTGGCGAACACCGACGCCATGATCAGCGCGGCTGCCGTCGTGATCCGGCCGCTGGACGCGAGACCGGACGCGACCGCCTGGCGGGCTTCCTCGCCGCGGTGGTGGTGGCTGTCGATGTGGCTGACCAGGAACACCTCGTAGTCCATCGACAGCCCGAACAGCCCGGCGAACATCATCAGCGGCACGTAGCTGGCGATGGGCACCGACGTGTCCGGGGTGTCGATGCCGAGGAGCGAGATCCCCCAACCCCACTGGAACGCGGCGGTGAGCACGCCGAACGCGGCGGCGGCTGACAGCAGGTTGGTGATCGAGGCCTGCAGGGGGATCAGCAGCGACCGGAACGCGATCATCAGCAGGATGAAGCCGAGGAGGATGACGGTGCCGATCACGAGCAGCAGTCGGGCCGTGATCAGCGACGCGAGGTCGACGTACGACGCGGTGAAGCCGCCGACGTAGGACTCCATGCCCGCGGGGTTCACCGGGGGCAGCACGTCACTGCGCACCGTCTTGACCAGCGTGGCCGTGTCGTTGGACGCAGGTGAGGTCTCCGGCACCGCCGACAGCAGCACGACCTCGCCGTTCTTGTTGATCTGGGGCGGGGTCAGCGAGACCACCCCCGAGGTCGCGGAGAGCGCCGCCTGGAGGTTGACGACGCGCTGGTCGGTGCCCCGGTCGTCGCCGCCGGCAGCGGTGAGCATGTCGGTGAGCTGGTCCTGCAGCTTCAGAGCCTGCTGCTGCTCCTGCTGGGCCTGCTTCTGCTCCTGCTTGAGCTCGTTCGCCTGCTTCTCGAGCGCATCGCCCTGCTTCTGCAGGGCCGCACCCTCCTGCTGCAGCTTCGTGGCCCGGGCCTGCAAGGCGTCGCCCTGTGCCTGGAGCCGGTCGGCCTGCGCCTGCAGTGCGTCCGCCTGCTTCTGCAATGAGGCGGCCTGCGCCTCGAGGGTCGCCTTCTGACGGTTGAGGGCGTCGGCCTGCTTCTGCAGGGCGTCGGCCTGCTTCTGCAGCCTCTCGGCCCGGGCGGCCAGCTGCTGGGCCTGCTTCTCGAGGCCGGGGATCTGCTTCTCGATCGCCGCCTCACGGGCCTGGACGCGCGCCAGGCGTCGCTCGAGGCGGCGCAGCACGTTGGGGTTGCCCTGGTTGTCCGCGATGCGTTGCTCGAGCACCCGCTCGCGCGCCTTCAGCTCCACGAGACGGGTGCCGAGCGTGCGGATCTCCGTGGCCAGGGCCTCGGCCTGCCGTTGCAGGTCCGCCTTCTCCTGCTCCAGCTTCCGCTTCTGGGCATTCAGCTTGTCGGCCTTGCCCTGCAGCACCTGCTTCTGCCGGTTCAGCTGGTCGGCCTGCTGCTGGAGCGAGGCCTGCTGCTGCTCGAGGTCCGCGCCCTGCTGCTGGAGCGAGGCCTGCTGCTGCTTGAGGTCCGCGCCCTGCTGCTGGAGCGAGGCCTGCTGCGCCTCGAGCTGCTTCTGCTGCTTCTCCAGCTGCTGCTGCTCCTTCGGCAGCGTCTTCTGCACCTGGTCGAGGTCCTTCTTGAGCGCCGTCGCCTTGTCGTACTTCTTCGTGTACGCCGCACTCGGCGCGGCCGGAGGGTTCAGGTCGGAGGCGACCTGGAGCGGCCCGTTGTAGCCGACGCCGAAGCCGGCGGTGATCAGGTCGTAGGCCTGGCGCTCGGTGGTCGACGGGTCGGTGGCACCGATGTCCTCCTGGCCGAGCTCGAGGGAGAACACCGGGATGATCAGCGGCACCAGGAAGGCCAGCGACAGCACCGTGACCACGACCGGGTGACGTCGTACGAACCCGGCCCAGCGAAACCACATGCCCTGGCCGGGCTTGGGAGTCGGGCTCAGGAACTTCGGCAGCGACGCCCACGCGATCCGGTGCTTGAGCAGGCCGAGGAAGGCCGGCAGCAGGGTGATCGAGCCCACGACCGCCGCCACGACCGCGATCGCGGACGCCAGGCCGAGCGCACTCACCAGCGGGATGCCGGCGACTCCCAGCGACAGCAGGGCGATCACCACGGTGGTGCCGGCGAAGACGATGGCGCTGCCCGACGTCGCGACGGCATTGGCGATGGAGTCCTGCATGGGCATGCCGGCCCGCAGCTGTTCTTGATGTCGCGTGATCAGGAAAAGCGCGTAGTCGATGCCGACGCCGAGCCCGATCATCGTGGCCAGCGTCGGGCCGCTCGACGGGATCGCCACCGCGTGCCCCAGCAGCCCGATCACCGACAAGGCGATGCCGAGCCCGACGACCGCGGTGATGATCGGCAGGCCCATCGCCACCAGGCTCCCGAGCACGAAGCTCAAGATGATCATCGCGGCGATGATGCCGACGATCTCGCTGGTCTCGTTCGGCTCGTCGGAGAGCGTCGTACCGATCGAGCCGGCGGCCGCGGTGGTGATGCCGGCCTGGCTCGCGGGCTCGGTGGCGTCCATGACGTTCTGCGCCAGCTCGGTGGTCAGGTCACCCGACGACACGTCCATCAGCACGGGCGCGAAGGCGGTCTGCTTGTCCTTGGACAGCAGCCCGGCGGTCTGGCCGGCACTGCTCAGCGGGTTGGTCACGCTGTAGACGTGGGGCTGCTGCTTGATCGCCTTGACCGAGGCGTTGATCGCCTGCTTGTTCGCCTGGTCGGTGAGCTTGCCCTGCGAGACGTCGAAGACGATCGGGTTCGCGCCGTTCTGCTGCGGAGGGAACTTCTCCTCGAGCAGGTCCTTGGCGGACTGGCTGCCGGTGCCGGGCAGGGAGAGGTCGTTGTTGGTCTGCGACCCGAAGGCCGCGACCGACCCGAAGACCACGACGCCGAGCAGGACCCAGACGCCGATCATCACGAGCGGACGACGCGCGCTGAACCTGCCGAGCCGGTGCAGCAGTCGCGCCACCGTCCATCCTCCCCGTCCGCGACGCGCCGTCCGACGTCGCCAGCCGAAGCGGGAGCCCGAGGGCCGCTTGCCCCGTCTCCGACTCTCGAAGCCGGAGGCCGTGGGGAGGGCAGCCACCCGCCTGAGTCGAGCCGCCGACCAACGTACCGGGCGTCACACGCTCTTGTGTAGGTGCGGCGCGCCCTCGACCGGCTCACCGGTCGAGGGTGAAGCATGGGCGAAAACGGGCCCAGCCGGCTGAGTGGAGCCCCCCGCCGAGTCCTGAAGGGAACCCCATGGAGCAGCACACCCTGACCCAGCGACTGACCGCCGAGTTCCTCGGAACGTTCGTCCTCGTCTTCGGCGGTTGTGGCACCGCCGTCCTCGCGGCCGGGGTCCCCGACGTCGGGGTCGGCTACCTCGGCGTCGCGTTCGCCTTCGGCCTCACCGTCCTGGTGATGGCCTACTCCGTCGGTCACATCAGCGGTGGCCACTTCAACCCGGCCATCTCCCTGGGCCTGGCACTGGCCAAGCGGTTCAAGATGTCGGACCTCCTGCCGTACGTCGTGACCCAGGTCGTCGCCGCCATCGTCGCAGCCGCGGCCCTCTTCGTGGTCGCCAACGGCGTCGACGGCTTCAGCGCCAAGGACTCCGGCTTCGCCACCAACGGGTACGGCGACCGGTCACCGCAGGGCTACGACCTGCTCGCCGTGATCGTGATCGAGGTCGTCCTCACCGCGGTCTTCCTCTACGTGATCCTCGGCGCGACCGACACACGAGCCCCCAAGGGGTTCGCCCCGCTCGCCATCGGACTGTCCCTGACCTTGATCCACCTGATCAGCATCCCGGTCAGCAACACCTCGGTGAACCCGGCCCGGTCCACCGGACCCGCGCTCTTCGCCGGAGCCGATGCTCTCGGCCAGCTCTGGGTCTTCTGGCTGGCGCCGCTGGTCGGCGGCGCGATCGCCGGACTCACCTACGTCTTCATGTTCGGCAAGGACGAGGACGTGGCCCCGCTGGAGGAGGCCACCGAGGCCTGAGCCGGGTCTTGTTCTCGCGGCTCGGTCAGCCGAGCGGCGAGAACACCGTCGCCCAGTCGCGGGCCATGCTGACCACGGTCCAGCCCATCCGACTCGCGACGTCGGTGATCGGCTCGGTCTCGGCGAAGGTCTCGGCCGTGCCGGCGTAGGCGAACTCGCGCTCGGCGTCGTCGTGGTCGAGCAGCAGCGCGAGCGTGGGTCCCTCGCCGGAGGCGGCCCACGCCAGCATCTGCCGGTCACCCGCGGAGTTCCCCACGCCGAGGATCGGGCGCCGCCCCAGCTGGGTCGCGATGTTGCCCACCTTGGCAGCGCCCTCGTTCACCTGGCCGAACAGGCGGTCGGTGCGCACCAGCGAGGGGCTGCCGTCGGGGTCGTGCACGTCGTAGTCCACCAGCGTGCCGACCACCCGCTCCGGCGGTACGCCGTAGAGCTCATCGCTGAACGCCCGCACGAACTCGGTGCCACCGCCCGTCACCACGGAGATCGTGAAGTCGAGGGAGCGCAGCTCGTCGAGCAGCTCCAGCATCGGCTGGTACGTCGTGGCGCGGATCGGGCGGTCGAGGGTCTGGTGGCGGGCCCGGGCGAGGAAGTCGTGGACCATCGCGGTGAACTCCTCGGGCGAGATCCCCGCACACAGCCCGGCGAGGGCCATCGCGATCCGGGGCAGACCCAGCGTGTCGATCGCCTCGCGGTCGCCGGAGAGCAGGGTCGCGAACTCCGTCCGCTCGGCCACCTCGGGGTCGCGGGCGATCGCCTGGCGCAGGACGTCGACGAAGAAGTCGAGCTGCACGTACGTCGGCCGCTCGCACCACAGCGTGCCGTCGTTGTCGAAGCAGGCCACGCGGCGCTCGACCGGCACGGTGGTGGCCTCGTCGAGAAAGGCCAGCAAGGCCTCGCGCGTGGGTCCGGCGCGCCACGACGGCAGGCGTGGATCGTCGCTCACCGAGGCGACCTCCGGATGCAGCGGAAGCCCACGTGGCTCATGCCGGTGTCGATCGTCTGCGGTCGGCGGGCGGCGGGTCGGTAGCGCAGGCAGTAGGAGTCGGCGCACAGGTGGGAGCCGCCCTTGATCACCTTGCGGCCGACCCGGAACTGCGGCTGGCGCGGGTCGAGGCTCTGCTCGAGGTCGCCGCCGCGCGGGTTGGCCGGCACGCAGCAGGGCGAGGCGGCGGCGTCGGGGTGACGCTCGGTCCACCAGTCGTCGGTCCACTCCCAGACGTTGCCGGCCATGTCGTGCAGTCCGAAGCCGTTGGCGGGGAAGCTCCCCACGGGCGAGGTGCGGGTGTAGCCGCTCTCCTTGGTGCTCCGCCACGGGAAGTCGGGACCGTCCCAGGTGTTGGCCATGATCCGGCCGCCCGGCCGGGCCTCGTCGCCCCACGTGTACGCCGTACCGTCGAGACCACCGCGGGCGGCGTACTCCCACTCGGCCTCGGTGGGGAGGCCGAGCCCTGCCCAGTCGGTGAAGGCCGTGGCGTCCTCGTGGGCGACGTGCACGACCGGGTGGTCGGGACGCCGCTTGACCGAGCTGCCGGGACCCTCGGGGGCGCTCCAGCAGGCGCCCGGGGTCCAGGTCCACCACTGGCTCAGGTGGCGCAGGTCGACCGGGCCCGAGGTGGGGGTGAACACGAGGGAGCCGGGCACGAGGTTCTCCGCGGGAGCGCCGGGGAAGTCGGCCGGGTCCACCGGCCGCTCGGCCACCGTGACGTAGCCGGTCGCCCGGACGAAGGCCGCGAAGCGCCGGTTGGTCACCGGCAGCGGCTCGATCGCGAAGGCGTCGACGCTGACCCGGTGGGTCGGTGCTTCCTCGGGGTAGTGGGCGTCGGAGCCCATCACGAAGGTGCCTCCCGAGAGGGAGATCAGCGAGTCGGGCGCGGCGCGGGTCACGCGTCCAGGGAGGCGGTCTGGAGCTTCTCCAGCACCCGCTCGAGGCTGAAGCTGGCGGGCTTCTGGCGTACCGGGAACTCCGCGAGCGTCTGGAGCTTCTCGGCGACGAACGCCTGGGCCGGCACGAACAGGAAGATGTGGTCGAGCATCCAGTCGAAGTAGGTGTTGGAGGTGATGTCGGCGCGCTCGTAGGGGTCGGTCCTGAGGTTGAACAGCTTCGGCACCCGGAGCTCGACGTAGGGCTCGGCCCAGACCTGGAGCGTGCCCGTCGCCCGCTGCTCGAGGAAGACGAACTTCCAGTTGTCGTAGCGCAGCGCGGTCAGGTCACCGTCGTCGGAGACGTAGAAGAAGTAGGTGCGCGGGCTCTCGGGGGCTGCACCGGTCAGGTAGTCGAGCTGGTTGTGGCCGTCGAGGTGCACCCGGTACGTCGTACCGTCCAGCTCGGTGCCGGCAGCCAACCGTTCGGCGACGTCGGTGTCGCCCGCTGCCGCGAGCAGCGTCACGAACCAGTCGTTGTGGCTCACGATCCCGTTGCGGATCTCGCCGGCGGGGATGTGCCCGGGCCAGCGGATCACGGCGGGCACCCGGTAGGCGCCCTCCCAGTTGGAATTCTTCTCGTTCCGGAACGGCGTCATCCCGGCGTCGGGCCAGGAGTTCATGTGGGGACCGTTGTCGGTGGAGTAGATGACGATCGTGTCGTCGGCCAGCCCGTTCTCATCGAGGAAGTCGAGCACCGACCCGACCAGCTCGTCGTGGTCGACCATGGTGTCGTGGTACTCCGACTGCCACCGTCCGGCCTTGCCCCTGCTGCCGTCCTTCAGGTGGGTGCGGAAGTGCATGTGGGTGGTGTTCAGCCAGATGAAGAACGGCGTGTCGCCGGCGTGGGCGTCGCTCATGAAGCGCAGCGCCTCCGGCACGATCTCGTCGTCGATCGTCTTCATCCGCTCCTTGGTCAGCGGACCGGTGTCCTCGATCCGCTGGGTGCCGTCGCCGTTCGCCCAGGAGTGGATGACCCCGCGCGGGCCGAAGCGCTGGCGGAAGTTCGGGAACTCCGCCTCGGTCGGGTAGTCGTCGAGCTCGGGCTCCTCCTCGGCGTTGAGGTGGTAGAGGTTGCCGAAGAACTCGTCGAAGCCGTGCATGGTGGGCAGGAACTCGTCGCGGTCGCCGAGGTGGTTCTTGCCGAACTGGCCGGTGGCGTAGCCCAGCGCCTTGAGGGCCGTCGCGATCGTGGGGTCCTCGGCCCGGATGCCGATGTCGGCGCCGGGCAGGCCCACCTTGGTCAGGCCGGTGCGGTACGGGTTCTGGCCCATGATGAACGCCGCGCGCCCGGCGGTGCAGCTCTGCTCGCCGTAGTAGTCGGTGAAGCGCACCCCCTCCTCCGCGATCCGGTCGATGTGGGGAGTGCGGTAGCCCATCACCCCGTCGCTGTAGCAGCTGAGGTTGCTCTGCCCGATGTCGTCGCCCCAGATGACCAGGATGTTGGGCTGCTCGGCCATGCTGCGCTCCCTGCTCGCTCGGGTGTCTCCTCCCGAAAACCTAGGTCGGTGGACCTGGGATGAGCCTCACCCGGGCTGGGTGACGCTCACAGGTGCTCCTTGATCGGCTTCCACAGCACCTCGAGAGCCGTGGTCACGGCCGCGATCACCAGGCCGCCCAGCATGGCCGCCCGGAAGTTGGCGATCTCGAGACCCGGGCTCAGCCAGGCGACCACCACGAGCAGGAGACCATTGATCACCAGCGACAGCAGCGCCACGACCAGGATCGGCTGCGGCACGGGCAGGATCCGCGGCAGCGCCCCGAGCAGGGCGCTGACCAGGCCCAGCACGAGCGAGACCACGACGTACGCCCAGAAGCCACCGGGGACGTCGATGCCCGGCACCACGAGCGTGGCGGCCCAGACCGCGGCGGTGAGGATCCCCCAGCTCCCGAGCACGCGGATCACGAGTCGGATGTCGTCGGCGGTCATCCCGGCCGTGCGGTCGGCCTCGGTGGGCTCCGGGCGGACGATCGCGGGGTCCTCGAGGCGGAACCTGGTTTTGAGGGCCAGCGCCCAGGGCGCCAGGCAGGAGTCGAACTGGGCGCCGATCGCGGTCGCGCTGACGACGATGAACGCGATCGCGAGCAGCCAGCCGATCAGGGCGATGGTGACGCCGAAGAGGCCGAACTCCTGGGTGTAGCGCTCCATCGTCTCGGGCATGTAGATCGCGGAGGCCACCGAGAACGCCGCGCTGCCGATGGAGGAGACCACCCCGCCGAACACCAGGCGACGCCAGTGGACCTCACGGTTCAGCAGGAGGTAGGGGATCGAGGTCCAGAGGATCGCGCCGGTGACGACGGCGAACGGGATGGTGAACAGCCAGTTGAAGGGGAGGTAGGCGACCAAGGCCCGCGCGCCGTACAGCACGAAGATCTCCACGAGCATCACGATCAGGCCCAGCGTCGAGTAGACGCCGCTGCGGATGCCTTGCTTCTCCTGCTCGTAGGCCGCCCGGTACATCCGCTGGAAGCGCCGGGTGAACGACGTACCGGAGATCAGCAGGAGCAGGGCGCTGAAGGTGCTGACCGTGCCGGTGGCGCTCTCGGGCACAGCGAAGAGCTGGGCGACGGCGGCCGCGGCGTCGCCCTCGAGGTGGAACTTCTTGATGATGGTGTCGGAGATGACGGTGTCCTTGTCGGCCGGCGCCCAGGTCGCGATCAGGATCAGCAGCGGGATCATCGAGGTGAACGCCTGCGAGGCCAGCACCATGCTGCGGTCGATGCCGGTCATGTCGATGAAGCGCTGGACACACCTGCCGAGGAACGAGTCGGCCAGCCGTCGGGCGAGGTCGGTGAGGTCGCCGCCCGCGGTGGCGATCAAGCGGTCGTGGGCGGCGCCGGAGGGCTCCTCCGGGTCGCGTCCCCACCCCCGCCAACGATCCACCACGCCGTTCAGTGTCGGGGTCCGGCCCGGTGATCGCCTCGCCCCGCGCGGGTGACCAGCCGGATTCTTCGGCGCTTCTGCGGGTCGTGCGGCGTCGGACGGAAGTCTCCGTGTCAGGGGTCGGCCGGTGGCGTGACGGCCCGTAGTCGCCCGAGATGTGCCACCAGGGCGTCGGGGTCGGCGACGGTGATCGTCGCGCCGGGATGGGTGATGACGCGGGTCGGGTCGATGCCCGGCACCGGTCTGTGGAACTCGACGCAGGCCGCTGCATCGCCGTTCGTGGCGAAGGTGACGCCCCGGTCGGCGAAGGACAGGTGAGCCGGCCCGGCTGTGCGGAGGTAGCCGAAGCCGCCGGTCGTCCGGGCACCCGCGATGTTGGCCAGCGGCGTGCGCAACAGCCAGGGCCCGAACCGCACCCGCAGCCCGCCGGGGCCGAGCGTCACTCCCGTCGTCCGCGGCGTCACGCCGAACAGCAGTGCCGGGAGTCGGTAGCTCGGCGCGAAGGCGAACGGGTAGTGGATCTCGTCCGTGGCGCTCGGCGGGGGCATGACCTCCACGCTAGGCGCGTCGTACCACGGTCGGATCACCCGGAGGGGCCGGGTGGCAAACCGGTTGAGCCCGGTCGGGCACCTCGGCACAGTGTCGGGATGACGTCCTTCATCTCCCACACGACCGTCGACTGCGCCCAGGCCTTCGAGCTCTCCGAGTGGTGGAAGCCGGTGCTGGGGTACGTCGATCTCGACGACGACCCGAACCTGCCGGGACACGAGGAGTGCCTGATCCGTGATCCGGAGACCGGCCACCAGGTGCTGTTCATCGAGGTGCCGGACACCAAGCAGGTCAAGAACCGGATCCACTTCGACCTGATGCCGCGCCAGGGCACGCGCGACGACGAGCTCGCGCGGCTGCTGGAGCACGGCGCGACCGAGGTGCAGGACCTCCGCGGCCAGTGGGGACCCGGCAGCGGGTGGGTCGTGCTCGCCGATCCGGAGGGCAACGAGTTCTGCATCCTGCGTGGCGAGGCCGAGCGCGAGGCAGCCCGCGCCGCACAGGCTTCCGAACCGGCAGGCGAGTAGCCCGGCGCGGCGTCGGGTCAGCGGGCGCGGACGACGGCCCGCGGGCCACGTGGTCGGGGCGTCGTGGAAGGTGTGGGTGGTCGGCGTGCCCGCTGACAGGGCGATGAAGACAGAGACGGGCGCGCGGACTCACCCCGGGTGGTGCGGGTCGGGGCCACCGTCGAGAGCCACGGCGGACGCGGCCACGGCGCCGACGACGCGCGAGGGACGTCGCAGGTGGGCCGCAGCCGACGCGGGACGGTCCGGACCCGCCGCATCCTCCAGCCGTCGGGCTCGCCGAGCCCTCCATGTGGGAGTCCTGCCGCACCCGAGGTGAGCCGCCGATAGCGTCAGCGCCACCACCAGAGGAACGGGGACGTATGGAGATCTGCACCTGCGGTCTGATCAAGCAGAGCAGGGCCGGGACGACCGTGGACGAGCACGGGGTCGAACGATGCAACGTCTGCCGCAAACCCGTCGAGATGGACCCCCGCGTCATCGAGTCGTCGTCGTCTGCCGTGGCTCCACGCATGGTGACGACCCTGGCTGAGATTCCGGGTCATCGCATCGTGCAATCCCACGGCGTGGTGACGGAGCTTGCGGCCACCTCGGGGTTCACTGCCACGTCGAAGGGGACCATCGCGATGGACATCGCGATGGAGAACCTGCGGCGAAGTGCCGCCCGATCGGCGGCCAACGCGATCGTCGGCCTACATTCGTCGGCCTTCGGAGCCGCGGGTGGTATCACCAGCGCCTTCGGCGGTGACGCCGTCGGCGTCCTGCTGGTGGGCACCGCGGTCACCGTCGAAGCGGATGTTGGGCCCCCGGCAGCGCAGGGACCGCCGTAACCGCGCGGTGTCCCGTGCAGGGGCCTCCCGCCGGGACTCCAGGACGGGCATCCTCGGTCACTCGGCAGCGTCGAGGTCTCCGGCCGAATGTCTTCCGAACGGCAAGCAGGGCCAGACCGAGGAGCCTGCAAGCAGCGCAGCGCCAACCACACCCGTCGCACTCGACACACGGCGCGGGCGCTCCCTGCGCTTGGTCGCCGTTGCAACCCCTACTCAGCGCGCGGCGTCCACGGCTGCCAGGGCGGCTTCGAGCGCGTCGACGAGGATCGGGATGTCCCCTGGGCCGAAGACCAGCGGCGGACGGACCTTGAGTGTGGAGCCGTCCCGCCCGGTGACCCCGATCAGGACGCCCCGCTCGCGGACCTCCTCGACGACGCGCCTGGCGCGCACGGCATCGGGGGCACCGGTCGCCGGGTCCACGAGGTCGACGCCGAGGGCTAGGCCCCAGCCGCGTACGGCGGACACGGACGTGGTGACGCCGGCCAGGTCGCGAAGGCGGCCGAGGAGCGCATCTCCCACCGAGGCAACGTGGTCGAGGATTCCTTCCTCGTCGATGGTCCTCAGCACCGCGAGGGCGGCAGCACACGCGGCGGACCCGCCCCCGAACGTGCTGAAGTAGTCGGTCTCCTCGATGAACGGGTCGATCAGATTCCCGGGGCCGACCACCGCTGCCACGGGATAGCCGTTCCCCATCGGCTTGCCGAGCGTCACCAGGTCCGCCGGCACGTCGCCCGCCAGGAAGCTCCACAAGGAGCCGCCGGTACGACCGTGGCCCGCCTGCACCTCGTCCGCGACGTACAGGCCTCCGGCGTCGTGCACGGCGGCGGCAGCCGCCTTCGTCCAGGCGTGGGCGGGTCCGCGGATCCCGTCGCTGGTGAACACCCCGTCCACCAGCATCGCGGCGATCCCCGGGCCGTCGTCGGCCAGGCTGCGGACGGCTTCGACGACGTCAGCCCCGGTCGCGGGTGGTGGCTCGACGAGGCGTATGAAGTCGGGGCCCTCGATAGCACCCCAGCCCTCGGGCGAGAACGCCCAGGCTGCTTCCGTGATGCCGTGATAAGCGTGCCGCGTGGCGATGCCCCCGGCCGCACCGCTGGCGTGTCGTGCGATCCGCCAGGCGAGGTCATTGGCCTCACTGCCCGAGTTGACCAGGAGGACCCGCTCGAACCGGTCCGGGAGCGTCGCGAGCAGCTGCTCGGCGAGCTCGACCGACACCTGCTGGAGGTACCTGCTGTTGGTGTTGAGGGTGGCGAGCTGAGCACTCACCGCCTCGACCACGGCGGGATGGGCATGGCCCAGCACGGGCACGTTGTTGTACGCGTCCAGGTAGCGCCGCCCGTCGGCCGCCTCGAGGTGGACGCCGCGGCCGGCCACGAGGTGGAGCGGTCGTGCGTAGCTCAGCTCCTGAGCGCCCATGGTGCGTGCCCGGGCGGCGATCAGGTCCTCGGTGCTCCTCGGCCTGGACGGCGGCACGGTGCGGGTGCGCGCGGAGGGCGTCCGCGCGACCGACGCGAAGCGAGTCGTCAACGTGTCGAGGTCGGCCTCGAGCATGTCGTCGAGCCGCTGGAACGCCTCCACGTCGATCTCGGGAGCCCACCCCTGGTCGCGGGCACGCCCGGCCGTGATCAGGATCGCGGCCGCGTAGCGCGCGGCGACGAGGTCGGCGACGAGCTCTGCCTCGGTGGGCTCGAGGGGCGTGACGGAGTGATAGCCGGCGACCACGTCCGGGACCAGGGTCATGCCGTCGGACAGGCCGGAGACCAGGTCGGCCGCCGCCACGGCCAGGTCGCAGACGAGCGCCGTGTGCGTCATGTCTCCGAAGTCGGTGATGCCGGTGACGGCCCACCCGTCGTCGACGAGCACGTTGGTCGGCGCCAGATCGTTGTGCACCACCTGAGCGCGGACACAGCGCAGGCGCGGCGCCACGCGCTGCTCGAAGCGGTCGAGCACCGTCTCGACGGCCCCGCGTCGATCGGCGTCGACGGCCGAGAGCCACGGTCGCAGGACGGGCAGGCGCCGCAGGTCCCAGGCGATCGGGTAGGAGCACGCCGGGTGCACGAAGCCACGCAGCGCGCGCCCGACCTGTGCCGAGGTTCGCCCCCAGTCGTAGGCACGGTCGGCGTCGAGATCGGCCGGGTCGGGGTGATGACCGTCGAGCCACGTCATCACCCGGGCGAACGACGCGCGTCCGTCCCTGCCGGTGAGCACGGTCCAGGGTCGTTCATCGGCAGTCGGCACCACGTCGGGAACCGGCAGGTCCGGGTCCACGTCCCGGATGTGCCGAAGCGCGGAGTCCTGGAGGTCGAGCACCGTCTCACCGTCGGCGGGGTTGTGCACCTTCAGCAGGTAACGTCCGGTCCCGGTCTCGACCCGGAAGTTGCGGTCCCGCTCGCCGTGCACGGGCACCAGGTCGCCCTCGATCCGCCAGACCTCGGCGAGGATGGCGGCGAGCGCGTCGTGGTCGAGGTCCGGCATCGGCGCGTTGAGCGGGTCCTCGGAGGTCACGGTCACGCGCCCATCCTGGCAGGGATGGTCGGCGCGCGGCGACGCTGTCGGGCCTGGTGGAGCCGCCCCAGGCGTGCGTCTGTTCGGTGGCTGACGGCGCCCGTTGACACGCAGTCATCTTGGCCGATGAGCGGGTGAGCGGATCGCGTCGCACGTCACGGGCAGAAGGCACAGGACGGTGGGGCCGGCGTTCGATCTGAGGGCGATGGGTTCCTGGGTCCGGGGGTGAGCCGGCATCGCCCGGCTGCACCTATTGCACGGCTCCGGCCATGGGAGGTGTACGGCGTCCTATGGTGATGGCGGGAGCGCCGACGGGAGTCGGGACCGTCGCCACGTCGACCAACCCGGACGCGGCCACGAGCTCCTGTGCCTGCTCGTCGCTGAGCGCTGTCCCGCCGTAGCTGACGGTCTTGAACCTGGTCAGCGCCGAGTCCAGGGGGTCGTCCGCGAGCTTTCCGTGACCGAGAATCAGCCAACCCCCGGGGACCAGCGAGCGCGCCAGGCGCGGAAGTCCGGCGAGGAGCTTCTCCTCGGGAACGAAGGGCGCGGGCAACCAGGCCAGCGCAAACGTCTCCTCGTCGCACAGCTCGCTCACGTCCTGCTCACGGAGGACGACCCGGTCCGCGACCGGGCTCGAGCGTAGGAGGTCGCGAGCGAGGGCGAGCACCCGTGGAAGAACATCGATGCCGACCACGGTCAGTTCGGGGAACAGCTCGGCGTAGGACGCCGCAAGGGCCGCCACCCCGGTCCCGACGTCCAGCATCCGCGCCCCCGGGGTGGCCAATGCCTCGGCCAGCCCCGCCATGAAGGGGAGGCCGAGCCGTTCGAAGGCTGCCGCACCCTGGGCACTGGCTCGCCCCTGGGCGATGAGCGCCTCATCGGGCTGGTCGATCCACAGCTCGCCACCCCGGAGCAGGGTCGAGGTCTGCAGCAAGGGTGCCGCCGCCTGGGCGGCGAGGCCGGTCATGTCGAGGCCGGGTCGGTCGATACCCGGTGGGGCGGTCGGATCGAGGGTGATCCCCAACGCGGCCAGCACCGACTCGGCTGAGCGTCGCAGCTCGAGGGTTCCTCCGTTGCCCGCCACGAGGGCCAGTGCGGCCGTCGCCCATGCGGCCCGGTCGCCGGTCGACAGCAGCTCGTGAAGGCGCTCGGGGGCGCTCGCCGTCACTGGCTGGTGGCCTTGGGTCAAGGCAAGAGCATGCATGTCAGTTCTCCTCGGTGTCGTTTCGTGACACCGTAACGTAACGGCGTTGCAGTAAGATTGCAACCATGGGAAGGCCCAAGACCTACGACCAGTCGTCCGCGACGAGGCTCGTGGACGCGGCCGAGGCGCTGGCCGACAGCGATGGCGCGTCCGCGGTCTCGGTCCGAGCCGTCGCTGAGCGGAGCGGGACGACGACCAGGGCGGTCTACAGCGTGTTCGGGTCCAAGGCCGGACTACTCGCGGCGCTCGGAACCCGGATGTTCGACCTGCTCGGCCAGGGTGTCGCCGCGTTGCCCGAGACCGACGACCCGGCCGCCGACCTCGTCGATGCCGGCGTCGACGTCTTCCGACACCTGTCCGTGACGCGCCCCGGGCTCTATGAGATCGGCGTGCGGAACCTGAGTCTGGATCGGGAGATCGTCGCGGAGTTCGTGCCCGCGGCGAGGCAGGCGTGGCAGATCCTCGAGGCCCGGTTCCAGCGGCTTCAGGATGCCGGTGGACTCAGCGACCGGAACGTCTCGGTCGCCTCGCGCCACTTCAACGCCCTGTGCGAAGGGCTCGCCACGATGGAGCTCCGCGGTTCGATGGCGCCCGAGAGTGCCGAGGGCGAGTGGCGCGACGCCCTCTCCACCCTGCTGGCCGGTCTGCACGTCCCGAGCCGACGAGAAGACCCTGAAGGGGCGGCTGCGGCATCACGGATGGGCAAGCAGTAGGCGACGCCAGGAGTCCGCGAGCCATGCTTGGTAGTGCTCGGGAGACCAGCCACGGTCTTGGACGAGGAGTTGGTGGACCTCTGGGCTGTTGGTGACCCACACGAGGTCGGCGACCTGGTCGAGCTCCAGGTCTGGCCGGATCTGGCCCGTGGACACGAGGTCGGCGGCCAGCAGTCGCATGTTGCGGGCACGGCGTTCGCTGATCTCGGTCCAGATGCGCTCAGCTTCGGGGTCCGCTCGACCGGCGTCGCGTAGGGCAAGGAACAACGGGGCGAGCCGATCGTGGATCCGGCGCATGGCCGCTGCGTAGAGGTCGAGCTTGAGTCCGGCGTCTGGTTCGGCGCGCATGTGCTGGACGTAGTCGCGCTCCAGAGGCTCGACTGCCTGGTCGGTCCCCGAGATCGCCTGTTCCACGAGCTCGTGCAGGATGACCGGCTTTCGACCCACCAGGGTGTAGACGGTGTCGATGTGCACTCCAGCGCGCCGAGCCACCTCGGCCACAGTGGTGCCGACGTATCCCCTCTCGACGACCAGGGCACGCGCTTGCTCGAGGATCTGTCGCCGAGTCTCTGCGGAACGGCGACGCCGGCTCGCGCTCTCGTACCGACGCCCGCTGGATGCGTCTCTTGACACAGTCATCGCCCCCCATCATAGTTGATCCGAAGGTCCTTCGGACCAATGAGGAGCGGGCATGACCTACGCGTTCACCCAAGACGTGCCGATCGACGCGGCGACCTACGACCGCATCGTCTCCGACCTCGGTCCCGCACAGCCGCCCGGCCTCGTGGTCCACCTGGCTCTGGCCCGACCAGAGGGGGGCCTGCGCTACATCGACGTCTGGGAGAGCGAGGAGGACTGGGACCGTTTCGCCGAGGAGCGTCTGCACCCGGTGGTGCATCCGATGCTTCATGCGGTCTTCGGCGACGACATCCCTCAGGAGCCCGAGCGAGCAACCCTCGACGTGCTGCACGTGTGGCAGGAACACTGACCGCCTCACAGCCCTGGGACTCTCCGGCTGAACCGGTCCGGTGACCTGCGCTTCTTCACCGACGGCGGGGGCCGGCTGCACGGTCACGCTGCGGGCCTTGGACTGGCCCAGGAGCCGCTTGGAGCGGTGCCCATCGAGCGGGCGCACAGCGGTGGTGGTCTCCGAGGCGAGGGTGGAGCCGCCTGTCGGAATCGAACCGGCGACCCATTCATTGCGAGCGGCACCCTGCGCCTGTTGGTACCCGTTGGTGCGCGTGGCTCGGCTTGAAAGGGAGGTGTCGGGTGCAGGTTTTCCGAAGTGGGGGGCCGCCGGGGGGACACGTCTTACGTGTCCGCCGAGACGGCATCGGCCGCCACCGGCCGCAGCCCGCCACCGGCGAAGGAGCGCGAGCATGCCTGTCGGGTGTCTTGGTGCCTGTTCGTCACACGTCACCGGCGTGAGGACCTCGACCTACTACACCTCACCATGGCTGCCCGGCCCGTCCATCTTGTCGTGTTCGTGCCTGCGCTTGAGAGGTGCCAGCAGAACTTCCGAGGCGACCGCTGACCTGATCCTCGCCGATGTGGCGAGTCGGCCCTCCCTCTCTTGGCAAACGCGGCCGGTGTCGACCTCCGCGACGTCACGTCAATTGGAGGAAGATGATGTAGGTGACAACAAGCGACGAGGCGCTGCACGTATCAGCGCCGCGCGTGGTGCCGCGGTGGGAGTGGCGCACGTTCGGAGAATTCGAGGACGGCCCCGGGCCCCTTGCCCAGCTGCGGACCGCACCCACGGATGACAGCGACGAGATGTACATCCTGTCGATGTACGCAGACGCCTCGGTCAAGGTCCGCTTCGGACTCTTGGACGTCAAGGTCCTACAAAGGGTGAACGGGGCCGGTCTGCAGCTGTGGGTACCGACGATGAAGGCCGGATTCCCGCTCGACGAGCACGCTGTGGCGGCAGCCTTCGCAGCTCTCGGAGTGCCTTTGCCCGCGACGACGCCCTCCCACCACGACCTGCAGGGGTTCATGGAGGAGCTGGTCGGTTCGCGCCACGACCTCCGTGTCGTGGAAACTCACAAGAGTCGACATCGGTCCGTCCTGGACGACTGCATGGTCGAGCTGACCGACGTGACAGTCGGCGGAAGGTCCATCCAGACGGTCGCCGTCGAGTCCCCCGACCCGGAACTGGTGACCGAGACGGTCCAGCGGTTGGGGCTGGATGGTCGGCGCAACATCTGCGTCGCCCGGGGTCTCAAGACGTCGCTCGGCTGGGCACCGAAGCGGTTCGCGGTCCTCGACGTCGGCACCAACTCTCTCAAGTTCACCCTCGGTGAGCGCGACGAGACAGGCGCGCCGCACACCACGGCCGACACGGCCGTGGTCACCCGACTGGGCGAGGGCCTGGCTGAAGCCGGCCAGCTGACCCCGCAAGCGATGCGTCGCACCGTTGATGCGGTCGCGGGTCTGGTTGACGAGGCCCGACGGGGGGGCCCGCTCGACATCGTCGCCGTGGGCACAGCCGGTCTGCGGCAGGCAGCGAACCGGGACGCTTTCGTCGACGCCGTCCGTGCCCGGTGTGGAGTCACCGTGGAGGTCATCTCCGGCCGTGAGGAGGCAAGACTCGCGTACGTGGCTGCGGTATCAGCCCTGCCGCTGACCGGTGAGCGACTGCTGGCGTTCGACTCCGGTGGTGGCAGCAGCCAGTTCACCTTCGGCACCGGAGACCGGATCGAGGAGCAGTTCAGCCTGGACGTGGGCGCAGTGCGCTTCACCGAGCGATTCGGACTCGCCGACGCCGTCTCCCGCGAGACCGTCGACGCCGCTCTCGCCGCGATCGCGGCCGACCTCACACCCCTGGAAGGCCGACCACGACCCGACATGGTGATCGCGATCGGCGGGACGTCCACCAACCTGGCAGCGGTCGCCCACGGCCTGAACCGCTACGACCCTGACGTCGTACACGGCACCGTCGTCGACGTGTCCGAGGTGAACCGACAGATTGAGATGTACCGACGACGCTCCGCGGACCTACGGCGCGAGATCGCCGGTCTGCAGCCCGCGCGTGCCGAAGTGATCCTGGCCGGCGCTTGCATCATCCGCACGATCCTCACCCTTGCGGCACAGGACGCCGTCACGGTGAGCGACCGAGGTTTGAGGCACGGTGTCGCGGCAGAGAGGTTCGGCTCCTAGGACGGTGCCGCCGCGACCGAGGTGAGCAGGTCTAGCGCGGTACGGGTCTTCGTCTGTTGAGGAGCGGACAGATCCACCCCATGAAGCGCGAGGAACGCCTTCGTCTCCGCCGCCGCCGTGAAGGCGTCCTGCGTCAGACACTTGGCCGAGAGCTCGAGGATCTGGGAACCATCGGGATAGAACCACAGCTCGGCGACCAGGGGACGCGAGTAACCCTTAGGGTCGAACTTGAGCTTGAGGATGTTGAGCGGCCCCAAGACCTCGAGGTCGTCCAGCGTCACCCCGCGAGGAGCGTGGGTGTCGAACAAGGCCCGCTGCTGCTTGGTGAAGAGCTTCCGTACCGGCTTGAGGCCGCGAAACACCGTGTGGAGCACCTCGTCGTCCGCCTTGGCCTTCAGTCGACCTGAACACACGAAACCGCCCGGCATCGCGTCGACCTCCACGCCGAAGCCAGGCAGGCGTCGTACCTCGTCGGGAAGCTCGGAAGGCACGACGGGGCGAACCTTGACCACGGTGTCGCCCGCCTTCCTCTGCACCCGCCGTGCCCGGACCACGAGGCCCTGCTGGTTCAGCCGCAAGTCGGGAGTGTCGAAGTAGGCGACCTGACGAAGCTCCGCTCTCATGGGATCCATCCCCAATCGCTCGATCACGGATCGTCGGCGAACTGCCGGGATCGTGACCTTCAGCTCCACGGTGTCCGAGCCCGGTAGCAGGCTCAGGATCTCGTTCAGCTGCGCCCCACTGAGGGAAGGAGCCGGTGTCTCCGCGATCGGGTCGCTCGGGGTGGTATGACGAGCCGTCTTGCCCATAGGACTCCTCCATCGGCCACCCTCCGGCACCGGTGGTGGTCTGGCCATCATGCCCGCTGGTCAACCGGCTGCGCGATGGCTCCGCTCTTCTTTCCGCCGCCCGACGGCGCCCCAGACTCCACCACCGGTACCAATGCCGACCGCAACGGCTTTCACGATGACCACGCGAGGCCCCGCCGACGTGGTTCGCCGGCGAGGCATGGACGTGCTCGTCCATCGTGAGCGACCACCATCCGATGTCCACCCGGAGGGCTGTGCGCCAGGGACTTCCTGCCGTCCGAGGCTAGGGGTTCCGTCAGCGTGACCGCACAGGCGGATGGGCGCGAAGAGG
Organism: uncultured Actinomycetota bacterium; assembly: GCA_963794355.1. Lineage (GTDB taxonomy): Bacteria > Actinomycetota > Actinomycetes > Propionibacteriales > Nocardioidaceae > Nocardioides. The sequence continues at coordinate 129,296 of CAWCDN010000012.1, forward strand.
AACGACCAGCCAGAGCACCACGTAGCCGACGACGGCCACGAGTGCCGCTGCCAAACCCGCCGCCGTACCGACCGCGAGGTCGAAGGCGAGGAAGACGACACCGCACATCGCCAGCGCGGCGAGCACGAGACCAGCGCGTGCGATGGTGTTCGCGGTCTCCACCAACCACGGGCGCAGGGCGCGCCTGAACAGAATGCGGTGATAGGCGACCGGCGCCAGGACCGCGGCCGTGGCAGCCACGGCCAGGCTCAGCACGGCCAGGTAGGCCACCTTCGCGAGATCGTCGAGGGTGGCAAACCTGTCGGTGTACGGCACGGCGAGCAAGAACCCGATCAGGACCTGCACACCGATCTGTATGGCGCGCAACTCCTGCACCAACTCGGTCCAGTTGCGGTTGATCGTGGACTCGGGCAGGTCGCCGGCTGGCAGTTCGGGCTCCGGCGTCGTCATCCGACGACCGTACTCGCGTCCCCTCTCTGACCGGCAAGTTCCCACCAATCGCAACCGCAGTAGGAGCCGCTTCGGCATCTCTTGCGCATGCCCGGACAAGGACGTGGCCAGACCAGGCGATCCAGATCCGTGCCGACGCCCTGCTCCCACTACGCGGCAACGTCACCGTCTTGGCAGACTGCATCGGCGGGGGCTACCTCCTCAACGGCATCCCCTTCGTGGCCCGGCTGTGGGCCTGCGGAGTGGCGAAGCCCCGATGCCGATGTCGACGGGGGTTGTTCCTCTACGCCGTTGGCTGGCTCGCCACGATCGTGCCGGTCACTGCCGGGGCGGTCGGAGCGGCCGAGATGGCGTACATCATCGCCGTCTACTGACGTTGCTCGGCGACGAGGACCAAGCGCCGTGGTCGCCGGCGTGCTCATCTACCGGACCCTGAACTCCGCCCTACCCCTGGTCACCGGAGCCATCGCATTCTGAGGTGGCGGGGCAGGCGGCACAAAACGATCGAGGAGCTCGCCAGGGCTGACGGACGCTCGGCTGAGCCAGCGCCTCACGCCAGAAGTGCTCCAGCCCCGAGGACGACGATGGAGAGTCCGGCCAGCATGGCCAGCAGTGGCCACACCCATCGCAGGTACGTCCCGTAGGGCACCCGGGCGATCGCCAGGCCGCCCATCACCACCGCGGACGTCGGGATGAACAGGTTCATCAGGCCGGACGCACTCTGGAACGCCGTGACGATCAGGTTGGCCTCGACGCCGACGAACGCGGCCAGCGGAGCCATGATGGGCATCGAGACGGTCGCGAGCCCTGACGATGAGGGAATCAGGAACGACAGGGGAAGGAACAGCAGGAAGACCACGACCACGAAGGCGACCGGGCCCAGCCCGTCGACTGCCTGCTCGGCCCAGTGCAGAACTGTGTCGGTCACACCGCCGTTGTTCATGATGACGGTGATGCCGCGCGCGATCCCGATGATCAGGGCCACCCCGAGCAGGTCGCGGGCACCGTTCACGAAGGCGTCGGTGAGCTCGAGCTCGCTGAGCCGTCCGAGCAGCCCGATGATGATCGACATCAAGATGAAGAGCGCGGTCATCTCGGGGAACCACCACCACAGGGTGGGCAGGCCGATTCCCATGTCTTCCCATGGGATTACGCCGTACATCATGATGCCGAAGGAGAGCCCGAAGGCAGTCAGGATGACCTTGTCGCGAGAGGTCATGGTGACGCCCTCCGACTCCCCCCGTTTCATGCTGAAGCGCTCCTCGTTCGCCTCCCTCAGGTGGTGCACCACGGACGTGCTGGGGTCGCGCTTGACCCGCTCGGCGTACCGCATCACGAAGAAGATGCCCAGGCCCAGGCCGACCACCAGGATGATCAGACGTGAGAGCAGTCCGTCGCTGATCGAGATGCCAGCGAAGCCGGACGCGATGCCGGTAGCGAACGGGTTGATGGTCGACCCGAGTGTGCCGATGCCGCAGCCGAGCAGCAGGATCGCGGCCCCGGTGAGCGCGTCGTACCCGGCCGCGACCATCACCGCGATCACCAGGCTGTAGAAGGCGAGACTTTCCTCCGCCATGCCGTAGGTCGTCCCGCCGAGAGCGAAGACGATCATCAGGATCGGGATCATCCAGCGCTCGCGCCCCTGCAACCGGGTCACCAGGGCGCCGATGCCTGCCTGGATGGCACCGGTCGCCATCGTCACGCCGAGGAAGCCTCCGATCACGATGATGAACAGGGCGACGTCGATGGCCCCGAACAGGGTGCCGTTGTTGTAGTAGCTGATGTTCCCCTTCGAGTTCTCGATCCCGTAGAGGCCGTTGATGGGTGCGGTCAACGAGTCGATGAGAATCCGCTGCGGATGTCCGCCGACCTCGTGATAGGTGCCCGGGATCGGAGCGCCCGCCTTGTCCAGCTGGTAGGCCCCCGCGGGGATGAGCCAGGTCGCGATCGCCATCAGGACGATGAGCGCGAACAGGATCGTGTACGCCGAGGGCAGGGTGAAGCGGTGCTTGCTCTCGGTCGTAGTGGTGGCCACCGGGTCGCTCATGGGGTCTCCTTCGCGGGTCGTTCAGCGGTCACCGAGGCGGAAAGTGGCGGCTCGACGTCCTCCCAGGGAGAGGTCGCCGAAGGCACCTTGAATCCGATGAAGCCGTAGATCACGTCCAGAACCGGGCTCAGCAGGTTGAAGAAGCAGAACGGGAAGTAGGCAGCCGTGGAGACGCCGAGGACGCCGGAGATGTAGGCGCCGCAGGTGTTCCACGGAACCAGCACCGAGGTCACGGTTCCCGAGTCCTCGACTGCGCGAGACAGCACCTGGGGTGCCAGACCACGTCGGGCGAACTCCCCACGGAACATCCGGGCCGGCAGGACGTCAGCGACGTACTGGTCGCCCGCGATCACGTTCAGACCGATCCCGCTCGAGTTGACCGCGAGGATCAGGGGGCCACGTCGACTGGCCAGCGCGACGATCGGCTCGAGCAGGCGCTGAAGCAGACCGGCATACTCCATGACCGCCGCGAACGAGAGCGCCCCCAGCACCAGCCAGATCGTGGTCAGCAAGCTGGCCATACCGCCCCGGGTGAAGAGCGCGTCGATCGACTCCACGCCGGAGTTGCTGACGAACCCTGTGGCCATCGCGGCGTAGATGGCCTTGATGGAGGTGGCGACCGGCCCCAGGCTGGGGTCGGCCACGAACGCCTTGACCGCGTCCCACTGGGTGAACGGCGCCAGGACACCCGCGAAGAGAGCCGACCCGAGAATCGACAGGAACGGCGGAAACCGCCGTGCCGCGAAGACCACGAGCAGCAGCAGCGGCAGGAGGTTCAACCAGGAGATGTTGAACGCCTCGCCCAGCGCCGCCCTCGCGGCGTCGGTGCTGATCGTGGCGTTCGGGTCGGCATTCAGCCCGAGCACCATGAACAGCACCAGGCTGATGCCGAGTGCCGGTCCCGCCGTCCAGAACATGTTGCGGACGTGCTCGCCCACCGTGAGACCACCGCCGACGAGCTTGGGCACCAGGATCGTGGTCTCGGACAGCGGCGTCATCTTGTCGCCGAAGTAGGCACCGCAGATGACGGCGCCGGCGGTGATCGCGTCGGACAGACCCATCACCGTCCCCATGCCGACGAAGGCGACGCCCAAGGTGCCGGCCGTCGTCCAAGAGCTGCCCGTCACCATGCCCACGAGGGCACACACGACCGCGGTGGTCAGGTAGAACCAGGTAGGGCTCACGACCGCGATCCCGATGTCGACGATGGTGGGGATCGTCCCGGCCATGTTCCAGGTGCCGATCAGCGCGCCGACCGCGAGCAGGATGAAGATCGCACCCACGGCTGACGTGACGCCGCCGACGGCTGCGTCGGCGACACCGGCCACCGTGTAGCCGTTCTTGAAGGCGATCAGGCTCGCGAACGCCGCACTCAGGAGGAGCGCGACCTGAAGCGGCCCGTTGGTGGCATCGATCCCGAACAGGGAGATCGTGAGCGCGAGCAGAGCGATCAGGACGACGATGGGCATTAGCGCATCGAGCAGCGTCGGCGCTCGCGGGACCCGATCAGCCATCGGGGATCAGCCACGCAACGTCGACGACACAGCTGGTGCGCCTCGTGCGGCGCCTACGTCCTGGCCGTGATGGTGGTCGGTCCCCCTGGCCCACGCGATCAGCCCGATGACACAGGCGACGGCCACCACCACGACGGCCCATCGCACACGATCTGACATCACGGCCTCCTCACACCGGGTCGCGGGTCAGCGGGCAGGTCATGCAGTGCCCGCCACCGCGGCCCTTGCCGAGCTCGAAGCCTTCGATGGTGATCACCTCGACTCCCGCCTTGCGCATCTTGTCGATGGTGAAGGTGTTGCGCTCGTACGCCACCACCACGCCGGGCTCCAGGGCGACGACGTTGTTGCCGTCGTCCCACTGCTCCCGCTCCTGCTGGTAGGTGTCGCCACCGGTGGTCACGACCTCCAGCCGGTCGACTCCCATCGCATCGGCGACCGCCCCGAAGAACGACTCCTCCTCCGTGACGTGGAAGCGCTGGCCGTTGCTGCCCGGCCGCAGGCTGATCGCGCGGACCCCCTCGACCACCTGGGCGTACGCCGTCACCTTGTCCCGGTCGAGCATCGTGAAGACGGTGTCCAGGTGCATGTGTGCCCGGTCCTTCGTCATCACCACCGCGATGACCCGTTCGGCTGCGCCCTTCTCGAAGAGTGCCGCAGCGACCTGCTCGATCATCCGCGCCTGGGTGCGCTCGCTCATCCCGATCAGCACGGTGCCGTTGCCGATGGGCTGGACGTCGCCGCCTTCCATGGACGAGCGTCCGAAGTCATGAGCCTCGAAACGGTCGTCGTTCCCGAGGGGCGGGTACCAGAAGTCGAAGTCGGCGTCGGCGAACATCGGGTGGTACTTGTAGATCGCCGCGACGTTGAAAGCCTCCAGACGCCGAGCGGGCCAGAACATCGGGTTGATCGTCACGCCTCCGTAGATCCAGCAGGAGGAGTCACGCGTGAAGAGCGTGTTGGGCAGCGGTGGCAGGACGAACATGCTCTCGTCGTCCAAGGCCGCCGCCGGCAGCGACTGTGCCCGATAGCTGCCGACGTCGAGGCCCGACTCGGCAACGGTGAGACCGCCGATGAGGTGGGTGGCGAGCTGGTCCGCCTTCATCGCGGTCAGCGCCGCACGTACCTCGTCCACGAGCGAGAGGCCCACGGTGTACTCGGAGGCGACGAGCTCGATCAGCCGATGCCTGGCCTCCTCGCTCGCGGCGAGTGCCTCCCCCAGGAGGTTCTGCAGGAGGAACACCTCCACGCCGCGCTCCTGCATCCGGGCCACGAACTGGTCGTGCTCGTACTGGGCGCGCTCGACCCAGAGCACGTCGTCGAACAGGAGGTCGTCATGGTTGGTCGGTGTCAGTCGTTGCAGGCTGAGCTCTGGCCGGTGGACCATCACCTGCCGCAGCTTTCCGACCTCTGAGTGAACTCCGAACGGTGCCATGTCTGCTCCTCGATCCGTGCCGTGTGTCAGGGGACGATCTGGGTTCCGGACGAACCGGCGACGATCTGCTCGATCTCGGCCAGGCTTCCGATGGCGGCGCGCTGGCCGGTCGCTTCGACGAAGCGGGCAGCAGCGTCGACCTTGGGGCCCATGGATCCGGCGGCGAACTGCTCCTCGCGGAGCTGCGCAGCCGCCACCTGTTCGAGCCGGCGCTGGTCGGGCGTGCCCCAGTCCGCGTACACCCCGTCGACGTCGGTGGCGAGGACGAGCAGGTCTGCGGCCACCTCTCGTGCCAGCAGCTCACTGGCGAGGTCCTTGTCGATCACCGCTTCGACACCGACGAGACTCCCGTCGGGTCCGAACATGGTCGGGACGCCCCCACCGCCGGCGCAGATGACGACCACGCCCTGGTCGAGGAGCCAGCGGATGGGCTTGATCTCGAAGATGCGTCGTGGTTCCGGCGACGGGACGACCCGACGCCAGGCATCGCCGTCCTGCTTGAAGGTCCACGGCTTCGCAGCAGCCAGCGCATCCGCCTGATCCTGCGTGTAGACGGGCCCGACGTACTTGGTCGGGTCGCCGAAGGCGGGATCGGCGGGGTCGACCTCGATCATCGTCAACAAGGAGGCAAGCGAGGCTGCCGCCGGCATCACGTTGCCGAGCTCCTGCTCCAGCACGTAGCCGATCATCCCCTCCGTCTCGGCTCCGAGCACATCAAGCGGGTATGCCTCCACGTCGGTGTAGGCCGCCGCCTGCAGGGCCAAGAGTCCGACCTGCGGGCCGTTGCCGTGTGAGAGAACCAGCTCGTGCTGCGCCGCGACGGCCGCCAGCGCCGGCGCGGCGAGCCTGACGTTCTGCCGCTGCCGGTCAGCCGTCATCGGCTCTCCACGTTTCAGCAAAGCATTGCCGCCCAGAGCGACCACCACGCGCACGGCGGGGACTTACGATCCGAGCGTGGCGACCATGATCGCCTTGATCGTGTGCAGGCGGTTCTCGGCCTGGTCGAACACGATGGAGGCCGGCGACTCGAACACGTCGTCGGTCACCTCGAGCCCGTCGAGTCCGTAGGTCTGGAAGATCTCCTCGCCCACCTTCGTGTCGCGGTTGTGGAACGCGGGCAGGCAGTGCATGAACTTCACCTGGGGGTTCCCGGTGCGGCCGAGCACGTCGGCGTTGATCTGGTAGGGCGTGAGCAGGTCGATCCGTTCCTTCCAGACGCTCTTGTCCTCGCCCATCGAGACCCACACGTCGGTGTAGAGGAAGTCGGCACCTTTCACGCCTTCGTCGAGGTCGGCGGTGAGCGTGAGCCGCGCACCTGTCTCCTCGGCGATCTCGCGGGAGGTCTTCACCAGGTCCTCGGAGGGCCACAGGTGCTCGGGCGCACACAGACGGACGTCCATGCCGAGCTTGCATCCGCCGACCATCAGGGAGTTGCCCATGTTGTTGCGAGCGTCCCCGAGGTAGCAGTAGGCGATGTCCGTCAAGTGCTTGTCGCTGTGCTCGGTCATCGTGAGCATGTCCGCAAGAATCTGGGTGGGATGGAACTCGTTGGTCAGCCCGTTCCACACCGGTACCCCGGCGTACTCAGCGAGGATCTCGACGTTCTCCTGGGCGGAGCCGCGGTACTCGATCCCGTCGAAGGTGCGGCCCAGCACGCGGGCGGTGTCCTTCATCGACTCCTTGTGCCCGATCTGCGACCCACTGGGCTCGAGGTAGGTGACATGGGCACCTTGGTCCTTGGCGGCGACCTCGAAGGACGTTCTCGTCCGCGTAGACGTCTTCTCGAAGATCAGGGCGATGTTCTTCCCCTCGAGGCGAGGCTTCTCGTAGCCGCCGTACTTGGCCGCCTTGAGCTCAGCAGACAGCTTCAGCAGGAACCGCAGCTCGTCCGGAGTGAAGTCGAGCTCCTTGAGGTAACTGCGGTTGCGGAGGTTGAACGACATGACGTTCCTCGCTTCTGGTTACGCCGGGACGGGGGACAGCGGAAGGGGGGATTGTGTGGCAGGCGTGGTCGAGCCGGCGCGGTTGCGCAGGACGAGCTTGAGCAGCTCCTCGATGAGGAGGAGGCTTGCCGCGATCGCGATGCAGATCCCCCACTGACGGCCGCTCAGGCTGCCGGTGCCCACGATGCGTTCGAGGATTCCGATGGTCGTGACCGCGACGATCGCGAGCAGGGAGACGCCGTACCGGCGGAGCTGGGCGGAGGCCGGGATCGCGTCCCGGTCGAAGACCGTGTTGACCTGGTCGCGGGACAGGAGGCCGGCGACGATGTGGAACAGGGACAGGGTGGTGAGCAGCATGGTGGCGGCGACCACGGCGCCGTCCTGGTGGTGGCCGATCTGGTAGGCCACCAGTGCGCCGACTGTCATCACAGCGCCCTGGATGCAGATCCGGATCCAGTTCGGCCGGGAGAGGACAGGTGCGCCGACGGGCCGGGGTGGTCTGGACATCAGGCCCTTGGTGGGTTGGTCGAACCCGAGGGCGATGGCGATCGGGATGTCGATGACCATGTTGAGCCAGAGGATCTGGAGTGGGTTCAGAGGCACTCCGCCGGCGATCCCGAAGATGCCGGCGCCCAGGAAGATAGCGATGTAGGCAACCAGGGTCGACATCTGGAACCGCAGGTACTTCACCAGGTTGTCGTAGAGGGTGCGGCCGTAGGAGACGGCGTTCACGATCGTGGCGAAGTTGTCGTCGGTGAGGATCATGACCGCGGCCTCCTTGGAGACCTCGGTGCCGGTGATCCCCATCGCGACGCCGATGTCGGCGGCCTTGAGGGCGGGGGCGTCGTTGACGCCGTCGCCGGTCATCGCCACGACATTGCCCTTGCGCTTGAGCAGCTGCACCAGCCGGATCTTGTCCTCGGGCGCCACGCGCGCGACCACGCCGATGTTGTCCAGGTCGGCCAGGAGGTCGTCGTCCGACATCGCTGCGAACTCCGTGCCGGTCAGCGCCCGGCCCTCGATCCCGAGCTCCTTGGCGATCGCGGCCGCGGTGGTCGCGTGGTCCCCGGTGATCATCCGGACCTGGATGCCCGCGGAGTGGCACTCCGCGATCGCGGCCTTCGCCTCGGAACGCGGAGGGTCCACGATCCCGACCATCGCCAGCAGCGTCAGGTCGGCCACCATCGGGAGCAGATCGGCGTCCTTGTCGAAACCGGCCGGGTCGAAGTCCCGCTGGGCAACCACCATCACCCGTTCGCCGGAGTTGGCGATCCGGTCGTTGGCCTCGAGGGCCAAGTGGCGGTTGTCGTCGGTCACCGGCACGAGGCCGCCGTCGGGTGACCGATAGGTCGCGCTGCGATCGATCAGGACGTCGGGGGCGCCCTTGACGTAGCACCGCACGACCGGGCTCCCGCTGTCACCCGTCATCTCGTGGAAGGTGGCCATGAACTTGTACTCGGAGTCGAACGGCACCTCCGCGATCCGGGGGAACGTGGCCCGGGTCTCGTCGATGTCGAGGCCGCCCTTGGCCCCGAGCACGATCAGGGCGCCCTCGGTCGGGTCGCCGATCAGGGCTTCACCGTCGAGGACTGCGTCCGCACACAAGGTCATCGGCAGGAGGTAGGGATCCAGGTCGATGTGGGACCCGCCCACGTGCTTGATCTCCCCCTCGATGCCATAGCCCTCTCCCGACACCGCGAAGCGGTTCTGCCCCGGGATGATCAGCTCTCGGGCGGTCATCTTGTTCAGGGTGAGCGTTCCGGTCTTGTCCGAGCAGATCGCTGAGGTCGAGCCCAGCGTCTCGACCGCGGGCAGCCGCTTGACGATGGCGTTGCGGCGGGCGATCTCTCGGGTGCCCATCGACAGCAACGCGGTCACGACAGCGGGCAGCCCGGTGGGGATCGCAGCGACCGCGAGAGCGACGCCGGTGATGAAGAGCGTGTCGAAGGACTCTCCCCGCAGGAGCCCGAGCAGGATCACCAGCACCAAGGCGATCCCGGCGATCACCGCGATGATCTTGGACAGACCGTCCAGCTGCTTCTGCAGCGGCGTCTTGTCTGTCTCGGTGTTGGCGAGCAGGTCGGCGATGTGCCCGATCTCGGTGTCCATGCCCGTGGAGGTGACGATCAGCTCGCCGCGACCGCGGGTCACGGCCGTGTTCATGTACGCCATGCAGGTGCGGTCACCGAGCGGTACGTCGTCGCCCGGCACCGGGGCGACCGACTTGCCGACCGGCAGGCTCTCACCGGTGAGCGCGGCCTCCTCGATCTCGAGCGTGGCCGCCACGCAGATCCGGCTGTCGGCGGGGATCCGGTTGCCCGCCTCGACCAGCACGATGTCACCGGGCACGAGGTTCTCGGCGTCGACCTCCACGGCCTGCCCGTCGCGTCGTACCCGAGCGATCGTCCTCATCATCTGGGAGAGCGCCTTGACGCTCTCCTCTGCCTTCGCCTCCTGACGCAACCCGATCACCGCGTTGAAGAGCGTCAGCCCGGCCAGCACGATCGTCGTGCCCCACTCCCCGGTCACCACCAGGTTGATCACGGCCGCCGCCAGCAGCACGATCTGCATGAAGTCGCGGTACTGACGGATGAACGCCTCGGACCCGGACTCGGTCTTGGCCGCGGTCAGAAGGTTGGCGCCATGGCTCTGCAGGCGGCTCGCAGCCTCCGCTTGGCTCAGCCCCACCGCGATGTCTACACCCAGCCTCTGGGCGACCTCGCTCACCTCGAGTGCCGTCACCGTCCCGATGGACCTCATGTCCGTGTCCGACACGATCCCTCCGATGTTCTAGGTGGCAGGAGACCCCGATGGTCGCTGGCCTAGATCTTGGCTGATCTCCAAGGTCCTCAGGTCGCCGCCACACGACTTCACCCGCCTCGGGTGATTCGCCGGCCGGGCGGGTCCCGAGCGGCCGAGCCGGCCAGCACGGACCTCGGACCCCGCTCCGCGACACGTTCCCAACGGTCCGCCGATCGCCTGGCGACTGCACTTCGCATGACAGACTCGAGTTCCTGTCGACGGATCGTGAGGAGTTCACGTGGCGACCACTGCCGACGGGCCCCCCGCCCAGGGTGTCGCAGCGGCTGCCCAACGCGGGATCGCCGGCCTGCAGACCCCGGGCTGGTTCCGCACCCTCGGGATCGGAGCCTGGTTGGCGCTGGGGATTGCCGGTGTCATCGCCTTGGTCCTGTTTCTGGTGACGCTCGTGGCGGAGGTGGCCATCCCGCTGGCGATCGCAGCAGTGCTGGCGGCGATCCTGGTCCCCCTCGTCGACCGGCTCCAGCAATGGCACGTTCCCCGGTGGTTGGGCGCCACGTTCGTCCTGATCCTCGCCCTGTCCGCCGTGGTGGCCACGATCGCGGCCGTGGTCAACGGCATCACCAGCCAGAGCGATGAGATCTGGACACAGCTGGAAGGCTCGCTCCAGCAGGTCGACGAGAGCGCGTCACTCCCGGGTCCCCCCGACCAGCTCGTCACGGCGGCTCATGAGCTGGTCCGGCTGCTCGCGACCGGACTCCTCGGCTCCGTGTTCGGCTCCGCGACCACGCTCGTCGTCGGGTCGGTCCTCGCTGTCTTCATGCTGCTCTTCCTGCTCAAGGACTGGGACCAGCTCAACACCTGGGCAGCGAGTCACGTAGGCCTGCCCGAGGCGACTGGTCGCAGCATCCTGGGCGGGACGGTGACCGCCTTCCGCGGATACGCGGCCGGCCTGACGGTGATCGGCGCCGCGAACGCTCTCGTCGTCGCCATCGGTGCCGTGGTGCTCGGCGTCCCGCTGGTGGGCACGATCGCCCTGGTCTCGTTCATCACCAGCTACGTGCCCTACCTCGGCGCCTTCGTCGCCGGAGCCTTCGCCGTGTTGATCGCCTACGGTTCCGGCGGGCTCGGCGATGCGATCGCGATGCTGGCCATCGTCCTGCTGGCGAACAACACCATCCAGAACATCGTGGAGCCCTTGGCGTTCGGAAACCGACTGCGTCTGCACCCGCTGGCCGTTCTGCTCACGGTCACGACCGCCACGTTGCTCTTCGGAGTGATGGGGGCGATCCTGGCCGCCCCGCTGACCTCGGCGGCCGTGAACGCCGTCGGCCAGCTCCGCGGGCAGGTCCCGCCGTCGGCACAGGGGCCCCTGGCCGCAGACGGCGCCGAGCGGTCGACCCACGTGATCGGCTGACACCGTGTCGAAGGCCTGAGGTTCAAGCGCTGCGCGCGCTTGCCGCCAGGCTCACGGACAGCTCCGTGGCGATCGAGGCCACCTCGCCTGGCAGGGTGGCTGGGTCCGGCGACCTGAGCAGGATCTCCATGCGTTGGCGAGCCGCCCGCACAGCGTCCCTGAGGGCCCGGGCCCGGTGTGCGCGCGCATCATCCGGCGCTGCGGACTCCATCCGGGTCAGCTGGTCCTCGATTCGCGTGACGCGCCCGGCGCCAACCTGCCAGACGCCCGCGACCACCTCGGTCGTACCGGCGGTCTGCAGCTGCGGAAGGAACTCTCGCACGAGCCAGTCCGTCTCATCCTCCGCCGCGGTCAGCTCGGCGTCCCAGGCACGACGTCGCCTGGCCCGAGGCACCAGGACCAGGGCCACGACGCCGGCGACCAGGGCCAGTCCTACGACCAGCCACCAGACCCAGGAGGGCACACTCGAGCCGTCGGTCGAGTCGGTCGCAGGAGTCTCATCGGTCGGCGCGGAAGTCGGCCCGACGGATTCCAACGGAGTCTGCGACTCCGAGCCGAGCCCACCGGTCGAAGGCGTCGGAAGCGCGAGGGACGCCGTCCGCGAGGGCTGGCCCACGGAAGCCGACCTGGTCGGCGCAGGGACGTCGACCGATCCGTCGCCTCCACACGACGTCAAGAACACCGCGAGCAGCACGGCGGTCACGGTCGTGCCTGCGGTGGTCCGTCGGCTCCGGCAATGCCCCGCTGCACACCGAAGCGTTACTGCAGGAAACCCACGCTGTTGGTCCGACATCCCAGCCAGCGTGACACAGGGGCGTGTCCACCCACCAGGTGTCGTTCTGGCCCTAGCCTCCGGAGGCACTCGGCTGATCGCTCGATGGCTGGCTCGAGGGTGAGGCGTCGCTGCTCCCTGAGGGCGCGGGCTCCTTCGACGTGGCGATCGCCTTCTCCATAGCGGCCACGGTCGCGGCGTCCACGTTTCCGGTGGGCTTGACGCCTAGCTCGGTCTGGAACTCCATGAGTGCCTCGGTCAGGGCCGGCGTCCACGCGCCGTCGACGGGCCCGTTCCAGAACCCGGCGAGCTTGAGGGTCTGTTGGACTGCGGCTGTCGAGGTCAACGCCTGCTGGGCGGCGACGCCCCCTTGCGCCAGCTGTTCTGCCTGCATCGCAGCGGCGGTGGCCTTGTCGACGGCTCCGGTGACCGGCAGTCCGTTCGCCTTCTGCAGGCCTTGGACGGCCGCGACCGTCTCGGGGCCGTACACGCCATCGATCTCGCCGTGGTAGCGGCCGGCCTGCGTGAGCGCCTGCTGGAGCGCGATCGTGTAGTCCCGCACTGCTGCCTCGGCCTGCTGTTGCTGGCCCGAGAGGCATCCGGCATCGGAGAACAGCTTCAGCCAGGCCATCTCGAGCGCCACGGCAGCAGCGTTGAACTGTTGTGACGCCTGCGCGAGCGGGGTCTGGTCGGTGATCGACGCCTGCGCAGAGGCGAAGTCCGACTCCGCGCTCCGGACCCGGTCGACGGTGGCGGTCGGGGCCAGCGGGATCGGCTCGGCGGACGACTGCTTTGACCCAGAGGAAGTAGGCGAACCAGTGGAACCAGATTTGGCTTGCTTCAGGGCAGCGCGTGCGTCCGCCAGCTCCTGCTCGGCCGTGACGAGGTCATCGTTGGCCTTCACCGCCGCCTCGGCAGCCGCCAGCGAATCCTCTCTCGGCGCGGCCAAGTCCTTGCCGGCGTCCTTCACGTCACCCACCGTTGGCGTCGTCGCGTTCAGGACGTCGCCGTACCGGTCCACCGACACGATGTAGCTCTTGCTCGCCCCGCAGAACGCGTCGGAGGCGGCGGTGAGGTCGGCCTCAGCCTGGGTGACGGCCCGCTCCTTGGCGCTCACCCGTGCCTGGGCCCGCTCGACGTCGCTGCTTCCGCCGTTCCCGCAGGCAGCCAGCCCGAACACGGCCATGGCGAAGGCCACGACCAGCGTCACGCGATGTTGTCGTGCCGCGGCGAGGCCGCGGGTCACTCGAGAACCCTGATCGGGGGGCGGGCCCGGCGCTCAGGGCGCCCCAGCAACTCCCCGCCGCCGGGTTCACTCATGTGAGCGTCCCTCGCAACCGGTCCAGCATCGCCTGCTCACCGTCGCTGACCTGCTTAGCGCCGAAACCCATGAAGCCGCCGTCCTCGGCAGCGTCTGCCGCGGCCCGTGCGGTCGCTACCAGCCAGGTGGCGAATGCCGCCGTCTCCTCCGTGGTGGAGCGAGCGGCCACGATCCCGTGCACGCCGCGAAGCTCCTCGACAATCTGCTCGCCTGGTGCTGGGCCCGGGATGGGCTTGTAGCCCTTCAGTGGGTTGTGATGCTGCTGGGTGGGCGCCCGGAGCTCAAGGGCGACCTTGGCCAGCAGCTGCTCACGGCTGGGTGGGTTGGTCGCCGACTTGATCGTCGCCATGGATTCCTGGGCCGCCTCGATGGGCCCGCCGGGGTCAGCCAGGGAGATCGCAAGGCCGGCCACGAACGGGGCCCGCACGACCCGGGTCCACTCCTCGTCGGTGAAGTCGCTCTTGGTCGTCACAGATGGCCCCTCCAGCACGGGTCGGCGATCCCCGTCGTCTGCGCGTCAGTGTTCCCTGACTCCCGGGGGGTTGTCACGCATCATCCGGCTCGTGCCGAAAGTCGAACCGACGACCCATTCACCATCAGAAGTACGGGCGGAGAGGTTGCGATGCCCGACTGAGCCGCACTGATGAGCGGACATTCAGTGGCCGCAGTCCCCGCACCGCCGCGTCAAGCTGCTCTCCTCCCCTGCCGCCTGGCTTACGCCTGCGCCTCGGCTTCGGTCGCGCAGACTCGGACACTTGGATGCCGCCCGCGCCCCGCGGCTGTCGGCTGCGGCATCCGACCGAGATGTCCCCCTTCACCGAGGATGGGCTCGAGGGGGCCCACATGAGCTGGCACGAGACGAACGCGCGGCTCGCCGACATGTTCCTTGTGCTCGGCTGGAACGGCCTGCGGCGGAGCGAGGCTCGAGCAGTCCGCGTGGAGGACCTGACCCGCGTTCCGACGCCGGGGTTGCTGATCCGGCGAGCCGCGCCCGAAGGTGTCGGACTGAAGTCGACCAAGGGCCGGCGCTCCCGGCGAGTGCCCCTGGCTGACCGAGTGCTGCCGCTCGTGCTGGGCATGGCCGAGAACAAGCGAGCCGACGACCTCCTCTTCACCACCACCGGTGGCGGCCCGCTCCACCGGACCGCCGTGCTTCGTGCCTTGAACTGGGCCGAGACCAGTGTCGGACGCCGGATCCACGACCTTCGGCACACCGCTGCCTGCCTGTGGCTGGCCCGGAGCGTAGATCCCGGCACCTGCAGGCGTGGATGGGTCATGAGTCGATCGCGACGACGAACCTGTACCTGCATTTCCTCGGGACCAGCGCTCACCGAGCGCGGCTGGAGAGGCTCCATGCTCCGCGGGAGGCCGCCGGGGGGACATCTGGCCCCCCAACGCGGAGTTGGACCTGTGAGAAGCACCATGTCCTGGCGCCGTCTGCGCTGGTCAGATTTCGAGATCTGAGTGGAGCCGCCTGTCGGAATCGAACCGACGACCTATTCATTACGAGTGAATCGCTCTACCGACTGAGCTAAGGCGGCGTGCTGCCCGGGTACGACGTACGGCTGGGCAACGGCCGGAAGTATACGGACGGCGACGGGACTGCCGGGAATCGGCGTCGCTCCCACCCGGGTCAGCAGGAGGTGTTGTTCGCGGGGACCGTGCCGGAGACCAGATAGGACTCGACGGCGTCGTCGATGCAGGTGTTCCCGGTGTTGTAGCCGGTGTGCCCGTCGCCGTCGCGGCGGAGCAGGACGCCGGAGTCGAGCTGACGAGCCAGTGCGACCGCCCAGGCGAACGGCGTCGCCGGGTCGCGGGTGGTGCCGATGACGACGATCGGCGCGGCGCCCTCCGCATGGATCGTCGGCACCGGCTGGTCGCTGCGGGGGGCGAACCCGCGGCAGGAGGTGAGGGTCCAGGCGAAGACCTTGCCGAAGACCGGCGACGCCTTCTCGAACGCCGGGAACTGTGCCGGCACCCGGGTCGCGGGGATCGACCAGGGGTCGTCGAGGCAGGAGATGTTGAAGAACGCCTCCATCGAGTTGTTCTGGAAGGTCCCGTCGGCGTTACGCGAGGCGTAGGCATCGGCGAGCAGCATCAGCGACTGGCCGTCGCCGGAGAGTGCGGAGCGGAGCGCGGAGGTCAGCAGGACCCAGTAGTCGCGGCTGTAGAGCGTGACCGCGATCCCGTAGAACGCATTGCCGGCGGTGAGCTCGCGGTCGCCGGCTGGCAGCGGCTTCGCCGCGATCGAGTCGATCAGGTCGCTGATCGTGCGGAGCACGTCGGGCACGCTGTCGCCGAGGAAGCAGCCCACCGACGAGTTCACGCAGTTCGCGGCGTACGCCTCGAGAGCCCGCTCGAAGCCGGCGGCCTGCTGGAGCGTGAGCTGCCGCGTGCCGAGGGACACGTCGACCGCACCGTCGAGCACGAAGCGGCCGACCCGGTGGGGGAAGAGCTCGGCGTAGGTCGCACCGAGCTTGGTGCCGTACGACGCGCCGAGGTAGTTCATCGTGCTCTCACCGAGCGCGGCCCGCAGGATGTCCATGTCCTTGGCGGACTCGACGGTCGAGACGTGGGAGGCCAGCGCGCCCGACAGCCGGCTGCAGCCCGTCGCCATCCGGTGCTGCTGCGCCCGGAACGCCACGAGCTCCCCCGCAGTCGAGGGCTCGGGGTCCTCGCCGAGGTACTGGTCGAGCTGGGCGTCGCTGAGGCAGTCGACCGGCGAGCTGTCGCCGGTGCCGCGCGGGTCGAAACCCACGATGTCGAAGTGATCGAGCAGCGGCTGCCCGAAGGCCTGCGCGCCCAGCGCGGCGTACGACGTGCCGGGCTCGCCGGGGCCGCCGGGGTTGGTCACCAACGACCCGATCCGCGAGCCGTGGTCGGCCGCCGGCACCTTGAGCAGGGCGAGCTCGATGGTCTTCCCTGCGGGATGGAGGTAGTCCAGCGGAACGATCAGCTTCGCGCACTGGTCGCCGTCGTGGCAGTCGGACCAGTCGAGGCTCTGGCCGTAGTACCGCGCGAGGGCGGGCGAGGGCGGCTGCGTCGGTGCGTGGGTCGCCGACGGGGTCACCGGCATCGGCCCGCTGCCGCTCTCGCCGCGAGACGAGGAGTCGAGCGCAGCGACGAGCGCACCACCGGCCACCAGCGCGAACGCCAGCACCAGGGCGATCGCGACGACGAACCGCCTCACCGCGCCGGCGCCTTCAGGGCCACCATCATCGACTCGAGGGCCAGCGGCACGGGCACGTTGAACTCCAGCATCTGCTCGCGCGCGTCGAAGATCCACCCGATCCGGCGCAGGTTGAGCTCGGGCGTGGAGGACCGCACGATCTGCTCGAGATCGGGCCTGATCTCCTCGTTGACCAGCTCACCGCCGCCGGTGGCCATCGCGATCGCGTCGCGGTAGACCGAGGCGAGGTCCATCAGGCTGCGGTCGACGACGTCGAGGTGGCGACGCTTGGCCCTCGTCTTCTGCGACCGCTCCATCGCAGCCAGGGCCGGGGCGTACTCGCGGGGCCGGCGTCCACGCTCCACCACGCCGTACGACACGTCGAGGTCGGAGCGCTCTCGGGAGTCGAGGTCGCCGGTGATCGCGTCGGCCTCCTCCTGGGTGGTCTCGCACAGGTTCGCCGCGGCGTTCATGCAGGAGCCCAGGCTGGTCAGCTTCGCCGGCCAGGTGATCACGGCGTGACGCCGGTTGAGGGCGGCCTCGTCGCGGGCCAGCGCGCGTGCCCGACCGATGTGGCCTTGGCTGGCGCGCGCACAGTACGACGCGCGGGCGGCGTCGACGCCGTCCTTGCGGACCAGGAAGTCGGCGACCTCGGACGTCGACGGCGTGGTCAGGGTGACCAGCCGGCAGCGCGAGCGGATCGTGGGCAGGAGGTCCTCGACGGTGGGCGCACAGAGCATCCAGACCGTGCGGTCGGTGGGCTCCTCGATCGCCTTCAGCAGCGCGTTGGCCGCCTGGTCGGTCAGCCGGTCGGCGTCCTCCACGATCATGATCTGCCACCGGCGTCCGACCGGTGCAAGCGCCGAGCGGCGCACCAGGTCGCGCACCTCGTCGACGCCGATCGAGAGCTTCTCGGTGCGCACCACCGTGACGTCGGCATGGCTGCCGGCCAGCACCGTGTGGCACGAGTGGCACACGCCGCACCCGGGCGGCTGCTCCTCGCACTGCAGCGCGGCGGCGAAGGCGATCGCGGCGTTCGAGCGGCCGGAGCCGGGTGGACCGATGAAGAGGAAGGCCTGGCTCATCCCGTGACCCGACGCGGCGGTGCGCAGAGCCTCGATCGCACGCCGCTGGCCCACGAGGGAGTCCCAGACGCCGGCCGGGGTGGCGGCCGTCATCGCCGTGCCGCCTGACCGAGCAGCGGCTCGACCCGCTGCCAGACGGCGGCCGCGATCTCGGCGGCCGGCGCGCGGGCGTCGAGGACGACGTAGTGGTCGGGGTCTGCCTCCGCCATCGCGAGGAACGACGCGCGGACACGTCGGTGGAACTCCGGCGACTCGCCCTCGATCCGGTCGCGCTCGGCGAACCGGCCGAAGCCGTGCTCGGGGTCGAGGTCGAGGACGACTGTCAGGTGGGGGCGTAGGTCATGGGTGGCCCAGCGCGCGACCTGCTCGACCTCGGCGGCCACGAGGGTGCGACCGGCGCCCTGGTAGGCGAGCGTGGAGTCGACGTAGCGGTCGGTGATCACGACCTCGCCGCGCTCGAGGGCCGGCAGGACCACGGTGTCGACGTGCTCGGCCTTGTCGGCTGCGTAGAGGAGAACCTCGGTGCGGTCGGACAGCTGGCCAGTGGCCGGGTCGAGCACGATCCGGCGTACCTCCTTGCCGACCGGCGTGTCACCTGGCTCGAAGGTGAGCAGGGCGCGGTACCCGCGCTCCTCGAGCGCAACGGCGAGCGTCCGCGACTGCGTGGACTTGCCCGCACCCTCACCGCCCTCGAGGCAGACGAAGACGCCCGTGGTGGTGTACACGCCTCGCCCTTCCCTGGTCCCTGCTGCTCCTCGCCGAGCGTAGTCGAGGCCACCCACACCCCCGGTGTGAACGGCGACTCTCGCTACGGTGACGCCATGAGCGCCACGGGTGCGACGCCCACCTTCATCCGGTCCGACAAGGTGCTGCTCGGCGGCGCGGCCGTGCTCATCGTGCTCGCCGCCTCTGCGGAGTACGGCGGATGGGACGCCGTGGTCGCGTTCGTCGTCTCTGCGGGCGCGGTCTGCCTGCTGGCGGCCCTCGTGGGCCGCTCGGTCGAGCAGCTCGGCGACCGGTTCGGGCCGGGCGCCACCGGCGTGCTCCAGTCCGGGCTCGGCAACCTGCCCGAGCTCTTCATCTGCATCTTCTCGCTCAAGGCCGGCCTCGTGGACGTGGTCCGCGCGGCCCTGGTCGGCTCGATCCTGGCCAACCTGCTGCTCGTGCTGGGGCTCGCGTTCGTCGTGGGTGGCCTCAAGCACGGCACCCAGCAGCTCGGCTCGGAGCGCGCCCGGATCATCGTCGTCCTGATGCTGTTGTCGGTCTCGGCGATGGCGATCCCGTCCTTCACGCACTGGCTGCACACCCCTGCCGACCAGCACGAGAACACGTTCTCGGTGATCGTGTCGGTGCTCCTGCTGGCGCTCTTCGCCCTGTCGCTGCCCTTCTCGCTACGCCGCGACAGCTCCGACGACAGCCCGGCCCACGAGGTTCCCCGCTGGCCGCTGGCGCTCGCCATCGGCCTGCTGGCCGCCGCCGGCGTCGGCGCCGCCTTCGTCTCCGACTGGTTCGTCAACGCCCTCCAGCCCGCCATGGACGCGCTGTCGATCAACGAGACCTTCGCCGGTCTCGTCGTGGTCGCGATCGCGGGCAACGCGGTCGAGAACGTCGTCGGCGTCCAGCTCTCCGCCAAGGACCAGTCGGCCTACGCGTTCTCGGTGATCCTCAACAGCCCCGTCCAGATCGCGCTCGTACTCGCGCCCGCGCTGGTGCTGATCTCGCAGATCTTCGGCCTCGCCTCGCTGACCCTCGTCTTCTCGCCGTTGCTGGTCGTCGTGCTGATGCTCGCGGTGATGCTGGGGGCGTTCATCGCCTTCGACGGCGAGTCGACCTGGCTGGAGGGCGCCTCGCTGATCGTGCTCTACGTCATCATCGCCACGTCGTTCTGGTGGGGGTGAGGCCGTCCGGGAGCGAAGAACGATCTCCCGGACGAGGCTCTCCCGGTTGAGCGCGCGGAGGGCGGACCTTGCTCCGACGTCACCGCGGGTCGAAACCCTGTGAGATGCCCAGCGCCTCAGCCATGGGCGGCGTGGTCTCGACAAGCTCGACCGCCGATGGCGTGGTTTCGAGACGGTCGCAGAGCGACCTCCTCAACCAGCGGAGGCCGGGGACTACTTCTTCGCGGCTGCCTTCTTGGTGGTCTTCTTCGCCGTCTTCTTGGCGGTCGTCTTCTTCGCCCCGCGCTTGGCCGCCTTCTTCGCCGGGCCCTTCGCACGTCGTTCGGCGAGGAGCTCGGCCGCGCGCTCGAGGGTGATCGCCTCGACGGTGTCGTCCTTGCGGAGCGTCGCGTTGTACTCCCCGTCGGTGACGTAGTCGCCGAAGCGGCCGGACTTCACCACCACCGGCGCCCCCGACACCGGGTCAGCGCCGAGCTCCTTCAGCGGCGGGGCGGCCGCAGCGCGCCCGCGCTGCTTGGGCTGGGCGTAGATCGCCAGCGCCTCGTCGATCGTGATCGAGAACAGCTGCTCCTCCGAGGTGAGCGAGCGCGAGTCGGTGCCCTTCTTGAGGTACGGACCGTAGCGACCGTTCTGCGCGGTGATCTCGACGCCGTCGGCATCGGTGCCGACCACGCGCGGCAGCGACAGCAGCTTGACCGCGTCGTCCAGGGTCACGGTGTCGAGCGACATCGAGGCGAACAGCGAGCCGGTGCGCGCCCGGGCCGACTTCGGCGCGCCCTCGGGGAGCGCCTCGGTGACGTACGGCCCGTAGCGACCGTTCTTGGCCACGACCTCCAGCCCCGTCTCGGGATGGGTGCCGAGCCGCGTCTCCTCGCCTGCCGGGTTCGCGAGCAGCTCGCGGGCCTTGGCCAGGGTCAGCTCGTCGGGAGGGAGGTCGTCGGGCACGTTCGCTCGTACGGCGGCCCCGTCGCCCTCGCCTTCGCCATCGGCAGAGCTCGGGCCCGGCCCCTCGAGGTAGGGCCCGTAGCGCCCGACTCGCAGCACGATCCCGCTGTCGGGTCCGCCGACCGGGAAGGTCGCCAGCTCCTTGGCGTCGATCTCGCCGAGCTCGTTGACCAGCTGGTGGAGACCGACGACGCGGTCGGAGCCGAAGTAGAACTCGCCGAGCTCGGTGACCCGGTCCTTGCGACCGCCCGCGATCTCGTCGAGCACGTCCTCCATGTCCGCGGTGAACTCGTAGCTGATCTGGCGCGGGAAGTGCTCCTCCAGCAGGCGCACGACGGAGAAGGCGATCCAGGCCGGCACCAGCGCCGTGCCCTTCTTGTAGACGTAGCCGCGGTTGAGGATCGTCCCGATGATCGAGGCGTACGTCGAGGGGCGGCCGATCTCGCGCTCCTCGAGCTCCTTGATCAGCGTCGCTTCGGTGTAGCGCGCCGGCGGCTTGGTCTCGTGCCCGTTGGCCGTCAGCGACGCTGCCGACACCGGCTCGCCCTCGTGGAGGTCGGGCAACGGGGTCTCGGCATCGTCCTGGCGCTTGTTGTTGTCGGTGCCCTCGACGTAGGCCTTGAGGAAGCCGTGGAAGGTGATCACGCGGCCGCTGGCGGAGAACACGACGTCGCGCCCGTCGGAGGCCGCGCCGCCGATCCGGATCGTGACCGAGTGCCCCACGGCGTCCTTCATCTGCGAGGCGACGGTGCGCATCCAGATCAGCTCGTAGAGCCGGAACTGCTCACCGCTCAACCCGGTCTCGGCCGGCGTCCGGAAGCGATCGCCCGAGGGACGGATGGCCTCGTGGGCCTCCTGGGCGTTCTTGACCTTCGAGGCGTACGTGCGGGGGGCGTCCGGGAGGTACTCCGCGCCGTACAGCTCACGCACCTGCGACCGTGCGGCGTCGACCGCCGCGCTCGACAGGGTCGTCGAGTCGGTCCGCATGTAGGTGATGAAGCCGTTCTCGTAGAGCCGTTGGGCGACCGACATCGTGCCGGAGGCGCTCATCCCGAGCTTGCGGCTGGCCTCCTGCTGCAGGGTCGTCGTTCGGAACGGTGCGTACGGCGAGCGGCGGTACGGCTTGGACTCCACCGAGCGCACGTCGTACGACGTGTCGCGGAGCGCCGCGACGAGGGCCTCGGCTGCATGGCGGTCGAGGTGGACGCGGTCGTCGGTGCGCTTGCCCTTGAGCTCGCCGTCGGTGCCGAAGTCGGAGCCGCCGGCCACCCGCATCGCGTCGACGGAGTGGAGCTTGGCGGGGAACATCCGCGGCTCCTTGCCGGAGCCCGCGTCGAAGGTGCCCTCGAGGTCCCAGTACGACGCCACCCGGAACGCCATCCGCTCGCGCTCGCGGTCGACGACCAGCCGCGTCGCCACCGACTGGACGCGTCCGGCGGACAGCCCCGACATCACCTTCTTCCACAGCACCGGCGAGACCTCGTAGCCGTAGAGGCGGTCGAGGATCCGGCGTGCCTCCTGGGCCTCGACGAGGTCGTCGTTGATCTGGCGCGGGTTGGCGACCGCCTCGAGGATCGCGGGCTTGGTGATCTCGTGGAAGACCATCCGGTGCACCGGGATGCCCTTGGGCTTCAGCTCGTCGAGGAGGTGCCAGGCGATCGCCTCGCCCTCGCGGTCCTCATCGGTCGCAAGGTAGAGCTCGTCGGCGTCCTTGAGCAGGCTCTTGAGCTTGGCGATGTGGCTCTTCTTGTCGCGCGGCACGACGTAGTAAGGAGTGAAGCCGTTGTCGACGTCGACCGCGAGACGACCCCACGGCTTGTCCTTGATCGAGGCGGGCGTGTCAGCGGCGGAGTTGGGCAGGTCGCGGATGTGGCCGATGGAGGACTCGACCACGTAGTCACCGCCGAGGTAGCCGCCGATCGTCCGCGCTTTCGCGGGCGACTCGACGATCACCAGCTTGTGTGCCACTGCTTCTCCTGACTCGGACCTTGCTGTGCTCGGGATGGTGAACCGGACCGTGTTCCTGGCTCACGGCCGCTCACGGTAGCGCGTCGTGTCCAGCCCACCGGCGCCCAGCCCGGTCCGGTGTGGTCTCAGGCGGGGGCCAGGTAGCCCTCGGCCACGAGCTCACGGACCACCGGAAGGTACGCCGTGCGGAGCTCGTCGCGGTCGCGCTCGAGCAGGTGCGCGAGGGCGTCGAGGATCTGGCCGACACTGAGGTCTCCGTCGCAGGCGCCCGCCAGCGCGGCCTCGACCGTGTCGACCCGTCGAGCGCGGCGGAGGCCGGTCTGCTGACGCAGCACGATCGCCTCGGGGTCCTCCGCGCCAGGAGCGCCCACGGTCTCCTGCTGCACGTCGGCCCGGGTGGCCAGCCGGTCGTCGAGACCGACGTCGAGCCGTGCGGCTCGCCCCCAGTCGCGGACCGACGCGGCGATCGGCTGCTCGACCGCGTGCGGCCAGTCGAGCAGCTCGCGGGCCGAACCGCCGCGGTGGAGGTTGATCCAGCCGAACCCCACGCCCTCGATCCCCTCGCGCTCGAACCAGCCCAGCCACGCGTCGTACGCCGCGAGGTAGCCGGGGGCGCCGTGGCGGCCGGCGTCGCGCAGCCAGAGCTCGACGTACGACGCTGGGTCGAGCACCTCGCGCTGCACGACGAGCGCGTCGCAGCCGGGGTCGAGCCAGGCGGCCAGGCGGTCGTCCCACGGTGTGGCGTCGCTGATCGCCCAGTTCGCCAGCACCTGGCACCAGCCGTCGTCGGCGAGATGGGCCGGCGCGCCGCGGACGATGGCCTCGACGACCTGGTCGCCCGGCAGCCCGGAGTCGCGGTAGACGAGACGCTCGTCGGTGGCGGGCGAGATGACGAACGGCGGGTTGGTGGTGATCAGGTCGAAGCGCTCGCCGGCGACGGGCTCCCACAGCGAGCCGTCGCGGACGTCGACGCGGACGTCGTTGAGGGCGGCGTTGAAGGCGGTGACGGCGAGGGCGCGCGGGTTCACGTCGGTGGCGACGACCACGCCGGCGTGACCCGAGAGGTGCAGCGCCTGGACTCCGCAGCCGGTGCCGAGGTCGAGGGCCCGGGCGACCGGCTCGCGCAGCGTCAGCTGCGCGAGCGACGTCGACGCGGAGCTGACGCCCAGCACGTGGTCATGGGCGACGCGGATCTGCTGGCCGTCGAGGCCGGGGGTCAGGTCGCTGACGACCCACCAGTCGTGGTCGTCGTCGGCGTAGGGGCGGCAGTCGAGCACGGCACGCACCTCACCACCGGAGCCGACGAGCATGCCGCCTTCGACGAGGCGCTCGACCAGGCCGGGGAGGGCTCGGTCCGCGGCCGCGCGGTCGACCTCGGTCTGGAGCAGGAACAGGCGGACCAGGGTCTCCAGCGGTGACCCGCCCGTCGTACGACGGAGGGCGGGGGTGGTCTCGTTCCGCGCCAGCGCGAGCTGGCCCGTCGTACCGAGGAGGTCGCCGACGGCGTCGAAGGTGTACGGCGCGGCGGACAGGGCGTCGCGCAGCGCCGGGGCGAGAGCAACAGCCGGTACGCCGGTGACGGGAGCCATGCCGCCATCGTGGCACCGCTGGTCGGACTCTCCCCGAGCCGGGCCGTCGCCTGGTTCAATCGGCACATGGCTCGTCTGCTGCGCGCGCTCGCCCTCGTCTCCGTGCTGGTCGCGCTCGTCGCGATCCAGAGCCCGAGCGAGGCGACGCTGGGCGGCGGGTCCCACACGGCCGGTGGCGACACCTCTGCCCACCCCGGACAGCTGCGCGCCCAGATCACCTTCACCAAGAATCCGGCGCACCCGTGGGCCAGCACGATCGCCTGGGACGCCTCGCGGCAGCGGGGTGACGGCTCCTGGAAGGTGCTGGCGCACGACTCGTGGCGGGCCGGCTCGGGTCTGCCGGGCGGCAGCGCGAAGAACGCCTGCGTGAAGGGCCACGGCTGGTTGCCGAACGGCACCTACTCCCTGCGCCAGTACGACGACTACCACGGCAACCTGATCCACGGCCGGGCCTTCCGGCTCAACGACAAGCGCTGTACCAACGGCACCTTGCGTGAGCAGCTGTTCATCCACACCGAGTCCGGTGCCGGCAACCGGCAGTGCGCCGATGCCCCGGGCGACCAGCTGTGCCGGTGGGAGTTCCCGAAGATCAACGACTACACCTCCCACGGCTGCATCAAGATGTCGCCGTCGGCGATCCTCGCCCTGACCCGCGACTACCACCGGTTCTTCCACGCCGGCACCCGCTACTCCACCGCCCGGGTGCGCCTCGTCGTCCGCTGACCTGGCAGTTGCGCGACGCCGTAGGGCGCTGACCTGGCAGTTGGGCGACGCCGTAGGGCGCTGACCTGGCAGTTGCGCGACGCCGTAAAGCGCTGACCTGGCAGTTGCGCGACGCCGTAGAGCGCTGACCTGGCGTGAGGCGGCAAACATCTGTAGCTCGTCCGATTGCCAGGTCAGCGCTTCACCGCGTCGTCCGATCGGCAGGTCAGCGCCCCGGGACGTCGCGCAAACGCCAGGTCAGCGCAGAAGGCCCGCCCGGATCGCTCCGGACGGGCCTTCTGGTCGTGCTGGGTGTTGTTGGGTCTTGCTGGGCTCAGCCCTGCGGCTCGAACTGCCGCGTCTGGTCGTCACCTCCGGTGACGTCCACCGGGGCAGCGGGCTCGTCCATCGGCGCGGGGGGCGGCGGGGCCGCGCTGTCACCCGAGTCGTCACCGAGGACGACCTCACGCTGCTTGGAGATGTAGACCGACACCACGATGATCAGCAGGGCCACGATCGCGATGGTGTAGCGCAGGAAGTCGTTCTTGTCGTTCCCCACGCTCAGCGAGACGATGGCGCTGGCGATCAGCAGCGAGACCAGGTTCATCACCTTGATCAGGGGGTTGATCGCCGGGCCGGCGGTGTCCTTGAACGGGTCACCGACGGTGTCGCCGATGATGGTGGCGTCGTGGGCATCAGACCCCTTGCCGCCGTGGTTGCCGTCCTCGACGAGCTTCTTGGCGTTGTCCCAGGCTCCACCGGAGTTGGCCAGGAACACCGCCATCAGGGTGCCGGTGCCGATCGCGCCGGCCAGGAAACCCGCCAACGAAGCGACGCCGAGACCGAAGCCGACCGCGATCGGTGCGAGCACCGCCAGCACGCCCGGCGTGATCAGCTCACGCAGGGAGTCCTTGGTGACGATGTCGACGACCTTGCCGTACTCCGGGCGACCCGTGCCCTCCATGATCCCGGGGATCTCGCGGAACTGGCGGCGTACCTCGTAGACCACTGCGCCCGCAGCCCGAGCCACCGCGTTGATCGCGAGGCCGGAGAAGAGGAACACCACCGCCGAGCCGAGCAGGACGCCGACCAGCACCCTGGGGTTGAACACGAAGAAGTCGAGCAGCTGCTTGGTCGCGTCTCCACCTCCGCCGGACTCCCCGAGCTTGTCGATGACCGACGTGGCGTAGGACCCGAACAGCGCCGTCGCGGCCAGGACCGCGGTCGCGATGGCGATGCCCTTGGTGATGGCCTTGGTGGTGTTCCCCACCGCGTCGAGCTCGGTGAGGATCTGAGCGCCTTCGGGGCTGACATCGCCCGACATCTCGGCGATGCCCTGGGCGTTGTCGGAGACCGGGCCGAAGGTGTCCATCGCGACGATCACGCCGACCGTGGTCAGCAGACCGGCCCCGGCCAGCGCCACGCAGAACAGCGAGACGGTCAACGAGGCACCACCGAGGAGCGCGGCGCCGAAGACGGCAGCGGCGATCACGCCGGCGGTGTAGACGGCCGACTCGAAGCCGACCGAGAGGCCGGACAGGATGACCGTGGCCGCGCCGGTGAGCGAGGTCCGGCCGACGTCACGGACCGGCTTGTACTCGGTGCCGGTGAAGTATCCGGTCAGGGCCAGGATCGCCGCGGCCAGCACGATGCCGATCACCACGGCAACGGACGCGATCAGCGCCGGGTTACCCGAGGTGTGGCTCACCCCGACGACTCTGTCGAGCGTGGTGACGCGGACGACCGTGAACTTGTCGAAGCTCGTCGGGAGGTAGACGAACGAGAGGACCACGCAGGCGACCGCCGACACCCCAGCGGAGATGTAGAAGGCCCGGTTGATCGTGGTCAGCCCGTTCTCCCCCGCCCGAGGCTTGCACAGGTAGATACCGAGCACGGCGGTCAGGGCACCGATCGCGGGGATCAGCAGCGGGAAAACCAGACCCTTGGGCCCGAACGCCTGCGAGCCGAGGATCAGCGCGGCGACCAGCACCACGGCGTAGGACTCGAACAGATCGGCGGCCATGCCGGCACAGTCGCCGACGTTGTCGCCGACGTTGTCCGCGATGGTGGCTGCGTTGCGCGGGTCGTCCTCGGGGATGTGCTGCTCGACCTTGCCCACCAGGTCGGCACCCACGTCGGCGGCCTTGGTGAAGATGCCGCCGCCGACCCGCATGAACATGGCCAGCAGGGCGGCACCGAAGCCGAAACCCTCGAGCACGGCGGGGGCCTCGTTGCCGAAGGCGATGACGACGATCGAGGCGCCCAGCAGACCGAGGCCCACCGTCAGCATGCCGACCGTGGCACCGGTGCGGAAGCCGATCCGCATCGCGGGGTCGCGGCCCTGCTCGTTCGCCGCCGCGGCGACGCGCAGGTTGGCACGCACGGCGAGGTTCATGCCGAGGTAGCCGACCGTCGCGGAGAAGCCGGCACCGACCAGGAAGAACACCGAACGGAAGGCCCGCACCGTGAGGTCGTCGGCGGGCAGCGCCAGCAGGAGCAGGAACGCCACCACTGCGAACACCGCGAGGGTGCGGAACTGCCTGGTCAGGTAGGCGTTCGCGCCCTCCTGCACCGCGTGGGCGATGTTCTTCATGTTGTCGGTGCCTTCACCGGCAGCAAGGACCTCCTGGCGGAACATGTACGCCATCGCGAGCGCGCCGAGCGCGATCAGGAAGACGATGATGACCAGCACGAGGTTGCCACCGGAGAGATGCACGACAGCGGGACTGATCCCGGTCATGGATTTCCTCCTGGAAGACTTTCAGTGAGACGGCGCGGATTGTGCCATGCGCCCCGGGGATCATGTCAGACGGCTGTGGTGCAACCCACAGCGGGTGCGGGAGCCGGTGACGGCTCCCGGCGGCCCCTCCGACGTACGGCGGGAGGGTGCGGTCAGCTCGCGGCGAGGGCCGCTTCGGCGGTGTCGTGGATGACGAACACCTTGGCCAGACCGGTGATCCGGAAGATCTTCAGCAGACGGTCCTGGTTGCAGACCAGCTGGAGTGAGCCGTCGTGGGCGCGCACCTTCTTCAGCCCGCCGACGAGGACGCCGAGGCCGGTGGAGTCGAGGAACTCGACCTCCGACATGTCGATGACGATGTCGTAGGTGCCGGCACCGACGAGCTCGGTGATCTCCTCCCGCAGCCGGGGCGCGGTGTAGACGTCGATCTCGCCCGCGACTGACACAACGGTCCGGCCTTCGGCCTCGCGCGTCGTAATGGTCAGATCCACGAAATCCACTCCCTGTGCTCCCGGTCGGTGCGCGATCAGGCGGTCCCGACTCGTTCGGCCATATCAAACCACGCCCCACCTCGTCGTGGGGAGGCTGACCCACAGGCGTGCCCGGGCACGATGCGGCTCGGCCGTGTCGGTCGTCTGCGTCAGACTGCTGTCGTGCCAGGTGTCGTGGACGGGTCGGTGGACGGTCGCGTCGACCGTGCCGCCCATTCCGGGGTGGTCGCTCTCGGGCTCCGCCTCGCCGAGGGGCCCGGTCGCGAGGACTCCCTGCGCCACCTCCGCGTGCTCCCGCCACGGGAGGCGCACACCGCGGACTGGCCTCGCTGGGCCCACCCCGACGTCGTGGCGGCGTTCCGCCACCGCGGCATCGACGCGCTGTGGCGACACCAGGCCGTGGGCGCGGAGGCGGCCCGCGACGGCCAGCACGTCGTGCTGTCCACCGGTACGGCGTCCGGCAAGTCGCTGGCCTACCAGCTGCCCGCGCTCACCTCGATCCTCGAGCGACGCGGTCGGCGCGGCGAACGTGGCGCCTCCACCCTCTACATCAGCCCCACCAAGGCCCTCGCCCAGGACCAGCTCGCGGCGATCGGGACGCTCGGGCTCGGCGTACGGGTCACCACGCACGACGGCGACTCCTCGCGCGACGAGCGGGACTGGACCCGCGAGCACGCGGAGTACGTCCTCACCAACCCCGACATGCTCCACCGCTCCCTCCTGCCCCGGCACGACCGGTGGGACGGGCTCTTCCGGTCGCTCGACCTGGTGGTGGTCGACGAGTGCCACCACTACCGCGGAGTCTTCGGCGCCCACGTGGCGCAGGTGCTGCGCCGGTTACGACGGGTGTGCGCCCACCACGGCTCGGAGCCGACGTTCGTGCTCGCGTCGGCGACGGTCGGGAACCCCGCTGAGCACGCCTCCCGCCTGACCGGGCTCGACGTGATGGCCGTCAGCCACGACGACTCGCCTCGGGGCGAGGTCGCGCTGGCCCTCTGGGAGCCCCGCTTCACGTCGTACGCCGGGGAGAACGGCGCTCCGGTCCGCCGTGCCGCCTCCTCCGAGACCGCCGATCTCCTCACCGACCTGGTCAGCGAGGGCGTCCGCACGCTGGCTTTCGTGCGCTCGCGCCGGGCGGCCGAACAGGTGGCCGCGACCGCCGCCGACCTGCTGGCCGAGGTCGACCCCTCCTTGCCCGGACGCGTCGCGAGCTACCGGGGCGGTTACTTGCCCGAAGAGCGCCGCGAGATCGAGCAGGCCCTGCGCGAGGGGCGGCTCCTGGGCCTCGCCGCCACCAACGCCCTGGAGATGGGCATCGACGTCTCGGGCCTCGACGCCGTGATCGTCGCCGGCTTCCCCGGCACCCGCGCCGCCTGGTGGCAACAGGTCGGGCGGGCCGGACGCAACGCCGGTGACGCCCTCGCCGTTCTGGTGGCCCGCGACGACCCGCTCGACACCTATCTGGTGACCCATCCCGAGGCACTGCTCGACCAGGCCGTCGAGCAGACCGTCTTCGACCCCGAGAACCCCTACGTGCTCGGACCTCATCTGTGCGCCGCCGCCCAGGAGGTCCCGCTGCGCGAGACGGAGCTCGACCTGTTCGGGCCCGGCACCCGCGACCTCCTCGACGGGCTCACGGAGTCGGGCCGGCTCCGGCGCCGGCCGGCGGGTTGGTACTGGACGCATCCCGAGCCCGCCAACGCCCTCACCGACATCCGCTCCGGCAGCGGACGTCCGATCTCGTTGGTGGAGGCCTCCACGGGGCGCGTGGTCGGGACCGTCGACGCGTCGGGCGCCCACTCCTCCGCCCACTCCGGCGCGGTCTACGTGCACCGGGGCGAGACCTGGCTCGTCGCGTCCCTCGACCTCGACGACCACGTGGCGATGATCGACCGAGCCGAGGTGGCCTACTCCACAACCGCTCGCGAGCTGACCGACATCACGCTCGTCGAGGAGGTCGAGCACCGTCTGTGGGGCGAGGCCCGGATCTCGCTCGGCACGGTGGAGGTCTCCCACCAGGTCGTGTCGTACCTCCGGCGACGTCAACCCTCGGGCGACGTGATCGACGAGGTGCCCCTCGACCTCCCGGTGCAGACCCTCTCCACCCAGGCGGTCTGGTGGACGCTCCCCGACGACGTGCTCGCCGAGAGCGGCCTCCTCGCCGCGGACCTTCCCGGCTCGGCCCACGCCGCCGAGCACTGCTCGATCGGACTGCTCCCGCTGTTCGCGACGTGCGACCGGTGGGACATCGGTGGAGTGTCCACGGCCCATCACGCCGACACCGGCCGACTCACCGTCTTCGTCTACGACGGACATCCCGGCGGCGCCGGGATCAGCGCGCGCGGCTTCAGCGCGGCCGTCGAGTGGCTCTCGGCGACCCGTGAGACGATCCGGTCCTGCGGCTGCCCCGACGGCTGCCCGTCGTGCGTGCAGTCACCCAAGTGCGGCAACCAGAACCACCCGCTCGACAAGCAGGGCGCCGTCCGCCTACTCGACGTCCTTCTCGCGGCAGCGCCGCCCGAGTAGCCTCGCCGACATGGTCGTGCTCGGCGTACTGCTCATCGCCGGCGGCCTGGTGGCCGTTGCGGCCGCCCTGCTGAGCACCAACGGGACGGCCACATTCTTGGGTGCTGACCTAGGCGCCTCGACCATCTTCTTCCTCGGCCTCGCCGCCGGTCTCGCCATCGTCTGGGGCTACTCCATCACCAAGCTCGGCGCTCGCCGCTCCTGGCGGCTGCGTCGGGAGAACCGGCAGCTGCGCGAGCTGAACGAGCGCAACGCGCAGCGCGACCGGGCAGCCGACGACCCCACCCCGCCGTGAGTCGGCCCCGCGTCCGTCATCCCGGGCCTGCCCGCGCCTGAGCCGTGAGGTCGGCGGTCTGCCCGAGCCAGTGCGGCCCGGGTGCCACCACCATCACGACCACGTCGCGACCCTCGACCCGGCACGACGTCAGCCGGACGTCGTTGGCTGCGGCGATCCGGCCCGCAGCGGCGCAGGCGTCGCCGCCCAGGGCCACGCCGTGCGCCCCCGCCAGCGCCGCGAGGTCGGCACCCGACTGGGCCACGCGATGGGCTCGCACCATCGCCGCGACCACGCCCAGCGCCGCGCCGATCACGAGCAGCAGACCCATCACGGCTACGACGAGCACGGTCGCGGAGCCTCGGTCGTCGCGACGCCTCCTCACGGCTGCTCGGTGGCTGCCACCGCCTGGGCATGGAGCTGCACCGCCGGGAGGAACCCGACCAGACCTCCCGGCGGGTCGACCGAACCGATGGCCGTCGAGACCACCTCGTCATCGCGGCTCACCACCGTGACGGTGCTCCCGGGAGCAACCCGCTCACCGCGCGCCTCGGCGTCGGCGACCGCGTCACCGCGAGCCGCCGCCCGAGCCGCCTCGCGTGCGGCATCGATCATCCGCACCTGCGCCGCCCCGACACTGAGCAGCCAGACCAGCCCGATGGTGAGCGACAGGAGCAAGGGGATGGCCAGGGCCAGCTCGGCGGTGGCCGCCCCTCGTTCGTCGTGGGTCACCCGATCCCCAACAGCGCGAGGACATGGGCGAAGAGGGTGCGCAGGAGCTGCTCGCCGAACCCGCCGGTCAGCAGCTTGAACAACAGGCCGGCGAGGCCCGCTCCTGCGGCGGTGCCGACGGCGTACTCCGCTGTGGTGATGCCTCGCTCGTCGTGGTGGTGGTGCATGTGTCTCCTCCGTCTCGTGGTGGCCCGCGGGGTGCGGCCCGGTCAGGACTGTGCTCGGCGGGGCGGGGTCCGTGTGGACGTCAGGCAGGCGGCTGTGGAGTCACCGGCCCGGAGCGGGGCCGGTGGACGACCAGTGGCCCGCCCGGTCAGAGATCCAGGGACTGCAGCAGGCTGACCACGAGCGGCACGACCCCGATCAGGACGAACGACGGGAGCAGGCACAGCCCCAGCGGTACGGCGGCCTTCACCCCCACGCCGCGAGCACGCTCCTCCACCGTGGCTCGCGACTGCGCGGCCAGCTCGTCGGCCAGACGGACCACCTCGTGGGAGACCGAGGCACCCGACCTGCTGGCGCGCACCAGGGCCCGGCCCAGCGGAGCGAGCTGCGCGTCGTCGAGCACCGGCCGCCAGGCGAGGTCGGGGGGCAGCCCGAGCTCCAGCCGCGGCGGGACCGCGGCGAGGCCGTCTGCGGCGGGGCCGGGGCACGCCCCGCACACGAGCCGGAGAGCCTCGGCGACCCCGCACCCCGTCTCCAGCGCGGCCGCCAGGAGCTGGACCAGGCCCGGAAGGTCGCGCTCGGCCAGACGTCGACGTCGACGGGAGTCGGTCGGCTCGGTGCGTCCGATCAGCACCCAGGCGACAGCAGCGGCCGCCACCCCCGCGACCAGACCGCCGACGTCCGAGACGAACATCGCGACCGCTACGCCGGCCAGCGCCGCCCACACGGCGCGCCAGCGCAGCACCCAGCCGCGGTCAGCGGTCGGGGCGGCCGGGACGCCCGGCTCGATCACGCGCACGACGGGTGGCAGCGCCCACACCACGGCCGCTGCGGTCAGGACCGCCGCGAGCCAGGCGGTCACCGGTCGACCTCGCGCGCGATCAGCTCGATCCACCACAGCCCGGCGAGCCCGACCGCGAGGCCGCTCGCCAGGCAGGCCAGCCCCGCGGGTGTGGCGAGGAGGAACCGCCACGGGTCTCCGCCGGCTCCGCTCCCCATCAGCAGCGCCGCCACGGGCAGCACGGCCACGAGGCGCGCGGTCGCACGGGCCGAGGCGAGCTCGCCGCGCACGACGCGTCGCGTGGCCTGGTCACGGCGTACGGCGTCCGCCACCCGGCGGGTGCTCGCCGCGAGACCTGCTCCGGTGCGGTGCGAGACCACCCAGGCCCCGGCCAGCAGCCGCAGACCATCGGCGCCGGGAGAGTGCGCCAGCTCCCGAAGCGCCTCCGGGACGTCGCCACCGAGCCGGCAGGCGTCCGCCACCGTGCGCATCGCCGGCCACGTCACGGCGGCTTCGTCGAGGGCCGCCTCTCCCGTGCGGCCGGCCGCCAGCTCGGCGGCGACCACCTCGCACGCCTCGAGCATCCGGCGTGCCGTCTCCTCGGCGGCCGCCACCTCGGAGCGCCGCCGCCACAGGATCCGCCCAGCGCAGGCACCTGCTGCGAGCACGAGCGCGGGAGCCACCCAGTGGCCGGGGACGAGCAGGAGCGCGAGGCCGCCGACCGTCCAGGCCAGCCACGGGAGCGAAGCCGCCGCACCGGGAGGCGTCGGCGGCGCGCGCCACCTCAGGAGTACGACGGCGCTCACCGCCACCGCGGCGACCAGCGAGGCCGTCGAGGGACCTGTCACCGTCGGCGTCATCGGCACAGCCGCGCGACCAGGTCGGCCTCACCGGGGCCGGTCACGGCCTCGCCGTCGCGGAAGCTGACCGCCGTGCGCAGGTCGGCCAGTCCGTCGGAGCGGCGCGACGGCACGGCTACCTCGCGCAGCACCCGAAGTCCGTCGTGGTCGCGTCCGAGGTGGAGCACCGCATCGAGTCCGGCGAGGAGCTGGCTGTGAGCCGCCTCGCGGCCGAGACCGGCGGCGAGAGCCAGGGCCTCGACGCGCGCCGGGACGTCGCGGGCGGAGTTCGCGTGGATGGTGCCGCAGCCTCCCTCGTGCCCGGTGTTGAGGGCCGCCATCAGCTCCACGACCTCGGCGCCTCGCACCTCGCCCACGACCAGCCGGTCGGGACGCATCCGCAGTGCCTGACGCACCAGGGTGCGCAGAGTGACCTCGCCGGCGCCCTCGATGTTGGGCGGTCGGGCCTCGAGGCCGACGACGTGCGGATGATCGGGTCGCAGCTCGCTGGCGTCTTCGACCAGCACCAACCTCTCAGCGGGCGACGCCAGCGAGAGCAGGGAGTTGAGCAGCGTGGTCTTGCCGGAGCCGGTGCCGCCGCTGACCAGGAACGCCAGCCTCCGCGAGACCAGCGAGCGGAGCAGACGGGCGCCGTCGGCGCTGACGGTCCCGGCCGCGACCAGCTCGTCGAGACTCAGCACGCGCTGGTGAGGGATCCGCAGCGACAGCACGGTGCCGGGCCGGGCCAGCGGCGCGAGCACTGCGTGGAAGCGAGTCCCGTCGGCGAGCCGGACGTCGACATGAGGCACTGAGTCGTCGAGCCGGCGGCCGCCGGCTGACGCGAGTCGTTGCGCGAGCCGGCGTACGGCGGCGTCGTCGCCGAAGGTCACCTCCGTGCGCTCCAGACCGGCGCCCCGGTCGACGTAGACGGCTTCGGGGCCGTTGACGAGGACGTCGGTGACATCGGGGAGCCGCAGCAGCGGCTCGAGCGGCCCTGCCCCGAGGACGTCGCGGCGCAAGGCCTCGTGGACGGCGAGCACCATCGCGTCGCCCACGGGACGCCCCGAAGCCCGCAACGCGTCGGCCACCCGGTGGGGCGTGAGCGGACCCGGCTCGCGGGCCAGGTGCTCACGAACGTCCTCCACGAGGTCGGGTGACGCCTGCATCACGCGACCCGCACGGGTGCCGCATCGCCGAGCGAGCCGAGCACGGTCGCCGCCGCCCGACCCAGCGGTCCGCGCCGCGAGCGCACGGGGCCGAGGCCGAGATCGGTCGTCTCGAGCAGCCCTCGCTGATCGGCCATGCGTACGGCGATCGGCGCACCGGTCAGGCGGCTCACAGTGTGGTCGTCGACGCCTCCACCTCGCACCACGAGAGCGAGCCCACCGGGATCGGCGAACCGGCTGCAGACCCGCACCGCGGCAGCGAGACCCGGCACCGTGGGCACCACCGTCACCAGGACGTGGTCGCACCGGCTCACGACCTCCTCCGCCAGGGCGTCCCAGCCCCGTGGGAGGTCGACCACCACCGTGTCGTGACCGCGACGAGCCGCCGACAGGGCCTCGCGGACGGCGAAGGCCTGGAGGTGGCGCGGCTGCGGCCCGGCGTGCCAGGTGAGCACGGCGACGCCGTCGCGCCGCGGCAGGGAGTCGCGCAGGGCTCGCGCACTCAACCGGCCCGTCGTGTGGCCGAGCCCGTCCCACCGGATGCCGTCGACGAGATCGAGGCCGAGCACCCGGTCGTCCCCCGGCCCGAGCGGGTCGAGGTCGAGGACCACCGCCGGCCCGGTTCGCCCGGCGATCTGGCCCAGGGCACACGCGAAGGTCGTCGCCCCCGACCCACCGCTGCCCCCGACGACTCCCACGGTCAGGCCGCGTGCGGGTCCGGTGTCGACGACGTCAGTCAGACGCTCGACCAACCAGCCCTCCGACCTCGGCAGCTCGGCGACGCTCTCGGCTCCGACCGCGAGTGCGACCGCGAAGACGGCGTCGGGGCTCGGCGCGAGCAGCACCACGAACACGCCCTCGCGACGGGCCGGAGCCGCTCGAGCCAGAGCGGGCGCGACATCGGCTCCGACGAGCACCAACGGAGCCTTGGACCACGACCGCAGCGCTGCCGGTACGTCGTGGGCGACGTCGGGCGTCGTACCCGCCGCGGCGGACAGGCGGAGCAGCTCGTCGAGGAGCGTCTCGTCGGCGGTCACGAGCAGGGGAGCGGTCATGTGCTCACGGTGGCCCGGGGCGGAGCCACGGCTCGGGCCCCCGGACGGGAGCTGTGGAGCGAAGGCGCGCGAGATGGCGCTGTGCGCGATCAGCGGGTCCCCGACGGGTCTGCCGCCTACCATGAAGACATGTCGCCCGGCTCTGCAGCAACCCCAGCCGGCCGGCCCGCGACCCGGTCCGCGGCCTTCTTCGACCTCGACAAGACGATCATCGCCAAGTCGAGCTCACTGGCCTTCTCCAAGCCGTTCCAGGCCGGCGGCCTGATCACCCGCGGCGCGATGCTGCGCTCGGCGTACGCCCAGTTCGTCTACCTCGTCGGCGGCGCGGACCACGACCAGATGGAGAAGATCCGCGCCTTCATGTCCCAGCTCGTCGAGGGCTGGGACGTCGAGACGGTCAAGGAGATCGTCGCCGAGACGCTCCACCACGTCGTGGACCCGATCGTGTACGACGAGGCGGTCTCGCTCATGGACGAGCACCATCGGGCCGGGCGTGACGTGGTGGTGGTCTCCGCCAGCGGCACCGAGGTGGTGGAGCCGATCGGCGAGATGCTCGACGCCGACCACGTGATCGCCAGCCGGCTCCAGGTCGTGGACGGGAAGTACACCGGCGAGATCGACTACTACGCCTTCGCGGAGGAGAAGGCGCGCGCGATCGCCGCGATGGCCGCCGATCGGGGGTACGACCTCGACGACTGCTTCGCCTACAGCGACTCGATCACCGACGCGCCCATGCTCGAAGCGGTGGGCCACCCCCACGCCGTCAACCCCGACCGGGAGCTGCGCAAGCTGGCTGCGAGCAAGGGATGGCCGGTGCTGCAGTTCACCCGCCCGGTCACGCTGCGCAGCAGGATCCCCGTCAAGCCGACCCTCGCCGCGATCACCGTCGGCACCGCCCTCACCGTGGGCGGGGCGATCTGGCTCAACCGCCGCCGGCGCCTCGGCGCCTAGCCGGGCCGCGTGCCGGGGGATGAAGTCGACACGCGCGCCCACCCGCGGGGGTGAAAGTCAAGGCTTGAAGGGCACCCCCGACCGGCGTAGACATGGTGCCAACCACAACTCGAGACCAGCACGCGGACCGGGTACCCACGCGGCGATCCACCCTTCCTACAGGGCGCATGTCATCGGAAGACTTCCGGGGCTGCCATAGGTATGTGCACGCTTGGTAGCCGGGTTCGTGTGTCAGCGGCGGCACCCGAGCGATCGGGTGCCGCTCGCACGTGCAGGCGGTGTTCGGGTACGACGTGCGAGGCTGCTGGGTGCTCCTCGTACCTCATGCGTGACTGGGTCACGCGACACCCGCGCTCCTGGCGCTTGGTAGGGGTTGCAACGGCTGACAAGCGACGCGATCGCCGGTCGACCGGCGATCGCGACGAGCCCGACCGCCTACCCACGCAACGGACTGGCCTCCGCGCCGGCCGCGTAGGCCTCGGCGGCGTAGAGCAGCCATGCCTGGAGGCCCGGCCGGCCGCCGGAGGCGTAGCCGCGCAGGTTGGACTCGTACGCCGCTCGCAGGGCGAGGTGACCGGCCTCGGGCACCGTCAGCGCCTTCGCGTCGACCCCGCTGCTGACCAGCACCAGCCGTTCGGCGGCGCGCGCGACGATCCCGTTGGCACCGGCGAACGGTGCCCCACACACCAGCTCCGCGTGGAGGAGCGCCGCGGTCATCAGCGCGGGTCGGCCGGAGTCGAGGAGGCCGAGCGACTCTCGCAACCGCACCGCCGACTCGGCATCGCGTGGACGACCCCGCTCGTCGTCGGGTACGTCGCCCGACGCGGCCAGGCTGTGCAGACGCGCCAACGCCTGCGCGGGCGAGCGGGTGAAGACCGGCGCCAGGCCGAGGAGCTCCACCGACACCCGCAGCGCCCCCTGGGCGATCTGGTCACCCCGCCCGTCCCTGACCTCGTCCAGCGTCGACCCGGAGCCGTCGAGCGCCGCGGAAGCCTGCGCCCCACGCAGCAGCGACTCGGCCGTCAGGTCCGGAGACGTCTGCCGCAGCCCTCGGTCGCGCAGCATCGAGTCGATGCCGTCGCGCGCGGCGGCGTACGCCGAGCCGACTCCCTCGAGGCCCTCGATCCCGTCCAGTCGGTCCACGCCCGGCACAGTAGTGAGTGGTCGGAACGGCACCCGCCGACGGGTAGCCTCGGTCCCGATGACCGACGAGACCACGCCCGACTGGGCCCACTCCTTCGGCGGCGTCGCCGAGGCCTACGAGCGCGGCCGCCCGTCGTACCCCGCCGAAGCCGTGCAGTGGATGCTCGGCGACCAGCCGCGCCGCGTCCTCGAGCTCGGCGCCGGCACGGGCAAGCTGACCCGCGTCCTGGTCGACCAGGGCCACGACGTCCACGCGACCGACCCCGACCCCGAGATGCTGGCGATCCTCGAGGACCGGCTGCCCGCGGTCCGCGCCGCAGTCGCCAGCGCCGAGGAGATCCCGCTCGGCGACCGCTCGGTCGACGCCGTCATCGCTGCCCAGGCGTTCCACTGGTTCGACCTCGACCGCGCCCTCCCCGAGGTCGCGCGTGTTCTCGTGCCCGGTGGCCGGATCTGCCTGGTCTGGAACCAGCGTGACGAGAAGATCCCGTGGGTACGACGACTCGGCGCCCTCATCGGCACCCAGGAGCAGCTGCGTGACCCCGCGCAGGCCCTCATCTTCAGCGAGCTCTTCGGCTTCGTCGAAGAACGCGAGTTCAACCACTGGCAGACCGTCGACCGCAAGACGATCCAGGACCTCGTGCTGTCGCGCTCCAACGTCGCCGTCCTCGACGAGGAGGGACGGGCGGCCAAGCTGGCCGAGGTCCTCGCCTTCTACGACGACTACGGCCGCGGCATGGACGGCATGCAGCTCCCCTACGTCACCCGGTGCTTCACCGCGACAGCTCTCGACCGCCCTCTCGACGACGTGCCCACCGACCAAGACGCGGACGACGCCACCGGCGAGCCGAGGAAGCGCCCCGACGGACCCGACGACGAGCTGCTCATCGACTTCCGCTGAGCGGCCTCACACGCCGTTGTCGCGGATGACCCCGGCATACCAGTGCGCCGAGTCCTTGGGCGTCCGCACCTGGGTGTCCAGATCGACGTGCACGATCCCGAACCTCTTGTCGTAGCCCCACGCCCACTCGAAGTTGTCGAGCAGGGTCCAGAGGTAGTAGGCGCGCACGTCGGCGCCGTGCTCGATGGCGTCATGCACCGCGGCGAGGTGGTCGCGCAGGTAGCCGATCCGATCGTCGTCGTGGACGGCCCCCTCGACCAGCTCGTCGGCCGCAGCCATGCCGTTCTCGGTCACTCTGATCGGCAGCTGGCAGTCGCGCTGAACGCGCAGCAGGAGATCGGTCAGCCCTGAGGCGACGATCGGCCAGCCCATCACCGTCTGCGGTCCGGGGATCCCCACGAAGCGCGCGCGGTCGGTGCCGGGGAACGCCTTGCCGGTGCCGTCCGGCGCCGCCACGCGCGCCGGGTTGTAGTAGTTCACCCCGATCGAGTCGAGCGCCGACCCGATCTCGGCCTCGTCACCGGGCAGCACGAAGTCCCAGTCGGTGAGGCCGGCGGTCGTGGCGATCAGGTCCGCGGAGTAGCCGCCGGAGAACATCGGGTCCAGGAAGATCCGGTTCGCGATCAGGTCGACGTGCTCGGCCGCAGCGAGGTCCTCGTCGCGCTCGGACGCCGGCTGCACCTGGTGGAGATTGAGGGTGACCGAGAGGTCGGCGCTCGGGGGAAGCACGCCGCGCAACGCGGTCACCGCTCGTCCGTGGGCGAGGTTGAGGTGGTGGGCGGCGCGGTAGGCCAGCGCTGGCTCGCGTCGTCCGGGCGCGTGCTCGCCGGTCGCGTAGCCGAGGTACGCCGAGCACCACGGCTCGTTCAGCGTCGTCACCTCCGGCACCCGGTCGCCGAGCTCCTTGCCGAGCACCATCGCGAAGTCCACGAAGCGGTCGGGCAGGTCGCGCGAGAGCCAACCGGCCTCGCCTCCCTCGTCGAGCGCCTCAGGGAGGTCCCAGTGGTAGAGCGTCATCAGCGGCCGGATGCCACGCTCGAGCATCCCGTCGACGAGTCGCCTGTAGAAGTCGAGACCGGCCTGGTTGACCGAGCGGCCGTCGGGCATCACCCGCGACCACGCCACCGAGAAGCGGTACGACGAGATGCCGAGCGAGCGGATCAGGTCGAGGTCGCCGGGCCACCGGTGGTAGTGGTCGCAGGCGACGTCGCCGTTGTCGTCGTTGTCGATCGCGCCGGGACGGTGGGAGAACGTGTCCCAGATGCTGGGGCCGCGACCGTCCTCGGCGACCGCACCCTCGATCTGGTACGACGCAGCAGCGACGCCCCAGACGAAGCCTTCGGGGAACGAGCGCTTCACCCTTTCACCGCCCCGGACATGATGCCGCCGACGATCTGGCGGCCGAGGATGGCGAAGACGATCAGCACCGGCACGGTGCCGTACAGCGTGCCCGCCATGATGATCGACTGCTGCGGCGCATAGCCGGTCGCCAGGCTCTGGAAGGAGACCTGGATCGTCGGGTTCTGCGAGCTCAGCACGATGATCGGCCAGAAGAAGTCGTTCCAGGTCATCAGGAACGTCAGCATCCCGAGCACCGCCATCGCGGGTCGCACGGCCGGGACGACCACCGACCAGAAGACGCGGATCGGGCTGGCGCCGTCGATCCACGCGGCCTCGATCAGCTCGTCGGGCACCGCACTGGCGACGTACTGGCGCATGAAGAACACGCCGAACGCCGTGCAGAGCGTCGGCAGGATCACCGCCGCCAGGTGGTTCGCGAGGCCGAGCCGCGCCATCAGCATGTAGAGCGGGATGACGCCCATCTGCAGCGGCACCATCATCGTCGCGATGCAGATCGCCAGCAGCAGGTTCGACCCGCGGAAGTGGAGCTTGGCGAAGGCGAAGCCGGCCAGCGTGCAGAAGGACACGGTGCCGAGCGTCACCGCGCCGGAGACGATGACGGAGTTCATCAGGCCCAGGTTGAGCGGGGCCAGGTCGAGGGCCTGGCGCATGTTGTGGAACAGCGAGGCGTTGGGCAGCATCGGCGGGGTGTCGGCCGCCATCTCGGCGTTCGTGTGAGAGGCCATCACGATCGTGTAGTAGAGCGGGAACACCGACACGAGGGTGACGACGGTGACGATGGCGTACGTCGGCCACCGGGCCTTGAGGACGGCGCTGCTGGCGGCACTCATCGCTGGGTCACCTCCGGCGCCACGACGGCCAGGGAGGCGGCTCGAAGCCGACGTCCGCCCTCGAGGCGCTCACGACGTCGGGCCAGCAGGACGTTGGCCGAGACCGCGAGCACGATGATCAGGAACATCGTCCAGGCGGTCGCCGAGGCGAGGCCGAGCCGGTCGTTGACCCAGCCCTGCTGGTACATCAGGAGGCCCAGCGTCTGGTACTGGTTCGACGTACCGCCGTCGGCCAGGCCGTTGTGGTAGAGCAGCGGCTCGCCGAAGAGCTGGGCTGCGCCGATGGTCGAGACCACGATCGTGAACAGGATGGTGGGCCGCAGGCCGGGCAGCGTGACGTTGCGGAACTGTGCCCACCGCCCCGCGCCGTCCATGGCGGCGGCCTCATAGAGGTCGGAGCTGATCGCCTGCATGCCGGCCAGGTAGATCAGCGCGTTGTAGCCGGTCCAGCGCCAGGTGACGATCGCGGACACGGCGATCTGGGACGGCCACTTGGAGCCCTGCCAGTCCACGGCGGGCAGGTGCACCGAGGTCAGCATCCAGTTGATGATCCCGACGTGGGGGTTGAAGAGCTCGGCGAAGATCACGGTCGCGGCCGCGAGGCTGGTCGCGTACGGCATCAGGATCGCGACGCGGAAGAACGTGCGGCCACGCAGGTGGTAGTTGAGCAGGTGGGCGATCCCGAGCGCCATGCACAGCTGCGGCACCGTCGAGATGATCCCGATCGTGATGGTGTTCTTGAAGGCGTTCCAGAAGAACTGGTTGGTGAAGAGGTTTCGGTAGTTCTCCAGGCCGATGAAGCTCGACTGGTCGTACGTCGAGAGCCGGGTGTCGTGCAGCGAGACCCAGGCCGTGTCGATCCACGGGTAGACGCTGAAGGCCAGGAAGACGACGAAGAACGGCAGCACGTACGCGTAGCCGATCCGGCTGCCGGGCAGCCGGTTCCGTCGGCGTACGGCGTCAGCGGAGGCCACGCGTCGTACGTCGGACCGGGTGGGGGACACGACCGTCATGATCACCTTTCGTCACGGTCCGGGCCAGGACCGGGCCGCCGGCTCGCGCAGGGGAGTCGGCGGCCCGGTGGTCTCTCAGCCGGTGATCTGCTTGATCTGGTCGAGTGCGTCGTTGAACGCCTGGTCGGGCGACGTGCCCTTGGTCTCGACGTTGGTCAGCTGGGTGGTCAGCGCCTGCTGGATCTGCGTGTCGTAGAGGCCGATCGGCGGGACCTTCATCTGCGAGGCGATGTTGCCGAAGATCTGGCCCACCGGAGCGCTGCTGAAGTAGGCACTCTTGGCGTTTGCCACCGTCGGTGCGGCCGCGGCCTCGGAGTTGGACGGGAAGTGCCCGCCGTCGGTCCACATCGTGGTCTGCTGCTGCTGGTTCGACAACCACTCGACCAGGGCGATGGCAGCGTCCTTGTTCTTGGCCTTGGTCGGGACGCCGAGCCAGGAACCGCCCCAGTTGGTGGCGCCGCCGGGCAGCACGGGAGCGATGTCCCACTTGCCCTTGTAGGCGTCTCCGGCCTGGCCCTGGATGTAGCCCATCATCCAGGTGG
Source organism: uncultured Actinomycetota bacterium (assembly GCA_963794355.1). Lineage (GTDB taxonomy): Bacteria > Actinomycetota > Actinomycetes > Propionibacteriales > Nocardioidaceae > Nocardioides. The sequence continues at coordinate 171,819 of CAWCDN010000012.1, forward strand.
GGCAGGCGAGCGCGGCGAAGGCGCCGCTGGAGAAAGCCTTGTTCCACTCCGGCGAGAACTGCTGCAGGCCGGCGGTGATGCCGTCCTCGGCCGCCTTGCTGGCGTAGCCCCACGCGGTCTCGACACCGTCACTGGTGTCGACGTTGGGGTTGCCGTCACTGTCCGCGTACGCCGTGTCGCCCTGGTAGACAGCAGTGGAGAAGATGCTGGCGGCGCTGTCGACGAAGGCGGAGTTCGACGGCTTGGTCTTGGATGCCTGGTACTGCTTGCCGAAGTCGATGAAGTCGTCCCACGTCGTCCACTTCTTGGCCAGCGTGGCGGGGTCGGACGGGAGGCCGGCCTGCTTGAGCAGGTCGCTGCGATAGCAGATCGCCTCGGGGCCGATGTCGGTGCCGAGCCCGACGGTGTTGGTGCCGTCGCTCGTCGTGGCCAGCTGCCACTTCCAGGGGTAGAACTCCGCCTTGTCGGCCGCCGAGTTGGGTACGTCATTCCAGTTCACGAACTGGTCCGTGTGGTTCTGCACCACGTCGGCGACGAAGCCGATCTCGATGGCCTGCACGTCGTCGAGACCGCTGCCCGAGGCGAGCCGCGTCTTGAGGCGGGTCCAGTAGTCGGCGGACTGTTCGACCACGTCCTCCTTGATGGTGATGTTCGGGCACACCTTCTTGTAGGCGTCCCACAGACCCGCCTCCTTGAAGCCGAAGGTGCCGAACAGGCCGACAGTCAGCGTGGTGGGTTCCGTCGTACCGCACGGACCCGCGTCTGCGGCGTCCGTGCTGGCGGCCGATGAGCCGTTGCCGCCGCACCCGGCCAGGACGATCGCGCCGGTCGCGGCAAGGGCGACCAGCGAGGCCACCGGTCCTCGGCGGCTCGTGGGTGTTCTGCGCATGGGTCCTCCTGGAACTGGCCGGGTGGAGATCTGGTCTCCGTCTGTGAGAGCGCTCTCACGAACACTCGCGCACAGGATGCTGTGACGGTGGTCACCGTGTCAAGGGGTGCACGGCGAGTCGCGGAAGATCCCCGCCTCACGTGGTCGCGCGGAGGATCAGCTCCACCGGCAGGATCTCGGTACGGGCAGGCGCCTCGCCCTCGATCCTGCGCAGCAGGAGATTGGTCATCGCGACCCCGAGCTCGGGGATCGGCTGCCGCACGGTGGAGAGCGCCGGTCGGTGCTCCGCGGCCGCCGGGATGTCGTCGAAGCCGATCACGGCGACGTCTGCGCCCGGCTCGCGCCCCGCGTCACGGAGCGCGCGGATGACGCCGAACGCCGCGAGGTCGGAGGCGGCGAAGATCGCGTCGACGTCGGGGCTCCGCTCCAGCAAGCGCCGGGTCGCGTCGTACCCACCGGGCGAGGTGAAGTCGCCGACCGAGACCAGCCCCTCGTCGTACGGGAGTCCCGCGGCCTCGACGGCCTTGCGGTAGCCGGCCAGACGGTCCTGCCCGGCGCACATGTCGAGCGGACCGGTGACCGTCGCGACCCGTCGTCGGCCCGACGAGAGCAGGTGGTCGGTGGCGAGGGTGCCTCCGCCGACGTTGTCGGCATCGACGTACCAGAGCCGGCGGCGTCCGCTCAGCGGCCGGCCGCTGAGCACGGTCGGGACGCCGAGGTCCTCCAGCCGCTGCGGCAGCTTGTCCTCGCCGTGCAGCGAGAGGAGCAGCACGCCGTCGACGTGGCCGCCCGCGGCGTAGGCCAGGAACCGTGCCTGGTCCTCCGGTCGGGTCATCACGGTGAACACCAGCTGGAGCCCGGCCACGGCGACCGACTCCTGGGCACTGCGGAGCATGCCCAGGAAGAACGGGTCGGAGAACATCCGCTCCTCGGTCTCCTCCACGAGAAAGGCGACGGAGTCGCTGCGCCCGGTCACGAGCGAGCGCGCGGCGAGGTTCGGCACGTACGAGATCGCCGCGGCGGCGTCGAGCACCACCGTGCGGGCGTGCTCGCTGACCTTCTTGTCGCCGCGGAGCACACGGCTCGCCGTCGCCCGGGAGACGCCCGCGCGGGCTGCCACCTCCTCCAGCGTCGGCGCGACGCGCGCGCCTTTGCCGGACCGGGCCTGCGTGCTCACCGCCGCAGTGTGGCACGCGTCGGCCCGTCTGCCCATGCGTTCGTCCACGGCTGCTCGACCGACGGGGTCTCTTGACGTGAAGCGTTCTCGGGCGGAAGGTGAGTGAGGATTAACCGTCAGCGGCTGCCGGGTCTCCCGGAGGATTTCGGGCTGTCCGGCCGCTGCACGACCTCGGAGGATGCATGTCTGAATACTCATCCGCTCCCTCGGACGCCGGCCACGTGCCGGGCGCTCACATCGCCGATCCCGGGCCTCTCGGCCTGGCGGCTTTCGCCCTCACCACCTTCGTGCTCAGCACCGTCAACGCGGGCTGGCTGCCCGACACGCTGACGCCGGTCGTCTTCGGTCTGGCGCTGGCCTACGGCGGCATCGGCCAGTTCACCGCCGGAGTCTGGGAGTTCGCGAAGGGCAACACCTTCGGCGCCACGGCGTTCTGCTCCTACGGCGCGTTCTGGGTCTCGTACTGGTGGCTCACCGGGCACAACGCGGCCGAGCTCCCTGCGGCCGACGCGCACAAGGCGATCGGCATGTACCTGCTCGCGTGGGGCATCTTCACCGCTCTCATGGTCATCCCGGCGACGAAGGTGAACCTGGCGGTGCTCAGCGTGTTCGTGCTGCTGGCGATCACCTTCCTGCTGCTGGCCTGGGGCGAGTTCGCGACCTCGACCGGGATCACCAAGACCGGTGGCTACTTCGGGCTGCTGACGGCCGTGGCGGCGTGGTACGCCGCGATCGCCGGGGTCATCACGTTCACCTACGGCCGGCAGGTCCTGCCCGTCGGCCCCCGCGAGTGACCACACCCCGCTGACGTGATCCCTCGCAGCCAGACCAACGCCGATCCAACCCGCCGGACCTAGGGTGGATCGGACCGCGTCCCGGTTGCGAGGGCCACACGTACGGCACAGACGAGGAGACCAAGAGTCGTGAGCGACGAAACACTGTCCAACCTGCTGCACGAGAACCGCCGGTTCGAGCCCCCCGCGGACCTCGCCGCGAACGCCAACGTGAAGGCCGATGCCTACGACGCCGCCGACGCGGACCCTCTCGCCTTCTGGGCCGAGGCCGCCGAGCGTCTGTCGTGGGACACCACATGGGACCAGGTCCTCGACTGGGACGACGCCCCCTTCGCCAAGTGGTACGTCGGCGGCAAGCTCAACGCGGCCTACAACTGCGTCGACCGGCACGTGGAAGACGGCCTCGGCGACAAGGTCGCCTACCACTGGATCGGCGAGCCCGAGGACGACACCCGCACGATCACCTACGCCGAGCTCAAGGACATGGTCTGCCAGGCGGCCAACACTCTCATCGACCTCGGCGTGAAGACCGGCGACCGGGTCGCGATCTACATGCCGATGATCCCCGAGACAGTGGTCGCGATGCTGGCGTGCGCACGCATCGGTGCGCCCCACACGGTGGTGTTCGGCGGCTTCTCCTCGACCGCCCTTCGCGATCGGATCCAGGACTGCGACGCCCGCGTCGTGATCACCTCCGACGGCGGCTACCGCCGTGGTGCACCGGCGGCGCTGAAGCCTGCGGTCGACGAGGCGCTCGAGCAGTGCCCCGACGTGCGCAACGTGCTCGTCGTACGTCGTACCGGGCAGGACGTCGCGTGGACCGAGGGTCGCGACGTGTGGTGGCACGACACCGTCGACCAAGCCTCTACCGAGCACAAGCCCGAGGCCTTCGACTCCGAGCACCCGCTCTACGTCATGTACACGTCGGGGACGACCGGCAAGCCCAAGGGGATCCTGCACACGACAGCCGGCTACCTGGTCGGTACGGCGTACACGCACTGGGCGGTCTTCGACCTCAAGGACGACGACGTCTTCTGGACCGCGGCCGACATCGGCTGGGTCACCGGGCACTCCTACATCGTCTACGGACCACTGGCCAACGCCGCCACCTCGGTGATGTACGAGGGCACCCCGGACACGCCTCACAAGGGGCGTTGGTGGGAGATCATCTCGACGTACAAGGTCACCCTGCTCTACTGCGCGCCGACGGTGATCCGCACGTTCATGAAGTGGGGCGCCGACATCCCCGAGAAGTTCGATCTGTCGACGCTGCGGATCATCGGCTCGGTCGGTGAGCCGATCAACCCCGAGGCCTACATCTGGTACCGCGAGACCATCGGCGGCGGGCGGACCCCCGTCGTCGACACCTGGTGGCAGACCGAGACCGGCATGCACATGATCAGCCCGCTTCCGGGTGTGACGGCGGGCAAGCCGGGCTCGGCGATGAAGGCACTGCCGGGCATCACGGCGCTCGTCGTCGACGACGAGGGCAAGGCGGTCTCGCCCGGATCGGGCGGCTACCTCGTGATCACCGAGCCGTGGCCAGCCATGCTGCGCACGATCTGGGGCGACGACGAGCGGTACAAGGACACCTACTGGTCGCGCTTCAAGGGCATGTACTTCGCCGGTGACGGCGCGAAGCTCGACGAGGACGGCGACATCTGGCTCCTCGGACGCGTCGACGACGTGATGAACGTGTCGGGCCACCGGCTCTCGACCACCGAGATCGAGTCGGCGCTGGTCTCGCACCCGAAGGTGGCCGAGGCTGCCGTCGTCGGTGCGAACGACCCCGACACCGGTCAGGCGGTCAACGCGTTCGTGATCCTGCGCGAGTCGGCGCTGGTCGACGGACAGACCGCAGGTGAGGAGCTGATCACCGAGCTGCGCAACCACGTCTCGAAGGAGATCGGCCCGATCGCGAAGCCCAAGTCGATCCTCGTCGTCTCCGAGCTGCCCAAGACCAGGTCAGGCAAGATCATGCGCCGGCTGCTGCGCGACGTGGCCGAGAAGCGCGACGTCGGCGACGTCACCACCCTCGCCGACTCCGCGGTCATGGACCAGATCAAGGACGGGATGGCGAAAGGCACCGACGAGGACTGACCTGGCGATTGCACGACGCTCCGGGCCGCTGACCTGGCGCTCGAGCGACGCCGTACGACGCCGACCCGGCGACTGCGCGACGTTCCCGGGCGCCCACCTGGCGCACGAGCGACGCGGTACGACGCCCACCTGGCGATTGCGCGGCGCGGTACGACGCCGACTGAGCACTGTGGGGTTTCAACCGCCGGGTGGCCGCGACTGCACGCCCCGGAATCGCCAGGTCAACGCTTCGGGGCGTCGCCGCAACGCCAGGTCAGCGCCCAACGGCGTCGCCGCAACGCCAGGTCAGTGGCTTACGGCGTCGCCGCGTCGCCAGGTCGGCGGAGGAGGGCGGCGCCGGCCACGGCCGCGATGACGGAGGCAGCGAGGACGGCGGCCTTGGCGGCGTCGGCCTCGGCGCCGGTGAAGGACAGCTCGGCGACGAGCAGCGAGACCGTGAAGCCGATGCCGGCCAGCACGGCGACCCCGACCAGCTGCGACCAGGTGAGGTCCTCGTTGAGCTCGGCATGGGTGAAGCGGGTGACCAGGAAGGTGCCACCCAGGACGCCGAGCGGCTTGCCGAGCACCAGCCCGACCACGACCCCGATCACGATCGGGTCGCTCAGCAAGGACCCGCCGCCGGACAGCGACACCCCGGCCGAGACCAGCGCGAAGAACGGCACCGCGACCGTCGCCGAGATCGGCGCGAGCGTGTGCTCCATCGCCTCGGCGGGCGAGTGCTCCTCGCCGGGGTCACGTCGTACGCGGGTGAGGAGACCGAGCAGCACGCCGTCGATGGTCGCGTGCACGCCGCTCTCGTGCATGAACCACCACCCGGCCACCGCGATCACGAGGTAGACCGGCCACGGCTTCAGTCGGCGCCACTGCAGGAACGCCCAGACCGCCGCCAGCGCCAGCGAGACGAGCAGGTCGGTCACGTGCACGGTGTCGGTGAAGACCAGCGCGATGATGAGGATCACCACCAGGTCGTCGACGACCGCCAGCGTCAGCAGGAACGCGCGCAGCGACGGTGGCAGGTGAGACCCGACGACGGCGAGCACCGCGAGAGCGAACGCGATGTCGGTCGCGGCGGGGATCGCCCATCCGCCGGTGTCGCCGCTCGGCGCGACGACGTTGACGATCGTGTAGAGCAGAGCTGGTACGGCGACCCCGCACAGCGCTGCGGCCACCGGCACCGCCGCATCGGCGGGCTTGCGCAGCGACCCGACCACGAACTCCCGTTTCAGCTCCAGTCCGGCCACGAAGAAGAACAGCGTGAGCGCGCCGTCCGCGCCCCAGTGCTCGAGGTCGAGCGGGCCGAGGTCGAACCCGATGAAGGACTGGTACGACGCGTCCCACGGCGAGTTCGCCCAGATCACCGCCACCACGGCGGCTGTCAGTGCCAGCAGCCCGCCCACCGGTTCGCTGCGCAGGAGGTCGCTCAGGAAGCGCGTCTCCGCCGGCTCCTCGGCCGGCAGCATGCGACGCTCGACTGACACGGATGTAGCCCTCCGACGGATCCGGTGACCAGGGGCCGGGCCCTGCCCCGGCTCTCGTCGGTCAGGCTAGCGGCGCCGGAACCGCGCGGTGGGACCGTCCCGGCCCGTTGTAGGGTCGGCACGACCAGCCAGAGGACCATCAGCCGACGAGGAGCCTGCAGCCAGATGGCGAACGAACCCGTCAAGGACACCGATCCCACGATCGGCCGGCTCGTCTCCGACGCCACCCGCGACATCTCCTCGCTGATCAACAAGGAGATCCAGCTCGCCAAGTCCGAGCTCCAGCTCAGCCTCAAGAACGGCGGCACCGGGATCGGGCTGTTCGCCGGCGCTGCGTTCTTCGTGCTGATGGGGCTGGTCATGTTCTCGATGGGTCTGGCCTACCTCATCAACTGGAACGGCGACGGCCTGGCCCTGCAGTGGGCCTTCCTCATCGTCTTCGCGTTCTACCTGCTGGTGGCGGCGCTGCTCGGCTACATCGGCCTGCGCAAGGTGCAGAAGGTCCGCGGTCCCCAGAAGGCGATCGCCCAGGCCCAGGAGACCAAGCAGATCCTCAAGCGCGACTGAGGACGGTCCGAGCCGGCGGAGCCGGAGCGGACCACCGCAGGGAGCGGCGTGGCGCGCTTGCGCGCGCGACACACCGGCCCGTCCTACGCAGCGCACCCCTGCGTAGACACCGTGCGCGACGCGATCGAGCCCGCCGCCGCCGCACTGGCGACCTGCTGGGACGACAGGGCGTAGCCGGTGTCGTCGCTGGTGACCGAGGCCGCGAACACGACCCCCACGACGCGGCCGGCGGAGTCCACGACCGGCCCGCCGGAGTTGCCCGGCCGGATCAGGCCGCGCAGCGACAGCACCTCACGGATCACCGTGCCCCCGCCGTAGATGTCCGGCGAGCGCAGGCGTTGGTCGGCGCGCACCCGGCCGGCCTGCGCGTCGTACGGCCCGTTCTGGGGGAAGCCCAGGATCGCGACGCCCTGCCCGGCGGTCGCACCGGTGGAGAACCGGAGCGGCCGCACGGTGCCGGTCGGGACCGCGATCACCGCGACGTCGACCTGCGGGTTGTAGTAGACGACGTGACCGGCGATGGTGCTGCCGTTGACGTCGATCGAGGGCTCGGACACGCCGGCGACCACGTGGGCGTTGGTCATCACCCGATCGGGCGCGTACACGAAGCCCGAGCCCTCGATGCCCTGGCCACAACGGTTGGTGCTGCGGATGCGGACGACGCCGGGCTCCGCACGGGAGACGTCGGGGTCGGTGAGGATCCGGCGCGGGCCGGGCGGCACGGCGACGATCCGCTCCGGCGCGAAGGGCTCGAGGTAGCGGGGGAAGAACGTCGTACCGACGACGTCGTTGAACGCCGACAGCTTGGAGCTCGCGGATTCGGGGAGGACGGCGTTGACCTCTGCGAGCACCTTGGAGTCGCGCACCATCGGGGTGATGCCCTGAAGCCCGGACCCCGACAGCGCCACCCCCAGCGCCCACGCGACGAGCAGCGCCGCCACGCCGCTCAGCACGGCGCCGCCGACGGCGTCGAGGGCGCGCACCGGCTGCCACTTGATCTTGTCGCGCAGGCGCGAGCCGACCACCTGGAAGAGCGCCTGGCCGAGCGAGGCGCAGACGATGACGATGAAGATCGCGGCCAGTGACACCAGGATCGACGGGGTCGCGTCGCCCAGCGCCTCGGGCGCGAGCCAGACTCCCGCCAGACCGCCGAGCAGGAGACCGGTGGTGGCGAAGGCCCCGGTGACGAACCCCTGCCAGTAGCCGGAGACGGCGTACAACGCGACGACGAGGACCAGGACCCAGTCGAGCAGGTTCACGGTCGCTCCTCGGATGGGACGGCGCCCGGCGGGGCCGGACGAGGACCACCTTGCAGCATGTAGGCGGGCAGATCGCGCAAGGAACTCTCGTCCCACGGCCGTGTCCAGCCGAGGAAGTCGAGGAGCCGGGAGATGATGCCGGCGGTGAAGCCCCACAGCAGCACGTCGTGCTGGGGGCCGATCAGGAATCCCGGACCCGTCCAGCCGCTCGGGTGACGCACCGAGACCCGGTGGGCCGGGTCGAGCAGCTCGTCGAGCGGAACGCGGTAGACGGCGTGCACCTCGCGCGGGTCGACGACCGCGACCGGGCTCTCCTCGCGCCACCAGCCGAGGATCGGAGTCACCGCGAAGTTGCTCGGCGGCAACCAGAGCTCGGGCAGCTCGGCGAAGACCTCGACGCCGTCCGCACGCAGGCCGGTCTCCTCCTCGGCCTCGCGCAGGGCAGCCTCTCGCGGCGTCTCACCGGGGTCGAGCGAACCGCCGGGGAACGACACCTGCCCGGGGTGGGAGCGCATGTCGTGGGCGCGCTCGGTGAGCAGGAGGTCGCGCTGGGCACCGAAGAGGAGCAGGACCGCGCCGCGGCGTGCCTCGACGTCCTCGGGTGCCACGAAGCGGGTCAGGTCGTCCACGGTCATCTTCTGGGCCGCGTTCACGACCGGTTGCAGCCAGTCGGGGATCACCCGCCGACCCCGAGGTACTGCTCGGCCGCGCTGGCGACGTCCTGCCGGCTGGTGAACACCACGGCCTCGACGTGGGCGATCCTGCCCTGGGCGTCCACGAAGACCGTCATGGGCATGTTCGCGATGTGGGGCAGGGGGCTGGCCCGGTCGAGCGCCCCCTTCGGATCGGCGACCAGCGGGTAGGCCACGTGGCTGCGCTTGGCCAGGTCGAGAGCGGCACCGGGCTGCGTGTCCAGGTAGTCGACGCCGAGCACCTTCACCGCCGACTGGCTCGTCGCGTACGCCGCCAGGGCCGGCATCTCATCACGGCACGACCCGCACCAGGACGCCCAGAAGTTCACGATCAGCGGGCCGCGCAGACCGGCGAGGTCGACCGGGCGACCCCCACCCAGGCACGGGACGGTGATCGACGGCAGCCCACCGCCGACAGAGCCGGCTCCGCTCCTCGGACAGTTCGGGATGTCGCTCTGCTTCTTGCTGGCCACCAGGTCGGGCGCCGGCACGGTGAGCGTCTTGTCGCCGTAGCTTCGTGAGGGATGGCTCGAGCAGGCGGTCAGGACCGTCAGCAGGACAGCCGCGACCACCGCCGTCCCGCCTCATGCCGGCCCCTCGGTGCGGACCAGCTTGGCCGCCGTCTCGGGGTCGACCGGCCCCTCGCCGTACGACGGGCACCAACGGGCGACGGGGCAGGCACCGCAGGCGGGCTTCTTGGCGTGGCAGACCCGGCGTCCGTGCCAGATCAGGTGGTGGCACAGCATCACCCAGTCGCGCTTCTCGAAGAGGGCGCCGACGGCGTGCTCGACCTTGACGGGGTCGGTCTCGTCGGTCCAGCCGAAGCGGCGGGCGAGGCGACCGAAGTGAGTGTCGACGGTGATGCCGGGGATGCCGAACCCGTTGCCCAGCACGACGTTCGCGGTCTTGCGGCCGACGCCGGGGAGGGTGACCAGGGCGTCGAGACGCGGCGGCACCTGGCCGTCGTACCTCTCGACCAGGGCGGCACTGAGCTTGAGCAGTGCGTCGGTCTTGGCGCGGAAGAACCCGAGCGGTCCGACGATCTGCTCGAGATGCTCGCGCGGGGCGGCCGCCATCGCTGCCGGGTCGGGGTAGGCCGCGAACAGCGTCGGGCGGACGGCGTTGACCCTGCGGTCGGTCGTCTGGGCACTGAGGACGGTGACGACCAGGAGCTGGAAGGGGTCGTCGAAGTCGAGCTCGATGCGCGCATCGGGATAGGTCTCGGCCAGCACCCGGTCGATCCTGCGGGCCCGTCGGACCAGGCCCGTGCGGGTCTCGGGGGCGGACACGGCTGGCACCCCGACAGCCTACGGTCCCCCACCCCCTCGTCCGTGCGGGACCGAGGGGTGAGTGTGACCTGGCCCACTCTGGATAGGATCAGGCAGGGCCAAGCCCTCGTGCCCGACGTACGGGTGCGCAGGGGCGGGCGATGGAGGAGTTTCGTGGACAACGAGGTTCTGCGTCAGGCGCCGCTGTTCAGCGCGCTCGACGACGAGGCCGCCACGGCGCTGCGCGCCTCGATGAGCGAGACGAAGCTGCGGCGCGGCGAGGTGCTCTTCCACGAGGGCGACAGCGGCGACCGTCTCTACGTCATCACCGACGGCAAGGTGAAGCTCGGACGCACGTCGGCCGACGGGCGCGAGAACCTGCTCGCGATCCAGGGACCGGGCCAGATGTTCGGTGAGCTCTCGCTGTTCGACCCCGGCCCCCGGTCGGCCACCGTCACCGCGGTCACCGACGCGGCGTTCCTCTCGCTCTCCCACGAGGACCTCCTCCGCTGGCTCGACGGCCGGCCCGCCGTGGCTCGTGGGCTGCTCAACCAGCTGGCCGGTCGGCTGCGCAAGGCCAACGACGTCGTCGCCGACCTGGTGTTCTCCGACGTACCCGGACGTGTCGCGAAGGCCCTCCTCGATCTCGCCGACCGCTTCGGCCGGACCGCCGACGACGGGGTGCATGTGCACCACGACCTCACCCAGGAGGAGCTCGCCCAGCTCGTCGGCGCCTCCCGCGAGACGGTCAACAAGGCCCTCGCCGACTTCGCCTCCCGCGGCTGGCTGCGCCTCGAGCCCCGCTCGGTCGTGATCATGGACGTCGACCGCCTCCGCCGCCGCGCCCGTTGACGTCGAGGTGGGTCGAGACGTCACCCATGTCGCGTTGAAGCGTCACGGATGGCTCCTCGAGCCGTCGCGGATGTTCATCCGCGCCTGTAGAACCGGACCGGGCGCTGCTGGGCAGCCGCCAGAGCATCGCGAACCGCCCGGAGCCAGGCGTCATCCGCGCCCGGGGCAAAGTCAGATGCCTCGACGATGATGAGCGTCCAACCGTGGGCGCAGAGCCAGGCGCGCCTCGCCTCGTCTCGCGCGCGGTCAGCTGCACTCGAGTGGTGATCGCGGCCGTCGTACTCGATCGCGACGCGTGCAAGTGGGTAGGCGAGGTCGAGGCGGTACGTCGGAGTCCCGTCGACCTCTACCCACCACTGGAGCACGGGCTCCGGCAAGCCGAAGTCGAGCAGGGCGAGTCGGGTCCAGGTCTCGCGCATGGACTCCGATTCGACCCGGACCAGCGGCACGAGCCCCCGAAGTTGGACCACCCCACGCCGCCGTCGGAACCGTGGAAGCTCCTTCGTGAGGTCAGCCGACGAGAATCCATGGCGGCGCGCGAGCGCCTCCATGGCCGCCAAGCGCATCGCGGCGGTTCAGCCCACATCCCAGGTCGAGCGCAGTCCGCAGCGGCGTCGTCACCTTGACGGAGCCCAGCTCGAGCCAGTCCGTCCGCGCGAGATCACGCACGCCGCCCCAGGTCTGCTCCCGTCGGACCCGCGTCCTACCACGTAGGACGAACGCTTCCACGGCCGGTACGACGTCGAGCTCGCTGAGCCGGAAGACGTCCACACCCCAGATCCATGCAGCCGTCCGATCGCAGATCACTGCATCGCTGTTGATCACGAGCGCGGCTGCCGCGATCTTCACCTCGGTGGTGAGGGGCACGTCCGCTCGTAGGTACACGCCGTACAGGACGCGGGTGATGACCCGGGCGGCGCACAGCTGTCTCAGCTGCGCGCGGTTGAGACCCAGGGCTGAGGACTGCGCGGCCGTGAACGGGTCCGAGGGAAGCTCCGAGATCTGCATGCGCCGAGAGTGCCCCGAGGCTTGACGGTCCGGTCGGCGTGAGTGACGCGCCTGTGGACAAGCCCCTCGTCAGTGAGCCATCCGTGCCCACTCACCGGGTCATGCGTGCCCACTCAACGGTGCACTTGCGACGTCTCAACGCACCAGCAGGGACGTCTCAACGGTGGAGGTAGGCGAGCTGGGCGCGGACGGAGAGCTCGGCGGCGGGCCAGAGGACGGGGTCGACGTCGGCGTAGACGATCTCCACGACCCGGCGCGGGAGGGCGTCGTGGTCGAGGGGTACGCCGGAGCGGGCCTCGGCGTGCAGGTCGCGCAGGGCGGCCCGCACCTGCTCGAGGCGCTCACGACGATGGGCCAGGTAGTGCTCCAGCACCGGCAGCGCGCGGTCGATGACCGGCCCGTGCCCCGGCCAGATCGTCTCGATCTCGTGCGCCTCGGCCAGCGCGCGCAGCCGGTCGAGAGAGCCGAGGTAGGCCCCGAGCTCACCGTCGGGATGCGCCACCACCGTCGTACCCCGGCCCAGCACCGTGTCGCCGGTGAGGACCGCGTGCTCGGCGGGGAGCACGAACGACAGCGAGTCAGCCGTGTGCCCCGGCGTCGCGACCACGTGCACCTCCAGGTCGCCGACGGCGACGACGTCGCCCTCGCCGAGGCCCTCCGTGCCCAGCCGGTACGACGGGTCGAGGGCGCGGACGCCGCAGCCCACCCGCTCCGCGAACGACCGGGCGGCCTCGGAGTGGTCGAGGTGGTGATGGGTCAGCAGTACGACGGCGACGTCTCCCGCCGCCGCGGCGACGGAGTCCAGATGGGAGGCATCCGGCGGCCCGGGATCCACCACCACCGAGCGCGACGACGACGGGTCGCGGAGCACCCACGTGTTGGTGCCGTCGAGCGTCATCGGCGACGCGTTGGGCGCGAGCACGCACTGCGCGACGGAGCCGAACGACCCACCCGTCCACGTCACCGGCGGTGCGCCTCGACCACCGTCGCGAGCCACGGCGGCACCGACAGCGTCGCGTCCGCGCCGTCGCCCTCCACCGTCGGCGTGAACATCTCGACCACGCGGCCCGGCGCGGAGGCCAGCACCTCGGCGGGCGACGCGTGCTGGGCGACCTCGAGGCACGTGAGGTACGTCGGCGGCATCATCCCGAGCTCACCCGCGTCGACGGCGTCGCACGCCGCCGAGGCGCCGAGCCAGGTCACCGACGACGACTCCGTCGACACGTCGCGGGTCCGCTGTCCGGCCGGCAGCGCTGCGACGAAGAACCAGGTGCGGAAGCGCCGAGGCTCGAAGACCGGTGTGCACCATCCCGACCACACGCCGAGGAGGTCGGTGCGCAGCACCAGGCCGCGCTGCTCGAGGAACGTGGTGAACGCCAGCTCCTTGGCCTCGAGCGCCCGCCGATCTGCCTCCCACGAGTCGCCGGTGGTGTCGGCCACGACGTCCGCGGACGACGTACCGGCCAGCAGGACGCCGGACTCCTCGTACGTCTCGCGTACGGCGGCGCACACCAGTGCTCGCGCCATCTCCTCCGACGTCACGAGCTGCCTCGCCCACTCCGCCGGCGGTGGCCCGGCCCACGCGACCGTGTGGTCGAAGTCGCGGGCGTCGACCCCTCCACCCGGGAACACGCACATGCCGCCCGCGAAGGCCATCGACGTCTGGCGGCGCAGCAGATACAGCTCGGGGCCCTCCGGGCCCGGCCGCATCAGCACCACCGTCGCGGCGTCCCGCGGCTCGGCCGGCGTGCGCGTGCCGTCCGCGAAGCTGCGCGCATGCTCGACGAGCTGTGGTGGCAGCGAGACCCGCACGTCAGATCTCGACGAGGATCTCGACCTCGACCGGCGCGTCCAGCGGCAGCACGGGTACGCCGACCGCGGACCTCGCGTGCACACCCGCGTCGCCGAACGCCGTACCGAGGAGCTCGGAGGCGCCGTTCGCGACCTGCGGCTGGCCGGTGAAGTCGGGCGTCGACGCGACGAAGCAGACCACCTTCACGACCCGCTTCACGGCGTCGAGGTCGCCGATCTCGGCCTTGACCGCGGCGATCGCGTTGAGCGCGCATTGCTGCGCCAGGGCGACGGCGTCGTCCGCAGACACCTCGCCGCCCACCTTGCCGGTCGCCATCAGCGTGCCCTCGCGCATCGGCAGCTGGCCGGACGTGAAGACCTGGGACCCCGAACGCACCGCCGGGACGTACGACGCCACGGGCTTGGCCACGTCGGGCACGGAAAGACCCAGCTCGGCGAGCCGGTCCTCGACCGCGCCCATCAGCCGGCCACCGGACGCTTGAAGTAGCCCACGAGGTTCTCCGGGTTCATGCCCGGCGCGATCTGGACCAGCTCCCAGCCGTCAGCTCCGAAGTTGTCGAGGATCTGCTTGGCGGCGTGGGTGAGGATCGGCGCCGTGAGGTACTCCCACCGTTGGATCTGCGTCATGGCGCGACCCTACTCCCGGCCCGACGCTCGACCGCGTGGCACCGACGCGTCCCCCAGAGCGCGTCGGTGCCACGGTCGACGACCGCGTCAGACCGGCCAGGACGCCGTCGCCACTTGACCCCCTGCGACGTCGGCGGTGAGCACGACGTCGTCGGGGTGGCCCTTCTCGAACAGGTCGTATCGACCTGTGGTCAGCTCGCCGAACACCAGCGAGGGAACGGTGCCGTCCCCGACCGGTCGCTCGACCACGGCCACGTGCGCGAGATGCCCGTCGTGCGTGCCCGTGACCGTGCTCGTGGGCATGCCCCACGTGTGCGTGGTGCGCCACCATCCCCACCGGGCGGATCTCCACCTCGGTGTCGACCATCGCCGCCGGCATCGTCACGACGAGCGCCCCGACGTCGTACCCGATGTCGAGCAGGACCGAGCCCTGCCCGGCGAACGGGTTCTCGGCCGTGCTCATACCGCCGCCGTCCCCGGCACGGTCTGGTAGCCACCGCCCGGGTTCCCGAGGTAGGGGAACGTGCCGGTGGTCGCGCTGTTGGTGTTCGTCGTGCCGTCCTTGATGGCCGTGACCGCGCCATCGGGGGTGAACGACGGGTCGACGAGCGGGATCGTCAGCCCCGCCACGGCCCGCAGCTCGATCGTCACCACGTCGTCGTCCACGCGGCGTCCGTTCGGGAAGCCCGCCGGGTCGCCCGCCACCAGGCCCAGGTTGTCGGGGCTCGACGACGGTGGGATGGCGACGTTCAGCCGCAACATGTCGGACTCCACCGGACCCGTGAAGTTCTGGAAGCCGGGCACGACACCGGACGGGATGCCGGTGAGCAGGATCGCGTTCAGGTCCGCCCGCGCCTTGTGGTACCCCGCGAGGTTCGGGAAGACGCCCGGGTAGAGCACCGGCAGGAGCTTGGCGAGCTCCGGGTGGTTGACGTACTTGGCGTACCGGTGGTCGCCCTTCGGTCGGTGCGCGTTCCACCCGTCCTTCTTCGCCATCGGCACGATCACCTCGTTGAACAGCGGGTTGCCGAGTCGCGACACCTGCGCCCAGGGGCCGTGCCCGACGTACGCGCCGACCTTCGGGTCGAAGATCCGCGAGGTACGACGGTGGGCCGAGGCCCAGACGCCGATCACCGCGCCGGGCTTGCCGGCGTTCGTCGGCTGCGTGCCGAACCTGGTGACCTCGGAGATCGGCACCTGGAGCGCGATCGTGTGCACGTTGAAGCCCTGCAGCGAGTTCACGCCCGGAGCAGCGGCGCTCGGGATCAGGTGCAGGTTCTCGAACGGGCGCAGCGTGCCGAGGTCGAAGATGCTGCCCAGGTCGACGTGGAACGCGTCGGCGCGCTGGCCGGCGAAGACGCGTCGCTTGCCGACCTTGTGCACCGCCGTGGCGGCGAGGTCGGCGTAGTCGGGCGTCGACCGCGGACCGATGTTGACCGGCGGGCACGCCAGCCTCGACGCGAGCACCTTGGACTTGCCGTCCTTGATCCGGGTCACGGAGTAGAACTGCGGTCGGTTCCAGTTCGGGCTGTGGATGCTGGTGATCTGCCCGGTGTTGTAGAGGAACGTCGTCGGGTTGCGGACGGCGGTGTGGAACTTGAACCGGTAGGTGATGTCGGGCTCACCCTTGCCCGCGTTGGCGATGTGGATGTCGTAGGCCACGTCGTCGCCGAACTCGTAGAAGTTGGGTCCGCCGTCGGGCGCCTGGAACGGGATGTAGTTGGCGATCAGGGTGACCGTGTCGGGGCGCTCGGGACTGACGAACGCGTAGACGTCCGTGCTGTCGGCCACCGGGTCCTTGGCAGTCTCCGGTGCTTCGCGGTGGGAGGACATCTCACTCACCTCCCGCGGCGTTGAGAATGCGGGTCACGAGGTCGTGGTCGTGGACGACCACCTCGCGTTCGCCCACCATCAGTCGCAGCCGTCCGGACCGATGGTCCTCGACGTACGCCACGACGGGCTCCCGAGCGCTCGAGGGGGTACGACGTGCCTCGCCCGCCGCTGCGGGCCGCATCGTCAGGGCGACCGTTCCGACCGCCACACCGGCGCCGGTTCCTGCCAGGAGTTTCCTTCTGCTTGTCTCGCTCATGCCAAGCCCTCCAGTACTGACGCGTCCCTCCTGTGAGGGACGCCACAGACTGTTCGACGGCCTAGGACACAGCGGATTGGTGTGAGTCGCACCGGCCGCTCAGGACCCGGGGCTCAACTCTCCTCGGCGGCGGCGGCCACGCGGGCGGCCTCCGCCTTCGCCTTGATCGTCTCGGACCAGCCGATCATCGCGGTGTCGGCGGCCGCGACCCCGGCGCCGAGCAGCACCGCGCCCACCGGGGTCGGCAGCCGGAGGCGACGGACGCCCAGGACCGCCAGCGACATCACGAGCGTCCACGAGGCACCGGAGGTGGCCACCGGCACCACTGCGCGCTGCCACGCCGGCGCGTCCTGCTCGGGCACCAGTGTCACCAGCTGGACACCCGGCCGGTCGATCGGCCAGGCCGCCACGAACGAGGTCGCCAGGACCTCCGCGCGACGGGTGACGCCGGGCAGCAGGCAGGCGATGGCGATCCCGGCTCCGCGGAGTGCCACGCCGGGGCGCACCCGGGACATCGCGTTCACGTCAGGATCTCCGGGCCGGTCTTCTCGCGGACCTCGTCGAGAGTCACGTCGGGGGCCAGCTCGACGAGCCGGAGTCCGTCGGGCGTGACGTCGAGGACGCAGAGGTCGGTGATGATCCGCTCCACGACGGCGCGACCGGTGTAGGGCAGGTCGCACTCCTCGAGGATCTTCTGGGAGCCGTCCTTGGCGACGTGCTCCATCAGCACGATCACCCGCTTGGCGCCGTGGACGAGGTCCATCGCGCCACCCATGCCCTTGACCATCTTCCCGGGGATCATCCAGTTCGCGATGTCGCCCTTCGCGCTGACCTGCATGGCGCCGAGGATCGCGGCGTCGATCTTGCCGCCGCGGATCATCCCGAACGACGTGGCGGAGTCGAAGAACGACGCGCCCTTGCGCAGGGTGACCGTCTCCTTGCCCGCATTGATCAGGTCGGGGTCCTCGTCGCCCTCGTAGGGGTAGGCGCCGACGCCCAGGATGCCGTTCTCGGACTGGAGCACCAGCTCGACGTCGTCGGCGACGTAGTTGGGCACCAGGGTCGGCAGCCCGATCCCGAGGTTGACGTACGAGCCGTCGGTCAGCTCCGAGGCGGCCCGGGCGGCCATCTGCTCGCGGGTCCACCCACGTGACTGGGCCATGTCAGACGCCTTCCGGTCGGGGCCGCGTCGTCCGCTTCTCGATCTTCTTGTCCGCCGCCTGCTCGGGAGTCAGGGCCACGACGCGCTGCACGTAGACCCCCGGTGTGTGGACGTCTTCGGGCTCGATCTCCCCAGGCTCGACGAGGTGCTCGACCTCGGCGATGGTGACCCGGCCGCACATCGCCGCGAGCGGGTTGAAGTTGCGCGCGGACTCGCGGTAGACGAGGTTGCCGTGCCGGTCGCCCTTCCAGGCTCGGACCAGCCCGAAGTCGGCGATGATCGCCTCCTCCAACACATACTCCCGACCGCCGAAGTCGCGGGTCTCCTTCGGCGGCGACGAGACCAGCACGTTGCCGGCGTCGTCGTACTTCCAGGGCAGGCCGCCCTCGGCGACCTGGGTGCCGCCACCGGTCGCGGTGAAGAACGCCGGGATGCCCGAGCCGCCGGCCCGCATCCGCTCGGCGAGCGTGCCCTGCGGCGTCAGCTCGACCTCGAGCTCACCGGAGAGGTACTGCCGGGCGAACTCCTTGTTCTCCCCGACGTAGGAGGAGATCATCCGCCGCAGCCGCCGCTCCATCAGCAGTCGGCCCAGACCCCACTCGTCGACCCCGCAGTTGTTCGACACCGCCTCGAGGTCGGCCACCCCGGCGTCCAGCACCGCATCGATCAGCACCGACGGCACGCCGCACAGCCCGAAACCTCCGACCGCGAGCCGGGCGCCGTCCGCGACGTCCGCGACCGCCTCCCCAGCACTCGCCACGACCTTGTCCATGAGCACCTCCTGTTCCCGCTCGCAGTGATCCTGCCATGGCCGTACGGCGGCGCACTCAGCCGGCGGTGGGGTCCTCGACGGACCAGACCGAGGCGTCCACGAGCACGTGCACGGCGCCGCCCGCGAGGCAGGCCGCGTGGAGCCGGCCGTCGGGGGCGGGCAGGGCGATCCACTCGGTGCCGTCGTGCCAGCACAGGCGGTTGCCCCGGGTGGTGGCCGCGACGAAGACCGGGAGGTCTCCGCGGGCGTCCTCGGCGAGCACGAGCGACCGCCCACGACCCGCGGCAGACGTCTCGGGAGCGAGCTCGAGACGCGGCATCGTCACCGGTGCGGACCGCACCAGCCCGCGGAAGGGCAGGCGGAGCACCTCCCAGGCAGCGGGGCGGTCCTCCACCCGGCCGCCGACCCAGATCCGACCGGAGTCCTGACCGACCGCGACGGAGGTCAGCTCGGTGGGGGCAGGCGCCAGGTGCACCCTCTTCCAGCCCTCGTCCCGCCCCGGCGACGGCGGCTCGTGCAGGTCGGCCAGCGTCCAGGCCGCGGGAGCCGGGTCGGTGCCCTCCCCGATCCGACCGGCGACCACGAGCGGACCGCGCTCGTGGAAGGAGAACGCCAGGCTGGTGTCGGGCTCGGAGGCGAGCGCGAAGCCACGACCGCGCGCCACACCGCCGCCGATCGCGTCGTCGACGTGGTAGGCGCGCAGGCGCCACGCGCCGTCCTGGAGGTCGGAGGCGAGCACGTGGGCGGCGCGCGCGTCGACCACCGGCGCCGCCCACATCGCCCCGATGGAGTCGAGCGGGTGCGCGACCGCCTCCTGGGGCGTGCCGACGAGCTCGGGCGAGGTCCCGAAGAGCGTCAGCCGACCGTCGGCTCCGCGGCCGGTCAGCCAGGCCCGACCGCCAGGCGACGCCCCGACCACGCCGAAGGAGTCGAGCACGATGTCGTCGTACGCGACAGGCGTCGGCGAGAGGCCGCGGAGCTCGCACGTGAACGCGCGTCCGTCCGTCCCCACACCTGCGCAGAGTCCACGGCGCAGCGCGGTGACGCGCCCCTCCACCTCGAGCTCGTACCAGTCCATCGTGCTTCCCCCCGGGCATGACGGTAGCGCCGGGCGGCGGTCCCCGCCCACGAGTCCACGAAGGCTTCACCATTACGCTCACGGTGTGCCGAGCCACGACTTCCCCGACGTGCGTCTGCACATCGTCACCGGCAAGGGCGGCACCGGTAAGTCGACCGTCGCGGCGGCGCTCGCTCTGGGCCTGGCCTCGAACGGCACCAACGTCCTGCTCTGCGAGGTCGAGGGCCGGCAGGGAATCGCCCGGATGTTCGACGTCGAGCCCCTCCCGTACGCCGAGCGCCGGATCGCGACCGGCCTCGTGGGGCCGCAGGGCCAGCGCGGTGGCGTGGTCCATGCCCTCCACATCGACCCGGAGTCGGCGCTGCTGGAATACCTCTCGATGTACTACAAGCTCGGCCGCGCCGGGAAGGCCCTCGACCGCTTCGGCGTCATCGAGTTCGCCACCACCATCGCCCCGGGCGTGCGCGACGTGCTGCTGACCGGCAAGGTCTACGAGGCGACCAAGCGCAACGCCCGCAACAAGGACGCGATCCGGTACGACGCGGTCGTCCTCGACGCTCCCCCGACCGGGCGCATCGCCCAGTTCCTCGGCGTGAACGACGAGCTGGCCGGGCTGGCGCGGATGGGGCCGATCAAGAACCAGGCCGACTCGGTCACCCAGCTCTTCCGCTCCCCGCGGACGGCCTGCCACCTGGTCACGGTGCTGGAGGAGATGCCCGTGCAGGAGACCGCCGACGGCATCGCCGAGCTCCGCCGGCACCGGATCCCGGTCGGCGGCGTGGTGGTCAACCAGGTGCGGCCGCGCGACCTCGACGACGACGACCTCACAGCGATCCGGACCAACAAGGTCCCCAAGAAGAAGGTGGCGACCGATCTGACCCGCGCCGGTCTGTCCGGCTCCGGCGCGCAGGTCACCGGGCTCCTGGCCGAGGCACGCGACCACGCCGAGCGGCGCGCGCTCGAGGACAGCCAGCGGTCAGTGGTCGAGACCCTCGAGGTGCCGTCCTACGAGCTCCCGCTGCTCGTGGGCGGGATCGACCTCGGCGGTCTCTACGAGATCGCCGGCCTCCTGCGCGACCAGGGTCTGGCATGAGCCCGGCGCGCAACGAGCCGCGCAAGGAGGCGCGAGGCAGCGCCCAGCGCCAGCCCAGCCGGAGCCGGACCCGGGTCGGGCCCCAGTCGGTCAAGGGTGGTCGGGTGCTGGACGTCGACGCGCTGCTCGACGACCGTCGTACCGGGATCATCGTCTGCTGCGGCTCGGGTGGGGTCGGCAAGACCACGACCTCGGCAGCACTCGCACTGCGGGCGGCCGAACGGGGCCGCAAGGTCGTCGTCCTCACCATCGACCCGGCCCGGCGCCTCGCACAGTCGATGGGGATCGAGGAGCTCGACAACACCCCGCGGCCGGTGCGCGGCATCGGCGCCGCCGACGGCGGCAGCCTCGACGCGATGATGCTCGACATGAAGCGCACCTTCGATGAGGTGGTCGAGAGCCAGGCCAGCCCCGAGAAGGCCAAGCAGATCCTCGAGAACCCCTTCTACATCGCGCTCTCCAGCTCCTTCGCGGGGACGCAGGAGTACATGGCGATGGAGAAGCTCGGCCAGATCCACGCGGATGCGTTGAAGGACGGCACCTACGACCTGATCGTCGTGGACACCCCGCCCTCGCGGTCGGCCCTCGACTTCCTGGACGCCCCCGAGCGCCTCTCCAGCTTCCTCGACGGCCGGTTCATCAAGCTCCTGCTCGTACCTGCCCGCGGCCCGGCCCGGCTGATGACCGCCGGCTTCTCGATGGTCACCAACGCCCTGACCAAGGTGCTCGGCGCGCAGGTGCTGCGCGACATGCAGACGTTCGTGGCGGCGTTCGACACGCTCTTCGGCGGCTTCCGGCAGCGCGCCGACAAGACGTTCGCGCTGCTCCAGGCCGAGGGTACGGCGTTCCTCGTCGTGGCCGCGCCGGAGCCGGACGCGCTGCGCGAGGCGGCGTACTTCGTCGAGCGGCTCAGCGAGGACGCGATGCCGCTGGCGGGGCTCGTGGTCAACCGGGCCAGTCCCGAGCCGCAAGGAGCGGCCTCGGCGGACGAGGCGATGGCGGCGGCGGAGCGCCTGCGCAAGGCGGATCCGGACTCACTGACCGCCGGCCTGCTCAGGCTGCACGCGGACCGCGTGCGGATGGTCGAGCGAGAGGCGAGGCTGCGGAGCCGCTTCGAGGCGGCGCACCCGCAGGTCCCGACGGCGGTCGTGCCGGCCCTGGCGGGCGACGTGCACGACCTCGACGGGCTCCGTCAGGTCGGCACGCTCCTGGCGGGGAAGCGGCCGACCTGACGGGTGATGTCCCGACGTGTCGGTGTTGTCGTCAACGCGGCTCAGGCGTTGACGGCGACTCCGACGTGCTGCTCGCGAGCCGTCTCGAGGACGGCCCTCCATGATGCGTTCGGACGACGCCGCAGCAGTGCACGGCGCTCGCGCTCGGTCATCCCGCCCCAGACGCCCCACTCGATCTGGTTGTCGAGAGCCTCGGCGAGGCACTCGGTGCGTACCGGGCACGCACCGCACACCTGCTTTGCCTTGTTCTGCTCAGCGCCACGGACGAACAGCTTGTCGGGCTGTGATACCCGGCACGCGGCCGCGGCAGCCCAGTCTTGATTCCACATAATGACGTCCCCACGATCGTCGTGACCGATGCGTCCCCATGACGCCATCTGTTTCCAGATGCTTCGGTCAGGTACCAAGGTAAAGAGCCGAGGCCGTGCGCCGACAGGGTCGTAGGGACCTATCGCCCTAGTCCCAGAGGACTAGTCCCCGGGGGTCACAAATGGGCACGTTGCGCGTCTTCACGTACCCTGGACAGCATGTCTGTGCCCCCTGGTGAGCGCCTGCCTGCGGCTCGCGTCGCCTCCCATCTCGGCGTGATGGCCGTCGTCGCGGCCGTCATGGGCGTGGTCGTGGCGGGCCTGGCAATTCCGTTCGCCGGCGTGCTCGGGATCGGCGCCAAGTCGCTGTCGCACACCGTGGACGACCTCCCGGCGAACCTCCGCACGCAGCCGCTCGCGCAGCAGACGAAGATCGTCGACGGGCAGGGCAACACCATCGCGCTGCTCTACGACCAGAACCGCATCAACGTGCCGCTGAGCCAGATCTCGCGGAACATGGTGCGTTCGATCGTGGCCATCGAGGACTACCGCTACTACCAGCACGGCGCGCTCGACCTGAAAGGCACGCTGCGGGCGCTGGTGACCAACCAGGCCAGCGGTGGCTCGGTGCAGGGTGGCTCGTCGATCACCCAACAGATGGTCAAGATGACGCTGGTGGACCAGGCGAAGACCCCCAAGGAGCGCAAGGCGGCCACCGCCGAGACCTACGCCCGCAAGCTGACCGAGCTGCGCTACGCGATCGCCTTCGAGCAGAACTACTCCAAGGACTGGATCCTCGAGCGCTACCTCAACATCGCCTACTACGGCGACGGCGCGTACGGCGTGCAGGCAGCGGCGCGGCACTACTTCAACACCAACGCCAAGGACCTCACCCTGCTCCAGGGCGCCACCCTGGCCGGTCTGGTCAAGAACCCCTCGGGCTACGACCCGATCACCAACGCCGACCGCGGCATCCAGCGGCGCAACGTCGTGCTCGACCGGCTCGCCCAGCTCCACGTGATCAAGCAGCACCGCGCCGACCTGCTGAAGAAGAAGCCGCTCGGCCTCGACCCGGTGCCGGCCCCGAACGGCTGCCTGAACTCCCGCGCCCCGTTCTTCTGCGACTACGTCGTCAACTACCTCGAGCACGACCCGGCCCTCGGCAAGACGGTCACGGCCCGTCGTAACCTGCTGAAGACCGGCGGCCTCACCATCCACACCACGATCAGCCTGCGTGACCAGAAGGCCGCCGACACCTCGGTGGGGAACCACGTCTTCGCCAAGGACCAGGCGATCGGGGCGCTGGCGATGGTCCAACCGGGCACCGGCGACGTGAAGGCCATCGCGCAGTCGCGACCGATGGGTGGCGACGCCAAGGCCGGACAGACGTTCCTCAACTACGTCGTGCCCCAGAAGTACGGCGACTCCGCCGGCTTCCAACCCGGCTCGACGTTCAAGGCATTCGTCCTCGCCGCCGCCATCCAGCAGGGCATCCCGCTGTCGGAGAACATCCAGGCGCCGCCCGTGGTCAACATCCCGATGAGCCAGTACCGCGTCTGCGGTGGCAAGAACTTCTACAGCACCGACACCTGGACCGTGCACACCTCCACCGTCTCCGGCAACATGAACCTCTACCGTGGCACCCAGGAGTCGGTGAACCCGTTCTTCGCCAAGCTGGAGCTCCAGACCGGCCTCTGCGAGCCCTACCGGCTCGCCCAGGCGATGGGGATCGGCCTCGACGACCCGGCCACCGAGATGGTCCCGTCGTTCACGCTCGGCGTCGCCTCGGTGAGCCCACTCGAGCTGGCCGACGCCTACGCGACCTTCGCGGCCCGCGGCCTCCACTGCGACCCCCGACCGGTGGTCTCCATCGACGACTCCAACGGCAACCAGCTCAAGACCTACCAGCCACAGTGCCAGCAGGTGATCGACTCCTCCGTGGCCGATGCCGTCAACGACGTGCTCCGCGGTGTCCAGTCGCCGACCGGCTTCGGCGCCGCCCTGCAGCTCAACCAGGAGTCGGCCGCCAAGACGGGTACCAACGACAACAACATGTCGGTCTGGTACATGGGCTACACGCCCAACCTCGCGACCGCGTCGATGATCGCGGGCGCCAACCAGCTCGGGCACTGGATCACCCTCAACGGCCAGACCATCGGTGGCCAGTTCACCGACGTGGCGCACGGCTCCACGACGGCCGGACCCATGTGGTACGGCGCGATGAGCCAGATCCAGCGCTGGCTGCCCGACGCCACGTTCACGGCGCCCAACGCCCAGGACGTCCAGGGTGTCCTCACCCCGGTGCCCGACGTGGCCGGCGTGCCCTACGACCAAGCCGCCTCGGAGCTGAGGTCGGCGGGCTTCCAGGTCGCCGACGGTGGGTTCCGCAACTCCGGCTACCCCGCGGACACCGCGGCGTACACCAGTCCCGGCGCCGGCAGCCAGATCGCCAGCGGCTCGACCATCACCATCTACCGCTCCAACGGCACGCCGTTCGTCCCGCACAAGGGCAACGGGCCCGGGAACGGACCTGGCAACGGGAACGGCAACGGCAACGGCAACGGCAACGGCAACGGCGGTCCTGGCCCCGGTTAGCCCAGCTGCCGCCGGACCTCGGCGGCGACCACACCACCGTCGGCGCGACCGCGCACCTGCGGTGTGAGCACGCCCATCACCTTGCCCATGGCGCGCATGCCGTCGGCGGCAGCGCCGGTCTGGGCGATCACCGAGGTGACGAGGTCGGCGATCTCGACGTCGGAGAGCTGCTCGGGCAGGTACTCCGCGATCAGCGCGGCCTCGGCGCTCTCCTTGTCGGCGAGCTCGGTGCGGCCCGCCTCGGCGAAGGCAGCCGACGCCTCGCGGCGCTTCTTCGCCTCCGTCGAGAGCACGCCGACGACGTCGTCGTCGCTCAGCTCGCGCGCCTCCTTGCCGGCCACCTCGGCGTTCGTGATGGCCGACAGCACCATCCGGATCGTCGAGGAGCGCAGGGAGTCGTGCGCCTTGATCGAGGCCGTGAGGTCGCTGCGCAGCCGGTCCTTGAGAGCGCTCATGCCCTCATTGTGCAGTCACTGTGGCAGCCTTGCGACGTGACCCCTGCTCGGTTCGTCCTCCGCTCCCTCGGCGCGGGCGCTCTGGCCGGCGCGGGCCTCACGGCGTACGCCGTCTGGGAGTCCCGGGCCTTCACGCTGCGCTGCGCGACGATGCCGGTGCTGCCCGAGGGCGCGCGTCCGCTGCGGGTGCTCCACCTCAGCGACATCCACATGACCCCGAGCCAGTCGCGCAAGCAGGAGTGGGTGCGGTCGCTGGCCGATCTCGAGCCCGACCTGGTCGTCAACACCGGCGACAACCTGGCCCACCTCCAGTCGCTGCCGGCCGTGCTCGACGCCCTCGGCCCGCTCCTCGACGTGCCGGGCGTCTTCGTGCTCGGCTCCAACGACTACTACGCGCCCACCCTGCGCAACCCGCTGTGGTACCTGTTGCCCGACGACGGCAACCGCAACGTCCACTCGGCCAAGCTCCCGTGGCAGGAGCTCAAGGACGCCTACTCCGGGGCCGGTTGGATCGACCTGACCAACCGACGCACCACCTCCACGGTCGGCGAGCTGAGCGTCGCGTGGGCGGGGGTGGACGACCCCCATCTGGAGTACGACGACCTGGTCGCGGTGGGCGGCCGTGCCGACGCGACGGCCGACCTCCGCGTGGGCGTCGCGCACGCGCCGTACCTGCGGGTGCTCGACCAGTTCGCAGCGGACGGCTACGACGCGATCTTCGCCGGGCACACCCACGGCGGCCAGGTCTGCCTGCCGCTCAAGGGCGCGTTGGTCACCAACTGCGACCTCGAGCCGACCCGCGCCAGGGGCCTGCACCGCCATCCCGCGGACTCGCGTCCAGGCGACCCCGCGTCGTCCTGGCTGCACGTCTCGGCGGGCATCGGCACCTCGCCGTACACCCCGATCCGGGTCGCCTGTCGACCCGAGGCGACACTGCTGACACTGACCCCGCCGGCCTGAACTCCGGCCGCTGGACGGCGATTCTCAGGCGGCCCGACCCACCCGGTATGCTCGCCCGTGCTTGTCGCCCGGCACTCGCGAAGTCACTCGCGGATCGTCGGGAGGGCAATCGGGCTGTGGCGCAGTTTGGTAGCGCGCCTCGTTCGGGACGAGGAGGCCGCAGGTTCAAATCCTGTCAGCCCGACCGTGTGATGTCTCCGGGCATCCGGAGGTACACGATGGAGGATCCCCGGCACCTGGTGCCGGGGATCCTCCTTCGTCGTGCGGGCTCAGTCCAGCCAGTAGGTGTCGTGGACGCGGAAGAACTCCGCCATCTCCTCGGGCGTCGGCTGCGGGTCCGTCGTCGCCCGCTCGACCAGGCCCTCGAAGTAGCGCTCCCGCGGAGCGCCCGGTGCGAACAGGATCAGCATCGTCGCGGGTCCACCCGACTCGTTGCGGAAGCCGTGGATTCCGCCCGGCGGAATGTAGAGGAAGTCGCCGGGGTGTCCGCTGACCCAGGCGGTGCCGTCGTAGAGCCGGACCTCGCCGGCGAGGACGTAGAACGACTCCGAGAGCGAGCGGTGGAAGTGGGGGTCCGGGCCACTGGGCGGGCCCGCCATGTGCCAGCGGTAGAGCCCGAAGTCTCCCTCGGTGCTCGCGCCCGTGGTGAGGTAGTCGGTCCAGCCCGACGGCGACTCGAGGTCGTGCGGGGCGTCGGCGTGCCGCAGCCGGCCGCTGGCCTCGCCTCCCTCCCCGAGGTAGCGGTCGGGCGGGTACGGCGTCGGTGGTGGCGCGAACGACATGGCGCTCCTCTCGGTGGATCCCCGATCATGCCCAGGGCTGGGCCCCGCGAATCCTGCTGAGTCGTAGCCTCGAGAGGTCGCGGCCGCCGCGCCGTCCAGAGGAGGCATGACATGGAGCTCGTCCAGGTCGCGCAGCGCGCCGAGGACCTCGACCGTGCCGCGACGTTCTACGCCGACCTGCT
The DNA here is from genome assembly GCA_963794355.1 of uncultured Actinomycetota bacterium. Taxonomy (GTDB): domain Bacteria; phylum Actinomycetota; class Actinomycetes; order Propionibacteriales; family Nocardioidaceae; genus Nocardioides. Next base: position 199,050 of record CAWCDN010000012.1, read on the forward strand.
GGGCTCCCCGCCGACCGCTCGCTACGACCCGCCGGGTCTGCTCTTCTTCGCTCTCGGCGAGGTCCGGCTGCTGCTCGAGCAGGGCGCGCCGAGCGCGATGCTCTACCTCCGCGTGGACTCGGTGAGGGACAGCGTCGACCGGTTGCGCGCCGGGGGCACGACGATCGAGGCGGAGCCGCACGTGATCTTCACCCACGCCGACGACACGCTCGGGCCGGCCGGCACCGACGAGTGGCAAGCGTTCATCCGCGACAGCGAGGGCAACCTCGTCGGCCTCGTCAGCCAGGAGGGCCACGGCTGACCGGCGACGTGCGGGATCATGGAGGCCTGATGACGCGGAAGGAGGGACATGGCCCACGACCACACGCACGCACCGAGTCGTGAGTCCGACCGTCGGCTGCTGCTGGGCGCCCTCTGCCTGATCCTCGCGTTCATGGTGGGCGAGGTCGTCGTCGGGCTCCTCGTCGACTCGCTGGCCCTGCTGGCCGACGCCGGTCACATGCTCACCGACGCCGCGGCGATCGCGCTCGCGCTGATCGCGATGCGGCTGGCTGCCCGGCCCGCCTCCGGCGCCTACACCTACGGCCTCAAGCGTGCCGAGATCCTGTCGGCGCAGATCAACGGACTGACGCTCGCGGTGCTGGTCGTGGTGTTCGTGGTCGAGGGAGTACGTCGCCTCCTCGACCCGCCCGACGTCGACGGCGCAGCGGTGGCGGTGGTCGCCGCCGTCGGGATCGTGGTGAACCTGGCGGCAGCCGGTCTGCTCGCGCGCGCCGACCGGCGCAGCCTCAACATCGCCGGAGCCTTCTGGCACATCGTCACCGACCTCTTCGCCTTCATCGCCACGCTGGTGGCCGGCCTCGTCATCTACCTCACCGGCTGGACGCAGGCCGACGCCGTGGCTGCGCTGGTCGTGGCGGCCCTGATGGCGGTCGCGGCGTACCGACTGTTGCGCGACAGCGCCCGGATCTTCCTGGAGGCCTCACCGCGCGGCATCGAGCCGGGTGCGGTCGAGGCAGGCATCCGGGACGTGCAAGGGGTCACCGGAGTGCACGAGCTGCACGTCTGGGAGGTCACCTCCGGCTTCCCCGCGCTCTCCGCCCACGTGCTCGTCGACTCCGCCGCCGACTGCCACGAACGCCGGCTGGCGATCGAGGAGATGCTCGGCGAGCGGTTCGCCATCGACCACACGACGCTCCAGGTCGACCATCGCGACGACGTGTTACCCGAGCGAGGATGCTCCGCTCCGACGTAGGAGGATCGGAGCACCGCAGCGAGCCATAAACGCGAGCTTGCTCGCAAGCTGACGACGCCGACCGTCAGCGGGTGCGGTCGGCGACCAGCTCGGCGATCTGGACGGCGTTGAGCGCCGCGCCCTTACGCAGGTTGTCGTTGCTGACGAACAGCACCAGACCGCGGTCGTCGCCGACCCCGGGGTCCTGCCGCAGCCGCCCGACGTACGACGGGTCGCGGCCGGCGGCCTGCAGGGGCGTCGGGATCTCCGAGAGCTCGACGCCCGGGGCGGACCCGAGCAGCTCCTGGGCGCGGGCGACCGTGAGCGGGCGCTCGAACTCGGCGTTGATCGAGAGGCTGTGGCCGGTGAAGACCGGCACCCTGACGCAGGTGCCCGACACGGCCAGGTCGGGAAGGCCGAGGATCTTGCGCGTCTCGTTGCGCAGCTTGTGCTCCTCGTCGGTCTCGAACAGCCCGTCGTCGACGATCGAGCCTGCCAGCGGGATCACGCTGTGGGCGATCGTGCGGGCGTACTTGACCGGCTCGGGGAACGTGACCGCGGATCCGTCGTAGGCCAGCTCGCGGGCCTTGTCGCCCGAGGCGGCGAGCTGGTCGGCGAGCTCGTCGACGCCGGCGAGGCCGCTGCCGGAGACCGCTTGGTACGTCGAGGCGATCAGGCGCACGAGACCGGCCTCGTCGTGCAGGGGCTTGAGCACCGGCATCGCGGCCATGGTGGTGCAGTTCGGGTTGGCGATGATGCCCTTGCCACCCTCCGACCATGCCTGGTCGACGGCTCCGGGGTTGACCTCCGAGACGACCAGCGGCACGTCGGGGTCCATCCGCCAGGCCGAGGAGTTGTCGACGACGATGGCGCCGGCCGCCGCGAACGCCGGGGCCAGGGCTCGCGAGGCGGTGGCGCCGGCCGAGAAGATCGCGACGTCGAGCCCGCTCGGGTCGGCGGTCTCCGTGTCCTCGACGGTGACCTCGCGGTCACCGAACGGCAGCACGGTGCCGGCCGACCGGGCCGAGGAGAAGAAGCGGATCGAGGCGATCGGGAACGCGCGCGCGAGCAGGATCTGGCGCATCGCGGCGCCGACCTGCCCGGTGGCGCCCACGACGCCGACGTGAAGAGGCACGCTCATCGGCCGGTCCCGCCGTAGACGACCGCCTCGACCTCGGCGCTGTCGAGGTCGAAGGCGGTGTGGGTGGCCTGCACGGCCGCGGTGACGTCGGCCTCGTCGACGATCACCGAGATCCGGATCTCTGAGGTGGAGATCATCTCGATGTTGACCCCGGCGTTGGCGAGCGCGGCGAAGAACCTGGCGGTGATGCCGGGGTGGGAGCGCATGCCGGCGCCGATCAGCGACACCTTGCCGATCTCGTCGTCGTACATCAGGTGGTCGTAGCCGACCTCGCTGCGGAGCTTGGCCAGCGCCGCCATCGCGGTCTGACCGTCCTCGCGCGGCAGCGTGAAGGAGATGTCGGTCAGGCCCGTGGCCTGGGCCGAGATGTTCTGCACCACCATGTCGAGGTTGACCTCGACCTCGGCCAGCGCCTCGAAGATCCGCGCCGCCTCGCCGACCTTGTCGGGGACGCCGACCACGGTGATCTTGGCCTCGCTGCGGTCGTGGGCGATGCCGGCGATGATCGCCTGCTCCATGACGTCTGCTCCCTCCGGGGTGGGCAGGATCCAGGTGCCTTCCTTCTGCGAGAAGGACGACCGGACGTGGACGGGAATGTGGTAGCGGCGGGCGTACTCGACGCACCTCAGATGGAGGATCTTCGCACCGGACGCCGCCATCTCGAGCATCTCCTCGGTGGAGACGTGGTCGAGCTTGCGGGCCGACGGGACGAGGCGCGGGTCGGCGGTGAACACGCCATCGACGTCGCTGTAGATCTCGCACACCTCCGCGCCGAGGGCCGCCGCCAGAGCGACCGCGGTGGTGTCGGAGGCACCACGGCCGAGGGTGGTGATGTCCTTGGTGTCCTGCGAGACGCCCTGGAAGCCGGCCACGATCGCGACCGAGCCGCCACCGATGGCCTTCTCGATGCGGCCCGGCGTGATGTCGATGATCTTGGCCTTGCCGTGCGCGGAGTCGGTGATCACGCCGGCCTGGGAGCCGGTGAACGACTGCGCCTGGTGGCCGAGGTCGACGATCGCCATCGCCAGCAGCGCCATCGAGATCCGCTCCCCTGCGGTGAGGAGCATGTCGAGCTCGCGGGGCGGCGGGGTGGGGCTGACCTGCTCGGCGAGGTCACGCAGGTCGTCGGTGGTGTCCCCCATCGCCGAGACCACCACCACCACGTCGTGCCCGGCCCGGCGGGTGTCGACGATCCGGCGGGCGACCCGCTTGATGCCGTCGGCGTCGGCGACCGAGGAGCCGCCGTACTTCTGCACGACAATGCCCACGGTCAGATCCTCACGGCACAGGGGAAGCGGTACGACGCTCGCGCGCGGCGCTGCGCGGAGACGGCCCGATTCTACTGGGGCGCCTCGGGCGGGCTGTCCAACATCTCATTCGCCGCGGCGACCTGGTCGAGCTCACCGGTGAACTCCACGTCGAGCCGGTCGTGGGCGACCACCGACAGCAGCGCGTTGAGCATCGCGCCGGCGAGGTTGCCCCAGGATGAGACGTAGGAGAACTGCCACCACCACAGCGCCTCGGCGGTGTTGCCGAGGCGGAAGTGGCGCAGACCGTTCTCGAGGTCGCTGGCGATGCTGGTGAGGTCGTCGGAGAGCTGGCTCTCGATCTGCTCGGGGTCGTAGGGGTCGAGGACGAAGCTGTAGGTGTCGATGTCGCCGAACATCTCGGCCAGGCGCAGCCGCAGGCCGTCGAGGTCGGCATCGGGGCCGACGTCGGGCTGATAGTCGTCCTCGGGCGTGAAGTCGACCTGGGCGCCCAGCCTGGCCCCGGCCAGGAGGATCTGGCTGATCTCGAGCAGGAGCAGCGAGATGCTGCGCCCCGCGTCGCCCTCGGCCGCGACCGCGCGCAGGGCGAGCAGGAAGCTCTCGACCTGGTCGGCGATCTGGGCCGCGAACTCGTCGCCGGGCTCGACCGGGGGCAGCGAGGCTCCCCCGGCCAGGATCTGGTCCGTCGTGGTCTGTTCGGTCATTCGGCCGTCCGCCTCCCTGCGAAAGCCCGCCCGAGCGTCACCTCGTCGGCGTACTCCAGGTCGCCACCGACGGGGAGCCCGCTCGCCAGACGGGTGATGCGTAGTCCCAGAGGTTTGAGCATACGGGTGAGGTAGGTGGCGGTCGCCTCGCCCTCGAGGTTGGGGTCGGTCGCGAGGATCACCTCGGTGATGGCGCCGTCCGCGAGGCGCTTGAGCAGCTCGGTGATGTGGAGCTGGTCGGGGCCGATGCCGTCGATGGGCGAGATCGCACCGCCGAGCACGTGGTAGCGACCACGGAACTCCTTGGTGCGCTCGATGGCGACGACGTCCTTGTACTCCTCGACGACGCACAGCACGCTCTGGTCACGACGTGGGTCGCGGCAGATGCGGCACTCGTCCTCCTCGGAGACGTTGAAGCAGATCGCGCAGAACCTCACCCGCGCCTTCACCTCGAGCAGCACCTCGGCCAGACGCCGTACGTCGGAGGGCTCGGCCTGGAGCAGGTGGAACGCGATGCGCTGAGCGCCCTTCGGACCGACGCCGGGCAGGCGGCCGAGCTCGTCGATGAGGTCCTGGACGATGCCTTCGTACAAGGGGTGGCCTAGCCGAGACCGGGGAAGCCGCCACCCGCGAGCGGGCCGATGGCGCTGGTGGCGACGGCGTCGGCCTGCGCCTTGGCGTCGCGGTAGGCGGCGACGATCAGGTCGCCGAGGTCGCTGAGGTCGTCGTCGCTGGACCCGTCGAAGCCGCCCGCCTTGATGGTGACCGCCTGGAGCTCGCCGATGCCGTTGACGGTGACGGTGACCGCACCGCCGCCGACCGTGCCCTCGATCCGGGCCTCGGCCAGGCGCTCCTGGGCACTCTCGAGCTGCGACTGCATCTGCTGAGCCTGCTGGAGGAGGTCTTCGAGGTTGAAGCCGCCGGGCGCGCCGTCGTCACCGGCCCCACCCGCGGCCTCGAAGGGGTTCATGGTCATGGCTTCACCTGTCGTCTCTCACTGGTGGGGGATCTCTTCGATGACCTCGGCGCCGAGCGCCTGCTGGAGGAGCTGGGCGCCGTCGAGCCCGGTGGACTCGGCATCGTCGTCGTCGGGGCGGGCACCGCCGTCGGAGTCGGCCGGCTGCGCGGCAGCGGGCTCGTCGCGCCCGCCGGTGCGGGTGGGCGCGATCGCCTGGCGGGCGGTGGCTGCCGGGCTCCCGGTCGGGCTCACGGTCGGGCTCTCGGTGGGCGTCGGGTCGGGTCGGGCGAACGGCGGCGGCTCCGTCGGGGCTGCTGCCACCGGCTCGGCTGCCGGGGGTTGCTGTGTCGCCGACGACGGGACCGGCGACTCGGACCGAGGCTGGGCTGGGGCCTGTGCCGCGGGCGGTGCGGTGGCTTCGGCGCCGGGGTCGACGATGGTCTCGACCCGCCAGTCGTGACCCACGACGTCGATCGCGGACTGACGGACGATCTCGGCGCTGCCGCCGTTGTCGAACGACTCACGCGCGCCGACGTTGCTGAACCCGAGGGTCAGCACCTGCGCGTCGACCGCCACCACCTGAGCGTGCTGGGTGAGGTGGATCCAGGTCACCCGGCGGCGCTGCTTGGTGGCCTCGACGATGTCGGGCCAGAGCCGGCGTACGTCGACCAGGCTGAGCGGCGAGCCGGCCGCGGTCTCGGGGACGGGCGCCGCCGGCGGCGCCTCGGCCGACTCGGCCGCGGGGGTCGCCGCCCCCTGGACTACGACGGCGCGCTCGGGCGAGGCGGGCTCGGGCGAGGCGGGCTCCGCCACGACCGGCTCGGCGACCACCGGCTCGGCGACGACCGGCTCGGCAACGACCGGCTCGGCGACCACCGGCGTCGCCGGGGCAGGGGCCTGCCGCTCGACGCGCAGCGGCGGATCGGCGACAGGCGCCGCGATCGGGGCGGGAGCGTCGCCAGCGGCGATGGTCATCCGTCGCTCGAGCCGGTCGAGGCGTGCCTGCACCCCTTCGGTGGAGTGGTCGGCGCCGGGCAGCAGCACCCGGGCGCAGATCAGCTCGAGCAGGAGGCGGGGGGCCGTGGCGCCGCGCATCTCGGTGAGGCCGGTGGCGACGAGGTCGGCCGCACGGCTCAGCTCGGCCGGGCCGAACCGCGCCGCCTGGGCCACCAGCCGCTCGGCGGCGTCCTCGGCGATGTCGATCAGACCCGTGGCCGGCGCGTCGGGCACCGCGGAGACGATCACGAGGTCGCGGAGCCGGCGGAGGAGGTCCTCGGTGAAGCGGCGAGGGTCCTGCCCGGTCTCGATCACCTTGTCGACGACCCCGAACACGGCGGCCCCGTCTCCGGCCGCGAACGCATCCACGACCTCGTCGAGCAGGGTGTCGGGGGTGTAGCCGAGGAGCCCGGCCGCCAGGGTGTAGGTGATGCCCTCGGGCCCCGCACCGCCCATCAGCTGGTCGAGGACGGAGAGGGTGTCACGCGCGGAGCCACCGCCCGCTCGCACCACCAGCGGCAGCGCGGCCGGCTCGATGGTGACCGACTCCTTCTCGCAGAGCTCGGAGAGGTACGACGACAGCAGGCGCGGCGGGATCAGTCGGAACGGGTAGTGGTGGGTGCGGGACCGGATGGTCGGCAGCACCTTCTCCGGCTCGGTGGTGGCGAAGATGAAGCGCAGGTGGGGCGGGGGTTCCTCGACCAGCTTGAGCAGGGCGTTGAAGCCCTGCGTGCTGACCATGTGGGCCTCGTCGATGATGTAGACCTTGTAGGAGTCGCGCACCGGCGCGAAGAACGCTTTCTCACGCAGGTCGCGCGCGTCGTCGACGCCGCCGTGAGAGGCCGCGTCGATCTCGATGACGTCGATCGAGCCCGGGCCACCGCGGGCGAGGTCGCGGCAGGAGTCGCACTCGCCGCACGGGTCGGCGACGGGAGCCTGCGCGCAGTTGAGCGCCCGGGCCAGGATCCGCGCCGAGGTGGTCTTGCCGCAGCCGCGGGGGCCGGAGAAGAGGTAGGCGTGGTTCACCCGGTTGTGCGCGAGCGCGGCACGCAGCGGCTCGGTGACGTGATCCTGCCCGATGACCTCGGCGAAGGTCTCGGGACGGTAGCGCCGGTAGAGCGCGAGGGGTGACTCCACTCCTGAACCCTAACCAGCCACGCCGACAACCACGAGGTCGGCGCCGGGCTGGCGGTGGATCACGCCGGCACCCCGGGTGCGGGGGGCTCCGGGGCTTGGTCGGCGGTGGGGTCGGCGGTGGGATCGGCGGTGGGGTCGCCCGCCGTACGCGCGGCCAGGGAGCCGCCCGCCACGGTGACCGCGAGGGTGACCAGCGCACCCAGCACGATCGCGGCTCCCTCGCCAGGTCGGAGCACGTCGAGCTGGGCACCGATGGCCGCCGCCGCGACGGGTACGCCGAGCTGGGCGCTCGCGAGCATGGCGTAGGCCGGCTGCTGGCGCAGCGACACGGCGACCAGGTGGGCGAGTGCCGCACCGATCCCGAGCCCGACCCCGAGCGCCGCCATCGACGGGTGGTCGACCAGGTCACCGAGCTGGAGCCCGGCGCCGAGCCAGACGAAGAAGACGGGGCCGAAGAAGCCCTCCGTCACGGCGAACAGCTGCTTGGCGACCCGTCGTGGCTCGCCCACCGCCGCCACCGCGATGCCCGCGACGAAGCCGGCCAGCACGAGCGACACGTGCACCGCGACGGCGAGCGCCGCCATCGCGAAGATGGCCGTGAGGCTCACCCTCAGCTCGACGGCGAAGAGCCGGTCCTCCGAGACGTGGTGCACCCGGCCCCGCACCCCGCTGCGCTCCACGGCGCGGAGGGCGAGGAACAGCACGCCTCCGGCGAGGGTCACCACGACGACCCCGAGCGCGGCGCGGGCCGCGTGGTCGGGGTCGATCACGAGCGGGAGCAGCACGATGCACGCTGCGTCGGCGACCGCCACCTGCGGCAGCAGGGCGACGACCTGAGGACCCGTCAGAGCGAGCGAGTCCACGGTCGGCAACACCAGCGCGGCCGACGACGACGCCATCAGCACGGCGTACAGGAGGGCGTGCGGGATGTCGATCAGCTGGGCCGCGGCGTACCCGAGGAGGCAGGCGGCGGCACCCACGACGACGGCGCGCACCAGTCCGACCCCCATCGCGGGGCGCAGGCGGGGGTCGCGCACGGGCACGTGGGTGCCGGCCACGAACATGACGAGCACGAAGCCGGCCTGGCCGAGGAACGTGAACGTCGGGTCGCTCGCGTCGAGCACGCCGAAGCCGGAGACGCCGAGCACGATGCCCGCGGCCAGCTCGCCGAGGACGACGGGCAGGTGCCAGCGACGCGGGGTGGCGAGGAGGGGACCGGCCAGGCCGACCGCGCAGACGATCGCCAGGTCGAGGAACGACACGACCGGATGCTAGACCCGTCGGAGACGATCCTCGGGAAATGAGAGGCCCCCCACGCACCCGGCAGAGCTCGCCTGCCCTTGCTGCCTTCCGGCCCTGGGGGATTGAGCAAGATGCCGCCGCATGGGGGGTTGCCGGGGAGTCTAGGCGACCGTCGTACGACGCACGAAGTCGAGGCGGCGCGGGGTCGTCATCCGTGCCTTTGCCCCTGGCGCTCGGAAGGGACGGCGTCGCGGGAGCGGGAGCGATTTCGCCGCTCCGTCGACCCCCGGGTAGCCTCCTCCGCGGAGGATTCGCCTAGTGGCCTATGGCGCTCGCTTGGAAAGCGGGTTGGGTTAACAGCCCTCAGGGGTTCGAATCCCCTATCCTCCGCCAGAAGGTGCTCATCGTGGGTCGGCCAGGTAGCCGACCGATGGTCACCGTCGTCGACGGGCTCGGCAAGGGCCGCCGAACCGACCCCTGCAGAGGCACGTACGTAGGCTGCGGACGAACCGGCTCAGTGGGTCTCGCACTGGATGCGATGTTCGGCCCGGCAGTAGTCCCGGCCCGGCCCACCGCGGGCGGTGTCACGGTGACCGGCGACGAGCCGGTCGTTTCCATCGAGCCCGCGGAGCACGGTGTGCCAGCCAGGACCGATGGAAGGGGGGCCCACCAGGACGTTGCGTCCGGCCGTTCCGGTCAGCCTCGCCGTGTGAGTGACTGAGTACGCACAACGGTGTTCTCCGTGGCGTTCTCGATGCCGCTGACCCGGAGCCAGCCGCTCCCGCATGGGAGTCCGCGGCGCAAGTCGATGGGGCTGATCTGCTTGGAGTCGTCGATGATCGAGTCCGTCCCCCGGTTCCCCTCGATCTGGTTGCGAGGGCGGCGAGTTCGATGAGGTCGTTGGCGACGATGCGGATCCGATCATTTCCCGCGTCCGCGTGGACCGTGTAGCCGCCGGTGATGAAGATCCGGTCGTTCATGCCGGGTCTGACGCTCACTCCGCGGGTTTGGTTCGGCCGGAAGAACCCGCCAGTTCGACCCGACCCTCTCCTCGCTCCGCGCGGCGTCAGCGCGGGGTCACCCGGATGATCGTCCCCCCGGAGACCGATCCGTGGGGGCTGGCGACGCGCGTCGTCAGGTTGTAGAACCCTGGCCCTGCGTCGGCCGGGATCCGGAACGTCGAGATCGGTGACTTCATGGTGCGGTCGGTCACGTGCACCGGCTCGGCTGTGGCCGGGTCGGTGCCGCGCGCCCCCGGTTCCTTCGCCTCGGCCACCACGGCGAAGGCACCGTCCAGATGAGCGGTGAGGGTCAACGGCGACGGCTCGCTCGGCCCCGTCGCCATCGACGTCTCACGGATCCAGTGGAGGGTGACCAGGTCGCCCGGGTGGTAGACGCGGTTCACGTCGTGGGCGGTACAGCAGGTGAACGACGACACGGCGTCACGCGGGCCGTTGTCGGAGTCGGGGCCGCACGCCGTGAGAGACAGGATCGAGAGGGCGAGCACGCTCGCCGTACGCAGCAGCACGTCGGCAGGGTAGTCGTTGGATGGCGCGCGAGGAGCCCGCTTCGGCCGCCCACGGCCGCACGGCCGGTGGTAGGAACTGCGGATGAGCAGGGTGGAGGACACGGCGGTGGCCGCCACGCAGCAGGTGGCCGCCTCGTGCGGCGACGTCCTGCCGGGGGCGTTGGTCTCGGCGATCCTCCACGGGTCTCTCACGATGGACGACTTCCGTCCGGGGGCGAGTGACCTCGACCTGCTCCTCGTCGTGGAACGGGGCCTCCTGCCGGGAGAAGCAGAGGCGCTGGTCGAGGCCGTGCGGGCCGCGGACCTGGGGCCTGCCGGTGGGCTCGATCTGCTGGTCGTGACCCGGCTGACGGCCGCGGCCCCCGACACCGGTCCTGCACGCGAGCTCCTCGTCGGGCGATGGCCGGGCCCGGACGAGGAGCTGGAGATCGAGGGCCGCGACGGGCACGTCCCGGACCTCTGGCCGGAGCTGTCCGAGGCCCGAGCCCATGGCCGTGCGCTCATCGGTGCCGAACCACGCGAGGTCATCAGCGCCGTCCCGGCCCACCGGGTCAACAGCAACGGGAAGCACTGGCTGAGGATCTGGCTGGAGAGGACGGACGACGAGAGGAACGCCGTGCTCATGGTGCTGACGGCATGCCGGACGTGGAGGTACGCGCTCGAGGAGGAGCACTCGTCCAAGTCGGCGGCCGCGCGGTGGGCGCTCGACCGTGATCCCTCGCTCGCTGCGGTGGAGGCAGCGCTGGTTGCGCGAACCACGGCGAGCCCGGTCCGGATCACGCCGTACGAGGTGGAGAGGGTCCTGCTCCGGGTGCTGCGCGACGTGGAGTGAGCGTCGGGGACCTCCAGCGCGCTCGGTGTGGGGTGGTGACACGTCCGCGTCGACGGTGAACACTGTCGACGAGGGCCGCCGGGCCAGAAGAGGAGCGTCCGTGACCACGAAGAGCGACTTCCCCGAGGACGAGTGGACGCGGATCGTGCGTGCGCCGTTCGTAGCCGGCCTGGCGATCTCGCTGGCCGATCCCGGCGGTCCGATCGAGGCGGCCAAGGAGACGATGGCGACCATCAGGTCGGCGACGAACCCGCCCAGCCGCGAGCAGCTGGTGGCCGAGGTGGCCCTGGAGCTGCAGGCCCTCACCCAGCAGCGGCACAACCCGTTGAAGGGCTACAAGCCGAGCGGGCCGGGTGCGCCGGGGGAGCAGATCGTCGAGGAGCTCGAGGCGGTGCAGGCGCTGGTGGCCGCACGCGCCACCGCCGAGGAGACGGCGGCACTCGGACGATGGCTCGTCGCGACGGCCCAGGCCGCGGCCGACGCCGCCAAGGACGGCGGATTCATGGGCTTCGGCGCCAAGCAGGTCAGCGAGGGCGAGCAGGCCATGCTCGACCGGCTGCGCAGTGCCCTCACCACCTGACCCCACCTGGATCGCTGCCCAGGCGACACAGACGCACGCCCAGAGAAGGAGCAACACATGAGCGACACAGGCGGAGACCGGTACGACGTCAGCTCCACCAAGGGGGTCGTGGCCTTCGGCATCACGACCTTCGCGGGAGTCCTCCTCACGATGGTGTCGGTCTTCCAGATCATCCAGGGGATCTCGGCGATCGCCAACGACAACCTCTACGTGCGTGGCCTCAACTACACCTTCGAACTCGACGTGACCGCCTGGGGCTGGATCCACCTGGTGATCGGCCTGGTCGGGCTCGGCACCGGTATCGGCATCCTGATGGGGCAGACCTGGGGCCGGATCCTCGGCATCCTCATCGCCGGCCTCTCCACGGTGTCCAACTTCCTGTTCCTGCCCTACTACCCGTTCTGGTCGCTGGCCGTCATCGCCCTCGACGTGGTCGTGATTTGGGCTCTGTGCAGCCAGATCGCCGACGAGCGTGTCTGAGGCCCCAGACGGCGATACCCCCGCGGCCCCCGTGGAGACGGGCAGCCGACGCCTGATGCTGCTGCTGGCGGCCGCGATGTTCGTCCTCGTGGTCGACACCTCGTTGATGAACGTGTCTATCTCGGCGGTCGTGGACGACCTCGACACCACCGCCAGCGGTGTGCAGTCGGCGATCGCGCTCGAGGCGCTGGTGTCCGCGGCGTTCATCCTCATCAACAGCAAGGTCGGCGACCTGATCGGCCGCAAGCGGGCCTACGTGATCGGCCTGCTGGCCTACGCCACCGGGGCCCTGGCCATGGTGCTCGCACAGGACCTGAGGGCCATCATCATCTTCTGGGCGATCATCGGTGGGCTCGGTGCGTCGCTGCTGCTGCCTGCCATGCAGTCGCTGATCCACGGGAACTTCTCCGGCGCCGACCAGAAGCAGGCCTACGCCCTGGTCGGCGCCGCGGCCGCCATCGCCGCCGCGGTGGGTCCACTGCTCGGTGGCTTCGTCACGACGTTCCTCTCCTGGCGCGTCGGCTTCGGGCTCGAGGTCGTCATCATCGCGGTCGTGCTCACCCAGATCGGGCTGGTGCGCGACGTGCCCTACACCGGCTCGCGCCGTGTCGACGGGGTCGGCGCCGGACTGTCCGTGGTGGGCATGGGAGGCGTCGTGCTCGGCATCCTGGTCTGGCAGGAGGGCGGCGAGGCCGTCGGGTTGCTGATGGTGATCGGGGCCGTGGCCCTGGTGCTGCTGGCCCGGTGGCTGATCAGGCGCAAGCGCGCGGGGCAGGTGACCCTCCTCGACCCGGACCTGTTCCGACACCCGAACTTCACCGCCGGGGTCACCGGGCAGCTGTTGCAGCAGGTCACCCTGGGCGGCGCGATGATCGCCCTGCCGCTCTTCCTTCAGATGACGCTCGAGTACAACGCGCTGCAGGCAGGCCTGTCGCTCGCCCCGCTGTCGTTGACGATGTTCGCGGCGGCGCTGGTGGCGGGGAAGAGGGCCGGTGACCGCCGACCGGCGTCCATCATCCGTCTCGGCTTCCTCCTGGCCGCCGTGGGGATCGCGGCGATCATCCCGTTCGTGCCGCGCGTGGACACCGGGTGGGCCCTGGTGGTTCCCCTGGCCGTGACTGGTGCCGGCCTCGGCCTTCTCGTGTCGCAGCTGAACAACTACACGCTGGCGCCGGTGGAGGAGGAGCGGGTCAGCGAGGCCGCCGGCGTGAACTCGGCCGCGGGATCCTTCGGCCTCTCCTTCGGGCTCGCCATGGCCGGTGGCCTGATGCTCGCGGCCCTCTCGGTCAGCTTCACCCAGATGACCGAGAACAGCGACGTCATCCCGGCCGCAGAGCAGCACCAGATCGCCACCGCCCTCGAGGACGACGCCGAGGTGATGAGCAACTCCCAGCTCGAGGAGCAGATCACCGGCCAGCCGGCTGCAGTGGAGGCGGAGATCGTGGCCATCAACAACGACGCCCGCAACCTCTCCCTGCAGATCGCGCTGCTGGTGCCGCTCCTCGCCGCCCTCCTCGGCCTGGGCAACTCGTTCCGGATGCTGCGCCTGCCCGACCAGAAACCCTCGTCGTCGCTGGAGGGCTTGGACTTCGGCTGATCGCCGTCTCGACGCTTCGAGACCTGCGGACACATGTTCTCTGCGACAGACCGCTTCATCCACGGCCAGGCTCGGACTGCCTACCGACTCGCCTCGCCGGGGCCGGAGGTGAGGATGTGTCGGCCCCTGGTCGGGCTCAGGAAGATCCACCCGCCGCACGTCGCCGACGTGGGCACGGCGGTCGGGTCGGCGGCAGCTGTGCCGTCGAGGGGTTCGCTGCACCCAGTGCCCTTCTGCGACGGCCTGTCATGCGGCGTCGGCCGGGCTGTCGGGGCGGTGGAGGGCGAGGGCGAGGACCGGGAGGCAGAGCACGGTGAGCATGCCGGCGCCCACCACGATCGACTGCTCCTGGTGTCCCATGTGGCCGGCCTCGACGGCCACCGTCGTGACGGCGACGATGATCGGTAGGCCGGTCGCGCTGAAGATGGCGAGGGTGACGCGGGAGCGGCGCTCGACGTGGCGGAACATCGCGAACACCGATCCGCCGCGGATCACCAGGATGCTGGCGAACACGAAGAGGGTCACGCCGAGCCGGTCGAGCAGCACGCCGGCGTCGATGCCCATGCCCGAGACCACGAAGAACACCGGGATCAGGAAGCCGTAGCCCACACCGTCGAGCCGGGCCAGGAACCACGCGTGGTCGGCCGGGAGCAGCAGACGGATGATCGCGCCCGCCACGAACGCGCCCAGGATCACGTCGAGGCCGAGCGTGGCGGAGGCGGCCAGCATCACCGCGAGCAGCAGCAGCACGAGGCGCAGCGGTGCCTGCGCGGTCGTGTCGGCACCCCGTCGTACGACGGCAGCGAGGCGCTGCGCGCGCGGGGCGTGGCGGACCAGGAGGTAGCCGAGCCCGAGGGCGATGGTCCCGAAGACCAGCAGGGAGGTCAGCCCTCCGAAGCTTCCGCCACCACTCAGGAACACGCTCATCGCGAGGATCGGGCCGAACTCGCCGACCGCGCCGTTGGCCAGCACGAGCTGGCCCATCCGTTGGCTCTGCAGCCCGGTCTCGCGGAGCATCGGCAGCAGGGTGCCGAGCGCGGTGGACGTCATCGCGATCGCCACCGCCACCCACGCGGGCACGTCGAAGACCTGCGAGAGAAGGAACATCCAGACCAGAGCCAAGCCGAGCGAGAGGAACCACGCGAGCACGGCCCGTTCACCGTCGTGGGTGCGCAGGATCAGCGGGTCGACCTCGATGCCGGCGAGGAGGAACAACATCCCGAGGCCGAGGTCGGAGAGGAACCCGATCCGTGGGTCGACGCTCGCCAGACCGAGGCCGTAGGGGCCGATCGCCATCCCGATCGCGAGGAGCAGCACGACCTCGGGCAGCCGGACCTTCGGCAGCATCCCGAGCAGGATCGGCGCCAGGGCGGCTGAGCCCAGGATGAGGGCCAGCGACCGGAACGCCTCGGTCTCGCTCATCGGTCCTCCCCCGAGCCTGCCGCCGCCCGCGTCGTACGACGTGCGCCGTCAAGGAGCCTGGGCCATCGCGCCGCACGACGCAACGAAGCCGCGCCGACCCGACTCGCGCGATGGCGATCGGCTTCTGTGAGACTTGCCCGGCACGGGCTCGGGCACAGACACGCACCTCGATCGATCGAGTGCTCGTGGGCGGGAGACCACACGATGACCGAACAGAAGCACGCCGGCGGCCTGGCGTCCCTGATCGTGGAGGGGCGCGACCAGACCGGCATCGTGGCGACGGTCAGCGCGGTGCTGAGCGCCCACCGAGCCAACATCGTCTCGCTCGACCAGTACTCCGACGATCCCAGTGGCGGCGCGTTCTTCCAGCGCACGGTGTTCACCCTCGACGGCGTCCGCGAGGCTCTGCCCCGGCTGCAGGAGGACCTCGACGCGGCGCTGGCCGACGACTTCGACCTGACCGTCACGCTGCGCGACATGTCGGTGCCGAAGCGGGTGGGGATCCTGGCCTCGAAGTCCGACCACTGCCTGGTCGACCTGCTGTGGCGGCACCGGCGCGGCGAGCTCGACGTCGACGTGGCGATGGTGATCTCCAACCACCCCGACATGGCGGAGGAGGTGCGCGGCTTCGGCATCCCCTACTTCTTCGTGCCCTCGGCCGGCCCGGACAAGTCCGCAGCCGAGGCCGAGATCCTGCGACTGCTGAAAGGCAACGTCGACTTCGTGGTGCTGGCCCGCTACATGCAGATCCTCTCCGGCGGCCTGATCTCCGAGCTCGCCGTGCCGATCATCAACATCCACCACTCCTTCCTGCCGGCGTTCATCGGCTCCGGCCCCTACGCCAAGGCCAAGGAGCGCGGCGTCAAGCTGATCGGTGCCACGGCGCACTACGTCACCGAGGACCTCGACGAGGGCCCGATCATCGAGCAGGACGTGATCCGCGTCAGCCACGCCGAGACCGCGGCCGAGCTCCAGCGCCGCGGCGCCGACGTCGAGCGCGCCGTGCTGTCGCGGGCCGTGGCCTGGCACAGCGAGGACCGGGTCATCCGGCACCAGAACCACACCATCGTCTTCGCCTGATCCCAGACGTTCCTCCACCCGCTGTAACGCGATCGGCCCTCCGTCCGCTTCATGGGTGACACGCGCCCGTTCCGAGGCGCCCAGCGAGGAGGAACCCGCATGACCCTCACTGCCCTGCGACGTACGGCAGCCGGTGCAGCCGTGCTGGCGACGGCCGTGGCCGGCGCCGCCGCCGTGCCCACGTCGTCCGCGTCCGCCGACCCCGGTCCGGCCGCCACGTCGCTCACGATCCGCGCCCTCCACGGGGGGGTCCGTCCCGGCGGGACCGACACGATCACGGGGGCGCTGTTCGTGGCCGGCCCCGGTACGCCGGCGGGACGCACCATCACCCTCGAGGCCCGCCCGATGGGGTCCGACGAGTTCACGCCGGTCGGCGACGCCGTCGCCGGCGCCCGCGGCGGGGTGCGCCTGACGGTGATGCCCGACGTGACCACCCGCTACCGCTGGCACTACGCCGGCGACACCGGCACCAGGCCCAGCAACAGCGGCGTCGTCCGCGTGCGGGTCCGCACGCCGCAGCACCCGCCGACCCGGATCAACACGACGCTGTCGATCCGTGCGCTGCACCACGTCGTGCGCCTCGACGGTGCGGACCTCGTCCGCGGCAGGCTGAAGGCCGGCCGCGTGCCGTTGCGCCACCGCCCGGTGATCCTGGTGTCGCGCACGAGTGGCGCGGACTCCTGGACCTTCGAGGGCGTGCACCGCACCCAGCGCATGGGCGGCGTGGCGTTCAAGGTCGAGCCCGACACCCGCACGGCGTACCGCCTGGTCTTCCTCGGTACGGCGCTCCTGCAGCCGGCGAGGAGCGGCATCGTCCATGTCGTGGCACGTCCCGACGTGACGATCGCGGCCACTCCGGCGCAGATCGACCGCGGAGAGACGACCACCGTCACCGGCACCGTCACCGACGACGGCGCACCCGTGGCCGGCAGCACCGTGAAGCTGTTCGCCCGGGTCGCCGGCACCCAGCACGTGCACCTGGTCGGCACCACGACGACCGCCGCCGACGGCACCGTGAGCTTCACCGACTCGCCGCTCCAGTCGACGGTCTACCACCTGCGCCTGCTCGCCTCGGCGGGCGTGCCCGCCGCACTCAGCGGCGCCGCCCACGTGCAGGTCAGCCGACCCTCGTCGCTCTCGATCCGCGGCAAGGCGACTGCCGCCGGCTTCGCGGTCAGCGGCGTGCTCAAGGGCGGCGGCCACCCGTTGGCCCACCGCATGGTGACCCTGCTCGAGCAGGCACCCGGCTCCGCGACCTGGACCGAGGCCGGCACCCATCGGACGAACCGCTCGGGGTTTGTCCGGTTCCTCGAGCCGCAGGTGCCCGGCACCGGTTACCGTCTCGCCTATGCGGGTGGGCCGCGATTCGCGTCGAGCACAAGCGGGACCGTCGTCTCCTGAGCCCGACACCACCCACCCGGAGGGAACGGCGCTGGACGCCTCGCAACCTCATGACGCTGCCCGCCGGCCCGGCTCCCAGGGAGACCAGGCCGGCGGGCGGCAGCCTGCCCCGGCGGACGCCGTACCCGATCTCGACGCGGCCCTCGACCTCGCCCGTGGTGGCGACGAGGCAGGGTTCACCGTGCTGTGGCGGACCCTCCACCCGCCGCTGCTGCGGTACCTGACCGTGCGCGGCAACGACGCCCCGGAGGACCTCGCGGCCGAGACCTGGCTGCAGGTGGTGCGCGACCTCGCCGGCTTCCGGGGGGACGCGCAGGCGTTCCGGGGCTGGCTGTTCACGGTGGCCCGGCACCGGGCGGTCGACCAGGGTCGGGCCCGCGCCACCCGGCCCGTCGTGACGGTCGCGGAGCCACACGCCGAGCGCGCCGAGGGGCGCACGCCCAGCGCCGAGCAGGACGCGGTGGACCGGGAGGCGACCGCGGCCGCGCTGCGACTGGTGGCCACGCTGCCACCGGACCAGGCGGAGATGGTGATGCTCCGGGTGGTGGCAGGCCTCGACGTGGCCGTGGTCGCCGAGCTGGTCGGCAAGAAGCCCGGAGCGGTGCGCGTCGCCGTCCACCGGGCCCTGAAGTCCCTGTCCCGCGACCCGCGGGCCCGGTCGGCACGAGAGGTGGTGTGAGATGAGCGAGCACGACGACGACCTGGCCCGCTGGGCCGACGACGACCTCGTCCGGGCCCTGCGCGCTCCCGGCACCACGGCCGAGCTGGCCGAGCAGGAGCACTACGTCGCTGCCTTCCGCGAGGCCCGTGGCCCCTCCGCCCAGGTGCGCACCCTGCCTCGCCGCGCCGCCGGTCGGCTCGGAGCGGGCGGCACGGCCGTCGTGCTGACCGTTGCCCTGACGAGCGGCGTGGCCGCGGCCTACACCGGCCATCTCCCCGACCCCGTGCAGCAGATCGCGCACAGCGTGATCGGGGCGCCGGCTCCCGAGCCCGGCACCACCCATGCCGGCTCCGGCCCGGGTCGGCACGGCCACGGCGTCCCGCCCCGGCCCTCGGGCTCGGCCCCGACGACCGCTCCGCCCGGCGCTCCGACCTCCGGTACGACGCCGGGCTCGGCGCCGACGACCGGCAGCACCCAGCCGGGCAGCGGCTCCTCCCCTGCGGGCTCCAGACCCTCGACCGGTCCGAGCGCCGAACCGACCGCGACCTCCACACCGACCGCCACCGTCGGCACCCCGGGCGGCATGACGGCCGTGGGGCTGACGCACACGGTCGGCGTCGGTGAGACCGTCACGCTGTCGAGCACCCTCACCACGCTCGAGGGCACGGTGCTGCCCGACTACCCGGTGGTCCTCCAGGTCCGCGACGATCACCAGTGGCAGTCGGTCGCGCAGACCACCACCGACGCCACCGGTGCCGCGACCGCCACCACTGCGCCGATCACCCGGTCGACCCGGTTCCGCTGGCACACCGACCACCACATCCACAGCACGCTGTGGCGGGTGCAGATGGTGCCGACCGTGTCGGCGACGGCGGACGTGGGCGGCCAGTCCACGACCGTCACCGCGACCACGCAGGGCGGCAACCCGGGCGACCGCGTGCAGCTGCTGCGCCGGGCGAACCACCACGCCTCTCCGATCGCCGGCGGCACCCTCGACACCAACGGCTCGGTGAGCTTCACGGTCGGCACCCCGCCGAGGCGCGGAGCCGTCGTGGTGCGGCTGCTGCCCACGCCGGCCCACACCGCCGCACACGTGCGAGTGCAGATCGTCCCGCCGGTCGCTGCCTCGGTCTCGATCGCGGCCACCACCTCACGGGTGCTGGTCGGGGGGTCACTGACGGTCTCGGGCATCGTCCGGGCCGCCGACGGCTCGGGCCTGGCGGGCCGCCAGGTCAGGCTCCAGGTGCGCGGCGCGAAGCGGTGGCTCGGAGCGGGGTCGGCGACCACCGACGCCAGCGGCGCGGTGGCGCTCACGACCCCCGCCGCACGTCGTACCGTCCACTACCGGCTGCGCACCGGCAACGGCCTGCACAGCACAGCCGTGCGCGTGGTGATGGTGCCGACGCTGGGCGTCACCTGGCGCGCCGACGGCGCCCAGGCCGACGTGGTGGCGAACGCGTTCGGCGGACACCCGGGTGACCGGATCGCGTTGCTGCGCCGGATGGGTGGACGTCTGGTGAAGGTGCAGAGTGCCCGACTGGCGGCCGACGGCACCGCGGCCTTCACCGTGGCCCATCGCAAGCGCAGCACGACCTACGTCGTGCGGCTCCTCGCGACGCCGCGGCACGCCGTGGCCACGGCCAGGACGACCGTGGCCGGCACCGGCTGAGACCGCAGGTCGACCGCTCGCAGGGTCCGCGCTGCGGCCAGCGTCCGTGCGGTCAGCCGTGACCACAGGCGGTAGGCGAGGAGCCCGACGCCGACCGCCACGGCGACGGCCAGCAACCGGTGGCCCGACGCCTCGATGGCGGGATAGCACTGCCAGTGGGTCAGGTAGATCCAGAACGACGCGGTGGCGACGTGCTGCACCCCGGCGGCAAGCGACCGCGGGAGCGGGACGGCCCACGGCACCAGCAGCACGAGCAGCCCGACCACCACGACCGCCTGGCGCTGCACGTCTCCGGGGAAGAAGCCGGCGACCCCGAGGACCGTGAGCGCGGCGACGACGAGGCGCTCCCGACCGCTGCGTGCCTCGGCGGCCGCCCAGCCCAGCGCGACGCACCAGAGCACGAAGGGCACCGAGTACTTCTGCAGGCCGTCGGCGGCTGACCCGGTCAGCCCGAAGCGCAGAGCGAGCGCTGCGCCGACGACCACGACCGCGGTGGCGAAGGGACGGCGTCGTTGCGCGCGATCGACGGCCGGCACCAGGAACACCGCCGCCAGGGCGAGGTTGGTCCAGACCAGCGCCTCGAGGAACCAGAACTGCCAGTCGGCGCTCCACTGGTCGGCCCCGAGCACCTGGTTGAGGTAGAGCGCGGTGGGCACGCTGTAGTCCCCGTTGAGGCGGCCGACGACGAGGATCCACAGCGAGGCCGGAAGGGCGAGGCCCGCCGTGTTGAGCAGGATCCGTCGTACGCGAGCGACCCGGCCCGGCACGGTGAGGGTGAAGCGCGCCAGGTTGAAGCCGGCGACGCCGAGCAGCACATGGGCACCCCCCATCAGCACGAACAGGTCGACGTGGGAGACCACGATCATCGAGATCGCGACGGCACGCAGCAGGGCGGAAGGCTCGACGGAGGTCCAGCGGCGGCGTCCCGGGCGGGCCGTGGCGGCGAGCGCAACCGGCCCGAGGTGCTGCCAGCCGGTCGGCAGGTGACCGAGGCGCCGGCTCAGCTGCGTGGAGACCTCGACGAAGGAGAGTGAGTCACCGCCGAGGTCGACGAACGAGTCGTGCTCCGTCGCCTGCGGACGCCCGAGGACCGCGGCGTAGAGGTCCCGCAGTGCGGCCGGGGTCGCGGCGGCGTGGTTCGGATCGACCTCCGGCTCGGCCGCGGCTGCCGTCGCCACCTCTGCCTGGCGCACCAGAGCGGCGTGGTCGGTCTTGCCGCGATCGGTGGTCGGTACGACGTCCACCTGGTGCACGTGCACGGCGCGCGGCGGGAGACCGGTGGCCGCCACCAACGCGTCGCGCACCACGCCGAGGCGCCGCGCGCGGGTGACGAAGGCGTGGAGAGCGTTGTCCACCGCCACCAGCGACGCCGGGACCGCGAGGCCGGCCTCGAGCCGGGAGAGGTCGAGCCGGAGGCCGAAGACCTTGGCGTGACGGTCGAGCCGGCCGCGCACCTCCCACAGCCCGTCGGCGGTGTGGCGTGCCAGGTCTCCGGTGTGGAGCTCGGAGAGCTCCGCGCCCCGGACGAGGTCGGCCGCGCACTCGGCGTATCCCATCATCACGTTGGCGCCGGCGTAGACGAGCTCGCCCTCGCCCTCCTCCACGGCCAGGCCCTCGACCGGTGCGAGCCGGAACCGCCCACCCGGCACCGGGACCCCGACCGCCTCGGGGTGCGAGGCGGCGAGCTCTGGCGGCAGGTAGGCCATCCGCGCCGTGGCCTCGGTCTGGCCGTACATCACGAACAGGTCCCAGCCGCGGGAGGCACCCAGGGCGGCGAACCGTCGTACGAGTGCGGGGTCCATCCGGCCGCCCGCCTGAGTGACGTAGCGCAGGTCGGGCAGGTGACGCTCGGCGAATCCGCTGCTCTCGAGCAGGTCGAAGGTGTAGGGCACGCCGGCGAAGCTGGTGACGCGCTCCGCGCGGGCGAGGTCCCAGAAGCAGACGTCTGCGACGGAGAGGTCGGTGAGCACGACGCTCGCGCCGCTGAGCAGGTGGCTGGTCAGCACCGAGAGCCCGTAGCAGTAGTGGAGTGGGAGCGAGGTGATCGCCCGGTCGTCGGGGGTGAGCCCGAGGTACGTCGCGATGCTGGCGGCGTTGGCGACCACGTTGGCGCGCGAGAGCCTGACCAGCTTGGGCGAGCCGGTCGAGCCGGAGGTCGAGAGCAGCAGCGCGAGGTCGGGGTGCAGGTCGTCGGCGGCGGCGTACGTCGCGGCGATCTCGCCGTGGCGACGGCCCTCCTCGGCGCCGAGGAGCACGACGGGGAAGTCGGCCGCGAAGGCACCGAGCAGCCGGACGACCGACTCGAGGTCGTGGCGCATCGTGAGCAGCACGACCCGCCGGTCGAGGCCGAGGCTCGCGGCCTCGTCGGCGACCGCTTCCGCGAGCTCGCCGTAGGTGATGCGACGCGAGCCGTCGACGAGCGCGACCGCACCGGGGTCTCCGCCGAGGAGGTCGTCGGCCAGGCCCGGGCGACGCAGCGAGATCGGCGCGGCGGTCATCGCGCCTCCTCCGCGAAGACCACGACCTCGCCCACGACCTGGAGCCGCACCGAGGTGCCGGGCGCTGGGACGAGTCCGGACGGCGTACGGGCGGCAAGGGCGTCACCCGACTCGAGCTCGACGCGGACCGTCGCGTCGTGCCCGAAGAAGCTGACATCGGTCACCTCGCCCGGCACACCCTCGGCGTCCTTCGCCAGCACCTGCACCTGCTCACCACGTACGGCGACTCGCACCGGGCCCGGCTCCCGAGTCCCACGCACCGGCAGCACACCGAGCGCGCACTCGACGGTGCCGTCGCGGCTCACCCAGCCCGGCAGCATCGAGGCGTGGCCGATGAACGACGCGACGTCGGCGTCCGCCGGCGACAGGTAGACCCCCGTCGGGGTGTCGACCTGCGAGAAGACGCCGCCGCGCATGACCGCCACCTGGTCGGCCAGCGAGAGGGCCTCGCCCTGGTCGTGGGTGACGATCACCGCGGCCGCGCCCGTGGCACGCAGCGCGCGCACGACGGCCCTCCCCGTCTCCTCCCGGAGCCCGGCGTCGAGCGACGAGAACGGCTCGTCGAGCAGCACGAGCGCCGGCCGTGGCGCCAGCGCCCGGGCCAGGGCGACCCGTTGCTGCTGACCGCCCGAGAGCTCGTGGGGCTGACGGTCACCGAGCGAGCGCGGGAGCTCCACGAGGTCGAGCACGCCGGCGACTCGCGCCCCGGTGGCCGCACCTCGGCGTTCCGCGCGGGGCAGCCCGAACGCGATGTTCTCGGCCACGCTGAGGTGGGGGAACAGGGCGCCCTCCTGCGGCACGTAGCCGAGGGCGCGTCGCCGAGGTGGCACCGGGCGTCCGTCGCCGACCACCGTCGCACCGGCCACCGACACCGTGCCGGCGGTCGGCGTCACGAAGCCGGCGATGACCCTCAGCAGCGTCGTCTTGCCGCAGCCCGACGGGCCCAGGATCGCCGTGACGCCGTCCTCGACGGCGAGGTCGATCTCGCGCAGCACGCGATGGGTGCCGTACGACGCGCTCAGCCCGCGCACCTCGAGCGCGCTCATGCCTGCCCCTTCGCGAGCCGACTGAGCAGCCACGTGGACGGCACCGAGAGCACGACCAGGGCGAGGGCGTACGGCGCGGCGGCGCCGTAGGCGACCGAGGAGGCGTCGGACCAGAACTGCGTGGCGAGCGTGGTGGTGCCGAGCGGGGAGAGGAGAAGGGTGGCGGTGAGCTCGGTGGAGACGGCCAGGGCCACCAGCGCGCCCGAGGCGGCGAGGCCGGGCACGAGCAGTGGCAGCGTGACCCGGGCGGCGGCGGACGGGCCGCTGCAGCCGAGGGTGCGCGCGACGTCCTCGAGGCCCGACGGCACCAGCTCGAGCGTGCCCCTCACGCTGACGAGCGCACGCGGGAGGAAGAGGATCGCGTAGCCGAGCACCAGCAGGAACACGGTCTGGTAGAGCGAGGGCACCGACCGGATCGAGACCGTGACCAGGGCCAGTGCGACCACGATGCCGGGCATCGCGCTGGTCAGGTAGGAGCTGCGCTCGACCAGGGTCGTGACCGGGCCGCGGTAGCGCACGGCGAGCCAGACCACCGGGATCGCCGCGGCAGTCGTGAGCAGGCCACCCGCGACGGCCAGACCGATGGTGGTGGTCGCGGCACTCACCAGGGCAGCGACGTCGAGACCGGTCGAGGAGCCACGGACCAGCCAGCGTGTCAGGGCTGCGAGCGGCACCCCGAGGGCGAGCACGGCCAGGCCGGCCAGGGCGGCGAGCACCGGCCAGCGGCGGGCGCCCAGCCGGATCCGCTCGGGCGGGCGGCTCACCCCTGCGCCGATCCGGGCCCGGCGGCGGCCGCCGCGCAGCATCAGCTCGAGGAGCAGCAGCGCGAAGCAGAACGTCACGAGCACACCGGCGAGCAACGTCGCGGCCGGCCCGTTGAAGACGGTGGCGTACTGCTGGAGGATCGCCGTGGTCAGCGTGGGGTAGTTGAGCAGCTGGAGCGCGCCGTACTCCGCGAGCAGGTGGAGGCCGACGAGCAGCGCCCCGCCGAGCACGGCCGGGCCGACGGCGGGCAGGGTCACCCGCCAGAACACCTCCCACGGCCCGCGGCCGAGCGAGGCCGCGACCTCCTCGACGCCGGGGTCGAGCCGTCGCAGAGCGGCCACGGTCGGGAGGTAGACGAGTGGGTAGTAGGACAGGGTCATGACCAGCACGGCGCCCGCGTAGCTCTGGACGGCGTGGGTGGTGGAGATCCAGCCGTAGCCGTTGACGAACGACGGCACGGCGAGCGGCGCGCACAGCAGGGCGTGCCACCAGTTGCTCCCGGGCAGGTCGGTGCGCTCGACCAGCCAGGCACCGCTCACCCCGATCACGACGGCCGCGCCCACGCCGGCGACGAGCAGCCGAGTGGTGTTCCACAGCAGGTCGCCGATCCGCGGGCGCCACAGGAAGTCCATCGCCTCGTGGAAGCCGAGGTCGGCGGTGGTCCACACGACGTACCCGAGCGGCACGAGGGTGATGGCGGCCACCACGATCCCGGCGACGAGCAGGGGGAGGGGCGCACCTCCCGCGAGGGGACGCCTCGACGACGTACGACGTCGGGCCGGTGCGGTGAGCGTGCTCAGAGGAAACCGACCTGGGTCAGGAGGTCGACGACCTTCTGCGAGTCCAGGTCCGAGACGTTCACCTGCGGGGGCTCGAGCTCGTCGAACGGCTTGACCGGCGGGGCGAGCGAGGCCGCGGGGTTGAGCGGGTACTCCAGGGCGTAGCTGGCGGCCAGCGCCTTCTGGCCTTCCTCATGGGTCAGGAAGGAGACGAACTCCTCGGCCTCGGCCTTCATGTCGCTCGAGGCGAGCACGCCCGCGCCGGAGACGCTGACGAACGCGCCGGGGTCCTGGTTCTTGAAGAAGTAGAGCGCGCTGTCGTTGCTGTTGTCGCCGGACTCCGCCTGGTCGCGGTACCAGTAGTAGTGGTAGATGATCCCGATCTCGGACTGTCCGGAGTTGACCTCCTCGAGCACCACGTTGTTGCCGTCGTACGCCGTGCCGTTGGCCTTGAGGCCCTCGAGCCAGGTCTTGGTCGCGGCCTCCCCCTCGAGGTCGATCATGGCCGCGACGATCGCCTGGAAGTCGGCGCCGGTGGGCGAGAAGGAGACCTTGCCCTTCCACTTCGGGTCCGCGAGGTCCATGAGCGACGTCGGCAGCTGCGAAGGTTGGATCTGGGACTTGTTGTAGACCAGCACGGTCGAGCGGGCGGCGAAGCCGGTCCACCTGCCACTGGTCGGGCGGTACTGCGCGGGGATCGGGGAGACCACGCCCTGCGGGAGCTTCTCGAGGAGCCCGGCCTGCTCGACCTGCGACATCGCCGGGGAGTTCTCGGTGAGGAACACGTCGGCCGGTGACCTGCTCCCCTCCTGCACCAGCTGGTTGGAGAGCTCGAGGTCGCTGCCGTTGCGCAGCTCGACCTTGATCCCGGTCTGCTGGGTGAAGAGCGGGGCGAGCTCGTCGAGGAGCTGCTCGTGCTGGCCGTTGTAGATGACCAGCTCGGGCTCGTCGTTGCCGCACCCGGCGGTGGCCAGGACTCCTCCGAGCAGGAGTGCGAGCAGGACGGGAGCGCGTCTCATCGGGAACCCTTTCAGGTCAGTTAGGCGAGCCTAACCATACTTGGCCGGAGTGGAGCGCGCGACGGCCCCCTGGGCCGGGTCCGCACGCGCCCCAGGACCCCCTTCCTCGACGGCGCGGGCGACCGCCGCTCCGGCGGTCAGCAGCAGGGCTACGACGAGGCCGCCGACGAGTGCCCTTCCGCCGCGAGTCGGCTGCGCTACGCGGCCTCCCGGAGCACCCCCCACCAACGCGGTCACGAGGCGCCGCCGGTCGAACGAGTGCGCTTCGACGAGGTCGCGGCGGGTGACCACCCGGGATCAGCCCCTGACCACGGCGAACAGGCCGGTCGCCACGACCAGCGCCGCGGGCAGACCGAGCAGGGTGGCGGCCTCAACCAGGTCGCCGAGGCGAGCGAGTCGCACGGACCGGTGGTGCAAGACCTGGGTGACGGCGAGGAGGAGCAGGCCGGTCGTGGAGAGCGCGACGGCCACTCCGGGCCGCCACGACGGTTCGAGCCACAGGGCCGACGCCGCCGTGGAGGCCAGACCGAGGATGCCCGACCCGAGTCCGACCGCGACGTCGGTCGTGCTGCGGCGCCCGCGGGTGCGCAGCACCACGAGCGCACAGCAGAGGCCCGCGACGACCACCCCGGCCGGTCCGCAGGCGACCGCGAACGGCGCGACGAGCACAAGAAGCAGCCCCGTGGCCGCGGAGAGGCCGACCACGATCTCGTGGGCGATGCGGGCATCCGCGCGGAGCCGCGCGAGGTCGATCGGGGTGACGACGGAGTCCTCATCGAGCAGGACGTGGGCGCCGCCGGCTCCGGTGGTGGCGAGTGCCAGCCCGGGAACGGCGGCGCCGGTCAGCACCACGAGCGTCAGTGCGGCCGTCAGGAGCGCCGCCGGGTCGGACGACGTGCGTGAGGAGACCAGGCCGGTGGCGAGGAACACCGCGCCCGCGACGGCCGGCGGGAGCATCAGCGCTCGGGGCGTGGTCATGCCGAGCGCGACGACGAGTGCCGCGGCCAGGCACCCGACCCCGGCCGCGGCGCACGTCGTACCGGAGGATGGTGAGGCGCGGGCGAGGACCATGCCCGAGACCGCGGCGTGGCCACATCCCGCGTAGCCGAGCGTGACGGCCGCATCGGCCCGTCCCCTCAGGCGTGACGTGGTGACCGCGCCGATCACGAGCGCGACCGAGGTCGCGAGGGCGGCGGCCGGGGCGAGCGCGGAGCCGTGGGAGAGGGCGAGGGCGACGGCGGCCACGAGCAGCAGAACGGCGGCCGCCGCGAGCGCGGTACGACGGCCCGTCTCGGCGTCCCAAGGACGCACGTCGTGCTCCACGACCTCGGCGAGGGCCACAACGACGTCGTCGTGGACGGCGGGCTCGTCGTCGACCGCGCCCGCCACCACCGCGAGCATCCCGCCGTCCACGACACCCTGGGCCGCGAGCCCGGTCCTCGGGTCGAGGATCCGCCCGTCCCGGCCGACCAGGCGGTGGCCGGCGTGCGCCGTGCCCGGCTCGAGCAGGCCGACGCTGCGAGCCAGGTCGGGCACCAGGTCGGCGACCGGGACCGCCGCCGGCAGCGCCAGGTCGAGGCGCCGGGTCGTCGAGGTGACGGTGACGCGCACCAGCC
This sequence comes from uncultured Actinomycetota bacterium, assembly GCA_963794355.1. Taxonomy (GTDB): domain Bacteria; phylum Actinomycetota; class Actinomycetes; order Propionibacteriales; family Nocardioidaceae; genus Nocardioides. The sequence goes on from CAWCDN010000012.1 coordinate 226,703, forward strand.
CCGGGTGGCTCACCCGCCGAAGGCCCGCGCGCCACGGGCATCGGCGGCGCGGTAGTCGGCGTTCGCCTGCGCCACCTGGTGCGCGGTCTGGCGGAGCAGGTCGCGCATCTCGTCGATGGCGCCGTCCCATCTCGCCTTGGCGACGGTGTAGGCCTGCTGGGCTTCGCCGACCCACTGCGATCGCAGCGGACCGAGCTCATCGTCGAGCTGGCTCATCCGGCCGCCGATCCGGTCGACGACGGTCATCAGGTCGTCGGTCGCCTGGTCGAGGCCTGCGTGGTCGACGCGGAGTCCGTCGAGCTCCATCTGGCTCCTCCTCTCAGCCGAGCCGCTGGCGGCTGCGCGCGAACGCGGCCGACTGAGCCTCGTCGGTGGTGGTGTTGTCGGCCTCGGTCGAGCGCAGCGCGGCCTCGAACCCGTCGAGCGCGCGAGTGATCGTGCGCTGCTTCTCCGACCAGGCCAGCCCGAGCGAGGTGAACGCCGTGGCGCCCTCGCCCGACCACCTCGCCCGAGCCGTGTCGAGGTGCTGCACCAGCTCGTGGTCGAGCCGGTCGAAGTCGCTGCGGGCTTCCGCGACCCTTCCGGCAGCGACCGAGAGCGTGGCCCGGCCCTGTCCCATCTCGTTGGACATGTCGATCTCCTTCCGTGCCGGCCGCGATGGCCGTCGGCCCCGTGACCTACCCGGTCGTGCGATCGACAAACCCGGGCCTCGGTGGCCTGTGGAACGCGCTCTCCACAGGGCGGTCGTCGCGGCCGACCGGGACCCAGCGCAGGGCCCTAACCTCGGCGAGACGTGGGTCGACACGTCTCGGGAGGTCGGATGAGCACACGGGTGGAGGGCTCGCCCCCTCCGGCCCCGGAGCCGCCGAGCGGCGAGATCGTGGTGCGGCCACCGCCCGTCCTCGAGGACCACGACGCCTCGGGAGGCGTCCTCGCCCAGGTCATCCCGATGCTCGGCAGTCTCGGCTCGGTCGCGGTCGTGGCAACGATGGGCAGCGCCTCGTCGGCCGGCCGGGAGCGCAGCCTGTGGGCCGCAGGCATGTTCCTCGTGGCCACGCTCGGCTTCGTGATGGTCCAGCTGGACCGGCAGCGGGTCTCGCGGCTGCGGAGGACCGACCGTGCGCGCACGTCGTACCTGCGACATCTCGGCCGCGTCCGGGTCGCCGTACGTGACGCGGCCGCGCAGCAGCGCGCAGCACTGCTCTGGCAGCACCCCGAGCCCGGTGCCCTACCCTCGCTCGTCGAGGAGGGGTCACGGGTCTGGGAGCGAGCCGTCGGCCACCCGGAGTTCCTCTGCGTCCGGTACGGCGTGGGCAGCAGGCCGCTGGCCGTGGACCTGGTGGAGCCGACGACCGTCGAGGAGGCCGACCCGGTCGCCGCATCGGCGCTGCGCCGCCTGCTCACGGTCCACCGGATGCAGACCGCCCTGCCGGCCACCCTGGACCTGCGGGCCGAGAACCTGATCGAGATCCGCGGCTCGCCGGAGCAGGCACGCTCGCTGGCACGAGCCGTGACCTGCACCGCGTCGACGTTCCACTCACCCACCGACCTCGCGGTCGCGGTGCTGGCCGGCCCCGAGGCGCTCGCCGAGTGGGACTGGGTGAAGTGGCTGCCGCACGCCCGCTCCTCGCAGGTGGCCGACGCGGTGGGACCTCGCCGGATGGTGGCGGCCGACCTCCGCGACCTCGAGTCCTTGCTGCCACCGGGCGGTCACCTGCTGATCGTGGTCGACGGGTGCCGCGTGCCGGCGCGGCCTCTCGCGGGTCGCCCCCAGGTCACCGTGCTCGACCTGTCGACCTCGCGCTCCGAGGCGCACGGCACGTGCCTGACGCTCCCGGACGACGCGCTCGACGCGTGCGACCTCGCGACCGCCGAGGCCGTGGCGCGACGGCTCGCGCCGCGGAGGGCTGCGGCCGGCACCTGCCCACAGCCGGCCGATGACGACGCGGGCCCCGACGCGATGGGCCTGTTCGGCCTGCCGGACCTACGACGCTACGACCCTGGCAGCGCGTGGCGTCCTCGTCCCGAGCGCGACCGGCTCCGCGTCGCGATCGGGCGCGACGACGGTGGCGGGCCGGTGTCGCTCGACCTGAAGGAGGCGGCGGAGCACGGCATGGGGCCGCACGGGCTGCTCGTCGGCGCGACCGGCTCCGGCAAGTCCGAGCTCCTGCGCACCCTGGTGCTGGGGCTGGCGGCGACCCACTCTCCGGCCCAGCTGAACCTCGTGCTGGTCGACTTCAAGGGCGGTGCGACCTTTGCCGGGATGGCGGCGATGCCGCACGTCTCCGCGCTCATCACGAACCTCGCCGACGACCTGGCGCTGGTCGACCGCATGCACGATGCGCTGTCGGGCGAGCTCGTCCGCCGTCAGGAGGTCCTGCGTGCCGCCGGTGGGTTCGCCTCGGTGCGCGACTACGAGGCGGCCCGGGCTGCGGGTGCCGCCCTCGACGCGTTGCCGTCCCTGCTGGTGGTGGTCGACGAGTTCTCCGAGCTGTTGTCGGCCCGGCCGGAGCTGGTCGACCTGTTCGTCGCGATCGGTCGTCTCGGACGATCGCTCGGGCTGCACCTGCTGCTGGCCTCCCAGCGGCTGGAGGAGGGTCGCCTGCGGGGGCTCGAGTCGCACCTGTCCTACCGGATCGCGCTGCGCACGTTCTCCGCGCAGGAGTCGCGAACCGTGCTCGGCGTACCGGACGCCCACGAGCTGCCGCCGGTGCCGGGCCTGGCCTATCTCCAGCCCGACCGGTCGACGCTGCTCAGGTTCGAGACGGCCTACGTCTCCGGCCCGTCGCTGAGTCCTCGCATCCGTGAGGCCGACCCACCCCAGGAGATCCTGCCGTGGACGATCACGGAGGTCCGGCTACCGCGACCCGTGCCTCCACCGGCGCCCGACCGCGAGCCGGAGTCGCTGCTGACCGCGGCGGTCGCGAGGATGCACGGGTTCGGTCCGCAGGCCCACCGGATCTGGCTCCCGCCGCTGGACCTGCCCGAGACCCTCGACGGCCTGATGCCCGACCTCGCCGCCGACCCGGTGCTCGGGCTGGTCTCGCATCGGTGGCGGGCACGTGGTGGGCTGGTGGCGCCCATCGGCGTCGTCGACCGGCCGCGTGAGCAGCGGTGTGACCCGTTCCTCGTCGACCTCTCCGGGTCGGCTGGACACGTCGCCGTCGTCGGCGGGCCGCGCAGCGGCAGGAGCACCCTGCTGCGCACGCTGGTCACGAGCCTGTCGTTGACCACGACCCCGGCCGAGTCGCAGTTCTTCGTCCTCGACCTCGGGGGTGGGGCGTTCCAGCCGATGTCGCGCCTTCCCCACCTCGCCGGCCTCGCGACCCGGTCGGAGCCCGACGTCGTACGACGGGTCGTCGCCGAGGTCTACGGGATCATCGAGCGCCGCGAGATCTACTTCCACGCTCACGGGATCGACTCGATCGACACCTACCGCGGCCGCCGCGCCCGCGGGCTCGCCGACGACGGGTACGGCGAGGTGTTCCTGGTCGTGGACGGCTGGGCCTCGCTCCGTGCCGAGTACGACGACCTCGAGGAGCAGGTGCACCGCCTGGCCGCTCGCGGCCTCACCTACGGCTGCCACGTGCTGGCGTCGGCGTCGCGCTGGGGGGACGTCCGGGCGCCCGTCCGCGACCTCTTCGGCACGCGCCTCGAGCTCCGGCTCGGCGACCCCACCGACTCCGAGGTCGACCGCAGGTCGGCGGCGCTGGTGCCGCCCGAGCGGCCCGGCCGCGGCCTGACCCGAGACCGGCTGCACGTGCTCACCGCCCTGCCGCGCATCGACGGTGACCGCGACGACGGTTCGCTCGGCACCGGTCTCGCCGACCTGGCGGCGCAGGTCGGCGCGGCATGGCGCGGTCCGCCCGGCCCGAAGCTGCGGCTGCTGCCGGAGCGAGTGCCCGTCGACGAGCTCCTGGAGCGGGCCGGTCCGGAGGTGATGTCGGAACGACGGCTTCTCCTCGGCGTCGACGAACGCGACCTCGCGCCGGTGGCACTCGACGTCGAGACCGAGCCGCACTGGCTGGTCTTCGGCGATGCGCGTTCGGGCAAGACCTCGGCGCTGCGCACCTACGTCCACGAGGTGATGCGCACCCGCAGCCCGCGTGAGGCCCAGCTGGTCGTGGTCGACCCGCGTCGCTCGCTGCTCGGCGAGGTGCCGGCCACCTACCTCCTCGACCACCTCAGCTCGACGCCACAGGCGACCTCCGTGCTGGCCGAGCTCGCGTCGTACCTCGAGCAGCGCCTGCCCGACGCAGACGTCACGCCCGACCAGCTGCGCCACCGGTCCTGGTGGTCCGGCGCCGAGGTGTTCGTCGTGGTCGACGACTACGACCTGGCGGCCGGCCGGGGCGGTTCACCGGTGCAGGCACTCGAGCCCCTGCTGGCACAGGCACGCGACGTCGGGCTCCACCTCGCGATCGCGCGCCGGTCGGGCGGTGCGTCCCGGGCGCTGTACGAGCCCGTGCTCCAGTCGTTGCGCGAGCTGGCCGTGCCGGGGCTCGTCCTCTCGGGGAGCTCCGACGAGGGTGCGCTGATCGGTGCCGTCCGGCCCGCCCCGGCCCTGCCCGGACGCGGCCGCTGGGTGACCCGCGACGGCGTCGACGTCGTCCAGCTGGCCTGGCGGGAGCCGGCGAGCTGAGTCGTCGTGCAGGGTCGCCGTAGGCGAGGACGGTCTGTCGCTGCTGTCACTGCTTCACCATGTGAACGTGGTGAAGCACCGGTTCACACGTCGAATTCGACCGGAGAAGCACTGCTCCACCATGCGAACATGGTGAAGCAGGGACACGCGAGACTCAGCGGCGGCCCACCCGGAACATCCCCCGCACGGCCTCGCGGGCGGCGTACTTCACGGCGTACTGGAAGGTCGACGACTTCACGACCTTGTCGAAGGTGCTGTCCGCGGGCTTGGCGGCCTTCGGCTTGGGCGCGGGCTTGTCGGCCGTCGTGGCGGTGTCCTTCGCGGCCTGCTCCGCGGCGGCCTTCTCGGCCCCGGCCGACATCCGCGCGGCCAGGGTCTCGCTGGCCGACTCGCGGTCGACGACCTCGGAGTACGTCGCCCAGCCCGGCGAGGCCTTGACGGCCGCGTCCATCGCGGCCGCTTCGGCCGGACCCATCAGCGACTCCGGTGCCCGCAGCCGGGTCCAGGCCACGGGGGTGGGGGCGCCGCGCTCGTTCATCACGGTCACGATCGCCTCGCCGATGCCGAGCGAGAGGATCACCTTGCCGAGGTCGTCGTACGACGAGGTCGGGTAGGTGTTGACGGTCTGCTTGAGGGCCTTCGCGTCGTTGGGCGTGGCCGCCCGCAGCTGGTGCTGGACCCGCGACCCGAGCTGAGCCAGCACGGCGTCGGGTACGTCGGTCGGGCTCTGGGTCACGAAGAACACCCCGACCCCCTTCGACCGGATCAGCCGCACCGTCTGGGCGATCTGGTCGAGGAACGCCTTGGACGCGTCGTTGAAGAGCAGGTGGGCCTCGTCGAAGAAGAAGACGAGCTTGGGCTTGTCGACGTCGCCGACCTCGGGCAGGTCGTGGAAGAGGTCGGCAAGCAGCCACATCAGGAACGTCGAGAACAGCGCCGGCCGGTCCTGGAGGTTGGGCAGCTCGACCATCGAGACCATCCCGCGGCCGTCGGCCGCGACCTGCAGGAGGTCGGAGGACTCGAACTCCGGTTCACCGAAGAACGCGTCGGCGCCCTGCGCCTCGAACGCGATCAGCTCGCGCAGGATCACCCCAGCCGTCGCGCTCGACAGCCCGCCGAGCTCCTTGAGGTCGGGCTTGCCCTCGTCGCTGTTGAGGTAGTGAACCACCGCACGCAGGTCCTCGAGGTCGAGCAGCGGCAGCCCGGCCTGGTCGGCGTAGTGGAAGACCAGGCCGAGGCTCGACTCCTGCGTCTCGTTCAGCCCGAGCACCTTGCTCAGCAGCAGCGGCCCGAACGACGTCATGGTCACCCGCAGCGGGATCCCGGTGCCCTGGCCGCCGAGGGCGTAGTAGGTGACCGGGAAGCCGGTCGCCTTCCAGTCCTGGCCGACCGAGGCGGCGCGCGCCTTGATCTTGTCGTCCTCGACGCCCGGCACCGCCATCCCCGACAGGTCGCCCTTGATGTCCGCGGCGAACACCGGCACGCCCGCCGTCGACAGCTGCTCGGCCAGGAGCTGCAGGGTCTTGGTCTTGCCGGTGCCGGTGGCGCCCGCGACCAGGCCGTGCCGGTTGAGCATGGCCAACGGGATCCGGATCTGGACGTCGGAGAGCTGGGTCTCGTCGAGCATCAGACCGCCGAGCTCCAGCGCGGGTCCGTCGAACTGGTACCCGGGAGCGACGGCGTCTGCGACAGCGTTGTCGGTCATGCTCCAGGAGCGTAGTCAGAGCCCCTCTCGACGCGCGTCAGTAGACTCCGGTGCGTGATCTTCAAGCGGGTGGGCGACAGCCGGCCATACCCCCCGCACGATCTGAACTCGGGAGCGTGGGCGGCGCTGCCGCCTCGTCAGGTGCGCCTCGACGAGCTGGTCACCACCAAGGACACCCTCCGGCTCGACGCCCTGCTCGACGAGGACTCGACGTTCTACGGCGACCTGTTCGCCCACGTCGTCCGATGGCACGGCGAGCTCTACCTCGAGGACGGGCTGCACCGCGCGCTACGGGCCGCCCTCCACCAGCGCCACGTCCTGCACGCGCGCGTGCACGAGATGAGCTGAGCGGGGCATGAACACGCACGTCAAGGCGCTGCTGACCCTCGGCGTCCTCGCCGTGCTCGTGATCCTCGGCGTCACCTGGGGCTGGTCGGCGATGACCTCGCCCTTTCCCCACCAGGCGAAGACCGTGACCTGCGTGACGACCACCCTGCAACGCGGTGACCGTGTCGCGGCGCCCGACGTGACGGTCAGCGTCTACAACGCCAGCGACCGGGTCGGCCTCGCCGAGCGCACCCGGTCGGCGTTCGAGGACGAGGGGTTCGGAGGCGGCTCGGTCGGCAACGCGCCCAAGGGCACCACCGTGTTCTACGCCCAGGTCTGGACCCGCGACCCGCAGAACCCCGCCGTGAAGCTGGTGCTCAGCCGGCTCGGCGCGCAGGCCCATGCCTTCCCCCGCGATCCCAGGGGGCCGGGTGTCACGGTGGTGGTCGGTCCGCAGTTCGAGAAGCTCGTCGCCGGCAAGTCGTCGGTCAAGGTCACCGACCCGGCCCAGGTCTGCGTTCCTCCGACCGGCTGACACCGTCCGCCCGCGTCACGGCTCGTCGAGCCAGCGGCCGAGCCGGCCGTGGGCGGAGACCGTGCGCAGCCGCTGGACCGTCGACTCGCGCTGGCCGCGCGGGGTGACCACGAGCAGGTCGTCGCCGCGCCGCAGGACGGTACGACGTTCGGGCACGATCGTGCGCCCGTCGCGGACCACCATCGACACCGACGACCCTGCCGGCAGCCGGAGCTCCCCCACCTCGACTCCGTGCAGCCGCGAGACCGGGCTGATCGTCACCTGCAGCATGTCGGCCGCGACCCGCTCCAGCGGCGCGACCTCGAGGTCGAGGCTCCGCGGCTCGGAGCGCCGGGTGACCCGGAGCCGCTTGGCGACCGACGGCAGGGTCGGGCCGGTGAGCAGGGTGGAGATCACCACGATCACGAAGACGATGTCGAAGAGCCGCTCGGCGTCGGTGACGTCCTCCGCGAGCGGGATGGTGGCGAGCACGATCGGCACCGCCCCGCGGAGCCCCGCCCACGACAGGAAGGCCCCCTCGCGCCAGGGCAGCGGCTGGACGACCGAGCTGACCCACACCGTGACCGGACGCGCGACGAAGGTCAGCAACAGGCTGCCGGCCACGGCGACCGCGATCACCTCCGGCGTGATCCGGCTCGGCGTGAGCAGCAGGCCGAGCATCACGAACAGCCCGATCTGGGCCAGCCAGGCCACGCCCTCCGCGAACGACCTCGTCGCCAGCCGGTGGGGCAGGTCGGAGTTGCCGAGGACCAGTGCGGCGACGTAGATCGCGGCGAAGCCGGACGCGTGCAGCTCCGCGGACGCGCCGTACGCCAGCAGCGCGAGGCAGAGCACGGCGAGCGGGTACAGGCCGGAGGACGGCAGTGCGGCCCGCCGCATCAGCCACGCGCCGCCGAACCCGACCGCGAGGCCCACGGCCAGACCGGCGACGAGCTCGAAGGCGATGACCCCCAGCGTGTAGGCCAGCCCGTGGTCGGCGACGGCGCCGGTGGAGATCAGCGTCACCAGCACGACGGTGGGCGCGTCGTTGAGTCCCGACTCCGCCTCGAGGACGCCCACCAGCCGTGGCGGCAGGGGCAGCCCGCGCAGCACCGAGAAGACGGCCGCAGCGTCGGTCGGCGACGTGACCGCGCCGAGCAGCACCGACAGCTCCCACGACAACCCCATCAGGTAGTGCGCTCCGAGCGCCACCACCGTCACCGACACCGCCACACCGAGCGTGGCCAGCGAGAGACCGAGCCGCATCGAGGGCCGCACCTCGCGCCAGCTCGTCGACAGACCGCCGTCGGCCAGGATCACGGCCAGGGCGGCGAACCCGAGGGCGTGGGCGAGCTCGGCGTTCCCGAAGTGGATGCCGACGCCGTTCTCGCCGAGCGCGACGCCCATCAGCAGGTAGAGGAGCAGGCTCGGCAGTCCGGCGCGCGAGGACACCCGCACCGCGAGGATGGCCAGCAGCGTGACCCCCGCCCCGACCAGCAGGAAGGCGTCGAGCTGGTGGACGTCGAAGGTCATCGGGATTGTCACCTCGCATGGCTGCAGGGGCGGCGATACCCAACCCTAGCGGCCGCCGCCGAGGTCGCCGTGCGACAGAATCCCGGCGGGCGTGGTGCACCGGAACGTCCCGACCGCACGACCCACACACAGGCCCACGTGCTGTCCCGCGCGCTCGAGAAGAACCCGGGCCTCATCGACGGGCTGACGTTCCCCGCGACTGGGTCCGAACGGGCGCTCGACCAGACGTTCGTCCACAGGAGGTGCCCGACCGGACACACGGGGGTTCCGGCCGGGTGCATCCTCACCTCGTCGCGGCCGGCCGGGCCGCGCGTGAGGAGGCGTCGATGTACGGCGACACGACCGCGATCCGGGCGCTGGCCCGTCGGCTGCGCGAGCAGGGCGACGACATCCGGGCCGAGGCCGACGCGCTCGTGGGCCAGGCCGAGGCGGTGCACTGGACCGGCCTCGCTGCCGACACCATGCGACTGATGGCGCGGCGCCACGCGGGCGACCTGCGCACCTGTGCCGCCCTCCACGACGACGCGGCCGAGGCCCTCGAACGGCACGCGCGCGAGGTCGACCACGTCAAGGACCTCATCGAGGCGGTCGAACGACGGGCCGCCCGTCTGCTCCACCGAGCGGGTGGGGTCGTCCACGCCCTGGCCTCGCACGTCGTACCCGACGCGGTCGAGCACTGGGTCGAGCACTTCGAGCCACCGCCCCACGGCAGCAAGGAGTGGCTCGACGTCCACCTGCCCTCGGCATGACCGCCAGGACCTTGCGGCCGGCCACCGGCGACCTGCTGGTCACCGTCGACCTGGTCACCCGGGCTGAGCGACACCTCACCCACCTGCGAGCCCAGCACGGCGTCCGCGACGACCACGTGACCGCCGTGTCGAGGGTCGGCGGCGGAGCCGTCACGATCGCCCACCTCGACCTCGCCGGCTGGCCCGCCGAGCTGGCGCGCACGGTGACCGTCGCCCCGCTCCCGACGGAGCCCCGCCCGGTCGCTGCCGGCCTCCTGCTCCCGTGGGACCTCCTCGTCGCCACCGCCGCGGCGCGCGAGCGCCGCCGTCCCGAGGTGTACGACGTGCTGGTGGCGCGCGCGGTGGGCTGGTGCCGTGCCGGCGACCGGGTCCTCGGCCCGGCCGGGTGCCACGAGCAGCTGCAACTGCTCCATGACGCCCGCGGCCGGATGCGCGCCACGGGGGCAGGCAGGGGCGTCCGCGGACGGCGACTCGGGCTCGCGAGCTGGGTGCTGGTCGGCGGGGGCTGGCACGCACTCGTCCCGACGCGTGTGCGCGGACGAGCCATGGTCCGGGTCGAGCCGCGGCGACCGACCGACCTCGCCGCCGAGGCTGCTCGTTGGCTGGCGGCGGTGCGGCCGTGACCACCACACCGATCACCCACGTCACGGGCGGGGTCGACGGGCTGGCCGCCACCTACGCCGCCGTCCGCGTGCTGGCCGACCGCTACGACGCTGCCGGCGACCGGATGCGCGAGTGGGCGGCCCTCGGCGGCCGGATCGCGACCGACGTGGATCTCGTGGAGTCCGCACCGCTGTCGCCGCTCACGTTCGCCGAGGCGGAGGACCGCGTCCTGTCGGCCACCGTCGGCACGCACGGGACACTGACCACCTCACTGCTCTACGAGACCGACGCGCTGGTCGTCCGCGCCACGGTCGAGGCGTTCGAGGACTGCGACCGGCTGGTGGCGTCCTCCTTCGAGGCACTCGACTACGCCGCGGGCCGGGCGCTCGGCACCGCCGCCGTCGCCGCCGCGCCCTACGTGCTCGCGCTCGGCGTCGTGGCCGTCCCCACCGCCCGGACCGTGTGGCCACACCTCCCGACGCGCATGCGCGCGCGGTTGAGCGACGAGGCGGGCGACGGAGCCGTCGCGGCGGAGAGGTGGGCCGACGACCATCCCGAGGAGGTGCAGCACCTCGTCGACGGCAGCAGTGGGATGCTCGACGGCCTGCTGGCCGGGCTGCCGGTGGGCGTGCCCGCCCTGGTCGGACTTGCGACGTTCCATCCGCGGGTCGGCGATGCGGCCGCCGACCTGGCAGGCCTCTACGGACCGGAAGGTCCACCGCGCGTGACCCGACGTCGCGACCTGTCCGTGCGGCTCGGACGGGTCGCCCCCGCCGATCTGCCCGGCCTGATGCGCCACCTGCGCGAGACCGACGCCCTCTCACCTCACGAACGCCCGCTCGACCAGGGCACGATCGAGGTGCAGACCCTCACCGCGGCCGACGGCAGCGTGCGCCACGTGGTCTACCTGCCCGGCAGCGACGACCTCGCGACCACGCCCTTCAGCCAGGACGCCGACGTCCGCGACCTCGCCACCGACCTCCGGCTCGTGGCCGGCGACGGCACGACGTACGCCCAGGGCATCGAGCGGGCGATGACCGAGGCCGGGATCCGACCCGACGACCCGGTGCTGCTCGTCGGCCACAGCCAGGGCGGCATGGAGGCGGCCGCGATGCTCAGCCGTGGCTCGCCGTTCCACATCACCCACGTCGTGACCGCGGGCGCCCCCACCGCGCAGGTGCACGGGTTCCCGGCCGGCAGCCACGTGCTGTCCCTCGAGAACCGCGGCGACGTCGTACCCCTGCTCGACGGCCACGACAACCCCGACAGCCGCGAGCAGGTGACGGTGCAGTTCGACGACCACGAGACCTCGATCGCCGCCGACCACGAGCTCCGCCACTACGTGCACGGCGCGGCCGCCGCCGAGGCCGCCACCGACCCGTCGGTGCGCGAGCAGCTCGCCAGCCTCCGCTCCGCCGGCTTCCTCGGCAGCACGGCCACCGCGACCACCCAGATCCTCCAGATCACCCGCTGACCCCGTCGACCAGCGGGTTCCGACCGGGCTCAGCGCAGGTCGCGGACGAACTCCGAGAGCTGGGCGAGGTTGCGGCACTCGACCATCGGCACGACGGCACCGTACGGCCCGGCGGCGGAGTCGCCGGTGTCCCAGTGGCGAGGGTGCTCGGGGTTGAGCCAATACGCGTGGCGAGCCCGCTCGGTGATCTCCTTCAGCACCTCGACGCCGAGATCGGAGTAGTTCGACCGGGCGTCGCCGAGGATCAGCAGCGACGTGCGCGGCCCCAGCGCGTCGGGGTGCTCGTCGGCGAACGTCGCGAACGCCCGGCCGTAGTTGGTCCTCCCCCACAGGGCCGCCTGCGCGGTGCGCGTCGCGAGCCCGCCCATCACGTCGCCGAGGTCGGCGCCGGGGCGGAAGACGTCGGTCACCTCGTGCACCTGGTCCACGAACGTGAAGGCGCGCACCTTCCCGAACTGCTCGTGCAGCGCGTAGACCAGCATCAAGGTGAACTGCGCGAAGCTCGCGACCGAGCCGCTGACGTCGCAGAGCACGACCAGCTCGGTGCGGTGGGGCCGCTTCGGCTTGTGGTGCGTGGCGAGCGGAACGCCACCGGTCGAGACCGAGGCGCGGACGGTACGCCGGAAGTCCAGCGGGCCGCGGCGCTTCGCATGCCGCTCGCGGGCCATCCGGGTCGCGAGCCGGCGCGCCAGCGGGTAGATCTCCCGCCGCATCTCCGCGAGGTCGGCCTTGCGCGCGGAGGTGAAGTCGAGGCGGTCGATGCTCGGCCGCACCGCCACCCGCGCCACGTGGTCGGGTCCCTTCTCGGCCGCGATCCGGCGCCGTGCGTCGGCCTCGACCAGCCCGGCGAACGCGCCGACGCGCCGGTCCGCCGTACGACGTGCCTCGTCGTCGACGCGGCCGTCGGCCAGCAGCGCCGAGACGACCTGGTCGACCAGCGTCTGCGGCGAGACCCGCTGCAACGTCGTGTACGCCGACCAGCTCGACAGCCCCGGGCCGCGGCCGCGCATCGCACCGAACCGCCCGACCGCCGCGGCCGCCAGCTGTCGCAGCGCCTCCTGGTCACCCGCGGCCAGTGCGTCGGCAAGCCGCACCCGGAGGTCGGCGAGCTCGGCGGGCCCATCGCTGACTCCCTCGGCCGGACGCGTCGAGGCCGCGGTGCCGTCGGCCTCGACCCCGTCGCCGACCAGCCGCGGGAAGTAGAGGTCGAAGAGCGTCTCGAAGGTCGGCCGCTGCGCCTGCCGCTTCACCAACGTGGCGGCGTACCCCTGGCGGATCGCCTCTCGATCGCCCCAGTCGAGCACGCTGAACGCGGCGATCGCGTCGAGGTCCTCGGCCAGCGACACCGGCACGCCCGCGCCGCGCAGCGCCTCGAGGAAGGCGATGTGGGTGGTGAGCAGGCCGCTGGTCATCGGGGCAGTCGAAGCTCCTTGACGGCACGCTCCTGGTCCGAGGCGTGCTTGAGGACCACGCCGAGGGTCTCGGAGACCGCGCGCTCGTCGAGGTCGCCGATCTCCAGCGCCACCAGGGTCCGCGCCCAGTCGACCGACTCCGCGATCGACGGCGCCTTCTTCAGCTCGAGGTCGCGCAGACGTCCGACGGTGTCGACGACCTGACGCGCGATCCGCACGTCGAGGTCCGGCACCTGCCTGCATACGATCTCGCGCTCGCGCTCCGCATCGGGGTAGTCGAGGTGGAGGTACAGGCAGCGCCGTTTGAGCGCCTCGGACAGCTCGCGGCTGGCGTTCGAGGTGAGCACCACGAACGGGCGTCGTACGGCGGCCAGCGTGCCGAGCTCGGGGATCGTCACCTGGAAGTCACTGAGGACCTCCAGCAGCAGGCCCTCGACCTCGACGTCGGTCTTGTCGACCTCGTCGACGAGCAGCACCGTGGGCTCCGCACGGCGGATCGCGGTCAGCAGCGGGCGGGTCAGCAGGAACTCGTCGGTGAAGATGTCGTCGTGGGTCTCCTCCCAAGCCTGGTCGCCGGAGGCCTGGATGCGCAGGAGCTGCTTCCTGTAGTTCCACTCGTAGAGGGCGCGCGCCTCGTCGAGTCCCTCGTAGCACTGCAGCCGCACCAGCTCGGCTCCGGTGGCACGGCTGACCGCCTTGGCCAGCTCGGTCTTGCCGACTCCCGCCGGCCCCTCGACGAGCAGCGGCTTCTCCAGCGCGCCGGACAGGTACGACGTGGTGGCCGTCGGAGCATCGGCGAGGTAGCCGGCCTCTCCCAGCCGGGCTGCGGCGTCGGCGGGTGAGGCGAACCAGGTCATCCGGCGAGCATAGGAGCCCCGCGTCAGAAGGTGCCGTGCCGACCCTCGCCGGAGGCGAACCGCCGCGCTCCCTCCGCGCCGCCCGCCGCGAGCGACCGCACGCCGTACCCGAGCTCGCGGGCCATCGCCTCCTGCTCGCCGAGTCCTTCCTGCTCGAGCAGCGAGAGCCGGTCGTGTCGCAGGCACTCCTGCGGGAACGCCGCGAGCTCACGAGCGAGGTCCTCGGCGTGCCGGCGCGCGGTTCCCGCGGGCACGACCCGGTTCACGAGCCCGATCCGTTCCGCCTCGCCCGCGCCCACTGCTCGTCCGGTCAGGACCAGGTCCATCGCACGACTGGTGCCGATCAGCCGGGGCAGGCGCACCGTGCCGCCATCGATCAGCGGCACGCCCCAGCGGCGGCAGAAGACGCCGAACGTCGCGTCCTCGGCCGCGACGCGGAGGTCGCACCACAGCGCCAGCTCCAGGCCGCCGGCGACGGCGTACCCCTCGATCGCGGCGACGACCGGCTTCGAGAGCCGCAGCCTGGTCGGCCCCATCGGCCCGTCGCCGTCCGGCTCGACCCGGTTGTCCATCGCCACGAGGTCCGCGCCTGCGCAGAACGTGTCGGCCGCGCCGGTGAGGACCGCGACCGCCTGGCTCGGGTCGTCGTCGAAGGCGCGGAACGCGTCAGCCAGCGCGTCGGCCGCCGCGCGATCGACCGCGTTGCGCGCCCCGGGCCGGTCGATGACGACGGTGGTCACGGCACCGGAGACCTCGACACGCACGCTCATCGCGTCAGGGTAGGACGGCTCGCGCTCAGGTACGCCGGTAGCCCAGGAAGGCGACCAGCCCTGCGGTGGCCAGCAACGCCGCCAGCACCACGAAGAGCCACGACGGCCACGCCGTGTGCAGGAACGACCCGACGAACAGCACCGGGACCCCCGCTCCCGAGAGCAGCCCGAGCATCCCCCACCCGAACTCGACGCGCCACAGCAGCCAGGCGCACAGCCCCAGCGTCACCAGCAGCACGAAGGCGCCGACGGTCAGGATCGACAGCACGCCGAGAGCGAGCCCCGCGCCGGCCAGGCACCACAGCCCGTACGCCGCCCACGAGTCGCCGCGTCGTTCCATGCGACCCATCCTTCACCCCGCTCGGAGTGCGGACGATCCGCATCCGACCCCTTGCGGATCCGCGCGAGCAGGACGAGGCTGCGAGCGCGCCCGAGCGACCTGGGACGTCGAGCGAGCGGCCCCAGAAGCCACGTCGAAAGGTGACCGATGAGCGTCGCGGACGAGCAGCGAGCGGGAAAGCTCACCAGGTCGGTCGGCTTCTACGGACTGATGTTCGTGTCCTTGGGCTCGATCATCGGCTCGGGCTGGCTGCTGGGGGCACTCACTGCCGCCGAGACGGCCGGACCGGCCTCGATCATCTCCTGGGTCCTGGCCGCGGCGATGCTCGCCACCCTCGCCCTGGTGTACGCCGAGCTGGGCGCGACGTACCCCGTGGCCGGTGGTTCGGGGCGCTTCCCCTACTACTCCCACGGCCCCATCGTCGGCTTCATCGGGGGCTGGGCCGCGTGGGTGCAGGCGGTGTTCATCGCCCCGATCGAGGTGCTCGCCGCGATCACCTACATCAACAGCGTCTCGTGGGTGAACGAGAACTTCGCGATGCTGGACCCCAGCACCGGCCTGCTCAACACCCGGGGCGTGGTCGTCGCGATCATCCTGATGCTGGTGTTCACCGCGATCAACCTCGCTGGCGCCAAGTTCATGTCCGAGAGCAACGTGATCCTGGTGATCTGGAAGACGGCCGTGCCGTTCCTGGCGATCGGCGTGATCGCGTCGCTGAGCTTCCACCCCGGCAACTTCACGGGTGGTGCCGGGTTCATGCCGCACGGCTGGCACGGCGTCTTCGAGGCTCTGCCGCTCGGCGTGGTGTTCGCCCTGCAGGGCTTCGAGCAGGCCGTCTGCCTGGCCGGAGAGGCGCGCAACCCGCGCAAGGACCTCTCCCGCGCGATCCTGACCGCCATGGGCATCGGCGCGCTGCTCTACACGTTGCTGCAGGTCACGATGATCGCCGGCGTCAACCCGGCCGACGTCGCGACCAACTGGGACCACCCGCTCGGTCAGGACCCGTCCGACTACGGCGCGTGGTACACGCTGGCCCTCGCCGTCGGCGCCACCTGGCTGGCGGTGATCCTCATCATCGACGCCGTCATCTCACCGTCGGGCACGGGCATCGTCTACCTCGGCACGAGCGCTCGCCTCTCCTACGCCCTCGGCGAGGAGCGCGAGATGCCCGGAGCCCTGGCGCGCACCAACCCCCGCGGCGTGCCGGTCGTCTCGATCATCGTGGCCCTGGTGGTCGGCGTGGTCGCCTTCGGACCGTTCAAGAGCTGGGCGGCCCTGGTCAGCGCCGTGACCGGAGCGACCGCGGTCATGTACGCCATGGCGCCGGTCGCCCTGGGGGCGCTCCACCTCAGCGACGGCGACCGACCCCGCAGCTACCGGATGCCGCTGCCGCGCGTCATCCTGCCGGTGGCGTTCATCAGCGCGAACCTGATCCTCTACTGGGGTGGCTACAACGTGAACCTCAAGGTGATCGGGGCCATCGCCGTCGGTCTCGTCATCTTCGTGATCGGCTCCATCGTCAACCACACCCACGCGTTCCGCACGTTCAAGAACTCGTGGTGGATCCCGATCTGGCTCGGCGGCGTCCTGGTGATCGGCTACCTCGGACGGTACGGCGACAGCAACATCAACTGGTTCCCCGCATTCGTGGACGAAGGCGTCGTCATCGCGTTCTCCCTCGTCATCTACTACGTCGCGCTGGCCCTGCGGCTCGAGCCCAACGGGGTGAGCGAAGAGGTGGCCAAGGACGCCCACCAGCTCGCCGACCTCGACGATCTCACCACCGCCTGACCCACGTCGTACAACGATCCCGGACCGATTCGTCGGCGTGGTCCGTCAGGATGCACCGGTCCCGGACACTTACCTGGTGTGAGCCCCTCCGAGACCGACCGCGACCAGTTCGCCCGGGTCTTCCGCGACCTGTCGCCGCGCATCCACGGGTTCGCGCGGCGGCACTGCGACGCCGCCACGGCGCACGACGTGACCGCGGAGACGTTCACCATCGCGTGGCGCCGCTTCGAGCAGCTGCCACCGGACCCGCTGCCGTGGCTGTTCGGGATCGCGCGCAACGTCGTGCGCAACCAGGTGCGCGGCGACGTACGGCGTGATCGTCTCGTGCACGCGCTGACGAGCTCGCCGGCCACCGCCCGGACCGGTCCCGCCGCGGACGCCGAGGTGATCGAGCGGGCGAGGCTGGCGGAGGCTCTCGGCACGCTCACCGAACGCGAGCGCGAGGCGCTGCTGCTGGTGGCCTGGGACGGGCTCACAGCGGCCCAGAGTGCCGTCGTCACGGGCTGCTCCGCCAACGCGTTCGCCGCCCGCCTCTCGCGAGCCCGGGCCCGACTGACCCACGCCCTCCGCGAGGACAGCCCCGACCCGCCCCCACGTCTCCACGACCTCACGACCCCCTCCCCGGCCCACCCGACAGGCAGGTACGCCCGATGACCCACGACACCGAACCCACCGACCGCCACGGCGCTGACGCCCTCGCGCTGCTCCGCCGGCACCAGCCGGAGCCGGACCTCCGGGCCGAGTGGAGCGACGCCGACCAGGAGCGCGTGCTGACGCAGATCCTCGCCGACGCCCCGCCGGACTGTCAGCGCCGTGGCCGCTCCCGCTGGGTCACCCTGGGCCTGGTCGCGACCGCCGCGGCCGCCGTCCCGCTCGTGGCCTCGATCGGACTGCCATCGAGCTCCCCCGGCGGCCCCACCCCGGCCGCCGCGCTCGATCGTCTCGCCACCATCGCCGGCGTCTCCGGCCCGGTCGTCGGCCCGGGTGAGTACCTCCACAGTCGAGCCGTCACCGATGTGCCCTACCTGCCGGGCTACCCGCTCGCGCCCGGCCAGGTGCGGCACGGCGACCGGCTCCGGTCCGCGGAGGAGACGTGGTCGGGGCAGAACGTGGTCTGGGTGCGCTCGTCCGAGGCGGACGACCGCCCGTGCCTCGACGTCGTGCACCTGCGCGGCCAGGTGGACAGCGGCGGCTACGACACGGCCTCCGCCGACCAGCTCGCGACGCTCCCCACCGACCCGGACGCGCTCGCCCGCTACCTCGACGACCACCCCGACGGTGGCAACACCGGCACCATCAACCGCTACGCCGCGGCCACCGACCTGCTCTGGTCGGGCATCGCCCGACCCGCGCTGCGCTCGGCCGCCCTCAACGTCCTGGCCCAGACCTCCGGCCTCGACGGCGACGAGCACGCCACCGACGACCGTGGCCGCCCGGCCATCCGGATCGACTACAGCCGGGGCGCCGACGTCGAGTCCTTCTGGTTCGACCCCGCGACCGCTCAGATCAGCGAGCGCGCCGGCACCACCCAGGGCGGCGAGGGCAGCACGGTCGTCACGAGCCGCGACGTGGTGCAGCAGCTGCCCGACCTGCCGACCTGCTCCTGAGCCGTGTCCCCCGCGGGTCAGGTCAGGTCCGCCGGGTCGGTGTTAGCGCCGCACAGCACGACCGCCAGCCGCTCGCCGTCGGCCGGGCGGTAGGCACCGGACAGCAGAGCCGCCACCGGTGCCGCTGCGCCGGCCTCGAGGACGACGCGATACCGGTCCCAGGTCGCCTGTCGCGCGGCCACGAGGGCGTCATCGTCGACCAGCACGCTCCCCACACCGGTCCGGGTCGCCACCTCCCAGGCGATCGAGCCGATCCGGCGTGCGCCCAGGGAGTCGGCGGCGACGCCGGAGACCGCGACATCGACCGGTCCACCCGCGGCCAAGGCGCTGTGCAGGGTCGGCGCCCCGGTCGGCTCGACTCCCACGACCCGCACGCGGCCCTCGACCGCGGTCGCGACGCCCGACATCAGACCACCGCCCCCGACCGCCACGAGCACCGTGTCGACCTCACGACCGGCGGCGTCGAGCTGCTCGAGGAGCTCCAGCCCGAGGGTGCCCGCCCCGGCACAGATCTCGGGCTGGTCGTAGGCATGGCAGTAGACGGCACCCGTGCGGCCCACGTGCTCCATCGCTGCGTCGTAGGCGTCGGCGTACTCCTGCCCGCGCACCTCGACCAGCGCGCCGTACTCGTGCAGGCGGCGCAGCTTGGTCGGCGACGCCGTACCGGGAACGAAGACGGTGGCCGGCACCCCGACCGCGGCCGCGGCGAAGGCGTTCGCCAGGCCTGCATTGCCGCCCGACGCGACCACGATGCCGACCGCGGGGTCGAGCTCGCCCCGCTCGCGAGCACCGAGGATCCGGTTGAACGCACCGCGCGTCTTGAAGGTGCCGGTGTGTTGGAGCACCTCGAGCTTGAGGCAGCCCCCGCCCGGCAGCCACGCGTCGCCCGGCTCGACGAGCTGCACGGGGGTACGGCGTACGCGCCCCTCGATGCGGCGCCGGGCAGCCAGGAGGTCGGCGAGGTCCACGCGAGCGAGCCTAGGGAGGACGCCCCGGAGAAGCGACGAGCCCGGCGGGACGTGGACGTCCGCGCCGGGCTCGTGATGGCGGTGGCGGTGGGATTTGAACCCACGGTGGGCTTGCACCCACACACGCTTTCGAGGCGTGCTCCTTAGGCCGCTCGGACACGCCACCGCGGGAGAGGCTACCCGAGGCGTTGGTGGGCGAAGAAATCGTCCAGGATGATCCGGCACTCGTCCGCGAGCACACCGCCGACCACCTCGGGGCGGTGGTTGAGGCGGCGGTCACGCACCACGTCCCACAGGGATCCGACGGCGCCGGCCTTGTCGTCGTACGCGCCGAACACCAGGCGATCGAGGCGGGACAGGACGATGGCGCCGGCACACATGGTGCAGGGCTCGAGGGTCACCACGAGCGTGCAGCCGGTCAGCCT
The DNA here is from genome assembly GCA_963794355.1 of uncultured Actinomycetota bacterium. Lineage (GTDB taxonomy): Bacteria > Actinomycetota > Actinomycetes > Propionibacteriales > Nocardioidaceae > Nocardioides. The sequence goes on from CAWCDN010000012.1 coordinate 246,420, forward strand.
CCACTCCCCGACGGCGGCGGCAGCCTCGCGGATGGCGACCAGCTCGGCGTGCCCGGTGGGGTCGCCGTCGCGCTCGCGGACGTTGCGCCCACGGCCGATCACAAAGCCGTCGGGGTCGAGCACGACCGCACCGATCGGTACGTCGCCGGTGGCCAGCGCCGCGCGCGCCTCGTCGAGTGCGGCACGCATCGCCGCATGGTGGTCGCGACAGGCTCGACCGGCAGGGTCGGTCACGCGGAGGTGAGGCCGACGGCCTCGTCGAAGAGCGAGCCGAAACCCAGCCGGCGGGCGACGTCGGAGAGCATCTCGTCGGGGTAGAGGTCGAAGTCGTCGAGCAGGACGGCCATGTCCATGGCGTGCATGCCGAGGTCGCCGAGGATGTCGAGGTCTCCGGCGGGCACCTGGTCGTCGTCGTCCTCGGGCTCCGGCAGGCCGAGGTCCTCGACCGCGGAGCGGGCGATCTCCCACTCGTCGGCCGCGGTGATGTCGGAGAGCAGGACCCGGACGACGGGGCCGGTGACGCGCACGAGCAGGAAGAAGTCCTCGTCGATCGCGACCAGGCCGAGCGCGCCACCGTCACCGGGGAACCGGCGTAGGGCGGCCGCGAGGTGCTCGATGTCGGTGAGGACGTCGTGCACCAGCTCGACCACCTGCCACACGCCCTCCTCGCGGTAGGCAGCCACCGCGAAGTCGATCCCTTCGATCTGCTCGCTCATTGGCTCCCCTCCGATCAGATCGGGTCCGTACGTCGTCCCAGCGTGACAGAGGCCCCGGACCCTGCCAACCCTGATCGCCCGCGACCGGGCGAACTCTCAGTAACCACTAGGGTTCGCTGCATGCGCACGATCGTCGTCGACCACCCGCTCGTCGCCCACAAGCTCACGGCGCTGCGTGACGTGCACACCGACTCGCCGTCCTTCCGGCGACTGGTCGACCAGCTGGTGACGCTGCTTGCCTACGAGGCCACGCGCGACGTGAGGGTCGAGCCGTTCGACATCGACACCCCGGTGGCGCCGACGACCGGCGTCCGGCTGTCCTCCCCCAAGCCGATGGTGGTGCCGATCCTGCGGGCCGGGCTGGGGATGCTCGAGGGGATGATGAAGTGCCTCCCGACGGCGGAGGTCGGGTTCCTCGGGATGATGCGCGACGAGGAGACACTGGAGGCGACGACGTACGCCGAGCGGTTGCCCGAGGACCTCGCCGGGCGGCAGTGCTACGTGCTCGACCCGATGCTCGCCACCGGTGGCACCCTGGCGGCCGCGATCCGCTTCCTCACCGACCGCGGCGCCGACCACATCACCGCGATCTGCCTCCTGGCCGCGCCCGAGGGCTGCGCCCGCCTCGAGCAGGGGCTCGAGGGGCTCGACGTACCGATCACGGTCGTCACCGCCGCGATGGACGAGAAGCTGAACGAGAAGGGCTACATCGTGCCGGGTCTCGGTGACGCGGGCGATCGGCTGTACGGGCTGGCCGAGTAGCCGGGTCGCGTGTGCTGGGGTGGCCCGGTTGACCGCCTGGCCCAGCACACGACGCATCACGCGAGCGGCGGGACGCGCAGGGCGATCAGGTCGGTGGCGACGTCGTCGGGGTGGTGGCGCAGCTCGCACGCCGTACCCCACCCGGTGATCAGCCGCCGGGGAAGATCGGGACCGTGCCGGTGGCGATCAGGAGGGCGATGCCCATCACCACGATCCCGAGGACCGCGTAGACGATCTCCTTGTTGACCGTGGTGTCACGGCGCTCGGGTGCGTCGTACCGGTGGCCGTCGGGCTTGAGCATCGGTTCGTCGTCATCGCTCATGGTCCGACAACGAGCGACCCTGCGGTTTGGTCACAAACCGCGGGAATCCGGCCCTGGATGCTGCCGTTTGGTCCCACACCGCAGAGAGAGCGACCCAGGGTTCTCGCCGTCAGTTGGCCTTGACGGCGTTGAGGAGCTTGCTCATCGTGTCCTTGGCGTCACCGAAGAGCAGCGAGGTCTTCTCCTCGAAGAGCAGCTCGTTCTCGATGCCGGCGAACCCGGGGCGCATCGAGCGCTTCATGAAGATGATCTGTCGTGCCTCGTCGGCGTTGAGGATCGGCATCCCGTAGATCGGTGCGCCGGGCGTGGTCTTGGCGGCCGGGTTCACCACGTCGTTCGCACCGACGACGAGCACCACGTCGGTGTCCTTGAAGTCGCCGTTGATCTCGTCCATCTCGCGCAGCTGCTCGTAGGGCACCTGGGCCTCGGCGAGCAGCACGTTCATGTGACCGGGCATCCGGCCGGCGACCGGGTGGATCGCGTAGTCCACGTCGATGTCGCGGGCGCCCAGCTCGTCGACGAGCTCGCGGAGCGTGTGCTGCGCCTGGGCCACGGCCAGGCCGTAGCCGGGCACGATGATCACGCGGTCGGCGTAGGCGAGCATGATCCCGGCGTCCTCGGGCGTGACCGTGCGCACCGGCCGGTCGCTGGCCTCGCCGCCGCCGAGCGTCGAGCCGCCCTTGAGCGCCCCGAAGAGGATGTTCGCGACCGAGCGACCCATGGCGCGGGCCATCAGCAGGGTCAGGAACGTTCCGGACGAGCCGACCAGCGTGCCCGCGACCAGCAGCAGGACGTTGGAGAGCACGTAGCCGCCGGCGGCGACGGTGAGGCCGGTGAACGCGTTGAGCAGCGAGATCACGATCGGTACGTCGGCGCCGCCGACGGGCAGCACGAGCAGGACGCCGACCAGCAGGCCGAGCAGTGCGAGCACGATCCCGACCCAGATCCGCGGATCGTCGACCAGCATCACCGACAGCACGATCGAGGCGACCAGCGCGGCACCGAAGATGATCGGCAGGCCCGGGAAGATCACGGGCCGCGACGTCATCAGGTCCTGCAGCTTGGCGAAGGTGATGATCGAGCCGGCGAAGGACACCGCACCGACCGCGATCGTGAACGCCGTGGCGGCGAGGTTGAACCACGAGTCGTGGCCGCCGGCATCGACGACCTGCTGGAGCTCGAGGAGCGCGACCAACGACGCGGCGCCGCCACCGACGCCGTTGAACAGCGCGACCATCTGCGGCATCTGCGTCATCTGCACCGTGCGGGCGCCGTACACCCCGCCGACGGTGCCGATCGCGATCGCGATCAGGATCAGCGGGACGTGCTGGAGGTGGAGGTCGGTCCAGAAGAACGGCATCGCGCACGCCACCACCGCGGCGGCGGCACCGAGCAGGTTGCCGTTGCGGGCGGTCTTGGGCCCGGACAGGCCCTTGAGCGCCAGGATGAAGCAGACTCCGCACGCCAGGAAGACGAGCTGGATCCAGGTGGGCATCAGGCGACCCCACCCGTGCGCGGCGTCTCGCCCGGGTCCGCAGCCTTCGCCGGCTTCTTGCGCGTGAACATCTGGAGCATCCGGTCGGTGACCACGAAGCCGCCGACCATGTTGACCGCAGCCAGCATGATCGCGACCAGGCCGACGGCGACCGCCACGGAGTTGTCGGTGGTGCCGGTGACGATGATCGCCCCGAGCAGGATGATCCCGTGGATCGCGTTGGCGCCCGACATCAGCGGCGTGTGGAGGGTCGAGGAGACCTTCGAGATCACCTCGATGCCGACGAAGACACTGAGGATGAAGATCGTCAGCCAGACGACCCCGGTGTCCATGGTCACTGGTCGGCCTCCTGGTCGTAGGGAAGATCGAGCTGAACGTCAGCGGCCGGGGCGGCCTCGGGTACGACGGTCCCGGGCGCCGCGGGCACGGACGCGCCGGTCTGCGGGGGGCCCGGGGCCTCCGGGGCCGGGTCACCCGACGGCCCCTCGATCGCCTCGCGCGTCGGCTCGTGGACGATGGCCCTGTCGCGGGTGACGCAGCTGCCGGCAACGATCTCGTCGTCGTAGTCGGGCGCGAAGACCCCGTGGCCGTCGTCGTCCTCGGCCGTCATCAGCGTGACCAGGTTGACGATGTTCTGGGCGTAGAGCTTCGAGGCCGGGCCAGGCATCTGGCTGGGCACGTTGCGACCTCCCCAGACCTGGGCGTTTCCGATCCGCACGACCTCGCCGGCCACCGAGCCCTCGACGTTGCCGCCGGTCTCGGCGGCGAGGTCGACGACCACGGCGCCCGGCCTCATCTGCTCGACCATGTCTCGGGTGACCAGCATCGGCGCCTGGCGTCCCGGTACGGCGGCGGTGGTGATCAAGGCGTCCGCGGCGGCGATGTACGGCGTGAGCAGCTCGCGCTGGCGCGCGGCGCGGTCCTCGGTCATCTCGCGGGCGTAGCCGCCCGCGCCCTCGAGGGTGTCGAGGTCGAGGTCGATCGCCTTGGCGCCCATCGACCTGATCTCCTCCGCGGCGGCCGCGCGCACGTCGTACGCCCGGACGATCGCCCCGAGCCGCTTGCTGGTCGCGATGGCCTGGAGGCCGGCCACCCCGGCGCCGAGGACGACGACCTCGGCCGCCTGGACGGTGCCGGCGGCGGTCATGTTGAGCGGGAAGAAGCGGCGCAGCATGCCCGCGGCGACGATGGCGCAGCGGTAGCCGGAGACGAGGGCCTGCGAGCTGAGCGCGTCCATCGACTGTGCGCGCGAGATGCGTGGGATCAGCTCCACTGCGTGGGCCGTGATGCCGGCGTCGCGCAGCTCGACGACCGTGGCCTGCTCGGTGGTCGTCGGCAGGAACGAGATGGCCGAGGCTCCACCGCGCAGCCGGCGGATCGAGGCCGGATCGAGGGGCTGCACCGAGACGACCACGTCGGCGTCGGCCAGCGCGTCGGGGTCGAGGGAGGCGCCCGACGCAGCGAACTCCTCGTCGGAGATCAGGGCGTGCATCCCGGCCCCCGGCTCGACCGCGACGTCGTACCCGAGACCGGTGAGCTTGCCGACCAGCTCGGGCACCATCGCCACGCGTGACTCACCCTCACGGGTCTCCTTCGCCACTGCGATCTTCACGCGCCTGAAACTAGGCCATATCCGCCGCCACTCCCACCCATCTCATGCCTCCCCGGGCGTGGCGTTCTCCACAGACAGCTCGGGCCCTCCTGGGGTAGTCCGTGACGTTTCGCAGGTCCCAGAGCCGATTCCACCTGCATTTCGTCACGGACTATCCCCCGAGAGCGAACTCCTCCACAGGCTGGTAGCGGGGGCGTCCGCGGGGTCCCTCACCGAGGTACGACGCGACCAGGGTGAGGTGGTCGACGGTCCAGGTAGGGCCGTGGTAGCCGTCGAGCAGGCGCACCCAGCTGGTCACCTCCTGCGGCTGTCCGACCCGGGCGAGGGTGACGTGCGGCCGGAACCGCTGGCCGTCCACCGCCACGCCGGCCCTGCTCGCCGCGGCCCGGGCGCCGGTCGCCAGTCGGGTCAGCTCGGTGTGCCCGTGCTCGTCGAGGTCGAGACCGGCCCAGACCACCCGCGCCCGCGCCGGGTTCGGGAAGGCGCCGCCGCCGGCGATCGCCGCCTCGAAGGACGTACGACGTGCCGCGGCGCGGCCGAGCCGCTCGAGGAGGTCGTCGAGCCTCCGGTCGGCGACCTCCGCGAAGAACGCGACGGTCACGTGCAGGTGCTCTGCCGGGACCCACCGGAACGACCCGGCGGCACGGCGTACCTCCAGGAAGGCGTCGAGGTGCTCCACCACCTCTGCCGGCGGCACCACGGCCGCGAACATCCGCACGTCAGACCCGCCGGCGGTTCAGATTTCGAGACGTGTCGCACGGCCCGCCGCTGCGCTCCGGTCCATGCCGACACTCCTCAGTCTCTTCGCCCTGCGCCGTGTTCGCAGGCTCTCACGGCGGGGCTCAGACCATCGGGCCGACCAGGCTCCCGACCAGATACGTGATGGACATGGCGAGCAGCCCGCCGGTGACGTTGCGGACCACAGCCCGTCGGACAGGGCTGTAGCCGAGCCGCGCCTGGATCACGCCGGCCACGGCCAGGGCGACCACCACCGTCACGACCGTCGCCCAGACCCGGATCGAGAGCGGTGTCAGGGTGATCACCAGCAGCGGGAGCAGGGCCCCGGTGGTGAACGCGATCATCGAGGCGAAGGCGGCGTGCCAGGCGTTGGTGAGGTTCTCGGCATCGATGCCGAACTCGATGTCGGCGTGCGCGGCCAGAGCGTCGTGCTCGGTCAGCTCCTGCGCGACCTGCTTGGCGGTGGCCCGGCTCAGTCCCTTGCGTTCGTACATCTTGACCAGCTCGCGGAACTCGGTCTCGGGCATCTTCTCGAGCTCCTCGGCCTCGAGCGCGAGCATCGCCTGCTCGGAGTCACGCTGGGCGTTGACCGAGACGTACTCGCCCGCGCCCATGCTCAGCGCGCCCGCGACCAGCCCGGCGATCCCGGCCACGAAGACCGGGGCGCGCTCGGCGGTCGCACCGGCCACGCCCATCACGATGCCGGCGACCGAGACGATCCCGTCGTTCGCACCGAGCACGCCGGCCCGCAGCCAGTTCAGCCGGTTGCCGACGTCCGGACCGATCTCCTCGTGCCAGTGCTGGGGATTCTCGTCGGTCCCGATCTCCGCGCTCACCCGTCGATCCTCCCACCTGGGGAGCGACTCGCAAGCAAGGCAAGGCTGCGCTCAGCGGCGCCGGCGTGACCCGACCGGGTCAGCCGGCCGAGCTCAGGTCGGCGACGTCCGAGGCGGCGGGGGGCTCGATGCTGACGTCGGCGTCGAAGTCGGAGAACGTCACCGTCCCACCGCCGGTGCCCGCCACCTCGAGCTTGAGCAGGTAGTGGGGGTCGTCGGTCGCGACCCAGCCGTCGGTCTGGTCGCCGCCCTTGCCGGTGTCGCGGACCTGTACGGCGTCCTGGCCGTCGACGGTATCGGTCCCGATGACCGTGGCCGACGACGTCTTGTCCTGTCCGGGGTCCTTGAGCTTGTCGAGGAAGTTGTCGAGGTCGCAGACGCTGGTCAGGCCCGAGGTCGAGGGGATCGCGACCCACTTGTCACCGACCAGCCTCTCGATCTTGGCGGCCTGCCCTCCGGCCTGCTTGGCCCAGAAGGCGTGGTCGGGCTTCATCCACGAGTCGCCGCCCGAGGCGATGATCTGCGCCGAGCCGTCGCCCAGCCGGAAGGTCCCCTGGCAGTCACCGTCAGTGGTCAGCTCGAGGTCGAACCCGCACCTCCTGACCGCTGGCCTCGATCTGCCCGGCCATCCGCACCGTCTTGAGGGCCTGCATGTCGGTAGCAGTGGCCTTCATGATGTCGGTGGCCGACTGCTTGCTGAAGTCGGACCCGCTCCCGCCCCCGCAGCCGGCGAGCACGAGAGCGACGCCGGCCGCCACGGCTGCCGTGCGGAGACCGGCGGCCCTGCGCAGGACGGAGGTCTGAGCACCCATCGTCGACCCCTTCACGGTTCGTCCCAGGTTCGGTGGAGCTCGAGGGAGTCCCCATCCCATCACGGGCGCGCCCGTGCAGAGGCATCCGTTCTGCCCCAGGGTGTCCCTACCCTGGGGATGTGGGCACCGACGGGAGCAGGGGTGTAGGCCGACGGGGCCTGGTGCTCGGCGGCGTCGCCGTCGCCGCCGTCGCCTGCGCACCCGACGACGCGCAGCCCCCGCAGGACTCCCCGGGCGTCCCGGTCTCGCCCGCAGGATCGGACGGCGTCGCTTCGGGCACCGCCGCACCGACCTCGACCGACTGGCACCAGCTGGCCCGCACCGTGTCGGGCTCGCTCGCCCGCCCGGGCTCCGCGTCGTACAACACGGTGCGGCTCACCCAGAACCCCCGGTACGACGGCGCCCGGCCGCTCGCGGTGCTCTCGGTGGCGGGGGCGAAGGACGTCGCGACCGCCTTCGCCTTCGCCCAGGACCACGGGGTCAAGGTGGCGATCCGCTCCGGCGGCCACAGCTACCCCGGGTGGTCGGCCGGAGACGGGGCGCTCGTGGTCGACGTGCGTCCGCTCCACCGCGTCTCCCTCAGCGGTACGACGGCCACCATCGGCGCCGGCGCCTCCCTCGTCCAGGTGTACGACGGGCTGGGCACGCGCGGCCGCGGGATCGCGGGCGGCTCCTGCCCGACGGTCGGCATCGCGGGACTCACGCAGGGCGGCGGTGTGGGCGTGCTGACCCGCGCCCACGGGCTGACCAGCGACGCGGTGACCGCCATGAAGGTGGTGCTCGCCGACGGCCGCGTGGTCACCGCCAGCCCGAGCCGGGAGCCCGACCTCTTCTGGGCCCTCCGCGGCGGAGGCGGCGGCCACCTCGGGGTCGTCACGTCGTTCACGATGAAGACGTTCGCGGCCCCGGCGATCACCCGCGCCTTCATCGCGTGGCCGTTCTCCGCTGCGGGACGGGTCGTCCCCCACTGGCTCGCCACGGTCCCCACCGCCGACCGGCGGCTCTGGGCGACGCTCAAGCTGCTCGGGGGCGCTACGCACGCGAGCGGACCGACCCTGTTCATGTCGGCGACCTGGACCGGGTCGGCGTCGTCGATGAGCACCGCCCTGCGACCGTTCCTCTCCCAGGTGCCGGCGCCGACCACCGACTCCCGCAGCACGGCGAGCTACCTCCAGACCATGCTCACCTACGCCGGCTGCTCCTCGATCCCGGTCGGCGCCTGCCACACCGGGCCGGGCGGATCGCTGCAGCGCGAGGCGTTCGCCGCGACGTCCCACATCATCACCGAGCCCCGCGTCGACCTGACCACGCTGATCGACCACGTGCGGGCCGCCCAGGGCAGCGGCCTGACGGAGGCAGGGATCTCGATCGATGCGCTCGGTGGGGCCGTCGACGACGTCGGCGCGACCGCCACCGCGTTCGGCCACCGCGGTGCCCTGGCCACCGTGCAGTACACCGCGACCTACACCTCCGGGCCGGCCACGCGGGCCACCGGTTACGTGCGGGGCTTCCGCACCGCGATGACGCCGACCTGGGGCTCGGGCGCCTACGTCAACTACGCCGACGCGTCGCTGAAGAACTACCGGGCCGACTACTTCGGCCCCAACGCCGCGCGCCTGACCCGGGCGCGCACGACGTACGACCCGCACCACTTCTTCACCCAGCCGCAGGACTTCTAGCCCCACGGCTCGCGGAGAGGTGGTCGACGACGCGCTTGCGACGACCGCAGGGACGGTGGCCGGTCACCCTTCGGTGTGCGCGACCGGGTGTGATGGGATCGGGTCGCCCGGCACGCACGAGGGCACGACGAGGCGCAGGAGGCTACGTGGAGGTCTGGCCGGGTACGCCGTACCCGCTGGGGGCGACGTTCGACGGGAGCGGCACCAACTTCGCGGTCTTCAGCGAGGTCGCCGAGCAGGTCGAGCTCTGCCTCTTCGACGACGCCCGCAACGAGACCCGCGTCGCGTTGACCGAGGTCGACGCGTTCGTCTGGCACTGCTACCTGCCGGCGGCCCAGCCCGGGCAGCGCTACGGCTACCGGGTGCACGGCCCGCACGATCCCGAGCAGGGCCTGCGGTGCAACCCGAACAAGCTGCTGCTCGACCCCTACGCCAAGGCGACGGTCGGCGACATCGACTGGGACCAGTCGCTCTTCGGTTACGACTTCGGTGACGAGGACTCGCGCAACGACGACGACTCGGGCCAGCACATGATGCTCGGCGTCGTCATCAACCCGTACTTCGACTGGGAGGGCGACCGCCGCCTCGACATCCCGTACAACGAGACGCTCATCTACGAGGCCCACGTCAAGGGCCTCACCCAGCTGCATCCCGACGTACCGGAGGAGCTGCGCGGCACCTATGCCGCCCTCGCCCACCCGTCGGTGATCAACCACCTCACGCGGATCGGGGTGACCGCTGTCGAGCTGATGCCGGTCCACCAGTTCGTGCAGGACAGCACGCTGATCGAGAAGGGCCTGCGCAACTACTGGGGCTACAACACCCTCGGCTTCCTGGCGCCGCAGGCCGACTACGCCTCCGCCGGGCAGCTCGGCCAGCAGGTGCAGGAGTTCAAGTCGATGGTCCGGGCGCTGCACGCAGCCGGCATGGAGGTCATCCTCGACGTCGTCTACAACCACACCGCCGAGGGCAACCAGCTCGGCCCGACGCTGAGCTTCAAGGGGCTCGACAACGCGGCGTACTACCGGCTCGTCGAGGACGACCTGCGCTACTACATGGACTACACCGGCACCGGGAACTCCCTCAACGTCCGGCATCCCCACTCGCTCCAGCTGATCATGGACTCGCTGCGCTACTGGGTGACCGAGATGCACGTCGACGGCTTCCGCTTCGACCTCGCGGCCGCGCTGGCCCGCGAGTTCTACGACGTCGACCGGCTCTCGACGTTCTTCGAGCTCGTCCAACAGGACCCGGTCGTGAGCCAGGTGAAGCTGATCGCCGAGCCGTGGGACGTCGGGCCGGGCGGGTACCAGGTCGGCGGGTTCCCGCCGCAGTGGACGGAGTGGAACGGCAAGTACCGCGACACCGTGCGCGACTTCTGGCGCGGCGAGCCGTCCCTCGGCGAGTTCGCCAGCCGGCTCTCCGGATCCTCCGACCTCTACGAGAGCTCCGGGCGGCGACCGGTCGCGAGCATCAACTTCGTCACCGCCCACGACGGTTTCACGCTCCGCGACCTCGTGTCCTACAACGACAAGCACAACGAGGCGAACGGCGAGAACAACAACGACGGCGAGAGCCACAACCGCTCGTGGAACCACGGCGAGGAGGGTCCGACCGACGACCCCGAGATCCTCGCGATGAGGGCGCGCCAGCAGCGGAACTTCCTGACCACGCTGCTGCTCAGCCAGGGCGTGCCGATGCTGCTCCACGGCGACGAGGCCGGCCGCACCCAGCAGGGCAACAACAACACCTACGCCCAGGACTCCGAGATCTCCTGGATGCACTGGGACGACCTCGACCTGCCGCTCGTCGAGTTCACGGCCTCGGTCGCCCGGCTGCGACGCGACCATCCGGTCTTCCGCCGCAAGCGCTTCTTCACCGGTACGTCGGTGCGCACCGGCGACGGCGAGCGGCTCAACGACATCGTCTGGCTGCACCCCGGCGGCCGCCCCATGGCCGACGGCGACTGGACCGAGCGGGACGCCCGGTCGATCGGCATGTACCTGAACGGGGACGGCATCCCGAGCAGTGACGGCCGCGGTCGCCGGATCGTCGACGACAGCTTCCTGCTCTACTTCAACGCCTCGGGGGACGACGTACCGCTGACGCTGCCGCCGGAGGAGTACGCCGCGGCCTGGGACGTGGAGATCGACACCGCCGGCCGTGAGCCCGGCGCTCCGCTGACGGCCGGCTCGACCTCGACCCTGGCCGGCCGCAGCGTGCTGGTGCTGCGGGCCCACACGCCCGTCGCGGAGGAGCAGGACTCGTCGGTCGCCGCGTCGGTCGCCGCGTCCCAGGCCTCGCGCGCCGACAAGGCCGGATGAGCCGGACGCCCGGGGGTACGTCGACGCCGATGCGCACACCGTCCAGCACCTACCGCCTCCAGGTCACTGCCGCGTTCGACCTGTTCGCTGCGGCCCGGACGCTGGGCTACCTGCACGACCTCGGCGTGGACTGGGTCTACCTCTCACCGCTGCTCGAGGCCGAGCCCGGCAGCGAGCACGGCTACGACGTCGTCTCGCACGCACGCATCGACCCGTCCCGCGGTGGCGCTGAGGGCCTGGCCGCGGTGTCGGCCGAGGCGCGGCGGCTGGGGATGGGGGTGCTCGTCGACGTCGTGCCCAACCACGTGGGTGTGGCCACGCCCCGCCGCAACGCGTGGTGGTGGGACCTGCTGGAGCACGGTCGCTCTTCGTCGCACGCCGCGGCGTTCGACGTCGACTGGGAGGCCGGTGGCGGTCGGGTGCTGCTGCCGGTCGTCGGTGACGACGACGCCGGGGCGGTGCGGGTCGACACCCAGGCCCGGGTGGTTCGCTACCACTCCCTCGAGCTCCCCCTCGCGCCCGGCACGACCCGGCTGGACGAGCAGCACTACGAGCTGGTCTCGTGGCGCCGCGGCGATGCCGAGCTCAACTACCGGCGCTTCTTCTCGATCACCACGCTGGCCGGGATCCGGGTCGAGGACCGGGCCGTCTTCGACGAGTCCCACGCCGAGATCGGGCGGTGGTTCGCCGAGGACCTCGTCGACGGGCTGCGCGTGGACCATCCGGACGGTCTGCTGGACCCCGCGTCGTACCTCGACGACCTCGCCGCGCTCACCGGGGGCGCCTACGTGCTGGTCGAGAAGATCCTCGAGCCCGGCGAGAGCCTCGAGCCGGGCTGGGCGACCGCCGGCACCACGGGGTACGACGTGCTCGGCCTCGTCGACCGGGTTCTCACCGACCCCGCAGGGTGCGAGCCGCTCACCGCGCTGGAGACCCGCCTGCGCGGCGCCCCCCTGGACTGGCACGACCTCGTGCACGACACCAAGCGCGCCGTCGCCGACACCACGCTGGCCGCCGAGGTCGCCCGCCTGGTCAACGAGATCGTGAGGGGTGGTTTCGAGACAGGCGCCAGCGCGCCTTCCTCGACCACCGGGAGCCCTCCGGTGGTTGAGGAGGTTGCGCAGCAACCGTCTCGACACCACCCCGCGCCCGACCACCTCGTCGACGCGGTGGCGGAGCTGTTGGCGTGCTTCCCGGTGTACCGGTCCTACCTGCCGGCCGGGCGTGAGCACCTCGGGGCCGCGCTCGCCGAGGCGCGTCGGCGGCGGCCCGACCTCGGCGCCACCCTCGACCTCGTCGCGCCGGTGCTCGGCGACCCGGAGCGGCCCGCTGCCCGGCGGTTCCAGCAGACCAGTGGAGCGGTGATGGCCAAGGGCGTCGAGGACTGCGCGTTCTACCGCACGTCCCGGCTCACTTCCCTGACCGAGGTGGGGGGCGACCCGAGCGAGTTCTCCCTGTCGGTCGACGAGTTCCACGCGGCGATGGCCCTCCGGCAGCGGGACTGGCCGCTGGCGATGACGACCACGACGACCCACGACACCAAGCGCAGTGAGGACGTCCGGGCGCGGATCGCGGTGCTGGCCGAGCTTCCGGACGTGTGGGCCGAGACCCTCGACCGGCTGCTGGCTCGCGCACCCCTGCCCGACCCGGGCTTCGGCAACCTGCTCTGGCAGGCGACGGCCGGCGCCTGGCCCGCGTCGCGCGAGCGGCTGCACGCCTACGCCGAGAAGGCGATGCGCGAGGCCGGGGACCACACCACGTGGACCGACCCCGACGACTCCTACGAGGCGGCCGTCCATCGTGCCGTCGACGCGGCGTTCGACGATGCGGAGCTCGGGTCGCTCCTCGACGACCTCGTGGACCGGATCACCGGGCCGGGCTGGAGCAACGCCCTGTCAGCCAAGCTGGTCGCCCTCACGATGCCGGGCGTGCCCGACGTCTACCAGGGCAGCGAGCTGTGGGAGCGGAGCCTCGTCGACCCCGACAACCGCCGTCCCGTCGACTACGACGAGCGACGCGAGGTGGTGGCGCGGGTGCTCGGTGGCGAGCGTCCCGTGCTCACCTCCGGTGCCGACGACCGGGGCCATGCCAAGCTCCTCGTCACGCAGATGGCCCTGACACTGCGACGCCACCAGCCGCACCGGTTCACCTCGTACGCCCCGGTGGCGGCCAGCGGCGACGCGGCCGCACACCTGCTCGCCTTCGACCGCGGGGGTGCGCTCACGGTGGCGACCCGGCTGCCGGTCGGGCTCGGCGCGAGGGGTTGGGGCGACACGACCCTCCAGCTGCCGACGGGTGCCTGGACCGACCTGTTCACCGGCCACGAGCACGCCGGCGCGGCACCGGCTCATGCGCTGCTGGCCGACCTGCCGGTCGCCCTGCTGATCAAGGACGAGACATGACCGCGCACGGCCCGTACGACGTGTGGGCGCCCACCCGCGGGCGGGTGCGGCTGCGCGTGGCCGGCGAGGGTGGCGGGGTGGTCGACATGCGCCGCGGGATCGACGGCTGGTGGGCGCCGCGCGAGCTGCCGCCGCGGGCCCTCGAGCCGGACGCCGACTACGGGTTCGTCCTCGACGACGACCCTCATGCCTACCCCGACCCGCGCTCGCGCCGCCAGCCCGACGGCGTGCACGAGCTGTCACGCACCTACGACCCAGCGACGTTCGCCTGGACCGACGACGCGTGGACCGGCCAACAACTGGCGGGGTCGGTGCTCTACGAGCTCCACCTCGGCACGTTCACCCCCGAGGGCACGCTCGACGCAGCGATCGAGCGACTCGACCACCTCCGCTCGATCGGCGTCGACCTGGTCGAGCTGATGCCGGTCAACGCGTTCAACGGTGTTCACAACTGGGGGTACGACGGCGTCGACTGGTTCGCGGTCTCCGAGGCCTACGGCGGTCCGCCGGCGTACCAGCGGTTCGTCGACGCCTGCCACGCCGCCGGGCTCGGCGTCGTGCAGGACGTCGTCTACAACCACCTCGGCCCGTCGGGGAACTACCTGCCGCTGTTCGGCCCCTACCTCAAGCAGGGACGCAGCACCTGGGGCGACCTGATCAACCTCGACGGTGACGGGGCAGCGGAGGTCCGGCGGTTCGTCCTCGACAACGTGCGGATGTGGTTCGAGGACTACCACGTCGACGGGCTGCGGCTCGACGCCGTGCACGCCCTCGTCGACGACTCCCCGGTGCACCTCCTCGAGGAGATGGCGATCGAGACCCAGGCCCTGTCGGCCCACCTGCGCCGCCCGCTCACGCTGATCGCGGAGTCCGACCAGAACGACGCGCGCCTGGTCACCCCGCGCGAGGGCGGCGGCTACGGGCTCGACGCCCAGTGGAGCGACGACTTCCACCACGCGCTCCACGTCGCGCTGACCGGTGAGACGACGGGCTACTACGCCGACTTCGAGCCGCTCTCGGCCCTCGCCAAGGTCTGCACGAAGGGCTTCTTCCACGACGGCACCTGGTCGTCGTTCCGCGGGAGCGAGCACGGCGTGCCGATCGACGCCGAGCACCTCCCGACCTGGCGTCTCGTCGTGTGCAGCCAGAACCACGACCAGAACGGCAACCGCGCGCGCGGCGACCGGCTGACCGAGCACCTCGACGCGGATCAGCTCGCCTGCGCGGCGCTGCTGACCTTGTGCGGCCCGTTCACCCCGATGCTGTTCATGGGCGAGGAGTGGGCGGCCTCGACGCCGTTCCAGTTCTTCACCTCACACCCGGAGGAGGAGCTCGCGGCCGTGACCGCCGAGGGGCGGTTCGAGGAGTTCGCGCGGATGGGCTGGGACCCCGCCGTCGTGCCGGACCCCCAGGACCCCGAGACCTTCGAGCGCTCGAACCTCGACTGGTCGGAGCTCGAGCACGGCGAGCACGCGGTGCTGCTCGACGTCTACCGGCGCCTGGCCGCGCTGCGCCGCTCCCTGCCCGAGCTGACCGACCCTGCCTTCGGCCACCTCGCCGCCGAGGCCGACGAGGAGGCGCGGGTCTTCACCCTGCGGCGGACGGACCTGTTGCTGGTGGTGAACTTCGGCGACGCCGAGAGGTCCGTGGCGGCCTCCGGCGAGCTCCTCTTCACGACGCCCTCCGGCGCGTCCCTCACCGCCGACGGACTCAGCCTGCCGCCCCACGCCGGCGCGCTGCTGCGTCTCGACGCGGCGTCGCAGTAGGGGCACCATCGAACGGTCGTGTCCCACAGTCCCAGGGAGGATCCATGACCGACCTCAACACCACCCGCCGTACCCTGCTCGCCGGCGGCCTGAGCGGCTCCGCCCTGGGCGGCCTCGCCCTGGCGTCGGACGCCGAGGCCGCGGTGAGCGTGCCGACCGCCCCGGCCGTCGACTTCTTCGTCGCCCTGGCGGGGCTGCCGGGCGAGTCGCAGGACGCGCAGTTCCCCAAGACGTTCGACACCCTCGACTGGAGCCACGGCGCCGTCACCTCCGTCAGCCCGACGAACACCGGCGGGGGCGTCGGCAAGGTGCGGCCCCAGCCGTTCGTCTTCGTCAAGCGCGTCGACAAGGCCAGCCCGAGCCTGTTCAAGGCCTGCGTCACCGGCAAGCACTTCGTCCGAGCGACGCTGCACGCGAGGCGACCGGTGGAGAAGAGCGCATTCCTCGAGGTCACGCTGCGCGACGTGTTCGTCTCCGGATACCACTCCGCCCCCGGATCGGTCGACGCCACGCCCCTCGACGTGGTCACCCTCGACTACCGTGTCTTCACGGTCACGTTCTTCCCGCAGAATCCCGACGGAAGCATCGGTACGCCGATCACCACGGGCTTCGACTACGTGAAGAACAAGGTGCTCTGAGGCCTGACCTCGGCCTAGGCTCCCGGTCGTGGAGCTCCGCACCGCGACGCTGCTGATCCGGCCGCCCGAGCCCACCGAGGCCCTGCGTGCGTTCGAGATGATGAACGACCCCGACGTACGACGGTGGAACCCGACGCGCGACTGCCCCGACCTCGAGACCGCCGAGGCCTGGCTGC
The DNA here is from genome assembly GCA_963794355.1 of uncultured Actinomycetota bacterium. GTDB lineage: Bacteria > Actinomycetota > Actinomycetes > Propionibacteriales > Nocardioidaceae > Nocardioides. Next base: position 262,698 of record CAWCDN010000012.1, read on the forward strand.
GTGACGGCGCGGACTGGTCCGCCGGCACCCACGCGACGTGGAGCGCCCTCGACCGCGAGACCGGGCTGTTCGTGGGCAACGTCAGCGTCTTCGCGTTCGACACCGACGACCTGGTCGCCAAGATCGGCTACCGCGTGCACCCCGACGCACGCGGCCGTGGCGTGGCGCGGCAGATGGTGGACGCCGTCACCCGGTGGGCGTTCACCGAGCGCGGCCTGATGCGGGTGCAGCTCGAGCACGCGGTGCCGAACGCCGCCTCGTGCAGGGTCGCGATGGCGGCCGGGTTCGTCGTCGAGGGCACGACCCGGTCGGCGTACGCCGCGCCGCACGGCCGCGAGGACTGCCACATCCACGGTCGCCTCGCGACCGACGCCGCGCCGTGAGCGTCAGATGCTCGACGCGAGCTCGGCGAGGATCTCGGCCGTCGGCCGTTCGCTGATCTCGCGGTAGCCGCTCCCGGCCCAGACGTTGACCTGCTCCGCGTCTCCTCGCGCCGCCGAGGCCCGGCGGATCGGCGACGTGAGGTGGTGGAGGGCGGGATAGCCCAGCGGCGCCAGGTCGTCGTACCGCGCCATGAAGTCGTTCGGTACGCCGCGCCCCGGCCGCCCCGTGAACGCCCGCGTCACCCGCGTCTCGCCAGCCGTTGGGTGCGGCGAGCGCCGCGCGGTTCGCCGGCGACGTGCCGGCCTCGGGGGTGAGCAACAGGGCCGTGCCGACGGCGACCGCCTCCGCGCCGGCCGCCAGCGCGCTCAGCAGGTGGTCGGGGCGGACGACGCCACCGGCTGCGACCAACGGCAGCGAGGTCGCGGCGGCGATCTCGGCGACCAGGTCGGGCAGGGGTCGCTCCACGAGCGGGCGCTCGGGCGTGAAGGTGCCCGAGTGACCACCGGCGGCCGGCGCCTGGACGACCAGCACGTCGAGCCCCGCGGCAGCCGCCTGGTGCGCCTCGTCGACGCTGGTGACGGTCTGCATCAGCAGGCTGCCCGCCGCGTGGAGCGCGTCGACCGAGGCCGGGTCGGGGAGCCCGAACGTGAACGAGACCGCGCGCGGGCTCGCGGCCACGAGGACGTCCACCTTGTCGCTCCACCGGTCGTCGTCGTCGAGAGGTTGCTCGGGCAGGTCGACCCCGAGCCGCTCGGCGAGCGGACGCAGCGCGTCGCGGTAGGCGGCGTACGCGACAGGATCGACGGGCACCGGGTGCGGGGCGAAGAGGTTCACGCCGTACAGGTCCGTCTCGGCCGCGACCGCGTCGACCTGCTCGGCGAGCGTCTCGGGTCGCTGGTAGCCGCCGGTGAGGAAGCCGAGGCTTCCGGCCCGTGCGGCCGCGAGCACGAGGGCCGGGGTGGTCGGTCCGCCCGCCATCGGCGCGGCGAGGACCGGCAGGCCGGCTCCGAGCCGGTCGAGGAGGCTGTGGGCTGTCATCGTGTCCATCGTGCACGAGACTGGCCCGATGTCCGAGCCCGAGGGGAGCTCCATCGTCGGGGTCGCACCTGGATCGGGGTCGGTGGTGCTCACCTACGACGACGGACCGACGCCTGGCGTCACCGACCGGCTGCTCACGGTGCTGGCCGAAGCCGGCGCCACCGCCACGTTCTTCGTGCTCGTGACCCGCGCTCGGCGGAGCCTGGCGCTGCTCCGCGACCTGCTGGAGGCGGGACACGAGATCGGGCTGCACGGGCACGACCACCGACGACTCACCACGCTCGACCCGGAGATCGTGCCGGCCCTGATCTCCGATGCCAAGCGCGAGCTCGAGGATCTCGCGTCGCAGCCGATCCTGTGGTTCCGCCCGCCGTACGGCGCGCAGGACGCCGCCACCTGGCACGCCGCCCGCTCGGCCGGCCTGACACCCGTGCTGTGGAGCGTGCACTGCTCGGACTGGCTCGACCTCCCGCTCGCCGCGCGGCTGGACGACCTCCGCGCCGGACCGCTCGCCGGGCAGGTCGTGCTGCTGCACGACGGGTTCGCGGACGCCGCCGACGGTGTGGACGACGGTCCGCCACCGGCGCTCGACCGCTGCGAGCTCACCTCCGCGATCCTCCGCGAGGTCGACGCCGCGGGGCTCCGCGCGCGGTCCCTCGGCTCCGCGCTGGCGACGGCGGACGCCGTACGACGGCCGTGGTTCGACGCCGGCTGAGGCTCGCGTGCCGCCCTTGTAACGCTCCGTTATCCGCTCGTGTGCCCCGTCATGAGGGCGCCCAGGTGCAGATAACGGAGCGTTACAAGGGGATGAGCCGCCCGCCTACGCCGCCGCCGCCGGGCTGTCCGCCGGCTCGACCTCGTCGGGGGCGTGGACGCGGACCGGCATCAGGGCTGCCACCACGACCAGGACCACCGCGAAGCCGATCGTCAGCACGAACACGCCGTGGATGGCCGGCTCCAGCACCGAGGCGGAGACCTGCTCGAGCCCGGGCGGCTTGCCGCCGAGACGACTGCTCACCACGCTGTTGACGACCGCACCGAACACGGCGACCCCGACGGCGCTGCCGATCGAGCGGGCGAACATGTTCGCGCCGGTGGCCACGCCACGACGGCTCCAGCCCACGGCGGTCTGCGCGGCCACGACGGCCGGGCTGGCGACGTATCCGAAGCCGATGCCCATCACGAAGCACGGGAAGGCCAGGTGCAGCACCGAGCTGTCGCCGTCGACGGTGAGCAGCAGCAACGACCCGACCAGCGCGAACGCACTGCCCATCAGGAAGGTCGCCCGGAAGCCGAGGGTGAGGTAGAACCTGCCCGCCGTCGCCGCCGCGATCGGCCAGCCGATCGTCATCGCCGCCAGTGCGAGACCGGCGACGACGGCGCCGGAGCCCAGCACCTGCTGGGCGTAGAGCGGCACGTACGACGACAGGCCAAGCGTCAGCACGCCGACCACGAGCGAGCCGGCGTTGGCGACGTTGAGCACGCGCATCCGGAAGACCCACATCGGGAGCACGGGCTCGCTCACCCGCTGCTCCACCACGACGAACGCAGCGAGCACGACGGCCGAGCCGACGAAGAGCGCCAGGCTGACCGGGGAGCCCCAGCCCCACTCGACCCCGCCCTCGAGCAGGGCGAGCAGCAGCAGGGTGCCGCCGAGCGCGAGCAGGCTGGCACCCGCGACATCGATGCGGTGCTTCGTGCGCTGCGCCCGCGCCTCCTGCCAGCGCCACAGCACCCACCCGGCCAACAGGCCCAGCGGCAGGTTGACGAAGAAGATCCAGCGCCAGCCGATGGTCTCGGAGAAGACGCCGCCGAGGGTGGGGCCGATCAGCGAGGCCATCGCCCAGACACTGGCGACGTAGCCCTGCACGGTCGCGCGCTCCTCCAGCGTGTAGATGTCGCCGAGGATGGTCATCCCGATCGGCTGGACGGCGCCCGCTCCGAGGCCCTGCACGAGCCGGAAGACGATCAGCGCCGGCATGCTCCACGCGAAGCCGCACAGCAGCGAGCCGACCAGGAAGAGCCCGACCCCGAGGAGCATCAGCGGCTTGCGGCCGTAGAGGTCGGCGAGCTTGCCATAGAGCGGCACCGAGATCGCCTGCGCGAGCAGGTAGATGGAGAACATCCAGGGGAACGACGTGAAGCCGCCGAGATCGGCGACCACGGACGGGACCGCCGTGGCCAGGATCGTCGCGTCGATCGCGACGAGCCCGATGCTCAGCATCACCGCCAGCAGGATCGGCCCCCGCTCGCTGCGCAGCCCGACCTCGGCGCGGGTGGCGCGCTGCGCGCGAGGAGAGCTCACAGGGCGGCAACCCCCTCGAGTAGCACCGCATTCCACGAGCGTCGAAACCTGTGCGAACCATTTGAGCCCGCGACGCGTACACCCTGAAAAGGACGCGACACCCCATCTCGGGGCCCCGTCCTGCCGCGTCTGGACCTGTTTCCCCATCTGGAAGGTTCCGCATGATGCATCGACAGTTGCCCGTAGCGATCCTGGGCGCGGCGGCCGCGTTGGCCCTCGCCCTCAGCCCCTCGGCCGCCCTCGCCGGTCAGCACCACGCACATCATCACGGCCACAACCTGCTCCGGGCGGACCTGACTCCGAGCATGCCCACCGACGCCCCGATCAACGGCGTGAACCCCGGCGGCGCGCCGTGGATCATCTCTCGCGGCGAGGTCCGCGTCCGTGACAACGGCCGCATGGACGTCCGGATCCAGGGCCTCCAGATCCCGCGCAACGGTGCGGCCGACAACCCCATCGCGTCCATCGACGCCGTCCTCTACTGCGGTGGAGTCATGGCGGCCGACAGCGGCCCGCAGCCGATGACGGTCCCCGGCGGCGACGCCAGGTTCCGCGTCTTCCTCACCGTCCCCGAGACCTGTGACGCCGCCACCGTCCTGATCCAGCCCGTCTTGCCCCCGCCCACCGTGGTCTACATCGCGAGCGCGATGGCGATGGCCGACGACGAGGACTGAGCCGAACCAGGCGACTGAGTTCCCCCAGGAGCCCAGGAAGAGCGACAGCTCTTCCTGGGCTTTCTCAGGTCACCCCATGTGGGGGTGGCGGCGCGGAGCCGAGCGGGGGGAGGATGACCGCGGGCACCCAGGTTTCGGGACGGTGGCGGATGGACATCCTCGGCACGGAGCGCAACTTCGCCAGCCTGGGCCTGGCCGACCTGGTCGAGGCGCGCGACCTCTATCACTGGCACCTGACCCACCAGCGCAACGTGATCGGTACCGCGGTCGGGCTCTACTACATCCGCACGTCGGACCCCTGGCCCTCGTCACGTCGTACGTCGACGACGACGGCCGCGCCCGCCGGCGCCCGCAAGCCGCCCCGGACCTTCCAGAACTCCGGGATCCGCGACTACTCCTGGCCCTGCGTGCTGGTGCTCGTGGAGCGCTGGCTGCAGCCCGAGGACTTCGGGACCGGGCCGGGACAGGTGTCGGTGGACGAGAAGGTGCCGACGACGCTCTACCTGCCCGACGGCCGCAAGGTGCCGGTGTGCGTGGTACAGGTCGAGCCGGCCGAGCCGGCCCGCGACCCAGTGCCGGCCTGGGTGTGGCCGGAGCGCGTCATCGGCGGGGGTCTCCCGGTGATCACGCGCAGCCAGGGCGAGGAGCACGTCGCGAGCGTCGGCACGCTGGTCACCGACGGCCACACGGTGTACGCCCTGACCGCCCGCCACGTCTGCGGTCCGGTCGGCACCCCGATCAGCACCCGGCTGCGGCGTGCGGAGGTCGAGGTCGGCCAGGCCAGCGTGCACCAGCTGATGCGCGTGCCGTTCGACGTCGCCTACCCCGACCTGGTCTGCCACCGGACCTACCTGACGCTCGACGCCGGCCTGGTCGAGGTCGACGAGCTCGCCGACTGGACCTCCCAGACCTACGGGCTGCCGCCGGCCGGGCCGTTCGCGGACCTCAGCGAGCACAACCTCACCACCAAGCTCGTCAACGCCGAGGTCGTCGCGTTCGGAGCGGCGTCGGGCTACCTGCGCGGCCGGATCGCGGCGCTGCTGTTCCGCTACCGCTCCATCGGCGGGTACGACGACGTCACCGACTTCCTCATCGCCCCCGGCCCGGGCCAGCACGGCTCGCAGCCGGGTGACTCGGGCACCGTCTGGCACCTGCGCCAGACCGCGGACGACGGCGCCGTCCAGCTGCTGCCGATCGCGCTGCAGTGGGGTGGGCAGAACCTCCTCGGCAGGGCCACCGGACGCGGCTTCAACTTCGCGCTCGCGTCGAGCCTGACCAACGTGCTCCGGCTGCTCGAGGTCGACCTGGTGGTCGACCACAACACGCAGGCCCAGCCGTTCTGGGGAAAGACCGGGCACTACACGATCGCCAGCCTCGCCTGCGAGCACCTCAAGACGTCGCGGCTGAAGACCCTGATGCGCAACAACCTCGACCGGATCGGCTTCCAGCTCGCCGCCCTCGACCCCGACGACATCGACGCCGCCACCGCGCAGCTGAGCGAGCACCCGCGGTTCGTCCCGCTCGCGGACGTGCCCGACCTGGTCTGGAAGAACCAGCCGACCCACGTCGTGGGCGGCCGCGACACGTCGTTCCGCCGTGGGCCGGAGCACCCCACCCACTACGCCGACATCGACGAGCCGCGCCCCACCGACGGCAAGACGCTGCGCAAGCTGTGCCTGACAGACCCCTCGCTGGTCGCGGTCGAGGCGTGGCAGGAGTTCTACTCCGAGCTCGGTCACACCGACCCGGCGGACCGCGGGCTGCTGCCCTTCAGGGTCTGGCAGTTCTACGACGAGATGGCCGACGCGGTCGCGGCCGGGGACGCGGCTCGGTTCGTCTGCGCCGCCGGGCTGGTGTCCCACTACGTCGGCGACGCCGCCCAGCCCTTGCACGGGTCCTACCTCGCCGACGGCATTCCCCCGACGGCGTCGTCGCCGGCGGTGGGCCAGGGCGTCCACTCGGCCTACGAGACCTCGATGGTCGACGCCTTCTCGCTCGAGATCATGGCCGGGCTCCAGGCGACGCTGACCCATCGAGGGGCCGAGCAGCCGCCGATCCGCAGCGGCCGCGACGCGGCGATCGCCGTCGTACGCCTGATGGACCGGACTGCCAAGACCCTGCCGCCGGCCGACCTGATCGAGGTGTTCGCCCAGACCCAGGTGGGCCGGACGACCCAGGGGCCGACGGTGACCCACGCCGTGCTCGCCACGATGTGGGACCACGTCGGCGCCGCGACCGTGAAGGTGATGGCCGACGGCACCCGCACCCTGGCGGCGATCTGGGAGGCCGCGTTCGCGGCGGGCAAGGGGACCAGCACCATCCCCGCGGCGAAGGCGAAGGCCGTCGATCCCGCAGCCCTGCAGAACCTCTACGAGGACCCCGACTTCGTCCGGTCGCTCGACCTCGACCACATCGGTGCGGTGCTGAAGCAGCCGCCGCCGTAGCGGTGGTGCGTCGTCACGCTGGCCACGGCTTCACCATGAGAACGTGGTGAAACCCTGCTTTTCGCGTCGAACTCGGCGTGAGAAGACACGCTTCACCATGAGAACGTGATGAAGCTGAGCAATTCCGAGACCCACCACCCGGCCGTACGACGGGTCACGCCCACCCGTGCCGGGCGGCGTACCAGCCCAGCTGCATCCGGGTCCGCACCCCGGAGTGGTCCTGGAGGTGACGCAGCCGGCGCTGCACGGTGCGCAGCGACAGGTCCAGCTGGCTGGCGACGGCCTGGTCGCTGAGTCCGGCGAGCATCAGCGCCAGGATCCGCCGGTCGAGGGTCGTCGGTCCGTCGGTCCCTGTCCCCGTCGCGTCGTGGCCCTGGGTGCCGTCGAGATTGTCCAGGGTGAGCGGGTGCCCCTGCTGCCACACGCTGTCGAACAACGCCCCGAGCGCAGCGAGCAGTCCGCTGCGCTGGAGCATCACCGCACCGGGCTCGACCTGCGGCCCGCTCGGGTCCGCGACCAGCGGCACCAACGCCAGGTCGGTGTCGGCCAGCACCAGCTTCAGCGGGAGCTTCTCGACCACCCGGACCTCCACGCCACGCCTCAAGGACTCCACCAGCTCGTCGGGGCCGCTCAGCCCGGCGAGCACCTCGTGCTCCATCACCACGCGAAGGTGCACGCCGCGGGCACGGGCGGCGGCTTCGGCTGTGTTCTCACCGATCGGTACGGCGACGAACGGCGCCGCGACGAACATCCGCAGGTCCCTGGTCGCCGCCTGTTGCACCTGCTGGTAGCGGTGCCGGACCGCCTCCACGCCGGTGACCACCTCGATCAGCGCGCTGAGGCTGCGACCCGCGATCGCCGCCCGGTGCTCCTCGGCCAAGCCGGCCAGTGCCTGCTCGGCCAGACGCAGCCCGTCGCGCCGCTCGGTGATCAGCGAGCCCAACGCCACGGCTGGAGGTGCCGCGACGTACGTCTGCCCCTCCGCGAACAGGGCGAGCCCTGCGGCGACCAGCGACGACAGCGAAGCCTCGACCTCGCAGACGGGCAGGTCGACCAGCTCGGCCAGGTCCGCGGCCGTCGTCCCAGGTCGGCCGACCAGGGCCCGGTAGACCTCCTCGACCCCCGGCTCGACGTCCAGCGACGCGAGCATCGGCACCGTCCGCCGCGCCGTCCCGCGCGGAGGAGGCGGCGCAGCCTCCCGGTGCCCGAGCACCGGGAGGTCGCCCGGGTCCTGCCCGGGCGCGCTGGACCTCATCGCAGGCCGTAGGCCCGGATGATCTCCTGCTCGAAGCCGTACCGGGTGTTGGTGGCGGCGTGGGACCGCAGCGAGATGAATCCGTGCGGCTTCTTCGGAACGACGAGCTGACCGCTCCACCAGCCGCTGGCTCCTCGGTGCAGCGTCACCTTCCTCCACGTGCTCCCGCCGTCGTAGGAGACCTGGAGACCGAGGGAGGTCACCCGACCCGGCACGCGCAGCCCGTCCAAGGAGTCGGGCCGCACCGAGATCCGGTGCTTGGCACCCGCCTTCACGTCACCGCGCAGATCGGTCTCCAACCGGTAGTCGAGGTTCAGGACGGCGAACCGCTTCATGAGGTCGCCCGGCACCGTGTCGGACATGAAGCGCCACTCGGTGTGCGTCCGCGTCGAGAGCCGGAACATCCCGGCCGGTCGGCCCGCGTCGGCGACCACGCGGTACGGCTTGTTACCCGGCGGCACCTGACCGAACTGCATGTCGAGGCCGAACTTGTTCTCGTCGATCAGGTGCTTGCCCTGCCACACCCTCAGGTGCAGCGGCGTCGCCTTGTCGCCGAACGGGCCGGCCAGGAAACCGCCCATGTCCAGCTGGGTGCTGGATGAGCTCCATGGCTGGACGTTCCAGGTCATGAAGTCCTGGCCGCGCGAGTTGTAGACCCCGAACGAGTCACTGTCGCCGGGACGGATCGCCGGAGCGAACCAGTCCAGCCGCGTCGGCTTGCCGAGGCGGTAGGTCCGCTCCGAGGAGACCATCGGCCAGGGCAGGTCGCCGGAGACGTTCTGCGCGTGCTCCTCGACCCACTTCTGACCGGGCGTCACCCACTCGACGCGCGTGTCCGGGTGGTGCTCTGGCTCGTCGAAGCCCAGCGCCGGGGTGAAGTCACTGGCGGCGCGGTAGCCGGACGCGTCCGTGCCGTGCTCGGCGTAGTAGCGGGCGTTGATGCGTGCCAGGTCACTCTTCGAGGGGTGGTAGACCAGCGGCTGGTCCGGCACGTGGCCGGGGTACCGTCGCGTCAGGTCGTAGACGAACGGCGTGTACTGCTGCTGGGCCAGCGTCAGCGCGGCGCCACTCTTGGCCAGCGCGATCAGGTCGGCGCCTGCGTCGCGGTGCACCGAGGCGACCGGGATCGGCGAGGTGCCGACGAACTCGTCGAGGGTGCCGATGCCGTCGTTGACCACGATCAGCGCCTTGGCACCGGCCGCCGCAGCCGCATGGGCCCGATCCTCGGCCGACACCGTGTTGCTGTGCTCCACCACCGCGATCTTCCCGAGGACGCCGGCGGCGACGTCGTCGGCCGTCGAGCCCTGGCCGGCGTACACCGTCCGGGCCGTCAGCGTCCCGGAGCCCACCTTGCTACCCGGCTGCGTGACGACGTCGTAGTGCTTGTCGCCGGACGGGGTGGAAAGACCCAGCATCGGCGCTCCCTTGCGCCACCGGGTGGTGAGCAGGAATGACCCGTCCGTGATCGGTGCCGTCGGCGACACGTAGATGTCGTCGACCATCGGGGGGACGGAGTAGGCGCTGCGGAACTCCATGCCCGTCGCGTTGTCCACGACATGGAAGTCCACCTCGCGCTGCCGGTCCTCGGTGCGCTGCGGAGCCGTGGTCTGGAGCAGGCGCGCGTCGCGTGCATCGAGCACGGCGTCGGTCGACTGGTGGAGCTTGATCTCCGGGTCGACCAGGACGGCGAGTCCGGACCGGTCACCGCTCTCGCCGACGGTGTCGAGGTAGGTGGTCAGCGAGTAGTCACCCGGCGGCAGCCGCAGGGTCTTGTGGCCGTCCACGAACTCGGGGAACGTACCGAACTCGGCGCCCGCTTGGTTGACCGCGACCCAGGCCGACGCGGGGTTGCCGTCGCGGTCGACCAGCGAGACGTTCAGGTCGTAGCGCTCGTCCTCCTTCACCAGGGCGACGGACGTGCGGGTGACCGCGGTCCCGGTCGCCTCGTCGGTGCCGACGATCCAGCCCGCGTCGCGGCCGATCGCGGCCGCCTGCGGGTCACCGGTGACGGGCACGGTCGCCTTGCCGCCGGCCGGCACCACGACGGTGGAGGCGCCGAGCGTGATCGCATCACCGGTGGCGTTGTTGGTGAGGTCGAGGGTGACGTCGGTGTCACCGTCGTTGGTGAAGGTGAGGTCGTGGGTGACCGGGGGGTCGTTCGGGTCGTGCGGCCACGTGTAGTTGCCGAAGAACAGGGACCCGTCGGCACGCACGGTGTCGTTGACCGCGGCGGCCACGTCGACCCGGCCGGTGCCGAGCTCGAACGGCGAGTAGCCCGAGCCGTCCAACCCCCTGGCGCTGCTCATCAGCTGGTCCTTGATCTGCTGGCCGGTCCAGCCCGGGTGTTCCTCGGCCACGATCGCGGCCGATCCGGCGACGTGCGGTGTCGCCATCGACGTGCCAGAGAGGGTCCGGTACAGCCCCGACCCGCCGTCGTTCATCTCCTGCGACCGAGCAGCCGTGATGTCGACACCGGGCGCGACGAGGTCGGGCTTGATGGCCCCGCTCTTGAAGATCGGGCCCGAGCCGGAGAACGACGCATAGTTGTCGTTCTTGTCGACGGCTCCGACGGTCAGTGCGGCTGCGGCCGCGCCGGGGGCAGAGATGCTCTCCGGACCGGCGTTGCCCGAAGCGATGACGAACAGGGTGCCGTACTGCGCGGAGAGAGAGTCGACCGCCTGCGACATCGGGTCGCTGCCGTCGGTGGTGATGGTGTCCCCGAGGCTCATGTTGACGACCTTGGCGCCCGACGCGGCCGCCCACTCCATCCCGGCGAGGACCCAGGAGTCCTGCCCGGAGCCGGTGTTGTCGAGCACCTTGCCGACCTCGAGCTTGGCACCGGGTGCGACGCCCTTGTAGTAGCCGTCCTGGGCGGCGCCGGTGCCGACGATCGTCGAGGCGACGTGCGTGCCGTGGCCGTTGACGTCCTCGACGCCCTGGTCGGGCACGAAGCTCTTGGTGGTGCTCAGCTGTGTCGACAGGTCGGGGTGGTGCACGTCGACACCCGTGTCGAGCATGGCGACCTTGACGCCCGTGCCATCGAAGCCCGCGGCCCAGGCCTCGGGCGCGCCGATCTGGGGGACGCTCTCGTGCAGGGTCGCGTGCACCTTGCCGTCGAGCCACAGCTTCGAGATGCCGCCCGCCAGCTTCGGCGACGGGTCGGTCAGGCTCGTGTGGGGAGCGATCGAGTTCCAGAAGGTACGGACCTCGGGCTTGGCCGCGGTGAGCGCGGCGCCGCGCACGGAGGGCAACCGGCGTACGACGGTGCTTCCCTCGGGTGCGCTCGGCACTCCCGGGGCCAGGTCGGCGGCCCGCGTGTACGTCGCGATGGTGGGTACCTGATGGCTTCCGGCGTCGTCGTACCCGTCGGCGACGAGCTGGGTGACGTCGAACAGCCCAGGGTCCAGCCGGTCAGCCCCGAGCAGGCTCACCGCCTCGTCGGGCACGACGTACAGGTCGTGGCCGCGCGTCTGCATCCGCACGCCTCCGACGGCGTCGGCCGGGCGCTTGACGTCCGCGATCTGCTGGCCGTCGGCCAGCGTGGTGAGGGTGACGACATCCCCGGTCACCAGCGTGACCTTGTGGGTCGAGGAGGGGACGTCGTGGGCGGGGCGGCGGACGCCCGGGCCCTGGGGGCCGGCCGGCCCCTGGGGCGCGGCGAGGGCCGGCACGTGGAAGGCGGAGACGAGAAGCGCAAGGGCGCCGACGGCGACGAGTGCGGTGCGCCTCGCGCGGGCGTGGGGGGTGATCCGGGGCAGCATGCCCCGCTGTCTACCCGGCCGAGGTGCCGCCGCAGAAGGAGTTCTCGTGACGGGCTTCCGCCTTGGCGCTACTCCGCCACGGCGCCCGCCCGGGCCACACGTCGTACCGCGGCGTCAGTAGTACCAGGGGAAGCACGGCACGCTCAGCTGCTGTTGACGGTCATCGATGGCATTGACTGGCTGACCTGAAGCTCCTATAGATCGTCAAGCAGCGATCGGAGGGGGTTTCAGGTCAGAGTCGTTTAGGGAGGCCGACTTGATGTGCGGGAGTAGTTCGCGGGCGACGTAGCGCTTCAGGCAGCGGATGATGTCGCGCTTGGACATGCCCTGCTCGGTGCGTCGGGCGACGTAGGCGCGGGTCGGGTCGTGCGATTTCATGCGCACGATGACGACTCTGTGTAGGGCGCTGTTGGCTGCTCGGTCGCCGCCGCGGTTGAGGCGATGCCGGTTGGTCTTGCCTGACGACGCCGGCAGTGGACTGGCGCCGCACAGGGCGGCGAAGGAAGCTTCGGATCGGAGCCGGGTGGGGTTGTCGCCAGCTGTGATCAGGAGTTGCCCCGCTATCTCGGGGCCGACACCGTGCTGGGCGATGAGGTCGGGAGCGACTCGTTTGATGAGGTGGGACAGGTCGCGGTCGCCTTCGGCTATCTCCTTGGCCAGGATCTGGCATCGGCGCGCGAGTCGCCGCAAGGCCGCCTTCACTCCTTGGGTCGGGTCGTGCAGGTCGCCGGGCCGCAGGCGGGCGCAGATGGTCACGAGCGCCTTGGGACCGAGTCCGGTGAGCTGCTCACGCAGTTCTACGGGGGCGGTGATGATCATCTGCCGCAGCGCGTTGATGGCTGCAGTGTGGGACTTGATGGCGCCGTTTCTGGCCACTCTGAGCGCTCGGATGGACTCCACGACACCGTCGCGGGACTTCGGTACGCCGCTGGCGGTCCCGGCCTGGACGCCCCGTGCAGCGGCTACCGCGTCGGCGGGATCGGACTTGCCGACCCTGCGTCGGGCACGGCGGTCAGGTTGGTCGACCTCGACGACCTTGATCCCGCGGCTGGTGAGGTGACGGGCCAGGCCGGCACCGTAGGAGCCTGTCCCCTCGACACCGACCTCGATGACGTTGCCGTGCTGGGCAAGCCAGCCGAGCAGGTCGTCGTATCCCACCCTGGTGGCGGGAAAGGTCGCGTGCCCGAGCAGACGACCGAGGTTATCCAGGGCAGCGGCGGTGTGGGTGTCGGCGTGGGTATCGATCCCGCCAGTGACCTCGCGCTGCGCGGGTGTGGTTTCTAGCATGGTGTGCACCGTTCTCTCGTTGAGATGGGACGGCACGCAACAGCCGGTCGGGCGGACAGCACAGTGACGAGGCGCGGCCAAGCTCCTATCAGGTCACGCTCCGTCCGGCCGGTGCGTGCGCCCTGGCCGGCGACGGATCAGGTCAAAGGCACGAAGCCAGCGCAAACGAGAGTCAACCGGCCAGGACTTCCACCACGGTCCCTGAGGACCGGGCAGCCCCGCCATCATCACTGCGCAAACGCGTTGGGAGACGTTGGCTGCAACCGGTCGCGGCTGGTCGTGCTGCCACACATTTGCCACATGCTCGCGTCCGCTCATAGCTACTCGACGGTGACTTTCCGCTCGCTAACCCCCAAGCCGAGCGATGCGTGCGCTTCCATGTCGCAATCCACTTACGACCAATTCACCACGAGCGGCAGCCAGCGCCTGTTGGTACCCGTTGGTGAGCGTGGGCTCGGCTTGCAATGGAGGTGTCGGGTGCAGGTATTGCGTCGCGTGGCCGGCGGGGACACTTCCTAGGTGTCTGGCGCCTCGACATACCGAGCCAGACGCCGCTCCCAGGACCCCAATGAACATGGGGCCTCTGGCGCCCAGTTCATCCCCAGAAGATCGCGTCGCCGCTGTCCTGGATGTAGTCGAGCAATGCCTGGACCCTCTTGTTCGGCCGCTTTCGCTTGTATTCATGGAACTTCAGGTTTCGGTCACGCCAGTAGATCGTCCACACCCCGGTTGATTTCGTGTACCGCAGCCGCGCAATCGGGAAGCGAGTGTGCTCGCCCTCGCCGTCCCACGGAGGTCGGACCTCCACAATGTCGACATGCCGCTCGGAGACATCGGCCTCGACCCTCACCTGGTCGTACAAGTGTTCAGGCACACGCTCTCGTGCCCACGCCTGGATGCGCTGAAGGTCAGCTTCCGGGAATGTCGGCATTGGGTCACCGTAGATCGCGAAGGCTCTTCACATCACACCAGCCACGAGTGGGCGTGGCTTAGGTCGGATCCACGGGGCGCACGACTGTCGCCACAATCCATGCCCATACCCCTGTCAGGTCGTCCTCGAGCGGGCCTTGCATCCGCTGCATCATCAGGTCACCAACCACGGCTACTGGGCCGCCAGGCCGGACACCTTCCATCACGGCTTTCGCGAGCTCATGGCCGCGACAGACGACTTCGCACGCGTGGGCCTCGCCGGCCCCGACTGGCTCAGGAAACGGGTCCAGGACGAAGACCACGGTTTCCGCATCCTCGCGGTCCAGATACCTCGGCCCCTCCGTGACTCGACCCGTGGCGATGACCTCGATCGGCATGGTGAGCTCCTGACGTAGCTCCGATGGCCGCGCGATCCATCAGAGCGCCAAGGGGCTCGACAACCCTTCCAGCTGAGACCGCTGTGGACTACCTCTCGCCCTACGGACGTGTGGACGTCATCCGGTCGGTCCATCGCCGTAGACGGCGTGGATTGCATCCGGCTTTGACCAACGCGCTGGCCAGAGATGGCGGAACATTTCCCACTTGAAGCGACCCCCACTCGTCCCCTGGGTTTGAGTCCATCGACCTCTCATGCCCGCACCGATGAGAGGGCGTCGGGGAACTAGCGCCAGATGTCCGAGATGGGGTGTGCGGTCCTGGCGTGGGCCAGATGGGGCAGGCCCAAGGCGTCCTCGACGGTGCGGAGGAGGCTGGCCTGGTTCCATCGCCCGCGGTAGTCGCCTGGCTGGATCTGCGCGCCGATCCACACACTGCCGACTCGCCGGTCATGTGGTGTCGCGTCGCCCTGCTCGTCCCACGTCACGTTGATCACGGATCTCCGGTTCCAGGCCGGTGAGCCCATGATCTTGGGGATCTCGCGCCTCAGGAAGCGGTCGAACTGCGTCACACCGTTGTGAGTCCCGCACAGGTCGTGGCCGTTCTCGCAGTCGTTGGGTACCACGTAGTTGAAGCGCGGGACGCGACCCCTGGCGAGGGCTCGGTCGAAGCGCCGGGTGTTGTTCGGCGCCGTGTTCCCCATAGGTAGATCGTGCTTCAGACACACGGCCTTCGGCTTGCGCCCGAAGTCCTCGACGTAGCGGTTGCCCTCGATGTTGTCGTAGTAGATGCCGGGGTTGTGGTGCGCGCCGTACACGTCGCCTGCCCAATCGGTCCCGTCGTCGTAGAACGCGCAGGGATGCGGCATCGACTCCTGCCAGTCCGCCCACGACAGGCCGCGGCGTTGGAGCTGGTGGAAGACGTTGTTGACCTTCTGGTGGCAGATCGACTTGTCGGTGTCCGGGTTCACCGGGTTGCTGTCGTTGCGCTCACAGGCGATCGACTGGCCGCTTGTCATCTTGATGTAGTTGCCTGTCGAACTGCTGTTTCGTAGGGCGCGCAGGCCGTGCAGTCGGGCGGAGCGGCCCCGAAGTACACCGGCGAGGTACGGCGCGGACCGGCGAGTGACCTGTCGTAAAGAGGTGTTTTCGCCAACGATCACGAAGACGTGAGAAGCACCTGGCACTCCGTCCCGCCCCGCCGCGATGCCCTGCTCCCCGTGCAAGGAACCTACGCCAATGGATGTTCCCGTCGCCCCGGCGGCACCTGAACCCATCCCCACTGCCAGCCCACTCAACAGGAGCAATACGCTGCCCGCTAGGCATGCTCGCGGGCCTGTTCTCGTCACCCTCATCCCCACACTCCCTATCACTCATTCTGAGCCCCGACCCAACGTATGGCGCAGCGCCTGACATCCACCTGAACGCCAGAGTCGGGAGCGCACCCGGCGGATTCCGTTCTGTTCGGGGCGCTCCCCGGCGACGTCCACTCTCGCTCCGGATCGGGCACTTTCCCATTCAGGAGCTGACAAACTTCGGCCATGTCCCACGCCGCAGGCTCTTCCACGAGCTCCACGACTCCGCCTCGGTGGTCACCACCTTCGCCTGTCGCTGTCCTTCTTACTGGCGTCGTGCTGGTCTTCTCGGGTCTCTGGATGGTGACGGACGGCGGGCCCCTCCCACTCGGCTGGGCATCCTTTAGCGTCGGCCTCGCACTGCTATTGGTCGCCGCTGTGGCTTGGGGTGTCGCCTGGGGTCTCGACCTGCATGCGGAGAAGGACGGCTGACCCAACGTCCTCCCATGCCGCTGTCCGGGGCCCCACATCACGCTGGACGTGGCCTGGTTGCAGGTCGCCAGTGGACCGTGCTCGGGAGTACCTTCAAGAGTCAATCGCTGGACACCTTGCCAGAGGAAGATGAGGGCGTTGATGAAGTTGCTGTGCTACCTCCGTCTCCACCACTGGGGTCCCTACACGGCCGACGAGGTCGGTCTCTTCCGGACGTGTGACCGCTGCGGCAAGGTGCGTGAGTCCCATGAGCGCGGCCCGGATGGGTGGGAACAGGTCATGCGGCACGCCCGACCGGGGGGTTGAGCCGAACCGGCATCGCACTCACATACCGCTGTCGTGCGCAGATCTACGAATGAGCCCTCGGCTCACGAGGGCTCGGCGTCGTACCCGTACTCGGGCCGGATCTGCGCGATACCCGTGACCAGCAGCTTAACCTGATCCGCTTCCAGCGGACCGAGAACCTCAGTCACGTGCTCGGGTTGACGCGGCCACGCCACTTCAACAAGGCGGTGATCTGTGGTCCATAGTCATCATCCGGCGTTCCGTCATCGCGGATGTGCCCCCACGGGTCGACGACAGCAAAGAGGCGGGTCATCGCCCGTCGGTAGTCGCCCTGTCGGCCCGAAGCACCATGCCCGAAGTGTGACGGACATCGACCGCTCATGCCGACCGCAGGTCGGACTCGCAATAGATACGGGACTGGCCCTTGAACCGGGCCAGGTAAGCAGCCACAGCCAGTGGGAGGACATCGGGCACAGGGCTCAGGGCGCCGGGGATGTCGTGCCACGGCTTGCCGCCCTCGTTCGAGCAGGCAGCGTGCCTCCCGCTGTGCACCTCGTCGACTACCGCTGGCGCTCCACCCGCACCGACGCCGGAGTCACCCTCAAGCTCCACGAGCTGCGACACTACTTTGCCAGCGGCCTCATCGCTGCTGGGTGCGATGAGGTCACCGTCCAACGGGCGATGGGCCATGCCTCGGCCACGTTGAGCACCTACGCCCACCTGTGGCCGACCGCCGAGGACAAGACCCGCGCCGCTGCGTCAGGGATGGGCCCAAGCCGTCCTCCAATCGCGACTGGGAGCCGCTCAGTTGAGTCCATAGCCAGATCGGGTTCCTTTCGGTGCCGCGCCGTCTTGCCGTTCTCTACGACGCGCTCAAGCGCCGACGGAGATACTCGGGGTTCGGTGGAAAGGTCACCGGTAACGCCAGCTTCTGGCCGTCGAATGGCGCTAGCGCCTCGCTCAATGCCCCGTCAGCCCCGGCACGGCTCCAGTTGATCTGGACGCGGCAGTCCTCGCGGATGATGAGGTAGCCGGTATCGAAGGCTCTGTCGGCGAACGTCGACAGGCAAATGCCGTTCGCCGGATCGAGGCGAATCGACTCGTCCTCGCTCCACGGAACGATGTGCGACGCCACGAGGAACTCACGAGTCGCGATTCCAGTCAGGGCACACTTCCATCCGTAGTTTGACTTCACCATGCCGGCGAAGAGTTGCTGGGAACTCCCGCGAGTCTTCGCGGTGACGTACTCGTCAGACACTGCGTAGCTTCCAGAGAGCACTTGTGAACGCAGGGCCTCGACTTCGGCGACGTCGGCTTCCAGATACTCCGCGAGAGCGTCATCAGAGATCCCTCCGACAACCGGGGCGACCCCGCCATAGCAGCGCCACAGGTCCTGCAAGGCAGACCTCGGCGCCCCCAGCCCTTCCAGCGTGATCAGGCAAGCCACGATTTGCGGTCCGACAGGTTGACCCGGCGCAAAGCACTCGACCAACAAGTCACCATGCCGAACGGCTTCCGCCGCAAGGTCGTGAGCCCGGCTTCTTGCGTCACTGCACGGCCTTTCGCCGCCGGTGTGCCAGCCGTGGTGTGTTAGGGCATGCACCACCGCCTTGGCTTTGGCGTCGTCTCTTGCCCATGATCGGAGTTCGGACAACGGCTCCTTGTAAGCGCCCGGCGTCGGGCCGCGATACCTCAGTTGCTCGCCCTCAGTGGCGAGCACCGCGGCGTCATATTTCCGGCTCACGCCCTACCCTTCGTCGTATCCACTCTCACTTCTCGCCACATCTCTGCCACATAGCGAGCCCGAATAGGCCCTGAACTGCATATCAGTAGTACCAGGGGAACGGCGACCAGTCGGGGTCACGCTTCTCGAGGAACTGGTCGCGACCCTCCTGGGCCTCGTCGGTCATGTAGGCGAGCCGGGTGGTCTCGCCCGCGAAGAGCTGCTGGCCGACGAGGCCGTCGTCGATGAGGTTGAAGGAGTACTTCAGCATCCGCTGCGCCGTGGGGCTCTTGCCGTTGACGAGCCGGCCCCAAGCGAGGCCGGTCGTCTCGAGCTCGGCATGCGGCACGGCGCGGTTCACGGTGCCCATCCGGACGCCGTCCTCCGCGGAGTACTCCTGGCCGAGGAAGAAGATCTCGCGGGCGATCTTCTGGCCGACCTGACGGGCGAGGTACGCCGACCCGAAGCCGCCGTCGAACGAGCCGACGTCGGCGTCGGTCTGCTTGAAGCGTGCCTCCTCGGTGCTGGCCAGCGTGAGGTCGCAGACCACATGGAGCGAGTGGCCGCCGCCGGCCGCCCAACCGGGCACCAGCGCGATCACGACCTTGGGCATGAACCGGATCAGCCGCTGACACTCGAGGATGTGGAGCCGGCCGAGCTTGGCCTTGTCGACGGTCTCGGCGGTCTCGCCCTCCGCGTACTGGTAGCCGGCCCTGCCCCGGATCCGCTGGTCGCCGCCGGTGCAGAACGCCCACTTGCCGTTCTTGTTGCTCGGGCCGTTGCCGGTGAGCAGGACGCAACCGACGTCACTGCTGATCCGCGCGTGCTCGAGGACCCGCAACAGCTCGTCGACGGTGTGCGGGCGGAAGGCGTTGAGCACGTCGGGCCGGTCGAACGCGATCCGCACGGTGCCGTGGGCCCTGGCGCGGTGGTAGGTCAGGTCGGTGAGGTCCTCGAAGCCCGGCACCTGGTCCCACAGCTCTGGGTCGAAGATCTCGCTGACTCCGTCGAGGGCACTCACAGGCGTGAGGCTATCCGCAGCCACCCATGGTCTCGACAAGGTCGACCGACGGAGGTCACCGGGTGCCAGACGCAGGGCGGCGATCGATCACCTCGACGCGATCGACGGGACGCTGGAATGGGTCGCGGCGGTGGCGCGTTGCGGCGTACATGGCACTGACCGGCACCTATGTCCCCAGCAAGCAGCAGTGGGTCCGCGACCAGGTCGCGGCGTACGAGGAGTCCGACGGCGCGCAGGCGAACACGTTGCGCGGCTCAGACGACCCGATCGTGGTGATCACCTCGGTCGGTGCGAAGTCGGGCAACCTGCGCAAGAACCCGGTGATGCGCGTGGAGCGAGACGGGACCTACGTCGCGATCGCCTCGAAGGGCGGGGCGGACGACAACCCCGAGTGGTACTACAACTTCGTGGCCCACCCCGAGGTCGAGCTCCAGGACGGCGCGGAGAAGCACACCTACACGGTGCGCCTGGCGGAGGGCGAGGAGCGCGCGGACTGGTGGGCGTACGCCGTGGCGACCTGGCCGACGTACGGCGAGTACCAGAAGAAGACCGACCGCGAGATCCCGGTCTTCCTGCTCGAGCGCGCCTGAGGTCAGGTCACTCCTGCCCCTGCTTCACCATGTGAACATGGTGGACCAGTGCTTCTCATGGCGAATTCGACGCGAGAAGCGATGCTTCACCACGTTCTCATGGTGAAGCAGTAAAAGGACGGCCCCTACCCCCGCCGGGCGATCGAGGCGGCGAGGCCGACCAGGTGGCCGAGGCGGGCCAGCTCGGAGTCGAGGAACTCGGGGCCGCCGCGGCGGCCGATGGCGACCACCCGCTTGTGGCCGACGGGGGCGATCGCGACCAGGTCGTCGCCGAGGGTCTGCACCTCCAGGCCCGAGCCGGGCTTGAGGTCGATCACCGGCGGCGCGCCCTCGCTGGCGTGCTCCACGCGGAAGCCGTCGGGGACCGCCTTGATCCGCGCCGCCCACTCACAGCGGAACGCCACGGGCAGCAGCTCGACGAGACGGTCGGGAGCGGTCTCGGGCTCGGCGGTCAGCGACTCGACCACCTCGAGATCGAGGAAGAGGTTGCCGCCCGCGAGGTAGCGGCTGATCCACAGCACGGTCACGCCCTCGAGCGCCGTGCAGGCGGACACCACGGAGTCGGGCATGGCGCCGTCGACCATCTCGAGCAGCACGTCGTCGACGGCGGTGCCGTCGTACCGCTTCTCGACGATCTCGATCGCGTCGATGTCGCCACCCGCAGCACCGATGGCGCTCGCCAGCCTGCCCAGTGACCCGGGCACGTCGGGGATCTCGACGCGGAGCAGCAACATGCCTCGACCCTAGCGGCGCCTCATAACGCTCAGGTTTCGTCGTTCGACCGGTGGGCAAGGCGGTCCGCGAGCCCGCTCGCACGGTGCGCCTGCCGCCCGACGGCCAGGCGTACGGCGTCGTGGGTCGCCACCACGGTCACCTTCTGCTCGGCACGGGTGAGCGCGGTGTAGAACAGCTCGCGCGTCAGCAGCGGCGAGTCGTCCGGCGGAAGCAGGACGGTCACCTCGGCCGCCTGGCTGCCCTGGCTCTTGTGCACCGTCATCGCGTGCATCGTGTCGACGTCGGTGAGCCGTGAGGTCGCCAGCAGCCGCGGACCGTACGGCGTGCTGATCGCGGCGCGCACGCCGTCGCCGTCGGCGACCACCACCCCGGTGTCGCCGTTGAAGAGGTCGAGACCGTAGTCGTTGCTGGTCAGCAGGAGCGGGCGTCCGGCGTACCACTCCTGGCCCCAGCCTCCGCCGATCGGCAGTCCCGCGTGCTCCGCGAGGCCCCGCTCGACCGCGCGGTTCCAGTGCCCGACTCCCCAGGGCCCGTCGCGGTGGGCGCAGAGCAGGCGGTGTCGGTCGAGGACCGCGATCGCACCGGCCGCGTCGCCGGACATCGCCGCAGCGCGCAAGGACTGGGCGTGCGCGACCAGCCGCTCGCGCAGCGCGGGCAGGGTGGCCGGGTCATCGGGGTCGACGAGCTCGATGTGGTCGCCGCCCGCCGTCAGCAACGCGAGCGCACGGTCGGCGTCGCCGTCCTTGACCGCCTCGGCGAGGTCGTTGATCTGCCGCCCGAACCGGTGCGACTCACGCAACGAGGCCACCGTCGCCGGCTCGCGCCGGGCGAGGCCGTCGACGAGGTCGGCGAGCACGGCGCCCGCCTCGACCGAGGCGAGCTGGTCGGGGTCTCCGACGAGGATCAGCCGACAGTCGGCGCGCACGGCCTCCACGAGTCGCGCCATCATCGTCAGCGACACCATCGAGGTCTCGTCGACGACGATCACGTCGTGCGGCAGCCGGTTGCGGCGGTCGTGGCGGAACCGGTTCCGGCTCCCCCGCCTCCAGCCCAGGAGCCGGTGCAGCGTCTGGGCAGTGGGTTCGCCGACCGCCCCGGCGTACGACGCGAACCTCGGCTCGGCGAGCGCGGTGCGCACGGCCTCCTGCAGCCGCGCAGCCGCCTTGCCGGTCGGCGCGGTCATCGCGATCCGGAGCCGTCGGTCGGACTGGTCGGCGAGCAGGGCGAGCAGCCCGGCCACCGCGGTGGTCTTGCCGGTGCCCGGCCCGCCGGTGAGGACGGTGGTCCGCTGCCGGGCCGCGGCCACCGCGGCCGCGCGCTGCTCGTCGTACCCCTCGGGGAAGAGCACCGGCGCCAGCGCCTCGAGACCTACGACGTCCACGTCGGGCGGCGCGAGGGCCAGCCGCTCGGCCAGGTCGTCGCGCACCTGGCACTCCTCGCGCCAGTAGCGGTCGAGGTAGGTCAGGCTGCCCTCCATGCGGAGCACACCCGCCTCGGCCAGCCGGCTCCCGGCCACGCGCCCAGCCCACTCGCTCGGCCACGCCAGGCCCGCAGGCAGGGAACCGGTGAGCAGGTCGTCGAGGTCGAGGCACACCGAGCCGTGGCGCAGGGAGCGCACGGTCAGCGCGAGGGCGAGCGCGACGTCGTCGTCGGGCTCGGCCGCGAGCAACTGGATGCGGCGCGCGGTGTGCGCGTCGGCGGCCTCGATCACCCCCGCCGCATTGAAGCGCCCGAGCACGCCGGTCATCCCCAGCGCCACGCGCCGGTCGCGCGGGTCGTCGGTCTCGAAGGGCTCGATCATGATCGCCCCTCCAGCAGGTCGCTGAACGCGGTCACGAGTTCCGCCGGCGGCGACCAGTCGAAGACCCCCGCGACGTGGCCGTCGACCACCGGCGTCTCGGGGCCGCACATGCCCCGCAGGAAGAGGTAGAGCACCCCACCGAGGTGGTGCTCCGGCACGTACGACGGCAGTCGCCACCGTAGGTAGCGGTGCAGCACGACGGAGTAGAGCAGCGCCTGGAGCGGGTACTGGCTGTGGAGCATCGCCGCCGCCATCTCCGCGTGGCCGTAGTCGGCCGAGGTGACCGGCACGCCGACCTCGCCGAGCAGGTTGGTCTTGTAGTCGACGACGACGTAGCGGTGGCCGTGCGGCTCGCCCGACGGCACCCGCAGCACCACGTCGATCGAACCGGAGAGATACCCCCGCAACGACTGGTCACCGAGCGGGCCCGTCAGCTGTCCGGCGTACGACGCGAGCGGGTCGTCGGCGGGCAGGTGCGCGGTGAGCAACGGCGCCAGGTCGCGCAGGTGTACGTCGTGACGCGCCGTCGTCGGCCGGTCGCCGCCGGTCAGCGGGAACTCGAAGTCGAGCTCACACAGCCGGTCGCGCAGCGGGATGTCGATGAGGCGCAGGTCGGAGGCGATCGGCCCGAGCGGCGTGAGCTGAGAGGGCAGCAGCGCGTCGGCGAGCTCGTCGGGCGCGACCCCGACCGGCCACCAGGCGAGCTGCTCACGGGTGTGCGCGGCGAGCTCGGCCCGCGCGTCGGGCGCCTCGGGGTCGCTCTCCTCGAGCACGGCGTGCACCAGGCTGCCGAACGCGGCGCCGCTCGGCAGCGCGGCCATCGGCGACGGAACGCCTACCTGGGCGGGGACGCCGGCGGACTGAGCTTCCTCGTCCCTGTCCAGTTCGTCGTCGCGGGGCGTGACTTCCGCTTCCGATGTCACGCCGACCGGCTGCTCCTGCACCCGGATCAGCCCGGAGTAGGACGTGCGGCGCCACTCGGTGTCGACCTCGCGCTCGAAGTCGCGCGCCGCGAGCGCTCGCGTGACCGGCGTCGCCGCTTCCGGCACCTCGTGGGAGAGGACCGACTCCTCGATCGTCGGACCGCCCAGCTCGGCGAGCAGCCCGAGGACCCTCGTCACATAGTCGTCGTCCTTGACTGCCTGCGAGTCGGGCACGGCGTCCTGACCCGGCTGCCGCCCGAAGAGAAGCCGGTGGAGACCGCCGTGCTGGGTGTTCGCGGTCGGCGCCCACCAGGTGACGACCTGCGACTGGGCGCGGGTCAGCGCGACGTAGAGGTCGCGCAGCTCCTCCCCCGCCTCCTCGTGCAGGTGGGCCTGCTCATGGGCCGACCAGGACGCTCCACCCCCGGAGACATCGAGCATCCGGCGCCCGTCCACGTCGTGGTAGCGCGCACAGTCGACCGGCCAGACGAACTTCATCGACGCGAAGGGCAGGTGCACCACGGGGTACTGCAGGCCCTTGCTCTGGTGGACCGTTGTGATCTGCACGGCCGCGGCGTCACTGTCGAGGCGGCGGACACGCTCCTGCGAGGCGTTCTCGCGCTCCGAGCGCAGCCACTCGAGCAAGCCGGTGAGCCCCAGCGAGTCGCGGCGGGACATCTCGTGGAGGGTCTGCGCGACGTGACGAAGGTCGGTCAGCAGCCGCTCCCCTCCGACCGTGCCGAGCACCCGCGCGGTCAGCCCGCGCTCCTCGGTGGCCTCGAAGAGGGCCGCGACCCCGCGCCCCCGCACCAGGAGTGCCCAGCCGCGCAGCCGGTCGGCGAGCTCGTCGGTGAGCGCGTCACCTCCGGCGTCGAGCTCGCTGAGCGTGCGCCCGAGGAACGGCGTGAGCGCCGCCGCGCGCACCCGACCGGACCGGTGGGGCTGCTCGAGCGCCTCGAGCAGGGTGAGCCACTGGTCGCCGGCCGGCGAGGTCAGCAGCTTCGTGCCGCCACCGACCACGGCGGGGACGCCGCGCTCGGCGAGGGCCGACCGCACCAGCTCCGCCTGCGACCACTCACCGACGAGCACGGCGACGTGACGGGCCGCGATCGGCTCGCCGTCCCACGTCGCGTCGGAGGCGAGCAGGCCGGCGATGTCGCCGGCACAGTCGGACGCGATGTGCCGTCGTGCGTCGTCGGCACGCACCTGGCCGCGGGCCAGCTTGAAGCTGGATCTCCTCACCTGCCGGACCCGGAACGGCGCGGGCGACGGTGCACCCGACAGCCGCGACCCGGCGTGCGACGCGGTGACGTCGCGGACCACGATCCGGTCGTCACCGAGGGCCGCGCCGCGGAGCACCACCTGCAGCCGCTCCACGAGCGCCGCGTCGCTGCGCCGGTTGGTGTCCAGAGTCGCCTGCGTGGTGGAGGTAGCGGCCGCCTCGAGGTAGGTGACGACGTCGCCGCCGCGGAAGGCGTAGATCGCCTGCTTGGGGTCGCCGATCAGCACCATCGTGGCGTGGCCGCTGAAGGCGCGGTCGAGCACCTCCCACTGCTTCGGGTCGGTGTCCTGGAACTCGTCGACGAGCACGATCCGCCACCGCTGGCGCATCCGGTGGCGGGCCGGGGCGTCGGCATCGGTCAGCGCGTCGGCGAGGCGGCCGAGCAGGTCGTCGTAGGAGAGGATCCCGAGGCGCCTCTTGCGCCGGTCGACCTCGTCACGCACCTCGCGTGCGAAGGCCACGCGGGCGGCGGCCGCCGACTCGGGGCGGTCTCCTGAGCCGGTCGACGGGTCGTCGACCGACGCGAGCTCGGCGTGGGCGTCGCCGACGACCGTGCGGGCCAAGGAGAGCGCGGCCTCGCGCCCGAACGGCGGGTCGGCGGTGAGCTGGCCGAAGCGCCGGAGGTAGACGTCGTCGACCACCTCGACCACGAGCTCGTCGAGCGACTCGACGAGGGTCGCCCCGGTGTCGCTGTCACCGGCGACCCCGAGCGACCGGAGCACGGTCTGGCAGAACTGGTGGGTGGTAGCGATCGTGGCCGCGTCGAACGACGCGAGGGCGCCTCGCAGGCGCCGGTGGCGCAGCTCGATCTCGGCGTCGTCGGCGTCGAGGAGCCGCGCGAGCACCGGATGGTCGCGGTCGGCGGGAAGAGGATGCGCGAGCGCGCGCTCGGCGCGGACGAGCTGCTCGCGCACCCGTTCGCGCAGCTCCTGGCTGGCCGCGCGGCCGAACGTGATCACGAGCAGCTGGTCGAGCGGCACCCCCTCCTCCGCGACGTAGCGCGCGACCAGGGCCGCGACGGTGAACGTCTTGCCGGTGCCGGCGCTCGCCTCGAGGAGGGTGGTGCCGGTGGGCAGGCGGCCGGCGAGGTCGAAGGAGTCCATCGTCACCAGCTCCCCTGCTCGGCCTCGAGCAGCGGGCTCCACACGCGGAGCGAGAGCGCACCGAAGCGCCCGGTCTCACCCGGGAACTCCTCACCCTCGCCCGGCCGCTCCCCCACCTCGGGCAGCCCGTCGAGCCGACCCCAGATCGTCAGCGCGGCCGGCTCGGACTGCTCGCCGGGGAACTTCCCGTCCCTCCAGTCGTAGCCCGCCTTCACCAGCGCGTCGGGCACGTCGGCGTGCGTACGGCGCGCCCGGGCGTAGCCGAACGACGCCTTCAGGGGGAGGGGCATCGGCTCACGAAGCCCGCGGTCGCGGAGTGCCACCAGGTCGCGCAACGCGTCGACGGCCCGGTGGTCGAGCGGGCCCAGCAGCGACACGGCAGTGTCGTCGCGGGAGCGGCTGTGGGGGCGGCCGATCGTGTGGGCGGTCCAGCTGTGGTCCTCGTCGGACGCGGCCAGAGCCAGGAGTCGGACCCACGAAGCCAGGCGGTGCTTGGGGCCGAGCCGGGAGTAGGTCACCGACACCAGCCGGTCGCCGTACACCTCGGGGACGGTGCCCACCAGGCGCCGACCGCCGCCGAGGTCGACCGCGACGTCGACGGCACGTGGCGGCGTGGTGCGGAGGGCCGCGGCGTCTCGCTGGAGCGGGCCGGCGCGGTCGAGGATCTGACCGAGCATCCGCCAGCCGAGCTTTCCGGGCGGGAGCTCACCGCGTCGCCACTCCCGCTGCTTGACCACCTCGGGGTCGAGACCGGTGAGCAGGTCGGCCAGCACCCGGTCGCCGACGGCCCACTGGGCGAGGCTGTCGATCTCGACGGGGAGCGCGTCCTCCGGCTGGTCCTCCTCGGCGGCGAGGGCCACGTCGACGCCGTCGCGCCCGAGGAACCCCTTGACGGGGTCGCCCCAGAACCTCACCAGGTCGTCGAGCGACACGTCGCCGCCGGGCACGGGCGGCAGGAGGGCATCGAGGAACGGCACCGGTGGCACCCGCGGGCCGGACGCGGCGCGCGCACCGGCCGCTGCGGCCGTGTCGAAGGAGAAGGTGGTGTGAGGGACGAGGCCGCCGGGCGTGACGTTCTTGGGGTCGAAGGGCTGCAGCGGGTGGTGCACGGTGACCGCCTCGGAGACCGACCGCCCGTCGCCCGTCGCCGCGGTCTCGTCGAGCGCGTCGAGCACCTCACCGAGAGGTACGGCGGGTGGTCGCGGCCGGCCGGACACCTCGTTGGCACCGGTGTAGGTCACCACCAGGGTCTGGGTCGCGGCGAGGATCGCGTCGAGGAGCAGCTGGCGGTCCTCGCTGCGTGCGTCGCGCTCACCGGTCATCGGGTCGCGCGCGAGCACGTCGTCGCCGTCGACCGCACCCTGCCGCGGGAACACCCCGTCGTCGAGACCGAGCAGGCACACCACGCGGTGCGGCACCGACCGCATCGGCACCATCGTGCAGACCGTCAGCGTGCCGGTGCGGAAGTTCGCCCGGGTCGGGCGGCCGGCGAGCCGGTCGGACAGCAGGGCCCTCACGTCGGGCAGGCGCAGGTCGACCTGCCCGAGCCCCGCCGCCGCGTGACGCACCCGGCCGAGCTCGCGCTGCACCTGGCCCGACTGCCAGCCGTCGCTGGTCGCGACGGTGGTCAGCGACGAGACCGCGTCGTCGATCGCGGTCAGCCAGTGGTCGAGCGGACGGGTGCCGGTCAGGCGGTCGGTGGCATCGCGCAGCCGCTCGACGTACTCGGTGAGCCGGCCGACGAGGTCGACCTGCGCGCTGCCGACGTCGTCGAGCGGGAGCGCGCGGTCGAGCCAGGCCGAGGAGTCGTCGGAGAGCGCGACGCCGGTGAGCAGCCGGTCGAGGCCGAACTCCCAGGTGTTGGCGACGTACGACGAGAGCCCGAAGTCGGCGCGGTGGTCGGCGTCGAAGGCCCAGCGCACCCCGGACTCACGCGCCCAGGTGTCGAGCTGGTCGAGGTCGTCGTCGCTGAACCCGAAGCGCCGCCGTACCGGCTCGGCGCGCGCGAGGTCGAGCACCTGCGTCGCCGGCGCGCGTCCGCCCGCGAGGTCGAGCAGCTCGGTGGCGACGCCGAGCAGCGGGTTGGTCTGGCCTGGAGCGCGGTCGGCGAGCCGCACCCGGAGGCGGTGGGCCGGATGGCCGGAGGCGCCGACCACGTCACCCAGGCCGAACCCCGCCTCGATCAGCGGCGCATAGGTCTCGATGTCGGGGCACATCACCAGCACGTCGCGCGGCTCCAGCGTGGGGTCGTCGTCGAGCAGGCCGAGCAGCACCTCCCGCAGCACGTCGACCTGGCGCGCGACGCCGTGGCAGGCGTGCACCTGCACCGACCGGTCCTCGGTCGCGAGCACGCGATCCGTAGGTCGCGCATGGTCGGCGGCGAGGTCGCCCTGGAGCCATCCGAGCAGGGTCTCGCCGGCCGGCGAGACCGGCAGCTCCTCGTCGGTGGTGATCGCCGCGGTCGACAGCGCCCGCTGGAGCTCGCGCGTGTCGCGGCCGAGGCTCAGCAGGAGCGGATGGCGCACCCGTTGGTGGCTGTCGTCGGTGGTGCGGTCGACCGCGCCGCCGGGGCCGCTCAGGGACTGCCACAGCGCCGGCGAGGGGTGCGGCAGCCAGACGTGGACGTCGCGCTCGGCCGCGAGCGCGTCGAGCAGGTCGATCTCGGTCATCGACAGCCGGGTGTGGCCGAAGAGAGACAGGCGAGCCGGCAGGTCGAAGGCCTCGGGGTCCTCGCGGAGTCGCGCCACCGTCGCGGTGTGGCGCTCGAGCGGTGACGGCGCGTCGACGCGCTCGACCAGGCGACGCCAGAGCTCGGCCTGCCAGGCCAGGTCGGGGGCGAGGTCGCGCCCAGCCCCGTCGGTGTCGCCGCCCGCGGACCAGTCGGCCACCAGGGTCGGCCGCTGCCCGGCGTACGACGCGAACAGGCGCGCGAGGCGCCGGGCCACCGAGAAGCGCCGGCCCAGACGCAGCTCGGCCTCGTCGCCGGTGTGCTCGCGGCCGAGGTGGCGGGCCAGCGTGGCCGCCCACGGCTCGTCGAGGTTGTCGTCGATCACGTCGAGCAGCGGCCACGCGAGTGCCTCGGGCGCCCACGGGTCGTCGTCGCGGGCGCCGGTGATCTCGGCGACGAGGGATCCCGGCGACCGGAACGCGACGGCCGCGCACACGCCGTCACCGTCGGGGCTCGCGCCGAGCACGTGGGAGAGCCGCTGCGAGAGCCAGCGCTCCATGCCACGGGCCGGCACCACGACCAGCTCGCCCGCGAAGGGGTCCGGGAGCGGCGTGGCGAGGAGCCTTCCCAGCCCGTCGGCCAGCGCGTCGGCGCGCAGGGCACGGTGCAGGTGGAGGCTCACGGGCGGAGCCTATGCGCGTCGGCCGACACCTGAGCCACAGGCGTCAGCCCCCACCCCAGGTGTGCTGGAGCGGGGGCTGACGACGGTCGTGTGTCGGCTAGTAGTACCTGCGCCGCGTGCCACCGATCGGCACGAGGTTCAGGATCAGCCCGACCACGACCAGGATCGCGCCGATGATGGTGAGGATGGAGATGCTCGCGATCAGGCCGATGATCAGCAGGATCAACCCGAGGATGACCATGCGAACCACCCCCTTTCCGGTCGTGTGGAGATGTCGTCCCGGACCCTGCCGCGGGCCCGGACCCGGCGATACACCCCTTGGGGTGACGACGCACGCAGACAGGGAGGGCCTACGCTCGCCTTGTGACCATCAGGCTCGCGATCGTCAACGACTACGAGGTCGTGGTTCACGGCCTCGCCGCCATGCTGCGGTCCTACAGCGACCGCATCGAAGTGGTCGAGGCGGACGCCGGTGCTCACCCCGAGTCCCAGGTGGACATCGCGCTCTTCGACACGTTCGCGCAGAGCTTCCGTGACCGCGAGCGGATCGCTCGCCTGGTCTCCGACCCGCGGGTCGGGAAGGTCGTGGTCTACACCTGGAGCGCGGACGACCCCGCGGTCGGTCAGACCCGCGTGCCGGGCATCGCGGCGTACATCAGCAAGCGCCTCGCCGCCGCCGACCTCGTCGCGGCTCTCGAGCGCGTCCACGACGGAGACCCGGTGCGTCTCCACGACTCCGGCCGCGGTCCCCTCGTCGGAGGCGACTGGCCGGGCCGCGAGGAGGGCCTGACCGCACGCGAGTCGGAGGTGCTCTCGCTGATCACGCAGGGCTACTCCAACAACGACATCGTCGAGACCACCATGTTGTCGATCAACTCCATCAAGTCCTACATCCGCTCGGCCTACCGCAAGATCGGGGTGACCTCGCGCTCGCGGGCGATCCTGTGGGGGATCGACCACGGCTTCCAGCCGGACCGCACCCGGCTGACCGGCGACGACCTGGCCGACAGCCTCCGCTGACAGGGACGGCTGGCCGCGAGATGCCGGGCGAGGACGGCGGGTCCGACGGTCGCGACGAGTCGCGCGAGGAGAAGCTGGACCGGAACTGGGACGAGCTGCTCCAGGAGCTGCGCGTCGTCCAGACCGGGATCCAGCTGTTGTCCGGCTTCCTGCTGACGCTGCCGTTCACCCAGGTCTTCGACGGCCTCGACGACGCGCAGAAGGTGCTCTATCTCGGGCTGGTCGTGCTCGCCGGCATCGCCGTCGGCCTCAACCTGACGCCGATCATGCTCCACCGCCGGGTCTTCCGCGAGCACGAGAAGGACCGGGTGGTCGAGGCCGGGCAGCTGCTCAGCCAGATCGTGATCGGAGCCGTGGCCGTGCTGATCGTGGGCACGTCGATGCTGATCTTCTCCGTCGTGACCACCTGGACCACCGCCCTCGTCGCCGGCGCGGCGCTGGCGGTCGTGCTCATCGCACTGCTGGTCGTCGTACCTCTCCGGCTCGACCCGCGCTGACGCGGGCGACCGCCGCGGTCAGCCGTGGTGCCGGTGGCTCACGCAGAGCTCGCCGGTGATGGTCTCGGTGAACGCGCCGGTCGCGAGGTCCTCGGTGCCGTTGAGGGTGACGTCACCGGTGACGTCACGGAAAGTGCCGGTGCCGGTGACGCTGGTGGACGTCGAGGTGAAGTCGCCGGTGGCCGCGTCGAGGGTGCCGGTCACCTGGGCGGTCAGCGTGCCGCCGAGGCCGGTGAAGGTGATCGGGCCGTCGAACGACACGACGGTGCCGTCCTGGCCGGTGATGGTGAACGCCGCCGCCGTGGTGCCGACCTCGACGCCGTGCACCGAGATCGTGGCGGTGGTCCGACCGCCGCCGAGGTCCTGGCCGACGCCGGTCGCCTCGATGGGGAGGCACCGCGCGTGGCCGTGACGGTGGTGCCCGTGCATGGTGGCCGACGCGGGTGGCGCGAACGCCCACACGGCGACCAGGCAGACGAGCAGGGGCAGGACGAGACGGCGAAGAGACATGCGACCTCCCGAGGCCATCCCCCGGGTCGGCCCGGGGGCAGATGGTTGTCCGTCGAGGCTACGCCCGGGCCGAGGCTTCCGCACGGGGCGTGGAGGGCTCGACCGTCGCCGTGCGCGCGGGCAGCAGGAGCCGAGCGCACACCCAGACCCAGACCGACGCCACGATGAAGGCGGTGAGCACGTCGCTCACGTGGTGGGCGCCGGCGTACAACCGCGCGAGCATCGTCCAGACCGGGATCGCCACGAGCACCACGAGCCAGGCCGCAGGCACGCGCGTGTAGGCCCAGAGCAGCGCAGCGGCCGCGAACGCGATCCCGACCGCGGTGCCGGTGTGGCCCGACGGGAAGCTGTGGTCAGGCACCAGACCCGACTGCAGGATGTGCACCGGCGGGCGCAGCCGCGGGTCGAGCGACGTACCGGCCAGGTAGAAGAGGCCCAGCCCCGCATCGAGGACGGCGACGAAGACCAGCGGCCACCAGGTGCGCTTCCACAGCGCGAAGCCGACGCCGAGCAGCACCAGCACCACTCCGCCGGTGAGCGTCTGGCCGATGAACGTGCCGCCGTCCGCCACGTTCGTCAGCCCCGGGGTGCGCTGGTCGACGAACCAGCGGTTGACCGAGTTCTCGCCGGTCATCGTGGTCTTCAGCGGATGGGTGATCACCCAGCCCACCATCACGAGCACGTCGACCAGGACCGCGAGCGTGATCACCAGGATCAGGGCGGTGCGGCCGAGCGACCGGCCCGTCGGCGGGGTGAAGCGGCTCGCGGACATCTCCCGGATTGTTCCGCACGACGTCCGTGGGCCCTTCACCGTAAAGGGTGAACGAGCGGGTTCACAGGAAGCGCACAGGCCGCAGACACCGGACCATCAGACGGGTGGCACAGACTCACGGCCATGAGCGAGACGCCCAGCGGCAACCGGTGGGAGCCGGCCGACGACGCCACGCAGCCGATCACCCCGGCCGCACCCCAGGAGCCGCCGATGCCTACCACCCCCGCTGCGCCAGCGGCCGAGGCCGAGCCGGACGCCCCCGCGTCCCCGGACTACGGCTGGGCCCCTGCCCCGCAGACCGCGGCCGCGCCCGTCGCCCCACCGCCGACCCCTCGCCGCGAGCGACGTCGTGCCGGTCTGCTCGCCGCGTGCGTCGCAGCACTCGTGCTCGGCTCCGGCGCCCTCGGGTACGCCGTCGGCACCGCGGCCTCGGGCTCCGAGACCGCAGACCCCGGTACGACGCGCCCGGCGCCGCCCAACGGGTTCGGTCCCGGCCCGGGTGCGCCGGCGCACGACAGCGGGGACGACGGAGACGGCAACCACTCCCAGGCTCCAGGCGATGACGACGGCTCCGACGACGGGGCCTCATGAGCGTGGTGTCCCGTGAGCCGCTCGCGGCCCCGAGCCGGACCTCGCGGCGAGCCGTCGGCACGCGCGCGGGCGCCGACGCACAGGTGCGGACCGTGGCGTTCTGGACGCTCTGGCTCAGCCTGCTGCTCGTCGTCTACTGGTGGACCGCCGACGGCGGCATCCGCGACCTGAACGGGTGGGTGACCGGACTGGACTCCGTGGGCCGGCTCGCGGGCCTGGTGGCGTCCGTGCTGCTCCTCGCCCAGGTAGTGCTGATGGCCCGCGTGCCGAGGCTCGAGTCGGCGTACGGACAGGACCGGCTCGCCCACCTGCACCGACTGGTCGGCTTCACGTCGTTCAACCTGATGCTCGCCCACATCGTCCTCATCACCTGGGGGTACGCCGCGGGGCAGGTCACACAGACCCCCGCCACGCTCTGGACCCTGGTGATCGACTACCCCGGCATGCTCCTCGCCCTCGGGGGCACCGCGTGTCTCTTCCTCGTCGTGTTCACCAGCATCAAGGCCGCTCGTCGCCGGATCCGTTACGAGTCGTGGCACCTCCTGCACCTCTACGCCTACGTCGGTGTCGGCCTCGCGCTGCCGCACCAGCTCTGGACGGGCCAGCAGTTCCTCTCCTCGCCCGGTCGCACCTTCTTCTGGTGGACGGCGTGGGCGGTGGCGGCCGGCTCGGTCGTGCTCTGGCGGATCGGCCTGCCGGCGTGGCGCAACCTGTGGCACCGCCTCGAGGTCACCTCGGTGGTCCGCGAGACCGACGACGTCGTGTCGGTCTATCTCACCGGCCGTCGCCTGCACCGCCTGCGCGTCGAGCCGGGGCAGTTCTTCACCTGGCGCTTCCTCGCAGGGCCGGGCTGGTCACGCGCCAACCCCTACTCCCTCTCCGCCGCGCCCGACGGTCGCAGCCTGCGGATCACGGTGCAGGCCGTCGGCGACGGCAGCGCCTCGGCGTTCGCCCTGAGGCCCGGCACGCGGGCCCTCTTCGAAGGTCCCTTCGGTCGGCTCAGCCCACGCGCCCGCACCCGGCGGGGTGTCGCGCTGATCGGCGCCGGCGTCGGCATCACCCCTCTGCGGGCGCTCGCCGAGGGACTTCCGGCCGGGCCCGGCGACTGCGTGGTGCTCCACCGCTGGACCAGCGAGCCGCTCTTCCTCGACGAGTTCGACGTGCTCGAGCGCGAGCGCGGACTGGCCGTCCTCAACCTCCCCGGGCACCGCCGGTACGACGGCTCGTGGCTGCCCGCGGGCGTGGACCACCGCGTCGACGACCTGACAGCCCTCCAGCGCTGGGTCCCGGACATCGCCGAGCGTGACGTGTTCGTCTGCGGTCCCGAGCGCTGGACCTCGATGGTCCGCGCCAGCCTGGTCGCCGCCGGTCTCCCCGAGGACCGGCTCCACCTCGAGACGTTCGGCTGGTGACCTGGTGAAACGCATCTCCTACTGGGCTCTGAGCACGCTGTCGGCGTGCGTGCTCCTCTACGGCTTCGACGCCTCCCAACGCGGAGGCACCGGCACGACCGCCACCACCCCGATCTCGGGGGGTGTCTCGGGCACGACGTCTGGTGGCTCGACCGATGGGTCGGGGAACAACGGCTCGAGCAGCTCGGGCACCAACAGATCCGGCAGCTCGGGCACCAACAGATCCGGCACCGACGGCTCCGGCCCCAGGTCGTCGGCCGCCAAGACCGTGACCGGCTCGGTGATCTCGACCCAGTGGGGCCCCGTGCAGGTGCAGCTGACCGTCGGCAACGGCTCGATCACCAAGGTGACGATGCTTCAGTACCCCAACGGCAACAGCCGCGACGTCGAGATCGCCAACTACTCCCTGCCGATCCTGATCCAGGAGACGATCAAGAGCCAGAGCGCGAACATCGACATGGTCAGCGGCGCGACATACACCAGTGACGGCTACGTCCGGTCGTTGCAGAGCGCCCTCGACCAGGCCAACCTGTGACGGTGACCCGGCCGCCGGTACGGCGCCACGTCGTCCAGCTCATGGGGATGCCTGTCAGCGTGGCGCTGCGTGGTCGGCACACCGACGACCTCGCAGGGCAGCAGGCTTGGGAGCAGTGCGTCGCGGAGCTCCGCGAGGTGGACCGGATCTTCAGCACCTACCGCGACGACTCCGTCATCGCGCGACTCTCGCGGGGCGAGATCGAGCCGGCCGCCTGCCCCCCCGAGGTGCGCGAGGTCCTCGCCGTCGGGGAGCGGGCGCGGATCGAGTCCGGCGGCGCCTTCGACGTACGCCGTCCCGGGCCCGACGGCGCCTCGACGCTCGACCCGAGCGGCGTCGTGAAGGGATGGGCCGTGCAGCGCGCCTCCACCCACCTCGTCGCCCTCGACGACACCGACGTCTGCCTCTCCGCGGGAGGCGACATGGTCTGCCACGTGGCCGACGACGCGCGCCCTGCGTGGCGGGTCGGCATCGAAGACCCGCGCGATGCGCAGCAGCTGCTCGCCACCGTCGAGGTACGACGTGGTGCGGTCGCGACGTCCGGCACCGCCCATCGCGGCGAGCACATCGCGGACGCCCGCACCGGTCTCACACCCGACGCGATCGCCTCGGTCACCGTCGTGCACGACGACCTCACCTGGGCCGACATCGACGCGACCGCGGCGTACGCGATGGGTGCGGACGCCCTCACCTGGCTCCGTGGCCGTCCGGGCCGCCGCGGCGTCGTCGTGTGGCGAGACGGCCGCATCGAGGTCTTCGGCTGACCCTTGGGTCGAGGGCCGTGGCTCGTTGCTACAGACAGCGGCTCCTCCGGTGTGCACAATGTGCTCGCAACGCCGGACCGCCGGCGTCTGAGTCTTGAGGAGACCGGATGCGACGGTTCGTGGCTCTTCTCGTGCTGCTCGCTCCCACCTTCCTGCTCGCCCCGTCGGCGTCGGCCGCCGATCGCGACAGCGTCGACGAGTACCTCCGCCAAGTGGCGCGCCAGGTGGAGCAGCCCGGGGTCTACGTCGACCCGCTCGTCGTACGGCAGGGCAAGCTCACGTCGCCCGAGATCGACGCGATCCGCGCCCGCGCGCGCCGTCAGTCGTCGACGCTCCACATCCTGGTGCTGCCGGCCTCGAAGCTGACCGTCGACCACGGCGGGGTCACCCCGGCCCACCTGGCCTACACGCCGACGGACCTGATCAACCGCCTCCACCGGGTGATCGGAACACCTGGCACCTACGCCCTCCTCACCTCCGCGCCGAACCAGGCCGCCGGACAGTCCTTCTACGCCTATCAGTGGGCCGGGGGCGGCACGGTCTTCCGCACCGGCCCGGCGGTGCAGGGCGCCATCGACTGCTGCGCGCCCGACTACGCCGCGATGCTGCGTCGCTTCGTCGAACGGTCGGACGTGCCGCGCGGCTCGTCGGCCCACGTGCTCCACCAGGGGAACCGGGTGACCCCCGACTTCAGCGACGACAACAGTTTGTTCGGCGACGGCAGCGGCAACGGCGCCTTCGGCAGCGCGGTGGTCGTGATCATCGTGCTCGCGGTGATCGGCGTGGTCATCGCGATCGCCCGTGGGTTCGTCGGCTCCGGGGGCGGGTCCCGTGGCTGGTCCGGCGGCCGGTCTGCGGCGCGGACCGTGTCGATCGACGAGCTGCGCGCCCCGCTCGCCGACGAGATCGAGCAGGTGCGCCAGGAGATCTCGGCTGCCGACACCCACACTGGTACGCCCGATCCCGCCGTTGCCGCGCACCTGGCGTCCGCCCGGCAGGCCATGGACGAGGCGCACGCCCGCTCGCTGGCGATGCAGAACGCGCAGGACGCGCAGGCGGTCGCCGCGGCGCTGGCCGACGCGCGCTACGAGACGGCCGCTGCCACCGCGCTGCGCGACGGCAAGCCGCTCCCGGCGCGCACGCCACCCTGCTTCGTCGACCCGCGTCACGGCCCGAGCGTCACCACCCGCCTCTACCCGCCGTCGGGCCTCGACGTCCTCGTGCCGGTCTGCGCTGCCTGCGACGCCGCGCTCGTTGCCGGTGAGCAACCCGTGGCGCGTTCGTTCCAGTGGGGCGGCACGCGCTACTACCCGTGGATGGCCTACGGCCCCGCATGGATCTACGCCATGGGCTACTGGGGCGGGCAACCGTTCATCCAGAGCCTCGACCACCACTCCTCGTTCCTCGACACCGGCGGCCACGGCGGCGGGCCCGACAGCGGCGGCGGCTCCGGCTTCGGTGGCTTCGGCGGTGGCCACCACCACGGAGGCGGCGGCCTCGGCGGAGGCATGGGCGGCTTCGGCGGTGGCATGGGTGGTGGCGGCTTCGGTGGCGGTGGCGGTGGCGGCGGCGGTGGCGGTGGCGGCGGAGGTGGCGGCGGCGGCTTCTGAGTCACCGGCACGTCGTAGGACGAACCGCACCTGATCTGCCAACTCCAGGACGCAGACCCGGGCGTCCACCTACCGTCGAACGGTGCCTCCCCCGTCACGTCGCGGCCTCGCGGCCGCCCTCGGCCTCGTCGGCCTCGGTCTGGCCGGGGTCGTCCCGCTCACGGCCACGGCTGCGCCGGCTCCCGAGGTGACGCGGGCCGCGCACACGGTCCCGATGGGACCCGCGCCGACGAGCAACCCGGCCAACCCCCTGGCCGGTCGGGCCTGGGGCGTCTACGAAGGCCCCTCCGACCCGGCGTGGCTCCCCTACGTGAACGCGACCGGCGCCCGCAAGCAGGCCCTCGCCACGATCGCGCTGACCCCCAAGGCCAAGTTCTTCGGGGCATGGATCTCCGACTCCGACATCGCCTCGAGGGTGCGCGACTACGTCGCCGACGCCACCGGCGGCGACCCGGAGATCTTGGCGCAGCTCACCTTGTTCCGGATGGTGCCGTGGGAGAACGAGGCGTGCACCCGGCTGCCCACGGCGGCCGAGCGCACGTCGTACAAGAGGTACGTCGACTCGGTCGCACAGGCACTCGGCGACCAGCACGCAGCCGTCGTGCTCCAGCCGGACGGTCCGTTCCTGCGGTGCGTCCCCGGCGGCTCGCCGGTCCCGGCCGGCCTCCTGGCGTACGCCGCCCGCACCCTCTCGGCGCAGCCCCACGTGTCGGTGTACGTCGAGATGGGTTCGGCCGACTGGTTCCGCGACAAGCCGGCGGACGCCGTGCGGATGCTGGAGCAGGCCGGGGTCGCCGACGCCCGGGGCTTCGCGCTCGACACCTCCCACTTCGACTCCGTGGCTCGTCAGATCGACTTCGGCCAGGCGATCGTCGGCGCACTCGCCGCCGACGGCATCCCCGGGCGCCACTTCGTGATCGACACCTCCGACAGCGGCCGCGCCTTCACCGGCGCGTGGTACCACGCACACCACCCGAAGAAGCCGCTCGGCTACGCCAAGCCCTGCGCCTCGGACACCCAGACCCACTGCGTCGCCCTCGGCATCCCGCCGACCACCGACGTCGGCGATGCCGCCTGGGGCCTGTCCCCGGCGCGTGCGGCGGTCGCCGAACGGCTCGTCGACGGCTACCTCTGGGTCAGCCGCCCGTGGCTCGCCCACCAGTCCGGCTCGTTCAGCCAGTCACGCGCGCTCGCCGAGGTCCGCTACTCGCCGTACCGCTGACCGGCTCGGTGTCGCACCCCGCACTCTTCCGAGATCGCGCGCCTCGAACCGTGGTGATCGACACGACGAGCCACGTGCACGACTACGGCGCGCTGCTCGAGCGCGTGCCACACTGCGCCCATGCCCGCGTCGGGTGCTGGGAGCAGGTCTGTGGGGCCACGGAGCGCGGAGGTCCTCGCGGCGCTGTCGATCGCGATCGACCTGGGGCTCGGGCTGCCCACCGAGCACGTGCTGGGCTCCGCACGCATCGCAGCGATGCTCGCGGACCGACTCGATCTGGACGCCGATCAGCGTCAGTGCGTCTACTACACGAACCTGGTCCTCTGGATCGGATGTCACGCGGACTCCCATGAGTTCAGTCGATGGTTCGGTGACGACCTGGCGATGCGGCGCGACAGCTACGAGCTCGACTGGACCGGCCTGCCCTACCTGCGATACCTGGTGAGTCGCACCGGATCGGACCGTCCCCCGTCCGAGCGGGCGCGGCTGCTGCTGACCCTCCTGGTCACACCGCGCAGACGGATGTCGGCCCTGATCCACTCGCACTGCCTGTCGGCCGGCCTGTTGGCCGAGCACATCGGCCTGGACGCCCGCGTGCGAGACGCCGTCGAGTGCTCCTTCGAGCGGTGGGACGGGACCGGACTCCCGTCGGGGCGGCGGGGTTCCGACATCCCGCTGCCGACCCGGGTGGTGCAGCTGGCGGAGACGGTCGAGGTGCACCTGCGGAGGTACGGCGTCTCGGGGGCACTGACGATGGCGCGGCAACGGAGCGGCACCCAGTTCGACCCTGAGCTGGTCTCGGTGCTCGAGGGTTGTCGCGCACAGCTGGGCGACCTGGCCGAGGGCGACACCTGGTCCGAAGCGCTCGCGCTGGCGCCGGACCAGCACGTCGTACTCGACGACGACGAGACCGACGCGCTGCTCCGGGCGATGGGCGACTTCGTCGACCTCAAGTGCCCCTTCACCGTCGGCCACTCCCGTGCCGTGGCAGAGCTCGTCACGGCAGCGGCGTCTCGGATCGGTCTTCCGGACGACGACGTTGCCCGGGTACGACGTGCAGGCTACGTGCATGATCTCGGCCGGATGGGGGTGCCGAACTCGGTGTGGGAGAAGCACGGAAGCCTCAGCGAGTCCGACCGGGAGCGGATCCGCCTCTACCCGTACCTCACCGGCCGGATCCTCAACCGGGTGCACGGGCTCGAGGCCGTGTGCTCGATCGCCGAGCAGCACCGCGAGCGCCTCGACGGGTCGGGCTACCCCCGCGGGCTCGGCGCCTCCTCCCTGCCGATGGCGCAGCGACTGCTGGCGGCCGCCGACAGCTACCAGGGCTCTCTCGAGCGACGGCCTCACCGCGCCGCCATGGCTCCCGCCGAGGCGGCCACGAGGCTTCGGGACGAGGCCCGCGCCGGACGCCTCGACGCCGCCGCGGTCGACGCCGTGCTCCACGTCGCAGGTCACCGGAGCGGGCGCCGTGCTCCGGGTCCCGCGGGCTTGAC
This sequence comes from uncultured Actinomycetota bacterium, assembly GCA_963794355.1. Taxonomy (GTDB): domain Bacteria; phylum Actinomycetota; class Actinomycetes; order Propionibacteriales; family Nocardioidaceae; genus Nocardioides. The sequence continues at coordinate 302,179 of CAWCDN010000012.1, forward strand.
CAGTCGGGAGGTAGAGGTGCTCGCCCTGGTCGCCCGAGGTGCCAGCACCGAAGAGGTGGCCCGGCGGCTCTCGATCAGCACCAAGACGGTCCGCAACCATGTGGAGCACATCTACGCCAAGGCCCAGGTGAGCAACCGCACCGGCGCCGCCCTCTTCGCCGTCGAGCACGGCCTCGTGAACAGCACCGAAGATGGGGCATCTGCCTCATGACCGCGCCGCCGGACCGCGACACCATCGCGGAGACCGAGAGGAGTGGTCATGAAGACCAAGTCAGTCATCAGTCTCACCACCGGGCTCGAGGACGCGGAGAAGGTCACCGTGGCCTTCCTCGTCGCCGTAGGGTCGGCCGAGGCCGGGCGGCCCACGCTGATGTTCTTGAGCAAGGAGGCGGCCCGCCTCGTGGTGGGGCAGACCGCCCGCGCCCACGGCTGCGAGGGCTGCCCACCACTGGAGGACCTCGTCGCCAGGTACGCCGCCGCCGGCGGTCGCTATCTCGTGTGTCCGATCTGCTTCGATGCCCGGCACCTGGACAAGGGCGACCTGCTGAGCAATGCGGAGCTGGGCGGCACCGTCCCGATGTGGGAGTGGATCGGCGATGAGCCGGCCAACACCTTCAGCTACTGAGACCCTCGGCGCCAGACTGGCGGCAGCCATCGGCGACCGCGATCGATCTGCACTCCGGAGCCTGTTCGCCACCCCGGTCCAGTTCAGAGCGGTGACACCACGCAGGTTCTGGGATGCCGAGACGCCCTCCGACGTGGCAGACATCGTGCTGGGGACCTGGTTCGACGAGGACAAGCAGAACACTGTGTTGACCCTCCTCGAGGAGGACACGGTGGGCGACGCCTCGAAGGTCACCTACCGCGTGTCCGTGACCACCGGCTCGGGCCCCGCAGTGATCGAACAGGTCGCCTACTACACCGTGCAGGATGGCCGGATCACCCATCTGCGGCTCGTGTGCAGTGGGTTCCGGCCGGTCTGAGCCACGGGGCGCGCCTGAGACCGGGCCGGTCAGGTCTTGGCCCGCTGGACCCGGGCACCGAGATAGGCGATCACCAGCCAGAGGGCGCCGGTGATGATGGAGCTCGACGTCGATGCCGGCCGCGCCAGCTCACCCGCACCCGGGCCGAGGTGCCCGACGCCTGCCAGCAGCAAGGCGCTGCCCGCGAGAGCGGTGGTCCATACGACGAACCAGTGGCGGAAGCGGTTCGCGAGGAACCCGGACACGATCGCGACCGCGGCGACGAAGAGCAGTCCGAGGACCACGCTGCCGTGCCCGGTCTCGGAGCGGGAGGACAGCAGGGTGAAGAGACGTGCGCCGATGAGCACGCCGACTCCCGCACCGACGATGAAGAAGAGGAACCGGGCAAAGATCAAGGTGAGCACCAGCACTGCCAAGGCGGACACCACGGCCACGATCGCCGCGACCCCGACCGAGGCACCGAACGCCTCCGCCAGCACCCACGCGGCCGCGAAGCCGGCGGCCAGCACCGTCAGGCGCAACGACTTGGCGCCCCAGAAGCACAGCAGCGCACCGAGCAGGACCAGGACAATCGTGGACGTCATGGGCTCGGGCCGCCTCCGGACGAGGCCCTCCCAGCGAGCGCCGCTGCGTGGATCATCCCACCCCGGGGCTCGGTGCAGCAGAGAATCCGTCGGACCCAGCACTGGCACGGCGATCACGCTGGCCACATCCGTGGGTGAGGTTCTCGCCATGCCGGAGCGCGGCGGCAGGACCCTGGCCGGGCGTGTCCAGGCCACTGAGCCCACTGGTTGCAAGGCCCGCTGCTACACGCGCCTGACGTCCCCCGTGCCTGACCCAGCTACGTGGTCCCGAGCCGCCCTGTCGACCGCTGATGTGCGATGAGGTGCGTCACTCCGTCGCGTGGGGCGCGGCGGGATCGTCCTGGCGCTCACCAGCGGGCACGTCCCGACGCAGAAGACTCCAGGACAGGGAGCACACCGAGGGCTCCGGCGTTGGTCGGAGCCCGTCGGTGCTGTGAATCCCCCGGTTGATCCGAGGGGACGCGGCCGGGTCGGCATCGTTGCCCCTCGGGCCCGCCGCGACCGGTTAGCCTCGAGGTGACACGAAGGCAGGGGGTGCACCGATGCCGCTCGGGCGGGTCATTGCAGAGACCGTGGCCGATCTTCGCGACCGCGTCGAGGTCTCGTGGCACGACGACACATGGCATGTGACGGCGAGCTCGTTCGAGTCCGCGATCCACTACGTCGAGACGCGCTTCGACGACGCCGCCGTGCTGGCGCGTCACGATCACGGACGCCGATGGTCGCGGGTGACGCTCGAGGTGTCCACCGATCCTGCGCTGGCGACGAAGGCTCCGCCGCTGACCGAGCTGGCTCACCCGCCGAAGCCGGTCGACACGCTCCAGCCTGAGGCCATGCCGCCGAGCGAACCCGTAGAGCCGGAGCTGACGGCGACGTCCGATCTGCCGACGGATCTCGAGGCGATCTTCGCCCATCAGAACGACGTGCGGCGACGGTAGGTCGCGAGACCGGCGAGCCGCCATGAACGTAGCCCGGATCGGCGGCACCCGGACCATCCTCCGGAGGTCCTAGTACGAAGGTTCGCTTGTACTCCCTACCTCGGCAGCGTGATCGTGTTCTCACCATCACCATCAGTTCCTGACAGAACAAGGAACCGGTCCAGGGCAGGAGGCATGACATGTGGGACACGGTCCAGGCCACGACGAGCCACCTGTCGCACGACATGCCGTGCGCGGGCTGCGGTCACCCCACACACACCTATCTCTCGTGCTCGGACAACTGCCCCTGCGTGCCTCCTCCGGTGCCGGGCGTGCAGGCGATGCTCGCGGCCGCCTGAGGCTGCCTAGCCGCACGGACCGCAAGCAACCCGGCTCGGATGAGCACCGCCATCGCTCGCTCACAGCCTGACGGCGTGCTCAGACGGTGGCCGCGATCTTGCCGGGCTCCGACGTCGGCGACGAGCTCGACTTCGGGCTCGGGCTCGTCCTCGAGGGCGTCGAGCGGCGCTACGTCGACCCGTGACCGCCCTGGTCAGGGTGCAGCGGGCGTCCCGGGGCCAGGTGCGGTGAGCACGAAGCGGGTCCCGACCACGGATGAGGCGAAGCCGGCTGGGCCGAATGCGGTAGCGAGCGCGTTCCTGGCGCGCCAGCCGGTGCAGTGACCGGGCGCGACGATGCGGGGCGCCACCCGATCGACCAGATCTCGCACCGTGGAGCCGATCCGGTCCTCCACCGACGCTCCCGCCAGGTGGTAGCCGCCGAGCAGGAGGTCGACCGGCGAGTCCGGGAACAGGCGTCGCGCCTCGAGCCCGACGTTGACGATCCCCGCGTGTGAGCAGGCGGAGAAGACGGTGGTCCCCCGATGACGGACACGCGCCGCGAGGAAGCGTTCGTCGTGGATCTCCCGATCCGCGACGGTGCGTCCGTCGCGCCAGGTGTAGTGCCCGCTGAGTCCCGTCTCGTAGTCCGTCACGCGAGGGATGTGTCCGCTCGCCAGGAAGAGACCGGCGCCCCCCACTGCGTGCACCACCGTGTGGGGGGAGATCAGCCCACCCGCTCCCTCTATCTCGGCCAGCGTCGGCTCGTCCGGCAGCATCGCGAACGTGCCGCGTGGGTGGAGGATTCCACGTCGGTCAGGTCGTTGCGGGTGGACGTCGACGAGGAGCGGTGGCCGACCAGAACGGCGGCGCGCTTCGGCGATGGCGTCGACGACGGTCGGGATGCCGCCGGTGTGGTCGCCGTGCCAGTGGGACACGAACAGCACGGAGATCTCCGACAGGTCGATACCCAGACGTTCGGCATTGCCCAACCACACCTCGCCGGAGGGGCCGACGTCGAAGAGGACCGTGGCGGCGTCCGCTCCCCGCCGCGCCGTCGCGAGCGCCGAGAAGCCGTGGCTCGCGACGCAGAGGTGGGCGAACACGGCCACCATGTCGTGGCCGTCGTGCGTCCCCATGCTGGGTCCGCCGAACAGGTGGTCCCACTCGGCGAGCTGCGGGACGCCGTCCGGAACGGTCGACAGGGTGTCGGTCGCGTTGTCGACCACGACCGTGACGAGCAGCTCGTCGAGCTCGACCGTCTCGTGGGCCTGTCCCGGAGGCACCGCTCCATGGTTCGCCGCGAGGGCCCGGTGCGCAAGGTGCGCTCAGCCGCGACCCGTCCGACTGCGGAGGCGCAGCGCGAGAGCAGGGATCATCACCGCCGCAGCGATGGTGGTGGTGGGGCCGACCCCGAGAGGAAGGGCGCGACCAGCGAGATCGCGGTCAGTGAGCCTGCGATCCGACGCCCGTCGTACGACGACCTCGGCGCCCGTCATGCGAGCCGCTCCGGCAGTCCGAGCCGGGGGAACTGGTCGGCGTGGAAGGTGGTGATCTCGGTGATCGCCCCGCCGGTGATGCGCAGGACGTCGATCGTCAGCGGCACGTACGCGCCCTCACCCTCCTGCCATTGGTAGAAGGCGACGGCGGGCTGCCGGTTCACCGAGGTGGGGACGCCGCGCAGGCCCGTCATCCCCACGAAGCCGTCCTCCACCCAGCTGTCCACCACTGCGTCGAGGCCGACATCGAGTCCCGGCGTGGGCGGCATCGAGCAGCGGACGTCGTCCCTCAGCATGGTGGTGAGCACCCCGATGTCGGTGGCGACGCTGGCGTCGGTGAACCGGCGTACCAGGTCGCGCGTCCCGGCGTCCTCCTCTCCTCCGGTCCAGTCCTGTCGCTCGCCCGGCAGGTGCTCGCGCAGGCCGGCGCGGGCCCGCTGCAACGCGCTGTTGACCGAGTTGACGGAGTCGCCCAGAAGATCGGCGACGTCCTTCGCGGGCCAGCCGAGCACGTCGCGCAGGATGAGTACGGCGCGCGGTCGCGGCGCCAGGTGCTGCACGGCGACCAGGTATGCCAGCTCGATCGTCTCCCGCGCCAAGGCGGCGGTCTCCGGCTCGTCCGCGTCGCCCGTGGGCAGCTCGTCGAGCAGCCGGTCCGGGTAGGGCTGCAGCCACGGCACCTCGCCGCCGGTCGCGGGCCCGGGGCGGCGCTTGGCGAGCAGGTCGAGGCAGGCGTTGGTGGCGATCCGGTACAGCCAAGCCCGCAACGACGACCGTCCCTCGAAGGTCTCGCGCCGCCGCCAGGCGCGCAGGAACGTCTCCTGCACGGTGTCCTCGGCGTCCTCGAACGACCCGAGCATCCGGTAGCAGTGCACGTGGAGCTCCCTCCGGTGCCGCTCCGCGAGCCCCGAGAAAACCGGCTCGTCGACCTCGCCCAGACTCTCCACGCCCAGCTCCTCCCACCGCATCACCGCACTCATCGTCATCCTTCCCTCTCGTCGGGTCCCGTCGTAGGTGAGACCGGGGCGGGCACCAGAACTCATCACTCGCCCGAGCGGGCCTGGCGGTACTGTCGCTGCGTCGTCGCGGTCCGCCGGGGACGCGGTCCAGGGGGTCACGGGTGCAGGTCGACGCAGCGGGCTGGGTCCCGCGGACCGACGACCCGGATGCCGTGTACGACGCGGTGTCCACGTGGGTCGAGGAGCGCGGCCTGAGCCTCTACGCCCACCAGGACGAGGCGATCATCGAGCTGCTGGGCGGGAGCAACGTCGTCCTGGCCACGCCGACCGGGTCGGGCAAGTCGCTTGTCGCCATGGCGGCGCACGCCGCCGCCCTCGCCGGTGGCCGGGTCAGCTTCTACACCGCCCCGATCAAGGCGCTCGTCAGCGAGAAGTTCTTCGCGCTCTGCGAGGTGTTCGGGCCGGCCAACGTCGGCATGCTCACCGGCGACGCCTCGGTGAACTCCGACGCACCCATCATCTGCTGCACCGCCGAGGTCCTGGCGAACATCGCGCTGCGCGAGGGCTCCGGTGCCGACGTCGGTCTCGTCGTCATGGACGAGTTCCACTTCTACGCCGAGCCCGGACGCGGCTGGGCCTGGCAGGTGCCGCTGCTCGAGCTCCACCACGCCCAGTTCGTGCTGATGTCGGCCACCCTCGGAGACGTCAGTGGCCTGGCGGCCGACCTCACCCGGCGCAACGGCCGGGCGACGGTGATCGTCGACGAGGCCGAGCGCCCGGTGCCTCTGGTCTTCTCCTGGGCGATGACCCACCTCGCCGACACGGTGGCCGAGCTCGTCGAGACCGATCAGGCCCCGGTGTACGTCGTTCACTTCACCCAGGCGGCCGCGGTGGAGCACGCGACCTCTCTGCTGACGGCGCGTCCGGGAGTCGAGCTCAGCCGGGAGTCCCGCGAGGCGATCAACGCACGCCTGGTCGGCTTCCGGTTCGGCGCCGGCTTCGGCAAGACCCTGCAGAAGCTGGTGCGCCGCGGCATCGGCGTCCACCACGCCGGGATGCTGCCGCGCTACCGCCGCCTCGTGGAGCAGCTTGCCCAGGCCGGCCTGCTGGTCGTCATCTGCGGCACCGACACCCTCGGCGTCGGCATCAACGTCCCGATCCGTACGGTGCTGTTCACCGGGCTCGCGAAGTTCGACGGCACCCGGCAACGGATCCTGCGTTCGCGGGAGTTCATGCAGATCGCGGGGCGCGCCGGACGCGCCGGCTTCGACACGGTCGGGTACGTCGTCGTCCAGGCGCCCGAGCACGTGATCGACAACGCGATCGCGCTGGCGAAGGTGGGCGACGACCCCAAGCGGCGGCGCGGCGTACGACGTAAGAAGCCACCCGACGGCGAGGTCGTCTGGTCGGAGGAGACGTTCGACAAGCTGGTGTCGGGCACGCCCGAGCAGCTCGTCTCGCGGATGAAGGTCGACAACGCGATGCTCGTCAACGTCGTCGCACGGGAAGAGGATGCGTTCCCGGTCCTGCGCAGGCTCCTCACCGACAACCACGAGCCTCCCGCGAGCCGGCGAAGGCTGGCGCGACGGGCCCTTCATCTGGCGCGGAGCCTCGTGCACTCCGGCGTGCTCACCCGACTCGACGAGCCGGACGAGTTCGGACGACGCTACGTGCTGACCGTCGACCTGCCCGAGGACTTCGCCCTCAACCAGCCGCTGTCGCACTTCGCTCTGGCGGCGTTCGACGTCCTCGACCCGGAGGCGGACGAGTACACGCTCGACCTGGTGTCGGTCGTGGAGTCGGTGCTCGAGGCGCCGCGCCAGATCCTGGCCCAGCAGCAGTACATCGCCCGAGGCCTGGCCGTCGCGGAGATGAAGGCCGACGGCATCGAGTACGAGGAGCGGATGGCGCTGCTGGAGGAGATCACCTGGCCGATGCCGCTGCGCGACCTGCTCGAGGCGACGTACGCGATCTACCGCGAGACCCATCCGTGGCTGCCCGAGGACGCACTGTCACCGAAGTCGGTCGTACGCGAGATGTACGAGCAGGGCATGAGCTTCACCGACTTCGTGACGCGCTACCAGCTGCCGCGCTCAGAGGGGCTCGTGCTGCGCTACCTCACCGACGCCTACCGGACCCTGCGCCAGACCGTTCCCGACCACCACCGCACCCCCGAGCTCGAGGAGCTCTCGGAGTGGCTGGGCGAGACCGTGCGCCAGACCGACTCCTCGCTCCTCGACGAGTGGGAGGCACTCACCGACCCCGAGGCCGTCCACCGGCATGCCGTCGAGCTCGCCGAGCACCGGCCTCCGCACCACCCGCGCCCGATCAGCCTGCAGGCGCGGGCGTTCGGTGTGATGATCCGCAACGCCATGTTCCGCCGCGTGCAGCTCGTGGCGCGCGACGACCTCGACGGGCTGATGGCGCTGGAGCGCGCAGCCGCGGACCGCACCGACCCACCGGCCGAGGTGGTGATGACCCGCTCCACCTGGGATGCAGCGATCGAGGCCTACTACGCCGAGCACGACGAGGTGCTGCTCGACGCCGACGCGCACGGCCCGGAGCTGTTGCGGGTCGAGAGGATCGGGCGGACGTGGCCGGTGACCCAGACCCTCCACGACCCGGCCGGCCACCACGACTGGATCATCGAGGCCCTCGTCGATGCCGACGCCTCCGACGAGACCGGGGAGCTCGTCCTCGTCACCCGGGCCTTCCGCCGACTCGACGACTGAGGCCGCGGACCAGGGGCGTCCGCATCCTCAGTCGGACGGTGGGTGGCGTCGGTTCGAGCTCGCACAGCCGATGCAGACACGCGCCGTGGGTCTGGCCTCGAGCCGAGCCTCGCCGATCGGCGTCCCGCACTCCTCGCAGGTTCCGTAGGTTCCTGCCCTCAACCGCGCCTCGGCATCCTCTACGTCGTCCAGGTGGTGCTGCGCCTGGCGGATCAAGGCATCGATCTGCGACCGCTCGAAGGCGATCGTCGAACCCTCCGGGTCGTGCTCGTCGTCGGCGTTCGTGTCGCGTGAGGCCGCCACGAGCGCCTCGAAGTCGTGCGTCAGTCCGTCCAGCCGTTCGCGCGTCTGACGCCTCTCGGCCTCCAACCGGTCACCCGCACTCACGGGGACATCGTGACCGACCCGGATGCGTCGGTGCGAGGATGCCCCGGTGCGTCGTGCCGTGGCCCCGCTGCTCGCCGTGACGGTGGCGGTGGTGCTGGCTGACTCCGCGGTCGTGACACTGGCTCTGCCCGACATCCTGCGGAACCTGGACACCTCGGTGAGCCAGGTCGCCTGGGTGCTGATCTCGTTCAACCTCGTGCTCGGGCTGGTCGCCGTGCCGGTGGCCGTGCTGTTCACCAGGATCCGGCCCCGGATCTTCTGCGCCGTCGGGATCGCGGTGTTCGCGGGCGCGTCCGCGTGGTGCGCGGCGGCCACCTCGATCGACGCCCTCCTCGCGGCACGCTGCGTGCAGGCGCTCGGTGGGGCCGCCGCGCTGATCGGCTGCCTCGAGCTGCTCGCTGCGGTGTACGGCGACCGCCGCGGCGTCGCGGCCTGGGTGACCGCGGGCGTGGTCGGTACGGCGACCGGGCCCGTCGCGGGCGGGTTGCTCACGCAGGCGTTCTCCTGGCAGGCGATCTTCCTGGTGCAGGTGCCGATCGCCGTGCTGGCGGTGCCGGCCGCGCTCGCCGTGCGCGCCGTACCCGTGTCCGTGCCGGACCGGCACCGCCCTGCGCTGCGGCCCAACCTGACGTTGGCCCTGCTGTCGGCCGCTCTCACGGCGGCGCTGTTCCTGCTGGTGCTGCTGCTGGTGGAGGGTTGGCACCGGTCGCCGGCGGCGGCCGCGCTGACCGTCTCCGTCGTACCCCTCGCAGCGCTCGCGGCCAGACCGATCGCCCGCCTCCTGCGACCACCGGACCAGGTCGAGGTCGCCACCGGATGCTTCCTCATCGCCGGCGGACTGGTCGGTCTCGCGATCCCGCCGTCCGCGGCACCGGTGTGGACGATCGCTCCCCAAGCGCTGGTGGGACTCGGGCTCGGACTGACCATCGACCGCCTGACGGCGCAGGCGATGCAGCTGCGGCTGCCGCGGGTCGAGCACGCGGGCTGGACGATCAGCGCCCGCCACATCGGTGTGGTCGTGGGCCTGGCCATCCTGACGCCCGTCTTCACCACCAACCTGCAGGACGCCCAGGCGCCGGCGCAGGAGGCGATCACGTCGTTGGTGCTCGACGCGCCGCTCCAGCCGCAGGACAAGATCGCTGTCGCCCAGGCACTCGGCCGACAGCTCGCCCACCAGCAGGGCCGGGTCCCCGACCTTCGGCCGGCCTTCGCGACGCTGAGCCTCGACCCGAGCGAGCGACCGGCCGCGGCCACGCTCGAGCGCGATCTCCGCGCCCAGCTGGAACGCGCGGCCACGCGGGCGTTCCGCGACTCCTTCCTCGTCGGCGCCGGCCTGGCCCTGCTCGCCCTCCTCGCGGTGATCGCGCCCCGCCGGAGGCGGACCTCGTGACCCGCCGTCCTCACCCGGCGAGCCTGCCGGTGCTCGCGCTGGCCCTCGTCGCCGCCGTGCTCGGCATCCAGGTCGCGGCCGGAGGCGGCACCTACGAGCCGCTCCACCCCGCCGACCCGTGCGCCGCACGCGCCGTCTCCTCGGCGGCCCCAGGCATCGACGGGCTCAGTGAGCGCCTCGTGCTGCTCGGCCTCGACGGCGCCGCGTGCACCCTGCATGTCAGTCGGGAGCAGCTCGCGCTGAGCCTGGCGCAGCCCGGGGACCCTTCGGACGCCGAGATCGACGCGCTGCACGGCGGCCTGCTGGCGGCGGTGACCCGGATGAAGGACGACGGGTCCCTGCCTCCGGCCTCGGCCCTGCTGGACGAGGCGCTCGACTCCGCCGACCTGAACCGCTTCCTCGAGGCCGCGATCCGCGCCCTCCCCGACCCGGTGGTCGATGCCGCGCTGAAGACCGACGACGTCCTGGTCCGCACGATCGACGGTCTCGACCTGCGCGTCCTCCTGGCCGACGTCAACGACCCGTCCGACCTCGAGCAGCAGGTCGACGCGGCCGTCACGCAGGCGGTGAAGGACTCCCTCGCGGCCCGCTTGCGGGACCTGCTGTGAGGGCGGCGCGGCATCCGAGACCCGGCTGGTTGGCGCGCCCGAAGGGATTCGAACCCCTAACCTTCTGATCCGTAGTCAGATGCTCTATCCGTTGAGCTACGGGCGCATGTCCCCGCCGGGTGGAAGCCCCGACGAGGACTGCACGAGAATAGCCGACCCGTTGGACGGCGCCGAATCCGTGCCACGGGGGCGTGAGCGACGCCCGGGGCGGACCGCCGGGCGGTCGCAGGAGGGACGCGAGAGGCCGATGTGACCCGGGCCACGGACCCTTGATCGATCCAATATGTGCGGACTCCTGACATTGGTAACGTCCCCGGCACCAGTCGGGCGACAACGACGCCGGCCGATCGCGACAACTTCACGTTCACCCCGTCGAAAGACGGACCGGTGGTCTCTCGGGCCTGCACCGCAGGCCGGCCACCGCGACGTACGAGAGGGACAACAGCAGATGACCGCCGACACCCAGACCCGTCCGACGACCGACGGCCAGTCCGCGCCGACGACCCACCAGGGGATCCTCGACTTCGTCAACGACGTCGCTGCACTCACGACCCCCGACCGCATCCACTGGTGCACCGGCTCCGACGAGGAGTGGACCGAGCTCACCGACGCCCTCGTGGCCGCGGGCACGTTCACCCAGCTCGACCCCGCCAAGAAGCCGAACTCCTTCCACGCCGCCTCCGACCCCTCGGACGTCGCGCGCGTCGAGGACCGCACCTACATCTGCTCGGTCGAGGAGAAGGACGCCGGGCCCACCAACAACTGGATGGCTCCCGACGAGATGAAGGACATCATGCGCGGGCTGTACGCCGGGTGCATGAAGGGCCGGACGATGTACGTCATCCCGTTCGTGATGGGTCACCTCGAGGCCGAGAAGCCGATGTTCGGCGTCGAGATCACCGACTCGGCGTACGTCACCGTCTCGATGCGCGTGATGGCCCGCATGGGCTCTGAGGTGCTCGCGAAGATGGAGGAGCTCGACGCGTCGTTCGTGGAGTGCCTCCACTCGGTCGGCGCACCGCTGGCCGACGGCCAGTCCGACGTCTCGTGGCCGTGCAACGACACCAAGTACATCGTGCAGTTCCCCGAGGAGCGTGCCATCTGGTCGTTCGGCTCGGGATACGGCGGCAACGCCCTGCTCGGCAAGAAGTGTTACGCCCTGCGGATCGCCAGCGCCATCGCGCGCGACGAGGGCTGGATGGCCGAGCACATGCTGATCCTCAAGCTCACCAGCCCCGAGGGCGTCACCAAGTACGTCGCGGCGGCCTTCCCGAGCGCCTGCGGCAAGACCAACCTCGCCATGCTCGAGCCGACCGTGCCGGGCTGGAAGGTCGAGTCGGTCGGTGACGACATCGCCTGGATGCGGGTCGGCGAGGACGGCCGGCTGTGGGCGGTCAACCCCGAGTACGGCTTCTTCGGCGTGGCTCCGGGCACCAACGAGCACACCAACCCCAACGCGATGCGCACCATCAACCAGGGCAACTCGGTGTTCACCAACGTCGCGCTGACCGACGACGGCGACATCTGGTGGGAGGGCCTGGAGAACGTCCCGGCCAAGGCCACCTCCTGGAAGGGTGAGCCGTGGACGCCCGACAGCGACGAGCTGTCGAGCCACCCGAACAGCCGTTACTGCACCCCGATCAAGCAGTGCCCGATCCTCGCTCCCGAGTACGACGACCCGCGCGGCGTCCCGATCGACGCCATCCTCTTCGGCGGTCGGCGCCCCACGACGATCCCGCTGGTGACCGAGGCCCGCGACTGGACTCACGGCACGTTCATGGGCGCCACGCTGAGCTCGGAGACCACCGCCGCTGCGGTCGGCGCGGTCGGCGTCGTCCGCCGCGACCCGATGGCGATGCTGCCGTTCATCGGCTACCACGCCGGTGACTACATCAACCACTGGATCACGATGGGCAAGGACAACGACGCGTCCAAGCTCCCGAAGATCTACTACGTCAACTGGTTCCGCAAGGACCAGGACGGCGGCTTCCTGTGGCCGGGCTTCGGCGAGAACAGCCGGGTCCTCAAGTGGGTCATCGAGCGCCTCGAGGGCACCGCTGCCGCCGTCGAGACCCCGATCGGCCTCGTGCCGGCGCCGGGCGCCCTCGACATCGACGGGCTCGACCTCACCGAGGACCAGGTGCGCCAGGCCCTCGCGGTCGACCCCGAGGAGTGGAAGCGAGAGATCCCGCAGATCAAGGAGTGGTTCGAGAAGTTCGGCGAGCAGCTGCCCGCCGTGCTCTGGACCGAGCTCGACGCTCTCAAGGACCGCCTCGAGGACTGACGTCCGAGAGTTGGCCGTCACACATCTCCCGGCGTAGGCGGACTCGTGACGACGTACGCCCGGTATGTGCGACGATGCGAGGGTGCGCGCATCCCGAGGTGAGAGGTGACCGATCTCGGGCCTGGGGAGCGCGAGCTCTTCGAGACGCAGGCGCGCCCGCTGTACGAAGAGGCCGCGGTGAACGGCGGTCTGCCCGAGGCCGACCCGCGCATCGCGAAGGGGGGTGAGCTGCGCCCGGCGCTCGACCTCCTGGTCTCGCTCAACCTCCTCGTCCACGACCGCTCGAGCCTGCGGTACCTCCCGGTCGACCCCTCCACGGTGTCGTCCCACGTGGTCAGCCCGATGAGCCAGCAGGGTGCCGAGCTGCTCAACGAGTCCTCGGAGTGGGCGCGCGCCTTCGGCCAGCTGTCGCAGTCGTGGCGACGTTCACCCTCGTCGGCCCGCGGCCCGATCACCGAGTTCCACGACGCCGCTATCGGCACCTTCATCGAGGGTGCCGTCCGAGAGGCCGAGAAGGAGCTCCTCACCGCGCAGCCGCAGTCCGTGCGCGACAGCAGCGCCCGGCTCGCAGTGGCCGCCGAGCGCGAGAAGGCCGCGCTTGACCGCGGCGTGACCATGCGGACGCTGTACCAGCACAGCGCACGTCGCCATGCCGCCACGCGCAAGTACGTCGCGGAGGTCACCGCCCACGGTGCCGAGGTGCGGACCCTCGACGAATTCTTCAACCGGATGATCGTCATCGACCGCCGCCTGGCCATCATCCCCGGGGCGCCCGATCTGAGCGTCGCGATGGCGATCCGGGAGCCAGGGCTCGTCACCTACCTCGTCGACGTCTTCGAGAGGGCGTGGGAGCGGGCACGGTCGTTCACCAACACCGAGCGCTCGGTGATGCACGACATCGCCAAGGAGCAGCGGGCGATGACCATCCGGATGCTGATCGAGGGCCACTCCGACCCGGTCAGCGCCAAGCGGCTCGGCGTGAGTGCCCGCACCTTCGCCGCCTACGTCGCGGACCTCAAGGAGGAGTACGACGCGGAGACCCGCTTCCAGCTCGGCTACACGATGGGCCAAGCGGGCGTCTCGGGCCTCGAGGACGAGTAGGCATCCGGACGTCGAAACGGGACGGGACCTCGGTGGTCCCGTCCCATTTCAGGTACTCGAGACGGCCCATGGGGTGGCACTGGGAACGTCGACAGATGGGGGGGTGTCGCTCGCTCCCGTCTCGAGTCTCAGTGGTGTTCGTGGTGGTCGTCCGATGCTGACGGGATCAGCGACCCGCTCGCAGACAGGTGGGGCAGCCCCACGTGGTGTCGTAGGCGTTGGCTGGCGCGCTGATACCGACGAACCCGAGGCTCAGCATCGCTGTGGCGACGATCAGACCGATCTTGCGCATGTTGTTCATCCTCACGTCTGTTCCTCCCTGTGGGCATCGATCACCCGGACACCCATTCTGCGGCCGCGGGTGATGACACGGAGAGCCAACGGTGGGTCAAAAACTTGCAATGCAACTTCTTGCAACTTCTTGCAACATGCACGGCGTGGGACGCCACCGCTGGCTGGAATCTCATGAGAGTACGACACAGGCCCCGCCGAAAGATACGGCGAGGCCTGTGCGACGCAACTGGCGGAGGCGGCGGGATTTGAACCCGCGAGAGGGGATTACCCTCAACCCGCTTAGCAGGCGGGCGCCATAAACCGGGCTAGGCGACGCCTCCCGACAGCGAGCACAGGTTACAAGGAGTGCTCCTCCGGCACCCAATCAGGTCCGGGTGTCGCCAGGCTCGTGGTCGGGCTCGTGGTCGGGCTCGTCGCCCAGCTCGTCACCGGCGGACGTGTGCGCGTCGCGCAGGCGACGTCGTACGTCGTGGGCGACGGCGTCGGGATCGGCGGCCAGCGCGGCCATCGGGAGCCGGGTCATCCGGCCATCGGTCAGTCGCAGCACCAGGCACCGCTCGCCGCCCGGGGTCGCCGCGACCGCCTCGTCGACCTGCGACCACGGTGCGGCGGTGACGCCCACGCCCGAGAGCAGGTGCACGTCGTACCCCTCGTCGGTGAGGCGGAGGGCGCGAGCACGACGTAGCAGCCACCACGCCCACCACGTCACGACGACCAGGCCGATCGCTGCGACGACCCCCGCCGGGACCCACCCCGCCCCCGTCAGCAGGCCGATCAGCGTGGCGACGACGACGAGGATCCCGAGCGTCACCAGGCTGCGGCCCACGAGTCGGGCGCCGAGCCCGGGGGCCAGGCGGTAGCACGTGGCAGGCTCGGTCTCGGTCACGAGATGATTCAAGCGGGAGGGTGTCCACGGAGCGAAACCGGCCGGGCCTCAGGTCTTGCCCCGGCGGGCCGAGGGGGTCACAGTGGTCTTCTGGTTCGGCCGGCACCGGGAGGCCCCCATGGCGACGACGACGGACTCCTTCCACGATCTCCTGCGGCCCGAGCACGTCCACGACAACGTGGAGGCCTGGCGCTGGACGGTGCGCCGCCGCCTGGTCCCGGTCCGCGACCGGCTCCACGCCGAGCCGCTCCACCGACGTGATGCGTGGCTGTCGGCCCGCGCCGCGCGCGTCGTACGCGAGCGCGACACCCTGCTCGCCCGGCTCAACGTGCTCTCCCACCAGGTGCTGGTCTCCGACGACGTAGACGAGGTGGCAGCAGCGCTCAGCCGGCTTCTGGTCGACATCGAGCACCACCGTCAGCGGCTCCACGACCTCGCCTACGACGACGTCGAGCTCGAGATCGGCGGCTCGGAGTAGCCCGCAGCCTCGGCACGGCAGCGCCTAGACTCGGCGCGGCGCGCCGCCGCTCGTGAGAGCCGGCGTGTTCGGAGGGGTGCCGGAGTGGCCGATCGGAACCGCCTTGAAAGCGGTCGCTGGCAGAGATGTCAGCCGCGGGTTCGAATCCCGCCCCCTCTGCCAACCGGCTGGTGGGACACTCGGTCCCGATGACTCTTGCCGAGGACCGCCCGTCGCACGGGCCCGGCCGCGGGCCGACGCCCTGGGGTGGGGTCGGCGGACGGGCTGACACGGCGCTCGGATTGCTGATCGGCCTCTACGCCGCGTACTCACTGGCGTTGCTGCCGCTCGTGCCCGCGCTCATCGGATCCCACCCGTTGCTCCTGGAGATCGTCAGCGGATCGACCCTGGCCGAGGTGACCGTCGGGGCGCAGAGCCGGCTGGGCGAGCTTCCGTTGTGGCTCGCGGTCGTGGCCGGCCTGCCCGGGACGATGGCGTTCGACTGGATCTTCTGGTGGGCAGGACGTCGTTGGGGCGACCGCGCGCTGCACCTGTTCCTCGGTCGCGACCCGTCACCGCGTGGCGTGGCGAAGCGCGAGGCGCGAGCCGTCCGCCTCGAGCGGATGGCCGAGCGGTACGGCCCGGCGGCCGTCGTGCTCGCCTACTACCTGCCGCTCCCGTCGTTGCTGATCTACGCCGCCGCCGGCCTGTCGGGGATGCGGCTGCGCACGTTCGTGGCACTGGACCTGCTGGGCACGCTGCTGTGGGTCGGCCCCGTCGTCGGCCTGGGCTACGCCATCGGCAAGCCCGCCGTGGACGTCGCCCATCGGATCGACCACTACGCCACGCTCCTGACCGTCGCGGCGGTCCTCGTGGTGGTCGCCGTTCAGGTTCGTCAACGTCGACGCTCACTCACGTGACGGGCGTCCCCGCTCTTGCCACCCTGGCCCTGGTCCCGCCCCCCACCCGAGGGCATCGCGCAGGGTCACGGAGTCAGCGCGGTGACGACGCGTGGTCACGGCGCAACTGTCGCAGCTTCACCATGTGAACATGGTGAGCATCGGCTTCTCGCGTCGAATTCACCGTGAGAACCACGGCTTCACCATGTGAACATGGTGAAGCCGTTGTCTCCCGCCCCGAAGCACCGACCGCGCGGTCAGACCGCCGCGTTGTCGATGCTCTCGGCGTACCAGACCTCGTGGACCGTACGACGCATGAGGGCGCGCTGGCGGGCCTGGACCAGGATGCCGAAGAGGGCGAGCACCAGCAGCAGCACCGACCAGCCGAAGCTGTTCGAGACGGTGTCGGTGAAGTCGCCGCGGCTGAAGTCGGCGGTGTTGAGCGAGCCGACCAGCAGCATCACGCCGGCGGTCACGCCGACCGCGCCGGCGATCGAGCCGATCACGACGAGCACGATCATCGGGACGTTCGCGAACACCGACACCAGCCCCACGAGCAGGCCGACGACGAGCCCGACGAGGACCGCCACCCAGTTCCAGTCGATCCCGATCGCGACCACGATGCCCGAGCCGATCGCGAAGCCGGCCGCACCCATCGCGATCACGATCGCGACGTAGTAGTACAGGTAGGCCAGGACCGCGAAGATCAGGGCGAAGACCAGACCGAGCACCCACCCGAGCACGGTGCCGAGGAAGTGCTCGTCGGCGAACTCCGCGACGATGCCGGCGCCGAAGGCGAACCCGGCGAAGAAGCCCCAGATGGGGATCACGAGGCGCAGGACGAACTGTCCTGCGACGAGCATGGCGCCCCCGGCGATGATCGCAAGGAGGCCCAGGATGATGTCGGCCATGGCAGCAAGGTAGGGCTTGCGGGTCGTTTCATCGGGGACATCCGCGTCGTACGTCGTGGCGTCGCGCGCGACGGTCGTCAGCGTCGGGTGGTGAGCTCGACGAGGATGTCGCCTTCCTGGACGACGTCGCCCGGCGCGACCCTGATCGCGGAGACGACGCCGCTGGTCTCGGCGAGCACCGGGATCTCCATCTTCATCGACTCCAGCAGGCACACGGTGTCGCCCGCGGCGACCTGCTCGTCGACGGCCACCTCCACCACGATCACGTTCGCCACCATCTCGGCCAGGATCCGGACCGTCTGCTCGCGAGCCACGACTCCGAACCTAGTGGATACCCGCAGGTAGCCCGACATGAGCGACGACGCGGATCACCACAACGCGTGCGTGCGGCCAGGCTCGGGTCGCACCGCGGTCGCCTCCTCGGTCTCGGCGAGTCGGCGTCCGCGCCGCCCGGTGGGCCGAGGGGCGGTGAGCCGCAGGTCGAGGCGGATCAGCACGTAGCCGATGAGCAGGCCGATCACGGCGCCGTACGCGGTGGCCAGGGTGGCCTCGAGGACCGTCCGGCCGGGATCGACGAGGGCGTAGGCGACCGGGGCGGTGAGCGCGACACCGAACGCGCAGACCCACCAGCCCTGGCGGCGTCGGGCGCGCATGTGGGTGCCCCAGGTCAGGGCCGGCACCCCGAGCAGGGCGACGATCGGGCGCGGGAAGGCGCCCAGGTGGTGGTGGCTCCACCGGACGGCGTCGTCGAGATGGACGACCAGGCTGTCGGTGCCGTAGCGCCGCAACAGCTCGGCGTACCCGAGGGTGAGCGCCAGCATCAGGCTGCCGGCCACGACGGTGAAGACCCCGCGGCTGCCGAGGCCGTGCCACCCGGCTCCGAGCCGGAAGACGGTGAGGAAGGAGCCGACGAGTGACAGGCCGAGCACGGTGTACTGGAAGCGGTCGAGGTTGACCACCGGGGCCCACGCGACGGTGGCCATCGAGCCGATCGCCGCGACCAGCAGGGCGACGACGTTCTCGCGGACCGCGCCGAGGAAGTGGACCGCCGGCACCGTGACCATCACCGCGAACACCGCGGTGAGCACGGCCGTCACCACCGCCGCACCGCTGCGCAGCGGGTCGGTGTCGACCACCACGACGAGCCCGCCGAGGACCAGCGCGAGGGCCGAGAAGATCAGCGGTCGCCCCCCGGTGCGCGCCGCCAACCCCCAGGTGTAAGCCGTGCTGGTGGCGATGGCACCCGCGTCGGCCAGCCGGGTCGCGTCGGTGCGGCCCGGCACGTCGGTGCCCGCCAGCGCGGCCACCAGGGCCGCGGCGGCGGCGGCCACGACGACCAGCCAGCAGGCCACGCCGAGCCGGTGGGCGCGTAGGCTCCGTGGCGCCTGAGGACCGGTCGCGGCGGCCTGTCCGGCCGGCTGCGCAGCCGGTTGCTCGGCACTCTGCTCGGCGCTCTGCTGGGCGCTCTGCTTCGCCGCCCGCTTGCCAGCGCGCGGGTTCGCGCGACGACGTGGAGCAGCCCTGGACACGGTGGAGGAGGTTACAGGCGCCGGTTGGCCAGCGACGGGTTGGTACGACGTGCCTCGGCCACCGCCGCCAGGTCGAGCGCGGCACGCAGCGTCGTGGCCTCCTCGCCGGCCTCGACGACGACGTCCCCGAGGGGGCCGACCACCATCGAGTGACCGGTGTAGCGAGGCCCGGGCTGTCCGACGCCCACGACGTACACCGTGTTCTCGATGGCGCGGGCCCGCAGGAGGGTCGTCCAGTGGTCGACCTTGCGCGGCCCGGCCACCCAGGCGGCCGGCACGACCACGACTTCGGCACCGCGGTCCACCAGCGCACGGGCCAGCTCGGGGAACCGCAGGTCGTAGCAGGTCATCACGCCGACCGTCGTCCCAGCGATCTCGACGGTGACCGGCTCGAGAGCACCGGCCGCGAGGACGTCCGACTCGCGGTAGCCGAAGGAGTCGTAGAGGTGGATCTTGCGGTAGTCGGCCCGCGCGCCGCCGCGCACCACCATCGTGTTGT
The DNA here is from genome assembly GCA_963794355.1 of uncultured Actinomycetota bacterium. GTDB lineage: Bacteria > Actinomycetota > Actinomycetes > Propionibacteriales > Nocardioidaceae > Nocardioides. Next base: position 321,436 of record CAWCDN010000012.1, read on the forward strand.
ACGGCGTGGAGCCGGTGCGCTCGAACATGCCGGCGACGACGGTGGTGCCGCGTTCGGCCGCGACCCGCTCGACCTCGGTCACGAAGGGACCGTCGAGCGGCTCGGCAGCCGCGCCGAGGTCGGAGCCGGGATCACCGAAGTCGCGGGCCCAGGCCTCGGGGAACACCACCAGGTCGGCGTCCTCGGGCACCGCCGTCGCCAGGCGGTCCCGGTTCGCGACCGGGTCGAGCGACGACGCCTCCTGCACGAGCACCACCTGCATGACCCCACCCTGCCACCCGGAGCGCGGTGACGGCTCGTCGACCACTGCCAGACTGGGCCGGTGGAGTGGGCGGCGGTGGTGCTCTCGGGAGGCGCCGGCTCACGTCTCGGCGGTGCCGACAAGGCCGCCCTCACCCACGCCGGCCGCACCCTGCTCGAGCACGCGCTCGACGCCGTCGCCGCGGCGGCCGAGACCGTGGTGGTGGGCCCGGAGGCGGCGACCATCCGCCCGGTCGCCTTCACCCGCGAGTCGCCGCCCGGTGGCGGGCCGCTCGCCGGGCTCTGCGCCGGTGTGGCCGCACTCAGGACGACGGCACCGCTGGTGGTGGTGCTGGCGGTGGACATGCCCCACGTCGACGCAGCCACCGTGGATCGCCTCCTGGCCGCCGTGGGTGATGCCGACGGGGCCTGGCTGGTCGACGACAGCGGCCGGCGCCAGCTCGCCGGCGTGGTACGCCGGGCGCTCGTGCCCGCGCCGGCCGCGGCGCACGACGTACCGATGCGACGGCTGATGGAGCGCGAGGACACCGTGGACGTGACGTCGGCGGGCCAGGAGGCCGACGATGTGGACACCTGGGGCGACCTCGCGCGGCTCCGAGGCGCGGACATTGGTCCCACGCCACGGCCGGATCGGACTTGAACACCTGCCGCGGTTTCGCGAGATTTGCCCTGTGAACCTCCACGACTGGATCGACGAGCTGTGTGATGTCCTCGACATCGAGACCGAGGTCGACGAGGCGCTGGTCCTCGACCTGGCCAAAGTGGCCGCCGACAATGTCATCCGCAAGGCCGCGCCGATCACGACGTACCTCCTGGGGTACGCGGCCGGGAGCAGCGACGCCGACGTCGAGGTGATCGAGCGCCTGGCCGCGAGGGCCCAGGCCCTGGCCGAGAACTGGGACCACCCCTCCGGCGCACCCGACCCCATCGACGTCGACGACGAGGTGCCCGACGACAGCGTCGTCGATCACACCGGCGACGAGTACGAGTGACGACGCCGTGAAAGCGATCGTGGTCCGGGAGCCGGGTGGCCCCGAGGCGCTGGAGTACGTCGAGGTCCCCGACCCCCAGATCGGTCCGGAGGAGGTCCTCGTCGACGTGGCCGCGACGGCGGTGAACCGCGCGGATCTCCTCCAGCGCCAGGGCCACTACAACCCGCCACCGGGCGCGTCCGACGTGATCGGGCTCGAGTGCAGCGGGACGATCGCCGCCGTCGGTGCCGAGGTCACCGGCCACCAGGTCGGCGACCAGGTGTGCGCGCTGCTGTCGGGCGGCGGCTACGCGACCCGGGTCGCGATCCCGGCCGGACAGGTGATGCCGGTGCCGGACGGCGTCGACCTGGTGACGGCCGCCGGGCTGCCCGAGGTGGCCGGCACGGTCTGGTCCAACGTGATGATGGTGGCTGGCCTGGGCACGGGAGACACCTTCCTGGTGCACGGCGGCGCGGGTGGGATCGGCACGTTCGCCATCCAGCTGGCCAAGGCCGTCGGTGCGCGGGTGCTCACCACCGGGGGCTCGGCCGAGAAGCTGGCCTTCTGCGCCGAGCTGGGCGCGGACGTCACGATCAGCTACCGCGACCAGGACTTCGTCGAGGTGGTCCGTGAGGTGACCGACGGTCACGGCGCCGACGTGATCCTGGACAACATGGGTGCGGCCTACCTCGGCCGCAACGTCTCGGCCCTCGCCATCGAGGGTCGCCTCGTGGTGATCGGGCTGCAGGGCGGCACCAAGGGCGAGCTCGATCTCAACGCCCTGATGCGCAAGAGGGCCGCGATCGTCGCCACCACCCTCCGGGCCCGGCCGGTGGCGGAGAAGAGCACGATCTGCCGGGCCCTGGTCGAGCATGTCTGGCCGCTGGTGGCCGACGGGACGATCAGGCCGATCATCGACACGACGATGCCGCTGGCCGAGGCGGCCGAGGCTCACCGACGGATGGAAAGCGGCAGCCAGACGGGCAAGATCGTGCTGGTCGCCTGAGCCACGGACGGGGTTTGTAGGCTGTCGGGATGAGCTCACCGCAGGAGTCCGGACAGCAGCACGTGATCGTGGTCGGCCCGGACGGCCAGCCCGTCGCCGTACCGGCGGAGGCCGTGGAGCACGCCGAGGACGGCGACGCGGACGATCTGCGCGAGCTCACCGATCTCGTCGAGCAGCCCGCGAAGGTGATGCGGATCGGGAGCATGATCCGCCAGCTGCTCGAGGAGGTGAAGTCGGCGCCGCTCGACGACGCCAGCCGCAACCGCCTCAAGGAGATCCACCGCTCCTCGATCAAGGAGCTCGAGAGCGGGCTCGCGCCGGAGCTGGTCGAGGAGCTCGAGCGCCTCTCACTTCCGTTCACCGAGGACGCCACCCCGTCGGACGCCGAGCTGCGGATCGCCCAGGCCCAGCTCGTGGGCTGGCTCGAGGGTCTCTTCCACGGCATCCAGACCGCGATCTACGCCCAGCAGGTCTCCGCGCGTGCCCAGTTCGAGCAGATGCGGCGGGCGCTGCCCGCTTCGGCGCAGGGTCAGCCCGGTCAGGCGCTGCGGCCGGGGGTGCCCCAGCCCCAGTCCGGCGAGGGTGACCCGGGCAATGCGCAGGGCGGGATGTACCTCTAGCCGCTCGTGGGCCGCGCGCGCTGACGGGCCGCGGGCTAGGGCGTTCGCGGTCAGGAACCGGTGAACTCGTCCCGGTAGGCGTCGAGCGTCTCGAGGAAGGCGCATTCCTTCGAGGCGCGGATCGCAGGATCGTCGTTCTGCACCCAGTCCGCCGCCTGGTCGACTACCGCGTCGGCCATCAACGCCTGGCGCGCGAGCTCGTAGCGGCGCCCTGTGGGCCAGGCCGCGCGGTGAGTGGCGACTGCTCCACGGCCGAGCACGGCCTCGCGCTCGGCCCGGACTCGAGTGACCCCCGCCATGACCCCGAGTCTCTCCGACGAGCGACCGGACATCACCGCCCGCGGTGCTGAGCCGGGTCAGCCCGGCGTACGACGACCGAGGCGGCCGACGACGAGCAGCCCCAGCAGGCTGATGATCAGCAGCGCAGCCCCCGGCGCGAGGAGGCGGGTGAGGGCGGGCGGGTCGGCGTGGGGCACGGAGGTGAACTCGGCCGTGGCCGGTGGGAGGGGCTCTGGCTGGGCACCGCTGCCGAGCCGGGCCACGACCTGGCGGGTGAGCCTCGGGGTCGCCTCGGCGGTCGACGACATCGCCACCAGGTGGGCGCCGCTCTCGCGAACGAAGAGGATGTAGCGCGTGCCCGCCTTGAGCGTCGGCAGCGCGCACGCGATGCCGACCCGGGCGGTCACCACGACGGTCGGCTGCACCAGCGAGCCCTGGTAGACCCGGTCGGAGAGGACGCGGTAGGTGCGGGTGCGCTGCTTGCCCTGGCCCTGCACGGCCCTGACCTTCTTCACCTCGCCGCGGAACACCACGCTGGCGCGCGCGATCGACTGGTCGAGCGTCGGACTCGGGCACTTCGGCGCGGGCGTGGCCTGCGCCGGGACCGCCGCCAGGGGTACGGCGAGCAGCGCCGCGGCGGTCACCGCAGCGGCGAGGGCACGTCGTCCGGACCGGAACACGCGGACATCACATCACAGCCCGAGAAGCCCGGCGAGCACCGAGGCCACCCCGTCGTCGTCGTTGGCGGGCGCGACGTGGTCAGCGGCCTCGCGCACCGACGGGTGCGCGTTCGCCACGGCGTACGACGTGCCGGCCCAGGCCAGCATCGGCAGGTCGTTGGGCATGTCGCCGAACGCCACCACGTCGCGCTGGTCGACCCCGCGCTCCTTGCACAGACGCGCCAGGCCGGCCCCCTTGGTGACCCCGACGGCGCTGATCTCCATCAGCCCGTCGACGGTCCAGGTCGCCGTGGCTCGGTCGCCGACCGCATCGAGGACCTCGGCGCGGAAGGTGACCGGGTCGGTGTCGGTGCTGCGGACGAGCAGCTTGAGCACCGGGGCGGTCCACAGCTCGGTCAGGTCGCCTCGGGGGCTGCCGGGAGGTGCATGGCCGGGCTCGAGGTAGCCGGGCTCCAGCGAGATCCCGGCCAGCATCTCGATCGCGAACGCGGCGTCCGGCACCCGCGCCCGGATGGCGTCGACCAGCGGCAGCCCGTCCTCCCGCTCGATGCCGCGCACCTCCAGCGGCTCGCCCGTCTCCACGTCCAGCAGGAGCGCGCCGTTGGACACGACCGCGATGCCGCGCGACCCGACGTAGGCCCAGAGGTCGGTCATCCAGCGCCAGGGACGCGCGGTCACGAACGCGACCTCGACGCCGCGGTCGAGCACCTCGCGCAGCACCGCCGCCGTGTGCGGCGACACGGTGCCGTCGGATCGCAGCAGGGTGCCGTCGAGGTCGGTCGCGACGAGGCGCGGCAGGCTCAACGCGCCAGCCCCTGGGTTGAGGCGTCGCCGAGGGCGTCCCCATCTCGGAACCACCTGTCGATCTCGGTGGCCGCGCCCTCGTCGTACACGGTGTCGGTGACCGCGTCGGCCGCCTCGCGCACGACCTCGATCGCCTGACCCATGGCCACGCCGCGGCCGGCCCAGCGCAGCATCTCGATGTCGTTGCGGCCGTCGCCGATCGCGAGCACGTCGGCCTGGTCGACGCCGAGCTCGGCGGCCACGCGCGCGAGTCCCGACGCCTTGCTGACACCGACCGGCGACAGGTCGAGCCAGGCGGTCCAGCCGACGACGTAGTCGGTGCCATGGAGCCCGAGCCGGGCGGCGAGGGCCACGAAGTCGTCGGCGGTGGCCTCGGGGTCGCGGATGATGACGCGGCTGACCGGCAGCGAGACGAGGTCGGCCACGTCGGCGAGCACCATCTCGCCGCTCAGCTCGCCGTCGGGGAACGGGCGGTTGACGCGGTAGCCCACGCCGCGCTCCTCCACCGCGACCAGCGCGGTCGGGTGGTGCTCGAGCACGGCGGCGACGGCCGGCGCGGCGTCGAAGGTCTCCTCGTGGACGACCTCGAGCGGGGGGTAGCGGAACAGCACGGCACCATTGCTGGCCACCACCCAGATCGGCTCGTCACCGTCGGTGTGGAGGTCGAGCAGGTCGGCGATCCGCGTCATGCCGTGGGGGGAGCGCCCGCTGGCGAGCACGATGGCCGCGCCCGCGGCGCGGGCGCGATGCACCGCGTCGTACACCGGTGGGCTGATCTGCTCGTACGTCGTGCCGACGCCCTCGACCCACTTCAGCAGCGTGCCGTCGATGTCGAGCGCGACCAGGCGCGGGCGCCACGAGGCGTCGATGGAGATCTGCTCGTCGGTCGAGCCTGTCGAGACCACTGATCAGGCCGTGACCGGCTTGATCAGGTCGAGCCCACCGAGGTAGGGCCGCAACGCCTCGGGGACGCGCACCGACCCGTCCTCCTGCTGGTGGGTCTCGAGGAGCGCGATGATCGGGCGGTTGGTCGAGCACAGGGTCCCGTTGAGAGTGGCCACCGGGCCGATCTCGCCGTTCTCGAAGCGGCCTCGGGTGTCGAGGCGCCGGGTCTGGAAGTCGGTGCAGTTCGAGGTCGAGGTGAGCTCGCGGTAGCGGCCCTGGCTGGCGATCCAGGCCTCGCAGTCGAACTTCCGCTGGGCCGACAGGCCGAGGTCGCCCGCCGCGACGTCGATCACGCGGTAGCAGAGCTCGAGCTTGTTGAGGAACTCCTTCTCCCACTCCAGCAGCCGCAGGTGCTCGGCGTAGGACTCCTCGATCGTGGTGTAGACGAACATCTCGACCTTGTCGAACCAGTGCACCCGGAAGATGCCGCGGGTGTCCTTGCCGTGCGAGCCGGCCTCCTTGCGGAAGCACGGGCTGAACGCGGCGTAGCGCAGCGGCAGCTGGGCGCCGTCGAGGATCTCGTCGGAGTGGTACGCCGCCATCGGCACCTCCGACGTACCGACGAGGTAGAGGTCCTGGCCCTCGATCCGGTACACGTCGTCGGCAGCCTGGCCGAGGAAGCCGGTTCCTTCCATCGCGCGCGGCTTGACCAGCGACGGCGCGATCATCTGGGTGAAGCCGGCGTTGCGGGCCTGGTCCATGGCCATGTTGACCAGCGCGAACTCGAGCTGGGCGCCGATCCCGGTCAGGAAGTAGAAGCGTGAGCCGGAGACCTTGGCGCCCCGCTCGAGGTCGATCGCGCCGAGCATCCGGCCGAGCTCGACGTGGTCGCGCGGCTCGAAGCCCAACTCCGGCGGGGTGCCGACCGTCTCGAGCACGCGGTAGTCGTCCTCGCCGCCGGCAGGGGTCTCGTCGGCCGCCAGGTTGGGGATCTCCATCAGCGCCGAGCGCCAGGTCTCCTCGGCCTCGGTCTGGGCGGCCTCCGCGGTCTTCACGTCGGCCGCGAGGTCCTTGGTCCGGGCGAGCAGGGCGGCCTTCTCGTCCCCCTGTGCCTGCGGGATCTGCCTGCCGAGCTGCTTCTGTTCCGCCCGCTTGGCCTCGAACGTGGAGATCGCCTGACGCCGTGCGCTGTCGGCGGCCAAGGCCCGGTCGACCACCTCGTCGGACAGCCCGCGCTTCGCCTGCGCGGCCCGCACCCGGTCGGGGTCGTCGCGGAGCACTCGGGGATCGATCACCGGAGCGCTCCGGGCCTGCTGGTCGTGGGGCGGGTCATGCGGCCCAGGCTATCCGCGGGGCTGTGGAGTCAGCACATCAGCAACGCACCCACGGGTGGACTGTCGCGCCGAGCCTCCCGGCATACTGACGCCCGTGCTCGACCGCCCCCGCAACGTCTACCTGGCCTGGGCCGGGGTGTGTGCGGTGCTGTTCGGCCTCCTGGCCTTCCTCGTCCACCTCGAGCGCGCGCCGCTCAACGGCTTCGACGACCTCGGCCGCACCGCCGAACAGTGGGCGTCGGGCAAGGCCGGGTTGCAATCCCTCCTACGCGGGATCGAGGTCTCGTTCGCCACCCTCGGGATGACGATCTGGACGACCCTGATCGCCGTACCGCTGTTCGTGCGCGGGCACCGGCGGGCGGCCGTCTTCACCGTCGGCGTGATGATCTCGACGTCTCTGCTCACCACCGGGATCAAGCTCTTCTACGGCCGCGACCGCCCGACGTGGCAGGACCCCGTCGCCAAGCTCATCTCGAAGTCGTTCCCCTCCGGCCACGCGTCGAGCAGCGCCGCTCTCGCCGGCGTCCTGATCGTGCTGGCCGCGATGCTGGTGCGCAAGACCGTGATGCGTCGCATCGTGTACGTCGCAGCCGTGCTGCTCGCGCTCGTGGTGGGCCTCGACCGGGTCCTGCTCGGCCGGCACTACCCCACCGACGTGGTCGCCGGCTGGCTGCTCGGCATCTTCGTCGTGCTGATCTGGCTCGCGTTCTACAGTCCCCTGCCTCGCAGCCATGCGGTGGCGGCGGAGCCGCTGACCGAGGTGATCGCCTCCGAGCATCGACTCGCGGTCGTCCTCAACCCCTCCAAGATCGAAGACGTCGCGTCGTTCCGCTCGGTCGTGGCGGCGATGGCCGCGGAGGCGGGGTGGTCTGCGCCGATCTGGCACTACACGACCGTCGAGGACCCTGGCACGGGCATGGCAGAGGCCGCAGCGATCGGTGGCGCCGACCTGGTGCTGGTGTGCGGCGGCGACGGCACCGTGCGCGAGGTGTGCGCGGAGCTGGCCGGCACCGGCATTCCGGTCGGGATCATCCCGGCCGGCACGGGGAACCTGCTGGCCCGCAACCTCGACATCCCGCTCTACCTGCGTGCTGCCATCGACGTCGCCCTCACCGGCCAGGACCGCGCGATCGACCTGGTCGAGGTGTCCGGCGACGAGATGGAGGACACCCACTTCATGGTGATGGCCGGCATGGGTCTCGACGCGGCGATGATGGAGGGGGTCAACGAGCAGTTCAAGGCGAAGGTCGGCTGGTTCGCCTACGTCGTCTCCGGGGTCAGGGCGCTGATGTCACCCGTGGTGCGGATGGAGATCTCGATCGACGAGGGTGAGTTCACCTCCCACCGGGCCCGCACCGTCGTGGTCGGCAACGTCGGCTACCTCCAGGCAGGGATGCCCCTGCTGCCCGACGCCGCCATCGACGACGGCGTGCTCGACGTCGTGCTGCTGCACCCGAAGCGGTTCCTGTCGTGGGTCCCGCTGGCCTACCGCGTGCTGCTCAAGCGCCCCCGCACCGACGAGACGATCACCCGGATGCGCGGCCGCACCGTCACCGTCCGGGCCGCTGGCCCGACGCCGCGCCAGCTCGACGGCGACCCGCTGGGCACCGGTCGCGAGCTCCACATGATCTGTCGCCACGGCCGGGTGCTGGTGCGGGTTCCTCGCTAGCCGCCCTGCCGGCTCGTGCAGGTGCCGTAGGTACCCCAGAACTCGTCCATGCACATCCGGCCCAGGTCGACGGGCTCGAGCTTCGTACCGGAGCTGTCGGCCACCTGCCACTGGATCAGCTCGTCCTGGCCGACGCCTCCGGTCTGCACGCTGGTGAACAGCCGGCCGTCCGGGCCGATCCAGGTCTGCGCGAACTGACCCTTGCCGCGGTAGAGCACCGACTGGACACCGGGATGGAGGCGGTAGGTGCCGCGAGGCGCCGCGACCGGCACGAGGTGGCCGTCGACGAGCGCCAGGATGTGCCACGTCGGCTCGGGGCCGGAGGTCACGGCGAGGCCACGCACGCCGTGGCCGAGGTCGAGGAAGGCCTTGTAGAGGAGCGGGTTGAACACCCCGGCGCGGGCGGAGACGTCGTGGCCGTCGATGGTGCCGACCACGTCGTAGACCTGGTGGAGCTCCGGCCTCGCATGCTCGGGGTCCTCCTCCAGGCGCAGCGAGACGCCGTCGCCCTGCCAGGTCTGGGACGGGGAGATGCTGTCGTTGATGTCGACTCGCGGCAGCAGAGCAGGCAGCGAGCCGTGGGGGCCCGGGTCGTAGGCGTTGTCGACCCCCGGCGCACACGGCGCGGGCGTCTGCTGGGTGACGACGTCCCAGCACCAGCGGCCGACCGGGGTGATGACGGACCGGTCGCCCCTGCCCTCCACCCGGCTCACCTGCACGGCAAGGTGACGCTCGCCGTTCTGGACGGGGTCCAGCGTGCCGGTCATCGCCACGCCGTCCGGCGTGAGCCAGCTGGTGCGGTACCCGGGGACGACGGAGATGCTGCCTTCCGTCGGTCCCTCCTGCAGCGGGACGAACTTCAGGTGGCCGTTGCGGATGGCCATGGCCTGCCACTCGTGACCCTGGACCAGCCCGTCGGTCGCGACGAACACCGCGCGACCCGCGCCTCCGACGCCGGCGAGCCCGGCCAGACCACGCGCGTGGTCCACCAACGCGGACAGCGGACGGCCGGGGTCGGCAGCCAGGGTCACCGTGAGGGTGCTCCCGGACAACCGGACCTGGTCGGGGGAGCCGTCGCCGTCCACGTCCCCCGACAACCGGTCGCTGAGCTTCTGCGAGGGCTGTGGGTGGTCCGGCGACGGCGGCCAGTGATGGTTGATCTGCAGCGGCTGGTGGACGGTGCTGCCGTCGTGCGAGGTGAGGGGGACCACGATCACGCCCACGGCCACAGCCGCGGCGGCGGCCGCGGCCAGCCCCACGACCGCGGGACGACGCCACGGCGACTTCTGCGCGGCGGGTCGCAGCCTCGGGTGCTCGATGTCCTCCGGCTGCACCAGCTCGGCGCGGGCATGCAGAGCAGCGGTCAGGCGGTCCTCGAGTGCGGTGGTCATGGCCGACCTCCCATCATCGTCTCCAGGTGGTCGAGAGCGCGGCTGGCGGTGGACTTCACCGCGCCGCGGGAGATGCCGAGCACCTCGGCGATCTCGGCCTCGGACAAGCCGGACCAGTAGCGCAGCACCAGGACCTCGCGTTGCCTCGGCGCGAGCCGGTGGAGCGCGGCCAGGATCTCGCGGTGCTCCTCGGCCAGCACGGCACGTTCGTCGGGGCGGGCCGCCTCGAGGCTCCGCGGCGGCGCGTAGCCGCGCGCCGTACGACGTCGGCGCAGGGCCGAGCGCGACCGGTTCACCACCGCCTGCCTCAGGTAGGCGAGAGCCTTGTCGGGATCGCGCAGCTTCGTGCGGTTCGCGGCAAGGCCGGCGAACGCGTCCTGGACGACGTCCTCGGCGCTGGCGCGGTCGTCGACGAGGAGCGTTGCCAGCCGCACCAGCGACAGCCGGTGGGCGACGTAGAGCTCCTCGAGGTCGAGGTCGCCGACGACCCGTTCCGCGGAGACTGGCATGGCCTCCCCCTCTTCTGGTCCGATCGGCAACCTGCCTCATCACACCAGACGCACCGGGGCCTTCGAGGTTGCTTCGCCGAGCGCGATCTCAACCCACGCACGCCCCGTAGGTGCCCCTCGTCGCGTCGAGGCAGACGACGCCGAGGTCGCGCGCCCGGAGCAACGGCGCGCGCGAGGCCGAAGCATCGCCGGGCACCCAGGCGTAGAGGTGGAAGCGGCCAGGGCGCGCCGTGCCGATCCTGGTGAAGAGGCGGCCGTCGGGCGTCATCCAGGAGAGGTACGCCGTGGCGCCGTCGGCCGTGAAGCCTCCACCGAGGGGTACCGGGCCACGGGTGTGGAGCGGCTGCACCCGGCCGCCCCATCGGACGAACACGCGCCAGGTGTCGGAGTCGCCGCCCTCCTGGCTGACGAGGACGCCTTGGGTCAGGTCGCCGACCCGGGCCGGGCGCCGCAACAGGACGGGCGCCCAGCCGGCCGGGACCGCAACGGTCTGCGACCCGCCCCGTCCGGTGACCACGAGGTGGAAGCGAGCCGACTCCGCGGCCGTCGACGCGTCGTCACGGCGAAGCGTCCAGACCTCGCCGTCGGTGCGGACTCCGGCGGGCCCGGCCGCGCGCCCGCGGGCACCAGGGAGGAGCACGGGCAGGCCGTCGCGCGTCCCCACGACGTGCGGCGAGACCTCCGCCGTCGGCGTGACCGAGCGAGCGTCGCGATCGCGCACGTGCAGGGTGAAGGGCGCCGCGATGGCTACGGCACAGGCGAGGGCCACGCCCACGACGACCGCCGTACGCCGCATGCGTCCGGGGGCGGGTTCGGGAGCGGGGCCGCTCGTGCATGAGGGCGTGTGTGTCGCGGCCATGTCGGCCTCCCGTTCCCCGTGGTGTCTCCCTGGTGGGACGTCACGAGAGGCGGGTCCGGTTGCCGTCAGGCGGGTCGCGCGTGCGCGATCGCCTCTTCCTCCTCCGGCGAGAGCTGCTGCTGGGAGGTCCAGGCGGCGACGTTCTTGGCGTAGGTGCGCGCGTCGCTGCGGCCGTGGATCGAGGTCAGCACCACGCCGTTGCCGGCGTCGTCGAGCAGGGCGAGCGACCAGGAGAGGTGACCGCCCATGTCGCCGAACGCGTCGTAGCGCACCACCGCCAGATGCCGCAGGGCGTCGCCGGTCTCGGCACGGAGCGCCGCGACCTCCTGCCGGAGCCCGTGCACGTCCTCGGGCAGCGCCTCGGCACCCGGCCCACGTCGTACGACGGACTGGCGACGCAGCGAGACGACGGCCAGCCCTGCGGCCGCCAGCGCGACCAGGAGGGCGACGACGTCGAGGATCCACACGCTGAGCGAGCCTAATCGCGCGGTGCGGCGCCGTGGAACACTGACGCGCGTGAGTACGACGTCCGGTGCGGGCAGCGCCCAGCGCATCGTCTACCAGGGTGAGCCGGGCTCGAACTCGCACCTGGCCTGTCAGGAGCGCCATCCCGAGGCCGAGGCGGTCGCCTGTGCGAGCTTCGAGGACACGTTCGCAGCGGTGGAGAACGGCGACGCCGACCTGGCGATGATCCCGATCGACAACTCGCTGGCCGGGCGGGTCGCCGACATCCACCACTTCCTGCCCACGTCTCCGCTCCACATCGTGGGCGAGCACTTCCTGCGGATCCGCTTCGCGCTGCTCGGCGTACCGGGCACGACCCTCGACGAGGTGAAGACCGTGCACAGCCACGTGCACGCGCTCGGCCAGTGTCGGCGGGTGATCCGCGAGCACGGCTTCGTCGCGGTGATCTCGGGCGACACCGCCGGAGCGGCGCGCGAGGTGAAGGAGGCCGGCGACCCGACCCAGGCGGCGATCTCGCCGCCGATGGCGGCCGGGATCTACGGCCTCGACGTGCTCCTCGACGACATCGAGGACGAGGACCACAACACCACGCGCTTCGTGATCCTCTCCCGCGACTTCGTGCAGGCGCCGGCCGCCAACGGGCCGGTCGTGACCAGCTTCGTCTTCAACGTGCGCAACCTGCCAGCTGCGCTCTACAAGGCCCTCGGCGGCTTCGCCACGAACGGCGTCAACATGACCAAGCTGGAGAGCTACATGGTCGGCGGGGAGTTCACCGCCACGCAGTTCCTCGCCGAGGTCGACGGGCACCCCGACGACCTACCGGTGAAGCGGGCGCTGGAGGAGCTGGCGTTCTTCACCACCGAGGTGAAGGTGCTGGGCGTCTACCCGGCCGATCCGTTCCGGACGGGGTGAGGCGAGCGCCGGGCGGGCGTCGGGCGAGGGCGGAGCGGTCGTCACACCGGCCCCAGCGGCCCCGTCGTACCCGCGTTCCCGTCGCCTCGTAGGGGTTGCAACGGGCTGGCAAGCGACGGGATCGCCGGTCGACCGGCGATCCCGACCTAGACCGCCTCAGGTCCCGGCGTCGGTGGTGTCGCCCGCCATCAGGTTGAACATCGCGCCCTGGGGGTCGGCGAGAACCGCCATCCGGCCGACACCCGGTACGTCGAACGCCGGTGCAACGACCTGGCCGCCGAGCTCCTGCGTCTTCGCCACGGTCTCGTCGACGTCCTCGACGTTGAAGTAGACGTTCCAGTGCGGGGGGACGCCCTCCATCGGCGGGTTCATGGCGCCGCCGATCTGGCGACCCTCTGCGTTGCTCAGGACCGTGTAGGTGCCGACGTCGCCCATCGGCATCTCCTCCGCGCTCATCCCCAGCACGTCGGCGTAGAACTGCGTGGCCTTCGCGATGTCGGGAGTCATGCACTCGTTCCAGATCGGCGTGCCCGGCTCGTTGGCGCGGACCGTGCCGATGGTCTGGTTGGCCTGCCACAGGTTGACGCGCGCACCGGTCGGGTCCACCAGTGCCGACATCCGGCCGTTCTCGTTGACGTCGAACGGCCCGGCCTCGACCTTGCCACCGGCCGCCTCCACCTTGGCGGTGGTCGCGTCGACGTCGTCGACCGCGAGGTAGACCCCCCAGAACGCCGGGTGTCCCTGCATGCCCGGCATCTGCCCGGAGAGGCCCGCGACGTCGTCGCCCTCGACGGTGCCGATCAGGTAGTGCCCGGCGTCGCCCATGTCGAAGTCGTTGAAGGACCAGCCGAACAGCGCGCCGTAGAACTGCTGCGCCGCCGCCTGGTCGGGGGTCACCAGCTCGACCCAGCTCGGCGTCCCCTGGTCGTAGTGCTCGATACGTGCCATCGTCTTCTGCTCTCCTCCGGTGTGGGTCGACCCCACGGTCCTGCCTACACCGACACGGCGACGCTGACAACGGGTCCGGGGTGAACGACGCGCGAACGCGGCCCGGTACGTTCGACGGGTGGATCTCGCCGTCATCGCCGTGTCCTTCGGGGCGATCTTCCTCGTCGAGCTCCCCGACAAGACCTTCATCGCCGCGCTGGTGCTCTCGACCCGCTACCAGCCGTGGGCGGTGTGGGTCGGGGTCGGGCTCGCGTTCTTCGTGCAGACCCTCATCGCCTGCACGGTGGGCCAGGTGGTGACGTTCCTGCCGCACCGGATCGTCGAGATCGTGGCCGGTGCCATCTTCCTCGTCGGCGCCATCGTGCTGCTGCGCGAGGCGCCCAAGGCCGACGCGGCCGAGGCAGCGACCGAGGAGGAATACGCCGCAAAGGCCAGCTCGCCGAAGTCGGGGCTGGCCGCGATCGGCGCGAGCTTCCTGGTGCTGTTCGCCGCCGAGTGGGGTGACCTGTCGCAGCTGCTGACGATCAGCCTGGTGGGGCGCTACCACGACGCCCTCTCGGTCTTCATCGGCGCCTGGGGCGCTCTGCTGGTCGTCTCCGGTCTCGCCGTGGTGGCAGGCCGCTTCCTGCTCCAGCACCTGAGGCTGTCGACGATCCACTACGTCGGCTCGGCGGTGTGCTTCCTGCTCGCCGGCCTCACGGCGTACCAGGTCGTCACGGGGTGACCCCGGAGGCGTCGGCACCCTAGAGTGCGGGCCATGTCGACGAACCCCACGAACGGCGAGCGCTCGGCCCATGGCGCCGACTCCGAGGTCGGGCGTCTCGGCACCGTCATGCTCCACCGCCCGGGCGACGAGCTGAAGCGGCTGACCCCTCGCAACAACGACCGGTTGCTGTTCGACGGCATCCCGTGGGTGGCCCGCGCCCAGGACGAGCACGACGCCTTCGCGGAGGCGCTCGGCACCCACGGCGTCGAGGTGCTCTACCTGATGGACCTCCTCACCGAGACGATGGCGAGCGAGCAGGCGCGCGACCACGCGATCACCACGGCCATCTCGAGCCTCCACCTCGGCGACACGATGCGCGCGTGGCTCGGCCCGATGCTCCACGAGGCGTCGCCCGAGGAGCTCGCGACCCACCTGACGGCCGGCGTGCGGAACGACGAGGTGCGGGGCGGCTTCGGTCTGGTCACCTCGCTGCTGCCCTCGGACGACTTCCTGATCGACCCGCTGCCCAACCTGTTGTTCACCCGCGACTCCTCGGTCTGGGTGCGCGACCACGTCACGATCACCTCGCTGGCGATGCCGGCGCGCTCGCGCGAGACCCAGCTGACCGAGCTGATCTACACCCAGCACCCACGCTTCGCCGGCACGCCGACGCTCCACGGCTGGCGCAACGAGCACGTCGAGGGCGGCGACGTCCTGCTGCTGGCCCCCGGCGTTCTCGCGATCGGGGTCGGCGAGCGGACGACGCCCGCGGGCGCGGAGCAGCTGGCCCGTGAGGTGTTCGGAGCCGGGCTCGCCCACACCGTGCTGGCGGTCCCGATCGCTCAGGAGCGGGCAACGATGCACCTCGACACCGTCTGCACGATGGTCGACGTCGACAAGATCGTGATGTACCCCAACGTCGCCGACTCGCTGACGGCGTACGCCGTGACGGTCCGCGACGGCGAGGGTGAGCGGCTCGAGCTCGACGTCGCGGAGGCCGAGCACTTCCTGATCGCCGCGGCCAAGGCGATGGGGATCGACACCCTTCACCAGATCGACACGGGTCTCGACCCGGTCACCGCCGAGCGCGAGCAGTGGGACGACGGCAACAACACGCTGGCCATCGCGCCACGGATCGCGGTCGCCTACGAGCGAAACGACGAGACCAACGACCGGCTCGAGGACGCCGGCATCGAGGTGCTCCGGATCGCCGGCTCCGAGCTCGGCTCCGGTCGTGGTGGGCCGCGCTGCATGAGCTGCCCGATCTCGCGCGCGTCCCTCGCCTGAGGCTGCCTCGGACGTGGCACGCCTGCTCGGGTGAGGTGTGAGTCGCCGGTCGACCGGCGATCGCGTCGCTTGCCAGCCGTTGCAACCCCCACGAAGCGACGGAAGTGCCACGTCGCGGTACGGCGGTGGGGCTGCGCGCGGGCGTGAAACGGCCCGGCCGCTGTTGACGGGGGAGGCAACAACGACCGGGCCGGGCAGCACCGTAGCGAAGGTCGATCGCCGGTTCAACCCGTCACGGCCGCATGTCTCCTCACCGCAGCGTGACTTGACGGTTGGCCAGCTCGACCCGGGTCGAACGCTCCGCGGAGGTGAGCTCGAGCGGGTCGTCGAGGACCGCGGTCAGCCGCTCCTGGAGGCCTGCGACCGGCCCCTCCAAGGCGTCGGGACCGGTGCCGAGCGGCAGGTCCCACACCGGCACGACGAGCCCGTGGGCGCGGAACATACCGACCAGCCTCGAGCCCTCGACCAGCACGTCGTCGCCGGCCGCATGGAGGCGCGCGAGCGCATCCATCAGCGGCGCCTCGTCGTACGGCAGCACCCAGCGCAGGTGCTCCTTCGGCCCGGCATCGATCCAGTACGCCGCCTCGACAGACGTCAGTCGGGCCGAGGGCGAGACCTCGCCGTTCGCCTGTTCGAGCGCGTCGGCCGCGGCCGCGTCGCGGTCGGTCACGTCGTCCAGCCACCACTCGAATCCGTCGTGGACCGTCACCCCGAGCGGCTCGTCGATCACCAGGTCCTGCAGGCGCGCTCCGAGACCCGGCGGATCGACGAGCCCCACCACGCCCGGCTCGTCGGCAGCAAGAGCCTTCTCCAGCACCGCGCCCAGGTCGCGCGACGGGTCACCGAACGAGTGGCGCACCTGGAGCCCCAGCCACACCTCGCCGCTGTCGCGCACCATCGCCGGCGCCGCCATCGGCAGCAGGGAGGCGAGCTTCACGGTCCGCTCCCCCACCCGCAGCGGTGCCGTCGCCGACGGCACGAACTCCCGCAGCGCCACCAGGTCGCGCTCGGCGGCCAGACCCAGGAAGGGCCGAGCGACGAACGCGCCACCGGCCGACCCGTGACATGCCTTGTAGCGCTTGCCGGAGCCGCACGGGCACGGCTCGCGCGGCCCGACCGCGCCCTCCGGCCGCTCGGTGGTCGCGCGGTCACGGGCCTTGGTGCGAGAGCGTTTCGCCATGCGCCCGAGGCTAGCCCGCCTACGACGTGGGCTGCGGCTCGAGCCAACCCAGCATCTGGCGCGGCTTGTCGGTGATCACCGCGCTGGCCCCGAGCGAGCGGCAGAGGTCCAGCTGCTCGTGGGTGTTCACGGTCCACACGTGGAGGTCGCGGCCGGTGCGCACCAGGCGCTCGGCGAACTTCGGGTGCCGGGTCAGGGAGCCGATCCCCGGGCCGAGGATCCAGCCGTCCTGCAGGACCGGCTTCAGCATCGGCCAGTGCCGGGACTTCTCGATCAGCATCACCAACCGCAGGTCCGGCGCGAGGCGCTCCATCCGCTGGAGCGCGACGTAGGAGAAGCTCATCACCCGCACCGGGCTGTCGGGTCCGGTCCAGCCGAACTCCGACAGCGCCTCCACCAGGCGGCGCTCGACCAGCCCGCCGTACCGCGTCGGGTGCTTGGTCTCGATCGCCAGCTGGATCGGCGTCTCCGCCTCCGCGACGGTCTCCATCAGCCGGCGCAGGGTGAGCACGCGGTCGAGGTCGGGGTCGCGGTCGGTGGCCTCGTCGTCGAGGCCCGACCACGGGTTCTTCCACGACGCGAACTCGAGCTGGTCGAGGTCGGCGAGGTCCATGGTCGAGACCAGCCCCCGGGCGCTGGCGGTACGACGCAGGTCGCGGTCGTGGACACAGACCAGGTGGCCGTCGGCGGTGAGCCGCACGTCGCACTCGAGCGCCTCGGCCCCGTCGCGGATCGCCTGCTGGTAGGCGCCCAAGGTGTGCTCGGCATTGTCGAAGCTCGCGCCACGATGGGCGACGACCTGCGGCCTCATGGTTCCAGTCTGACCCACCGGCGACCCGGATCGGCGGCGACGGGGCGGGGTCGCTCGCACGTTCACCGACTCTTCCACCGCCGGTCGCCCGCGGTCTACCCTGGAGCAGGCCCGAGGCAGCCGGCCGCCTGCACCCGGATCTCCGGGACGGTGAATGCCTCGCTCCACCACCCACCTGTCCGTGATGCGCCCTCACCGGGCGGACCCCGCCAGGCAACGCAGGCCCCTGCAGCCGCAGCCGCGGCGTCCGCCGGAGAGAAGCAGCGTCATGACAGATCCCAAGTCCATGGCCCGGCGGCTGCGTGCCGACCTGGCCGCCCGCGACGTCGCGCTGAGCCACAGCGAGGTCCTCGAGATCGTCGCCCACCAGCACGGCGCTCGCGACTGGAACACCCTCGCGGCCCGACCCGTCGACGACCGGAGCACGCCCGAGGGTCCTGCCGTCCCGATCCTGCGGATCTTCGACCGCGCCAAGGCCGTGGAGTTCTACGTCGACTACCTCGGCTTCACCCTCGACTGGGAGCACGGCGGCCACGCCGACCACTCCCCGCTCTACGCGCAGGTCAGCCGCGGGGCTGCCCGTCTCCACCTCAGCGAGCACCACGGAGACGCCAGCCCCGGTGGCGCCGCGCTGATCCCGGTCGTCGACGTCGCGGGGCTGCATGCCCAGCTCGAGCGACGCGAGTACGACTACGCGAACCCGGGCGTCCGCGAGGAGGAGTGGGGCCGGGTGATGGTGGTGATCGACCCGTTCCACAACCGGATCGTCTTCCACCAGCCCGTCGCCGACGACGTCGAGCCGCGGCCCAGCGAGGCGGCGGCACCGATCGAGCTGACCTACGCCCTCGACTGCACGATGGAGGTCGCCTTCGACGCCTTCACCCGTCGCATCGACGAGTGGTGGCACTCGGCCTACGCCCCCGAGGGCCTGGAGCGCGTCGAGATCGAGGGCCAGGTGGGCGGTCGGGTCGCGATGCACCTGGCCGACGGCACGACGTACCCCTGGGGGACGGTGACGGTCTGGGAGCCGCCGCGCGACTACGCCCAGACGTTCGCACTCGCCCAGGACCCCGAGCACCCCAGCGTGCTCTCGGTGCACCTCGAACCGACGGGCGCGCAGGGCCGACAGCACCCGGGCTCGCGGGTCCACTTCTCCCACGGCGGCTGGACGGCGGCCAACGTGGCCGGTCGCGCGCGCTTCACCGAGTGGAGCATCCTGCTCGACCGCTTCGCCGCGGTGGCCGACGGGCTGCCCGTCCCCGAGGTGCCGGCGTGGGTCACCGAGGGCGGCACTCCCGGTTAGCGTGGCTGCATGAGCGACGTGACCGTGCGCGACAACCCCGGCGAGAGCCGCTTCGAGGCGTACGTCGACGAGCGGCTCGCAGGCTTCTCCGCCTACGAGCTCACCGACGACGTCATCACCTTCACCCACACCGAGGTGGACGACGCGTTCGCCGGGCAGGGCGTCGGGTCGGCGTTGGTGCGCCAGGAGCTCGACGCCGTGCGCGCCGCCGGGGGTCGGCGCGTGCGGCCGCTGTGCCCGTTCGTGCGGGCCTGGATCTCCCGGCACCCCGACTACGCCGACCTGACGCGGCGGCCGTGAGCCTGACCGACGACCTCCGCGGCTACCTGCAGCAGGGGCGTGACGGCGTGATCCGGTCGCTCGACGGCCTCTCGGAGTACGACGTACGACGTCCGCTGGTGCCGTCCGGCACCAACCTGCTCGGACTGGTCAAGCACCTGACCGGGATCGAGCTGGGATACCTCGGTGCGAGCGTGGGGCGGCCCTCACCGGTGACTCTGCCCTGGGAGGACGACGGCTCGGTCTGGGAGTCCGCGGACATGTGGGCGACCGCCGACCAGAGCCGCGACCACCTGGTCGGCCTCTACCGACGGGCCTGGCAGCACAGCGACGAGTCGCTGGCCTCACTGGCCCTCGACGCGCCGGCGTCGGTGCCGTGGTGGCCGGAGGAGCGGCGCGCGACGACCTTCGGCCATCTGGTCGTGCGGGTGCTCGCCGAGACGGCGCAGCATGCGGGGCACTGCGATCTCGTGCGAGAGCTCATCGACGGCCGCTCCGGCCGCGAAGAGCGCGACGACGCGTGGTGGACGGCGTACCTGCAGCGGATCCAGGACGCCGCCGACCGGCATCGATGAGGTGTCAGACGGCGTGTGCGGCGAGCTCGGGGCCCGCGTCGTCCCGACGGTGACGCGGTGCCTCGGTCGGCGCTCGGCCCTCGCGGGCCAGACGGCCGAGCACCGAGAACCCACGGCCGCGTGGGTGCTCGCGCAGGTGCGTCGGCTCGGCAGGCGCGGCGGTGGTGGTGCGCGTCGCTGTCGCAGGCGCGTCCATGAGCTGGGAGTTCGTCATCAGTCCCCCCGGACCGTCGTGTAGACGGCCCGGACGGCCGCCCCCCTCACAGGAACAGAGCTCCTGTCTTGACAACGGTGACACCCCAACGCCGCGGCGTCCCGGTTTTCGTGGAATTCGTCACGATTTCTGCCGAATCGCTCCGTTTGCGACCCTCACCCGACGGATTCTGTCGTGGCTCGGCGCCGCGCGTGCCGGCCGCCGGTTCCCTAGGGTGGTGACCTGGTACGACGCGACACCGCGACGAGCAGGAGGCACACGTGGGAGCGATCCTCGTCCACGAGTTCATGACCCTCGACGGCATCATCGACGCCCCGGCGTGGACCGCCGAGTTCGGCTTCGACCCCGCGATGGCCGGTCCGCTCACGGCGGTGACCGGCGGCTGCCGGGGCATCCTGCTCGGGCGCACGACGTACGAGATGTTCGAGCCGGCCTGGTCGGTGCGCACGGTCGAGGACGACCCCGGCGCGCCGTTCTTCAACGACACCACCAAGTACGTCGTCTCCGGCACCCTCACCGACCCGACCTGGCGCAACTCCGAGGTCATCGGCGCCTACGACGCCGACCGGATCCGGACGCTCAAGGACCAGGTCGGCGGAGACCTCTACGTCAGCGGCAGCATCACGCTGGTGCACGCCATGCTGGCCGACGGACTCGTCGACGAGCTGCATCTCTTCGTCTACCCGACGACGCGGGGTGAGGGACCGCGGCTGTTCACCGACGACGCGGGCGTGAGCACCTACGAGCTCGCGGCCTGCGAGCACTACGCGAACGGTGTGGTCTACCTCTGCTACCGGCCCGCCTGACGCCGGTTACTCCAGGCGGCCTGTCCTCGCCGCCCACGCCTGCTTGCGCCGACTCGGCGTCACCGCGACCGCAGGAAGGCGCCGAAGTGGGGGACGGTGAAGGCGATGCGGCCGCGTTCGCCGGAGTAGATCAGGCCCTTCTTCAGCAACGCGTCGCGGGCGGGTGACAGCGACTGCGGCTTCTTGCCGAGCACGGCGGCGACGTCCGCGGTCGGCACCGACTCGACGTCGTCGAGCACCTCGCCCGCCAGCGACAACGCGGAGGCGGCGTCGGCCATCGCCCGCAGGTACTCCCGCTCCCCCGGTGTTGCGCGCTCGAAGCGGGAGCCGAAGAAGCCGACGGCCAGCTCGCGCTCGGCCTCGGGCGCGGCGACGTTTACGTCGGCGAGGCTGATCGGCGAGCGCGGGGCGAGGTCCCACGCCGTCTTGCCGTAGGCCTGGATGAAGTACGGGTAGCCACCGGTAGCGTCGTAGAGCGCGTCGAGCGCATCGTCGTCGTACGCCGCTTCCTCGGCCTCGGCGGGCACCCGCAGCGCCAGGTCGGCGGCCTCGCGGTCGAGCCGGTCGATCCGCTGGTAGCCGAAGAGCCGCTCGGAGTACGACTTCGCCGCCGACAGGACCGCCGGCAGGTGCGGCAGGCCGGCACCGACCACGATCAGCGGCAGCCCCGACTGGCTGATCTCGTGGCAGGCGGCGCAGAGGGCGGAGACGTCGTCGGGGCCGAGGTCCTGCATCTCGTCGATGAACACGGAGATGCCGAGACCGCGGTCGGCTGCGAGCCCGCCGAGGTCGGTGAAGAGCTCGACGAGGTCGATCTCGATGTCGCCGGAGTCGGCACGACCGCGCACCGCCGGTGCGTCGATGCCGGGACTCCACTGGTCGCGGAGCCTCGCCCCGGCGCCCGCGTCGCGCTGGGCGAAGGACCGGATCACCCCGAGCACGTGGGTCACGGAGTCCTGGTCGGGGTGCCCGAGCTCGCGAACGGCCTGGTGGAGGGCCGAGGACAGCGGCCGGCGCAGGCCCTGGTCGGGACGGGCCTCCAGCTTGCCGGTGCCCCAGCCACGTCGTACGGCGGCCGAGCGCAGCGCGTTGAGGAGCACGGTCTTGCCGACCCCCCGGAGCCCGGTCAGCACGACGCTGCGCTCCGGGCGACCCTTCGCCACCCGCTCGAGCACGACGTCGAAGGCCCGCAGCTGCGGATCGCGTCCCGCGAGCTCGGGCGGCCGCTGGCCGGCGCCGGGGGCGTACGGGTTGCGGATCGGGTCCATGCTCGGACGCTATCGGGGTCTCTAGCGTGCGCCGTAGATTCCGCGCGGCGTGGTCCCGACAGGGTCGACCGACGGGCGGTGGGGCTCGACCGACGGCGAGGCGCGAACGGGCTCCCCGGCCAGCGCATGGTCGGGAAGCCCGTCGTGGCATCGCCTGGGAGCGATGCCTCCGTTCTCGCCGACCCTCGTGACCGGCGTACGACGGGTGGCCGACAGGCGGGTGAAATCTGGACACCGGCTCGGAGTTCCACCCATTGGTTAGTACAGTTGAACTAAATGACTTCCTCGACTCCTGGGGCTCTGGGTCCCCGCTACAAGTGGATCGCGCTGTCCAACACCACGCTGGGCGTCCTGATCGCGACGATCAACGCCTCGATCCTGCTGATCGCGCTGCCCGACATCTTCCGGGGGCTGCGGATCAACCCGCTCGCGCCGGGCAACTCCAGCTATCTGCTCTGGCTGATCATGGGCTACCTCGTGGTCACCGCCGTGCTGGTCGTGACGTTCGGGCGGCTCGGCGACATGTACGGCCGGGTCAAGATGTACAACGCCGGCTTCGCCATCTTCACGTTCTTCTCGATCGCACTCAGCGTGGTCTGGTTCGACGGAACCGCTGGCGTCGTCTACCTGATCGTGATGCGCCTGCTCCAAGGCGTCGGTGGCGCACTCCTGATGGCGAACTCCAGCGCGATCATCACCGACGCGTTCCCCGCCGACCAGCGCGGCCTCGCGCTCGGCCTCAACATGGTGGCCGGCATCGCCGGCTCGTTCCTCGGCCTGGTGATCGGCGGTGTGCTGGCCCCGATCGACTGGCGGCTGGTCTTCCTGGTCTCGGTGCCGTTCAGCCTCTTCGGCACCGTGTGGGGCTATCTCAAGCTCCGCGACCTCAGTCCCCGGCGCCACCACGTCATGGACTGGTGGGGCAACATCACGTTCGGCTTCGGGCTGGTCGCCGTCCTGGTGGGCATCACCTACGGCATCCAGCCCTACGGCGACCACATCATGGGCTGGACCAACCCCTGGGTGATGGGCGCGCTGATCGGCGGCGTCGCCCTGCTCGCGGTCTTCTGCGTGATCGAGACCAAGGTCGAGCACCCGATGTTCCACATCGACCTGTTCAAGATCCGGGCCTTCTCCTACGGCAACCTCGCCAGCCTGCTGGCGGGGCTGGGCCGCGGCGGCCTGATGTTCATCCTCATCATCTGGCTGCAAGGCATCTGGCTGCCCCGCCACGGCTACTCCTTCGAGTCGACGCCGCTGTGGGCCGGCATCTTCATGCTGCCGATGACCGTCGGCTTCCTGATCGCCGGGCCGCTGTCGGGCTGGCTCTCCGACCGCTACGGCGCGCGCTGGTTCGCCACCGGCGGGATGCTGCTCGCCGCGCTCAGCTTCGTGTGGTTCGCGGCGCTGCCGGTCAACTTCTCCTACTGGATGTTCGCGGCCGCGCTCTTCGCAAACGGCTTCGGGATGGGCCTGTTCGCCTCGCCCAACCGGGCCGCGATCATGAACTCCCTGCCGGCCAACCGGCGCGGCGTCGGCGGCGGGATGAGCACGACGTTCCAGAACACCTCGATGGTGCTCTCGATCGGGATCTTCTTCTCGCTGATGATCGTCGGTCTGGCCGCCTCGTTACCGGCCACGATGCAGAGCGGCCTGACCGCGCACGGCGTCCCGGCCGCGCAAGCACACGCCGTGGCCGGGCTGCCGCCCGTGTCGGTGCTGTTCGCGTCCCTGCTCGGGTACAACCCGGTGCAGTCGCTGCTCGGTGACCACACGCTGAGCCAGCTGAGCACGACCGACGCGTCGTACCTCACCGGCCACTCGTTCTTCCCCTCGCTGATCTCGGGGCCCTTCCACGACGGGCTCGTCGTCGCGTTCGTGTTCGCGACCGTGGCCTGCCTGGTCGCGGCCCTGGCGTCGTGGCTGATGGGTGGCAAGTTCGTGCACGCCGACGACCAGCACGAGGTGGCGATCGACTTCGGCCAGCCCGAGGTCGGGGCAGCCCGAGGGCGAGGGCGCCGTACGGGACGCCGAGCCCGCCAGGGAATCTGCCAGCGAGCCCGCCGTCGAGCCGGCCGTCGAGCCCGCCGTCGAGGGAGCACGGACATGAGCGCCGCCGGCTCCTCCGACGAGCTCGCCCGCCTCGCCGGGGAGGTCCGCACCGAGGTGGCCAGGCTGGCCTACCACCTACGGACGCCGGCCACCCGGTCGGGCATCACGCCGACCCGGCTGGCGGCGCTGGCGGCGGTCGCGCGTTACCCGGATGGTCTTCGGCAGGGCGACCTGGCCGAGCTGATGAACGTCTCGCCCCCGAGCATGACCCGGCTGGTCGAGATCATGACCGAGGCCGGCTGGATCGAGCGCGAGCGCGACCCGAGCGACCACCGGGCGCTGCTCCTGGTGCTCACGCCGGTCGGCGGGAAGACCCTCGAGACCCTGCGGATGGAGTCGGCGTCGGTGCTCAGCGCCGATCTCGCCGACCTGACCGACGCGGAGCGCGCCGCGCTCGAGACCGCCGTCCCGGTGCTCCGCAAGCTCGCCGACCGTCACGTCGAGGGTCCGCGGGGCGGCTGATCTGGGGGGCGGCCCGGTGAGAAAACGCGGAACAGAGTCCCGACCGGACGGGCGGGCCGGGCATCTGTTCCGCGTTTTCCGCCTGTCGGTGCCCGTCGACGGACAGTCCGGACGGGGCCGAACCGACGTCGCGGTCCGGCCCCGCATTACCGAGCTGCTCAGGTCCTGGACTCAGTCAGTGACCCTGTGCCACGAGAAAGGCCCGAAGGAGGTGTCTGTCGTCGGCTGGTTCTTGTCGCTGACCGTCAGGCGCAGGTACTCCAGCGGGACGGTGCTTCCGTGGACCACGATCCGATGGAAGTTCGGCACGTCGTAGGACGGGTGGCTGTTCCAGTCGTCGTAGGAGCAGACGTTCTCGTCACCGATGCACGACGCGCCCTGGCGCAGCGGGTTGTCGGAGCGGTAGACGTGAGAGTCGCCGTTGAGCAGGAGGACCGGCTTCTCGAAGGCCCGGGTGTGGGTGGCGAGGCTGCTCACGATCGGCTCGTAGTTGGACAGGTGGGCGGCATCCTTGCCGTCGAGGTCCCACATGTCTGCCTGGGTCATGACAACGACAGAGCGGGCGTGGATGCGGTCCGCCGTGGTGAAGGCACGATCGAGCCAGCGCAGCGCGGCGCCCAGGCGATGGGCCGCCTCGGTGGTCTGCTGCGGTGAGGCGGTGGGGGCCCCGTACCAGGGATCGGCGTCGTTGTTGGAGCCGCCGGGCACGTTGACGGTCGTGAACAGCACACCGCCCCGCTCCCACATCACGTTCTCCACGTACTGACCGTCGGTGGGGTGCGCCCGGTTGTCCACCTGCGCCTGGGAGAGCACCTGCAGGCGGCCACTGCCGAGGGTGTGCCCGGGCGCCGGGAAGAAGATCGACCGGATGAGGGCGAGGTTGTCCACCGGGTTGCCCCCGGCGTAGTCGGTCAACGTGCCATCGGGGTTGGTGAGGAAGTCGATCTGGCCCGTGGCAGGGTTGAAGGCGCCGCCGCCTTCCTTCTTCTTGTGGCAGTCCGCCCACTCGTTGTCTCCGGGCGTGTAGACCAGGGGGTCGGAGAATCCGGTCCACAGGTCCGCGATCTGCTGGTCGTAGGTCTGGGTGCAGAACTGGCTGCCGGAGTGGATGTCACCCACGTGGAGAACGGTGGAGACGGCCTTGTCGGCGTTCACCGCAGCGATGAACGCGGGAGTCGCGTCTGTCTCGCTGGTATCGGTGGGACTCGTGCCGTACGGCGCGTCGCCGTACACCGCGTAGGTGAACGAGCGTGCGCCGTGGCCGTGGTCATCGCCGTGGCCCCCGGCCACTGCGGCGGCTGGGGCGGCGACGGCGACGCTGAGAGCGAGAACCGCAGCGGCGTAGACGCCGCGGTGTCGACGTGCAGGCATGAGTACCTCGAGTCTGGAGGGATCGGACGCCTGCGAGCCTGGCCGCGCACGGTGCACCCGCCCTGACGGACACATGAACGCGCCGTGAACACCTGTGAGCCCTCGACCGAGGATCGTCCTGGCGCGAGGATCGAGGCGCCTACGCTCGGGTGATGACCCCGGAAGAGGTAGGGCAGTATGCGGAGTCGCTGCCGCAGGTCAAGCGGAAGGGAACCGCATCGCGTCCGGCGTGGTACGTCAACGATCGCCTGGTCGTCCGGCTGCAGGACCAGAACACGCTCGTGATCCGCGTGCCCCTCAGCAGGCGGGAGGCGCTGATCGACAGCTACCCGGACAGCTTCGGTGTGCCGCCGCGGATGGAGGCACATCACAAGGTGGAGGCGTACCTGGATCGGGCACAGCCGCGTGCGGTGCGCGCGGCCATCGACGCCGCGTGGGAGATGCAGCGCCGCTGAGGCGCGACCACGACAGGGCTCGGTCAGCGAGCACGCCGACCCAGGGCCAGGTAGCCCAGTGGCCCGAACGGTTGCACGACGAAGGAGGCAGCCCACAGCAGCTTCGGACCACGCACCGCCGGTGAAGGCCGACGGATCAGGTCACGCAGGGCGACCACGGTGAGGACCACCTCGACCGCTCCTCCGCCGATGATCGCCGACCGTTGCGCGGGCGTCAGGTCGGCCCACGACTTCCTCTCACTCATGGCTCGAGCCTAGTCCGGCGGGTACGGGCTGCTCGCCCGCGGTCGACCGAGGCCCGGCACGGGGCCCGACGGTCCGCTCAGGCGTGGCGGCGGTGGAGGGCTACGTCGTACGCCGTGTCGAGGCCGCTGCGCAGCAGGTCGATCAGGACCGGCACGTCGTCGACCGCCAGGCGGAAGGACCCGGCGCAGACGTTGTCGCGCCACAGCGACAGCACGACGAGGTCGGACTCGTGGTGCCACGAGACCCGCAGAGCGCGATCGCCACCGCGGGCGTCGAGGAAGATCTCCCCGGCCGCGGGAAGAGGGCGGGCGGTGGCCATGACCCAGTGTTGCGCTCTCCCGGTGATCTGTCACCGGGTCGGCATACTAGGAGCGATGCCCGAGCTGCCCGAGGTGGAAGCGCTGGCCCTCGACCTCAAGGGCCGGCTCGACGGCCATGCCATCGGCCGGGTGCATGTCGTCGCGTTCAGTGCGCTGAAGACGTTCGACCCGCCGGTCTCTGCGCTCGAGGGCACGCTGGTCGACGACGTCACGCGCCACGGCAAGTTCCTCGACATCGAGGCCTCGGGGCTCCACCTGATCTTCCACCTCGCCCGCGCCGGCTGGGTCCGCTGGCGCGACGAGCTGCCGCCGGTGCCGCCCCGGCCGAGCAAGAAGTCACCGTTGGCCGTGCGGATCGTCCTCGATCCTTCCACAGGCTCAGGACAGGCGACGCCCGGCCTCGACATCACCGAGGCCGGCACCAAGAAGAGCCTGGCGATGTACGTCGTGCGGTCACCGCACGACGTGCCCGGCCTCGCGAGCCTCGGGCCCGACCCTCTCGACGACGCCTTCACCCGCGACACCCTCGACCGGATCCTCCAGGACGCCGGCCGCTCGCAGATCAAGGGCGTCCTGCGCCACCAGGGCACCATCGCCGGCATCGGCAACGCCTACAGCGACGAGATCCTCCACGCCGCGAAGATGTCGCCGTTCAAGCCCGCCAACAGCCTGACCGCCGAGGAGCTCGACCGTCTCTTCGCCTCGGTCAAGGACGAGCTCGGCGACGCCGTGGCCCGCTCGCGGGGACTGGCGGCCAGCGAGCTGAAGAGCGAGAAGAAGAGCAACCTCGCCGTGCACGGCCGCACGGGCGAGAAGTGCCCGGTGTGCGGCGACATCGTCCGCGAGGTCAGCTTCGCCGACTCGAGCCTGCAGTACTGCCCCACCTGCCAGACCGGCGGCAAGCCCCTCGCCGACCGCCGGATGTCTCGTCTGCTGAAGTAGGACCATGAGCATCCCCACCGCGGCCCCCGAGGGCGTGCCCGACCCGCTGCCGGAGGGCCTCGTGGTCCTCGACGTCCGCGAGGACGACGAGTGGGAAGCCGGGCGGCTCGGGGGCTCGGTGCACATCCCGTTGCGCGAGCTCGGCGACCGGTTCACCGAGCTCCCGACGGGCCAGGTGCTCGTCGTGTGCCGCTCCGGGCACCGGTCGGCCTACGCCACGTCGTACCTCGTCGACCAGGGGTACGACGCGGTCAACCTCGCCGGAGGGCTGACGGCCTGGCACGCCGCCGGGCGGGCGCTCGCGACCGACGACGGCCGGCCGGGCTACGTGCTGTAGCAGGTCAGGACGCAGGAGCGGTCGCCCCGAGCAGCGCGGGGCACTCCTTGGTCAGGTAGGTCAGGAACGACGTGACGTCGGCCTTCTCGGACGTGCTCAGGCCCGCGAGCACCGTGGTGAAGTCGGGGGAGCCGCCCATGGTCTCGAACTTCGACATCAACAGCTCGTACCCGTGTCGCTCTCCGGCGGTGATGTCACTGGGCGTGCCGACCTTCTCGATGGACGCGGCGGCGTCCTTGGGACTCGTGTCCTTGGTGAGGTCGGTGAACGTGCCGCAGAAGCTGGCCTGGTCGGCGTTCGTCGGTCCGGCGCCGGTCGCCGAGGCGGAGGAGGAGTCGGACGAGCCGCAGGCAGCGGCGCAGCCGAGGACGACGAGCAGAGCAGCCGCAGCGGCGACCTTCGTGGTGAACATCGGCGTTCCCCTCATCGGTGGTGTGCGCACACTCTGCCCCGCGGCACCTGGCAGCGTCACATCGCGGGACGGCCCCGCGGGCGGGTGCCGGCGGCCGGCCAGTCCGGAGGCGGCACCTCGAGGAGCCGCGGCAGCAGGGCGAGGTACTCCGCCCGCGGCACCTCGGTGACGCCCAGCGAGGCGAGGTGCGGGGTCTGCCACTGGGTGTCGACCAGACGGTCGACCCCGTCGTCGAGGATCTCGACGAGGCCGACCAGCGCCGCCTTGGAGGCGTCCCGCTCGTGGTGGAACATCGACTCACCCGCGAACAGACCCCCGATGGCCAGGCCGTACAGCCCGCCGACGAGGCGTCCGTCGCGCCAGGTCTCCACCGAGTGCACCCAGCCCAGCTCGTGGAGACGGAGGTACGCCGTGCGGATCTGGCCGTCGATCCAGCCCGAGGGTCGTGAGGGGTCGGCACAGGCGTCGATCACCTGGGCGCACGCGGTGTCCACGCGGATCTCGAAGTGCCGGACCGACTTCGCCAGCGACCTGCTGACCCGCAGGCCGCCCGGACGCAGCACCCCACGTCGTACCGGGCTGAACCACGCCATCGGCGCGCGGCGGCCACCCATCGGCATCGGGAACAGCCCGTGCCGGTAGGCCAGGAGCACGGTCCCGGGCTCGAGATCGGCGCCGGTGGCGACCAGGTCGTCGTCGGGATGGAACCGCGACGACGGGGGGAACTCCCACACGCTGGGGGGCGGATCGACCGGCACCTCGCCCACGCTAGTCAGGTGGGGTCGGAACGTAGGATCACGGCATGGCCACGAGTGGACCCAGCCGCACGCCGGCGACCCTCGCGGAGCTGGCCCCCGGCCTGACCGCGGCGTTCGTCCGCGAGGCGCTGCACCGTGCCATCCACGGCGTGGGTCCGCTGCCTCCGGCCGCGGCCGCGGCGGACAAGCAGCTGAAGGAGCAGAAGGGCGACGTCGAGCGCGCAGTCCACGAGGTCATCGAGAACCACATCCGCTACGCCGGTGCGCAGGGCTTCCTGACCAACCTCGGCGGCGTGGCCACGATGGCCTACATGGTGCCGGCCAACATCACCGGGCTGGCGCTGGTGCAGTGCCGGATGGTCGCCGGCATCGCCCACCTGCGGGGCTACGACCTCTCCGACCCCCGCGTGCGGAACGCCGTGCTGGTGAGCATGCTCGGTGAGTCGTCGGTCGCGGAGCTCGTGAGGTCACAGAAGCTCCCCGCACCGCCGATGGCTCTGGCGACCGCCCCGGCGCACGACCCCGGGCTCGACCGGGTGATCTCGGCAGCCGTCGCCGCCGACCTGGTCGCCAAGGTGGCCGGCAAGCGCGTGGCGGGCTCGGCTGCTCGCCGGATCCCGTTCGTGGGCGGGCTGGTCGGGGCCGGCGCCGACGGCTACATCACCTGGCAGGTCGGGCGCTACGCCGACCGCGAGCTCCTGCCCCTGAGGCGGCGGTAGGCCTTCATCGCGTGGCGACCGGCGCGGCTCGCCTCGAGGTTGCGCACCGCCCGCTGGCGCCAGCGGTACGTCGGTCGCAGGAACGAGCGTTCGAGCTGCCGCTGGGTGTCGAGCAGCTCGGCACTGCGGTGGTCGAGGTCGCGCTGGAGCCGCGCGTTGTGCAGCAGGAGTGCCTTGAGCGCGTCGACAGCCGCACCGGCCACCTGGGACTCGTCGGGATGGTCGGGGTCGACGTACTCCTGCACCGGCGGGCCGCCGCGGAGGTCCTCGAGGTCGCCGATCACGTCGTACCGGCGGCGACGCACCTCCTCGATCCAGGCGTCCTCGAGCGCGGTGGCCCACGGGTGCACGTCGGGCGGGAGCGCGAGCCGCGGGCTGGAGGTGCGGTGGGAGAGGGTCTGGTGGGCGAGCAGCTCGCGCACCAGCGGACGATACGACGCGGGCTCGAGCTCCTCGTTGGCGGCGCGGTTGATCCTCCGGATCAACGTCGTCTCGGGGACCCCCAACGACGGGTTGACCCGCCCACCGTCGAGCTGGAGGGACACCCCGCCGAGCCCGAACGCCTCGGTGAAGCGCGTCCAGAGCAGGTCGGGGGGTCCGCCCGCGGGCGGGACGGTCACGAGGTGGACCTGCCCGGGCGGCAGGTCGTGCCCCCAGCGGTCG
Source organism: uncultured Actinomycetota bacterium (assembly GCA_963794355.1). Lineage (GTDB taxonomy): Bacteria > Actinomycetota > Actinomycetes > Propionibacteriales > Nocardioidaceae > Nocardioides. Next base: position 352,255 of record CAWCDN010000012.1, read on the forward strand.
AGGATGTCGGGGACCTCCTGGACCCCCCAGAACCACGTGGGGATCCGACCCTCGCGGCGCGGGTCCTGGATCTGGTCGAGGAAGCGGCCGTAGCTCAGAGCGGCGCGGTGCTTGACGTTCTCCTGCCACTCAGCGGGGATCTGACGCACCAGGTCACGCACCGAGAGCACGAGGTGGATCTCGGCGCCGTCGCCGTGGCCGAGGCTCTCCAGGGCCCGGCCGATCTGGGCGCGCGAGGCGGTCGCCAGGATCTCGTGGCTGATGATCGAGGTGCCCTGGAAGCGTCGTACGGAGGCGGCCAGGCGGTCCCAGCAGCCGATCGCGTCGGCCTCGATGCCGCCCCACGGCAGGCGCATCAGGTCGAGGGCGGCCAGGAAGTGGGAGTCGAACCGGTCGGCGGGGTAGCTGAGGCCGTGCGCTGACAGCTTGAGGCGGTTGCGGAAGAGCACGTGCTGGAGGTACGACGTGCCGGTCTTGGGCGTGCCGACGTGGAGGTAGACCCGCTTGGTCACCTGCCCTCCTCCGTCTCGTGGCTCCCGGCTGTCCGGTCCGGCCGCTCCGCTTCGCCGGCCGGTGCGCCCAGCAGCACGTGCACGGCCAGAGCCAGCACGCCGGCGTCGTCGGGCGTGGTCACGCCCGGGCGCGCCAACGGCCCAGGGAGGACGCCGTGGACAGCGTAGCCACCGGCGGCCAGTCGCCGGCGCAGGTCGTCGGTGCGTTCGGTGAGCCAGTCGTGGTGCCTGCCGGGGACCCGGAGCGGCTGGCCGGCGTGCACCGCGAGGGTCGGTCGAAAGCGGTGCCACATCAGCCGCGAGCGCCGCTCGGGGGTGACCAGGGTGCCCACGACCGGGGCCGTCCGCCGGGCCAGCTCGACGGCGTCGGCCGAGAGCTCGGCGAGGTCGGGGACCGCGCGACGACGGCCGGCCAGCCGGGCCGCGAGCGCCGGGTCGTCGAGCACGACGTGCACCCGCCCGCTGCCGAACCGGCCGGCCCAGGTCTGCGCCACCGCGGCGAGGTCGATGCGCGGTGAGAGCGTGGGGCGTCGTACCTCGGCGGCGAGGAACTCACGCCACGGCCTGACGCCGGCGCCGAAGGAGCGCGCGGTCCAGAGATGGGCGAGCATCCGGTCGAGGTCGGTGCCGAGCACCACCACGGTCGCCGACCGCCCGCCGGGGGGGCGGCCCGAGGCGATCAGGGCCTCACGGATCGGGCGGGCGAGCTCGGGGTCGCCGAGCATCCGGTAGCGGCGGCGCACCAGCCTGACCCGACTCGGCTCGTCGGGGTCGCCCGCCCCGACGATGTCCTCGGCGAGGAGCGCGGTGGCCACGCGCACCAGCTCGTCGGGAGCCAGCCCGGTCGGGTCGACGGGAGCCGGACCGAAGGCGGACGGCGGCAGTGCGCCGACCAGACCGAGATCGGGCAGGCCACGGCCGGGGGCGCTGGCGGCGAGCACCCGCCGGGTCAGCTCTGCGGACGGACGGCCGGTGAGATTGAGCCGGCGGAGGAGCTCGAGCTGTTGCGCGCCCGGCAGGTAGCGGCCGGCCTGCTCGGCGGGCGGCGCGGGGTCGTGCCACAGCGACCAGGGCGTCGTACCGCCCGCCCGGAGGTGGTGTACCCAGCCCCAGGCGCGGGCCTCGCCCGCGCTCGTGCCCTGGTCGCCGGAGCTCACCGGTGGAGCTCGCGGACGCGCTTGAGCCGGCCCCGCACGGTGGCGTCGGGGTCGGGGCGCGCGGCGGCCTCGCGGGTCATCGCGGCCAGGGCGTCGATCGCGGCCTCGAGCTGCAGCTTGGCGCGGACCCGGTCGGGATGGCGGAAGTCCTCGGCGGGCGGACCGGGCCGGAGGTCGTTCACGTCGCCGATCACGTCGACGCCGCTCTCCTCGAGCCACTCGATCCAGGCTTCTCCTCGCTCGACCGCCCACGGGTGGAACTTCGGAGGCAGCAGGATCGGGCGCGACCGCACGCCCGAGAGGGTCTCACCGGCGAGCATCCCGAGGATCAGGTCGTCGTACGACGCGTCGCGACGGGCGGCACGGGAGATGCGCTGGTTGAGGCGTCGCAGCACCTGGGTCTCGGCGCTGCCGAGCGAAGCGTTCGCCCGGTCGCTCTCGCGGGGAGCCCAGTCGGGGTCGATCATGAACGCCTCGCAGAAGCGGTGCCAGAGCAGGTCGGGGTCTGCCGCGACGGCGTCGGGCTGCGGCACCGTCACCACGTGGACGCGGTCGGGCGAGAGCCCGGTGCCCCAGCGGGCGAGCACGGTCGGGAGGTCGAACGCGCGGGCGAACCACGGCTTGCCGTTGCGGACCCGCGAGAGGTAACGGCCGTAGCTCCAGCGACGCCCCTGCTTGATGCTCTCCTGCCAGCCGGCGGGCGCCTGCCGAGCCAGGTCGCGCGCGGAGTAGACGACGTGGAGCTCGCTGCCCTCGAGATCGCGCCTCAGGCGGCCGATGAACTCCGGCTTGGCCGGCGCCAGGATCTCGTGGCTGATGATCACCGTGCCCTGCGCGCGTCGTACGCGCTTGACCATGGCGGCCCAGCTGCCCTCTGCGTGGCCCTCGGGGCCTCCCCAGTCCTCCTCGAGGAGGTCGAGGGCCGCGCGGAAGTGGAACAGCCCCGTGCTCACCATCGGTCGGCTCGGCACGTGCACGTGGTGCTGGGCCAGCGACTTGGCGTTCAGCCCGAGCCGGTCCTGGAGGTACGTCGTACCGGTCTTGGGCGCACCGATGTGCACGTACACCCTCCGGCTCATGTCCGGGATTCTGCCAGCCGCGGGCCGCTCATCCCCCACAGCCCTGATGTGGACGGAAGGGGTAGTCCGTGACGAAATGCATCCGAATCGGGCGAAATCACCTGCGAAACGTCACGGACTATCCCGGCTTTCCACAGGGCGGGGGTCAGCCGGAGAGGGCGCGGACGACGGCGGAGGGGCTGGGGCGGCCGAGGTGGCCGGCGAGCCAGGTGGAGGTCTCGACCAGGGCGGCGAGGTCGACGCCGTGCTCGATGCCGAGGCCGGTCAGGAACCACACGAGGTCCTCGGTGGCGAGGTTGCCGGTCGCGCTCTTGGCGTAGGGGCAGCCGCCGAGCCCGCCCGCGCTCGCGTCGTACGTCGTGACGCCGGCGCGGAGCCCGGCCTGCACGTTGGACAGCGCCTGGCCGTAGGTGTCGTGGAAGTGGAGGGCGAGGTCGCCGCGCTGCATGCCCGCCTCGGCGAACGCGTCGACGAGGGCTCCGACGTGACCCGCGGTCGCGACCCCGATCGTGTCGCCGAGGCTGAGCTGGCTGGCGCCGAGGTCGAACAGCCGCTGCCCGACCGAGACCACCTGCTCGACGGGCACCGCGCCCTCCCACGGGTCGCCGAAGCACATCGAGACATAGGCGCGCACGTCGAGTCCCGCCTCGCGCGCACGTCGTACGACGGGCTCGAACATCGTGAACTGCTCGTCGAGCGACCGGTTGAGGTTCTTCTGCGCGAACGTCTCGGTCGCGCTGCCGAAGATCGCGACATGGCGACAGCCGAGCTCGAGCGCCCGGTCGAGCCCGCGCTCGTTGGGCACCAGCACCGGCAGGTCGCGGCCGACCTCACCGAGCCTGGTCATCAGGTCCTCGGCATCGGCCAGCTGGGGCACCCATCTCGGGTGCACGAACGACGTCGCCTCGACGATCGGGAGCCCGGCAGCGAGCAGGCGCCGGATCAGCTCCTCCTTGACCTCGACGGGGATCAGCGAGGACTCGTTCTGCAACCCGTCGCGCGGCCCGACCTCGTAGATCGTCACCGGACCCGTGAGCTCCTGGTCGGCCACCTGCATCGGCAGGGCGCTCATGCCGACCCCTCCTCGTCGGCCTCCACGACGAACAGCGTCGCCCCCAGCGCGACCTGGTCGCCGACCCTCGCGCTCACCGCGGTGACCGTGCCGGCGTACGGCGCCTTGAGGGACAGCTCCATCTTCATCGCCTCCATCATGCCGAGCACGTGACCCTCCTCGACCCGCTCGCCCTCGGCGACCCGCACCTCGAGCACGGTGCCGGGCATCGGCGCGACGACGGTGCCGTCGCCCACGCTCTCGGTGTCGCCGAGCCGGTCGGGCCCGGTCAGGTCGAACCGCTGCCCGTGCAGGCTGACCTCGGCGATGTCGGGCTGCACGTTCACGACCGCGCGCACCCGGTGCCCGTCGATCTCGAGCTCCAGCACGTGGTTCTCACCGGACAGCTGCCGCACCGCTACGCCGTCCACGGTGCCGGCGGCGCGGTCCACGACGACCTCGCGATCGAGGACGACCAGGGTCGGGGCGGGCGGGCCGCCGAGCCGGAACCCGTCGGCCTGGAAGGGATGGCCGCTGTCGAACGAGGCGAGCATCGCCGAGACCCAGGCCGCCATGACCCGCGGCACGTCGGCCTCCGGGGCGGCGACCTCGTGGTCGTCGAGCCACGACGTGTCGATGGTCGCGTCGCGGAACTCCTCGCTCGCGGCCAGCGCCCGCAGGAACCCGGCGTTCGTCGTGAGCCCGAGGATCGCGGTGTCGTCGAGCGCCGCGACCAGGACGCGACGCGCGGTCTCGCGGTCCGGTCCTTGGGCGATGATCTTGCCGAGCATCGGGTCGTACGACGTGCTCACGACCTGGCCCGACTCCAGCGCGTGGTCGACCCGCACGCCCTCACCCATGGGCCAGCGCACCAGGCTGGTCGTGCCGGCCTGCGGCAGGAAGCCGCCGAAGGAGTCCTCGGCGTACACCCGGGCCTCGATCGCATGCCCGTGGATCGTGAGGTCGTCCTGGCTCATCGACAGCGGCGCACCGGCCGCGATCCGCAACTGCTCCTCGACCAGGTCCAACGCCTGCCCCCGGACCTGCACGATCGCCTCGGTGACGGGGTGCTCGACCTGGAGCCGGGTGTTCATCTCGAGGAAGTAGAAGTCGCCGGTGGAGTTGTCGAGCAGGAACTCGACGGTGCCGGCGTTCGTGTAGCCGACCTCGCGCGCCAGGGCGACCGCCGCGGAGGTGAGCCGGTCGCGGAGGTCGGCGTCGACGGTCGGGCCCGGCGCCTCTTCCAGCACCTTCTGGTGTCGGCGCTGGGTGGAGCAGTCGCGCTCGAAGAGATGGATGACCTCGCCCTGGCTGTCGCCGAGCACCTGCACCTCGACGTGGCGTCCGGACTCCACGAACGTCTCGACCAGCATCGCGTCGTCCCCGAACGCCGACGCGGCCTCGCGGGTCGCCGCCGCCAGCGCCTCGGCGTACTCCGCGGCGGACCGCACGACGCGCATCCCCTTGCCACCACCGCCGGCGGCAGCCTTGACCAGCACCGGGTAGCCGAAGGTCGCGGGGTCGGCGTCGGCGGCGTACGACGGCACCACCGGCACTCCGGCGCGCACCGCGATCTCGCGCGCGTGGTCCTTGCGGCCCATCGCCTCCATCACCGCCGCACTCGGGCCGACCAGGCGGAGACCTGCCTCCTCGACCGCGCGGGCGAACGTCGCACGCTCGGAGAGGAAGCCGTATCCGGGGTGGATCGCGTCGGCGCCGGCCTCGAGGGCTGCGGCGACCACCGCGTCGACGTCGAGGTAGCTCTCGACCCGCACGGCCTCGTCGGCGGCCCGCACGTGTGGTGCGGCCGCGTCGACGTCGGTGTAGATCGCGACCGTGCGCACCTCGAGGCGGGCGCAGGTGCGGAACACGCGCAGGGCGATCTCGCCGCGGTTGGCGACGAGGACTGTCCGGAGGTCCATCGCTACATCCTGAAGACGCCGTACGACGGCGCGGGGACGGGGGCCTGGGCGGCGACGGCGAGACCCATGCCGAGGACACGTCGGGTGTCGGCGGGGTCGATCACGCCGTCGTCCCAGAGCCGGGCGGTGGCGTAGTACGGCGAGCCCTGGTGCTCGTACTGGTCGCGGATCGGCGCCTTGAACCCTTCCTCGTCGTCGGCGCTCCACTCCTCGCCGCGGGCCTCGAAGCCGTCTCGGCGCACGGTCGCCAGGACGGAGGCCGCCTGCTCGCCGCCCATCACCGAGATCCTCGCGTTCGGCCACATCCAGAGGAAGCGCGGGTCGTAGGCCCGGCCGCACATGCCGTAGTTGCCGGCGCCGAACGAGCCGCCGATGACGACCGTGAACTTCGGGACGACGCTGCACGCGACGGCGGTCACGAGCTTCGCGCCGTCTCGGGCGATGCCGCGGTTCTCGTACTCCTTGCCGACCATGAAACCGGTGATGTTCTGGAGGAACACCAGTGGGATCCTGCGCTGGTTGCAGAGCTCGATGAAGTGGGCGCCCTTGAGTGCCGACTCACTGAAGAGGATGCCGTTGTTGGCCACGATCCCGACCTCGCGCCCCCAGATGCGTGCGAACGCACAGACCAGGGTCTCGCCGTAGAGCTTCTTGAACTCGTGGAACCGGCTGCCGTCGACGATGCGCCGGATCACCTCGCGGACGTCGTACGGCGTGCGGGTGTCGGCGGGCACCACGTCGTACAGGCTCTCGGCCGGCTCCCGCGGCTCCTCGATCGACGTCTCCACCGGTGGTTGAGGAAGGCGCTCTGCGCCTGTCTCGACACCACTGTGCGGCGGCAGCGTGTCCACGATGCTCCGCACGATCGCCAGCGCGTGCGCGTCGTCGTCCGCGAGATGGTCGACCACGCCGGAGGTCCGTGCGTGCACGTCGCCCCCGCCGAGCTCCTCGGCGGTCACGACCTCACCGGTCGCGGCCTTCACCAGCGGCGGGCCACCGAGGAAGATCGTGCCCTGGTTGCGCACGATCACGCTCTCGTCGCTCATCGCCGGCACGTACGCCCCGCCGGCCGTGCAGGAGCCCATGACGCTGGCGATCTGGGGGATGCCCTTCGCCGAGAGGTTGGCCTGGTTGAAGAAGATCCGGCCGAAGTGCTCCCGGTCGGGGAACACCTCGTCCTGCATCGGCAGGAACGCGCCGCCGGAGTCGACGAGGTAGAGGCAGGGCAGGCGGTTCTCGGCGGCGATCGTCTGCGCGCGCAGGTGCTTCTTGACCGTCATCGGGTAGTAGGTGCCGCCCTTGACGGTCGCATCGTTGGCGACGATCACGCACTCGCGGCCGCTGACGCGCCCGATGCCGGTCACGATGCTCGCGCTGGGCACGGCGTAGTCACCGCCCTCGCGACCCGCGTACATCCCGAACGCCGCCAGCGGGCTCAGCTCGAGGAACGGGCTGCCGGGGTCGAGCAGCCGGTCGATCCGGTCGCGGACCAGCAGCTTCCCGCGGTCGGTGTGCTTGGCCCGCGCGGACTCGCTGCCCCCGCGGCGTACGACGGCCAGGTGTCCTCGCAGCTCGTCGACCAGCTCCCGCAGCTCACTCACGGCCCCAGGTTAGCGATCATTAACCATGCGTGCCAGCCGACCCCGGTCACACGGGGGACGTCCAGATCACGGCCGAGGGCGACGCCTGGGTGAGCGTGGCCGACACGGCTCCCTGCGCGAACGACGCCCGGGGCCGGTAGTGGGGGCCGAGGAAGAAGGCGCGGTCGATCGCCGTGACGTCGATCGTGGCTGCACTCGGTGGGCTGCTGGGGAGCAGCGGCGCGACCCGGCGCACCGAGATCGATTGGATGTCGGCCGGCGTCGTGCCGGCCGGCAGCTTGACCGTGGTCGCGACCGGGCCGGCGCGATGCACGGAGTAGAGGAACGGGATTTGTCCGTGGTCGGAGGTGAACGGCGTCGGGTTGCCGTTGAGGAGCACGTCCACGGCGAGGCCGACGGTGGAGTCGGACGGCGTCTGGTCGAGCGCGAGGTAGAGGTAGCCGCGCTGGTCGCCGAGTCCTGGGTTCGCCGGGTCGGACGAGACGACCTTGCCCTCGCGCACCATCTCCTGGGCCATCACCCGGTAGGTCCACGGATTGACGTCCATCTCGTGCTCGCGCGGCTCGTCGGCAGCCAGCACCTGGCGGGCGTCGAGGGCGAAGCGCATCGGGTCCGCCACCTGCTTCCGTGTCTTCAGCAGCCTCGTGTCGCACACGTTGTTGTTGCTCGTGCAGGTCTGCAGCAGGGGATGAGTCCCCTGGAGACGCCCGCGGAACTTCGTGGTCACGTGGTCCGGACCTTGGAACCTCCCCGACCCCGGCACCTGCCGACCCCGGGCGTCGACCTCGACCCGGTATATCCACTCGATGTCGGTCGTGCGTCCCCACTGCGCCATCAACGCCGCCGTCGGCGTGCCGCCGTCCTCGTTGCTCCACGCCACGGAGTACTCGATGATCGAGTGGCCCGGCTTGGGAGCAGGCAGCACCTGGTGCCAGGCGATCAGCGGGGTGTCGGTGTGGTTGTTCTGGAGGGGTCGACCCCGCGGCGCGTCGGTGCGTCCGTAGAGGACCGGCGCGTACCTCGCCGCGACGAACGCCGGACTGCCCGGCCGCGCGGTGCGGAACCCGATGTCGCGGAGCCTGGCGACCCCGGCGTTGCTCGGCGAGAGCCCTGCGGCGTAGTGGACCCGCAGCGTGTGGCGGCCGGCACCGAGATGCCCGAGCGCGAACCGGCGGGCCACGCCGCCCGCGGACGTGATCACGATGTCGGTGGCGTAGCGCCCGTCCACGAACGCCGAGACCACCGCGGACTCGTTGCCCCGCTTCGCCCAGGAGACACCGGGCGCGGAGACGGTCGCGTCGAGGAAGACCTCACCCGGGTGCGCCCGGTGGAAGACGACGGTCTTGTCCGGGCCACCGCGATGCACCTTCACAACGGTGACGTGGGCGCGGGTCGCCGGGGCCGGCCGCTCCGCCGACGCTGGCCCCAGGGTGGTGGTGACCGCGGCGGCCAGGGCCACGGCGGCCAGGCCGGCGGCTGCCGTGCGGGGGCGTCGAACGGACGGGAGGAGGGTTCGCATGGAGGGGCTCCGGGATCGATGGTGGCAGTGCAGGAGAGCATCATCACCCCTGCGACGGCGGACGTCACCGTCGTGGGACGTTAACGACCGCTAACCTGGGTACGTGAGCCGGCGTGACCAGATCCTCGGGACCGCGGCCGACCTGTTCGCTGCCAAGGGTTTCCACGGCGTCTCCGTCGGCGAGATCGGTCGCGCCTGCGGCGTCTCCGGGCCGGCGCTCTACAAGCACTTCGCGTCCAAGGACGCCGTGCTCGCGGCCATGCTCGTCGACATCAGCCAGCGGCTGCTCGACGAGGGACGGGCCCGCTCGGAGGCGGCCGACGACGCGGACGAGGCCGTCGACGCCCTGATCGGCTGGCACATCGACTTCGCGCTCCGGCACCGCTCGCTGATCGTCGTCCAGGACCGTGACTGGCAGTCGCTGCCGCAGGCCGCGCGGGAGCAGGTGCGCTCGCTGCAGCGGGAGTACGTCGACGTCTGGGCAGGCCAGCTGCGCCGGCTTCATCGGGGGCTGCACACCGATCGGGCGCGGGTGATGGCCCACGCGGCGTTCGGGCTGCTCAACTCCACGCCACACAGCGCCTTGATCGCCGACGAGGCGATGCGCGGCGTCCTGCACCGGATGGCGCTCGGCGCGCTGACCGGCCCTCAGACCAGGTGAGTGATCTCGGCGCTCGGATCGTCGGCGAGGGCCACCACGCGCGCCGCCCGCACGGCCGCATCGATGGCGGTGGCGAGGTCGCCGGCGAGCTCATCGGTCTCGTCGCCGGTCCGGGAGAGCTCGGCCTGGAGGTCGTCGGGCGAGAGGCCGCGAAGGCGTAGGAGCACCCACGGGTCGCCGTCGACGAGCCAGGCCACCTGGAGCAGCACCGCGAGCGCGTGGACGCAGGGGTCGACCCAGGCGTCGCACGGGCACGCCGTACCGAGCTCGCCGCCGTAGGGCAGCAGCTCGACACCGGCCTCCTCGGCCTGCTCGACGAGGCGGTACGGCAGCTCACCGGACAGCAGCGACGCCAGGTGGCCGGACTCGCCGCCGACCACGTCGACGAAGGCGCGGCGGCTGATCGGGTCGAGCTCGGGGACGCTCGCCGAGACCGACCACACGCCGGACCGGTCGTAGCAGGCGGCGATGACCGAGCCGCGGTCGACGGTGATGCCGCCGACGGCCCCGCTGCGCGAGATGGCACGGGCGGCGTGGAGGTCGCCCTCGGAGTAAGCCGCCTCCTCGACCGCGCGGACCCAGGCCCGGCCCCACCAGGTCGCCGCCCGGGTCGTGCTGCGCCGGGGTGGGATGCGGGCGAAGGTCACGGCGCTCACGGGTGCCTCCGCAGGGAGACGAGGTCGAGCAGCTCGTCGTTGCTGAGCTCGGTGAGGGCCGCCTCGCCCCGGCCGAGGACGGCGTCCGCGAGCGACCGCTTGCGACGCAGCAGCTCGGCCACCCGCTCCTCGACGGTGCCCTGGGTGATCATCCGGTGGACCTGCACCGGGCGGGTCTGGCCGATCCGGTGGGCGCGGTCGGTGGCCTGGTCCTCCACGGCGGGGTTCCACCAGCGGTCGATGTGGATGACGTGGTCGGCACGGGTGAGGTTGAGCCCCGTGCCGCCGGCCTTGAGCGACAGCAGGAACACCGGGACGCCTCCGGCGTCGGGGCCAGCCTGGAAGCTCGCGACCATCGCGTCGCGCTGGCGCACGGGGGTGCCGCCGTGGAGGAACTGGTGGGGCACGCCCAGCCGGTCCAGGTGGTCCTCGACCAGCCGCGCCATGGCGACGTACTGGGTGAAGACCAGCACCGAGCTGCCTTCGGACAGCGCGGTGTCGAGGAGCTCGTCGAGCAGGTCGAGCTTCTCGGAGCGGCCGGTGAGCCGGCCGCCCGACTGCTTGAGGAAGTGGGCCGGGTGGTTGCAGATCTGCTTGAGGCCGGTCAGCAGCTTGAGCACCAGGCCGCGGCGGGTCTCCTCGTCGGCGCGGCGGATGCGCTCCATGGTGTCGCGCACGAACGCCTCGTAGAGAACGACCTGCTCGCGGGTCAGGCCGAGGAGGTGGTCGGTCTCGGTCTTGGCGGGCAGCTCGGGGGCGATCCCGGGGTCGGACTTGCGCCGGCGCAGCAGGAACGGGTCCGATCAGCCCCGCGAACTGCCGCGCCTTCGTCGGCTCGAGGCCGGACTCGATCGGGCCGGCCCAGACCTTGCGGAACGCCTGGCGGCTGCCGAGCAGCCCGGGCGTGGCCCAGTCGAGGATCGCCCAGAGCTCGGTCAGGTTGTTCTCGACGGGGGTGCCGGTGAGCGCCACTCGCGCCGCCGACGGCACCGTGCGCAGGGCGCGGGCCGTCGCGGAGCGGGCGTTCTTGACGTGCTGTGCCTCGTCGGCGACCACCAGGCCCCAGGCGACAGCGGCCAGTGAGCCGGCATCGCGACGGACGGTGCCGTAGGTGGTGAGCACGAAGCCGGGATCGGGGCCGGCGTCGGTGGGGGTCAGGTCGTCGAGCGAACGCCGCCCGCCGTGGAAGCGTCGTACGGCGACGCCGGGCGCGAAGCGCTGGATCTCGGCCTCCCAGTTGCCGAGCAGCGAGGCCGGGCACACCACCAGGGTCGGCCCGGGGCGGGCAGCGGCGCGGTGGAGGTGGAGGGCGATCAGGGTGACGGTCTTGCCCAGGCCCATGTCGTCGGCGAGGCAGGCCCCGAGGCCGAGCGAGGTGAGCCGCTCGAGCCAGGTGAAGCCCTGGCGCTGGTAGTCACGGAGCACGGCTGCGAGCCCGGGTGGGGTCGGCAGCGGCGGCGCGGTCGCCGCGTCGAGGAGCTGTTCGCGGACCTTCAGCAGGCCGGCTCCGACGACGACCTCGGCGGGAGCGTCGTCGATGTCGACCTGACCGGTGAGCGCCGCCGCCACGGCCTGCGCCGGCTTCACGGTGCGGATCAGACGCTTGCGGGCCCTGCGGGCGACGGAGGGGTCGACGACCGTCCAGCCGCCGCGCAGCCTCAGCATCGGTGACGAGGCACGCGCGAGGGTGTCCATCTCGGCGTCGGTGAGTGGCTCGCCGCTCAGCGCGACCTGCCAGTTGAACGCGAAGAGTGCGTCTCCGCTCAGCACCCCCTCGACGAGCTGGCCCTCGCGGGTGCCCGGCACCCGGTCGAGGGTCGCCGTGGCCTTGAGGTCGCGGCCCAGGCTGCGCGGCCACAGCACGTCGACCCCGCCGCGGTGAAGTGCCTCCACGCCGTCCTCGAGGAGGCTGACGAGGTCGTCGGTGGTCAGCGCCAGCTCGTCGGGGACGCGTTGCTCGAGCAGTCGCTCGAGCGGCGGCCAGGCCGCGGCGGCCTCGCGCAGGGCGAGGGAGGTGTGGGTGCGGGCCCGGTCGCCGAAGCCGTGGACCGACGCGTCGTCCTGCCACAGCGAGGCGGCGTCGCACAGGTGGAGCGGGTCCTGCTCGTCGTGCACCTGGAGCACCAGCCGGCACGACCCGGCGACCAGCTCCTCCTCGTGGGCCTCGACCCGGAGCGAGAGCGTGACGAGCTGGGGCAGGCCGGTGGTCTCGCCGCGGTGACGGGCGACGAGGGCCTGGAGGCGGCGGCTGAACGCGTCGCTCTCGGGTCTGGTCCGTTGGCCCGGGGGCTGGGTCGTCGGGGGCTGGGTCGTCGGGGGCTGCGTGGTCGGCCGCGGCGGTGTCGAGCGGTGGGTGTGCGGCGGGGCAGCGGTGGGTGAGACGCGCGGCATGGTGTCGACCACCGCGTCGACCAACCGTCGTACGACGTGCTCGGCGTCGGCGGCCGGCAGTCCGGCATAGGCCCGCGACTCCGCGAGCCGTCGCAGGCGCTCGGTGTCGTCGGCGTCGAGCGGGGTCAGCTGCCAGACGCCGTCGCCGGGCTCGAACTTGCCGGCGGCCACGAACCTCATCGCCAGCAGCGAGGCCGCCGCGAGCAGGCTCACCGACGGGTGGGCGGCCTCGTCGCTGCGCGCCTTCGCCAGCACCGGGAGGGCGGCGCGAATCGGCAGCGTGATCGTCCGCCCGGCCGGCCCGTCGTCGGTGAACTCCACCATCCCGTCGCGCGGCGCCTCCGCCTCCCGCAGCGTCGCGGGGCCGGACAGCGGCACGAAGCTCACCTCACCACCCACCCTCGCCACTCGCCACCCGCCCGCCGACCCCTGCCCTGCGCTGCCCTGCTCAGCTGCCCCGCTCACCCGCCTCTGAACCTAGCCCGCCCCTCCGACAGCCAGCCCGGGTAGTCCCTGACGATTCGGCCCCCGAGCGCGCCCCTGAGGGGCGGTTGCGTCAGGGACTACCCGGGCGGAAGTGGACGGATAGCCCCCTCGGCGCCTATTGCAAGAGTTCTTTCGAAAGAGTAGTTTCGACACTATGCCCGAGAACACCAGCCCCGAGGGGCCGTCGTACCGGAGGTTGCAGGATCCCCGTGAGCTGGCCGCGCTGGCGCATCCGGTGCGGCTCGGGATCATGGAGCTGCTCACGGTGTCCGGGCCGCTCACGGCGACCGAGCTGGCCGACCGGCTGGACGAGACGCCCGCCAACTGCTCCTGGCACCTGCGCAAGCTGGCCGAGCACCACTTCGTCGAGGAGGCCGGCGGCGGCATCGGCCGCCAGCGTCCCTGGCAGGTGCGCTCGGTCGGGCTGGCCTGGGACGAGTCCGACGCGTCGCCGAGCCAGCTGCGCGCGGGCCGCGCGCTCGAGCAGATGATGCTCGAGCGCCAGGTCACCAGGTTCCACCAGGCGCGGGCCCAGCTCCACGACGACGGCGACGAGGACTGGGCGGACGCCACCACGGCCACCCAGTCCGCGAGCTGGCTGACCCTCGAGGAGCTCGAGGCCCTCAACGCCGAGATCCGCACCGTCCTCGAGCGCTACACCGACCGCCTCGTCGACCCCTCCCGGCGCCCACCAGGCTCACGGCTCTGCGAGTTCGTCGCCTGGGGGGCGCCCCTGCTCCTGCCCGGCGTCGAGGCGACCGAGGACTCGACCCGGACGGGGGCTGACGCGTCATGAGGCAGGCCTTCCGCCAGCCCGGCTTCTCGCGCCTGTACGCCGGTCTCACGGCGTCGATGTTCGGTGACTCCGCCATGCTGCTGGTGCTCTCGATCTGGGTGAAGTCGCTGACCGGCTCCAACGCCCAGGCCGGTCTCACGTTCTTCTTCATGCTGATCCCCGCCCTGCTCGCCCCCCTGCTCGGCATCTGGATCGACCGGCTCCAGCGCAAGCCGCTGCTGGTGTGGGGCCACCTCGCCTCCGCCCTGGGCGTGCTCCCCCTCGTGCTCGTGCGCGGGCCCGGACAGGTCTGGATCATCTGGGCGGTCGCCATGCTGTACGGCGTCTCGTTCGTGGTCCTGCCGGCCGCGCTCAACGGCCTGCTCAAGGAGCTGATGCCCGACGAGATGCTGGTGGACGCGAACTCCTCGCTCCAGACCACCAAGGAGTCGTTCCGCCTGTTCGGCCCGCTGATCGGTGCCCTGATCTTCACGTGGCTGGGCGGCTGGGCGGTCGCGCTCCTCGACGCGGCGTCGTTCCTGGTGGCGGCCGCGGTGATCGCCACGATCACCCTGCGCGAGGTGCCCCCGGAGGTCGAGGAGGCGCACTTCTGGTACCAGCTGACGGCCGGCATGCGACACCTCGGCGCCGACCAGGTGCTCAAGCACGTGCTGATCGGCTTCGGCATCACCCTGCTGGTGCTGGGGTTCATGGAATCGTCGATCTACGCGCTCCTCGACGCCTTCGACCGGCCCGCGACGTTCGTCTCGGTGATCGTCTCCGTGCAGGGCGTCGGCGCGATCGTGGGTGGCCTGTCGTCGGGCTGGATCGTCAAGCGGATCGGCGAGGTCGCCACCTGCGTGGTCGGCCTGGTGGTCCTGGTCGCCGGCATCGCGATCATGGGCCTCACCCACAGCATCGTCGTGGTCTGCCTGAGCGCCGCCGTGTTCGGGATGTCGCTGCCGCTGCTGATGGTGGCGTTCATGACCCTGGTGCAGCGGCGCAGCCCGCAGGCGATCATGGGCCGGGTGTCCACGGCGATCGAGGTCGTGATGGCCACCCCGCAAGCGGTCTCGCTCGCCCTCGGATCCGCGCTGGTGGTGGTGCTGTCGTACCGGCAGATCTACGCGATCATGGGGGTGGTGACGCTGCTCGCAGCCGCCCACATCGCCTTCTGGTTGCGCAGGCAGATCCGCGACGACCTGCGAGGCGGAGGCGGAGGCGGTGGACGCCCGGACCTCGACCACGCACCGGATATCGGGTCGCCGGTGTCGGCGGCCTTGCCTACGCTCGACTGAGGAACCACGAGAGGGAGACGCGCGCATGAGCACCGAGATCGACAGCCAGGTCGGTGAGCCCACCGGCCCCTCGGACGGCAGCCTCGACGCGAGGGTCATGATCATCGCCGGCGTGGTCGTGCTGGGCGCGATCATGTCGATCCTCGACATCACCGTGGTGGCGGTCGCCCAACGCACGTTCCAGGAAGAGTTCGACGCGACGCAGGCGCAGGTGGCCTGGACCGCGACGGCCTACACGCTGGCGCTGGCCACGGTGATCCCCCTCACCGGGTGGGGCGCCGACCGGTTCGGCACCAAACGTCTCTACATCGCTGCGATCGTCCTCTTCACCGCCGGTTCGGCCCTGTGCGCCACCGCCACGTCGCTGGAGATGCTGGTCGGGTTCCGCGTCCTGCAGGGGCTCGGCGGAGGCATGTTGATGCCGCTCGGGATGACCATCCTGACCCGCGCCGCGGGTCCTGAGCGGCTCGGCCGGGTGATGGCCATCCTCGGGGTCCCGATGCTGCTGGGTCCGATCTTCGGACCGATCCTGGGCGGCTGGTTGATCCAGGTCGCGTCCTGGCACTGGATCTTCCTGATCAACGTCCCGATCGGGATGGTCGCCACCGTCTACGCCTGGCGTGTCCTCGACCGTGACTCGGTCCATCCCTCCGAGAGCTTCGACTTCGTCGGCATGCTGCTGCTCTCTCCCGGCCTGGCGCTCCTCCTCTTCGGCGTCTCGTCGATCCCCGCTGCCCAGCAGGAGCACGGCACGGTGTTCACCTCGCGAGTCGTGGTCTGCAGCCTGGTCGGCCTGGCCCTGGTGGCCGCGTTCGTGTGGTGGGCGCTCCGTCGCAACAACATCCACCCGTTGGTGCAGCTGCGTCTGTTCACCAACCGGACGATGAGCGCCGCGGTGATCACGATGTCACTGTTCGCGATCGCGTTCTTCGGGGCGAGTCTGCTCTTCACGCTCTACTTCCAGCAGGTGCGGGGCGAGTCGCCGCTCGCCTCCGGCTGGCTGGTCGCACCGCAGGGCTTCGGCGCGATGCTGACGATGCCGATCGCCGGCTTCCTGGCGGACAAGATCGGGCCCGGCAAGGTGGTCCTCACCGGCCTCGTCCTCGACACCCTCGGCATGGGCATGCTGATCGTCGTCGACGACCAGACGTCCTACGCCTACATCATCACCGCGTTCGTGATCATGGGGCTGGGCATGGGCTCCACGATGATGCCCGTCTTCACCGCGGCGCTGGCCAGCCTCAAGGCGCACGACGTCGCCCGCGGCTCCACGCTGATGAACATCACCCAACAGATCTCCATCTCGGTGGGCACGGCGTTGTTCTCCGTGCTGCTCACGTCCGCCTACAACCAGCATTCCAAGGTCGTGGATCCGACGCTCGCGCTGCAGAGCGGCGTCGATCCAGCCTCGCTCGGGTTGACGCAGGGTCAGGCCGATGCCGTGACGAAGCTGGGTCTGCACTTCATGGGCCTGGCGTTCGGCGACGCCTTCCTGGTGGCCACGATCCTCGTCGGACTGTGCCTGATCCCGGCCTTCTTCCTCCCGCGTCGCCCGGCGGAGAAGCCCGTCGACGCCGCGGCGATGATGGTCGGCTGACGGAGCCGGAGGGACGTATCCTGCGCGGGTGCGTCCCTCCTCCCTGCTCGCCGTCGTGGTCTCGGCCGCACTCGGGATCGGGCTGGGGGTCGCGGGCGGCTTGATGCTCGACCGCGACGACGCCCCGTTCGCCGACCCGCTCGCCCTCGGCATCCCGTTCCAGAACCAGGCGTGCACCGGCAAGGTGCTGTTCACGATCGGCCGCGGTGGCGCCGGCCAGCTCGGAGCAGCCCTCACGCAGAACAGCGACGTGGAGGCGTCGTACCTGGCCACCGCGAAGTCGTGCCCGACGACCTGGGTGCCGAACGGCGGATCGACCCCGCCGTACGTCGCGTACGTCGGTCCCTTCGGGGATCGCCCGGCCGCCTGCAACGCCCAGTTCAGCGCCGGCCACCGCGGCGGCATCGTGACGAGGCTGAGGAGCGACGCCACCGACACCGTGCAGTGCCTCTGCTACGTCACGCTGGCAGCGCCGACGATGAAGGGGGGCATGAGCACCGAGGGGACCGACGGCATCTGGATCCGCCAGCTCCAGAACCTCCTCATCGACATGGGTCGGGCCCCGGACGAGGAGATCTCCGGTTCCTACGACGCCACGACGGCGGCCAAGATCCGTGACTTCCAGCGCGACAACCACCTCAGCGCCACCGGTGTCGTCGACGCGGCGACCTGGGAGAGGTTGAAGCAGCAGGGCTGCAAGCTCTACAAGTCCTGAGCGTCACCGAAGGCGTCACCGGTCAGCACCGGCACCACGCGGCTCACGTCGTACGACGCGGCGAGGGCGACGTCGCCGGCGAAGCCGCCCTCCACCAGCTCGTGGCCGCTGGCACAGCGCGGCAGCTCGTCGGCGAGCCGGCCCTCGACGGCGCGGAACGCCGCAGCGGCCATCGCAGCCTCGGGGCTCAGCCCGAGCTCACCGAGACCCGACAGCACGGCGCCGGCGCCCCAGAGGTCCTCGACGGCCGGCCGGAGCTCCCCGTCGGGCCAGCGCTCACCGGCCGCGACCACGCAGACGCGGGATGCCGAGCTCGACCGGAGCCAGGCCGCGACACCCCCCGCGTTGCGCAGACTGGCACCGACGACGGTGACGCCCGCATCGGCGAGGGCGAAGGCGATGGTGGACCCGTTGGGCGACGGCAGCACCACGCGCTCGAGGCCGGAGGTCTCCAGGAACGACACCGGCGAGAGGCTCACCGAACCTGACGCGAGGCCCTCACGCCGACCCGCGGCCAGCGTCGCGCCGCGCTCGGCGGCGTAGCGCTCGGCGTCCGCGGCCCGCCATGGATACGGGTAGACCGTGACCCCGCGCTCGACCGCGACCGTGAGCGTGGTCGTGAACGACAGCACGTCGACGACCACCGCGACGTCGCCGGGCCGCGCGTCCGCCACCAACGCCCGAGCGCCGGCCAGGCCCCAGTCCAGCCGCACGTCGTACGACCTCTGGCCGTGGGCGCCGAGCGTCACCAGATGCGGACGCGGTCCGCCGGGTCGAGCCAGAGCCCGTCACCCTCCTGCGTCCCGAAGACCGCGTGGAACTCGTCGAGGTTGCGCACGATGTTGGCGCGGAACTCCGGCGGGCTGTGGGGGTCGACGGTGAGGTACTGCTGGTCGAGCTCGACGCGACGCTTGGTCCGCCAGCAGTAGGCCCAGTTGAAGAACAGGTGCTGGGCGTCCTCGAGCTCGACCTCGCCGTTGCGGGCGATCGAGTACGCCGTCAGCGCGATCGTGAGGCCACCGAGGTCGCCGATGTTCTCCCCGACCGTGAGCGCGCCGTTGACGTGCTCGTCCGGCAGGTTGCGCGGCGAGAACCCGTTGTACTGCTCGATCAGCGCCTGCGACTTGCCCTGGAAGGCCGTCTTGTCATCGGGCGTCCACCAGTCCTGGAGGTTGCCGGCGCCGTCGTACTGCGAGCCCTGGTCGTCGAAGCCGTGCCCGATCTCGTGGCCGATCACCGCGCCGATGCCGCCGTAGTTCTCGGACTCGTCGGCCTCGGGGGAGAAGAACGGCTTCTGCAGGATCGCGGCGGGGAAGCAGATCTCGTTCATCCCCGGGCGGTAGTAGGCGTTCACGGTCTGCGGCAGCATCAACCACTCGTCGCGGTCGACCGGCGCGCCGATCTTCGCCAGCTGGCGCCGCGTCTCGAACGCGTTGGCGGCGGCGACGTTCGCGAGCAGGTCGTCCGGCACGAACTCGAGCGAGGAGTAGTCGCGGAAGGTCTCGGGGTAGCCGATCTTCGACCGGAACTGATCGAGCTTCCGGTACGCCGCCTGCTTGGTCTCCTCGCTCATCCACTCCAGCACTGAGATCGACTGGCGGTAGGCGCGCAGCAGGTTGCCCACCAGCTCCTCCATCATCGCCTTCGAGGCGGGCGGGAAGTGTCGCGCGACGTACTCGCGACCGACCGCCTCCCCGATCGAG
The DNA here is from genome assembly GCA_963794355.1 of uncultured Actinomycetota bacterium. Classification (GTDB taxonomy): domain Bacteria; phylum Actinomycetota; class Actinomycetes; order Propionibacteriales; family Nocardioidaceae; genus Nocardioides. The sequence goes on from CAWCDN010000012.1 coordinate 371,378, forward strand.
CCCTCGACGAGCGCCACCCCGCGCTTCCAGCGCTCCCGCAGCTCGGGCGTGCCGCCCAACGTGCGGCCGTAGAAGTCGAAGTTGGTCTCGACGAACTCCGCGGCGAGGTACGGCGCATACGCACGCACGACGCGGGCGGCCAGCCAGGCGCGCCAGTCCTCGATCGGCACCTCCTGCAGGGCCGCCGACAGATGCTCCAGGTACGACGGCTGCCGGACGCAGGTCTCGGCGATGGTCTCCTCCGAGCCGCCGAGGTTGCGGATGAAGACCGCCCAGTCGAAGGCCGGGCAGAGCGCGTGCAGGTCCTCGAGCGTCAGGAGGTTGTAGGTCTTCTGCACGTCGCGGGTCTCGGCGCGCTCCCAGTGACCCTGCGACAGCCGGGTCTCCACCGCCATCACGGTCGCGGCCGACATGGCCGCGTCGGGTCGCTTGACCAGCTCGAACATCCGGGTCAGGAAGGCGACGTACTTCTCGCGGATCTCCGCGAACTTCTCGTCGTGGTAGTACGACTCGTCGGGCAGACCGAGGCCGCCCTGCACGACGTTGACCAGAGACCGGTCGGAGTTCTTCCCGTCGACGTCGATGTACACGCCGAACGCGCCGCTGCCGCCGATCTGCTCGAACTCGCCGAGGAACGCCGCGAGGTCACGCACGTCGCGCAGGCTGTCGACCGCGTCCAGCAGCGGCCGCAGCGGCTCGTAGCCACGCGTCTCGACCGCCTGCTCGTCCATGAACGACGCGTACAGGCAGGCGATGCGCATGGCGTCGTCGCCGAGCCCTTCCTCTCCGGCGACGACCCGCTCGGCCAGGCCCTCGATGATCGCGTGGACCTGCTTCTCGGCGTCGTCGGCGAGCTGCACGAAGGAGCCCCAGCTCCCCTTGTCGGCGGGGATCTCGGCGGTCTCGAGCCAGCGCCCGTTGACGTGGCCGAAGAGATCGTCCTGGGGGCGGATGTCGGGATCCATGCCCTCGCGGGCGTCGTCGAGCGTGCTCATTCGGGTGAGCCTAGGGTGCGTACGCCGTTCACCGCACGCGGACGACGGCCTTGCCGAGAGTGCGCCGCGCCTCCATGTCCTGCAACGCGCGGCCGAAGTCGTCGAGGGCGTACGTCGCTCCCACGGGCGGCGCGACGATCCCGGACCCGATCATCGGGAGCAGCGCACGCCACTGCTCCTGCATGTAGGAGGGCCGCGTCATCGCGTAGCCGCCCCACCCGACACCGCGCACGTCGAGGTTGCCGAGCAGCAGCCGGTTGACCTTGACCTCGGGGATCCCCTGGCCCGCCGCGAAGCCGACGACCAGCAGCCGGCCGAGCTCAGCGAGGCAGCGCAGCGAGTCGGTGAACACGTCACCGCCGACGACGTCGAGGACCACGTCGACGCCCCTGCCCCCGGTCAGCTCCTTGACCGCATCCTTGAATCCTTCGAGGAGCACGGTCTCGTCCGCGCCGGCGGCGCGGGCGAAGTCCGCCTTCTCCTGAGTCGAGACGACACCGATGGTGTGGGCGCCGAGGCCGCGCGCGACCTGGAGGGTGGCGGTGCCGACGCCGCCGGCCGCACCGTGCACGAGGACCGTCTCCCCCGCTCGCACCTGGCCGCGCTCCTGGAGCGCGAACAACGCGGTCAGGTAGTTCATTGGCAGCGCCGCGCCCTCGTCGTACGACAGGGAGTCGGGCAGGGGGAAGACCGACGCCGCCGGCACCACCGCGCGCTCGCCTGCGCCGCCGTACGGCACGACGCCGCAGACACGGGTGCCGGGCTCGAGGCCGCCCCCGGCCGAGACGACGGTGCCGGCCACGTCCACCCCGAGCGTGAACGGAGGCTCGGGACGGAGCTGGTACTGACCCTTGCTCAGCAGCAGGTCGGGGAACGAGATCCCGACGCTGTGCACCTCGACCAGGACGTCGCCCGGGCCGGGCACGGGCTCCTCGACGTCGACCACCCGCACATCCGCGGGGCCGGTGGGCTGGACTACCTGGACGGCGCGCATGCGGCCATCCTGCCGCAGGGTCCGGTGGGGTGGTTTCGGGCCTAGGCGCGGTCATCTGGTCTCGACAGGCTCGACCGACGGGCGTCGCGGCACGACCTCCTCGTCGCGTGTGGTCGAACGTTCGTATCAGACGCCTGTGGGACGAACGTTCGTCCAACGCTCCGGTGGGGTGGTTTCGAGACGCTCGGCAGAGCGAGCTCCTCAGCCACCGGAGTCGCCACCGTCGGCCGAGCCGGTCGAGACCATGGCGCGACGCTCCGGCAGCCTCACTCGGGTGTGACGAGACGGTTCATCTCGAAGTGCATCGGGTCGGTGTAGTGCCAGGTGCCGCCCCAGGTGAAGCCCCATCGCTGGAAGATCGCGACCACGTCGCGGTTGATCTGGCCGACGGTGCCGCGCTGGTTCTCCGGGACGTTGAGGTCGAGGGCAAGACCGAAGGCGTGGTTGGACAGGGTCGTCGTACCGGCGATGAAGCGCGGGACGTAGCACCCGCCGTACTGGCCGGGGTGGATCGCGGTCGCGAGGCCCCGGGCCTCGACCTCGTTCAGCGCCGCTCTCAGCTGCGGGAACATCAAGGTGTTGCACGTCATCGGCCCGATGATCGGCATCGTCTCGGTCGAGATGTGGGAGCTGACCCACGGCGCCTGCGGGGCGATGTGCCCGCCCGTGAGCACGGTGTAGCTGAACGAGCCGACTGCCTCGGCAGTGGTGCCGACGAGCAGCGCGGTCTGGGTGACGCTCGGGTCGAGGCCCAGGCGGGCGGCGGCATCCATCCGCTGCACCGACGCGCGGCCTCCCACGATCCGCTGGATCGGCTTGCGGATCGACAGCGGCGTGCGGTTGCCGGTCGAGACCAGGAGCGCGTTGCCGCGCCGCATCCCGAGGGTCTTCACCCACTTCTGGTTGACGATCGCGTCCACCTGCGGGATCTGCGGCGCGTAGACCCCGACGTGCACGAGCGGCGCGTCCGACCGGGTGCCCATCCGCACGAAGCCGTTCTTCGGCACCTGCTTGCGGAACTGCGGACGGATCGCCATCTCGCCGCCGGCGATCCGGTTCCACTCCTGCTGGAACTGCGCGACCTGGCTGGGGTTGTAGTTGCGGTACGTCGTGGGGTCGACCGCCGCGACGTTGATCGCGTGGTCGTCGATGCTGACCTGGGCGAGCGAGAACCGTTCGACCCGCGTGACCCCGTCAACGGCCCGGATCCGACGCACCATGGCGTCGCTGAGCGGTCGCTGCCTGAAGATCATCATGTCGGCGGTGTGGAGGGGCGCCTTGAACGGGCCCGGGTAGGCGACCGCGTGCGCGGGGTCGAGCGGTGGCGAGGTGGTCGGGCTCGACGGCTCGCTGGGCGAGGGCGACGACGTCGACGCCACGGGCCCGGTCGACGACCCCGCGACGGGGTCCGACGAGCCCTCCCCACAGGACGCGAGAAGCAGCGCGGCGGCCGTCGCCACCGCGCTCGCGATCCCGAGACGCCCCCGTGTCATGGTCGACAGGGTAGTTCGCGGCTCCTCACCGGCCCCGGTGCGGACAGTCCAGCTGCGGTGCGACTCGCCTGCCGGAAGGCGTCCCGGCGGGTTTGGCCGGCACCCGGTCCGGAATGGTGAACCACGAGACGATCCCGCCGGCCACGAGCAGACCGGCGCACAGCCACATCGCCTGCTGGTAGGCGCTGCTGAAGGCCTGCGCATCGTCGTACTCCGCGCCAGACAGGCCGACCACCACCGGCAAGGCCGCGACGGCGAAGAGCGAGCCCGCGCGCGCCACGGCGTTGTTCACCCCGCTCGCCACGCCCGCACGGTCGGCTGGCGCCGCGCCCAGGACCGTCGCGGTGAGCGGCGCGACCATCAGCGCGAGACCCAGCGCGAAGACGCAGAGCGGCGGCAGCACCCCCAGCCAGTACGACGTGCCCTCGTCCACGAACGACAGCCAGGCCACCCCAGCCCCCATCACCAGCGGTCCCACCGTCATCGGGATCCGCGGGCCGATCCGGGTGCCCAGGGCCCCGCCGCGCGAGGCGAGCAGCAGCATCAGGATCGTGATCGGGAGCGTGGCCATCCCTGCCTGGAGCGCGCCGTAGCCCAGCACGGTCTGCACGTCGATCACGAGGAAGAAGAGCACCGCGCCCAAGGCGGCGTAGACCAGCAGCGTCATCGAGTTCGCGGCGGAGAAGGTGCGGGAGGCGAAGAGCCCCAGCGGCAGCATCGGATGGCGGGTGCGCCGTTCGACCACGACGAACGCGACGGCTGCCGCCACCCCGACCGCGAGCGCCGGCAGGGCGAGGCCGCTGTGGAACTCGATCAGCCAGTAGGTGATCCCGCCCAGCGACAGCGCCGCCAGGGCCGCGCCCAGCACGTCGTACCGGCCCTGCTCGGCGGTCCGGCTCTCGGGCACGAAGATCAGGGTGACGACCACGGTGACCGCCGCGAGCGGTGCGTTGATCCAGAAGATCCAGCGCCAGTCGGCGTACTGCACGAGTGCACCCCCGACGAACGGCCCGATGGCGGCCGCGATGCTCGTCATCCCGGTCCAGGCGCCGATCGCGCGTCCCCGGTCGTCGGGGTCGACGCCCGACTCGATGATCGCCAGGGAGCCCGGCGTGAGCAGGGCACCACCGATGCCCTGGAGTGCACGCGCCGCGATCAGCGCCTCGGCGTTGGGGGCCAGACCGCACAGCGCCGAGGCGACTGCGAACCACACGACCCCGACGAGGAACACCCGCCGCCGGCCGAGCCGGTCACCGAGCGAGCCGCCGATCAGGATCAGGCTGGCGAGCGTGAGCAGGTAGGCGTTGCTGATCCACTGGAGCTGGGCCAGCGACGCGTCGAGGTCGCTGCCGACGGTGCGCAGCGCGACGTTGACCACGGTGCCGTCGAGCAGCACCATCCCGGAGCCCAGGGTGGTGGCGAGCACGAGCCCGCGACCTGCCCGGGAGGAGTACGCGACGGTCCCGGAGCCCATCGGGCGAGGCTACCCCCGGCCGGCGGTCACCTCGCGAGGGTGCGACCCAGCATCCAGGCGAGGTCGTCGGCGGTCTCCCGGGGATCCCCGACCTTCGAGCCGACCTCGTTGCGGAGCGGGCCGCCTTGCCCGGGCCGCCTTGTCCGGGCCAGGTTGCCGCGAGGGCTGATCCCGGGAAGATTAGGGGCATGAGTGGTTCGGGACTGCCCTTCGGGATCGACTTCGGTGGCAGCGGCATCAAGGGCGCGCCGGTGGATCTCGAGGAGGGTGACTTCGCCGAGGACCGGGTGCGCATCGACACCCCGAAGCCGGCGACCCCCGATGCGGTGGCGAAGGTCTTCTCCGAGCTGCTCGGCCACTTCGACGACTCCGACGGGCCGGTGGGCGTGACGGTGCCGGGGGTCGTCAAGCGGGGCGTGGTCCACTCCGCCGCCAACATCGACAAGCACTGGATCGGCGAGGATGCCGACAAGCTGTTCACCGACGCCACCGGCCGCGACGTGCACGTGGTGAACGACGCCGACGCCGCGGGCCTGGCCGAGGTGCGGTTCGGCGCGGCCAAGGGGCGGCAGGGCCTGGTCATCGTCACCACGCTCGGCACGGGCATCGGCTCAGCCCTGGTGTACGACGGTGTGCTGGTGCCGAACTCCGAGCTCGGCCACCTCGAGATCGACGGGCACGACGCGGAAAAGCGCGCCGCCTCGAGCGCGAGGGAGCGCGAGGACCTGTCGTGGGAGGACTGGGCCGAGCGGCTCACGACGTACTACCGCCAGCTCGAGGTGCTCTTCTCCCCCGAGCTCTTCGTGGTCGGCGGCGGGGTCAGCAAGAAGGCCGAGAAGTTCCTGCCGCTGGTCGACATCGACACCGAGATCATCCCGGCGACGCTGCTGAACGCCGCCGGGATCGTCGGCGCCGCCCTCTACGCCACGGAGAACAACGACTAGCTGTCGCTCAGCCGGCGGCGGCCTGATCGGTGACGCCGCCCTCGGCCAGCGCGGCCTCGATCTGCGGGCGGAGCTTCTCCGGGTCCTTGGTGGGGCCGAAGCGCTTGATCACCCGGCCGTCGCGACCGATCAGGAACTTGGTGAAGTTCCACTTGATGTGCGCGCCGATCGCGCCCGACTTCTTGTGCTTGAGCCACACGTAGAGCGGGTGGGTGTGCTCGCCGTTGACCTCGATCTTGGCGAACATCGGGAACGTGACGCCGTAGTTCTGCTGGCAGAACGCCCCGATCTCCTCCTCGGTGCCGGGCTCCTGGTGGCCGAACTGGTCGCACGGGAAGCCGAGGACGGTCAGGCCCTGGTCGACGTAGTCGTCGTACAGCTTCTGCAGGCCCTCGTACTGGGGGGTCAGCCCGCACTTGCTGGCGGTGTTGACGACCAGGACGACGTCGCCGACGTAGTCGCCGAGGTCGCGGTCCTGCCCGTCGAGGCTGGTGGCGTGGAAGTCTCCGAGGGTGGTCATTCTGCTCCTCTGATGGCGGCGGCGACGGCCTTGGGGACGTCGGTGTTGAAAACGCTGGGGATGATGAAGTTGGGGTTGAGCTCGTCGTCCTTGACCACGAGCGCGATCGCCTCGGCGGCCTTGAGCAGCATGTCGATGCGGATCTCGCGGGCCTTCGCGTCGAGCAGCCCGCGGAAGACGCCGGGGAACGCGAGCACGTTGTTGATCTGGTTCGGGAAGTCGCTGCGCCCACTGGCGACCACGGCGGCGTACTTCTCGGCATCCGCCGGGTCGACCTCGGGATCGGGGTTCGCCAGCGCGAACACGACGGCCCGCGGCGCCATGTCGGCGATCCACTCCGCCGGCAGGATGCCCGGGGCGCTGACGCCGATGAAGACGTCGGCGCCGCGCAGGGCGTCGTGCAGCCCACCCTGGAGATGGTGGGGGTTCGTGCGTGTCGCGAGCTCCGCGTGGGCCGGGCTCAGCGACGGGTCGCCGTCGCAGAGCACGCCGCTGATGTCGGAGACCACCACGTCGACCGCCCCGCCGGCCAGGAGGAGGGTGACGATCGCCGATCCGGCAGCGCCACCGCCGGAGACGACGATGCGGACGTCGGCCAGCTTCTTCTCCACGCACCGCAGGGCGTTGGTCAGCGCCGCCAGTACGACGATCGCGGTGCCGTGCTGGTCGTCGTGGAAGACCGGGATGTCGAGGCTCTCCCGCAGCCGTCGCTCGACCTCGAAGCAGCGAGGGGCGGCGATGTCCTCGAGGTTGATCCCGCCGAAGCCGGGCGCGATCATCTCGACCGCCCGCACGATCTCGTCGGTGTCCTGCGACGCCAGGCAGATCGGCCAGGCGTCGATGTCGGCGAACCGCTTGAAGAGCGCCGCCTTGCCCTCCATCACCGGCAGCGCCGCGCCGGGGCCGATGTTGCCCAGGCCGAGCACGGCAGAGCCGTCGGTGACGACGGCGACAGTGTTTCCCTTGATCGTGAGCCGGCGAACGTCCTCGGGGTTGTTCGCCAGCGCCAGGCTGACCCTGCCCACGCCCGGGGTGTAGGCCATCGACAGGTCGTCGCGGGTGCGCAGCGGCACCTTGGAGGTGACCTCGATCTTGCCGCCGATGTGGAGCAGGAAGGTGCGGTCGCTGACCTTGTGCACCTCCACGCCGTCGACCTGGGTCACCGCGTCGACGAGCACCTCGGAGTGCTCCGCGTCGGAGGCCGAGCAGGTCACGTCGACAACGAGGCGGTCGTGGCTGGAGTCGGCGACGTCGATCGCCGTCACGATCCCTCCGGCCGCAGCGATCGCCGTGGCGACGGCGCCGACGACGCCGTGGTCGGGCGCGGTGTGCAGTCGCATCGTGATCGAGTACGACGACGGGGTGGCCGACATGCTCCTCACCCTAGTCGGGCGCTGAAGTCGGCTCCTGCCCGCGTGGCGCGCGCCTGAGCACGGCGACCAGCAACGCGAGCGCGACCAGCTGCGCACCACCGATCACGCTCGCCAGGGCGGTGCGCTGCACGTCGTACAGCCATCCCGCCAGCACGCCACCGACGAGCGCGGCCCCGGCCTGGAACGCCGCGAAGACGCCGTACGCCGTGGCGAGCCGTCCCCGCGGCACGAGGTCGGCGACGAGGGCCTTCACCGTGGAGTCCTGCACCCCGGTGGCGGCGCCCCACAGCAGGATGCCGATCACCGCGATCGCCAGCCGGTTGTCGAAGGCGAGCACCGGCACGAGCGCGACGACGACCGGGAGCACCAACAGGGTGCTGCTGCCGACGCGGTCGTAGGCGAACCCGGTGCAGAGCGACGCGACCGCCTCGGCACCCATCGCGGCGGCGTAGACGATCGGGACCGCCGCGGCGGTGACCAGGTGCTCGTTGACGAGGTGGAAGGAGATCACCCCGAACGTCATCAGCCCGACGGTCGTCAGCGCGCACGCGACCGCGTAGACGTAGAAGGTGCCCGGGAGCGCCTCGAGGCGCATCCCGGCCGTGCTGGGGTCGGGTGAAGGGTCCCCGACGTGACGGTGCATCCACCAGAGCACGCCCAGCGCGATCGCGCCGGGGATCGCGAGCACCGCCAACCCGGCCCACGTCTCGGTCGTCACGGCGATCACCAGCGCGACCAGTAGTGGTCCGATCAGCGCGCCGGTCTGGTCGAGCGCCTTGTGCACGCCGAACCCGCGTCCACGACCCACGTTCCCGGCGGCCACCGCCAGGAGGGTCGACTTCGCCGGGCTCCGGACGGCCTTGCCGGTGCGCTCGAGCAGCACCATCGACGAGCCGAAGAACAGTCCGGCTGCACCCAGGGCCGGAGCCAGCGCCATCAGCGGCACACAGACGGCGGTCAACGCATAGCCGACGACCATCCACCGCCAGTAGCGACCCGTCCGGTCGGCCGCCGGGCCGGAGAAGAGCCGGAAGCCGAGCGCCGCCGCCTCGCCCGCGCCGGTGACCAGGCCGACCGTCAGTGCCGACGCCCCGAGCGACGCCAGGAACGGACCGGTGATCGACCTGGCCCCCTCGTAGACCAGGTCGACGAGGAGGCTGACCACGCCGAGCCAGAGCACCGTTCGCCATCCCGCCCACGCAGCCGCGTCGGTGCCTGCGACCCGGTCACTCATCGCGGTTGCGGCGGTGGCGGTGCCAGGCCCAGAGCAGGGCGATCGCGATCAGCCCGACGATCGCGGTGCTGGTCAGCCCGAGGTAGTGGGTGACCCGGCTGATCGAGTGGGCGGCGAAGTAGCCCAGAAGGACGCAAGCGGATCCCCAGAGCACCCCGCCGATCGCGTTGAAGACGAGGAAGCGCGGGTACTCCATCCGGCTGGCTCCGGCCAGCGCGGGCATCACCGCGCGCAGGAACGCCGTGAAGCGGCCGGCGACCACGGCGCGTCCGCCGCGATGCCGCAGATAGGCCTGGGCGGCGAAGATGCGCTCGGGGTAGCGCCGCAGGATCGGCGCCCGCACCAGCCGCGGCCCGAGCTTGCGCCCGACCTCGAACCCGACGCTGTCGCCGACGACCGCCGCGACGATGACGACCGCGAGCACGACGTAGACCGAGATGTTGCCCGCGGCGGCCAGCACCCCGCCGTAGACGACGGCGGTCTCACCGGGCAGCACGAAGCCGAAGAAGAGCGCGGCCTCGCCGAAGACGAGGGCGGCGATGATGAGGAGGGCCAGCCACGGCGGTACGCCGAGCAGCGTGTCGATGACCCTCTGCAGCATCAGCCGACCAGGTGACCGAGGACCTTGGCCCGCCCACCCACGTCGACCGGGTTGACGTAGCCACGCAGGTGCACGGTGACGTCGCGGTCGCGCAGTGTGATCACCAGCTGGTCGGAGCCGGCCTCACTGACCTCGCCGTTGATGACGTAGGTGCCGTCCTCCCGCTTGTCGAGGAGCGAGCCCTCCTCGCCCTCCTCGACGTCGCCGAGGGCCACCGCCACCAGCGCCGGTCGTCGGATCCTTCCGCCGAGCCGCCACCTCAGCAGGAGGAGCAGCACGATGACCACATCGGCGCCGAGCGTGAGGATGAGCGCCCCGTGCCCCCGTTGCTGGCCCTCGAGGCTGAAGGCGCCGGGATGGCCCTCGAGCACCCGTACCTCGACCTCACCGGCAGCGACCGCCTCGGCCCCGGCCGTCGCGTCCACGCGGGCCTGCCGCGACTTCTGGTCGGGGTCGACGCTCGTGGGGAAGCGGAGGTCGAGCAGCACGTCGTCGCCGACCTCGGACGACGACACGACCGTCGCGGTCACCTGGACACCGTCGGTGGCGACTCGGTGGAGCTGGTAGCGGTAGAGAACGTAGGGCGCGTTGATCACGAACAGCGCGACCACCACGACGAGGATGCGTCGCGTGCGCCGCCCCGGTGCCTTCACGTGCGCCAGTATGGCTGGTGTCCGGGCGCGGCCCGAAGGGTCACGCCATGGGGCCGCCCCTGACCCCACCAGGTCCCCATCGGCTCCTGGGACGGCAGGGCCGACGGGGCCCCCGGTGGGTAGCGTGCGGGCATGTCCGGTCTCGCCGTCGCCGCGCCGAACGAGGCCTCTGCCGACGCCGCCGAGGAGGTGGCCCTCGCCGGTGGAAACGCGGTGGACGCGGCGCTGGCCGCGGCGCTGGTGGCCATGGTCAACGAGGTCGGGATCGTCTCGATCAGCTCGGGCGGCTTCGTCACCGTGCAACCGGGTGATGGCCGGCCGGCGTACGCCGTGGACGGCTGGATGGACATGCCCGGTCGCGGACGCGAGACAGGGGTGGCTGCGGGGTCCACCTGGGACGTGACGACGGACTACGGCGGTGGCGTGGACATCACCATCGGGCCCGGCTCGGTGGCGGTCCACGGCTCGCTGGCGGCGTTCGGCGAGGCCCACCGGCGCGACGGGCGGCTGCCGTGGAGCGAGATCGTGCGCCCGGCCGTCGAGGTCGCCCGCGGCGGCTACCGACTGACGTCGGCGGCGCGCTACTACCTCGACTACACCCACGACGACATCTTCGGCTGGGACGAGGAGAGTCGCGCCGTCCTCCACGACGCCGAGGGTGGGCTCACGACCGCGCGGATCGTGATGCCGGACCTCGTCGCGTCGCTCGAGCTGATCGCGGCCGAAGGCCCCGCGGTGCTCCACCACGGCGAGCTGGCCGAGATGATCAGCCGCGACGTCTCCGAGCGAGGTGGCCTCCTCACGCGCGCCGACCTCGCGGCGTACGAGCCCGTGGTCCGCCCCGCCCTGGTCTCGCGGGTCGCGGGCTGGGCGCTCTCCACGACACCCCCGCCCTCGGTGGGCGGCGTGTGCCTGACCGCGATGCTCCGGCTCCTCCTCGCCCATCCCGAGGAGGACCCGCTCGATCCCGACCACGTCGTCGCCGTGCAGCGAGCCGTGCTCGGGCACCGGCTCGACGTCCTCGACCACGCGCCCGACCTGGTGGCCGCGGCCCGCGACTTCCTCGACCGCGTCGACCGCGATCACCTCGCCGTCCTCGAGTCCGGCTCGACGGCCCACGTGTCGGCCACCGACCGCGCTGGTGCGGCGTGCGCCGTCACGTTCTCGTCGGGGTACGGCTCCGGCATGATCGCGCGCGGCACCGGGATCTGGCTCAACAACTGCCTCGGCGAGCAGGAGCTCAACCCCGCCGGCCTCCACGCCGCCGCGTCCGGCACCAGGCTGCTGTCCAACATGGCGCCGACGGTCGCGCGGCACGACGACGGGTCGTCCCTCGCGATCGGGTCACCGGGTGCCGACCGGATCACGACCGCGATCGCGCAGGTACTGGCGGGCTATCTCTCCGGGCTCTCCCTGCCCGAGGCCGTGAACCGTCCCCGGGTGCACGTGCACCGGCCGGGGCGCGCCGGCGAGGTGGTCAAGCGGGAGTCCGACCTGACCATGTACTACGGCGGGGTGGGAGTCACGATGGTGGACGGTGGGGGGCACCTGGTGGCGGCCGCCGACCCGCGGCGAGAGGGCGCCGTACGCCTGGTGGACGGGCCGGATCCCGACTGAAGCGATGATTTCCGGCGTCGTCCGAGCGCTTCGCGAAGAAAATTGTGGCGAACCGCGTCACCAACCGCTGTTTCGTTCGTTTCTTCTACGTGGATCGCGATCCGACGGATCGCTCCACAGCGGTCGGCCCGTCGCTCGGGGGACGAGTGTGCCGACCAGGGGGGTGCCCGATCGACCTGGGGGGGACGAGAAGGCGCTGAGCCACAGCCCCCGCCCGCGCTGCGGGCGGGGGTTGCTCAGGCTCCGGCCGGTGCATGAGGGCGCTCGCCGCTCTCTCGCGGCGGCCGCCTGCCCCGGCTTCGCCGGGTCAGGCGACCCTTGATCGGGTGCGCGAGGGGGGAGTTGAACCCCCACGTCCTTTCGGACACACGGACCTGAACCGTGCGCGTCTGCCTATTCCGCCACTCGCGCCAGAAGCGGGGCAAGGCTATCCCAGCGCGCTCACGCGCCCCAAACCGGCGCCCGACCCGGCTCCGCGGAGTCGGCCGCACCTCACCCGACGGATACCATCGGCGCAACCCGAGCCCACTCGGGACGCGTCCCACCGGGGCGGGATGAGCAGGACGACGCAACGGGGCGAGCACAGGAGGGGAGGAAGCGCGGCGTGAGTGGCCTGCAAAGGTTCGAGCAGCGCCTCGAGCAGTTCGTCTCCGGAGCCTTCGCCCGGGCTTTCCGCAGCGCGGTGCAGCCGGTGGAGATCTCGGCGGCGCTCCAGCGCGAGTGCGACAACAACGCCCAGATCCTGTCCCGACAGCGCCGGATGGTGCCCAACGACTTCCACGTTGAGCTGTCGCAGGCAGACCTCGACCGCCTCGCGCCGTACGACTCCACCCTGGTCAAGGAGCTCACCACCCAGCTCGCCGAGCACGCCGAGAAGCAGAGCTACGTCTTCTCCGGGCCGGTCACGATCGGCTTCGACGCCGCCGACGACCTCACCATCGGCCGGTTCCGGGTCCGCAGCCGGGCGCACGCGTCGGTGACCAGCAACGCCACCAACACCCAGGTACGACGCGCCCGCGCCTACGTCGAGGTCAACGGCACGCGCCATCCGCTGCAGCCCCCGGGGCTCGTGGTGGGCCGCGGCACCGAGGCCGACCTGCGCATCAACGACCCCGGGGTGAGCCGGCGCCACATCGAGTTCACCGTCGACGAGTCGGGAGAGGGCGTGACGATGGCCGTCCACGACCTCGGGTCCACCAACGGCATGCTCGTCGACGGCCACCGGGTGGCCAGCGCCCCGCTCAGGGACGGCTCGGAGGTCCGGGTCGGTCGCACCACGCTGACCGTGCGCGTGGTGGAGGAGGACGGCGATGTCTGAGCTCACCCTCTTCCTGATCAAGATCTCCTACCTCGCGATCCTCTGGATCTTCGTGCTGTCGGCGATCTCCGTGGTCCGCTCCGACATGTTCGGCGCCCGGGTGCCCCAGACCGCCCGCGAGGCCGCCGCCCCGAAGCCGCGCCGCCAGCCCAAGCCGAAGGCGCGCAAGGGTGCGCCGACCCACGTGCTCGTGGTCGACGGCGCCAACCGCGGTGACCGGGCCGAGCTCGCGGCGGCCCCGATCCTGATCGGGCGCGGCAACGACGCCGCCATCCGGCTCGACGACGACTACGTCTCGACGCGGCATGCCCGCATCGCCGCCAGTGGCGACCAGTGGTTCGTCGAGGACCTCGGCTCGACCAACGGCACCTACATCGGCAGCGCGCGGATCACCCAGCCGACCACCCTGGCCCTCGGAACCCAGGTGAGGATCGGGAAGACCATCCTGGAGCTGCGGAAGTGACCTTCCGACTCCAGTACGCCGCGATCTCCGACGTCGGGCGCTTCCGCAAGGACAACCAGGACTCCGGGTACGCCGGACCCTGGCTGCTCACGGTCTGCGACGGGGTCGGCGGGGCCGCACGCGGCGACCTCGCCTCCAGCACGGCGATCGGGCAGCTGCGTGCCCTCGACGAGCCTCCCGACGCCGCGGTCAACGAGCAGGCCAGGCTCGATCTCGTGGCCAGCGCACTGCACCGCGCCTCCGACCGGATCGGCTCCCTCGTCGACGAGGAGCCCTCTCTCAGCGGCACGAGCACCACCGCCACCGTCGCGCTCTTCGACGGCGTCCGCCTGGCGATGGGTCACGTCGGTGACAGCCGCGCCTACCTCTACCGCGACCGCGAGATCAGCCAGCTCACCAGCGACCACACGTTCGTGCAGAGCCTCATCGACGAGGGCCGCATCAGCGAGAGCGACGCCCGCACGCACCCCCACCGCAACCTGATCCTCAAGGCCCTCGACGGGGTCCACGAGGTCGACCCCGACCTGTTCACCGTGCAGCTGACCGAGCACGACCGGATCCTGCTGTGCAGCGACGGCGCGTCCGGGTCGCTGGACAACGGCCGGCTCGCCGACATCCTCTCGAGCGGCTCGCCCGACTACGCCGCCGTCGAGCTCGTGCGGGCCAGCCTCGAGGCCGGCAGCACCGACAACGTCACCTGCATCGTCGCCGACGTGGTGGTGGCGACCGACGCCGACGAGCCGTCGGATCCCGTGGTGGTCGGGTCCGCGGCCGAGCTGAAGCGCAAGCCCCGCAGCGGTACGTCGTTCTTCCGCGGCCACCGCGCGGGCGACACCGGAGAGCTCGAGCCGGTGGCGGCCGAGATCCCCGACGACCTGCCGCCCGGCGTGCCGTTCGCGATCGACACCGACCCCGAGGCCGCCCGCTACGCACCCCGCGCGCCACGCGGCCACACCTGGCTGCGCCGGCTGCTCGCGGTGGCCGGCATCCTCGGCATCGCCTGGATGCTCGGAGCCGCCGCCTGGGGCTGGAGCCAGCACCAGTACTACGTCGGCGAGCAGGACGGCGTGGTGACGATCTTCCGCGGGGTGCAGGCCGACGTCCCGGGCTTCGACCTCTCCCACCCCTACGAGACCAGCAACGTACAAGTCCAGCTGCTCGACGGCTTCTCCGCCCAGTCGGTGCAGGACGGCATCGGCGCCAGCAGCCTCGACGACGCCGAGCGCACCGTGCAGCGGCTCGCCGCGCACCAGAAGCCCACCACGACGGCGGGAGGCTGAGATGGCCCAACGTGCCTCCCAGACCGGGGCCCTCATGCAGTTCGTCCACCGCCGTCGGCGCGGGGCCGAGCTGTTCCTGCTCGTGCTGGCCCTCATCGTGGGCGTCGGCGCCTACGCCTGCGTGGGGCTCGGCGTGAAGGGGAAGGTGCCCGCCGACATCGTGTCGTACGGCGGGTGGCTGGCCGCGCTGATCATCGCCGCGCACATCACGGTGCGCATGGTCGCGCCGTACGCCGACCCCGTGCTCCTGCCGATCGTGGCCGCGCTCAACGGGATCGGGCTGGCGGTCATCCACCGCATCGACCTCGCCCTCACCACCCACTACGCGCGCCAGCAGCTGGTCTGGATGACGGTCGGCGTCGTGCTGTTCATCGCGACGCTGGTCATCCTGCGCGACCACCGCGTGCTCCAGCGCTTCACCTACACCTGCGGGCTCGCGGCCATCGTGCTGCTTCTCCTGCCGATGGCGCCGGTCATCGGCAAGACCGTCAACGGTGCCCGGATCTGGATCCACGTCGGCTCGATGAGCTTCCAGCCCGGCGAGGTCGCCAAGGTGCTGCTGGTGATCACCTTCGCCGGCTATCTCGTGCTCCACCGCGACGCGCTCGCGCTCGCCGGCCGCCGGGTCGCGATGATCGACCTGCCGCGCGGCCGCGACCTCGGCCCGATCCTGGCGATGTGGGTGGTCAGCCTCGGGATCCTGGTCTTCCAGCACGACCTCGGCTCCAGCCTGCTGTTCTTCGGCCTCTTCCTGATCATGCTCTACGTCGCGACCGAGCGCGCCGGCTGGCTCGTGGTCGGCGGCGCCCTCTTCATCGGCGGGGCCTACCTCACCTACGCCTTCATCGGCCACGTGCAGGAGCGGTTCCTGCTCTGGTGGAACGTCTGGGCCCACTACGGCGACGGCACCGATGACAAGGGCCGCCAGACGGTCGAGACCATGTTCGGGATGGCGTACGGCGGGCTGATCGGCCGTGGGCTCGGCCAGGGCTCTCCCTGGCGGATCCCCTTCGCCCAGAGCGACTTCATCTTCGGGGCGATCGGCGAGGAGCTCGGACTGACCGGCTCGATGGCGATCATCGTGCTCTACGGCCTGATCGTGGAGCGGGCGCTGCGCGCCGCACTGATCTGTCGTGACGACCTCGGCAAGCTGCTGGCCACCGGTCTCGCCGGCGCGATCGCGCTCCAGGTCTTCGTGGTCATCGGCGGCGTGACCCACCTGATCCCGCTCACCGGGCTCACCACGCCGTTCCTGTCCTACGGCGGGTCGTCGCTCGTCGCGAACTGGGTGATCATCGCGATCCTGCTGCGCATCTCCGACGCGGCGAGGCGTCCACCACCCGACCTGACGGTGTCCGAGGACGTCGACATGGAGAACACGCAGGTGGTGAAGCTTTGATCCCCTCGATCCTCTCCTGCTCCCCCGCTTCGCTCCCCCGTCGGACGACATCGAGGGGGCACCGGGAATGAACAAGCCGATCCGTACGGTCTCGATCTTCTGCCTGCTGCTGTTCCTCGCCCTCGCGCTCAACGCGACGTACCTGCAGTACTACCACGCGAACGCGCTCAACGACCGGATCGGCAACGGCCGGGTGGCCACCGCGACCTTCTCCCGCGACCGCGGCGCGATCCTGGCCGGCAGCCAGGTGATCGCGGAGAGCGTGCCGACCAAGGACCAGTACAAGTTCCAGCGCAGGTACCGCCTGCCGTTCATGTACGCGCCGGTCACCGGCTGGTACACCTTCGGCAACGAGACCGGCGTCGAGCGGGCCCAGAACTCCTTCCTCTCCGGCGAGGACGACCGTCTCTTCGTCAACCGCCTCGTCGACCTGGTCAACGGCACCGCCACCAAGGGCGGCAACGTCGTGCTCACGATCAACCCCGCCGCGCAGAAGGCGGCCTTCAACGGACTCTCCGCGCTCGGCCCCGACGTGCAGGGCGCCGTGGTCGCGATCGAGCCGGCCACCGGCAAGATCCTGGCGATGGTCTCGCTGCCGAGCTTCGACCCCAACAAGCTCGCCGACCACGACTTCAAGGCGGCGAGCGCCTACGCCACCCGGATGTCGCGGCTGCCCTCGGAACCCCTGCTCAACCGGACGGTCCAGACCACGCTGCCCCCGGGCTCCACCTTCAAGACCGTGACCGCGTCGGCCGCGATGCAGACCGGCCGCTACACCTCGAGCACGCTGGTGCCCGGTGGCCCGAGCTACCGGCTCCCCGGGTCCACCAAGGTCGTCCACAACGAGATCCAGAACTGCGGCACGACCAAGATCCCGTTCACGCAGGCGATGGCGTTCTCGTGCAACACCAGCTTCGCGCCGATCGCCGTCGACGTCGGTTCCGCGGGGATGCGCAAGACCGCCGACGGCTTCGGCTTCAACCAGAAGTACCTCGAGGAGTCGCAGTACCCCACGCAGGCGATCTCGCTCTACCCGCCCAGCCTCGACGACGCCCAGACCGCGCTCACCGGCTTCGGCCAGGGCTCGGTCACCGCGACCCCGCTCCAGATGGCGATGGTGGCGGGGGGCATCGGCAACCGCGGCGTCGTGATGCGGCCCTACCTCATCGACGAGCTGCAGTCGCCGTCGCAGGAGCCGCTCGTCCCGGGCCACTCCGAGGAGCTCAGCCAGGCGATCTCGGCGACCAGCGCCGCCGAGGTCACCAGGCTGATGGTCGCCACGGTCAACGACGGCACCGCCCAGGCCGCCGCGATCCCCGGCGTGGTGGTCGCCGGCAAGACCGGCACCGCCGAGAGCGGGCGCACCAACCCCGACGGCAGCGAGGTCCCGCCGTACGCCTGGTTCGTGAGCTTCGCACCCGCCGCCTCGGCGAAGGTGGCGGTCGCGGTGATGATCCAGCACGTCGACCGGCCGACCAACGAGATCGCGGGCGGCACGCTCGGCGGACCGATCGCCAAGCAGGTCATGGAGGCGGTGTTGCGGTCCAATGGCTGAGTCGACCAGCAGGGTGATGAAGACCTACGCCGAGCACGGTCACGAGGGGAAAGGTCACCAGTGACTTCCGAGAACACAGACGGACAGACGCTGATCGGCGGCCGCTACGCCCTCGGCGAGCTGCTCGGCCGCGGCGGCATGGCGGAGGTCCGCAAGGGCACCGACGCGCGGCTCGGTCGTGTCGTCGCCGTCAAGCGACTCCGCACCGACCTCGCCAGCGACGTCACCTTCCAGGCCCGCTTCCGCCGCGAGGCGCAGAGCTCCGCCTCGCTCAACCACCCGGCGATCGTCGCCGTCTACGACACCGGTGAGGAGCTGGCCACCGACGGGTCCGGCGTCTCGCAGCCCTACATCGTCATGGAGTACGTCGCCGGCCGCACCCTGCGCGACATCCTGCGCGAGGGTCGCAAGATCCTGCCCGAGCGGGCCCTGGAGATCACCAGCGGCGTCCTGTCCGCCCTCGACTACAGCCACCGCGCCGGCATCATCCACCGCGACATCAAGCCCGGCAACGTGATGCTCACGCCCTCCGGCGACGTCAAGGTCATGGACTTCGGCATCGCCCGGGCGATGTCCGACGCCTCGAGCACCATGACCCAGACGGCCGCGGTGGTCGGCACCGCGCAGTACCTCTCGCCCGAGCAGGCGCGCGGTGAGCCCGTCGACTCGCGCTCCGACGTCTACTCCGCCGGCTGCCTGCTCTACGAGCTGCTGACCGGTCGCCCGCCGTTCGTCGGCGACTCGCCCGTCGCCGTCGCCTACCAGCACGTCCGCGAGCCCGCTGCTCCCCCGTCGGACCACGACACCGAGGTGACGCCGGCGGTCGATGCGATCGTGATGAAGGCGCTCGCGAAGCGGGTCGAGGACCGCTACCAGTCGGCCGCCGCGATGCGCAGCGACATCGAGCGCTACCTCGCCGGCCGCCCGGTGCACGTCGCACCGCCACCGCCGCCGCTGGAGCCGCCCACGACCGTCACCGATCCGACCGCCGTCGTCGCCCCGGTGCCGCTGCCGGTCGAGGAGGAGGACGACGACCGCGGCACCCGGCCGGGGCTGCTGATCTTCCTCGCCCTGCTGCTGC
Organism: uncultured Actinomycetota bacterium; assembly: GCA_963794355.1. Classification (GTDB taxonomy): domain Bacteria; phylum Actinomycetota; class Actinomycetes; order Propionibacteriales; family Nocardioidaceae; genus Nocardioides. Next base: position 390,372 of record CAWCDN010000012.1, read on the forward strand.
TGCTCGTGCTGGGCCTCGCGGCGTACCTGCTGCCGAAGATGTTCGCCAGCCCCAACGACCAGGTGCAGGTGCCCGACCTCTCGGGGATGACCGAGCAGAAGGCCAGGTCGACCCTCGGCGACGCCGGCCTCGATGTCGGCAGCGTCGACCGCGCCTTCGACAACACCGTCAAGGCCAACCGCGTGATCACCCAGGACCCCGGGCCCGACGAGTCGGTCACCTCGGGAGCCACGGTCGACTTCACGGTCTCGCTGGGCACGCATCCGACCCGGGTCCCCTACGTGATCGGCCAGACGCAGCAACAGGCGTCGGCCGCGCTCACCGCGGCCCATCTCGATGCGCAGTTCCAACAGGTCGACTCCGACCAGCCGAAGGGGACGGTGGTCAGCACCAGCCCCAACGCCAACACCCAGGTGCCGCAGGGCTCACCGGTCAGCGTGAAGGTCTCGAAGGGGCCGCAGAAGGTGCCCGACGTGGTCGGCATGCAGCAGAGCGACGCCGAGAACGCGCTGCGGGACGCGGGCTTCGTGCCGGTCCCGGTCACCTCGCCGTCCGAGAAGCCGCAGGGTGAGGTGATCCAGCAGATCCCGGGTGCCGGCTCGCCCCAGCCCCAGGGCACCTCGGTGACGATCGTCGTCTCCTCGGGACCGACCACGCCACCGAGCTCACCGAGCTCACCGACGTCGCCGACCACGGGGAGCACCACTCCGATCACCCCACCGCCCTCCACGCCGTAGCAGCGCTGCCTCGCGCTCGCTCGGGGGGGTCAGCTGGAGGGGCTGCTCGGGGGAAGCGCCTTGGCGTAGGACAGGGCGAGCAGGCCGTCGTACGCCGGCGCGGTGATCTGGTCCTCCACCTGCTCGTCCCACCCGACCGCGATCTGGGGGTCCTCGGCGTCGTCGCGGTAGACCTGCAGGTAGGCGTCGCGTGCGATCGAGTCGGTGAGCGTGGCGGGGTCGCCGACCGCCGAGATCACGTAGGGCTGGCTGTAGGGCACGCCCTGCAGCTGCACGGAGTTGCCGATGCAGCGGATGCCGGTGGTGCTGACGACGCGCTGGCCCTGGATGGTGATCGCCTGCGCCCCGCCCTTCCACATGGCGTTGACGACCGCCTGGATGTCCTGCTGGTGGACGATCAGGAGCTTGGGGTCGACCGTGGAGCTCGACGTGACGTCGGCGGAGGCGTCGGAGAGGGTCACGGTGACCCCGGGCCCGGTCTGGGCGACGAGGCCCGCGGGTCCCTTCATCGCTGCGGCCTTGCGGTTGAACGTGCGCACCTGCTTGTTGCCGACGGTGCCGCTGAGCTGCTCGATCTGTGAGTTCAGGTCCGACACCGTCGACTTCAGGCCGTCGACGCGGGTCGCGTCGTACTGCACCATCGAGGCGAGGTCGGTGAACCGGCCCGGCCGCAGGTCGGTGCCCTCGCTGCTGTGGGCGCTGATCACGAACAGCGCGCCACTGAGCAGGCCGACCAGGGGGGTGGCCACGCGCCACACCAGTGACCTGCGCGGACGCTGCCCGGCGTCGTCGGGCGAACCTTCCTCGGCTGCGGGCGCGCGCAGCCCGCGGAGCCTGCGGTGGGGTCGTTCGGTCACGACGACTAAGGTATCCCGCGACGTAGAAGAGGACGCCATTCCGGCGTCGGTGGTGTGGAGGAGTGCCGGTGGCCAAGCTCAAGGCCAAGCAGACGTTCGTCGATCCCGATCGGGGGCCGCTGCTCAGCGTGCGCTTCATCGTGGCGATCGCGCTCGTCGTGATCGGCATCGCCTGGATCGTCTACTACTACACGGTGGTGCGCGTCGATCCCACCGTCCTCCCGGCCCCCGACCCGGGGTCGCCGAAGTTCATGGCCGACCTCAAGGACTGGAACTACGCGATCGGCTTCGGACTGATCCTGCTCGGTCTGCTGGTCTCGGCGAACCCGGCCACTCCCCTGGGTCGCGGCCGGGGCGTCGTGGTGGGGATGCTCGGCTGCTTCCTGATCGGCCTGATCTGGATCTGCACGTTCTACGTCATCTCCGGCGACCAGCTGCCCAGCGTCCCGGTCTTCAACGACCTCGACCAGTACAACCTGATGGTCGGCATCGGCTTCATGGCCGTCGGCTTCGCCTTCGCCACCCGCTGGGAGTGAGGGCCCGGTGGGCGAGCTCGCGAGCCCACCGTTAGGCACGAGCGCTGTGAGGGGCGCTCGGCTCGGACCGAGCCTGCGAGGGACGAGCGACGCACCGAACCCCCGCTACCCGCAGCGAGCGAGCCTGCGAGCTCGCTGAGCAGGGCGAGCGCTGTGAGGGGCGCTCGGCTCGGACCGAGCCTGCGAGGGACGAGCGACGCACCGAACCCCGCTAGGCCCGGTGGGCGAGCTCGCCCGCGCCTGTCTCGAAACCCGGTGACCCCCGCGCCGACGGACGACAGGGTTCGTCCACAGCTGTGCACTGACCTGTGGAGAATGACAGCGTTGTAGTTCTCCCCAGGTCGTTCCACAGCTGTGGAGGACGGCTAGGTGAGGACGGCTGTCCGGGTCACGACGGCGATCACCACCACGAGCGCGACGGCGGCGAAGCCGCCGGCCTGCCACGCCGTACGACGTTGCCGCGGCGCGTAGGCGAGGACCAGCGCGAGCACGACTCCGCCCACGAAACCGCCGAGGTGTCCCTGCCACGAGATCGTCGACCGGCCGAAGAACGTGATCGCGATGTTGAGGCCGATCCACACCAGCAGCTGGTTCATGTCGGCCTTGACCTTGTACGCCAGCACGAGCAGCGCACCCATCAGGCCGAAGATCGCCCCGGAGGCGCCCAGGGTCGGGGTCGTCGGGTTCGAGAACCAGTAGACCATCGCCGAGCCGACCAGGCCGGAGAGCAGGTAGAGGCCGAGGTAGCGCACCCGGCCGAGCATCAGCTCGAGCTGCGGGCCGAGGATCCACAGCGCCACCATGTTGAACCCGATGTGCCACAGGTCCACGTGCGTGAACATGCTGGTGAGCAGCTGGTAGGTGTCGCCGCCGGCCACGCCTCCCCAGTCGCCCTGGGGAGCGCGCGCGCACTGGGTCGCGGTGGTGATGTTCGGGTAGTAGCTGCCTGAGTCCCCCGCCGAGCAGACGCGCGGGGTCAGCGCCAGGCGCTCGACCCAGACGCTCCGGTTGCCGCCGGTGGAGACGATCAGCAGCCAGACCGCGGCGTTGATGGCGATCAGCACCTGCGAGACGAGCCCGTTGCGGGTCGGCCGGAGTCCGCCGTACGGCGTGCGCCCGGAGCGCGTCTCCTTGCGCCCCTCGGACACGCAGGTGGGGCACTGGAAGCCGACCGAGGCGTCGCGCATGCAGTCGGGGCAGATCGGCCGCCCACATCGCTGGCAGCTGATGTAGGTCTCGCGATCGGGGTGTCGGTAGCAGGTGGGAACGCCGGCGGGGTCCTCCGCCGGCGTTGTCCCTGGTCCGTCTGTCGTGCTCAGGAGACCTGGACCTCCACGCTCTCGATGACCACCGGCTCGACGGGACGGTCCCCGCCAGCGGTGCGGGTCGTGGCGATCGCGTCCACGACGTCGCGCGACTCCTGGTCAGCGACCTCGCCGAAGATGGTGTGCTTGAAGTTCAGCCACGGCGTCGCGCCGACGGTGATGAAGAACTGCGAGCCGTTGGTGCCCGGGCCGGCGTTGGCCATGGCGAGCAGGTAGGGCTTGTCGAAGACGAGCTCGGGGTGCGGCTCGTCCTTGAAGGTGTAGCCCGGGCCGCCGGTGCCGGTGCCGAGCGGGCAGCCGCCCTGGATCATGAAGCCGTCGATCACGCGGTGGAAGGTGAGGCCGTCGTAGTAGCGCTCCCCCGACCGGCCCGCGTCGTCGCGGTACTCCTTGGTGCCCTCGGCGAGACCGACGAAGTTCGCCACGGTCTCGGGGGCCTGGTTCGGGAACAGGTTGATCGTGATGTCGCCCCGGTTGGTCTTCAGGACGGCCTGCTGGTCAGCCATGTCTGCCTCTCGCAGTAGGGGAGCTGGTGCGTGCCGATCCTCCCACGCTGAGCAACCCGGCTCGACCCCTGCCCGGCGTCCGCGGTAGGGGTCGCCCTGTTGGGTACGAGGCGGACATGATGGGATGGGATCACGAGACGAGAGGGAGATCCGCCATGGGCATCCGCCGCAACAAGACGATCCTCGAGCAGGCTGCCGACTACGTCGACGCGGTCGTGGAGGCCGCGAGCGAGAAGGCGGGTCCGGCGATCGCCGATGCTCTCGACAAGGCCGGGCCGATGCTGGCGGACGCCAAGGACAAGGCGGGGCCGGCGATCGCCAGCGCCAAGGACAAGGCAGGGCCGGTGCTCGCCGACGCCAAGGACAAGGCGGCACCGCTGGTCGCCGCCGGAGTCGCCGCCGCCGCCGCCCAGGCGTCCAACGTCGCGGACTACGCCTCCGAGAAGGCGGCCGACCTCAAGACCGAGATCAAGGGCGAGCCGAAGAAGAAGCACCGCCTGCGCAAGCTCCTCATCATCACCGGGGTGGGCGCGCTGCTGGTCTTCATCGCCAAGAAGCTGAGCTCGAACGGCGACCAGGACAACTGGCAGTCGTCGTACACGCCGCCGCCGCCGCCCAGCGCGAAGTCCGACACCCCGATCTTCGACGCCGCTTCGGCCGCCTCCGACGACGAGCCGACCGCGGACGACGAGGGTGGGGCCGGGCCCGATGAGGCCTTAGCCGACGCCGTCGAGGAGGCCCACCCGGTCACCACGCCCGACGAGCCGGCCGACGTCGTCGAGGTCGCTCCGGGCGAGGAGTCGGTCGAGAAGCCGTCGACCAAGCCCTGAGCCCCATTCCTGAGCCCGATCCCTGGGCCCGATCCCTGGGCCCGATCCCTGGGCCCAGCCGGCTCAGGAGGCCCCTGCACGACGCCGGGACCGGCCGCGGGAGAGATCCTGCGGCCGGTTCTCGGCTATCCAGGTGTCGATCGTCTCCCACCAGCCGAAGAGCCACTCGACCTGCGCCTCGCGCTCGGTCGGGATCTCCTCCCGTGGCACCTGCCACCACCGCATCACGATCACCTTGTCCATCGGCAGCTCGCGCCAGACGTCGCGGACCGTCAGGACGTGGTCGAGCCCCGTGTGCGCGACCATCACGACGTCCGCGTCCGGCGCCGCCCCGAGGGCGGCCAGCAGGCCTCCGGGTCGCGGGGCGAGCACGTGGGTCATCCGGGCGGCCCGCTCGGCCATCTCGTCGTGACCCCGGCCGCGTAGTCGCTCGATCCCCTTCCGACGCCTGGCCGGGGTGAAGTTGCCCCCCTCGGGGAAGATCACGAACGCGTCGTTCTCGTCGAGACCCCGCGCGAGGTCGGCGATCTGGGCCTCGAAGTCCTGGCCCCGGCCGGGGTTGGTCTTGATGAAGCGAGCCGGGATGCGACTGAGGACGACGTCGATCATCGGGTCCCACGCCATGGTGTCCTTGAGGACCACCCGCGGCTCGCGGTGGTACCAGTCCATCAGCGCGTGGATCAGGGTGAACGAGTCACCCACTCCGGCGTGCCGGCAGGCCACGATCAGCGGCGTGCCCGGGTAGGCGTCGGGGCTCGGCCCGCGGGTCTCGATCCGGAGGGCCAGCACGCGCCTCGCCTCGGTGAAGACCACCCACATCAGGCCCTGCACGAGGTCGTAGTGGATGCCCTCGAAGTACGGCGTACGGATCCGACGACCGAAGCCCGAGGCCAGCCACAGGCCGAAGAGGACGACGAGCAGCACGCTCTCGGCGGTGACGTAGACGACGCACATCCACAGCAGCCGCAGCGGGCGCCAGCGGCCGGGCAGCAACGGCGCCAGGGCCGCGGCCAGGATCAGCCACAGCGGCAGTGCCACCCACAACAACACGGCGAGGCCGATCATGGCCGGCGCGATCACGAAGCGCCGGAGCAGCCACGTCACAGGGCGCCCGCCAGGTACTCCCGCGAGGCGTCGTAGCTGGCGTCGATGCGGACGCCCACCTTCGAGAAGTCGCGGTGCGCCAGGAGGGAGTCGTCGCGGCTCGACGTACCGCGGGCCGGGAGCACGTGCACCTCGACGCCCGCGGGCACCTCGGCGAGCTCGCGAGCGAAGCGGTGGCGCCGGGCGATCTCGAAGGAGACGCGAGCGACCTCCCACGGCCGGCGCGGCACCTTCAGCGGCCGGTCGATCCGGCCGACCTGCAGCACGAAGACCCGGTCCGCGCCGAGCATCACCGCCCGGCCGAGCGGGATCGAGTTCACGATCCCGCCGTCGAGGTAGTGCTCGTCGCCGACGCGGGCCGGCGGCAGCAGACCCGGTACGGCGGCGCTCGCCATGATCGCGTCGACGAGCCGGCCGCTGTCGAACCAGTGCTCGGCCGCGCGCTCGATGCTGGCCGCACAGACCTGGAACCGGACGGCGAGGTCCTCGAAGGTCGTGTCGCCGAACTCCGCGAGCAGGCGCTCCTGCAGCGGGCCCGAGGAGTAGATGTGGGTGCCGGTGGACACCGCGCGCTTGACCGTCCGCAGCGGCTTGTCCGACACGGCGCGCATCGTCTCCGCGTCCTGCCACAGGTCGGTGAGGCGGCCGATCACCGAGGCCGTGGGGTCGCGGGCGACCATCGCGCCATTCAGCGCGCCGACACTGGTGCCAAGCACGAGGTCGGGGCTGATCTCGACCTCGAACAGCGCCCGCAGCATCCCGACCTCGGCCGCACCGAGCACCCCACCCCCGCCGAGCACGAACGCCGTCGTCATGGGGCCATTGTCGGGTAGTCCGTCACGATTCTGTCGTTGCGAGGGCTCGGGAACGACCGGAACGTCACTGACTATCCCGGCGCCGTGGCGAGCTCGGGGTGCTCCTCGCGGATCCGTCGGGTGACGACGTGCTCCACCCAGAAGATCACCAGCGGCACCAGGCCGGCGATGACGACCAGCAGCGCGAACGGCACCGACCAGCGGGTCTGGCGCCAGAGCAGGAACGAGACCACGACGTAGGCGATGAAGATCCAGCCGTGGGCGAGCCACAGGATGCTCCACGTCTCACCGAACTGCTGGAGCGAGGACCCCTCCGTCGCGAAGTGGCGCGCCGGGAAGACGATGAGCGCGCAGAAGGCGAGCAGGACGCCGACGACCATGGCCAGCACGCGGTAGGCGACGAACAGGCCTTTGGAGACGGGCACGGCGTCGAACCTACCCGCCACTCCCAGCGCCCCCGCGGCGAGGGCGCCCCAGCACGTCCTCCTGCAGCCAGCGCCACCACATGAAGATCGCGAAGGCGCCGAAGACCCACCACTGGAAGGCGTAGAGGAGGTTGCGCAGGCCGGTGGACGCACCGGCCCCGGGCAGGTGGGCGACGCTCGCCGGTGCGAGCCCGGCGGTGCCCGACGACGTCGTGCTCGTGCCGGGTACGGCGCGATCCGTCGCGATCGCGTAGCCGCCGTAGAGGTCGCGGTCGGTGCGCTGCAGGAGATCGGTGATGCTCAGGTCGGGGAGCACTGCGTCGGAGGTGTCGTCGTCCGGCACGCCGGAGTCCTCCGGCGGCTGCAGGAGACCGACCAGCGCCGCGGGTCCGTGGGGCGCCGCCGGGGCTCCCGAGGGGTCGGAGACCCAGCCCCGCACCACCGGGATCTCCGAGCCCGACGGCATCACGACCGGGGTCACCGCCCAGTACCCCGTGCTGCCCTCGCGCTGACGCCCGGAGACGAAGACCGTGCCGCCCGGGTCCCAGGTGCCCACGATCGTGACCGGCCGCCCCAGGGCGTCGCCGGGGTACGCCGCGTCGGCGCCGAGCACGTCGTCGAGCGGCACCGGGGTCTGGCGCGTGACGGAGACGGCGCTGTCCGCGCGGTGGGCGTGCCACACGTCGTACTGCCAGCGTCCGAGGAGCACCGTCGCCACGACGGCGGCCACCATGAGCAGGTGGACGCCCCAGTAGCGCGGGGCGAGCGCCTGCGCCGCGGGGCGGACGGCGAGGTCGGACGGCACGAGGTCAGGCTACGCAGCGCGGGTGCGCGCTCCCGCTTCGGCGATCGTCCGGATACTGGTCTGACCACTTGACCAGGGTCACCCCGCTTCCTACCGTCAGGGTCCGTGCCCCTCCAGCCGGTCCTCCGCCGCACGGTCCCCGATGAGGTCTTCGACCAGGTGCTCGACGAGGTCGTCTCCGGCGCCCTCGGCCCCGGGGCGTCGCTCCCGAGCGAACGCCGTCTCGCCGAGGTGCTGGGCGTCTCGCGCCCGGCGGTCCGCGAAGCCCTGCAACGGATGACCCAGACCCGGCTGCTGCAGGTCAGGCACGGCGGGGCGACCACGGTCCGCGACTACCGCCGTCACGCCGGGCTCGACCTCCTGCCCGCGCTGCTCGTGCGTGGTGGGTCGGTCGACGTGGCCGCCGTGCGGAGCGTGGTCGAGGCACGCCTGGTGATCGGCCCGGGAGTCGCGGCGCTCGCGGCCGTACGTCGTACCGAGGCGGTGATCGAGCAGCTGTCCGAGACCGTCGAGGCGTACGCCGCCTCCGGCGACGCCGTCGAGCGCCAGCGGCAGACGCTCGGCTACTGGGACCTCGTGGTGGATGCCGCCGACTCGATCACCTTCCGGTTGCTCTTCAACAGCCTGCGCGCGGCCTACGAGCCCGCCCTCACGGTGCTCGCGCCGGTGCTCGGCACCGGTGAGAGCGCCGGGTCCTACCGCGTGCTCACCGCCGCGCTCGGCGAGGGCGACCCCGACACGGCACGCGCCGCCGCCGAGCGCGTGCTCCGCCCCAGCACCGACGCGCTGCTCGCGGCCCTCGACGCCGTGGAGGACCGGTGAGCGACGACATCGATCGGCTGGCCCGCGCGCGACTCGCGGCCGACGAGGCCCGGATCACCGGCCCGCGTCGGCGGGGCCTCTCCCTCGGACAGGCCTGGCTGGCCTTCTGGCGACACCCGTCGCCCTGGATGATCGCGGCGTTCCTGGTCGGCTCCGTCGTCGGCCGGATCCTGGTCGCGGGAGGTGCCTGGTGGGAGCTCGCGATCCCGTCGGCTCTGGTGGCGCTGTTCCCCGCGATCGAGTGGGTGGTCCACGTCGGCATCCTGCACTGGCGGCCGCGCCGCGTCGGCCCGGTCGAGGTCGACTCGCTGCTGGCCCGCAAGCACCGCGAGCACCACGCCGACCCGCGCGACCTGCCGCTGGTCTTCATCCCGTGGCCGGTGCTGGTCTGGCTCCTCCCGGCGTACGTCGGGGTGGCGCTGCTCGCCGTACCGGCAGCGCCAGGGGCGTGGACCCTGCTGGTGTCGGTCTACGCGCTGATGTTCGGCTACGAGTGGACCCACTACCTGATCCACAGCGACCACCGCCCCGCCACCCGCGTCTATCGCGCGGTGTGGCGCAACCACCGGCTGCACCACTACAAGAACGAGCACTACTGGTTCACCGTCACCAGCGCCGGCACCGCCGACCGGCTCTTCGGCACCTACCCCGACCCCGAGGCGGTGCGCACCTCACCGACGGCGAAGAACCTCCACGGCGCGGACTGACAGATCCGACTCAAGCGACGCCTGGCGCGCTTCGGATGGTGGAGCCTAGGGGACTCGAACCCCTAACCCCCTGCTTGCAAAGCAGGTGCGCTACCAATTGCGCCAAGGCCCCTCGACCGGCCGGGGCCGGTGTGGCTCAGGGACGGTCGACGCGGTCGGTCGCCTCTGCCCACAGCGCCTGCTCGCGCTGTCCCTCGTCGAGCTTCCGCTTCGCGATCAGCACGCCGGCTGCAGCGAGGGCGATGAGGAGGATCTTCTTCACGTCGACTCCCGTCCATGGATGAACCAGTGGGCCTAACAGGACTTGAACCTGTGACCTCTTCCTTATCAGGGAAGCGCTCTAACCGTCTGAGCTATAGGCCCGGAAGTGGTCGCCCCGCGGTGTGGGTGGACGACCGGGCGACCGCCGAAGCGACCGCGCGGGAAGGTTACCGCAGCGGCCGACGGCCACCCAAAACGCCCGAGGCAGGACGACCAGGGATCAGCCCTGGTCCTCCGCGAGGGTGACCTCGATGCCGCCGAGGAGCGAGGCCGCCATGTTGTAGAGGAAGGCGCCCAGGGTGGCGATCGCGGTGATCAGCACGACGTCGATCACCGAGACCAGCATCGTGAAGCCCAGCACCCGCGACATGCCGAGGTAGTCCTCGATGTTGAACGTCGAGGTGTTGTTGCCGCTGTTGAGGGTGTCGGAGACGGTGTTGTTGATCGAGCTCCACACGCCGGCGGCGCCGAGCACCGACCACACCATGAAGACCGAGACCACGGTGACGATCCCGAACGCGATGGCGAGCAGGAACGACACCTTCATCACCGACCAGGGGTCGATACGGCTCAGCCGGAGCCGGGCGCGGCGCGGGCCGCGCGCCGATGCCGGCGGCGTACGACGTGCGGGTTGCGGCTCGCGGACCGGGGCCACGACCGGTGACTGGGTCTGGATCGTCTGCGTCTCGGTGGCCACCGCGGCCTGACGCTGCGCGGCTTCACGTTCGGCAGCCTCGCGCTCCGCAGCCTCGCGCTCGGCGGTGAGCCGTGCGGCGTCCTCGGCCTCCCGCTGGGCGGTCAGCTCGGGGGGCGGCGGCGGCAGGACCCGGCCGGAGCTCTTCTGGGCCTGGCCCGACGCACGCCGGTCGTCGGAGGCGCTGATCCGTCGCTGCAGCCGCTCGGCCAAGGGGATCCGCGCGGTGTCCTGGTGGTCTGGGCGCGTCTGGACAGGTGCCTGCTCGGCAGAGCGCTCTGTCATCAGCCCTCCCTCTCTGAATCGACAGCCACGTCCGGTGTCGGACTACGGCGACTCCTCTGGAGACGTCGTCTCGTCGTCGATTGTTGCATCCGTACCCACATCCGGCGATTCGCCACCGCCGTCCGTGGACGCCTCGGGTGCGTCGGGGTCTGCGTCGGGGTCTGCATCCGGGTCCGGCTCCTGGTCCGGCTCCACGACCTCGGGCGTCTCGACCGAGCGGGTGACCACGGCCACCGCGTCGCCGGACTTGGGGGTCACGAACTTCACGCCCATGGTGTCGCGGCCAGTCGCTCGGAACTCGGCGTTGATGGGGCTGCGGACCACCTGTCCGCCCTGGGTGATCGAAAGGATCTCGTCGCCCTCGACCACGATGAAGGCACCCACCAGTCCGCCACGGTCCTCGTTGGCCAGCGACATCGTCTTGATGCCCAGCCCACCGCGGGACTGCTGGCGGTAGTCGGTGATCCGGGTGCGCTTGGCGAAGCCGCCGTTGGTCATCGTGAACACGTACTGCGGCTGCACGTCGGGGCGCCCTTCCTCGCTCGCCTCGGCGTCGGCCTCGGCGGCGACCTGGTCGGCCCGGATCACCGACATCGACAGCACCTCGTCGCCGTCGCGGAACTTCATGCCGGTGACACCGGAGGTGGCGCGACCCATCGGCCGGAGCTGGGTGTCGTCGGCCCGGAAGCGGATCGCCTGGCCCTTGCGCGAGACGAGCAGGATGTCGTCGTCGGGCCCGACGAGCTCGGCGCCGATCAGCTCGTCGTCGTCCTCGCGGAAGTTGATCGCGATCACGCCGGCCTGCCGCGGTGAGTTGTAGTCACCGAGCCGGGTCTTCTTGACCAGGCCGTTGCGGGTGGCGAGCACGAGGTAGGGCTGCTGCTCGTAGTCGCGGATCGCCAGCACCTGTGCGATGTCCTCGTCGGGCTGGAAGCTGAGCAGGCCCGCGACGTGACCGCCCTTCGCGTCGCGCGACGCCTCGGGCAGGTTGTAGGCCTTGGTGCGGTAGACCCGACCGGCAGTGGTGAAGAACAGCAGCCAGTGGTGGTTGGTGGTCGCCATCAGGTGCTGCACGACGTCGTCGCCGCGCAGGGTCGCGCCGCGCACGCCCTTCCCGCCGCGCTTCTGCGTGCGGTAGGCGTCGGAGCGGGTGCGCTTGGCGTAGCCGCCGCGGGTGATCGACACGACGAGGTCCTCGTCGGGGATCAGGTCCTCCATCGAGAGGTCGCCGTCGGCGGCCATGATCTGCGTACGTCGTTCGTTGCCGTACTTCTCGACGATCTCCGCGAGCTCGTCGCCGATGATCTGCCGCTGCCGGGGCTCGCTGGCCAAGATGTCCTCGAGGTCGGCGATGGTCCGCTCGAGCTCGGCCAGACGGTCGATGATCGCCTGGCGCTGCAGGGCGGCGAGCCGGCGCAGCTGCAGGTCGAGGATCGCCTGCGCCTGCACCTCGTCGATGCCGAGCAGCTCCATCAGGCCGGTCCGGGCTTCGTCGACGTCGGGCGAGCGCCGGATCAGCGCGATGACCTCGTCGAGCGCGTCGAGCGCCTTGACCAGACCCCGCTGCACGTGGGCGAGCCGCTCGGCCTCGTCGAGGCGGTAGCGGGTACGGCGCTGGATGACCTCGATCTGGTGGGTCACCCAGTTCGAGATGAACTGGTCGACGGTGAGCGTGCGCGGCACGCCGTCCACCAGCGCCAGCATGTTGGCGCTGAAGTTCGTCTGGAGCTCGGTGTGCTTGAGCAGGTTGTTGAGGACGACCCGCGCGACCGCGTCGCGACGGAGAACGACGACCAGGCGCTGGCCGGTGCGGCCCGAGGAGTCGTCGCGGACGTCGGAGATCCCCTGCACCTTGCCGGAGTCGGCGAGCTCGGCGATCTTCAGCGCGAGGTTGTCGGGGTTGACCATGTAGGGCAGCTCGGTGATCGACAGGCAGGTGCGGCCCTTGCTGTCCTCGTCGATCTCGATGACGGCGCGCTGGGTGACCGAGCCGCGACCGGTGCGGTAGGCCTGCTCGATGCCCTCACGGCCGATGATGAGCGCGCCGTTGGGGAAGTCGGGACCCTTGATCCGCTCGACGAGGGCGTCCTGGAGCTCCTCGCGCGTGGCGTCGGGGTGCTCGAGCGCCCACCGGGCGCCGTCGGCGACCTCGCGGAGGTTGTGCGGCGGGATGTTGGTCGCCATCCCGACCGCGATGCCGGCCGAGCCGTTGACCAGCAGGTTGGGGTAGCGAGCCGGCAGCACCACCGGCTCCTGCGAGCGCCCGTCGTAGTTGGGCTGGAAGTCGACGGTCTCCTCTTGGATGTCGCGGACCATCTCCAGCGCCAGCGGCGCCATCCGGCACTCGGTGTAGCGCATCGCGGCGGCGGAGTCGTTGCCCGGCGAGCCGAAGTTGCCCTGGCCGTGGATCAGCGGGGCGCGCATCACCCACGGCTGTGCGAGGCGGACCAAGGTGTCGTAGATCGCGGTGTCGCCGTGGGGGTGGTACTGACCCATCACGTCACCGACGACGCGCGAGCACTTGGAGAAGCCGCGGTCGGGCCGGTAGCCACCGTCGTACATCGCGTAGAGCACCCGGCGGTGCACCGGCTTGAGCCCGTCGCGTACGTCGGGCAGGGCACGGCCGACGATGACCGCCATCGCATAGTCGATGTAGGCCCGCTGCATCGAGGTCTGCAGCTCGATCGGCTCGATCCGGCCGCCGGGTCCCTCGGGGGGAGTCGTGGTGCCGCCGCCGGTGGGGGTCTCAGTCATTCTCTGGCTCTCTACCTTTGTCTAGTCTTCGCCCTAGAAAGGGATATCGCAGGCTCGACCCGCGACCACCCTCAGATGTCGAGGAAGCGGACGTCCTTGGCATTGCGCTGGATGAACGACCGGCGTTGCTCGACGTCCTCGCCCATCAGGATCGAGAAGATCTCGTCGGCGTGGGCGGCGTCCTCGAGCGTCACCTGGAGCATGAGTCGCTGGTCGGGGTTCATCGTGGTCTCCCACAGCTCCTCGGCGTTCATCTCACCGAGGCCCTTGTAGCGCTGGACCGGGTTCTCCTTGGGCAGCTTCTTGCCGGAGGCGAGCCCGTCGCGCATCAGCGCGTCGCGCTCGGAGTCGGAGTAGACGAACTCGTGCTCGGCCGGCTTGTTCCACCGCAGGCGGTAGAGCGGCGGCTGCGCCATGTAGACGTAGCCGTGCTCGATCAGCGGCTTCATGAAGCGGAAGAGCAGCGTCAGCAGCAGCGTGTTGATGTGGTGGCCGTCGACGTCGGCGTCGGCCATCAGGACGATCTTGTGGTAGCGCAGCTTCTCGAGGTTGAACTCCTCGTGGATCCCCGTGCCGAGCGCGGAGATGATCGACTGCACCTCGGTGTTGGCCAGGACCTTGTCGATGCGGGCCTTCTCGACGTTGAGGATCTTGCCGCGGATCGGCAGGATCGCCTGCACGCGGGGGTCGCGCCCCTGGCGGGCGGAGCCGCCGGCGGAGTCGCCCTCGACGATGAAGACCTCGCACTCCTCGGGGTTGGTCGACTGGCAGTCCGACAGCTTGCCGGGCAGACCGCCGCCGCCGAGGAGGCCCTTGCGGCCTCGGGCGAGATCGCGCGCCTTGCGCGCGGCGATCCGCGCGCTCGCCGCGGCCTGGGCCTTGCGGACGATGTCGCGGCCCTCGGCGGGGTTCTGCTCCAACCACGCGCCGAACTGATCGTTGACCACGCGCTGGACGAAGCCCTTGGCCTCGGTGTTGCCGAGCTTGGCCTTGGTCTGTCCCTCGAACTGCGCGTCGGTGAGCTTGATCGAGATGATCGCGGTCAGGCCCTCGCGGACGTCGTCGCCCGAGACGCGGTCCTCGCGCTTCTTGATCAGGCCCCACTCCTCGCCCCAGTGGTTGACCAGCGAGGTCAGCGCCGACCGGAAGCCCTCCTCGTGGGTGCCGCCCTCGGGTGTGTTGATGGTGTTGGCGAAGGTGTGGACCGACTCGGTGAAGGAGACGTTCCACTGCATCGCGACCTCGAGGCTGAGGTCCTGCGTCGAGCCCTGCACGCCTGCGCTCTGCTCGGCCTCGAAGGAGATCACCGTGGGGTTGGCCAGGGTCTTGCGCTTGTTGAGGTACTCGACGAAGTCGACCAGGCCGCGGTCGTAGCGGAAGGTCTGCTCGATGCCGCCCGACTCGGCGGGATGGATCGCGTCGGCACCCACGCCGTCGACCTCGTGCGCGACCGTGTCGTCCTGCACCGCCTCGAGCACCTCGGCCGCGACCGGGCGCTCGTCGCGGACCACGATCTCGAGGCCCTTGTTGAGGAACGCGTACTCACGCATCCGGGCGGTGATCGTCTCCAGCGAGTACGCCGTGGTCTCGAAGACGTCGGTCGAGGCCCAGTAGGTCACCGTGGTGCCGGTGCGCTCATCGGGCTCGAGCTCGCGGACGTCCTCCAGCTCACCGTCGGGCACACCGACGCTGAAGCTCTGTCGCCACAGGTGGCCGCGGTTCTTGACGTCGACCACGAGCCGGCTCGACAGCGCGTTCACCACGCTCACGCCGACACCGTGGAGACCGCCGGAGACCTTGTAGCCGCCGCCGCCGAACTTGCCACCGGCGTGGAGCACGGTGAGCACGGTCGTCACGGCCGGCAGGTCCTGGCCGGGCGCGGTGTCGGTGGGGATGCCGCGGCCGTTGTCCTCGACCCGCACACCGCCGTCGGCGAGCAGGGTGACCACGACCCGGTCGCAGTAGCCGGCCAACGACTCGTCGACGGCGTTGTTGACGATCTCCCAGATCAGGTGGTGGAGGCCGCGCTCGCCGGTCGAGCCGATGTACATGCCGGGGCGCTTGCGGACCGCCTCGAGACCCTCGAGCACCTGGATCGCGGACGCGTCGTACTCGACACCGTTGGGCGGCTCGGGCAACGTTGCTGCGGGGACGGACTCGGGTTCGGACGGCTTCGGAGTCTCGTCGCTCACGCGCACCTCTTCGTCGGGATCGCCGCGGGCCGAAGGGCCCGCGCGACCGGGGTCTGACATGGAGCGGGCCGCGGGCGGACACGCGCGCGGCCTCGATGTCCATGATAGCCGCTGAGGGGCCTCTGCCCACGTCCCCACCCCGCGGTTGGGGGGATCTGTGGACGAAATCGGCACGTAGACGGCCCGAGAGGCCGGATCGGAGGCCCTGGCGGGGGGGCGGATATGTCCCCATACCACCGTTCACCCCGCAGATCGGCAGTTCGGCGCCAGTCCCCGTCGGGGCCGATCGTTCGGCGCCGGCCCCGATCAGCCGTAGGTGTCGCGCGGACCGCGTCCGTCCCGCACGCTGCGCGGGCCGTGCTTCCACGACGGGGCGTGCGGGCCCAGCACCTCGATCACCACGACGGTGCCGTGCCCGAGATCCTCGTTGAGCCGGCGTACGACGTCGGGCGCGAGCAGGCGCAACTGGGTCGCCCAGGCGGTCGAGTCGGTGCGGACGACGAGCTTGCCGTCGGCGAAGGACTCGGCCCGGCTGTGGGCCCCGATCTCGCCGCCGACGAGGTCGCCCCAGCGCGCGAACATCGAGGCGACCTTGAGGTCGACCTGCCAGCCGTGGTCGTCGACGACCCGGGTGAGCGCGGCGTCGAGGGTCTGGGGGTCGCGGTCGTCGGGGTGGGCCCCGGAGACCCGGCCGGTGCGCGGCGTGCGGTCGGTACGGCGTACGGCCTTCTTCCGTCCGGGCGTGGAGCGGGCCGTGGCGCGGGCCAGGGTGCGGGCGAGATCGAGCCCGTCGTCGGCGTGCTCCGCGCCGGCCGCCGGCTGGTCGGGCTCAGTCGTCACGGCGTACCTCGCCTCCGACGACGTGGTAGCGCACGCCGGCCAGCTTCTCGGGCACGTCGGCGGCCACGGCCGCGGTGACCAGCACCTGCTCGGCGCCGGCGACCAGCTCGGCGAGCTGGGCGCGGCGCTCGGAGTCGAGCTCGGCAAAGACGTCGTCGAGGATCAGGATCGGGTCGTCGCCGTCGGCGCGCAGCAGGTCGTACGACGCCAGCCGCAGCGCCAGCGCGAACGACCACGACTCCCCGTGGGAGGCGTAGCCACGCACCGGCAGCCGCTGCTCGCCGTTGCCCAGGGAGAGCAGGAGCTCGTCGCGATGAGGCCCGACCAGCGAGACGCCGCGGTCGAGCTCGTCGTTGCGGCGGACCGCGAGCTCCGCGAGCATCAGCTCGGCCAGCGCTTCACGCTCGGTGAGCTCGCCGATCTCGAGGCTGGGCTGGTAGTCCAGCCCCGCATCGTCGGTGGTCGCGCCCCGCGCGACCGTCGCATAGGCGTGGCCGACGTAGGGGCGCAGCTCGGCGACCAGGCGAAGCCGCTCGGCCAGCAGCTCGCTTCCAGTGCGTGCGAGGTGGGAGTCCCACACCTCGAGCGTCGACAGGGCCGACTCCTGCGAGCTGGACCCGCGCCGGGCGGCGCCGGCGGTCTTGAGCAGCGAGTTGCGCTGCTTGAGGATCCGCTCGTAGTCGGCGCGTACGCCGGCCAGACGCGGCGCGCGCATCACGAGCAGGTCGTCGAGGAACGCCCGTCTTCCCGACGGATCGCCCTTGACCAGCGCCAGGTCGTCGGGGGCGAAGATCACGGTGCGCACCAGGCCCACCAGCTCGCGAGCGCGGGGCAGGTCGGCGCGGTTGACCCGGGCCCGGTTCGCCTTGCCCGGGTTGATCTCGATCTCGAGCATCGCCTGCCGCCCGTCGCGGACCACGGCGGCGCGCACCAGCGCGCGCTCGGCGCCGGCCCGCACCAGCGGCGCGTCGGAGGCGACGCGGTGGGACCCCAGCCGTGAGAGGTAGTCGATCGCCTCGACCAGGTTGGTCTTGCCCTGCCCGTTGCGGCCGATGAACGCGGTGGCCCCAGGCTCGAGCGCGACCTCGGCCGTGGCGTAGGAGCGGAAGTCGACCAGCGTCAGGTGAGCGACGTACACCTCAGCTGGTCCCCGACCCCGTCACCACGCGCACGTTCAGCTCGTGGGTGAGGCGTCGCCGCCGGGAGGCGCCTCGGTCCGCACCGCGTGGCCGCCGAACTGGTTGCGCATCGCGGCGATCGCCTTCATCGCCGGGCTCTCGTCCTGCTGCGAGACGAAGCGGGCGAACAGGGAGGCCGCGATCGCAGGCATCGCGACGCCGTTGTCGATGCCGGCCTCGACGGTCCAGCGACCCTCGCCGGAGTCAGCGGCGTAGCCGGCGATCTTGTCGAGGTGGGCGTCGTCCTTGAGCGCCTCGACCAGGAGGTCGAGCAGCCACGAGCGGATCACGGTGCCCTCGCGCCAGGAGTCGAAGACCTCGGTCACGTTGTCGACGAGGTCGACCTTGTTCAGCAGCTCCCAGCCCTCGGCATAGGACTGCATGATCGCGTACTCGATGCCGTTGTGGACCATCTTGGCGAAGTGGCCGGCGCCCGGCTGCTTCCCTGCGTGCACGAAGCCGCCGCCCTCGGGCTTGAGCGCGTCGAAGGCGGGCTGGATCTTCGCGACGTTCTCGTCGGAGCCGCCGCACATCAGGGCGTAGCCGTTCTTCAGGCCCCAGACCCCACCGGAGACGCCGCAGTCGACGAAGCCGACGCCCTTCTCGGACAGCAGCTCGGCGTTGACCTGGTCGTCGGTCCACTTGGAGTTGCCGCCGTCGACGACGAGGTCACCCTCACCGAGGAGGTCGCCGAGCTCGCGGACGGTGCTGCGGGTCGGGTCGCCCGAAGGGACCATCACCCAGACCACCTTGGGGCTGGGCAGCTGGTCGACCATCTCGGCGAGGCTCCCGACGTCGGAGACGTCAGGGTTGCGGTCGTAGCCGACCACGGTGTGTCCGGCGTTGCGCAACCGGGTGCGCATGTTGCCACCCATCTTGCCGAGGCCGATGAGTCCCAGTTCCATGGCAGTGCTCCTCGCGGGTCAGGAGAGCAGGCGACGCGGCATCAGGAGGTAGCGGAAGCCGGTGTCACCGGCAGCCGCCGAGGGCGCCCCTTCGCCGTCTCCGCCACCTTCTCCCATCGCACCGCTGATGACAACCGGCTTGGTGCTCACCGTGAAGGCCAGCTCGACCACTGCCTCGTCGATCACCTGGAGACCGTCGAGGAGGTACTGCGGGTTGAAGCCGGTGGTGATGTCGTCACCGTCGATCGTCGCCTCGATCGACTCGCTGGCCTGGGCCTCGTCCCCCGAGCCGGCGTCGAGCGTCAGCGTTCCGTCGCTGAAGGCGAGCTGGACCGCGGTGTTGCGCTCGGCGACGAGTGCGACGCGCTTGAGCGACTCGATCAGCGCGGCCTTGTCGACGGTCGCGGTCGTCTGGTGCTCGGCGGGGAAGAGGCTGCGCACCTTGGGGAACTCGCCGTCGAGCAGCCGGGTCGTCGTACGACGTGTGCCGCCGGGGCCGGAGCCCTCGAAGCCGATGATCCCCTCGCCGCTACCGCCCGAGGCGAGCGCGATGGTGACCTCGCTGCCGGCTGACAGGGAACGGGCGGTGTCGCCGAGCACGCGAGCGGGGACGAGTGCAGCCAGCGACTCGTCGGGGCTGTTCGGCGACCACTGGAGCTCGCGGTGGGAGAGCCGGAAGCGGTCGGTGGCCAGCATCGAGATCGTCGAGCCCGAGATCTCGATCCGCACGCCGGTCAGCACCGGCAGCATGTCGTCACGACCGGCGGCGGTCACGGCCTGGGCGACGGCGTGGGAGAACACGTCGCTGGAGACCGTGCCGGTCGCGGCCGGCATGTCGGGCAGCGACGGGTAGTCCTCGACCGGCATGGTCTGGAGGCTGAAGCGGGCCGAACCACACGTGAGGCTGACCCGCGTGCCCTCGAGCGTCATCTCGACGGGCTTGGCCGGCAGGCTGCGGCAGATGTCGGACAGGAGCCGGCCGCTGACCAGCGCCTTGCCCTCGTCGTTGACCTCGGCGGTCAGCGTGGCGCGCGCGGAGGTCTCGTAGTCGAACGTCGAGAGCACCAGCCCGTCGTCGCTGGCCTCGATCAGGAGACCGGAGAGAACGGGCACGCTGGGGCGCACGGGAAGGCTGCGCGCCGCCCAGGCGACGGCATCCGCGAGTACGTCGCGGTCGACGCGAAACTTCACTTCACGGTTCCTTCGTAGGACGGGAGGGCGGCGGGACGGCCGCTCGGGAAGATTCTGGACTGAGCATCCTGCCACGCGGGTCCCCCACGCGGGAGGGCCACCCGGATTGTGTGGTGGTCATCCCCAGGCAGGGCGGTGTGCAGTGGCGTCGAGTGATCCGGATCCATGGGTAGGTCCGTAGTAGTCATAGCAGGGGTGGAAACTGTGGAGAACCACTCTTCGTGCAGGTCAGGAGCGGTTTCGGTGTGCACACCGGGTGTGGACGACGGTGTGCACCGGCCGGTGGTGCTGTGGGTCGAGCCGCTGCGATCGGCCGAGGCCGCTCGTCGGTCCACAGCGGCTGTGGACGACGCGCCGCCCGGGCCCACACGACGTACACATCTTGCAGGCGTGTAACTCGGTGGCCTCGGGCTATGACTGGCGGGCCTGCATCTTCACGCGGTTCGTGAGCTCGCTGACCTGGTTGAACACCGCGCGCCGCTCGGCGAGGAGCTGGTTGATCTTGCGGTCGGCGTACATGACCGTGGTGTGGTCGCGGTTGCCGAACTGGGCGCCGATCTTGGGCAGCGACAGGTCGGTGAGCTCCCGGCACAGGTACATCGCGATCTGCCGTGCCATCACCAGATGACGCCCGCGGCTGGGGCCGGTCAGCTCGTCGATGGAGAGCCCGAAGTACGCCGCGGTCTGGGCGATGATCAGCGCGGCGGTGATCTCCGGCTCGCCACCCTCGGGGATCAGGTCCTTGAGCACGATCTCGGCCAGGGTCATGTCGACCTCCTGGCGGTTGAGGTTCGCGAACGCCGTGACCCTGATCAGCGCGCCCTCGAGCTCGCGGATGTTGGTCTGGATCTTGCTGGCGATGAACTCGAGCACGTCGGCCGGCGCGGAGAGCCGGTCCATGGCGGCCTTCTTGCGCAGGATCGCGATCCGGGTCTCGAGGTCGGGAGGCTGCACGTCGGTGATCAGGCCCCACTCGAACCGGTTGCGTAGCCGGTCCTCGAGCGCCTCGAGCCGCTTCGGGGCGCGGTCGGAGGTGAGCACGATCTGCTTGTTGGCGTTGTGGAGGGTGTTGAAGGTGTGGAAGAACTCCTCCTGGGTCTGGGTCTTGCCCTCCAGGAACTGGATGTCGTCGATCAGCAGCACGTCGACGTCGCGGTAGCGCCGCTTGAAGCGGTCCTGCCGGTCGTCGCGGATCGCGTTGATGAACTCGTTGGTGAACTCCTCGCTCGACACGTAGCGCACCTTGGCGCCGTTGTAGAGGGAGCGGACGTAGTGGCCGATGGCGTGGAGCAGATGGGTCTTGCCCAGGCCGGAGTCGCCGTAGACGAGCAGCGGGTTGTAGGCCTTGCCCGGCGCCTCGGCCACGGCGACCGCCGCGGCGTGCGGGAAGCGGTTGGACGAGCCGATCACGAAGGTCTCGAAGGCGTACTTCGGGTTGAGCCTGGTCTCGCCGGTGGCCCGGGACGGCTCGGGCGCCGGTGCGCCTGGCAGGGAAGCGACATGTCCATCTGTCGACATATCGATGGGTGGACTCGTCGACTCGGGCACCTGCACCCGCGGGGCCGGGTCGCCGAGTTGGGGATTCACCGTGACGGCGAGCCGGATCTCGTGGCCGAAGATCGCGGTCAGCGCGTCCTCGAGCTGACCCCGCAGCCGACCCTCGAGCTGGGTGCGGGTGAAGTCGTCGGCGACGGCGATGATCGCGGTGTTCCCGTGGAGGGTGACCGGTTCACTGGCTCGCACCCAGGCCTGTTGGTTGGGCTGCAGCTCGTCGACCACTCGCTGCCAGGCGCTCGCCAGATCCTGATCGTTGTCCACAGGGGTTGTCCCGCTCTCCTCGTCGCCGTACCCGAGGTCGCCGACACCGAGGTACGACGACTCGGCGCGTTGCGGCGTTCCACAGGTTTGTCCACACCTTGTGAACGTGGCCGCGTCCTTGTGGATACGGCCTGCCGAGACGCTCACGGTGGGCCGGCTGAAACCGGATCACCGCAGGTCAGAGGCCATGATTCCCTGATCCGACCACCGGGTGTGGTGGCCATGGAAACCTGGTCTGACCCGAACGCGGGGAAACTCGACGAGGGTCGAACATAACCCCCGGCGCGGCGGCCGAGCAAGACGCTATCCACAGGCTTGTCCGGGCCTCGTGGAGGGCGTCTCGGCAGGGGTTTCGGACGGGCACGTTCCGACGGCCGCGAGGGCCGTCGGCGGACCGGTGGTCGATTTGACGCCGCGAAGACGCCACGCGTACCGTTCATCGGTCACCCGGTGTCGACGGGTGCCGCATGTCCACGCTCCGCCCGGGCCTGTTCCGGGGTCGTTCCACCGGCGCGTGGGTGGGCGGTGCCGGCCGAAGCCCAGTTGTTCTTCGACCAGCGCCGCCTGTCGCCAACGGGCGATCTGGCCGCCACCGGCGTGACCGTCCCTGACATCATCGGAGAGACTCGTGAGCAAGCGTACGTACCAGCCGAACAACCGCCGCCGCCACAAGGTGCACGGCTTCCGGCTGCGCATGCGCACCCGCGCCGGTCGCAGCATCTTGTCCGCGCGCCGCCGCAAGGGCCGCAAGAGCCTGGCGGTCTGAGCCCGCGCGGCTCGACCTCGGCTCGTGACCCACGTCCGTGCTCCCCGCGCCGCATCGGCTCACCCACGGTGGTGACATCCGGAGGGTGGTCCGCACGGGCCGCCGCAGCGGAGGCGACCTCCTGGTCGTCCACGTCGTACGTCACGACCGGACGGACCCCGCTCGGGTCGGATTCGTCGTGGGTCGCGTCGTCGGCAACGCCGTCGTCCGCCATCGTGTCCAGCGCCAGCTCCGCCACCTGTGCCGCGAGCGCCTCGTCGACCTCCCGACCGGGTGCGAGATCGTCGTCCGCGCCCTCCCACCGGCCGCGGGCGCGTCGTACGCGGAACTCGGCGCGCAGCTCGCCCGTTGTCTGCAGCGGAGCCTGGGTCATCAGCACGGTGACAGGCAGGGGACGGTGAGCTGAGGTGCGCTACGTCCTGATCGGCCTGCTCCGCCTCTACCGGCTGTTGATCAGCCCCCT
Organism: uncultured Actinomycetota bacterium; assembly: GCA_963794355.1. Classification (GTDB taxonomy): domain Bacteria; phylum Actinomycetota; class Actinomycetes; order Propionibacteriales; family Nocardioidaceae; genus Nocardioides. The sequence goes on from CAWCDN010000012.1 coordinate 413,188, forward strand.
CTACGGCCAGGTCTGCCGCTACCACCCGTCGTGCTCCGCCTACGCCCTCGAGGCGGTGACGGAGTACGGCTCGCTGCGCGGGAGCTGGCTGGCTCTGCGCCGGCTGTTGCGGTGTCACCCCTGGGCACCCGGTGGCTACGACCCGGTGCCCCCTCGCGTCCCGACCACTCCCACCCAAGGAGCCTGACCCCCGTGGAATTCCTCGGCACCATCGGCCACGCCATCCTGGTACCGCTCTACTACGCGGTCTCCGGGGTGCTGCTGGCCTGGCACTGGCTGTTCAGTCTCTTCCTCAACCCCGACGGCGGTGCCGCGTGGGTGCTCTCCATCATCGGGCTGACGCTGGTCGTGCGCGCGGCGCTGATCCCCTTGTTCGTCAAGCAGATCAAGTCCAGCCGGAACATGCAGCTGATCCAGCCCAAGGTCAAGGAGCTGCAGAAGAAGTACGGGCACGACCGGGAGCGTCTCGCCCAGGAGACGATGAACCTCTACAAGGAGACCGGTACCAACCCGTTCGCGGCGTGCCTGCCGCTGCTGGTGCAGTCGCCGATCTTCATCGCGCTCTTCCGGCTGCTCGACCAGGCGCAGAAGAACCACACCGCCAACGGATTCATGACCCCCGACCAGGCGGACAGCCTGGCGAACGCCGCGCTGTTCGGGAAGATCCCGATCTCGGCGACCTTCATCCACAACGAGGGCCTGGTGAGCGTGCGGATCGTGGCCGCGCTGCTCGTGATCGCGATGACCGCCACGACGTTCACCACCCAGCGTCAGCTGATGAGCAAGAACATGCCGGCCGACGCGATGAGCGGGCCGTACGCCCAGCAGCAGAAGATGCTGCTCTACGTCCTCCCGGTGGCCTTCGCCGCCGGTGGTGTGGCGTTCCCGATCGGTGTGCTCGTCTACTGGACCACCACCAACCTGTGGACCATGGGCCAGCAGTTCTACGTGATCCGGCGCAATCCTGCGCCCGGCACTCCCGCCTTCGACGCCAAGCTCGCGCGCGACAAGGCCAAGGGCAGGGTGACCGTGGTCGAGGAGGAGGAGGCGCTGCTCGAGGCGTCTCAGGAGCCGGTGCAGCGCCAGCGACAGCAACCCAAGAAGCAGACCCGTGAGCAGCGGCGGAAGGCGGCCAACCGGCAGCCGAAGGCCGGCTCCGGGGCGCCCGATGACATCGAAGAGGGGAACCAGGCATGAGTGAGACCGGCGAGATCACCGGCACCGAGGCCGTCGAGGACCAGTCCGCGGAGACCGTGAACACCGACCAGGAGCCGGCCGCCGAGGCGACCGAGGACGCCGGCACCACCGAGGACGCCGGCACCACCGAAGACGCCGACACCAGCGACACCTCCGAGACCGACGAGCTGTCCGAGCAGGACGGAGAGTCGGGTGGGCAGTCCTTGCAGGAGCGTCTGGAGAACGAGGGCGACATCGCGGCCGACTACCTCGAGGAGCTCCTCGACATCGCCGATCTCGACGGCGACCTCGACATGGACGTCGAGGGTGAGCGGGCGCTCGTCTCGATCGTCGGCGCGGATCTCGCCCAGCTCGTGGGTGAGCGCGGAGAGGTGCTCGAGGCCCTCCAGGAGCTGACCCGGCTGGCCGTCTACCGCGAGACCGGAGACCGTTCCCGGCTGATGCTCGACATCTCCGGCCACCGCGCGGAGGTGCGCCGTCAGCTCGAAGAGCTCGCCGCGACCACCGCTACCCAGGTCAAGGAGACCGGCGAACGGGTCGCCCTGCGGGCGATGACGCCGTTCGAGCGCAAGGTCGTGCACGACGCGGTGGCGGCTGCCGGCCTGACCTCGGAGTCCGAGGGCGTGGAGCCCCGTCGCTACGTGGTGGTCCTGCCCGCCTGATGGCCGATGTTTCACGTGAAACACCGCCACCGCCCGACCCCGCGATCGTCAGCCAGGTCTTCGCGCCGTCCCGGCTTCCGGCGATCGAGGAGTACGCCGCGCTGTTGGCCTCCGAAGGCGTGCTGCGGGGTCTGATCGGGCCGCGCGAGGTCGCCCGGCTGTGGGATCGCCACCTCATCAACTGCGGACTGCTCGCGCCCCTGGTCCCCGAAGGGGCCCGGGTGGCCGACCTCGGCTCCGGCGCCGGACTGCCCGGGCTTGTGCTCGCCCTGGCGCGACCGGATCTCGAGGTGACGCTGATCGAGCCGATGGCGCGCCGGGTCGCCTTCCTCACCGAGGCCTGTCAGCGGCTCGATGTCGAGCGGGTGACGGTCGTGCGCGGCAGGGCGGAGGAGTGCGCCGGCGGCGAACGGTACGACGTGGTGACGTCACGGGCGCTGGCCCCGCTGCCCAAGCTGCTCGGTTGGAGCCTGCCGCTGGTCGCGCCGGGCGGCGTGGTGCTGGCGATGAAGGGGGCCTCGGCGGCCGAGGAGATCGAGCAGTCCGAGGCCGACCTGGCGCGGTGGCGGGCCGAGGCCACAGTCGTGGTCTGCGAGGTGCCGGGGGCCGAGCCGACCCGGGTGGTCCGGGTGGCCCCTGGTCCGGACGCGGCGATAGGTTGGCAGGCGAGCGGAACGACTCGTCGTAGGCGAAGGGAACGCAGGTGAGCCAGGACCCGGCCGTGACGACGGCCCCGCACCCTCACGGCCGCGCCGAGGACGGGCTCGGATGGCCTCAGGAGCCCGTGGAGATGGATCGCTTTCCGACGTTTTCCACCGGTCTGGGGTGGCCCGCTGAGCGTGAACATCCACAGAAGACCACTAGTTATCCACAAGCCGGGGTGACTAGCTCGGACACCGAGTGGACTACCGAGGTTTCACGTGAAACGTCGGTCGAGACCGTGGTGGAGGAACGTCCAGGGGTCCGTACGGCGGCCGACTTCGCCACCGTCGGCCAGCTGCTCGACGACGACAGCACCCCGTTGGCGCGGATGGCCGAGGACACCGTGCGCGCCCGCCAGGAGGCGGCCCAGCGCTCCCCGATGATCCGGCCCCCTGCGACTCGCGTGATCGTGGTCGCCAACCAGAAGGGCGGCGTCGGCAAGACCACGACCACGGTCAACGTGGCCGCCGCGCTGGCGCAGCTCGGCCAGCGGGTGCTCGTGCTCGACCTCGATCCGCAGGGCAACGCGTCGACCGCGCTCGGCGTCGAGCACCAGCGCGGCATTCCGTCGACGTACGACGCGCTGGTCGACGGCGACCCCCTGCACGAGCTGATGACGGAGTCGCCCGACCTGCCCGGCCTGCTCGTCGTGCCGGCCACCATCGACCTCGCCGGCGCCGAGATCGAGCTGGTCAGCGTCGTGGCGCGCGAGAACCGGCTGCGTAGGGCGCTGGCCGGCCATCCCCGGATCGGCACCGCGGAGGCCCTCGGCGAGGACCGCCTCGACTACGTGTTCGTCGACTGCCCGCCCTCGCTCGGGCTGCTCACCCTCAACGCGCTGGTCGCGGGCGAGGAGATGCTGATCCCGATCCAGGCCGAGTACTACGCGCTCGAGGGCCTCGGCCAGCTGCTGGAGACCGTCGAGATGGTCAAGGCGCACCTGAACCCGGGGCTGGTGGTCTCCACGATCCTGGTCACGATGTACGACGCGCGCACCCGGCTCGCCTCCGGTGTCGCGCAGGAGGTGCGCTCGCACTTCGGCGACGAGGTGCTGCGCACCACCATCCCGAGGTCGGTCCGGGTCTCGGAGGCGCCGTCGTACGGTCAGACCGTGATGACCTACGACCCCGCGTCGCCGGGTGCGCTGTCCTATCTCGAGGCGGCGCGCGAGATCGCCCGGAAGGGAGCGCCGGCATGAGCCAGGAACGACGCCGAGGACTCGGGCGCGGGCTCGGCTCGCTGATCCCCACGGGGCCTACCGCCACCGACGTGGAGGAGCGCCAGGTCGCGAGCGACGGCCTGCCCCCGGTCCCGGCGGGCGCCTACTTCGCCGACCTGCCGATCGGCCAGGTCGCGCCCAACCACGTGCAGCCGCGCCAGGTCTTCGACGAGGAGGCGATGGCCGAGCTGGTCCACTCGATCCGCGAGGTCGGGCTGCTCCAGCCCGTGGTGGTACGCCGCTCCGGTCCGGAGTCCTACGAGCTGGTCATGGGGGAGCGCCGCTGGCGGGCTGCCCAGGAGGCCGGTCTGACGACGATCCCCGCGATCGTCCGTGAGACCGACGACTCCGACATGCTGCGCGACGCCCTGCTGGAGAACCTGCACCGCTCACAGCTCAACCCGCTGGAGGAGGCGGCGGCCTACTCCCAGCTGCTCGAGGACTTCTCCTGCACCCACGAGCAGCTCGCCGAGCGGATCGGCCGCTCCCGGCCCCAGATCAGCAACACGATCCGGCTGCTCAAGCTCTCACCAGCCGTTCAGCGTCGGGTCGCCGCGGGGGTCATCTCGGCCGGCCACGCCCGGTCACTGCTCGCCGTCGAGGACCCCGAGCTGCAGGACCGTCTCGCGGCCCGTGTGGTCTCCGAGGGGATCAGCGTGCGCGGGCTCGAGGAGATCGTGGCGGTCGGCGAGGTCGAGCGCGGCCCCGCCCCGGTACGACGTCGCAAGCCCACGGCCCCCGGTCTCCAAGACCTCGCCGAGCGCCTCTCCGACCGGCTCGAGACCCGGGTCAAGGTCGACCTCGGTCAGCGCAAGGGCCGGATCACCGTGGAGTTCGCGTCGCTCGACGACCTGCGTCGGATCGTCGACATCATGGATCCCCGCAACCGCAGCGACAGGCCGATCTAGCGATTCATCGACAAGTCGACAAAGCGCTATGACGACTTGTCGACGGTCAGGCTGAGTCGCCACCAGCGGCGCCGGCACGGCGTTGGGCCCGGCGCCGGCGCTCGGCAGCATCGAGCTCGGCGGCGCGCTCCAGGGTCGGGGCAGTGCCGCCGTACGACGCGGGCAGCCACCACGCGCCGTCCTGCGACTGCGGGTACGACGCGATCGCGTCGGCGAGCAGGTCCTGGAGGGCCGAGCGGAGGAGGGCGGTCTCACCGACCGGGTCGTCGCCGGTCACCTCGATCGGCGCCCCGACCCGGATCGAGATCGCGGTGCCGCGAGAGAAGTCCTTGTCGTGGTCCTTGGTCATCAACCGCTGCGTGCCCCACAGCACCATCGGGATCAGCGGCACCCCGGCCTGGTGGGCGATCCGCACCGCCCCGGTCTTGAGGTCCTTGATCTCCATGGCCCGGGAGATGGTGGCCTCGGGGAAGATGCCGACCAGCTCTCCGTCGGCGAGGTTGCGCAGCGCATCGGCCAGCGAGGCCTCTCCCACGGCCCGGTCGACGGGGATGTGGCGGCACGCCCTCATGATCGGGCCGCTGACCCGGTGGTCGAACAGCTCGCGCTTGGCCATGAAGCGCACGCGACGGCCGATCCGCTCGGGTGCGACGCCGCCGTAGACGAAGTCGACATAGCCGACGTGGTTGACCGCGAGCAGCGCGGCACCCGTGCGCGGCAGGTGCTCGAGCCCGGTGATGTCGATCTGCTGGCCGAGGACGCGCATGCCGAGCTTCGCGCTGCGGATGATCGCGGTGTAGACCAGCTCGGACATGCGCCGAGCCTACGGTCGGGGCGGCGGGCCCTCACCGTCGGGTTGCGAGGAACTCCGCGATCCGGCCGATGGCCTCCTCGAGCACGGCCTCGTCGGGCAGCGTGACGAGACGGAAGTGGTCGGGCTCGGGCCAGTTGAAGCCGGTGCCGTGGGTGACCAGGATCCGCTTGGCGCGCAGCAGGTCGATCACGAACGACTCGTCGTCGGTGACGGCGTACACCTCGGGGTCGAGGCGGGGGAAGCAGTAGAGGGCGCCGCGCGGACGCACCGAGGTCACGCCCGGGATCTCGTTGAGCATCCGGTCGGCCAGCATCGTCTGGTCGTGGAAGCGTCCGCCGGGCGCGATCAGCTCCTCGATGGACTGGTAGCCCCCCAGAGCGGTCTGGATGGCGTGCTGGGCCGGCACGTTCGCGCACATCCGCATGTTCGCGATCAGGGTGAGGCCCTCGAGGAAGTCGGAGGCGAGCTCCTTGGGACCCGAGATCATCACCCAACCTGCTCGGAAGCCGCAGACCCGGTAGGCCTTGGAGAGGCCGCTGAAGGTCAGGCAGAGGACGTCGTCGCCGGCGTACGTCGCGGCGTGGTGGTGGACGGCGCCGTCGTAGAGAATCTTCTCGTAGATCTCATCGGCCATCACGACCACGTCGTGCCGACGCGCGATGTCGACCAGGGCGCGCACGGTCTCCTCGCTGTAGACCGCGCCGGTGGGGTTGTTGGGGTTGATGATGACCAGGGCGTGGGTGCGCTCGGTGATCTTGGACTCGAGGTCGGCGAGGTCGGGGTCCCACCCGTTCGTCTCGTCGCACCGGTAATGCACCGGCGTGCCGCCCGACAGCGTCACCGCGCCCGTCCAGAGCGGGTAGTCGGGGGCTGGCACCAGGATCTCGTTGCCGTCGTCCACGAAGGCCTGGAGCACCATCGAGATCAGCTCCGAGACGCCGTTCCCGATGTAGACATCGTCCACATGCACATCGCGCAGCCCACGCTCCTGGTAGTAGTGCGCCACCGCGGTGCGGGCGGGGTAGATGCCCTGGCTGTCGCTGTAGCCCTGCGCCTCGGGCAGCGAGTGGATCATGTCGGCGAGAATCGCCTCGGGCGCCTCGAACCCGAACGGCGCGGGGTTGCCGATGTTGAGCTTGAGGATCCGGTGGCCCTCGGCCTCGAGCCGCTGCGCCTCGATGAGGATCGGTCCGCGCACGTCGTAGCGGACGTGCTGCAGCTTCTTGCTCTGGCGGATCGGACGCACGGCTCATCCTCTCAGGAGACGCGCACGTGCCTACGATGGTGTCCGCGGGCCCCGGCTGTCCGCTCCACCGCAGGCAGGAGGTGCCATGGCCCGCAAGGTCGTCCGGATGACGCTCGATCACCTCGCCGAGCTGGAGGCACCCTGCCGGACCTGCGTCTTCTGGGAGCTCGACCCCGTCGCCCGGCAACGCACCGAGGAGCCCGCCGCCGAGAAGGAAGCCTGGATGTCGGCGATCCTGCGCGACTGGGGCTCCTGCGGCCGCGTCGTGCTCGTCGACGACCGGCCCGTGGGCTACGCGCTCTACGGCCCGCCGGCCTACTTCGCGGGCTCGACCGCCTTCCCCACGTCGCCGGTCTCGACCGACGCGGTGCTGCTCTCGGCGGTGTACGTCGATCCGGCGGCACGCGGTGGGGGGTTCGGGCGGATGCTCGTGCAGGGCATGGCCCGCGACCTGATCGAGCGCGGCGGGACCAGCGCGGTCGAGGCCTTCGGCGACACCCGCGGACCCGGCGTGGTCGGCGCACGCCACTGCCTCACGCCGGTGGACTTCTTGACGAGCGTCGGCTTCAAGACGCAGCGCGCCCACGCGACCACCCCACGGATGAGGATGGACCTGCGGAGCGCGCTGTCGTGGCGGGACGAGGTCGAGGCCGCCTTGGAGCGGCTGCTCGGGGCGGTCAGGCCGGCGCCGAAGGCGCGGGCCGACCACCCGCGAGCGACGCGGGGCGGCTGAGCGTCAGGCCGGCTGACTCGACGACCGTCGGGCCGGCTCGTTGCGGTGGTCAGGCTCGGCTTCGCCGAGCCCGACCGTCCTCACGCCGACTCGGTGATGAACTCGTCGAGCTCCTTGAGCAGCACGGCCTTCGGCCGGGCGCCCACGATGGTCTTCACGACCTCGCCGCCCTGGTAGACGTTGATGGTCGGGATGCCGTTGACCCGGTAGGACGCCGGGACCACAGGGTTCTCGTCGACGTTCATCTTCACGAAGGTGATCTTGTCGCCGTGCTCGTTCGCGAGCTCATCGAGGATCGGCGCCACCTGGCGACACGGGCCGCACCACTCGGCCCAGAAGTCGACCAGGACCGGCTTGTCGGACTTGAGCACCGTCGACTCGAAGTCGGCATCGGTGACGGCAGCGAGGTTCGCCACGGGCATTCCTTCCTGTTGTACGCAGCCCTGCGGGCTGTGCGTCGGGGGACACCATCGGGTGTCACGTTGAGTGAACACCATGGTGCCGACAGATGTTCCGCGCGACGGGACGCGCGCGGGACGACTCGGCCCGACGCGTGCGCCGGACCGCGAGGTGGCTCAGAGACCGGCGTTCTTGACCAGGTCGCTCTCGGCCGAGCCGGCCACCGCCGCCTGGGCCTCGGCGCCGGTCGCGGCCGCGTGGTCGAGCTCGGCGACGTAGCGCTCGGCGTCGAGGGCCGCCGCACAGCCGGTGCCGGCAGCGGTGATCGCCTGGCGGTAGTGGTGGTCGACGAGGTCGCCACAGGCGAAGACGCCGGGCAGGTTCGTGGCCGTCGACGGGTGCGCGACGAGCGCGTAGCCCTCGTCGTCGAGGTCGACCTGGCCCTTGATCAGCTCCGAGCGAGGGTCGTGGCCGATCGCGATGAACAGCCCGGTGGCGGGGAGCTCGCGCTCCGAACCGTCGGTGGTGTCGCGCAGGGTCAGCGACTCGAGCCGCTCGGTGCCGTTGATGGAGGCGACCTCGGCGTTCCAGATGATCTCGAGCTTGGGGTCGGCGAACGCACGCTCCTGCATGATCTTGGAGGCGCGCAGCTCATCGCGACGGTGGATCAGCGAGACCTTCGAGCCGAAGCGGGTCAAGAAGGTGGCCTCCTCGATGGCGGAGTCGCCACCGCCGACCACGGCGATGTGCTGCTCGCGGAAGAAGAAGCCGTCACAGGTGGCGCACCACGAGACGCCGCGACCCGACAGCTCCTTCTCGTTGGGCAGGCCGAGCTCGCGGTAGCCGGAGCCGGTCGCCAGGATGACGGCGCGCGCGGAGTAGGTCTCGGTGGCCGTGCTGACGGTCTTCACGTCGCCGGAGAGGTCGACCGACACGACGTCGTCGGAGACCAGCTCGGCACCGAAGCGCTCGGCCTGGGCCCGCATCTCGTCCATCAGGGCGGGCCCCATGATGCCGTCGCGGAAGCCCGGAAAGTTCTCGACCTCGGTGGTGTTCATCAGTGCCCCACCGGCGGTCACCGAGCCCTCGAGGACCAGCGGGTGGAGCGAGGCGCGCGCGGCGTAGACCGCGGCGGTGTAACCGGCCGGGCCCGAGCCGACGATGATGACGTTGCGGACCTGGTCGTGTGAGGACTGCGACATGAAGTACTGCTCCCAGCTGCCGGTCGGGATCTGGTCGGGTCACCGGCGGGACTTCTCGACCATGGCGTACAACGCATCGTAGGCGAGCAGGATTCCCGCCGGGACGCCGTCTGCGAGCCGGGGCCAGTCGGGCCCAGGGGCCGGCCTACGGGGCGGGGAGCGTGGTCGAGCGCACCGGCCGGCCGGAGCCGCAGACGTAGAGGTCGACGACCTGGGTCCCGCTCTGCGGCGCGTGGAAGACCAGGACGGCGGGGGCCCCCTGGTACGTCGCACCCACCCGTCTCCCGCGGACCGACTGGCCCACGCACGCCGCGCGGGCCTGGCTGAGGTCTGCGAAGCTCGACGACGACAGAGCCCGCTGGCGCACCAGCCGACGCGCGGCCAGCGCGTCGGCGGTGAAGCGCTGCGGGCTCACGACCACGCGTCCGGCCCGGATCTTGGCCGCCTCGGCCCGCGGCGACGTCCCGGGGGTCAGCGGACCGGGGCTGGAACCCGTGACGCCGTCGAGTGCCCTGCTCCCGGCGTCGTCCTGAGCCGTCGCCGAGTTGGACTGGCTGGTCGAGGTGGGCAGGTGCTGGGCCACCACCACGCCCCCGATGACGATCGCGGCGGCGGCGACCAGCATCCCAGCCGCACGGCGACGGCGGCGGACGTCGAGGGAGACGACGACGGGGTGGAGCGGGGCAGGGGCCGCCGCCGGTGGCGGAGTCTCCTTCGGCTCGGCGGGAGCCTCCGCGGCCAGGTCGGCGAGCACGGCGTCCATCCGGGCGGCCACGTCGTCGGGCATGGGCCCGGTGTGGCGGGCGTCGGCGAGGAGGCGTCGTACGGCCGCGTCGTCCGGGTCCAGGTCGTCGGTCACGGGGCACCTCCTTCGTGGGCAGGGGTCGGGGTGGTGGGGGGCGCGTGGATCGGACGCTCGGGAGGCACCGGGGGTTCCGGGTGACCTCGCTCACGGGGGTCCTCGCCCAGTCGCTCGACCAACAGACCAGCGAGTCGTGCGCGCCCGCGCGAGCAACGCGACTTCACGGTGCCCTCGGCACAGTCGAGCATGAGCGCTACCTCGGCGACCGAGTAGCCCTCCATGTCTACGAGCACCAGCGCGGCGCGCTGCTCGGCCGGGATGCTCGCCAGAGCCTCGAGCACCGCCCGGCGCCGGTCATCGGTGATCGCGGCCTGCTCGGGGTCGTCGACCGTGCTCGTCGAGGTGTACGACGACCCACGGTCGCCGCGATGGTCCTCGAGGTCGTCGGGGAGCGTGTCGGCACGTCGTACCTTCGCGGCGCGGAGTCGGTCGAGGCAGGCGTTGACCACGACCCGGTGCAGCCAGGTGGTGACGGCGGCGTCGCCGCGGAACGTGCCGGCCCGGCGGTACGCCGCGACCAGACCGTCCTGCAGGCCGTCGGCGGCGTCGTGGGGGTTGCCCATGGTCCGCAGGGCGACCGCCCAGAGGCGGTCGCGGTGACGGGTGAAGAGCGTGGCGAACGCGTCGGCGTCGCCGGCGACGTGAGCGGCCAGGAGCTCGACGTCGGGGCGGTCGTCGCCCCGCCCGTCAGCCCGCCCGTCAGCCAGCCCGTCAGTCACCCTTGACCACCACGTCGGCGACCTCGCCCCGGAAGCCTCCCGAGACGGTGGGGAGGCTGGTCAGCCACACCACGACGTAGCGACCGGTCGGGCTGCCCGAGAGCGAGACCGTGCCGCGCGTGCCGCTGACGGTCGTGGTGCCGGCGACAGTCAGGGTCCCGACGCCGCGCGGACGCTCCTCGCTCACGTAGACGCTGACCGCGGTCGGGGAGCCGACCGTGGTCAGGTCGACCGCACTCACCGTGTGGTCGTCGCCGAGGTCGAGCAGCAGGCCGACCCCGGTCTTGAGGCCCGCCGGGCCGAGGTTCTGCGTGTAGGTCTGGGTCGACCACGAGGTGGCGGGGTCTCCGTCGACGGCGAAGCGCGCCTCGTCGGGGTTCTCCTCGGGCGGGCTGCCCTGGGGGTCGAAGTCGGTGGCCGTGACCCCGGTGATCGGCGCCGCACTCGCGCCACCGGTCGGGCTGCTCTGTGCGGACGTGGCGCGGCTGGTCGGGGTGTCTGGCTGGGCTCCGAGCGGGGAGCGGCCGCGGCCGAGGTTGAAGGCGATCACGCAGCCGATCAGGAGGAGCAGGCAGACGGCGACGATGAGGGCGAGGCGGAGCATGTTGGTGCCCGGCGGGTTGCGGTCGTCGTCCTCCTCGTCGTCGTCGACGAACGCGGGAAGCACGCCGCTGCCGGTGCCGGGGCCCGTGCTCTCCCAGGGCCAGAAGCCGCCACCGGCGGGCTGGGCGGTGGCGGGGACGGCCCGGGGGCGCCGTGCGGGCTCACCGTCGGCGGGATCGGGGGCGAAGAGAGGGCGTTCGGGTGGGGGCTCGAACGGCGGCGGCGGTGGTGCTGGCTCGTGGTGGTGGGGGAGCCAGGTGACCTCGTCGCGGTCGTCGTGGAAGATCGGCATGCCGGCCTGGGTGGCGGGCTCCTCGTCCGCTCCCGTGTCGGCGTCGGTCGCGGCGACCACCTCGCCCGCCCCCCTGGCCTGATCCGGCGCGGCTGCCTCGTCGGCCGCCGCGCTCGCCACCGCCGCCGCGGCTGCCTCCATCTCGCCGGTGGAGTCGACGACGTCGTCGGCCGAGGAGCCACCCTCGTGCGCGAAGTCCTGCTCGCGCACCGGGGGGTCGGGCAGGGCGGGCAGGACGACGGTCTCCTGGCCGCGGCTGGGGTGGTCGATCCGGGCGAGCCAGGCCTCGGCGGCGCTGGCGGAGGGGCCGAGGAAGTCGCGCAGCGAGTCGCTGACCATGGCTGCGGTGACGTCGACGTCGCCGCCCTGGTTGAGCACGTGGTCGCACAGGGCGTCGAGGGTGCGGGGGATGCCGGCCCGGACCTGGCGTGGGCGGAGCACGTGGCCGTGCTGCGAGGGGGCGGCGGTGACCACCGAGCGACTGTTGCCCGCCCAGCGGCCGGTCAGCGCGGCGTACAGCACGCCGACGAGGTCGACCACGTCGGTCGAGATGCGTCCCGGGGGCAGCCCGTGGAGCGCGGCATCGACCGCGAAGCCGATGATCCGGACCGCGCCGTCGGTGTCGATGAGGATGTTCTCCGGCACCAGACGTCCGTGGGCGACCCCGGCCTCGTGGGCCAGGGCGAGGGAGTCGGCGACCTCCGCGACGATCCACGCGGAGACCGTCGGCGAGAGGGGCTCGCCGTCAGAGAGCATGATGTCGAGGCTGGTGCCCGAGCCCCACTCGTTGACCACGAAGCAGCGGGCCGCGGCCTCGTCGATGTCGAGGACGCGCAGCATCCGGCGGTCGAGGACGGTGGCGGAGGTCCGGGCCGCCTCGCGGAGCAGGGGGGCGCGCTCGTCGTCGCAGGCGATGATGTGCACCGCGACGTCGCGCTGGAGCACCGAGTCGAAGGCTCGCCAGAAGCGACCGCCTCCACTCTCGGTCAGCAGATCGGTCAGTCGGTACCGGTCGGCGAGCACGTCGCCGGGCCGGGTGTGCTCAGGCACCTTTCCCCTTCCGGTTGCCCGCGCCCAATCCTAGGAGTGTCTCGCCCTCGGGAGGCGCTGGACGACCGTGTCCATCAAGGTGGTGACCTCGCTGAGCCGCATCGCGCGCGCCAGGAAGAGGAAGACGACGACGTCCACGCCGCCGAGCACGACCAGCCGGATGCCTGCCCACAGGTGCGAGACGTCGTTGCCGGCACCCGGCAGGACCAGCCCGACCAGCCAGGCGACGGCGGTCGAGACCGTGGCAGCGACGAACAGTCGGACCAGGAAGCGCACCAGCTGCGGGGTCTGCAGCCCTCCGAGCCGCGCGCGCAGGATCAGGTACGACGCGGTCGCGCCCAGCACGTACGACGAGAGGTAGGCCAGCACCAGCGCCGGCGAGGTCTGCGCCGGGGTGGCCCGCGACACGAGGGCCACGGCGACCACCACGTTGGTCGCGGCGATGGCGCACTGCACGAAGAAGACCGTGCGGTTCTGCTCGAGCGCGTAGAAGCCGCGCAGCATCAGGTAGTGCACCGTGAAGAACACGACGCCGGGGCCGAACAGGATCATCGACGGCACGTAGTGGTCGAACGTGGCCGACGTGGCGCCGTACCCGAAGAGCACCTTGGCGGCGTCGTAGGCCACGAGCGGCAGCAGGAAGGCGAACGGCACCACCAGGGCCAGGGCCGTGCGCACGGTGCCGGCGAGGGTCGCGGCGAGACCCTGGAGGTCGCCGTCGGAGGCCTTGGCCGACAGTCGCGGCAGGATCGCGGTCGCCAGCGAGACCGTGATGATCGCGTGCGGCACCATCACGAAGAGGAAGGCAGCGGCATAGACCGTGTAGCCCGTGGAGTCCTGCGAGGCGTGGCCCAGCCCGCAGGCGCCGCGCGCTGTGCCGCCGGAGGCCAGCCGGACGACCACGGTGTAGGCGACCTGGTTGACGATCACGAACAGCACGGTCCAGACGCCGAGTCGCAGCGTGTGTCCGAGTCCGCTGTGGCGGAAGTCGTAGCGGGCGCGGAACCGGACACCGGCCGCCTTGAGATAGGGCAGCAGCACGAGCGTCTGCACGACGATGCCGAGCGTCGAGCCGAGGCCGAGCACGAGCTCCTGGGACCTGGTGAATGCCGCGCACTGGTCGCCCGACGGCAGCGGCCCGAACCAGACCAGGTAGCCGACCAGGACCAGGATCGCGATCAGGTTGTTGGCGATCGGGGCCCACATCATCGGCCCGAAGCGGCCGCGGGCGTTGAGCACCTGGCCGAGCAGGACGAACATCCCGTAGAAGAAGACCTGGGGCAGGCAGAGGCGGGCGAAGGCGATCGCCGAGTCGCGCTGCGCGGCGAGGCCGGGATCGTCGTACGACGAGTTCAGGTAGAGCCGCATCACCAGCGGAGCCGCGATCACGAGCAGGACGGTGACGGTGCCGAGGAACAGCAGGGCCAGGGTGATGACCCGGTTGGTGTACGCCGCGCCGCCGTCTGGGTCGTTCTTCTGCGCGCGCACCAGCTGCGGCACCAGCACGGCGTTCACGACACCGCCGGCCAGCAGGATGTAGAGCATGTTGGGGATGGTGTTGCCGATGTTGAAGAGGTCGGCGTGGAGCTCGTTGCCGATCGCCGCTGCGAGCAGCAGGTTGCGCAGGTAGCCGCTCATCCGCGACACGACCGTGCCACTGGCCATCACGGCCGACGACGCGAGGATCCCGCGGCTCTCGGAGACGTCGCTCACCGGCGGGCTCCGGGCGGTGGGACCGCGGTCACGACGCGCGGCTCCGCGCCACGCGACGTACGAGCCGGACCACGATCGCGCCGAAGAGCAGCACAGCCCCGGCCCCGATGATCACCCAGATCAGGCGGCTCACCGCCTCGGCGCGGATCGGGAACGTGTCCTCCGCGCCGAGCGGACGGCCGGCCTTGTTGGTGAGCTGGAGGGTCACCGAGTGGACGCCGAGCACGTGGGTCTCGGCGTTGAGCAGCACCGACGTGCGGCCGTGAGGCGCGAGCGGGACGGTCTCGCCGCCGGTGACGGTGAGGCGGGGATCGGCCACCGCGCGGACCTTGACCAGGACGGGCACGTCGAGGTCGTTGCTGACCAGGGCCGAGAAGTGCCCGTTCGCGCTGGCCAGGGTGACCTTGGGCGGCGCGGCGAGGCCGATGCTCGAGAGGTTGCCGGTCACCCAGGCGGAGGTCGACCGGATCCGGCTGAGCGCGGCGAACGGCTCGCGCGCCGCGGAGTACGACGTGTTGCTCGCGGTCTCGTCGAAGACCTGGCGCCGCAGCACCTGGTTGCCCACCAGCACCGACTGGAGCGTGGCGCCGTCCGCGATCACCTGGTTCGCCTCGGTGTAGAGCCCGGCGCCGAGCTGAGCACTGTCGGGTCCGGGGTTCCGCAGCCGGGCCACACCCATCGTCGGCGTCGGGCCCCCGGTCGCGCTGTCGAGGGTGGTCAGGCGCAGCCAGGGCACCTCGAGCCCGCTGAAGAAGCTGGGGTTGAGGCCGTGGTCGGCGCCCGCCGGGAGCTGGACCACCAGCGGGTCCTGGTCATCGAGCACCCTCAGCGCCGCCTCGCTGAGCACCCGCTGGCGCAGGGCCAGAGAGCTGAGCGGGTCGACGGGCCCGGGCCCGCCCTCGGCGGCGCCCGATGACGAGAACACCACCGGCCGGTCGTCGATCGTGGCGGCGGCCGGCCCCTCGCCTCGGACGGCGGTGTCGTCGAGGAGCACCGTGCTCGAACGCGGCAGGTCGGCGATCGTCAGGCCGGACATCCGGCCGTCCGGCGGCGCGACGACCGGCGTCATCGGCACCCGCCACGGCGTGAGGCTGGGCCCGGTGCGATGCATCGCCGCGAGCAGGAGGGGCCGGTCGTAGAGCACGGCCGAGTCGACCTCGAGGTCGCCGTACGGCAGACCGAGAACCTGCCCGGTGCTGGCCGACAGCACGCGGTGGAGCCGACGGAGCCAACGTTGGGCGACCCGGCTCAGCTCCGAGGCCGCGGTGGCGTCGTCGTCGCTCGTCGAGGCAGCCGATCCCGACGACGACGCGCTGGGCGAGGGGCTCTGCGACGGACCGCCGTCGGGGTTCGCGGGCGTCGGAGCGACCAGGGTGCGCGCGGGGTTGCCCGCCGCGAGCCGTCGTACGACGTCGACCACGGCGGGGTCGAGCACCCAGGTCAGCGGCCGGCCGCCGGCTGCCTGTGCGCTCGCGACCACGTCGTTCAGCTCGCCGGACCGGAGGCTGTTCAGCCACTTGTCGGTGTCCTCGACGCTGCCGTCGGGCGCGTGGGTGACGCCGGCTCGGAGCGGGAGGACGAGGGAGGTCTGCTCCACCCGCCCGCTGTTGGTCACCGAGTCGGGCACGAGGGGGAGGAACGTGCGGTCGCGGCCGGCCGCGCTGAAGCTGCGCCCCTCGGCGGTCGCGCCGAGCGCGTGGACGCCGAACCAGTAGACGCCGGGGGCCGTCACTTTGATCTTCGAGTGCGGGACCCTCAGCTCGAACGGCGCGCTCTCGCCGGGGGCGAGTGAGTCGAGATGGGCGAACGTGCCGGGATCGGCGATCCGGTGGCCCACGTCGGCGTCCACCGGCGTCTCGGCCGCCGCCGCCAGGCCGGCGGTCGTGGTGATCGGGTCGGAGCCGACGAAGGCCTCGACGTTGATCGCCGTCCACGGCTCGTCGGAGTCGTTGGTGATCGTGCCCCGGATGGTGATCGGGCCGCTGGAGGGGATGTAGTCGGGCGTGATCGAGTGCATCCGCAGCACCAGCGGCTGCTTGGGGTCGGGCGGCGTCGCGCTCGCGGCGTACGACGTCGCGGTGGCGGGCAGGCCCACGGCCGCACTCAGCGCGGTGAGCACCGCAGCGCCCACCCCTGCCAGGGCGCGCGACAGCGACGACGGGCGGAGCACGCCCCGACTGTAGTGCGGGGCCCGTGCCAACTCGGGGCCGCCGCACACCACTAGGCTGTCGCTCCGTGTCCGACGCAGGAGATCGCCGACCGCCGGGGAGCGTCCGGCTGGCCGACGCCCAGCGCGACGTCGCCGCCGAGCTCGACCGGATCGGCCCCGTCGTCGACGAGCTCGGCTCGCGTTTCGCCGCGGCCGGGCACGAGCTCGCGCTGGTCGGCGGCCCGGTCCGCGACGCCATGCTCGGGCGGCAGCACAACGACCTCGACCTGACCACCTCCGCACGTCCTGACGAGATCGAGAAGCTGATCGCCGGCTGGGCCGACGCCACGTGGGACATCGGGCGGGCCTTCGGCACCATCGGGAGCCGCAAGGGCAGCTTCCAGGTCGAGATCACGACGTACCGCTCGGAGACCTACGACGCCTCCTCGCGCAAGCCGGCCGTGGACTTCGGTGACTCCCTCGAGGGCGACCTGCGACGTCGCGACTTCACCGTCAACGCGATGGCGGTGCGGCTGCCGTCGCGGGAGTTCGTCGACCCGTACGGCGGGGTGGTCGACCTCGCCCACGGGCTGCTGCGCACGCCGGGCACGCCGGAGGAGTCGTTCTCCGACGACCCGCTGCGGATGATGCGGGCGGCCCGCTTCGCCGCGCAGCTCGGGTTCGCCGTCGACCCCGGCGTGGTCGCGGCGATGACGGCGATGGCCGACCGGATCGCGATCATCTCCGCCGAGCGGGTGCGTGACGAGCTCACCAAGCTGGTGCTCGCGTCGTACCCGAGGGCGGGGCTCAGCCTGCTGGTCGAGACCGGGTTGGCCGCGCTCGTGCTCCCGGAGCTGCCGGCGCTGGCCCTCGAGCTCGACGAGCACCACCGGCACAAGGACGTCTACGAGCACACGCTGACCGTGCTCGAGCAGTCGATCGACCTCGAGGACCGGCTCGGCGGGCCCGATTTCATCTCGCGGTTCGCCGCGCTCATGCACGACGTCGGCAAGCCGCGCACCCGGCGGTTCGTCGCGGACGGCACCGTCACCTTCCACCACCACGACGTCGTCGGCGCCAAGCTGACGCGCAAGCGGATGCAGGCGCTGAAGTTCTCCGGCGAGGCCACTGACGCCGTGAGCACCCTGGTCGAGCTGCACCTGCGATTCCACGGCTACGGCTCGGGCCAGTGGACCGACTCGGCCGTCCGCCGCTACGTCCGTGACGCCGGCGACCAGCTCGAGCGGCTCCACGTGCTGACCCGTGCGGACTGCACGACGCGCAACCAGCGCAAGGCCGACCGGCTCCGGCGCACCTACGACGACCTAGAGGCGCGGATCGCGCGGCTGTCGGAGGAGGAGGAGCTCGCCTCCATGCGACCCGATCTCGACGGCACCGAGATCATGGAGATCCTCGGCATCGCGCCCGGGCCGCAGGTGGGCGAGGCGTACCGCTTCCTCCTCGACCTCCGCCTCGACCACGGCCCGTCGTCGTACGACGAGGCGAAGGCCGCCCTGCTGGCCTGGTGGGCCGCCCGCTCCCAGGGCTGACTCCCGCCGAGCGGAGAGCCTGCCCCCGATTGTTCGGTCGATTCGGCGGCTTGCTCACCGCCCGCTCGGCACTGCCCTTGTGGAGGACGTCGTACGGCGGTGGGTGGCCACTGCTAGACAGGACCGGTGACCACGACCGGGACCGACGTCCGCGCTGAGGCGGAGCGCCACCTCCGGGCCCTGGTCGGCCGCGACGACGCGGTGCTGCGCGACGACCAGTGGACGGCGATCGAGGCCCTGGTGGTCGAGCGGCGGCGCGCCCTGGTCGTGCAGCGCACCGGCTGGGGCAAGTCGGCGGTGTACTTCGTCTCCACGCTCCTGCTCCGCACCGAGGGCGCCGGTCCGACCGTGATCGTCTCGCCGCTGCTGGCCCTGATGCGCAACCAGATCGCAGCCGCCGAGCGCGCCGGCATCCGCGCGGTCACCATCAACTCCACCAACATGGAGGACTGGGAGCCGATCCAGGACGCCGTCGCCGCCGGCGAGGTCGACGTCCTGCTGGTGAGCCCCGAGCGGCTCAACAACCCGGGGTTCCGCGACCAGGTGCTCCCGCGGCTCGCCGCGACCTGCGGGCTGCTCGTCGTCGACGAGGCCCACTGCATCTCCGACTGGGGTCACGACTTCCGTCCCGACTACCGCCGGATCCGCACACTCCTGTCCGACCTCCCGGCCGGCATCCCGGTCCTCGCCACCACAGCGACCGCCAACGCGCGTGTCAGCGCCGACGTCGCCGAGCAGCTCGGCGCGAGCGGGGTCCACGGCGAGGGGCTCGGCCCCGAGGTGCTGGTGCTGCGCGGATCCCTCGACCGCGAGTCGTTGCGGCTGGGTGTGGTGCGCCTGCCCACCCCCGAGCAGCGGCTCGGCTGGCTGGCCGACCACCTCGCCGAGCAGCCCGGCTCGGGCATCGTCTACTGCCTCACGGTCGCGGCCACCCAGGAGATCGCCGGCTACCTCCGCTCCCGCGGCCACGACGTCGCGGCGTACTCCGGCCAGACCGACCCGACCGAGCGCCTCGCCCTCGAGGAGCAGCTCGCCACCGGCCGGGTCAAGGCGCTGGTCGCCACGAGCGCCCTGGGGATGGGCTTCGACGCCACCCTCGGTTTCGTCGTGAACATGGGGGCGCCGCAGTCTCCGGTCGCCTACTACCAGCAGGTGGGCCGGGCCGGGCGCGGCACCGATCGCGCCTCCGTGGTCCTCCTGCCCCAGCCGGAGGACAAGGACATCTGGGCCTACTTCGCCTCCCTGGCCTTCCCTCGCGAGGACCAGGTGCGCCACACGCTGCGCGTGCTGGCCGAGGAGGGTCGCCCGCTGAGCACGGCGAGCCTCGAGACCTACATCGATCTCGGCCGCACCCGCCTCGAGCAGATGCTCAAGGTGCTCGACGTCGACGGCGCCGTACGACGGGTCCGCGGCGGTTGGGAGGCCACCGGCGAGCCGTGGACCTACGACGCCGAGCGCTACGAGCGGGTGAGCGCGGCGCGCAAGCGGGAGCAGCAGGCGATGCTCGACTACCTCGACACCGAGCGCTGCCGGATGTGGTTCCTGCGCGACCAGCTCGACGACCCCGAGATCGAGGGTCACGAGACGTGTGGCCGGTGCGACCGCTGTACCGGCGTCGCGCTGTCGACGGAGGTGTCCGGAGACGCCGTGGGGGAGGCCCGCGAGCGGCTGGCCCGTCCGGGCGTCGTCGTCGAGCCGCGCAGCATGTGGCCATCGGCGCTGGCCAACCTCGGCCTCGACCTCAAGGGCCGGATCGGCGAGGGCGCCGAGCCCGGGCGGGCCGTTGCGCGGCTCACCGACCTCGGCCACGGGCAGGCCCTGCGCGAGCTCTTCGGCGGCGAGCCCCACGACAGCCACCTGCCCGACCCGCTCGTGCACGCGGTGATCGAGGTGCTCCAGGACTGGCAGCCCCGGGTCGAGGGGATCGTGGTGGTCGAGTCGGCCACCCGCCCGACGCTGACCGCCGAGCTCGCCGACGGGCTCTCGCGCTACCTGCGCTGCCCCGTCGTCGCCCGCTGGGCGATCGCCGACCCTGCCGTCGCCCCCGGGCAGGGGGCCGCGAACTCCGCTCAGCGCGTCGCCGCGGTCACCCGGAGGTTCCGGCTGGAGGGCGAGATCCCCGCCGCGCCCGTGCTGCTCGTCGACGACCAGGTGGCGACGGGCTGGACCCTCACCGTGGCCGCGCGAGCGCTCCGCGAGGCGGGTGCGACCGCCGTGCTTCCGCTCGTGCTCGCCGTGCGCAGCTAGGCGAGGTCGGGTGCCGCTAGGCGCCGGTAGGTGTAGGCAGCGCCGAACACCACGACCGGAACGGCGACGAGAAGACCGACCAGCAGGGCAATGGTGCCGATCACCAGGCAGATGAACGCCAGGATCCCGAACAAGAGCACGGGGATGAAGTTGTGCCAGACCATCCTCACGCTCGCCGCGATCGCCTCGGCGGCCTCGAGCTGCTGGTCGACGATGAAGAACAGCGTGAACGACGTGAGGAACGCGATCAGGATCCCGGGCAGGAAGCACAGGACGGTCGCGATGCCGGTGGCCACCGCGATGAAGATCGCCGCGAAGACGACCTGCATCTTGTTGTAGCCCTCGAAGAGCTCGCCGAGGCTGAAGCCCTCACCGTCCATGACCCGGAGGGCGCCGCGGTAGATGCCGGCCAGCATGATCTGGGCGAACAGCGAGATCAGTGCGCCGCCCAGACCGGCGCCGAGCAGCTGCCGCCAGAACGGCTGACCGCAGTCGGCGCTCGGCTGGCCGGCAGCGTTGACGGCCGTGTTGCACTCGGTCTTGCCGAAGAACCCGCCCGCGATCACGAACTGGAAGAACAGGCCCACGATCACGAGGACCACGAGCACCACGATCATCGGGACCAGCAGCGTGCTCGGGCGCTCCTTGAACCTCTGCCACCCGTAGGAGATCGCCGCCGTCGCGCTGTACGGCGTGCTGTCGGCGGGCTGACCGGGGGCCACGGAGTCGCTCATGGTGGGCAATCTAGGGGTGCGGGCCGATCCATGTCACCCATAGAGGTGGACCGTGTCGCACCTGCCGACACCCCACGCCCGTGCGGGCGTGGGGTGCCGGAGCCCGGCAAGCGTCAGGCGACGACCGGCTCGTGCTGCAGCCGGCGGTAGGTGTAGGCGAGACCGATCAGGGCGACCGGCGCCGCGATCAGCAGGCCGATGCCGCAGAGGATGGCGCCGATGAACAGCACGATCGCCGCCAGCAGCCAGTAGACGAACGTGTTGCCGAAGTTCTTGGTCACGAGGTCGAAGCTGGCCTTGATCGCCGGGACCGCCTCCAGCTGCTTGTCGACGACATAGAGGATCGTGAACTGGGTCAGGAACGAGACGATCAGGCCGGGCAGGTAGCAGAGCAGGGTGCCGATGGCGCTCGCGACGCCGATCAGGATCGCAGCGATCACGACCTGCGTCTTGTCCCAGCCCTCGAACATCACGCCGAGGCTGAAGTCCCTGCCATCGACGATGTTCGCCGCGCCCTTGTACAGACCAGCGATCAGGATCTGGCTGACCACGGTGATCAGCCCGGTCGCCAGGGCGGCGCCGAGCAGCTGCACGAAGAAGCTGGGGCCGCACTGCGTCTGCACGGAGAAGCCGTTGATGGTCTTGGTGCAGTCGTGGGTGCTGGTGATCGCCTTGACGATCACGAACTCCACGATCACGACGGTGACCAGGATGCCGACCCAGGCCACGATCATCGGGACCAGCAGGGTGCTCGGGCTGGCGATGAACTTGCGCCAGCCGTAGCCGATCGCCTCGGTCGGGCTGTACGGCGCTTCCCCGGCCGGTGGGCCGCCGTACGGCTCGGTGGGCGGCGCCCCGTAACCCCCGGCACCTCCGGCACCTCCGGCGGCGCCACCGTAGGGGTCCCCGGGAGGCGGGGGTGGCGGGAGGTCGGAGGACGGGGGCGGCGGCTGCTGCGAGCGGCGGCGGCGTGGGTGCGGGTTGGTCGGTCGATCCTTCGGGCCCCGTGGGCTCGTTCGGGTCACTCATGCGCCGCAATCTAGGGGTCGCGCGGAGCGGTGTCACTGACCCGCGCCTCGGGGCGGAACGGGTGTCGAGCGCACATGGAACAGGCCCCGGACCCGCTGGGAGCGGATCCGGGGCCGGGACGTGGTCAGCCAGGTAGCGCTGGGCTCACTCTTCGCCAGCAATGAACGCCTCGACGCGGCGGCGGCCCTCGTCGTCGGGGAGCTGCACCGGCGGGCTCTTCATCAGGTACGACGACGCCGAGATGATCGGGCCACCGAGGCCGCGGTCCTTGGCGATCTTCGCCGCGCGGAGCGCGTCGATGATGATGCCGGCGGAGTTCGGGGAGTCCCAGACCTCCAGCTTGTACTCCAGGTTCAGCGGCGCGTCGCCGAACGCGCGGCCCTCGAGGCGGACGTAGGCCCACTTGCGGTCGTCGAGCCACGCCACGTAGTCGGACGGGCCGATGTGCACGTTGCGGTCGAGGTGGGACTTGCCGCCCAAGGGACCGGTCAGGTTGGAGGTCACCGACTGGGTCTTCGAGATCTTCTTCGACTCGAGGCGGTCTCGCTCGAGCATGTTCTTGAAGTCCATGTTGCCGCCGACGTTGAGCTGGTAGGTGCGGTCGAGCACGACACCGCGGTCTTCGAACAGCTTGGCCATCACGCGGTGCGTGATGGTCGCGCCGACCTGGCTCTTGATGTCGTCGCCGACGATCGGGACGCCGGCGTCCTCGAACTTCTTGGCCCACTCGGGGTCGGAGGCGATGAAGACCGGCAGCGCGTTGACGAAGGCGACCTTCGCGTCGATGGCGCACTGGGCGTAGAACTTGTCGGCGGTCTCGGAGCCCACGGGGAGGTAGGAGATGAGCACGTCGGCACGCGTGTCCTTGAGCACCTGCACGATGTCGACCGGCTCGGCCTCGGACTCCTCGATGGTCTCGCGGTAGTACTTGCCGAGGCCGTCGAGGGTGTGGCCGCGCTGCACGGTCACGCCGGTCGGCGGGACGTCGCAGATGCGGATCGTGTTGTTCTCCGAGGCCTGGGTGGCGTCGGCGAGGTCGAAGCCGACCTTCTTGGCGTCGACGTCGAAGGCCGCGACGAACTCGATGTCGGAGATGTGGTAGTCACCGAACGTCGCGTGCATCAGGCCGGGCACCGTGCCCTCGGGGTCGGCGTCCTTGTAGTACTCGACGCCTTGGACCAGGGACGTCGCGCAGTTGCCGACGCCCACGATTGCTACTCGAACCGAACCCATGGGGCTTGTTCCTTCCTTTTCCCTCGCGGGAGCTTCAGGTGGTGGTGGTGACGTCGGCCCCTGTCTCGACCACAGGTGCGTCGATGACAGGAGGGGCGCTCGTCGGGGGGGTGGCATCGGGACCGGCGGGCTCGCCGGTCTCGACGGGCGCGTCGTCCGTGCGCCCGGGCTGGTCGGTCGAGCGCTCGGCGTTGATCAGGTCGGTGAGCCACCTGACCTCGCGCTCGACGGACTCGATGGAGTGGCGGCGCAGCTCGCTGAGGTAGCGGTCGTCGCCGCCCGCGGCGTACCGGGCGCGGTCGAGCCGCTCCTGGAGCCGGGTACGACGTCCCTCGAGGATGCGCAGCCGGATGTCGGCGTCGGTGCGGGAGAAGAACGCGAACCTCATGTTGAAGTTGTCGTCCTCCCACGCAGCCGGGCCGCTGTCGGTGATCTCCTGGCCGAAGTACTGCCGACCGGCCGGGGTGATCTGGTAGACGATCCGCTGCCGACGAGACACCCCGGGGGACTCCGCGGTGACCTCGGTGATCCAGCCGGCGCGCAGCAGCCGCTTGAGCGCGGGGTACAGCGAGCCGTAGGACAGCAGCCGACCCCACCCGAGCAACAGGTTGAGCCGCTTGCGGAGCTCGTAGCCGTGCAGGGGGGACTCGTGGAGCAGGCCGAGCACGGCCACCTCCAGCGAAGCCGCCTTGCGTGACATCCGGTCGTCCGTCCTGGTCGTCGAGCGTGCGTTGGCCCCGCAGACTTCAGCGGGTGTGTGTCGCCACGATGTGTCGCACCGTTCTATCGCGGCAATCTATCGCAACGATATATCAGGAACGCAACTCGACGTTTTCGCGGGGTGTGGTGCGGCCCCGTACCCTCGTGCAGACGGCGACCCGGTGCAGAGGCGGGAGCCGTCGTGTGCACCGATCCCCGACGCACATCTGGAGTAACACAGTGAGTGCCAAGCGCAGGGCCGACGGCCCCGCCGTCACGCGCAAGCCGCGCAAGCCCGGGACCAACGGGCGTCGGTTCCGGCGCGCCCTGAAGTGGTTCCTGATCGTGGCGCTGGTCGGCACTCTGGTCCTGATCGGTGGCTTCGTCTACCTCTACCGGACCACGCCGATCCCGGACCCGAACAAGGACTTCCAGACCCAGACGTCGTTCGTCTACTACAACGACGGCAAGACCGAGGTCGGTCAGTTCGCCACGCAGAACCGCCAGATCATCCCGATCTCGGACATGCCCGACCGGCTGCAGAACGCCGTGATCGCGGCGGAGGACCGCACCTTCTACACCAACAGCGGCATCGACCCGAAGGGCATCATCCGCGCGGCCTTCAACGACGCGCGCGGGGGAGCCACGCAGGGAGCGTCCACGATCACCCAGCAGTACGTGAAGATCCTCTACCTCACCCAGGAGCGCTCGGTCTCCCGCAAGGTGCACGAGGCGATCCTGTCGCTGAAGCTCCAGAAGCAGCAGAGCAAGAAGCAGATCCTCGAGGGCTACCTCAACACCATCTACTTCGGCCGCGGCGCGTACGGCGTGCAGGCCGCAGCGAAGGCCTACTTCGGCGTCGACGCCCAGCACCTCAGCCTGCGCCAGAGCGCGGTGCTCGCGAGCGTCCTGAACAACCCGTCGCAGTTCGACCCCGCCAACGGCAAGAGCAACAAGGAGGCGCTCCTCTCGCGCTACCGCTACGTGCTCGCCGGCATGGCCTCGATGAAGACCATCACCGACGCCCAGGCCACGCAGGCCGCCAAGCGGCTGCCCGACTTCCCGGTGTTCAAGGAGTCGAGCCAGTACGGCGGGCAGAAGGGCCACATGCTGACGCTTGTGCGGCAGGAGCTGCACCGTCTCGGCTTCACCGACGACCAGATCGACGGCGGCGGACTCCAGGTCACCACCACCTTGACCCCTGAGGCCATGCAGGCGGCGGAGGAAGGCGTCAAGGAGGTCCGGCCGAAGATCAGTGACCGCAGGCTCCATGCCGCGGCGGCCACGGTGCAGCCCGGCACCGGCGCGCTGCTCGGGTTCTTCGGCGGACAGAACTACCTGCGGTCCCAGATCAACTGGGCCGAGGCGGGCGGCATGGTCGGCTCGACATTCAAGCCGGTCTCGCTGGCCGCGGCGATCACCGACGGCTACTCGCTGAAGAGCACCTGGGACGGCAACTCGCCGTACTCGTTCCCCGACGGTCTCGAGGTCCACAACGAGGGTCCCGCCCCGGGCACGAGCTACGGCGCCGCGGTCTCGTCGGTGCTTGCGCTCGAGCAGTCGATCAACACCGCGTTCGTCGACATGTCCGCCAGCATGAAGAACGGCCCCGACAAGATCCTCACCATGGCCAACAAGATGGGGATCCCGCCGGCCGAGGCAGACCCGCGCTATCCCGGGATCCCGAGCTCGACCCGCGACCTCGAGCCCGACGCCCTGATCACGCTCGGCAAGGCGCGGATCAGCGCGATCAACATGGCCAACACCTACGCCACCATCGCCAACGGCGGCCAGCGGGCCGACGTGCACGTCATCGACCAGGTGAAGCTGAGCGACGGCACCGTGAAGTACCAGTACAAGCCGCACACGACCCAGGCCATCGACCCCGACATCAACTCCGACGTCAGCTACGCGATGCAGCAGGTGGTGCTGCACGGGACCGGTGCCAACGCGCAGGCCATCAACCGTCCGGCGGCAGGCAAGACCGGTACGGCGACCAACAACCTCGACCAGGTCTCCTCGTCGTGGTTCGTGGGCTTCACGCCTCAGATGTCCACGGCCGTGATGTACGTCCGCGGTGACGGCGACAACCAGCTCGACGACTGGCTCCCGCCGTACAACGGCGCCGCCGGGTACTTCGGTGCCGGCTACCCCACCGCCACCTGGGCCGCGATCATGAAGCGCGACCTCGAGGGCCAGCCGGTCGAGAAGTTCCCGCTGCCGGCCAACGTCCCGGCCAAGCAGGACGGCCACGCGCCGGTGCCGACGTTCACCCCGCCCCCGTCGCGCCACACCCAACGGCCGCCGTCGTCGGCACCGTCCTCGAGCGCCCCGCCGTCCTCGAGCGCCCCGCCGTCCTCGTCGGCGCCGCCGTCCTCCTCCGCGCCGCCGTCGTCGTCGAGTCCTCCGCCCTCCTCCAGCCCGCCTCCGTCGACGTCGCCACCGGCCACCCCCACGGCGAGCGCCCGGCCACTGGCACGCCTAGAGAGCTGGTGGTGACGGACTCGGGGCGTGACGACCCCGAACCGGTCGTCCACCCGACCCAGGACGACCCCGGCGTCGCGGTCCTGAGCCGTAGCGTCGGTGGCCCCCTGGGCGACCATGCCGGCCACCATCCCTGGTGGACGCCGGTGCGGGTCGTGCTGGCGATGGTGGCGGTGGTGTGCGCGCTGGGCTTCGTGCAGAAGGCACCCTGCTACTCCACGCAGTGGACCAATCAGCAGGCCCAGTACTCAGACCTCTGTTACTCCGACCTGCCCTACCTCTACGTCGGGCGTGGCTTCGCCGAGCTCGACTGGCCCTACTCCGACGCCATCACCGTGCGCGACCGCTACAGCGTGATGGAGTACCCCGTCGGCATCGCCTACTTCGCCTGGGGTACGGCGTTCCTCACCCACGTGCTGTCCGGCTCACCGAACCTCGCTCCCCGCGGCGGCTTCTCGCAGGACCAGCTCTCGCGCGACCCGACGGTGCGCACCGAGACGATGCTGTTCGTGGCCCTGACCGCGATCGGCCTCGCGGTGTGCGCCCTGCTGTCCGCGTGGTTCCTCAGCGGCGTCCACCGCCGCCGGCCGTGGGACGCCGCGCTGTTCGCCGCATCGCCGGTGCTGCTCTTCGAGGGCCTCATCAACTGGGACCTGCTGGCGGTGGTCTGCGTCGCCGGTGCGTTGTGGGCCCACGCCCGTGGCCGGCCGGCGCTGACCGGGGTGATGATCGGTCTCGGCACCGCGATGAAGCTCTACCCGCTGTTCCTGCTCGGCGCGCTCGCCCTGGTGTGGGGCCGCGAGCGGCGGTGGCGCGACCTCGGCGTGGCGACGGCCAGCGGGCTCGGTGCCTGGACCGTCGTCAACGCCCCGGCGTTCATCGGTGGTCGGCAGGAGTGGAACGTCTTCTGGACCTTCAACTCCTCGCGCGGCTCCGACCTCGGCTCGCTGTGGCTGATGGTCGACCAGATGGCGAACGTCACCAGCAAGGTGCACACCATCAACGTCGTCTCGTGGGTGCTCTTCAGCTTCTGGTGTCTCGGCGTCGCCTGGCTCACGGTGCTGGCGCCCGAGACGCCACGCTTCGCCCAGCTCGGCTTCCTGCTGGTGGTCGGCTTCCTGCTGGTCAACAAGGTCTACTCGCCTCAGTACGCGCTGTGGCTGCTGCCGCTCGCAGTGATGGCCCGGCCCCGGCTCCGCGACCAGCTGGTCTGGCAGGGGGGCGAGATCTTCTACTTCTGCGCGGTGTGGTGGTACCTCGCCCACTACCTCGATCCGGGTGGGGGCGGCGACGCCGGCTTCTACTGGCTGGCGATCCTCGTCCGGGTGGCCGCGCAGCTCTACCTGGTCGCGATCGTCGTGCGCGACGTGCTGCGGCCGGAGTACGACGTGGTGCGCTCGGCCCGACATCGTGGCGGCCTGTCGTGGTGGGACCTCGGCGGTCGGGGCCAGCTCGCGCTGGGTGGCAAGACCCCCGACCCCGTCAGCTGACCACGACCCGGTCGAAGCGCGCGATCGTGTGGCGCACGCGCACCGGGATCTCGTCGCCGACCGCGGGCACCCGCGGGCCGTCGGGAAGGAACAGCATCGAGGCCTGCATGTGCGGCGGCTCGGCGAACAGGCGGAGCTTGCCGTCGACGGTGAACGGCGAGCGCACGAACCCGACTGCGTCGAGGCCGCCGCGGGCCAGCGTGGCGGCTCGCGCCCGCATCGAGTGGTCACCGGTCGGTGACTCGAGGCCGATGCCGTGCGCCGTACCGCCGGAGACCACGAGGATGTGGCCGGCCTTGGGAACCGTGCGGCCGCGGTAGCCGAAGACGTCACCGCGCTCGACGTCGTGGACGTCGAGGACGGTCGCGGTGACGGTGAGGGCGTCGCGGTCGCCGAGCCAGAGGCTGGTGCCGACGCGTGGGCGGATGTCGAAGTCGGCGTACGACGAGCGCAGCGTGGCGAGCTCGGCCGGTGTCAGGTGGCTGACCCACAGCGTGCGGGTGGGCAGCTCGGCCGCGACGACGTCGTTGACGAGGTGGACGACCTCGGAGAGGTGGGCGCCGGCAGCGAGCGGAAGGTGGAAGGCGACGCCCTCGACGCGGGCGGGCCGGCGCTCGAGCAGCTTGGCGGCCGCGCGGAGCTCGTCGGCCGACATCCCGTGTCGGCGCATCGAGGTGAGTCGCTCGAGCACGACCCGTGCCTGGGGGTCGCGGTCGAGCAGCACCACGAGGTCGGCGAGGCGGCTGACGGTGTGGATCACCCGGCCAGGGGGCAGATCCTCGGCCGGCACCTGGCCGGTCGGTCGCCACGGCGTCAGCACCAGCAGGTCGCCGGGGAAGCGCTGGGCCACCTCGGGCAGCTCCTCGTAGGTGCCGACGGCGATGGTGTCGGCGCCGAGCCAGCCGGCCTTGCGGGCGAGGCGGCCGAGGCCGAAGCCGTAGCCGTTGCCCTTCACGACCGGCGTGAGCCCGGGGTTGTCGTCGGCGACCTGGCGGAGGTGCTGCCGCCAGCGGTCGCCGTCGACGGTCAGGGTGAGGCTCATCCCCGGCGTCCGGGCAGGTGGCGAGCGAGCGACCGGCGGTTCAGGTAGAGCTGGAAGCCCTGGTACAGCGCGCGGTTGAGGGGCAGGTCCCACTCGCCGACGGTCTCGATCGCCTCGCCGCCGGTGCCGACCTTGAACTGGATCAGCCCGACGTGGGGGTCGTCGGCGTCGAGGGTGTCGGTGATGCCGCGCAGGTCGTAGACCTCGGCGCCCTGGGCGATCGCGTCGCGGATCATCGCCCACTGCACGGCGTTGGAGCCGCGGACCTCTCGCTTGTCGGTCGAGGAGGCGCCGTAGGAGTACCAGGCGTGCGTGCCGACGCGGACCCCGATGGTGGCGGCGACGAGGTCGCCCTCGTGGTGGGCCAGCCAGAGGGTGATCCGGCCGGGGTCCTCCGCGCCCAGCGCGTCGTACATGGTCTGGAAGTAGGCCAACGGGCGCGGCGTGAAGTGGTCGCGCTCGGCGGTGTGGACGTAGAGGTCGTGGAACGCCTTGAGGTCCTCGGCGTGGCCCTGGGTGACCACGACGCCGGCCTTGTCGGCCTTGCGGATGTTGCGACGCCAGAGCTGGTTCATGCCGGCGAGCACGTCGTCCTCGGCACGGCGCGCGCCGTCCACCGTCAGCGGGATCACGAACGTGTACTGCGGCTGACCCGCTGCGAAACCGCCCTCGGCGACCTGCTGCTTCCAGCCGAGCGCCTCCAGCTGCTGCACCACCCGGGCGCCGGCGGCCGACCGCTCGAGGGGTACGACATCGCCGAGGCGGCGCACGGACTCGTCGGCAACGCCCTCCTTGACCTGCGCGGCGCTCCAGCGACGGGTCACCACCGGCGGCCCCATCCGCACCCCGAACGCGCCCTCGCTGCGCACGTGTGCGGCCAGCGGCGTGAGCCAGGCGGCCAGGTCGTCGGCGGCCCAGTCGATGACCGGGCCTTCGGGCAGGTAGGCGAGGTAGCGACGCATGCGGGGAAGCTGGCGGTAGAGCACGAGACCGGCGCCGACCAGACGCTCGCCGTCGTACCAACCCAGCGACTCCGCCCGCCACTCCGGCTTCACGGTGGCCCAGGCCGGCGTCTGCAGGAAGCTCGCCCACGACTGCTCGCGCAGGAACGCGAGGTGGTCGGCGGCGGCGATGGGCCGGACGGTCAAGGTCACGGCGACGAGGCTACCGGGGCCGCTCGCGGCCCCGATCAGGCCTGACGACCGTGGCCGGCCGTCGCGAGATGAGACACATCTGCGTCGTATGTATCAGAACGGTCACGACGCGCTCCTGAGCCAGTGGAACCGGATATCCCCCGCTCCGACGAACGACCGCGATCCCCGTCCGGCCGTCCGACGTACCGGTGGCTACAACGTCCGCTGCGCCTCGCTGCCCGGGGCGTCGCGGCCCATGTCCGACCTGCGCGAGGAGGACAAAGTGATGGACGACGACAAGCTCTACGACGCCGTACGCCGTGCGTGCGACACGTTCGACCCGATGCCGCCCGGCATGGTCGACCGGATCGCCACCGTGGTCGGTGAGCTGGCCAGCCACGACGCGGACCTCGAGTTCGAGCTGATGCTCGTCGTCGAGAGGTTCACCGAGCTCGTCGGCACCCGCGGGGGGGCCCAGTCGTACACGCTGCGCTTCGGCGCGGACGACGTCGAGCTCCTGGTCCGGATCTCGACCGCCGACGATGAAGGGCGCGCCAGGCTGGACGGCTGGCTCGTACCCGCGTTGAGCGGTCCCGTGCAGGTACGCGAGGTCCAGGGCGATCAGCGCACCTACGACGGTGCGGCCGACGTCAATGGCCGCTTCGAGTTCCCCGAGTTGCCCGCCGGCTTCTACCGGCTCTGGCTCGAGCTGCCCGACAGCCAGAACTTCGGCACTCCGGCTTTCGAGATCTGACCGGCTGGCCTTGCCGTCGCGGCACGACGTACGGCGCAGGATCGGTGGTGCGTGTGCGGCGTCGTTGCCAGCCCTCGACCCCAGGAGTACGTTCGCACGAGTGTCCGGGGCCCACGACCATGGTCGTCACGCCCGCCTCGCGTGTCGATCGTGTATCTGGCCCGCACCACCCCGCTCCTGTGCTCACGGAGACGATCGCGCGTTGCCGTGTCGTGCCCTCGCACGAGGGCGGCACAGCCCAGCCCCCGACAGATGAGGTCACCGATGTCCGCGTCCGACAACAACCGCAAGCGCAAGCGCAAGCACATGGACCGCGACCCCCGTCCTCCCGCCGACGACACCATCACCTCGGCGGACGGTCGGGTGCTGGACCCGACCGGCTCCCTGGGTGTCGAAGGCGTCGTCGTGCGGACGACCGCCTACGTCTCCACCCGACTGACGATCTCCAAGTCGACCTCGATCCCCAGGGAGGAGCCGCGGGGGCTGCCGGACCGCGCCAACCAGACCGTCCCGGCCGGGATCGCGGACTCCGTCAAGCGAGTGACCGGGCGGATGAACCCCGACGAGCAAGACCGCGTCGACTCGCGTTTCGCCCTCGTCGCGAACATCGCCGACGAGCTCGGCTGGGTCGCGACCCTCGAGCCTGAGGACCCCAAGACGGTCGGTCTCCGGTTCGGCGTGCTGAAGGTGAGCCTGGACATCAAGCCTGACGCCGACGTCGTCCTGCCTCCGGACGCCTTCACGCTGCTCCAGCAGCTGCGCCTGCGTTTCAAGGGCCGCCCCAAGACCCTGCAGGGGATCAGCCTCGACCACGTCATCGTGTCGTCGCCGTTCGACTCGAGCCACCCGTTCGACAGCTCTCACCCGTTCGACTCGAGCCACCCGTTCGACAGCTCTCACCCGTTCGACTCGAGCCACCCGGCCGGAGGCGGCGGTGGACCCATCGACATGTACGGCATCCCCGGGCAGGGGGGTCGCCAGCCGATCGCGTACGTCGGGTTGCCGCCGTACCGCCGCGACCCCGACGAGGGATGTCGCCGCCCGACCGTGGCCATCCTCGACACCGGGTGCGGAGCTCACCCGTGGTTCGACGACGACGGTCGCAAGGTCGTGACCCGCGGCGTGCAGCTCGATGGCCACGACATCGGCTACAACGTCCCGGCCACGGATCCCGAGACCTTCTGGGACCAGGCCGGGGCGCTCGACGGCATGATCGACCCACTGTCGGGCCACGGCACCTTCATCGCCGGACTGGTGCACCAGGCCTGCCCGGATGCCGAGATCCTGTCGTGGCGGGTCGTTCCCTCCATGGGTCCCATCGTCGAGTCCGACTGGATCACCGCGCTGGCGCAGATCGCGGAGCTCAACCGTCTCGGTCGTGCCGATGACGACCGCGGCCGCATCATCGACGTGCTCAGCCTGTCGATGGGCTACTACCACGAGACGGCCTACGACTCGTTGTTCGACCCCACCCTGTTCGCGGTGCTGTCCGACCTCGCGTCCGAGGGCACGCTGGTGGTCTGCTCGGCGGGTAACGACGCCACCGCGCGTCCGTGCTTCCCGGCCGCCTTCGCGCCCTGGCTCCTCGACGACGACGGGTACGACGGGTCGGTGGTCCACCCGCCGGCCGGCCAGCTCCCGATCCTCTCGGTCGGGGCGCTGAACCCGAACAAGGACACCGATGCGTTGTTCAGCAACGCCGGCTACTGGGTGCGCTCTTTCGTCGAGGGCGCAGCAGTCATGAGCACGGTTCCCAAGTTCCAAGGTGGCCTCCAGCCGGTGGCCCGCGCGACGGCCTTCGGTCGGGTGCGCGAGAACATCGACCCGGATGACTTCCGCGGCGGGTTCGGCGTCTGGAGCGGCACCTCGTTCGCGGCGCCGTTGATGGCCGGCCGCCTGGCCGCGCACCTGGGGAAGCACCTGTCCGAGGACGCGAGTGCCGACACGCTGGAGGCGCTGGCCCGAGACGCTCTGGTGAAGGTGGCCAAGTTGCCGCCATCATGAGGGGATGCTGTCCGCCGAGCAACTGCACCGGCGGGGGGTGGACGCGATCAACGCCGGCAAGGTGCGGACCGCGCGTCCGCTCCTGGAGCGCGGCCTCGGACGAGCCACGGATGAGGATCTCAAGGCGCGGATCGAGGCGAGCCTGGCCTATGTCGCGGCCGAGACGGGTGACCCTGCGGGCGGCCTAGCTCTGTGCGAGTCGGCGCTCGGACGCCCTGGACTGCGCGCGGAGACCCGGGGCGTCGTCCAGAGCCAACGCGCGCTGCTCCAGATGCGGTCGGGCGACACGACCGGAGCGCTGACGTCGTTCAGTGAGGCGATCGACTTCCTCGCGGCGCTGCCGGACGAGAAGGCACGCGCCCACCTGAACCGGGGCGGGGTGTACCTGCAACAAGGCGCCGGGGAGACCGCCGCTGCGGACTTCGCAGCCGCGATGGAGAACTTCGAGGCGGCGGGACTCCTGAGCGAGGTCCCCAAGGCGCAGCACAACCTGGGGTACGCCGCCTTCGTCCAGGGCGACCTGGTCAGTGCCCTGAAGGACATGGAGGAGGCGGGACACGACCTGCCGGCCTCGAGCCCGGTGCTGCGCGCCATCTCGCAGCAGGACCGCGCCGAGGTCCTGATGGCTGCGGGGCTGACTCGTCAGGGACTCACCGCTCTGGACGAGGTCGCCCGCACCCTCGGGCAGCACCGACTGCACCAGCGGCGGGGAGAGGCAGAGCTGACGATCGCGCGGGCCGCCCTCGCCCGTGATCCCGCCCGTGCCCTGGCCGCGGCCCGCGCGGCTCGTGCGCGGTTCAACCGCACCCGGACGCCCGCCTTGCGGCTCAAGGCCGAGGCGCTCGTCCACGGGGCCGAGGTGCGACTGGGGCGAACCCGTCCGTCGATGGTGCAGCACGGAGACGATCTCGCCCGCGATCTCGATGTCCTCGAGCTGCCGTGGTGGGCGATCGACATCCGGCTCGACACGGCACTCGTGGTGCTGCGCCGCGGTGGCTACGACGAGGCTCGCCGGCGCCTCCGCGCCGTCCGCGTGCCGAGGACGGCGCCGCTCGCCGTACGTTTGCGCGACCGCGACGTGCGTGCGGCGCTGGCGGAGCGCAGCAATCGACCCTCGGTCGCACTGGGGCACCTGCGACGGGGCTTGGGCGACCTGCACGAGTGGCAGAGCTCGTTCGGGAGCCTCGACCTGCAGACGATGGTGACCGGGCACGGGCGGCGGCTGGCTGTGCGGGGCCTGCGGGTGGCGAGCCGGTCGCGGTCGCCGGAGGTGCTCTTCGAGTG
Source organism: uncultured Actinomycetota bacterium (assembly GCA_963794355.1). Taxonomy (GTDB): domain Bacteria; phylum Actinomycetota; class Actinomycetes; order Propionibacteriales; family Nocardioidaceae; genus Nocardioides. Next base: position 447,341 of record CAWCDN010000012.1, read on the forward strand.
GTCGGAGCGGGCGCGGATGCTGGCCAGCCGCGTGCAGCCGGTGCGCGTGCCTCACGACGACGAGGTCGTCGCCGACCTGGGAGAGCTCCGGGCGATCGCCGCCAAGGAGGAGGCAACTCGCGAGGACCGGGCGCGCGAGGCGGAGCTTCGCCAGCGGGTGCGGGAGCGCGCCTGGCGTGCGCGCGGCTCCGGGGCCTACGACGACCCGATGCCGCTCGCCGACCTGCAGCAGCACCTAGGGGACCGCGCCCTGGTGGCCCACGTGGTCACCGCCGAGCGCGTGGTCGCGCTGGTCGTCACGGCGGCGCGGGCCACGACGTACGACCTCGGCCCGACCGACGCGCTCGACTCACTGCTGGGCGGGCTGCTGCCGGGGCTCGACATGGCGGCCGCCCACCTGCCCGACTCGTTCGCACGGACCATCCGTGCGGAGGCGACCAACCGGCTGGCGCGGCTCGACGACCTCCTGCTGGTCCCGCTGGCCGACGAGCTCGGAGACCGACAGGTCGTCCTGACGCCGTCGGGGTCGTTGGCGGCCGTGCCGTGGACGCTGCTGCCGACCAACCGGGGCCGGCCGGTGATCGTCGCCGAGTCCGCCACGTCGTGGGCGGCACGCACCGGGACGCCGCTGCGCTCGGCCTCGGCGGGCTTCGTCGCCGGGCCGCGGGTGCCCCAGGCGGAGAGCGAGACGAGCGCCGCCGCCAAGGTGTGGCCGGGCTCACGGGTGCTCCACGGCCACGAGGCCTCGGCGGAGGCGGTCACGCGACTGGCCGGTGAGGTCGACGTGCTCCACGTGTCGGCGCACGGCCGGCACTCCTCGGAGAACCCGCTCTTCTCCGGCTTCGAGCTCGCCGACGGTCCGTGGTTCGGCTACGACATCGACCAGCTCGAGCGGGTGCCCGACGTGGTCCTGCTGTCGGCGTGCGAGGTCGGCCGCTCGACGCTGCGTGGTGGTGAGGAGCTGATCGGGATGACAGCCGCGTGGCTGCACGCCGGTGCTCGCTGCGTGGTCGCCTCGGCCGCAGCGATCAACGACGAGGTCGCGCACGACGTCCTGGTGCGGGTGCACGAAGGCCTCGCCGACGGGCTGCGACCCGCGTCCGCGCTGGCCCAGGCTCTGCTCGACGTGGATCCCGAGGGGCCGCCTGCTCCGCTGGTGGTGTTCGGCTAGCGATCGCCCCGTTCGGTCGCGACGTGGCTGGGAGAAAACGCGGAACGATGAGCTGTCACGTTGAGTGTGTCGCTGACCTGTTCCGCGTTTTCTGCGGGCCAGGGCCAGGGCCAGGGCCGGGGCCAGGGCCAGGCCTGGCACGGCCCCGCGGCCTCAGGGCGGGAGGTGCAGGCGCGCGTCAGGGTTGAGGGTTCGTCCCGACCGCCCCGGCTTCACCATGTTCACATGGTGGAACCCGGGTTCACACGGCGAATTCGACGCGAGAAGCAACGCTTCACCATGTGAACGTGATGAAGCCGGGGCCAGTGAGCACCAGCCCGCCCAGCTACAGCCGCGAGCGGACGGCCTCGAAGTCGGCGAGGTGGTCGTCGGCTCCGCCGGGGGTCTCGAAGACCACCGGGGCGGCGGCCTCGCGGACGACCGAGGCGAGCAGCTCGGGGTCGATCTTGCCGGCGCCGACGTTGGCATGGCGGTCGGCGCCGGAGTCGAACTCGTCGCGGCTGTCGTTGCAGTGCACGAGGTCGATCCGGCCGGTGATGCCCAGGATCTCGTCGACCACGCTCTCCAGCGGGATGCCCCCGGCGTGGGCGTGGCAGGTGTCGAGGCAGAAGCCGACGTTCTCCGAGCCGGACGCGGCGGCGACGGCGCCGAAGACGCCCTTGATCCGGTCGAGGTAGCGGGCCATCGCGTTGTCGCCGCCGGCGGTGTTCTCGATCAGCAACGGGATCTTGAGGTCGGTCGCCTCGATCGCCTTGCGCCAGTTGTCGAAGCCGACGGCCGGGTCATCGTCCTTGCTGACGTGGCCACCGTGGACGATCAGCCCGCGCGCGCCGATCTCCGCGGCGGCGTCCATGTGTTGCTGCAGGAGCTTGCGCGACGGGATGCGGATGCGGTTGTTGGTGGTCGCGACGTTCACGATGTACGGCGCGTGCACGTAGAGGCCGATCCCGGCAGCCTCGGCGTCGGCCTTCAACCCCTCGGCTCCACCGGCGTAGCGCACCTCGGGGCCTTGGTAGCCCTGGGGATCGCCGAGGAAGAACTGCACGTGAGGTGCCTTGCGTGCCTGCGCCTCGGCGATCGGGTCGGTCTGCTCGACATGGGCTCCCAGCGCGATGCTCATACGGCCATCGTAGGAAGCCGGGCCGACATCCCGCCCCGGCCTCGCGCGTGGCAGGCTGTCCGCATGGACGCCATCGTCGTGGGCCTGCTGACCCTCAGCCTGCTGCTGATCCTGGTCACGGGCGTGTGGATCGTCGTCGCTGCGCTCGGTGGCTCGCGCGACTGAGCCCGCCGTACGACGGTCCGGCGCGGGGCCGCGCGACAGGATTCGGTCGGGCCGCAGCGCGCTGCTAGCCTTGCCCGGTTGTCACCGCCCTGCTGCGTGTGGGGCGCGACGACCGCGGTGCCCGACTCCCGTCGTACGCCGTGCAACGCAAAGCCCTCCTGCCACGGAGAGTCCGTGGCCGCTCTAGTCCAGAGGAGGTGGAGACCGCTGTGCGTGAATATGAAGTGATGGTCATCCTCGACCCGAGTCTCGAGGAGCGGACGGTTCAGCCGTCGCTCGACAAGTACCTCAACGTCATCCGCAAGGACGGCGGCAGCGTCGAGAACGTCGATGTGTGGGGCCGGCGTCGCCTGGCCTACGAGATCGCCAAGAACGCCGAGGGCATCTACGCCGTCATCCAGCTGACCGCGGACCCGGACACCGTCAAGGAGTTCGACCGCCAGCTCGGTCTCAACGAGTCGGTGCTGCGCACCAAGGTGATGCGGCCCTCGGCCCACTGAGCCACCTGTGGAACGGGCCTGGCACTTGTCGGTGCCCGCAGCCACGATGGGCTCCACGACGAGCCCACACGCCAACCCTCACGAGGAGTCCTGACATGGCAGGCGACACCCAGATCACCGTGGTCGGCAACCTGGTCGACGACCCGGAGCTCCGCTTCACGCCCTCGGGCGCCGCGGTGGCCAACTTCCGGATCGCCTCCACGCCGCGCACGTTCGACCGTCAGACCAACGAGTGGAAGGACGGCGAAGCGCTGTTCCTCTCCTGCGCGGTGTGGCGTCAGGCCGCGGAGAACGTCGCCGAGTCCCTCCAGAAGGGGATGCGCGTCGTCGTGCAGGGCAACCTGCGCTCGCGTCAGTACGAGACGCGTGAGGGCGAGAAGCGCACCGTCTTCGAGATCCAGGTCGACGAGGTCGGCCCCTCGCTGAAGTACGCCACCGCCAAGGTGACGCGCACCCAGCGCTCGGGCGGTTCGTCGTACGGCGGTCAGCCGGGGGGTCAGCAGGGCGGCGGCCAGGCCGGCCCGTCCGACAACGACCCGTGGGCGACGCCCCAGGCGAGCGCTCCCCAGGGCGGCGGCCAGCAGGGTGGCGGCGCTCCGGCGGCCGACCCGTGGGCCACCCCCGGCGTCAGCAGCGACGAGCCCCCCTTCTGAGGGCAGCCCGTCCGGTGGTTGAGGAGGGCGCTCCGGCGCCCGTCTCGAAACCACCGCACAACTCAATACCCAGTCCAAGCCACCATTCCGGCGTGAGCCGGGCTCACTGAAAGGGAGCACCACAATGGCCAAGGCAGTTTTGCGCAAGCCCAAGAAGAAGGTCTGCCAGTTCTGCAAGGAGAAGGCGACCGGTGTCGACTACAAGGACACCACCCTGCTCCGCAAGTTCATCTCCGACCGCGGCAAGATCCGTGCGCGTCGGGTCACCGGCAACTGCGTGCAGCACCAGCGCGACGTCGCGATCGCGGTCAAGAACGCCCGCGAGCTCGCGCTGCTGCCCTACACCTCGACCGGTCGCTGAGAGGAGCCGAGACATGAAGATCATCCTGACCCAGGAGGTCACCGGCCTCGGCCAGCCCGGCGACGTGGTGGAGGTCAAGGACGGCTACGGCCGCAACTACCTCCTCCCGCGCAACGTCGCGATCCGCTGGACCCGTGGCGGTGAGAAGACCGTCGAGTCGATCAAGAAGGCCCGCGCCACCCGCGCGGTCCGCGACCAGGACCACGCCGCCGAGATCAAGGGCAAGCTCGAGGCCGCCCCGATCGACGTGAAGGTCAAGGCCGGCACCGCCGGTCGACTGTTCGGCGCGGTCACCACCACCGAGATCGCCGGCGCGCTCGGTGAGGTCACCGGGGAAGAGGTGGACCGGCGCACGATCGCGCTGGCCAACCCGATCAAGACCACCGGTGCCCACACGGTCACGGTGCGGTTGCACGACGACGTCTCCGCCACGGTGGCGCTCAACGTCATCCCCGCCTGATCCAGGCTCCTCGTCGCACGGCCCGTCCCCGTCACCCGGGGCGGGCCGTTCGCGCGTCGGCTCAGGTGCGGTGGAGGAGGGCCTCGCGACCCTCACCGGCCTCTGACATCACCCGCACGTCGCCGACCTGCTCGGGAGATACGCCGTGCCTCAGCAGCAACACCCGGACCTGGGTGGCGAGCCAGCCCTGGGCCTCCAGCGTCGTGCGCTCGGACTCGGTACCGGGGGCCAGCCCGGGCACCGGGACGCCGTGCGGACCGGGCAGCCAGTGCGCGTCGGTGACGCCCCACGCCCGCAGCGAGGCGACCAGGTCGGGGAGCGTCGTAGCGACGGCGCGGCCGAGCGGTGGGCTCATGCCCGCGAGCCTAGGCCGCGCGACGTCGCCGCGAAGCCTGTTACAGGCTGTGTATGACCGGTGGAAATCCCCCATTTCGGCCTCGGGTGGGGGCCCGTGTCGACAAACCAACGCGCGAATCCCAGATGGCGAAAGGATGAACGGCCGATCCGGCGACTATTTCTGCTGCACATCTGTGGAACCGCATCTGTGCAGGTCAGCGACGTGGTAGTGCCGAAACAGCCGCGCTTGTCCACACGTTCTCCACGGCTGTGACCACAGGTCCTGGCGTGTCGTCCACGACCTGACCGAGGTTATCCCCAGCCCCTGTGGACAAAGGGCTGTCCGCGGGGCGGCACGGGCACCTAGATTCACCGGTTGGCAGGGTGGAACGGGGATGCGGCAGGGCCGGTGTGACCGGCCGGGAGCGGGGCGGGAGCCCCGCCGTTCCGGCGTGGTCAGGTGCTGTCGGTGCTCACCCCTAGCGTCACTCCTGTCACAGCCGTCGGCTGCATGGGGCACCGGCGAGCAACGGGGAGGAGCCAGGGTGTGAGCATCACCGAGCAGGGGTCGTGGGACGTCCCGGGCCTGCCGGAGCCACCCCGTGACGACTGGGGTGACGGCCCCGCGGCGTACGAGCCTGGCGAGCGCCCGAGCCGGCCCGGTGACCGCACGCCGCCCCAGGACAACGCCGCCGAGCAGAGCGTGCTCGGCTCGATGCTGCTCTCCAAGGACTCCATCGCCGACGTCAGCGAGGTGCTGCGCGGTGTCGACTTCTACCGCCCGGTGCACGAGGTCATCTTCGACTCGATCATCGACCTCTACGGCCGCGGCGAGCCCGCCGACCCGATCACCGTCGGCAACGAGCTCCAGCGCCGCGGCGAGCTGGCCCGCATCGGAGGCGCGCCGTACCTCCACACGCTGTCGGCCAACGTCCCGATCGCCGCGAACGCCGGCTACTACGCCGAGATCGTGCGCGAGAAGGCGATCCTGCGCCGCCTCGTCGACGCCGGCACCCGGATCGTGCAGATGGGCTACGCCGGCCAGGGCCAGGTCGACGACGTGGTGGACTCCGCGCAGGCCGAGGTCTACGGGGTCACCGACCGCCGCCAAGCCGAGGACTACGCGCCACTGTCCGACATCATGGACGGCGTCCTCGACGAGATCGAGGCGATCGGCAACCGCGAGGCGGGGCTGTACGGCGTGCCGACCGGCTTCGCCGACCTCGACGACCTCACCAACGGTCTCCACAACGGCCAGATGATCATCGTCGCGGCGCGCCCCGCCATGGGCAAGTCGACCTTGGCCCTCGACCTGTGCCGGGCGGCGTCGATCCACAACAACATGAGCAGCTGCTTCTTCAGCCTGGAGATGACGCGCTCCGAGATCACCATGCGCCTGCTCTCGGCCGAGGCGAAGGTGCCGCTCAACCACATCCGCAACGGTCAGATGAACGACGACGACTGGCAGAAGCTGGCCCGCAAGATGGCCGAGGTCTCGAGCGCGCCGCTCTTCATCGACGACTCGCCCAACATGACGATGATGGAGATCCGGGCCAAGGCGCGGCGGCTCAAGCAGCGCCACGACCTGCGGCTGATCGTGATCGACTACATGCAGCTGATGACCTCCGGTCGCAAGGTCGAGAGCCGTCAGCTCGAGGTCTCGGAGTTCTCCCGCCAGATCAAGCTCCTCGCCAAGGAGCTCGAGGTGCCGATCATCGCGCTCTCCCAGCTCAACCGTGGCCCCGAGCAGCGCGGCGACAAGCGGCCGATGATGAGCGACCTGCGAGAGTCCGGCTCCCTCGAGCAGGACGCCGACATGGTGATCCTGCTCCACCGCGACGACGTCTACGAGAAGGAGTCGACCCGCCCCGGCGAAGCCGACCTGATCGTGGCCAAGCACCGCAACGGCCCCACCCGCGACATCGTCGTCGCCTTCCAGGGCCACTACTCCCGCTTCGTCGACATGGCCCACTGAGCAGCGCTGACCGCGCCAGACATGGAGGGGCATCACGCCCCACCGCCGGCGCTGCCTTTCGGGACAGAAGTCGTAGCACGATGGGCCGATGGCAACTCCGACCCAGGTGCCGGGATGGTGGTGGGACACCGACCACCACCCCTCAAGGAGCACCATCATGAAGACTCGTACCGCACTCGCCGCCCTGACTCTCTCGACCCTGGCCCTGCCGCTCGCGGCGATGGCACCCGCTACGGCCAGCCACGCGCGAGGCACCGCAGCCGGCAGCAGCGGCGGTTGCGGCGGCCCGGCGGTCTGGACCCTGAAGGCAAAGCCCGACAACGGCCGGATCGAGCTCCAGGCCGAGGTGGACAGCAACCGCTCCGGCCAGGTGTGGCACTGGACGATCAAGCACGACGGCAAGGTCTCCGCGAAGGGCTCGAGCACCACGCACGGCGTCAGTGGCTCCTTCTCGGTGCACCGCCGGCCGGCCAACACGTCCGGGACCGACCACTTCGTGTTCCGTGCCGTGCGTCGCGCCACGGGCGACGTCTGCCGCGGCACCATCTCACTCTGACCGATGCCGAGATGAGGTCGTCATCGCGGCTCCTCTCGGCGGCTGGAGCGGTGAAGCAAGCCGAGAGCACCCCGAGGCGGACCTGCTCACGGCTCCCGAGGAGTGCCACGCTGGGGTCATGACTGCCCCTGCCGGAGAACCGGTGCTCACGCACGAGGCCGCTCTCGAGGTGTTGGCGTTCCTGGTGACGGCGGCGCGCACGCAGACCGAGGAAGCGGCGGAGTACGCGCCGATGCGGCTGCTGATGGGAGCGCGGCTCCTCGCCCAGCACCTGCGGGACGGCGTCCAGGACGACGAGGCGTTGAGCGCGCTGGTGGATGAGATCGCGGCGCTCGAGCCGGTGCGTACGCCGACCCGCGACCGCGCGGCGTACCTGGCCTCGCTGGACGCACTCTGCGTGAGGGTCGCGGACACCCTGCTGGCACAGGCAGGACGCTGAGCATGAGCGGCCCCGTGAACCCGGTGTACGACGCGATCCGGAGCCGGCGGGTGACTCGGCGGATGAGCGGCGAGCCGATCGACCCGGATGCCCTCGCGCTCGTGGTCGAGGCAGCACGCTGGGCACCGAATGCCGGCAACCGGCGCCTGCAGCCCGTGCGGGCCGTCACCGACCCGGTGACGCTGAGACTGCTGAAGGCGGTCGCGCCCGGCATGGTGCCGAGCCCACCGGCGGTGGTGGTGATCTGTCTCGACACCGTTCGCGCCGAGGGGTTCGGCTTCCAGCGCGGACATCGCGGTCTCTACGTCGACATCGGCACCACCGCGGCCACCCTCCTGCTCGCGGCGCAGAGCCTGGGTCTCGGTTCGTGCCCGGTGACGTCGTTCAGCCGAGCCGCCGCGGCCCGGATCCTCGACCTTCCCGAGGGGGTCTCGCCGGAGCTGGTGGTGTGCCTCGGTCACCCGACCGAGGCGCAACCGACCACCCTGTCCGCGCTGGGTTCCTGACGCCCGACGTCCTGCGGAGGCCGGCGAACGGGGCGGTCGCAGGCGGGTGCGGTGCCGGCGTGACGGTCCGGATCCCCTACGCCCCGCTCCCGCTCGAGCAGTCGGGGGTCGAGTACCTCCACGGCCCCGACTCGGTGGCTCGGTCGGGGGTGCCGGTGGGGACGGTCACGGCGTACGAGTCGAACGACAGCGCCGTCTACCCGGGCGTCGTCGAGAACCTCGAGGAGCCAGACCGGAGCCATCGCAACGCCGAGTACGACGCGTTCGACGACCGTACGCGCGTCTCCTGATCGAGGAGATCCTCCCGGAGGTGAGACAGCGGTGGTCGATCAGCGGCGGCAATGCCGCCCTCACCGCAGCGTGGCTGCGCCCCGATGCGTGTGCGGCTCGTGCTCGGCGAGGGCGGGCAAGACCCCCGCCACGCCGGCGTCCTGCTACCCGACGCCCTGCGCTGGGTCTTCCGGCCGACCGAGTCGGGACCTCCGACGGTGGAGGCCGCGGCCGAGCGGCCGGGTGCGAGGATGCCGAGATGACCAGCGACGGCTCCCCGGTGACCAACCCGCCGGGCATCCGGCTCGGGGCTCCCCCCACGATCAGGGTCGCGAGCAAGGCCATCATCGTGCGCGACGGGCAGCTCCTGGTGACCGTCAACTCCGGTGACTTCCCGACGTTCTACCTCTGCCCGGGCGGCGGGCACGAGCACGGTGAGGATGCCTACGTGGCGCTGCGACGCGAGTGCCGCGAGGAGATCGGGTGTGACGTGGTGGTGGGCGAGCTCGCGTTCGTGCGCGACTACATCGCGGCCGACCACGAGTTCGCCGAGCTGGACGGCTGGGCCCATCAGCTCGAGGCGTACTTCTTCTGCGACCTCGCGCCCGACGCCGAGCCTCGACTCACGGGGGCCGGCGACCAGTGGCAGACGGGGATCGCGTGGCTCCCCGTCGACGGGCTCACCGACGAGCCGCTGTGGCCCAAGGCGCTCGCCACCTGGCTCAGCACTCCGGAGGCGGACCGCCACGGCTACCTCGGCAACGTGAACTGACTCCTTGACGCCATCGGTCTCTCCGGAGAAGGGTGACGAGGAGACCAGCAAGGCGAAGTCGTGACGGAAGCTGACCGTCGCCCCAGCGGTGGCCGGCTTCGTCGTCGCGACAGGACGCCTTCTACCCCGAGGGAGACACGATGAGCAGCGTCGAGACCACGACAGGAACCGCGACCGCCAGCCCTCCGGTGAGGCCCGGCGAGATGAGACTCGAGGTCGTGGTCCTGCCGGTCTCGGACGTCGACCGGGCGAAGGCGTTCTACGAGAAGCTCGGTTGGCGGCTCGACGCCGACCTCGCCGTCGACGCCGGGTACCGCGTCGTACAGGTGACGCCCCCGGGCTCGGGCTGCTCGATCATCTTCGGCGACGGTGTCACAGGGGCGACGCCCGGCACCGCCGAGGGGCTCCAGCTCTCGGTCTACGACCTCGACGAGGCCCGCGCCGACCTGATCTCCCGTGGGATCGAGGTGGGCGAGCCGTTCCACGACGTGACCGGCATCTTCCACCACGCCGGCACCGAGGGTCGCGAGGAGGGCACCGCACCCGACCGGGCCGACTACGGCTCGTTCGCGGCCTTCGCCGACCCCGACGGGAACGGCTGGCTGCTGCAGGAGATCAAGACCCGACTGCCCGGGCGCTGACCGCATGGCTACGACGTACGACACCGTCGGCGATCTCACCGAGGCGCTGCGCCGGGCCGCCGCAGCCCACGGCGAGCACGAGAAGCGCACCGGCGAGGCAGATGCCGACTGGCCGGACTGGTACGCGCTCTACATGGTCCGCGAGGCCGCCGGCGAGGAGCTGCCGACGTGAGCAACGACTACGACGTGATCGTGCTCGGCGGTGGCTCGCCCGGCGAGCACTGCGCGGGAGCCCTCGTCGAGGGCGGCCTCAAGGTGGCCGTCGTCGAGCGCGAGCTGGTGGGCGGTGAGTGCTCCTACTGGGCATGCATCCCCTCCAAGACGCTGTTGCGTCCGGGCGAGGCGGTGCACGGCGCCCGCGAGGCAGCCGCCACGGCCGAGGTGGACGTGGCGGCAGCGCTGGCCTGGCGCGACTTCATGGTCTCGGACTGGTCGGACGCCGGGCAGGAGACCTGGCTGGCCGATCAGGGCATCGATCTGCTGCGTGGCACGGGCCGTCTCGCCGGCCCCGGCGCGGTCGAGGTCGACGGCGTCCGTCACACCGCCGACCACGTCGTGCTCGCCAACGGCGCCGATCCGGTGATCCCGCCCGTGCCCGGGCTCAAAGACCTCGACGGGGTCTGGACCAGCCGCGAGGCGACGTCGATGAAGGCCGTGCCGCGTCGTCTGTTGATCATGGGTGGCGGCCCGGTGGGCGTCGAGATGGCGCAGGCCGTACGACGCCTCGGCGGTGAGGTGGTGGTGATCGACCGCGCCGAGCACCTGCTGGCCCGCGAACCCGCGGCCCTCGGTGAGGCACTCGGTGAGGTCCTCCGCCGCGAAGGTGTCGAGCTCGAGCTGTCCGCCGGCGCCGCCGCAGCCCGTCGCGACGGCGAGGAGTACGTCGTACAGCTCGACGACGGGCGCGAGCTGCGCGGCGACAGGCTGTTGGTCGCCACCGGCCGTCGCCCACGGGTCGAGGGGATCGGCCTGGAGACCGTCGGCATCGAGGCCGACCCGCACGGCGTGCCGGTCGATGCCCAGCTGCGGGTCGCCGACGGGCTCTGGGCCATCGGCGACGTCACCGGGCTGTGGCCGCTGACCCACGTCGGCAAGTACCAGGGCGAGGTCGTGGCGGCCAACATCCTCGGCGGCTCGCGGGAGGCCGGCTACGAGGCGGTGCCGCGCGTGACCTACACCGACCCGCAGGCCGCGGCGGTCGGCGAGACCGAGGGCCCCTTCAGCGGGACGATGAAGCTGTCCGACGTGGCCAAGACCGCGACGTACACGCGGGAGTACGCCGCCAGCAACGGCTTCCTGACCCTGGTCAGCGACGGCGAGCGGCTGACCGGCGCCAGCGCCCTCGGCCCCGAGGCGGGGGAGTGGCTCCAGCAGGCCACGCTGGCGATCCGTGCACACGTGCCGCTCGACGTCCTCACCGACACCATCCAGCCGTTCCCGACGTTCTCCGAGATCTACGTCGGCGCGCTCAAGGCGCTGACCGCGCAGGTCGCCGCCGGGCGCGCGAAGGTCGGCGCGGCGGCGCCGACATGAGTGCTCGCGACCCGCGACTGCTCGGGCAGACGGTGGTCGTGGTCGGAGGCAGCGCCGGCATCGGGCTGGAGACGGCGCGGGCCGCGCGGGCCGAGGGCGCCGACGTGATCCTCACCGGCCGGACTCCCGAGCGGCTGGAGAGCGCCGCCACCGAGGTCGGGGCGGTCAGCACGGCCGCCTTCGACGCCCACGACCTCGGTGACCTCGAGTCCTTCTTCGACGGGCTCGAGGCGATCGACCACGTGATGGTGACCGCCGGCCGGCCCTACTACTCGCCGCTGGCCGACATGGACTTCGACGACGCACGACGCGGGCTCTACGAGCACCCGATGGTGATGCTCGCCGTGGCCCGCTACGCCGCGCCCCGGGTCCGGCCCGGCGGGACGCTTGTCTTCATGGGCGGCACCGGCGGGCGTCGTCCGGGCGTCGGGATGGCCGTGATCGGGGCCGCAACGGCGGCACTCCCCGCGCTGACCGCCAACCTGGCGGTCGAGATCGCGCCGGTCCGGGTGAACCTGATCGCCGCCGGCTTCGTCGACACTCCGCTGTCGGCGTCGCTGCTCGGCGACCAGCTCGATGCCCGCCGCGACCAGCTGAGGGAGTCGCTGCCCATCGGTCGCGTCGTCGGCCCGGCCGACGTCGCCGAGCTGGCGATCCACCTGATGACCAACACCGCGCTGACCGGGGCGACGTACGACGTCGACGGCGGGCAGCAGCTCGTCCCCGGCTGACCACGCCGGGCCCCGCATCCCATCGAGAGGTCCCTCATGCGCTCCGACATCGTGCCCGGCGCCACGTTCCCCGACTACGAGCTGCCCGACCACGAGGAGGTGCCGCGCCGGCTCAGTGAGCTCCAGGGCGACGACCCGCTCATCCTCACCCTGGCGCGCGGCCACTACTGCCCGAAGGAGCACCAGCAGCATCTCGAGCTCGCGGCGTTCTACCCGAAGATCGCCGTGGCCTACACGAAAGTCGTCACCATCGCGACCGACGAGCACCACACCCTGCAGGAGTTCCGGGCCTCGGTGGGCGCGCCGTGGCCCTTCCTCTCAGACCCCGGGCGGATCGTGCAGCAGGACCTCGACATCGCCGAGTACACCGACCCCGAGCACGACCCGATGATCCCCTACACGCTCGTCCTCAAGCCGGGCCTCGTCGTGCACAGCATCTACAACGGCTACTGGTTCTGGGGACGACCGTCCGTGGTCGACCTGTGGCGCGACCTGCGCGAGGCCAGCGCCGAGATCCGTCCCGACTGGGACCTCAGCACCCCTGGCCTGCGCGAGGCATGGGAGGCCGGCGACCTCACGTCGTTCCACGGGTGGGACCGCAAGGCGGCCGCCGCGGCTGCCGCCGGCTCATGACCCTGCGCTCGGCGCGGACCTAGGTGTCGGACGGGCCGACGTCGGCGTAGGTGCGGACCGTGGCCGGCGCGCCCTCCGCGCTCCGGACGACGACGGCGATGCCGGCCTCCGACGTCGGCCGCGCCGTGCCGGTCCGTACGACGTTGTGCTCGAGGGCACCGGCGCGTCCGTCGTCGACGAGCGCGCACGGCTCCAGCGTGACCTCGCCGCCGTCGGCCGACGATGCGTAGAACGCGGCCACCTCGTCGGGGACGCGCACGGTGGGGTCGGCCTGGAGCAGCGGTGGACGACGCGTCGGACGGCCGGTGAGCGGTGCGGTCGCGAAGTAGACCCGCACCTCCTCGATGCGCCCGTCGGGACGTAGGTCGGCCACGACCGCCACCGGCAGGTCGATGTGACCGCGGTCGGTGTCGAGGCGGACCACGACCTCCTCGAAACCGTGACCGTCGAGGATGACGTGCTCGACGTCATCGACCCGGGCGCCGTGCTCCCGGAGCCAGGCACTGCTCTCGGTGACGAAGGCCCGGAACGCCGCCTCGCCCCGGATCCTGCCGCGCAGTGGGTCGTGCACCTGCGGCTCGTCCACGAAGGAGTCGACGAGAGGCTGCGGGTCTCCGGCCAGCAGGCCGTCGAAGTAGGGCACCGCCACCAGCGAGTCACGGCGGCGCTCGTCGAGCACGCGCTGCAGCGCCGGCGCGGTGAACAGCTCGGGCAGCCACGGCATGGACCCAGCGTGGCACAGCACCCGCCGGATCGGGGGAGGGGTCCTCGTACCTAGGTGCAGTTGTCCGCAGGTCTGAGGCGGGGAACGGTGACGTTCGACAGGGGGAGCTGTCCACGCAAGGGGCAATCCGGATGACTCGATCGACACGACTCCCGATCGGCGGCAGACGCACTGCGGCGCTGCTGGTCACCCTGGCGCCCCCCAGGTCGCGACCCGGGTGCCGCAGCCGGAGTGTGGTCCGACTTCACCGACACCTTCGGCCTGACCGAGACCAAGGACCAGTGCGGCGGCATGTCGATCTGGGATGTCGCCAGCGGCGGCCGGATGGGCATGGTCACGGGCGAGGACGCCGTCGAGGTCGCCAACCCGTCGAGCACCTGCCCCACCAGTGCAGGGCCCAGGACCAGGTCCGTGGACGGCTCGCCGGGCTCGGCTCGCCGTTCCCGGTGCCGGCCGCGAGCCGGCTCACGCCGCGCACCTCGCTCGACGGGCTCGACGCCCCGTTGACGCCTGAGCAGGAGACCGGGCGGGCCACTCGGGCTGGCTCTGTCGGAGGAAAACGCGGAGCGGTTCGTCGCCACGCCCATCCGGTCGGGGCATCCGTTCCGCGTTTTCTGCCCTTCAGGGCATGCCCCGCAGCGCCCGACCCCTCAGGGCTGGAACGTGTTGTGGCCGGGGCCGCCGACGAGGTGGTCCCGGCCCGCGCCGCCGACCAAGCGGTCGTTCCCGGCTCCACCACAGAGCAGGTCATTGCCACCGAGCCCGCGGAGCACGTCGTTCCCGCCGAGGCCGACGAGCACGTCGGCGCCCGGGGTGCCGATGAGACGGTCGGCGTGCGCCGTGCCGAACTGGGTGGCGAGCCGACCGAGACAGGTCGGCGTGCGGGTGCCGCGCAGCGCGCGCACCTCGGAGTCGAACGGCGGCGCCGCACCCACCAGGCGGCCGAGAAGCACGCGGCCCCGGGGCGTGACCTGGAGCAGCGGCGACGCCGCGTCGGTGCCCGGGAGCGGCAGGATGCCGTCGCCGGACCACGTGTGGTCGAGCAGTCCCCTGGCGGTGAACCGCGCCACAGCGTCGTGCTGGTCGATGGACGGCGGGAGGTAGCCGCCCACCACGACCTTGCCGTCACGCGTCAGGGCGGCCGTGCCGGCGAATGTGGAGAACCCGGCGACGACCCGCTGGTGGAACCGTCGGTCCGGCTTGCCTGCAGGCGTGAGACCCGCCACCAGCAGGCTGGTCCGGAACGCCGGCAGCGGCTGGTTGAGTCCCGCCACGAGGACCAGCCGTCCGTCCGGACGGAGCAGGACCGTGGGGGGCCAGACGGTCGAGGTGGTGATCCCGGGCGTGCTGGGGTCGATGACCGCATGGCCGTCGCCGCTGAACGTCGGGTCGGGTGCCCCACGCTTGGTCAGCCGGTCGACGCGCAGGGTCGAGGCTGCGGAGTCGAAGTGGGTGACGCCCACGACGATCTTGCCGTCGGGCTGCACGGCGAGGCCGGATGCCTCGTCACCCCCGGTCGAGAGGACCACCGAGCCGGCTGTGCCGAAGCGAGGGTCAGGCGTGCCGGAGGTCGTGAGCCGCCAGAGGTTCGAGGAGCCCGCGGCGAAGTCGTCGCCCGCCATCAGCAGCCTGCCATCGCGCTGCACCCGCAGAGCCAGGACCAGCCGCTGGCCGAAGACGACGTTGCCGTCGCCCCCGCCGAACGACGTGTCCACGCCCCCGCCGTTGGCCCTGATCCGCCACAACGTCGTGGGCGAGGTGCTGCCGTTGTCGAGGAACGTCGTGACGTAGCTCTTGCCCGAGCGGGGATCGACCGCAAGGGTGACGTCCTCGTAGTTGGACGCCGGAGCAAACGCGACGACGCCGTCGCCGCCGCCGTAGGTGTGATCGAGCCGCCCGTCGGGGCGCAGGCGGTAGAGCTCCAGCGCGGGGTCGTCCTGGGTCGTCACCAGCACCAGGACCTTGCCGTTCGTCAGCACCTGGAGGTCGGTGACGGCCTCGGTGTGCGTCGCGGAGTGGAACGTCA
Source organism: uncultured Actinomycetota bacterium (assembly GCA_963794355.1). Classification (GTDB taxonomy): domain Bacteria; phylum Actinomycetota; class Actinomycetes; order Propionibacteriales; family Nocardioidaceae; genus Nocardioides. The sequence continues at coordinate 462,913 of CAWCDN010000012.1, forward strand.
GGACGCCGTCACCGCTGAAGCCGTGGTCGGGACTGGTCGGTGACGCCTGTGCCTGTGTCGTGACCGCGACCATTGCCAACAGCGTGGCCGCGAGGGCGACCCGGGGAGCTCGGACCATCCGGTCAGGCTAGGGCAGCCGACTGGCGTCGGAGCAGCTTTCCCGAGAAGCACGCCGTCGCGCGGGGCTGGTGGCGAGACGGTCGCAGAGCGACCTCCTCGACCACCGCGAGCTGACCGCCGGCGCCGCACCCGCCAGGCCTCGCCTCCCTCCCTGTCCTCATCAGACAAGACGACATCCGCCGCCCGGGAGGCTGTCCGGAAACCCCTAGGCTCGCCGCATGCCCGACGACCCGATCGCAGCCTCGCGCCTGCTGAGTGCCGACCTCGGGGCCGAGCACCTCGAGCCTGACGGGGTCTCGGAGGCGTTGCTGACGGCGGGCCGCACCCTGCTGGAGGACGACCCGGCCGGAGCAGAGGTCGGGTTGTGGGAGGCAGGGCCGGGCGTCGACACCGACACCGAGGTCGACGAGCTCTTCGTGGTGCTCTCCGGGGCAGGCACCGTCACCTTCGACGACGCCAGCACGATCGCGCTGCGTCCCGGCGTGCTCGTGAGACTGCGGGCCGGCGACCGCACCACCTGGGAGATCACCGAGCGGCTGCGCAAGCTCTACCTCGCCTGAGTCCGGGCAACCCCTTGACCGACCCCGCCCCCCATCTGCCAGCCTCGGGGGGAGAGGGAGGAGCCGGCATGAGTGTCTTCACCAGAGGTTTCCACGGGCGCCGCAGCGACGACGACGGCCGCCTGCCGCCGGGGCAGTACCTCACCGACGACTTCCCGGTGCTCTCCGCCGGCCCGACGCCCCAGGTGCCGCTCGACCGATGGTCCTTCACGGTGCGCACCGAGTCGGCAGACGAGCACACGTGGTCGTGGGCCGAGCTCGGGTCGCTGCCGATCGAGACCGTCACGGTCGACCTCCACTGCGTGACCCGCTGGAGCAAGCTCGAGACGCAGTGGCGCGGGGTCTCGCTCGACACGCTGCTCGATGACGTCGAGACCGCCGCGGACTTCGCACTGGTCCGCAGCTACGGCGGGTACACCACCAACCTCCCGCTCGAGGACCTGCTGGACGGCCAGGCCTGGGTGGCCTTCGAGTACGACGGCGACCCGCTCGCGGCCGAGCACGGAGGCCCGGCTCGGCTGCTGGTCCCCCATCTCTACCTCTGGAAGTCGGCCAAGTGGGTCACCGGGATCGACCTGCTGCTCCAGGACGAGCCCGGCTTCTGGGAACAGCTCGGCTACCACGACTACGGCGACCCATGGCGCGAGCAGCGGTACCAGGGGGACTGACGGCGCGCCGTACCTGGCGCTCCGCCGTCCTCGTCGAGCGACGCGGCGAGACGTCGACCGCGTGCACGCTCGTGCTCGAGGTCGACGAGTGGGCCGGCCATCTCGCGGGTCAGCACGTCGACGTGCGGCTGACCGCGGAGGACGGCTACCAGGCGGCCCGCAGCTACTCCCTGGCCGCGCCCGCCAACGGGGCGCGGCTCGAGATCACGGTCCAGCGGGTGGTCGGCGGCGAGGTGTCGCCGTTCCTGGCCGACGAGCTCGCGATCGGTGACCGGGTCGAGGTGCGCGGGCCGCTCGGTGGCTGGTTCGTCTGGCGGCCCGGCGACCCCGCGCCCGTGCTGCTCGTCGCTGGCGGATCCGGCGTCGTGCCGCTGATGGCGATGATCCGGGCCCGCGCCTGCACGAGCCGCGCGCCGTTCCGCCTCGTGTACTCCGTCCGCACGCCCGAGGACCGGATCTACGCCGCGGAGCTGCGGCAGCGCGCGGCCGAGGACGGCGGCCTGGACGTCAGCTACGTGTACTCCCGCGAGGCGCCGGAGGGGAGCCCGCGGCCGCCGGGCCGGATCCGCGCCGACGACCTGGCCGCCCACGGGTGGCCACCCGAGTTCGAGCCGACCTGCTACGTGTGCGGGCCGACCCCGCTGGTCGAGGTGGTGGCCGGACTGCTGGTGGCCGCGGGGCACCACCCCGACCGGATCCGCACCGAGCGCTTCGGCGGCTCGTGACCCTGGCCCACGAGGAGAGGACGCACCATGACGCAGACGGAGAGCAGCGGGCCGTACGACGGCAACGCCCTGGCGGGACCGCTCTCGGAGGTGTTCGCGGTCGAGGTCACCACCGCCGTGGCGAGATGCCGCGGCTGCGGCCGGTCGTCGGCGGTGGCCGAGCTCGCGGTCTACGGGCCCGATCCGGGGCTGGTCGGCCGCTGTCCGGGCTGCGCCGACGTGCTGCTGCGCGTCGTACGGACGCCGGGGGAGGTCTGGCTCGACCTGGGCGGCATCAGCGCGCTCCACGTCGCCGTACCGGGGTGACTGCTGAGTCTCACCCGGCAAGGGTGACGATGCGCGGGGCGGGCGGGGCTACCGTGGAGCCATGCTCCTGCTCGGCATCATCCTGTTCGGCATGATCATCGGTGCCGCTGCCCAGCTCATCGTCCAGCGACGCGGGGTGACCATCAACTGGCCACGCGCCTTCGCCGCCGGCCTGATCGGCTCGTTCGTGGGCGGCCTGCTGGTCAGCCTGCTCTCCGGCGACGGCCTGGCGCTGCGCCCCAGCGGCATCATCGGCTCATTGGCCGGGGCGATCCTCGTGACCGCCATCTGGCAGTCGATCGACGCTCGCCGCCACCCGGCCAACTGAGCCGGTCGCACGATCGGGGGCCAGGGCCCCCGACCTCGTCGCGCTCAGCGGGTGTAGCGGCCGTGCTGCAGGTAGTCGTCGTACGGCGGGAGCCGGAACTGCGCACGGCTCGCCTGGTGGGTGTCGTGCCAGATGTGCCGCAGGGAAGCGCGGATCCGGTTGGTCCTCGTGGTCTCGTCGTTGATCCTCATACCTCTATGGTGGTCGCCATCATTCTTCAGCACAAGCGAATGTTTCTAACGGAACATGAAGCAATGCTGTAGAGTCATGCCATGCTCGACGTCCAGCGCCTCCGGGTCTTCCGTGCGGTCGTGGCGAGCGGTTCGGTGCAGGCCGCGGCCGACCACCTCGGCTACACGCCGTCCGCCGTCAGCCAGCACCTGACCGCCCTCCAACGCGAGACCGGGCTGGTCCTGTTCGAGAAGGCCGGCCGCGGGATCGCCCCCACGCCGACCGCCCGCGTGCTCGCCGCGGAGAGCGACGAGGTGATGGGCAGCCTGACCCGGCTCGGCGGTCTGGTCGATGATCTCCGCGAGGGGAGGTCCGGCACCGTCACCATCGGCACCTTCGACTCCGCGGCGCAGTCGTGGCTCCCCTACGTCGCCCAGGGTCTGCAGCACGACTTCCCCGACGTCGTCCTCGAACTCAGCCTCGACGAGCTCGGCTCGGCGGGGCAGGCCCACCCGACCCGGCGCGACATCGAAGTCGCCAACGAGTCCACCGACGACCCCGGCACGGAGCGACCGGGCTACAGCCGGATGGTGCTCACCGAGGAGAGCTACTGCCTGGTCGCTCCGACCGGGCACCCCCTGCTCGAGCAGTACGACGGGCCGGTGCCGCTCGCCGCGCTGACCGACCTGCCGATCGTCGACAACGACTTCCACCACACCGGCTGCTCGCGGATCATCTCCAACGCCTGCCGGGCCGCGGGCTTCACCCAGCGGTTCGCGGCGCGCTCCGACGACCACCACACCGCTCTCGCCTTCGTCGCCGGCGGTATCGGCGTGACGATCCTGCCCGACCTCGCGGTGCCGGACGACGTACCGGGGGTCGAGAGCCGACGGCTGGTCAACCCGACGCCACGTCGACGGATCGTCGCCCACGTGCGCGACGGCGCCGCCGCGGCCCCGGCGGTCGGACGCGCGGTCGAGCTGCTCCAGGAGGCCGCCGCGCTCACCACCGCACGGCGCGCCGACGCGGTCTAGACCACCTGCGACGCCGGGCAAAACTTGGGCGAAAGCGCGACCTCGACCCGGCCCGCCGGACCAGCATGTCGCCTGCGGGCCGAGCCGGACCTCGGCTCACGAAACCGCGCCGGGCCCGTCCTGAGCAAGGGCGGGCCCGGTGGCACGTCCGAGTGCGGTTGGCCGCGAGGCAGTGGTGAGCCTGCCACCGAACGACCCGCCGAAACGGTGGCGCACCCACCGCCGACCGACCGGCCGGGGCTCAGGTGCAGAGGCCGTAGGCGTCCGAGCCGGGTCGTCGGTGGCCGTGGTGGCTCACGCCCGGCACGTGGCCGGCGTCGACCGAGCCCGAGAGCAGGGCCTCGGGGAGCTGACGGTCGGCGCGGAGGTCGCGCCAGAGGACCCGCGCGTCGGGCGTCCACTGCACGTGGGCGATGTTCGGCGGGTAGTCCTCCACCGGCGTGGTGAGGAACTGGATCTTGTCGAGGCCGATGTGGCGGAACTCGTAGCCGAGGGCGCCGAGCTTGCGCAGGCTGCCGAGGTCCTCGTCGAGGGTGAGCGACTTGGTCGCGGAGTTCAAGAACCCGGTCACGGCCAACGGGTCGGCCAGGGTGTTGGCGCTGAGCACCTGCCGGAACATCGAGGCGACGAACGCCTGCTGGCGCTTCTCGCGGCCGAGGTCCGACTTGTCGCCGATCGTGTAACGGGCCCGCACGTAGTTCAGGGCCGTGCGCCCGGTGAGCTTGCGGGTGCCGGCCGCGATGTTGATCCCGTGCTTGGGGTCGACGATCGGCTCGGGGATGCAGACCTCGACGCCACCGACGGCGTCGACCATCCCCTCGAACGCCGCGAAGTCGACGACGACGTAGTGGTCGATCCGGATCCCGGTGAGCTGCTCGAACTGGCGGGCCGTGCAGCCCGGGCCGCCGATGTTGAAGGCGTCGTTCCACAGCACCGCGGTGGCCGGCGCCGAGATCGGCTTGCCGTCCGGCCCGAGGCACGACGGACGGTTCACCACCGAGTCGCGCGGGACGCTCACGCCGTACGCCCGGCGGCGGTCGCCGGAGAGGTGGAGCAGGATCGTGGTGTCCGAGCGCTGGCCGATGCCGGTGAGGTTGTCGACGTGGTCACCGGGTGCATCGCGGTTGTCCGAGCCCATCACCAAGATGTTGACCGGCCCCTTCTGGGCGGTCACCGGCGCCGCGCTCGGCCGGTCGGTCCCGAGCTCGGGGGTGATGTCGGCGACGTGGAGGTTGTGGTCGTAGTGGCGGTAGAGCATCGCGACCGTCACCCCGGTCACCAGCGAGATGGTCACCAGCGTGAGCACCACGACCCGCGCGACCGTACGACGGGCGGCGGCCGAGGCGCCTGCACCGGCGGGGCGCGCTGCGGGGCCTGACGAGGGGTCCGGTGCGGGGTCGGGCATCGGGCGGGCGCCTCCGAGACGTCGACGGACGCACCGGCGTGACGGCCGGTGCCTCCGTCGACCCTACGACGTACCGTCAGCCGGCGAGGACCAGGTCGTCCTCGACGACCTCGACCTGTGGGGTCCGGTGGGCCGAGCGCAGCGCGACCCACGCGACCACGCCGCCGGCGATCACCAGCGCCGCGGCCAGGTAGAGCCCCGCGTGGAAGCCGACGAGATAGGCGTCGGCGGGGTTGTGCCCGGAGGCCAGTGCGGCACCCTGACGACTGGTCAGGACGGCGCCGATCACGGTGATGCCGAGCAGGCCGGCCACCTCGCGCGAGGCGTTGAACACCGCGGAGGCGACACCCGCCTGGCTGGTCGGCATCGCGCTGAGGACGGTCGCAGTCAGCGGGATGGTCATGCCACCGCCGAGGCCGATGATCGCGAAGCTCGGCATCAGCGAGAGGAACGTCGCGTCCGTCCCGAGGAGAGCGGTCGAGCCGATCCCGAGCCCCATCGCCAGCATGCCGAACCCGGTCGAGCGGTAGGCGCCGAAGCGCGCGGCCACCCGGTCGGACACGACCGCGGAGCCCGCCATCAGCAGCGCCATCGGCACGAAGGCGGCGCCGGCCTTGGTCGGGGAGAAGCCGAGAACGCCCTGCAGGTAGAGGGAGGTGAAGAAGTAGATCCCGAAGAGGCCGAAGGCCCACAGCATGACGGCCACGATGCCGCCGCTGAACTCGCGACGCGCGAACAGACTCATGTCCACCATCGGCTCGGCGACGCGACGCTCGACGAGCGCGAACCCGAGCGCGGCGGCGGCTGCGAACCCGAAGGCGCCGAGGATGCCGGCGGAGGTCCAACCTCGGTCGTGGCCCTCGATGAGGGCCCACGTCAGCGCGAAGAGCGAGGTCGTGGACAGGGCGAGACCGGGCAGGTCGAGGCGGCGCGCCACGGGCTCCCGCGACTCGGTGATCGACCACGCGCCGAGCGCCATGGTCGCGATGCCGATGGGCACGTTGATCCAGAAGATCCACTCCCACGACACGTGCTGGGTCAGCAGCCCACCGAGCAGCGGGCCGACCGCCAGCGCGAGCGCGCCCACGCCGCCCCAGATGCCCACGGCGGCGTTGCGCTCACGCGGGTCGGTGAACGTGGCACTGATGATCGCCAGCGTGGTGGGGGTGACGAGCGCCGCGCCGATCCCCTGGAGGGCCCGGGCCGCGATCAGCTCCGGGGCGCCGCCTGCGAAGCCCGCGAGCAGCGAGGAGGCGGTGAACACCGCGAGCCCGATCAGGAACAGCCGGCGCCGCCCGAACGCGTCCGCGAGGCGGCCCCCGGCGAGCAGCAGGCCGGCGAAGGTGAGGATGTAGCCGCTCACCACCCACTCGATGCCCGCGGTCGTCAGCCCCAGCTCCTGCTGGATGTCGGGGATCGCCACGTTGACGATGTTGTTGTCGAGGTACGTCATGAAGGTGGCGAGTCCCACCGCCACCAGCGTCCACGTGTTCCTGGTCATGTCTCGTCTCCTATACGTCGTACATGTATGCCGTACAGGAAACCTTGTACGACGTATAGTTGTCAAGCCTTATCGTGTATAGTTCTCGACGTGAGCCCCCGAACCGCAACCGCATCCAAGAGCGACCTGAGCAGAGACGCCATCGTCGAGCGCGCCCTGTCGGTCATGGACACCGACGGCCCCGACGCGGTGACGATCCGCCGGATCGCCCAGGAGTTCGGGGTCACCCCGATGGCCCTCTACTGGCACGTCGCGAACAAGGACGAGCTCCTCGCCGCGATGGGCGACGCTCTGCTCGCCGACGTGACGCCCCCGGTGGTCACCGGCTCCTGGTCGGTGCAGCTGCGGGCGGTGGTGGAGACGCTGGTCGCCGGCCTCAGCAAGCACCCCGCGGCCGCCGAGCTGGTCTTCCCGAGGATCCTGGTCACCGAGCCCGGGCTGCGGCTCACCGAGTTCACGCTGACCCTGCTCGAGGACGCCGGCTTCACCCGGGAGCAGGCCGCCGACCTGGCCCGGATGGGCCTCCAGACGGCGATGATGCTCGTCACCCAGCTCCCCGGCGCCGAGACCCAGGCCGCGCGCGACCAGCGCGACGCCTTGCTCGCCGAGAAGCGGGCCCACGTCGAGGCGCTGCCGGCCGAGCTGTACCCCCACGTGCGGCGGGCGGCCGACGTGCTCACCGACTGCGCCGACGAGGAGGCCTACTACGCCTTCGGCATCGACCTCTACCTCGAGGGCGCCCAGGCGCTGCTGCGCCGCCAGAAGCGCGCCCACTGACAACCCGCACGACAAGAGGTACCTCGGTCGGGGATGCTGACGCCTCGTGCGTCCCCTGGTCCCGACCGTGCTCCGCGAGGAGCCTGCCTACCGGCTGCTCTTCGGCAGCCAGGTGCTGTCGGTGGTGGGCGACCGGGTCGCCAGCGTGGCCCTGCCGTTCGCGGTGCTGGCGATCGGCGGCGGCGTCGCCGAGGTGGCGATCACCTCGGCCGCCCAGTTCCTGCCGTTCGTCCTGCTCGCCGTACCGGCCGGGGTCTGGGCCGACCGCTGGGACCGCAAGCGGATCCTGATCGTCTCCGACCTGGTCCGCCTGGTCACCCAGAGCATCGCCGCGATCCTGCTGCTCACGGGCGAGGCGCAGGTCGGCCAGCTCGTCGTGCTCGCCGCGGCCTTCGGCGCCGCGGACGCGTTCTTCTCGCCCGCGTTCAGCGGCCTGCTGCCGACGACCGTGTCACCGGGCAACCTTCAGCCCGCGAACGCCCTGCGCGGCCTGACCTTCTCGCTGGCCAACGTCATCGGGCCGGTGGTCGCCGGCCTCCTCATCGGGTTCGCCGGCGGCCCCGGCAGCGCGTTCGTCTTCGACGCCGCGACGTTCGCGTGCTCGGTGCTGCTCCTCCTGCCGCTGCAGTCAGCTGTCGTCGACGCCGCGGCGGACGACGACGAGCAGCCGGCCCCGGAGACGTCGTTCGGGACGTCGCTGCGCGAGGGCTGGCGCGAGGTGCGCTCCCGTTCGTGGGTGCTCGGCTACCTCGGGGGGTTCAGCATCTACCACGCGATCACGCTTCCGGCGATCTTCGTGGTCGGGCCGGTGCTCATGCGGTCGGACTACGACGGCGCGCGTTCGTGGGCGCTCGTGGTCGCGCTGTTCGGCATCGGCAACATCCTCGGCGACGTGCTGCTGCTCGCGTGGCGACCACGCCACGCCTTGCGTGTCGGTGGGCTGATGATGATCGGCGCGTCGTGCCAGGCGGCGATCATCGGTAGCCACCTGTCGGTCTGGGGGATCGGTGGCCTCGAGCTGCTCACCGGCATCTGCGTCACGGGCATGTTCACGCTGTGGGAGACCTCGCTCGGCGAGCACATCCCGCCGGCGGCCCTGTCGCGGGTCTCGAGCTACGACTACCTCGCGAGCACCGGCATGATCCCGCTCGGCAACCTGCTGGTCGGCACCGTGGCCGCCGCCTTCGGCGTCTTCGCGACCCTCTACGCGATGAGCGTGATCAGCATCGTCACGGCCCTGGTCGTCGTACGCATCCCGTCGGTGTGGAGCCTGCCCCGCGGCACCGCCGACGCCGACGTCTGACGTCTCCCGTCACACCCGCCCGACGGCGACGGCACTCCTGGCACTTCTCAGGGGTTGCAACACCCGGGAAGCGACGTGATCCCCGGTGCGCCGGGGATCCCGACCACGACCACCCTCACACCGTCGTACCCGGCTCCAGCCGGGCACCGGGGTCGACCGGCGACTCCACCACCGAGCCCTGTCCCACCAGCACCAGGTCGTCGTCCCGGGCCAGGCGGGCGGCGGGGACGGCGCCGATCCGCGCGGTACGTCGTACCTCGCACCCCTCGTCGACGATCGCGGTCTGCACCACCGCTCCCGACCGGATGACGACGTCGTCGAAGATCACGCAGTCGGAGACCCGGGCACCGCGCTCGACCACGACACCGGGTCCGAGCACGCTCCCGGACACCTCGCCGGCGACGTCGCACCCGGGCGACAGCAGGCTGTCGGTGAGCCGGGCGCTCGGCCTGGCCCGGGCCGCGGGTCGGTCCGGCCAGTGCGAGATGACCGGCCGGCCGGGGTGGTCGAAGACGTCGACCTTGCCGGCCAGGAGATCGCGGTGGCCCTGCAGGTAGGTGTGGGGCTGGCCGAGGTCGCGCCAGTAGCCCTCGATCGGGGTGGCGCGGACGGTCCCGGTCTCGATCAGGTGCGGAAGGAGGTGGTCGCCGAAGTCGCCGAGCCCGCTGTCGTCGCCGTCCTCGGCGTCGTCGAGCTCGGCCCGCAGCGTCGACAGCGCCTCCAGCAACGCATCCGTGCGGTAGACGAAGATCTCGGTCGCCACCGTGGTCGTGCTCGGGCGTGACACCTTCACCTCCAGACCCGTGACGACACCACCACGGCCGGACAGCACGACGACGTTGTCCGACGCGTCCTTCTTGGTGACCTCGGCCGTCACCAGCGTCGCGGTGCTGCCGCGAGCGATGTGGTCCTCGACGACAGGTGCCAGGTCCATGCTGAAGACATGGTCCGCGCTGGTGACCACCACGTGCTCGGGGGCGTGCGCAGCCAGGTCGGCCTGGAGCTTGAGCAGGAGGTCGGCATTGCCGCTGGCGAAGCCCTCCTCGCTGGCCGGGCCGATGCCGGTCTGGGGCACCATCCGGCGGAAGCCGCCCCGGTTGCGGTCCAGGCTCCAGGGCCGGCCGCCTGCGAGGTAGTCGTCGATCGAGGCGACCTGGTACTGCACGCTCACCCAGACCTCCTCGAGCTCGGAGTGCACCAGGCTCGAGAGCGCGAAGTCGACCAGGCGGTGCACGCCGCCGAAGGGGAGCGCCGGCTTCGCCCGCTCGCGGGTGAGCACGTCCATCCGCGAGCCCTTGCCGCCGGCCTGCACGACCGCGAGCACCTCACCTCGTCGCATGTCCTCACCCTCCAGGAGTACGACGCTCGTCACCTCACCCCGCTGAGGGGGGCGGATGTCGGAGGCTCCGCCTAGCGTCGCCAGTCATGGACATCATCCTCATCCCGGGCCTCTGGCTGACCGCGCGATCGTGGGAGTCCGTCGTGCCTTCCCTCGAGGAGGCCGGTCACCACGCCCATGCCCTGACGCTCCCCGGCATGGAGTCCGCTGACGCAGACAGATCGGCCGTCACCCGACAGCACCACGTGGACGCCGTCGTGGCGGCCGTCGACGCGACCGATGGCCCGCTGCTGCTCGTCGGTCACTCGATGGGGGGCGTGCTGGCCTGGGCCGCCGCGGCCGCGCGGCTCGACCGCGTCGCCGGCGTCGTCTTCCTCGCGAGCGAGCCGGGCATCCCCGACCAGTCGGACTCGATGTTCCCGGTCGACGGCAGCGACGTGCCGCTCCCCGCGTGGGACTTCTTCGACGACGAGATGGTCGAGGACCTCGACGACGACCTGCGCACCCGGATCCGCTCCGGCACGGTGGCGTCGCCGCTCCACGCGGTCACCGACGGGCTCGACTTCGGCGACGACGGGCTCTACGACCTGCCGGTCACGATGGTCACCGCGGAGTACGACTCGGCGCAGCTCAAGGCGTGGACCGACGCCGGCGAGTCCGGCACCGAGGAGATCGCGAAGCTCCGCCAGGTCACCTGGGTCGACCTCCACAGCGGTCACTGGCCGCAGTACAGCCGCGTCGACGACACGGTCCGCGTCATCCTCGAGGCCGCGGAGCGCACCTGACCCGAGGGCGGTCAGACCTCGGTGAAGAGCCGGGTGATCACCGAGCGGTCGGAGGCGAGGGCCAGCACCTCGTCGCCGGCCGCGAGCACCGTCGTACCCCTCACCTGCACGAGGCGACCGCTCCGGCTGACCATGCTGATCCACACGTCCTCCTCCAGCGGGAGGTCCTCGATCGCCGTGCCGTCGGCCGCCGAGCCGCGCGTGACGACGAGCCGGTGGAGTCCTTCGGGCTCGTCGCGGAAGCGCATGCCGAGCGCCCACGGCTCGGGCTCCACGACGCGCATCCGCACGTGCCACAGACGGGCGAGCGTCGGCACGAGACCGCCCTGCACGACCACCGACACCAGCACGACCACGAAGATCACGGCGTAGATCCGATCGGACCCTGACACACCCTCGGCCACGACGTAGGTGCCGAGCAGGATCGGGACGGCGCCCTTGAGGCCCGCCCACAGCACGAACGCCCGCTCGCCGCGCCGCAGCCGGATCGGCGCGAGCACCACCCCGACGAACAGCGGGCGCACCACCAGGATCAGGAGCGCGGCCAGGGCGATGCCGGTCCAGGCACGGCCATGGCCGAACACCCCCGAGAGCGGGATCGACAACCCGAGCACGGTGAAGGCGATGATCTCGCCCAGACTGCCGATGGCGGAGGCGAAGCGCTCGATCTCGCGCTTGTACGGCGCGCGCGTGTCGCCGACCATGATCCCGGTGAGGAACACGGCCAGGAAGCCTGACCCGTGCGCGAGCGTGGTCACGCCGTACAGCAGGAACGCGAACGCCACCGTGCGCAGCGGGTAGAGCGCCTCGTTGGGCAGCGGCAGGTGCTGGAGCAGCCAGCGCAGGGCGAGGCCGCCGGCCAGACCGAACGCGATGCCGAGCGCCATCTGGAGGGTGAACTCACCGGCACCGTGGACCACCGCTCCCCAGCCGCCACCACTGGAGCCGAGGATCGCGAGCATCAGTGCGATCCCGACCGGGTCGTTCGCGCCCGACTCGCCCTCGAGCAGGGTCCCGGTGCGCCCGGCCACCTCGCGGCGACCGAGCACCGAGAAGACCACGGCCGGGTCGGTCGGGGCCAAGGCAGCGCCGAGCAGGAGCGCGGCCCGCCAGTCGAAGTCGAAGAGCCCGTGCGCCAACACGGCCAGGGCGCCGGCGGTGACGAACGTGCCCGCGGCGCCCAGCCAGACGACGCCGCCGGCGACCGGCCGGAAGCGGGTGAGCCCGATGTGCATGCCACCGTCGAAGAGGATCAGGATCAGCGCCACGGTGACGATCCGCTGGTCGGCCCGGATCGACAGCGAGCCGAGGTCGGGGACGACCTCCGCGACGAACGACGCGGCGACCAGGAAGATCGCCGGCGTCGGCACCCGCGCCCACTCGCTGATCCGGCTCGACCCGACGGCCGCCAGCAGCGCGAGGGCGCCCACGACGACCACCAGCGCGAAGGGGACGATGTCGTGCACGCAGGCTCCTGGGGTCGGTGACAGTCCGCCGACCAGACTTCCCGGCACTCCGCCGGCCACTGTATCGGCCGCGGTCCGTCGGGGTGGGGTGGCGTGTGGGCGGCCCGACTAGCGTGGAGGCATGCTCACCGCGCACCGCACGTTCACCACCACCGCGGCCCCCGATCGCGTCTACGCGTTCCTCTCGGACTTCGAGAACGCCGAGGAGTGGGACCCGGGCACGGTCGAGTGCACGCGCGTCGACGGTGACGGCGGGGTCGGTACCCACTACCGCAACGTCTCGTCGTTCCTCGGCCGGAAGACCACGGTGGACTACGTCGCGCGCGAGCTGAAGCCGCCGAGCTTCCTGCACTTCGAGGGCACCAACGAGCAGTTCACCGGCCACGACCGGATCAGTCTCCAGGCCTCGGGCGGCGGCACACAGGTCACCTACGACGCGTCGTTCGAGTTCCACGGAGCGGCCAAGGTCGCGGTGCCGGTGGTGGCGATCTACATGCCGTTCCTGGCCAACAAGACCGTCACGCAGCTGCGCGAGCGCCTCGATCGCCTTGGCTCGAGCCTCTAGGCGCCACCGCTTCCGCGGCACCATCGCCGGACTGGGATCGAGCAGCGGTGTCCGGATCGTCGTGGGGTGGTGGCAGGAGTCGCCGTACGGCGCGTTCGCGGACGTGATGCTCGCCCAGGCCGACGGCACCCGTCGCCTGCTCGCGCCCACGGACCAGATCGCGGCGTTCGTGGCCGACACCTACCTCTTCGACGTCGTCGAGGTCATCGCGGTCTGCGTCGCCCGCGCGGGGCCGGTCGTCTCCGTCGAGGCCGGTGAGCTCGTCCTGACCTACGACGTCGGGCGGCGTACGACGCTCGGCCGCGCCTTGCGCGTCGTACCCGAGCGGGTCGCCACCTCACCTGCCTGGTGCCGGGTCACCGACCCGGTGGCGCGCGTGGCGATGCGGGGCGTGCGCACGCGCGGGTCCGCGGGCGGCGACCGGCTGGAGACCTACGGCGCCACCGACCACCACACGATCGAGTCGGTGCGGGGCACGTGGCGCGGCCGCAACCTCGGTGTGCTCGCGCCGGTGCTGCCCGAGCCCGGCTTCGGGTTCGGGTCGACGCCCCCGACCCCGTCGGTGACCACCCTGGTGACCACGGTGCTCGACGGCCGGGCCGGGTCTGCCTAGCCTGACCGGATGAGCCACGACCCAGCGCAGCCGTGCTCGATGGTGGCTGCCACCGACCTGAGTGACGCCGACCCGACGCCAGGCATGACCCGACACGTCGCCACCCACGCCGAGGGGATGTGGAGCGGAACCGTCGACACCGAGCCGCACGCCGTCTCTGGTTGGCACCACCACGGTGAGTACGAGACGACGCTCTACGTGGTCAGCGGGCGGATGCGGCTGGAGTCGGGACCGGACGGCGCCCACGTGGTCGAGGCGGGCCCCGGCGACTTCCTGCGCGTCCCGGCGGGCGCGGTGCACCGCGAGTCGAACCCGTCGGACGAGCCCGCGCGGGCGGTGATCGTGCGCTGCGGCACCGGCGACCCGACGTACAACACCGACGGCCCCGCGCACTGATGTTCGGCTCCCTCGACTTCGTGTACCTGCCGAGCCACGACGTCGCGGCCGACCTGGCGCACTGGACGAAGGCCGGTGGCGAGGTCGTGTTCACCGTGGAGCGCTTCGACACGCGAGTCGCGATGATCAGGCTCGGTGACGGGCCGGGGTTCCTCCTGGCGCAGCACCTCGAGGGCGACGCTCCGGTGCTCGTCTACCGCGTCGACGACCTCGCTGGGGCGGTCGGTGATCTGACCGAGCAGGGGCTCGAGGTCAGCGAGCACTTCGAGTTCCCCTACGGCGAGGCGGTCGAGGTGCACAGCCCCGGCCCGCAACGGGTGGCGATCTACGAGCGCAGTCGGCCCGACCGAGGCGACTCGCTGCGCGGCCGCCGCGACTTCTGAGCGGCATGATGTCCACGACCCCGACCGAGGAGCCCCCATGTCCCAGTCCACCGTGCTGTCCCTGCCCGACGGACGCGATCTCGAGGTCGAGGTCAGCGGCGGCGACGACGCGCCGGTGCTGCTGTTCAGCCACGGCACCCCCGGCGGCTCGGCGCAGTACGCCGGCTTCGCGCGCGGTGCCGCTGCTCGTGGGCTGCGCCTGGTGACGTGGTCGCGGCCGGGGTACGGCGCCTCCACCCGTCGCGCCGGGCGCAGTGTCGCCGACGACGTGGACGACGTCAGAGCAGTGCTCGACCACGTGGGCGCCGACTCGTGCCTGGTCGCCGGCTGGTCGGGGGGCGGGCCGCACGCGCTGGCCGCCGGCGCCCTCCTGGGCGATCGGGTGACGGGCGTGCTCTGCATCGCCGGGGTCGCGCCGTACGACGCCGACGGGCTCGACTTCCTGGCCGGCATGGGGGCGGACAACATCGAGGAGTTCGGCCTGGCGCTCTCGGGCGAGGCGCCCTTGCGGGCGTGGCTGGAGAACGTCCGCCCCGAGCTGGTCGACATGACCGCCGACGACGTGGTCGCCTCCCTCGACACGCTCCTGCCGCCGGTCGACGAGGCCGCGGTGACCGGCGAGTTCGCCGACCACCTCGCCACCGGATTCCGGCAGGCGGTCGCGAACGGCGTCGAGGGCTGGCTCGACGACGACCTCGCGTTCACCACGCCGTGGGGCTTCGACCTCGACGCGATCGCTGTGCCGACGTACCTGTGGCAGGGCAGCGAGGACCTGATGGTGCCGTTCGCCCACGGCCAGTGGCTGGCCGCACGGATCCCGGGCGTCACCGCCCACCTCGAGCCGGGCGAGGGCCACCTCTCGGTGTCACTGGGAGCCCTCGACCGGATGCTCGACGAGCTCGCCGGGCCGGCGGCTACTTGACCGCGATGATGTCGGTCGTCCGGATGTCGGGGTCCTTCGCCAGGAGGTCGGCCGCCACCTGCCCGAGCGCGGTGGGGATCTGGCCGTTGAGGTGGGCCTGACGTCCATCCTCGCCCTCGAAGGTGTCGAAGATGCCGTACGTCGTGTCGCTGAGACGGAAGGCGTACCACGTCACCGTCCCCTCCTCCTCGACGGCGAGCGCGCGGCCCTGCTCCAGGAACGCTGCCAGCTCGTCCCCCTTGCCAGGCTTGGCTTCGAGCAGGGCGAGCAGTCCTCGGTCGACGGTCATGGGCGTCTCCTCACGATGGGGGCAGGTCGGTCGCCTCCACCGTAGGTCGCGACCGGTCGGACCGCCCCGGCGTGCGATGCTCGCCGCATGTGGCTGAAGGTCGTGGTCGCGCTCGTCGCGCTGGCGTTCGTCGCCTACCGGGGGTCGGTCGCGCTGGAGATCTTCCGGGCCAAGCGGCGCGGCGACACCGCCCGCGTCGAGCACCTGCGCACCCATGGCTTCGGCTTCTACCGCTTCGTCCTCGGGACCGTGGTGATCGTGGCCCTCCTGCTCGCCGTCTTCGTCGTCCTCGAGATCCGCTGAGCCGCTCCGGGCGTGGTTTCGAGACGGTCGCCAGCGCGACCTCCTCGACCACCGGAATCCGATGGTTGAGGAAGGCGCTGTGGCGCCGGTCTCGAAACCCGGTGACATGCGCAGGGCGGTGACCCATGGGTCTCGACACGCTCGACGACGGTCGCCGCGTGGTAGACGTGGGGGATGGTGGATGCACTCGACGTTCCCGTGGCCGGAGGCTCTCTGCGTACGGCGATCTGGTCAGGCAGCGGCGCCCCGGTGCTGGCGATCCACGGCATCACGTCGTCATCCCGCTCCTGGCCGCTGCTCGCCCAGGAGCTCGCGGAGCCGGTCGTCGCGCCGGACCTGCGCGGTCGTGGCCGCTCCAACCACCTGCCCGGCCCGATCGGGCTGGTCGCCCACGCCGACGACTGTGCGGCCGTGCTCCGGGCGGTCACCGACGAGCCGGTGGTGGTCGCCGGCCACTCGATGGGCGGCTTCGTCGCCGTGGTCCTCGCCTCGCGTCATCCGGACCTGGTCCGCGCCCTGGTGCTCGTCGACGGTGGACTTCCCTTTCCGCCGACCGACGCCGCGGCGACCCTCGCCGGCCTCCAGCCGATCAAGGACCGCCTACGGACGTCGTACACGCGGGAGGGCTATCGCGACTGGTTCCGCGGCCATCCCGCGTTCGCCCGCGACTGGAGCCCCGAAGTCGAGGAGTACGCCGACTACGACCTCCCCGACGATCCGGGCCGGCCGAGCGCCGACCCCGACGCGGTCGAGGCCGACCAGGTCGACATGCTCCAGAGCACCGCCTTCGCCGAGGCCGTCGAGCACCCCCACCATCCGCGTACCTTCCTGCACGCGCTCCGCGGCTTCGCCGACGACCCGCCGGGCCTCTACCCGCAGGCCACCGTCGACGCCTACGCCGCCCGCTGGCCCGATGTGGAGATCCGGCCCGTGCCCGACGTCAACCACTACACGATCGTGCTCAGCCGGCGAGGTGCATCCGCGATCGCCGATGCCGTTCACGCCGTGGCGCCCTAGGCTGAGGCCCATGACCCAGGCGGCGACGGTCGACGACGATCTCGCCCGGTCTGACGATCCGCCGTTCCTCGGCTCCGGCGCGCGCAACGTGGCCTTCGCGCTGATCATGGGCGGCATCCTGCTGGCCGCCCTCGACTCCACCATCGTGGCGACCGCGCTGCCGACCATCGTCGGTGACCTCGGGGGCGCCGAGCACATGAGCTGGGTGGTGACGGCGTACCTCCTCACCCAGACGATCGCCACGATCCTGGGGGGCAAGTTCGGCGACCTGTTCGGGCGCAAGTCGATCTTCATCGGCAGCATCGTGCTGTTCACCGTCGCCTCGATGCTGGCCGGACTCTCGCAGTCGATGACCTGGCTGATCGGCTCGCGTGCGCTGCAGGGCATCGGCGGCGGCGGCCTGACCGTCACCGCGACCGCGATGATCGCCGACATCATCCCGCTGCGCGACCGTGGCAAATACCAGGGCGCGATCGGCGCCGTCTTCGGCGGTACGACGGTGCTCGGGCCGCTGCTCGGCGGCTTCTTCACCGACCACCTGTCATGGCAGTGGGTCTTCTACGTCAACGTGCCGATCGCGCTGGTGATCATCCCGCTCGCGGTGAGGCTGCTCCCCAAGGTCCCCACGTCAGGCAAGCCGGTCTTCGACACCCTCGGCATCGTCTTCATCTCGCTCGGTTCCGCCGCCCTGATCCTGGCCACGAGCTGGGGTGGCGTGCAGTACGGCTGGGGCTCGCCGACCATCATCGGCCTCGCAGTCGGGGGCGTGCTCTCCCTGGTGTGCTTCGTCGTGGCCGAGCAGCGCGCCGCCGAGCCGATCCTTCCGCTGCGACTGTTCCGCCGGAACGTGTTCAGCGTCAGCGCCGTGCTCAGCTTCATCGTCGGCTTCGCGCTCCTCGGCACGATGACCTTCCTGCCGACGTACCTGCAGTACTGCCAGGGCGTCAGCGCCACCGTGTCCGGACTGCGCACCCTGCCGATGGTGCTCGGGCTGATCGTGGCCTCGGTGAGCGCCGGCAACGTGGTCAGCCACACCGGTCGCTACCGGATCTTCCCGATCGCCGGCTCGGTCGTGATGGCGGTCGGGATGTGGTGGCTCTCGCGGCTCGACCAGCACTCCACGACGCTCGAGACGTCGGGCGCCATGCTCGTGCTCGGCGTCGGGATCGGCCTCTCGATGCAGGTGCTGACGATCATCGTGCAGAACACGGTGGAGTACCGCGACCTCGGCGTCGCGACGTCGGGGGTCACCTTCTTCCGCACCATGGGCAGCTCGTTCGGGGCGGCCGTCTTCGGCACCATCTACGCCAACCACCTCGCACCCAACCTCGCCCGGGCGATCGTCACCACCGGCGCCGACCCGACGCAGGTGAACACGCCCGCCGCGGTCCAGAACCTCCCACCCGTGCAGCAGGCGGCCGTCGTCGCGGCGTACGCCGACACCCTCCAGGCGGTCTTCGCCTCCGCGATCCCGGTGGCCGTGGTCGCCTTCGTGGTGGCGCTCTTCCTCAAGCAGGTGCCGATGCGGGGGCTCACCCGACCGGGAGCCTCCGAGATGGGCCCGGCCTTCGCCATCCCCGACCAGCGCACCGCCCAGGAGCAGCTCGAGGGCCAGGTCGTGCGGATCCTGCGCACGCGGCTGCCCGAGGCCGCCGACCGGCTGCTGCGCACCTCCGAGGCGGGACTCGACGGCGTGCAGGTCTGGACGCTGCGGCAGGTCGCGATCCAGCAGATCCACGCCCACGCGCCGGCCGACCCGTACGCCGTGGCGGCGGCCCACCGGGTGCCGATGGCGCTGATCCGGCCCGCGATCGACGACTGCATCGGTGCCGGGCTGCTCGCGGAAGCGGATGGTCGGGTCGAGCTCACCGCACAGGGTCGCGAGCAGTTCCGGGCGTTCGTCGTCGAGTTGTGGCACTGGCTGGTCACCGAGGTCGAGCAGGCCAACGGCGAGCCGCTCGACGAGCAGGGACGCGACGACCTCCGCACGATCGCCCGCCGGCAGATGCTGTCCGACGACCCGATCACCGAGCCGATCGAGCTCGCGCAGGCCGGCGCCTAGCCAGGGATCACGGCAGCTGCGGGAACTCGCCCATCGCGTGGTCGGCGATCCGCTTCATCATCCAGGTGTCGATGGTGCCGCCGACCACGCCGCCCAGCAGCGGCACGCCGCGACCGAGCTTGGAGAAGGCCTTCTCGCCGACCCCGCGGATCAGCTTGAACGCGATCGCCTTGTTGAGGATCAGCAGGCCCGCCGGCGGGAGCTGCCTGCTGGCGAGGCTGACCATCTTGCCACCGCCCGTGGCCAGACCCGCCTTGCTCAGCACCTCGTCGGCGTCGGAGCCGACGAGGGTGAGCAGGATCGCCGAGCGCACCCGCGGGTCGTTCACGTCGTACCCGCGCAGGGTGGCGATCGCGGCGACCATCCGCGTGGCCTGCACGTAGAACTCGACGACGTTGACCGGCAGCGCAACCGGCATGGTGACGAAGCCGCCGAGACTGGTGACGAAGCCGCCGATGCCACCCCGGGCGACGGTCTGTCGCGCGATCTTTCGTACGGCGTTCTCGGTGGTGCGGGTGTTGCTGTGCGCCAACGACGCGATCTCCTGCGCCGATTTCAGCGGGCCGGCGCCGTCGATGCCGACGTCCATCAGCAGCTGCACCATGCGCGAGACGGCATCCTGGTTGTGGTGCTGCAGGGCTGCGGCGTCGAGGGCGTGGAGGGCGATGACGTCGGCACCCTCGTCGCCCGTGGCGGACTTGGCCAGCATCCGGCTCATCGGGAGTCCGGATCCTGGTCGGCGAGGCGTTCGACGCTCCGGTCGATCTGGTGACGCACCTGCACGAGGGTCGAGGCGTGCTTGCCGTCCGTACGACGGTCGAAGGCGTCGGTGGCGCGGTCGAGGAGGCGGTCGATGTCGTCGCGGTGCTCGCGGGCGAGCTCGGCTGCGCGGGCCCTGCCCTGCTGGATGAGGTGCTCGGCCTGGACGGCGAGCTCACTCACGCGACGCTCCACCTCGTACTCCTCCAGCTTGGCCTTGATGGTCTCGCTGATCGGCGGCTTGGACATGCGACCTCCCGTGGTTGCCGGACTCCAGTCTGACCGGTCCCGCAAGGAACCACGAACCCACCGACGCCCGGCGGCGCGCCGCAGCCGGCCGCGCCGGTGGTCAGCGCGGCGTCTCGCCGTAGGGCGAGATCGCCGTCTCGACGTACTCCCAGAAGCGCTGACGGTCCGCGGCGCTCTCCTCGTGCCGGTGCAGGTAGTGGGTCGGCCGCGGTGCCCGGTCCATCCAGAACCCTCCGGTCGGAGGGGCGAGCGTGGGCGCGGTCAGCAGCCAGACGACGGTGTCCGCGCCCTGCGCCGGCGTGCGCAGGATCGGACGCGTCAGCAGGCTGAAGCGCGGCAGGCTCGCCCGGATGCCCGGCGTGTCCACCCACCCGGGATGCATCACGTGGACGCCGACCCCGCTGTCGGCCAGCTCCTCCGCCCACCGCTCGGCGAGCACGACCTGCATCCGCTTGGCCCGGGCGTACGCGGTGACGCCGGAGAACTCTCCTTCGCGGTACTCCGGGTCGTCGACGGCCAGCGACTCGGAGTACATGCCGCCGGAGGTCACGAACACCACCCGGGCGTCGTCGGTCAGCGCCGGCCGCAGCAGCGAGGTCAGCAGGTGTGGCCCGAGGACGTGCACGCTCAGGGTCAGCTCGTGCCCCTCGAGGCTCTCCTCGCGCCGGTCGGTCATCAGCCCCGCGTTGTGGACGAGCCCGTCGAGTGAGGGGACGCGGGTCGCGAGGTCGGCGGCGAAGTCGGCGACGGCAGCCAGCGAACCGAGGTCGCACTCCTCGACCAGGACCTCCGCGTTCGGCACCCGACGGCGTACGCCGCGCGCCGCCGATGCGCCCCGCTCGCGGTCGCGTCCAAGCAGGTGGACCGTCGCGCCGAGCCGCGCGCAGGCCTCGACGGTGGCCAGGCCGAGCCCGGAGGTGCCACCGGTGACCAGCACCGTGCGACCGTCCAGGGCGCGGTCGGGGATCGGGGCCCAGCCGCGGCGGCGGACGTGGTAGCCGATCCGCGAGTAGCCCGGAAGGATCGTGCGGTCCAGCACCCGGTCGAGACCGCCTTCACCAGAACCCATGGTTCGAATCTAGCCAGGGCGACCACGCGCCCCCGCCGGTGAGGGGTGTGAACCGCCCGAGCACGGGTACGGGTCCGGAGACGGACAACGACGATCGGAGGATCACGTGGCTGACCACGTTGCCCATGCGGAGACCGAGATCTCAGCGTCACCCGACCAGGTGTGGGATGCCTTGACCGACCCCGAGGCGATCTCCACCTTCATGTTCGGCTCGCAGGTCGAGACCGACTGGCAGGTCGGCAGCCCGATCACCTGGACCGGGGAGTACGACGGCAAGTCCTTCACCGACAAGGGCGAGATCCTGCAGGCGGACCAGCCCGAACGGCTGCGCGTGACCCACTACAGCGCCATGTCGGGGCAACCGGACGTGCCGGAGAACTACCACACGCTCGACTACCGGCTCGAGTCCTCCGACGCCGGCACCAAGCTCACCCTCGACCAGGACGGCAACGAGTCCGAGGAGCAGGCCGAGCAGTTCGCCGCCAACTGGCAGGGGATGCTCGACCAGGTCAAGAAGTACGTCGAAGAGGGTCGCGGCAACCAGGGCTAGCGGAACCTGCGCAGCCGCAGGCTGTTGCCGACCACGAAGAGCGACGAGCACGCCATCGCCGCACCGGCCATCATCGGGTCGAGCATGCCGAACGCCGCCAGCGGGATCGCCGCGACGTTGTAGGCGAACGCCCAGAACAGATTGCCGCGGATCGTGGCGAGGGTCCGTCGGGCCAGGCGGATCGCGACGGCCGCGACTCGCAGGTCGCCGCTGACCAGGGTCAGGTCGCTGGCCGCGATCGCGACGTCCGTGCCAGTGCCCATCGCCAGGCCGAGGTCGGCCCGGGCGAGGGCGGCCGCGTCGTTGACTCCGTCGCCGGCCATCGCCACGACGCGACCCTCCTCCTGGAGCCGGGCCACCTCCGCGACCTTCTCCTCCGGACGAACCCCCGCCACCACGGTGGCGATCCCGACCGCGTCGCCGACCAGGCGAGCGCTCGCCTCGTGGTCACCGGTGAGCAGCACCGTCCGCAGACCGAGAGCGTGCAGGGCAGCGACCGCGTCGGCCGAGGTGGGCTTCACCGTGTCCGTCACGGTGATCACCCCGCGCGCGACACCGTCCCACCCGACCACGACCGGCGTGCCGTCGCCCGCGGCGGCGACCGCACGTCGTACCGGCTCGGGGAGGTCGGCGAAGAGGTCGGGACGGCCGACCGTGACCTCGCGACCCTCGACGTGGCCGTGGGCGCCGAGCCCCGGGAGGTTCGTGAACCCGTCGACCGCCGGCAGGTCGTCGCCGGCCGCTGCGACGAGCGCGCGGGCGAGCGGATGCTCCGAGGCCACCTCGACCGCCGCCGCCAGGCGGAGCAGGGCGGGGTCGTCGGGCGTCACGGCGGTCACCGACATCCGGCCGGTGGTGAGGGTGCCGGTCTTGTCGAGCACGATCGTGTCGACGGCCCGCGTCGACTCGAGGACCTGTGGCCCGCTGATCAGGATGCCGAGCTGGGCGCCGCGGCCGGTTCCGACCATGAGGGCCGTCGGCGTGGCCAACCCGAGGGCGCACGGACATGCGATGACGAGCACCGCGACGGCCGCGGTGAAGGCCGCGGTGACGTCACCGGTCAACAGCCCCCACGCGACCAGCGTGAGCAGCGCGATCATCAGCACCACCGGCACGAAGACCGCCGAGATGCGGTCGGCGAGCCGCTCCACCGGCGCCTTGGTCTGCTGGGCCTTCTCGACCAGTCGCGTGATCTGGGCGAGCTGGGTGTCGGCGCCGACGCGCGTGGCCCGGACGACCAGGCGCCCCGTGATGTTGACCGTCGACCCGACCACCGCGTCGCCCGGCCCGACCTCGACCGGCATCGGCTCGCCGGTGAGCAGGGAGAGGTCGAGGGCCGACCTGCCGTCCTCGACCTCACCGTCGGTGGCGACCTTCTCGCCCGGACGTACGACGAACCGGTCGCCCACGTGCAGGTCCTCGACCGGCACGAGCCGCTCGGCGCCGCCGTCGTCGAGCACGGTGACCTGCTTGGCGCCGAGCTCCATCAGCGAGCGAAGCGCGTCGCCGGCCCGGCGCTTGCTCAGCCCCTCGGCGTAGCGCCCGGCGAGGAGGAACGTGGTGACGACGGCTGCGGTCTCGAGGTAGAGGTGACCCTCGCCGCGGATGACCGCGACCGCCGACCAGACCCAGGCGGCGACGGTGCCGAGGGAGACGAGGGTGTCCATGGTGCTGGCACCGTGGCGCGCGTTGACCGCGGCCGCGCGGTGGAACTGCCAGCCGCACCACCAGACCACGACCCCGGACAGGACCAGCGACCACCACTCCCAGCCGGCGAAGCGGGTGGCCGGCACCATGCCCCAGAGGACGACCGGGACCGACAGCACGGCGGCGACGAGCAGCTGCACCGGGCGTGGCGCGGGGGCGTTCTGCGCGCTCGGTGCCGGGAGCGCCGCGGCGTACCCGGCACGTCGTACGGACTCGATCAGGTCGTGGGTGGTGAGCGTGGGCGGGTAGCGCACGTGGGCGCGCTCGGTCGCGAAGCTCACCGAGGCGTCCACCCCGTCGAGCTTGCTGAGCCGGCGCTCGATGCGGTGGGCGCAGGAGGCGCACGTCATCCCCTCGATGTCGAGGTCGACGTCGAGGAGTGCTCCCGCAACAGGGTCGGTGATGGGTGCGGACATCTCAGACGAGCCGGTAGCCGGCTTCCTCGACGGCCGCGCGCACGTCGTCCGCCGACACCGGTGGGTCGGCCTCGACGTGGAGCGCGCCGTCGTCGAGCCGTACGGCGACACGACGTACGCCGGGCAGCGCCTCGACCTCCTCGGTCACCGAGCGGACGCAGTGGTCGCAGGTCATGCCGGACACCGTCCAGGTCTGGGTCATCGCGCCGCTCCCCTCAGGACCGCACGAGCCGGGCGATGGCGGCCGACGCCTCGCTGAGCTTCTCGTCGGCGTCGACCCCGCTGTCCACCGCGTCGCGGACGCAGTGGGCGAGGTGGTCGTCGAGCAACCCGAGCGCGACCGCCTGCAGTGCCTTGGTCATCGCCGAGACCTGCGTGAGGATGTCGATGCAGTACTGATCCTCCTCGACCATGCGCTGTAGGCCGCGGGCCTGCCCCTCGATCCGTCGCAGACGCTTGAGGACGTCGTCCTTGTTGCTCTCGTAGCCGGGATGCTCCATGCCGCCACCATACCCCCTTGGGGTATGAGCGACGGTGTCGGACTTCCCGTCGCCGGACGACGCGCCAGCTGTAACGCTCCGTTATCCACGCGTGACGACGTCCACAACGGCGCCCGTGTGCAGATAACGGAGCGTTACAAGGCGACCCCGCCCGCCCAGTGGGCGCCGAAACACGCAGGTAACCGCCGTCGGTGACGATGGGGGCATGGAGCCAGACCGCACGCGCTCGCCCGACAAGGAGCTGCGCCGCGACATCCGTCGCGTGACGTCGATCCTCGGCGAGACCCTCGCGCGTACCGAGGGCGACGACCTGCTCGCCCTCGTCGAGCAGGTACGGGCGCACGCCAAGGAGGGCCGCCTCGACCAGCTTCCCGACTTCGACCTGGCGACGATCACCCGGCTGGTCCGCGCCTTCACGGCGTACTTCCACCTCGCCAACATCACCGAGCAGGTGCATCGCGGTCGCGCCCTGACCCGGGCCAGCAGCGAGGACGGTGGCTGGCTCGAGCGAGCGGTCGCCCGGATCGCCGAAGCCGGGCTCGATCCCGGCGAGCTCGCCTCCCTGCTCGACCAGGTCGCCGTACGCCCGGTGTTCACCGCCCACCCGACCGAGGTCGCCCGCCGTTCGACGATCGACAAGCTACGCCGGGTCGCCGCCCTCCTGGGGGAGCCCGACAGCCCGCGCCGGACTCGGCGCCTCGAGGAGGCCGTCGAGCTGTTGTGGCTCACCGACGAGATCCGGATCGAGCCGCCGGAGCCCACCGACGAGGCCCGCAACGTCGTGTACTACCTCGAGGGCCTGTCCGGCGGCGCGCTGCCCGACGTGCTCGAGGAGCTGCGCGACCGGTTGGTGCCGCTGGGGGTCGACCTGCCGCCCGACGTGCGCCCGCTCCGCTTCGGTTCGTGGGTCGGCGGCGACCGCGACGGGAACCCCCACGTCACCCCGGCGACCACGCGCGAGGTGCTCACCCTCCAGGCCGTGCACGGCACCCGCCTGCTCCGCACCCTGGTCGACCGGCTCCGTCGCGAGCTCTCGGTCAGCGACCACGTCAGCTCGGTGTCCGACGAGGTCACCGACCGGATCGGCCACCTGCTCCCCGGGCTCCGCGAGGTCGAGCCGCGCTACCGCCGGCTGAACGCCGAGGAGCCCTACCGGCTCTTCCTCACCTGCGTCCACGTCCGCCTCGGCCTCACCGAGCAGCGGATCGTCGACGGGAGCCGCCACGTCCCCGGCCGCGACTACGCCGACGACACCGAGCTCCTCGACGACCTGCTGCTCCTCCACCGCTCGGTGCTCGCCCACCAGGGGCGGGTCGTGGCCTCCGGCGAGGTCGAGCGACTGGTGCGCACCGTCGCCGCGACCGGGCTGACGCTGGCGACGCTCGACGTCCGAGAGCACTCCGCCAAGCACCACGAGGCCGTGGGTCAGCTGCTCGACCGCGTCGGCGAGCTCGCCACGCCGTACGCCGACCTCGACCGCGCCAGCCGCCTGAAGGTGCTGAGCGAGGAGCTGGCCGGTCGCCGGCCGCTCGCCCGCAGCCCCCTCCCCCTCGACGCGGGCGCGACCGTCACGGCCGAGACGTTCCGGGCGATCCGCTGGGCGCTCGACTCGCTGGGGCCGCGGGTCGTCGAGAGCTACATCATCTCGATGACCCACGACGCCGACGACGTGCTGGCCGCGGTCGTCCTGGCCCGCGAGGCCGGCCTGGTGGACCTGCCTGCCGGCGTCGCCCGGATCGGGTTCGTGCCGCTGCTCGAGACCGTCGACGAGCTCGAGCAGGCCGAGTTCATCCTCGACGCCCTGTTCGGTGACGCCTCCTACCGCGAGCTGCTGCGACTGCGCGGCGACGTGCAGGAGCTGATGCTGGGCTACTCCGACTCCAACAAGGCCGGCGGGATCACCACCTCGCAGTGGCAGATCCAGCTCGCGCAGCGCCGAGCCCGCGACGTCGCCCGGCGGTACGGCGTACGGCTGCGGTTCTTCCACGGCCGCGGCGGGTCGGTCGGGCGCGGTGGCGGCCCGACGTACGACGCGATCATGGCGCTGCCCTCGGGCACGGTCGACGGCGAGGTGAAGATCACCGAGCAGGGCGAGGTGATCAGCGACAAGTACGCCCTGCCGGCGTTGGCGCGGCAGAACCTCGAGCTGGCGCTGGCCGCCACGGTCGAGGCCAGCGTGCTCCACCGCACCGACCGCCGTACGCGGGAGCAGGCCCGCCGCTGGGACGGCACGATGGACCGCATCTCGGCCGCCGCGCACGAGCGCTACCGCGGACTGGTGGCCGAGCCCGGGCTGGCGGAGTACTTCCTCACCTCGACGCCGGTCGACCTGCTCGGGGCGCTCCACATCGGCTCGCGCCCCGCGCGGCGGCCCGACTCCGGCGCCGGCCTCGACGACCTCCGCGCGATCCCGTGGGTCTTCGGCTGGACCCAGTCGCGGCAGATCGTGCCCGGGTGGTTCGGCGTCGGGTCCGGGCTCGCGGCGGTGGCCGACGAGGTCGAGGTGCTCCAGGAGATGTACGCCGAGTGGCAGTTCTTCCGCACCTTCCTCGGCAACGTCTCGATGACGCTGGTCAAGACCGACCTCGAGATCGCCGAGCGGTACGTCGGCCTGGCGCCCGACCGGCTCCGGCCGCTGCTCGACGTGATCAGGGCGGAGTACGACCTCACGGTCCAGCGCGTGCTGGCGGTGACCGGCGACCAGGCCCTGCTCGACGACGAGCCGACGCTGCGGACCACTCTCGAGATCCGTGAGAACTACCTCGAGCCCCTGCACCACCTGCAGATCGAGCTGCTCGGGCGCTACCGGCGCGGCGAGGACGACCCCGCCCTCGAGCGTGCGCTGCTGCTGACGATCAACGGCATCGCGGCCGGGATGCGCAACACCGGCTAGAGCGGTACCGGCTGGTCGTCGTCGCGCGGCCCGAAGATGCACAGCCCGTCGAGCGCGGCCGGGTCGAGCGACGTGCCCCAACCGGTCATCTGGGTGCGCGAGCGCCGCGAGAAGAACGCCCGGAACAGCTCGTAGTCCGGTACGCCGTCGAACGCCTCGGCGTCCTGCCCCAGCATCCGCGGGGCCATCGCCGCGAGCACCGGCCGCCACATCCCCTCGGGAGGGACGCCCTTGCCGAGTGCCTCGTGGAGGTCGGCGTGGTGGACCACGAGGTTCCACACGATGGCCGGGCTCTCGACGCCGTCCAAGGTGTCGACGAGTCCGTCGACCGAGCCCTGCAGCTCGGCGACGAGCTCCTCGGCGGTGCGGGCGGCGCGCTCGTCGACGTGGCGCGCGGTCCACTCCGGAGACGGGGCGCCGTCCATCCGGTCGCCGAGCAGGTCGGCCGGCGAGCCGGCGAGGTGGGCGAGGACGTCGTGGACCGTCCAGTCGGGCGTGGCCGGGACCCGGCGCGCGAGGTCCTCGGCGTCGAGTGAGCCGGCGAGGGCGGAGACGGCGGCGACGTTGGCACGGTAGACCGCGGCCCAGTCGGTGTCGGGAGGCATGGCGTCACCCTAGGACGGCCCCTCGGAGCCGAGAAGTGGCCTTGTCCGAGCGTGCGGCGTCACGTACGCTCGCGATATATCGTGATCGGTCGACGAGCCGGTCGTCCGCATCGACAGCACGAGGAGCCGAGGATGGGACACCACCGTTCCTGGGGGCCGGAGTTCGAGGCCCTCTTCAACCAGCACGGGCAGCAGGGCCGCCGCGGCGGCGAGTGGGGCGGGTGGCAGTGGGGACCGCCGAACCGGCGCTCCGGGCCACCACCGTGGCTGACCGGTCTGTTCGGCCTCGCCGCGCAGGAGGCGCCGACGCGTGGCCCGCGGGTACGACGCGGGGACGTCCGCGTCGCGATCCTCGCGGTGCTCGCCGAGGAGCCGCTCAACGGCTACCAGGTGATCCAGCAGATCGCCGAGCGCACCGACGGCGCCTGGCGGCCGAGTCCGGGCTCGGTCTACCCGACGATCTCGCAGCTCGAGGACGAGGGCCTGATCGAGGGCGACGACGAGCGCGGAAGACGTACCCTCCGGCTCTCCGACGCGGGCCGCGACTACCTCGCGACCCACCATGAGGAGGTGGCCGGCGTGTGGGCCCCCTTCGAGAGTGAGCAGCGCGGTGAGCAGGGCCGGCGCAGCCGGGCCGACGCCCCGGAGTACGCGTCGCTCAAGCCGGAGATCGGCCGGGTCATGAACGCGGCTTGGCAGATCATCTCCACCGGCACCGACGAGCAGCGCCGCGAGGCCATCGGAGTGCTGGTGGAGGCGCGCCGTGGTCTGTACCGGATCCTGGCCGACCACCCCGGCGACGACGGTGAGGTGGACGTGCTGGAGGAGGAGCCGATCGACGAGGAGGAGCAGTGAACGACCGGCTACGGATCGGCGACGCCGAGCGGGAGACCGCCGCTCACGAGCTCGGCGAGCACTACGCGATGGGGCGGATCACCGCCGAGGAGCACGCCGAGCGGCTCGAGCAGATCTGGTCGGCCCGCACGGCCGCCGACCTCGCGCCCGCGTTCCTGGACCTGCCGCGGCCGCGGGTGGCAGAGCGACCGGCGGCCCCGGTCGCATCGGGATCCTCGCGCCGCCAGCGGTCGGGCGGTCCGCTGCCGCGGGTGCCGTTCCCGATCAAGCTGCTGATCGCCCTGGTGGCCGTGGTGCTGGTCTTCACCCACCTGCCCTGGATCGTGATCGGGCTGCTGGTCTACCTCCTGGTGATCCGACGGTTCGTCCACCACTCCCGCGCCGGCCACTCCCGACACCCCCGCTGGCGCTGAGGCCGGCGCGGGCGATCAGGCGTCGATGGCCCGGTTGACCCACACGTCGCCGACCTCCATGCCGACCTTCTGGTAGAGACCGAGCGCCCCGGTGCGGGAGTCGGTGGAGAGGGCCGAGCGGCTCGCGCCGTGCTCGCGTCCTCGGGCGAAGGCGTCGACGAGCAGCGCCTGGGCCAGGCCCCGGTGCCGCTGGTCGCGTCGTACGGCGAGCTGGTTGATGAAGGCCTCGAGCGGCGGGCCGGCGTACATCTGCACCAGCGCCACACCCACGACCTCGTCGTGGGGGTCGGTGACGATGCGGAAGTGCCACGGCTCGAAGCCCGGGCGGCGCACGCTGGTGGCCAGGAAGTCCTCGAACGACTCGCGCTCGCGCTCGGACCACTCGAGGAACGCGTCCTCCTTCACCACGTGGGCGGCGGGGTAGTCGTCGGGCGTGGCCGTGCGGATCGCGTAGCCGTCGGGCAGCGGTCGCTCCGCGACCTGCGCGTCCTCGGGCAGGGCGAGCACCCAGCTGGTCCAGCGCACCTTCCAGCCGAGCTTCTCCAGCAACCGGTCGCCCGGTGAGCCCTCGGGCACCGGGCTGCCGATCACCGACCCCCCGAGGGCGGCCGTCCGGACGGGCATCCAGGCCGCGAGCGTCGTGCCGATCCCGCGGCGGCGGTACGACGGGTCGACCGCCGCATCGCCACGGCCCGACTTGTTCACCTCGGCGTAGGCGACCAGCGTCTCGCCGTCGAAGACACCCATCGTCGAACTACTGACGTCGAAGCTGGGCTTCTGCCAGTCGCCCACGATGTCGGCCGGCTCGATCTCCACCCGGCCGATGTCGGCCTGCTCCTGGCGGGCCATCACCTCGTACACCGCGTGCGCGTCGTCCATCCGCAACGGTCGCGAGGTCAGCCCCTCGGGCAGCTGCAGCTCGTCCACGCCCGGCATTCAACCCCGCCCGCCGCCGGAGGTCACCCGAATTTGCGCTGACCTGGCGCGCGGACGACGCGCAATCACGCCGACCTGGCACGTCGTCGACGCGAAATGAGCCCGACCCGGCTCCTCTTCACGCGAAGAGGGGCCGGGTCGGGGTGAGGCTCGCGAGCAAGCTCGCTGCCGCTTACTTCGCGATGGCGGAGATGTCGAACTCGAGCTTGATCTTGTCCGACACCAGGAAGCCGCCGGTCTCGAGCGCGGCGTTCCAGCTCAGGCCCCAGTCCTTGCGGTTGAGGACGGCCTTGCCCTCGAAGCCGATACGCAGGTTGCCGAACGGGTCGCGCGCGGAGCCGTTCTCCTCGAACTCGATCGCGATCTGCTTGGTGACGTCCTTGATGGTCAGGTCGCCGGTGATGGTCCAGTCGCTGCCGTCGCGGGTCACGTCGGTGGAGACGAAGGTGATCTCGGGGTAGGTCGCGACGTCGAAGAAGTCGGCGCTCTGCAGGTGACCGTCACGGTCGGCCACGCCGGTGTCGACGCTGGCGGCCTTGATGGTGACGTTGACCTTGCTCGCGGCCGGGGTGGCGGTGTCGACCACGGCCTCGCCGGTGAAGTCCTTGAACTGGCCGCGCACGGTGGTGACCATCGCGTGGCGGGTGCTGAAGCCGAGCCGCGAGTGCGTCGGGTCCAGGGTGTAGTCGCCCTTGATGTCGGTGACGACGGTGGTGGCGGGGTCGAAGGTGTTGTCAGCCATGGGGATGCTCCTTGAGGTTTGCGAGTTGAAGTTTCAACCAACTACCTTGTACAACGTTCAACCACCTGAGACATTCCGCACCCTAGAGTGACCTGCATCACACCCGTCTCGGGAGGGCCCATGCTCCGCACCCACGCACGTCGTCTCCTTGCCCTCGCGGCCGCCGCGCTCGCCGTACCGCTGCTGACGCCGGCGCCCGCGCACGCCGCGCCTCCGTCGTACGTCGCGCTCGGCGACTCCTACTCCTCCGGCGTCGGCACCCGCGCCTACCTCAGCGACGGTACGTCGTGCCAGCGGTCGGTCTACGCGTTCCCCAGCCTGATCGCTGCGGCCAAGGGCTACACGCTCAACCTCCGGGCCTGCTCCGGCGCCAAGGTCTCCGACGTGACGGCGACCCAGCTCAGCGCACTGACCGCGAGCACCACCTACGTGACGATCTCGGTCGGGGGCAACGACGCCGGCTTCACCAGCGTGATCACGACGTGCGCCGAGCCGGCGTGGCTCAGTGACTGCAGCGGCGCGGTGCGCAAGGCGCAGGGCTACATCACCAACACCCTCCCCGGCACGCTCTCGACGCTGTACGCCGCGATCCGCACCCGCGCTCCCCAGGCCAAGGTCGTCGTGGTCGGCTACCCGCGCCTCTTCAACGGCGAGGACTGCAACGCACTCACCTGGTTCAGCCCCAGCGACGAGTCACAGCTCAACGCGACCGCTGACCTGATGAACCGCACCCTGGCCGCGGCGGCCGCTGCCAAGGGCTTCGCCTTCGCCAACCCCACGAGCGCCTTCATCGGGCACGCGGTCTGCGGTGACCCCGAATGGCTCAACGGCCTGTCCAACCCGATCAGCGAGAGCTACCACCCCAACCGCACCGGCCACGCCTCCGGCTACACGCCCCTGGTCGCCCCCCTGCTGACCGGCTCGTCGCTCGCCGTCACCAAGGCGGTGCTGACGAAGGCCCGGGCCCAGGGCCCGGCCCTGGCTGCGCGGCAGCGGCACTACGCCGCCGCCGACCGGTCGATCAAGCCCGAGCGCTTCGGCACGCCGTACGCCGGGACGCGCTGAGGCGACCTGCGTCCGCTTGCGAGCGAGCTCGCTCGCTGCGCGGCCCGCTGCGGTGCTCCGCTCCTCCCCGCTTCGGCACGCCGCACGCCGGGATGCGCTGAGGCGACTTGCGTCCGCTTGCGAGCGAGCTCGCTGCGCGGCTCGCTGCGGTGCTCCGCTCCTCCTTCGTCGGACCGGAGCGTCCTCTCTCGGGGCTGACAAGTCCGGGCCCGAGTGCTTGGCTCAGCCCATGGCTGCGACGGTGGACCACAAGATCCTGCTCGCGGAGAGCGACCAGCCGACGCGCTGGTACAACGTGCTCCACGACCTGCCGACGCCGCCCCCGCCGGTGCTGCACCCCGGCACCGGCCAGCCGGTCGGGCCCGACGATCTGGCCCCGCTGTTCCCGATGGAGCTGATCCTGCAGGAGGTCTCGCAGGAGCAGTACATCGAGATCCCCGGCGAGGTGCTCGACGTCTACCGCCTGTGGCGGCCGTCCCCGCTCTTCCGCGCCCACCGGCTGGAGAAGGCGCTCGGCACGCCCGCGCGGATCTACTACAAGTACGAGGGTGTCTCGCCGGCCGGCTCGCACAAGCCGAACACCGCCGTGCCGCAGGCGTTCTACAACAAGCGAGCCGGCATCTCGAAGCTGACCACCGAGACGGGGGCCGGACAGTGGGGCACCGCGCTGGCCTTCGCCTGCTCGCAGTACGACGTGGAGTGCGAGGTCTGGCAGGTGCGGGCGTCGTACGACCAGAAGCCCTATCGCCGGATCATGATCGAGACCTTCGGCGGCACCGTGCACCCGAGCCCGAGCGACCTGACCGAGGCCGGCCGCTCGATCCTGGCGAAGGACCCGGGCTCGCCCGGCTCGCTGGGGATCGCGATCAGCGAGGCCGTCGAGGTCGCGGCGCAGCGTGACGACACCAACTACGCCCTCGGCAGCGTGCTCAACCACGTGCTCCTGCACCAGACCGTGATCGGCGAGGAGGCACTGCTGCAGCTGGCGATGGTGGGCGAGACGCCCGACCTGCTGGTGGGATGCACGGGCGGCGGCTCCAACTTCGGCGGACTCGCCTTCCCCTTCCTGCGCGAGAAGTGGGCGGGCCGGATGTCGCCCGTCGTCCGTGCGGTCGAGCCCGCGTCGTGCCCCAGCCTCACCCAGGGCACCTACGCCTACGACTTCGGCGACGCCCTCGGCATGACGCCGCTGATGAAGATGCACACGCTGGGTCATGACTTCATCCCCGACCCGATCCACGCGGGGGGCCTCCGCTACCACGGGATGAGCCCGCTGATCAGCCATCTCTACGCGACGGGCGAGCTCGAGGCCGTGGCGAAGAAGCAGTCGGAGTGCTTCGCCGCCGGCGTGCTGTTCGCCCGCACGGAGGGGATCATCCCGGCGCCCGAGCCGACCCACGCCCTGGCCGCGGCCATCGAGGAGGCGCACCGATGCACCGAGACCGGTGAGGAGAAGGTGATCCTCACCGCGCTGTGCGGGCACGGCCATCTCGATCTCGCGGCGTACGACTCCTACCTGCGCGGCGAGGTCACCGACCACACGTGGGAAGACGCCGACCTCCAGGCCGCGGTGGCCTCGGCGCTGGAGCGGCTCCCGGCGTTGGGGTGAGCCGGGCGCTCACAGCGCTTTTGGCAGGATGGCCGCCATGGGGACCCGACGGCTGCCGTTGCTCGTGACCACCCTGGCGGCGCCCGCCGCGCTCACGCTCGTCCTCACCGCGTGCTCGAGCAGCGACTCCGGTCCCGACCCCCAGCCGACCGCGACCGATCTGGCCCAGGGCCTGGCCTCGGGCGACCTCTCGGGGGTCACGTTCGCCGGTGTCGCGGCAGATGACGTGCAGAAGAAGTACGACGCGGCGGTCGCCGGCCTCGGCGAGGTGAAGCCGAACGTGACCGTGGCGAACGTCAGCGAGGACAGCGACACCAAGGCGACCGCGACGTTGAGCTGGACGTGGCCGCTCGGCGAGGGCTGGAGCTACACGACCAAGGCGCCGCTGGAGACGACCGCGGACGGCGACCAGTGGCAGGTCGACTGGCAGGACGCCGTGGTCGAGCCGTCCCTGACCACCGGTGACACTCTCGACGCGACCACGGTCGCGGCCCGGCGTGGCGACATCCTCGGTCCGCACGGCGTCGGCCTGGTCACCGACCGGCCGGTGGTGCGGTTCGGCGTCGACCGGATCAAGGTCGGTGCGGCGCAGGCGCCGGAATCCGCACGCCGCCTCGCGCAGCTCGTCGGCATCGACGTCGCGTCGTACGTCAAGCAGGTCAAGGCGGCCGGGCCGAAGGCGTTCATCCAGGCCATCGTCTTCCGCAAGGACGAGGTCCCGCCGGCGGTCACCCGGGCCTACACCGGGATCAAGGGCGTCGACGCGATCGCGGGCACGCTCCCGCTGGCGGTCACCAAGGAGTTCGCGGCGCCGATCCTGGGCACGGTCGGCCCGGTCACCGCCGAGATGATCAAGGACAACCCCGGCGTCTACCGGGTCGGCGACGTGGCCGGGCTGTCGGGACTCGAGGGAAGGTACGACGAGCAGCTGCGCGGCCGGCCCGGCGTACAGGTGGACGCCGTCGCGGCCGACGGCAAGCGCACGAAGCTCTTCGTCACCCAGGCCGAGAAGGGTCAGTCGTTGCACCTGACCCTCGAGCCGCGGCTGCAGCTGCTGGCGGAGCGGATCCTGGCCGGCGTCGGCCCGGCCAGCGCGATCGTGGCGATCAAGCCGTCGACCGGCGCGATCGTGGCGGCGGCCAACGGGCCGGGCAACAACGGCTACAACGACGCCACCTACGGCCGCTTCGCGCCCGGCTCGACGTTCAAGACGGTCGGGTCGCTGGCGCTGGTCAAGCAGGGGCAGACGCCGTCGTCGCCCGTGGACTGCCCGACGAGCGTGAGCGTGAACGGCAAGGTGTTCACCAACGACAGCTTCTACCCGCCGTCGGCCAACGGCCGGATCACGCTCGCCACGGCGCTCGCGAACTCGTGCAACACCGCGTTCATCAACGAGCGCACCAAGCTCGGCTCGCAGGACCTCGTCGACGCCGCGGCCACGCTCGGCATGGGGGTCGACCACGACCTCGGCTTCCCGGCCTACTTCGGGAACGTCGTACCGCCGGCGTCGGAGACCGAGAAGGCTGCGGACATGATCGGGCAGGGGCAGATCCTCGCCTCTCCGATGGTGATGGCGACGGTGATGGCCTCCGTGGTGGCCGGGGACACCGTCGTACCGCAGCTGATCACGTCGGTCGAGCCCGTCGCGACGTCGCCGACCCCGCTCTCGGGTGCCCAGGCAGCGACCCTGCGGCAGATGCTGCGCGGGGTCGTGACCAGTGGCACGGGCATCGGGCTGGCCGACGTACCGGGACCGCCGGTGATCGCCAAGACCGGCACCGCCGAGTTCGACCGAGGTGGCAAGCGCCTCACCCACGCGTGGATGATCGCCGGCCAGGGCGACCTCGCCGTGTGCGCCTTCGTCGACGTCGGTACGACGGGCGCCGGCACCGCGGGCCCGCTCCTCGAGCAGTTCCTCCGGGGCGCACAGGCTCGGTGACGACGGCTCCCGCGCCGTACCGATCACCGCACTGCCGTGGCTCGCCGCCGAGCCCCACCGGTCACACCAGCCCCGCCGCCGACGCACTCCCGTCGCTTCGTAGGGGTGGCAACGGCCGACAAGCGACGCGATCCCCGGTGAGCCGGGGATCCCGACGACGACCCCTACCGCTCCTGGGTGGCGACGGTGCGGGCGACGTCCTCGGGCATCGGCTCGTAGTGGCCGAAGCTGCGCGTGAAGGCGCCGGCGCCGTGGGTCGAGGAGCGTAGGTCGACCGCGTAGCGGACCAGCTCGGTCTGGGGCACCTCGGCATTGATCAGCGTGCGGTCGTCGCCGACCTTGTCGGTGCCGAGCAATCGGGCCCGACGTGAGGACAGGTCGCTCATGGTCGCGCCGATGTGGTCGTCGGGCACGACGACCGCGACCACGTCGTAAGGCTCGAGCATCGTGACCGTCGATGCTGCGGCGGCCTCGCGGAGCGCCAGCGACCCGGCCATCTGGAAGGCCATGTCGGAGGAGTCGACCGCGTGCGCCTTGCCGTCGGTGAGGGTGACCCGGAGGTCGACCATCGGGTAGCCGGCGCGCACCCCGCGCTCCATCTGCGCCCGCACACCCTTCTCGACCGAGGGGATGAACTGGCGCGGCACCGCACCGCCCACCACCTTGTCGACGAACTCGAACCCGCCGCCCTCCGGCAGCGGCTCGACCTCGATGTGGCACACGGCGTACTGCCCGTGGCCGCCGGACTGCTTGACGTGGCGACCGAGGCCCTTGCCCGGGGAGCCGAAGGTCTCGCGCAGCGACACCAGGAACGGCTCGGTCTCGACGTGCACCGAGTAGCGGTCGGCGAGCCGCGAGATGAGCACATCGGCGTGCGCCTCGCCCATCGTCCACAGCACGAGCTGGTGGGTCTCCGGGTTGTTCTCGACGCGCACGCTCGGGTCCTCGGCGGCGAGCCGGCCGAGCGCCTGCGACAGCTTGTCCTCGTCGGCCTTGCTCTTGGCCACGATCGCGACCGGCAGCAGTGGCTCGGGCATCGACCACGGCCTGAGCACCCGCGGCTCCTCGATCGACGAGAGGGTGTCGCCGGTCTCGGCGCGGCTCAGCTTGCCGATCGCCCCGAGGTCGCCGGCGATCACGGCCTCGGCCGGCACGTGGAGCCGGCCGAACGGGTAGGTGAGCGAGCCGACCTTCTCGTCCTCGTCGTGGTCCTCGTGGGTCGACCCGTGGCCGTCGAGGGCGAAGAACGACGTGAAGTGGCCGGAGACGTGCACGGGCGCGTCGGGTGTCAGCGTCCCGGAGAAGACGCGCACCAGGCTGACCCGCCCGACGTACTGGTCGCTGGAGGTCTTGACGATCTCGGCGACCAGCGTGCCCCGGGGGTCGCCGTTGATCGGCTCGGCCGCGACCCCGGCAGGGGTGAACACCTCGGGGGAGGCGTGCTCGAGCGGCGACGGGAACCCGTCGACGGCGAGGTCGAGGAGCTCGGGGCAGCCGACGCCGGAGATCGAGCACACCGGCACGACGGGGTGGAAGCTCGCGTGGGCGACGGCCTTCTCGAGGTCCTTGGTCAAGGTGTCGTGCGAGATGGCCTCGCCCTCGAGGTAGCGGTCCATGAGGGTCTCGTCCTCGGACTCCTCGATGATCCCCTCGATGAGGGCACCGCGCAGGTCCTCGTGGTCGCTCCCCTCCGTCGTGGGGTCGGCCATCAGGTCGAGCAGCCCGGTGATCTCGGCACCGTCGCGGATCGGCACGTAGAGGGGCAGGACCTTGTCGCCGAACGCCGCCTGCGTGGCAGCCAGGACGCCGTCGTAGTCCGCGCGCGCCTGGTCGAGCTTGGTGATCACCACGGCCCGCGGCATGCCCACCTCGGCGCACTCGCGCCAGAGCGCGCTGGTGGCGTCGTCGACGACCTCGCTCGCGGCGATCACGAACAGCGCGCAGTCAGCGGCCCTGAGCCCGGCGCGGACCTCCCCCACGAAGTCCGCGTAGCCGGGGGTGTCGATGAAGTTGATCTTGGTGTCGCGGTGGATGACGGGCGCGATGGCCAGCGAGATGGAGCGCTCGTGCGCCCGCTCGGACTCCTCGAAGTCGCACACGGTCGAGCCCTCGCCGATGGTGCCCGCTCGGGGGATGGCTCCTGCGGAGGCGAGCAGCGTCTCGACCAGGGTGGTCTTCCCCGAGCCGCCCGGCCCGACGAGCACCACGTTGCGGATCCGGTCGGGGCTGCTCGCCCCGAGATCTTGCCCGGCTGTTCTACGACCGCCCGCCTTGTCCGCCATGGTCTGCCTCCAGGTGCAGGGCGGCCCGCGGTCGGGCCGCCGACTCAGAACACGTTGGTCCTGAATCAACTCCTCCGACGGCAGATGTTCAAGAGGCGGAGGGTCCCAGATGAGTGCGGCGACCCCGCCATCTACGCAGATGATCTGAGTTCTCCATTTCCGACGTCCTGGTGTCGCGAGCGACACCAGGACGTCGGAAATGGGGCGAGCCCCTCGCAGCATGGGGTCAGCGAGGGGCTCACGTATCGTCTGGGTGCTAGCCCCCAGGCCGACGCTGAAAGCGTGTCAGACCTGAGACGATCGCGTGAAGACTTTCGGCAAACTTCACCCAAGTGACAGGGTAATTCCATGACTGGACTAGACCTCTTGGCGAAGACCGGCTCGCGCGGTCTCTTCATCGGCGGGCAGTGGCGCGAGTCGGGGACCGGGTCCCGCTTCCAGGTGCACGATCCGGCCGACGAGTCGGTGATCGTCGACGTCGCCGACGGCGACGCCGACGACGCGCTGGCGGCGCTCGACGCGGCCGTCGAGGCGCAGGCCGGCTGGGCCGCCACGCCGCCGCGTGAACGAGGCGAGATCCTGCGCCGAGCATTCGAGGCGATCACCGACCAGGCCGACGACTTCGCCGAGCTGATCAGCCTCGAGATGGGCAAGACCCTGGCCGAGGCCAAGGGCGAGGTGACCTACGGCGCCGAGTTCTTCCGCTGGTTCTCCGAGGAGGCCGTGCGCATTCACGGCCGCTGGATGCAGGCGCCCGCCGGCGGCTCGCGGCTGCTGACGATCCGCAAGCCGGTCGGACCGTGCCTGTTCATCACGCCCTGGAACTTCCCACTCGCGATGGGCACCCGCAAGATCGGCCCGGCCATCGCGGCGGGCTGCACGATGGTGGTCAAGCCCGCCGAGCTCACGCCGTTGACGATGCTCGCCCTCGCCCAGGTGCTGGCCGAGGCGGGGCTGCCCGACGGCGTGCTCAACATCGTGACCACCCACCACTCGAAGGTGCTGAGCTCGACGCTGATGGCCGACGAGCGGCTGCGCAAGGTCAGCTTCACCGGCTCGACCCCGGTCGGGAAGGTGCTGGTGCGCCAGTCGGCCGACCAGCTCCAGCGGGTCTCGATGGAGCTGGGCGGCAACGCGCCGTTCATCGTCTTCGAGGACGCCGACGTGGAGGCCGCCGTCGACGGCGCGATGATCGCCAAGATGCGCAACATGGGCGAGGCCTGCACCGCCGCCAACCGGTTCCTGGTGCACGAGTCGGTGGCGCGCCGGTTCGGCGAGCTGCTCGGCGAGCGGATGGGCGCGCTGCGCACCGGCCGCGGCCAGGAGGCCGGCACCGACGTCGGACCGCTCATCAACGCCGACGCCGTCGAGTCGGTGGGCCAGCTGGTCACCGACGCCGTCCACGACGGAGCCGAGGTGCTGTGTGGTGGGTCGGCCCCCGAGGGGCCGGGCCACTTCTACACACCGACCGTGCTGCTCGGCGTACCCGCCGACGCGCGGATCAACGGCGAGGAGATCTTCGGTCCGGTCGCGCCGATCACGACCTTCACCTCCGACGACGAGGCCATCGCCCTGGCCAACGACACGGAGTACGGCCTCGCGTCCTACGTCTACACCCGCGACCTGGCGCGCACGATCAAGGTGGCCGAGGCCCTGGAGTTCGGCATGGTCGGCATCAACAGCGGCCTGATCTCGAACCCCGCGGCGCCGTTCGGTGGCGTGAAGGCGAGCGGGTTCGGTCGCGAGGGCGGGTTCGAGGGCATCGAGGAGTACCTCGACACGACCTACGTCGCGCTGCCGGGGTGATCGGGACAGCTCGCGAGCACAGCTCGCTTCGCTGCTCGCTGCGGTGCTCCGTCCCGACTCCGTCGGGTCGCAGCGGCCTCGCTCGTCAGCGCGACTGACGGGGTTGCGCGAGCGCGTCGGCGAGGTCGAGGCGTGAGGTGATCGAGAGCTTGCGCAGGATGTGCGAGACGTGCCACTCGACGGACTTCACGCTGACTCCGAGCTCGACGGCGATCTCGCGGTTGCGCTTGCCGAGTACGACCAGAGACGCGACGCGACGCTCGGCCGCGCTCAGCTCGCCCAGGCGACCGGCGAGCTCACCGTCAGGCGCCTCGCCGAGCCGCTCGAGCAGCCAGCGGATGCGGGCGAGCAGCGGAGCCAGGTCTTCCTGGCGGGCGTACTTCTCCGCCGAGCGGAGCAGGTCGATGGCACGGGCCGACTCGGCGGGCTGCAGCAGCAGCAGCCAGCCCGCGAGGTCGGTCCGGATCTGGGCCTCGAGACGGGCCGCGTCGGTGCCGATCAGCAGACCGAGCGCCTCATCGAGCAGGTCCACGCGCCGCTCGGTCGGCGCGACCGCCGAGAGCGTGCGCATGGCGGAAGCGACGGCGTACGGCGAGTCCAGGAGCCGCGCCTGGGCGAGCTCCTCCTCGACGAGCCCGAGCGCGGTGGCGACGTCGCCACGCGCCGTGAGGATCCGGGCCAGACCGCTGCGCCACGGGATCCAGGTGCGGTCGTCGGCCGCCGCCAGCTCCTCGCCCGCGCTCTCGAAGTACGACACCGCCTGGTCGGCCTGTCCGCGTGCCGCGGCGAACTCGCCGAGCCCGTAGCAAGCGCGGGCGGCCACGATCCCGCGCATCCGCACCAGCGAGATCAGCTCCCGCGAGAACGGCGCCGCACCGCGCAGGTCGCCGCGGGCCAGCCGCGAGAGCAGTCCGGTGACCGCGAGGTCGGCCCGGTCGTCCTCGCTGAGACCCGGGTCGTGGCGCACGCTGTCGACGAGGTCCAAGGCGTCGGCGATGCGGCCCTGCACCATGGCGGTGCGGGCTTGGATCAGTACACGGGCGGAAACGTCCGCTGCAGGTTCAGATGACGTGCTCGAGTCCGCCCCCCGGGGCTCCAGCATGGGTACAAGGTAGGGGACGGGGCAGGTCCTTGGGGAGTGGGCCCCCGCGATTTAACGAAGCGCGGCGGCCGCGAGTGCGATCGCACGCTCGGCCGCAGGCTCGGCTGTGACGCGATCGGCACCGACCAGCCCGACCCGGGTACGCCGGTCGAGGAGGTCGCCGACGTCGTGGGCGCCCTCGTGGGTCACGGCGAAGACCAGCTCGGCGAGCGTGATCGCGAGTCCCTCGGCGATGGGCGCCACCAGCTCGGCGTCGGGCAGGCCGGTGACCGAGCGGGCGTCGGCCAGGACCAGCCCGGCATCGGCGCCGTAGCGGCGGACCAGCCGTGGCGACGGCGAGACCGCGGTGAGGCGGGCCAGCTCTCCCCGTGAGGCCGCACCGGCCAGCGGGAGCCGGGCGGTCGTGCACGGCCGTGCGTCGAGCCCCGCGTGGGCGACGGCGGCCTCGACGGCGTCCTCGGCCATCCGGCGGTACGTCGTGAGCTTGCCGCCGACCACGGTGACCACCCCCGACGACGCGGTGAGCACGGCGTGTCGCCGGGACAGGTCGGAGGTGCGCCCGTCGGCCCGCAGGAGCGGGCGCAGCCCGGCGAACGCGCCGACGACGTCGTCACGCGTGAGCCTGTGCGCGAGGTGTGACGAGACGGTGGAGAGCAGGAACTCGATCTCGGCCTCGCTCGGCTCCGGTACGTCGGGCGGGTCACCGTCGACCGCCTCGTCGGTGAGGCCGAGGTAGACCAGGCCGTCTGGCTGGGGGAGCGCCATCACGAAGCGGGCATGGGCACCCGGCACCGGCAGGGTCAGCGCGACCCTGAGATCGGGGAGCGCCTGGCCCCGGACGACGAGGTGGGTGCCCCGGCTGGGGCTGAGCCGCACGTCGTCGACGAGTCCGCCCGCCCAGACGCCGGCGGCGTTGACGACCACCCGCGCGCTCACGTCGTACGACGTGCCGCTGAGCTCGTCACGCAGCGTCGCGCCGGTGCCGGTCACCTCGAGCGCCCTGGCCCGGGTGCGGAGCTCGGCCCCGAGCCCGGCCGCGGTCCGGGCCACCGTGGCGACGAGCCGGGCGTCGTCCTCGAGCTGGCCGTCCCACGACAGGATCCCGCCGCGGACTCCCTCGCCGAGCACCGGCGCCAGGAGTCGGCTCTCGTTGGTCGAGACCCTTCGGGGCCGCGGCAGCGTCCGCCGCGACGTGCCCGCAGCGATCCGGAGCCAGTCACCCGCCTCCATCCCGGCCCGCAGGAGTGCCGCTTGCCTCCGACCGGTCTGCTCGTCGAGCGGCAGCAGGAAGGGCAGCGCGTGGGTCAGGTGGGGTGCGGTGACCTCCATCAGGATTCCGCGCTCCCGTGCACTCTCGTGGGCGACGCCGACCTGACCATGGGCGAGGTAGCGCAGGCCGCCGTGCACGAGCTTGCTCGACCAGCGCGAGGTGCCGAACGCCAGGTCGTGGGCGTCGACGGCAAGCACCGAGAGTCCGCGCGCCGCCGCGTCGAGGGCGACGCCGACCCCGGTGACGCCGAGTCCGATCACGAGGACGTCGACGTGCGCCGGAGCGTCGTCGAGCCCGGCCCGGATCCGGCTCCGCGTCGGAGGCATCGGGGACGTCATCGCGCCACGGCCCGTCGTACGACCTGCTCGAGCTCGGCGTCGAGCTCTTCCTCGGAGACGTCGTCGTCGATCATGGTGTGGGCGCTCAGCACGAAGCCGTGGGCGGCCAG
The DNA here is from genome assembly GCA_963794355.1 of uncultured Actinomycetota bacterium. Lineage (GTDB taxonomy): Bacteria > Actinomycetota > Actinomycetes > Propionibacteriales > Nocardioidaceae > Nocardioides. Next base: position 505,166 of record CAWCDN010000012.1, read on the forward strand.
CAGCAGGGCGCGCGACATGGCGACGGGCGAGCCGTCGCGGATGCTGCCGTCGGCCTGCCCCTCCCGGATGCGGCCGGTGGTCAGCTCGGAGATCGCCTGCTGGCTGCGCCCACGGCGGGTGAGGAGGTAGGGCAGGAGCAGCTCGGCGTCGAGCTCGACGATCCGCACGAACAGCTCGTTCTCGCGCAGCGCCCGGATCGTCGCCACCACCTCGGCGACCAGCCGGTCGGCCGCGGTGGGCTCCCCGGGCAGCGCCGCGTCGGCCGCCCCCACGGCCACCGCGACCACCTCGCCCCACTCGCGGGTCATCAGGTCGCCGAGCACGGCCGGCATGTCGGACCAGGCGCGGTAGATGGTCATCCTGCTCACCCCGGCGCGCCGCGCGACCTCGGTCAGCGTCGTCCGCCGCCACCCGACGTCGAGGATGCACGCGCGGGCGGCGTCGAGGTAGGCCGAGAGGGGGTCCGGAAGCCCGTTGTGACGAAGTGACGTCATATGTCACACTGTAACACGTGACCGACGAGCGCGTGACCTCCGAGATGCACCCGACCCGCTGGGGCGACCCACTCCGTGCGGCCGCCCTGCCGGAGACCGCCCGCGGTCTGGTGGAGCTGGTGTTCCCGGTCGCCGACCACCGCGTCGACGACGCCGCGCCGGTCGTGCTGCCGCCGGTGGGCGTGGCCGACGCCGTGCTGGCCGAGGTGGCGGCGCTCGTCGGCGCCGAGCACGTGCACACCGACGACGAGTCCCGTCGGCTGCGCACGCGCGGCAAGTCCACGCCCGACCTCCTGCGTGCCCGAGCAGGCGACCTTTCGGACGCGCCCGACGCCGTCGTCCGTCCTGCCGACGCCGACGAGGTGCAGGCAGTGCTCGAGGCCGCGGCTCGCCACCGGGTCGCGGTGGTCCCCTTCGGGGGCGGCACGTCGGTCACGGGAGGCCTGGTCGCACGTCGGGAGGGGTACGCCGGCGTGCTCAGCCTCGACCTCGTGCGGATGAAGCGGCTGCTCGCCGCCGACCCCGTCTCGATGACCGCCACCCTCGAGCCGGGGCTGCGCGGCCCCGAGGCCGAGGCGCTGCTCGCCGAGCACGGCATGACCCTCGGCCACTTCCCGCAGTCGTTCGAGTACGCCACGGTCGGCGGCTTCGCGGCGACCCGCTCCAGCGGCCAGTCGTCGGCGGGCTACGGACGCTTCGACTCGACCGTGACAGGGCTCGACGTCGCCACACCTGCCGGCCGTGTCTCCCTCGGGCACGCGCCGGCCAGCGCCGCCGGCCCCGATCTCCGCCAGCTCTTCCTCGGCTCCGAGGGTGCGCTCGGCGTGATCACCGCGGTGACCGTGCGGGTGCGCCCGCTCCCCGAGGAGCGGGTCTACGAGGGCTGGAGGTGGCCCTCCTTCGACCTCGGCGCCGACGCGATCCGGCAGCTGGCCCAGGCGCAGCTGCTGCCCACGGTCATCCGGCTCTCCGACGAGTCGGAGACAGCGATCAACCTCGCCGACCCCGAGTCCGTCGGCGGGTCCTCGGCCGGCGGGTGCCTGATGATCGTCGGCTACGAGGGCACCCCAGCCGCCGTCGCGGCACGTCGTACGACGGTCACGGCGATGCTGGCCGACCTGGGCGGGGAGGCCGCCGGCGAGGGCCCGGGCCGCTCGTGGGCCGCGGGGCGCTACGGCGCGCCGTACCTGCGCGACTCGATGCTCGATGCCGGGGTGCTGGTCGAGACGCTCGAGACCGCGACCTACTGGTCGCGGCTGCGCGAGGTGTACGACGCGGTCTCGGCCGCGCTGCGGGCCTCCCTGGGCGACTCCGCGATCGTGCTCTGCCACATCTCCCACGTCTACGAGACCGGTGCGTCGCTCTACTTCACCGTGGCCGCCGCCGAGGGTGACGATCCGCTCGGCCGTTGGCACGCCGCCAAGGCGGCGGCGATGGACGCGATCGTCGCCTCCGGGGCCACGATCACCCACCACCACGCCGTCGGCACCGACCACCAGCCGTGGCTCGAGGCCGAGATCGGACCGGTCGGGATCGCGGTGCTGCGGGCCGCCAAGGCCGCCGTCGACCCCGAGGGGATCCTCAACCCCGGCGTGCTGGTGCCCTGAGCCTCACTCCGCGAAGGTCCAGACCAGGAGCCGGGTCGGCACCGCTGCCGTGACCGACAGGCCCGTCTCGCCGGTGATCTCGAACGCGTCTCCGGCAGCCAGCGGCTCGGCCAAGCTCGATCGGGTCAGCGCGCCGGTGACCACGAACGCGTAGACCAGCGGCTCGTCCGGCAGCGCGACCGTCTCACCGCGCGCCAGGTCGGCTATCGCGAGGGTCGCGCCCGGCACGTCGAGGGCGATCCCCGCCCGACCGGCCACCGCCACCAGTCCCGGCCCACTCAGGTGGGGCGTCGTGGTCTCGCGGGTCGGCTCTCCGCCGCTGCTCCCGGGGCGCAGCCACATCTGCACGAAGCGGGTGGCCGCGTCGCCGGCGTGCTCGCTGTGCGTCGTACCGGCTCCGGCGTGGGTGACCGCCAGAGTGCCGGGTGGAAGCGTCGAGGGGCCGGCTTCGTCGCTGTGGCGCAGGTCGCCGCTCACCACCCAGGTCACCAGGACGACGTCGGCATGCTCGTGCGCGTCGTACCCCTGGCCGCGGCCGAGCAGGTGGTCGTTGAGCGCGAACAGCGGACCGAACGACACCCGCCCGGGGTCGTAGTGGGGGCCGAAGGAGAAGGAGTGGCGGGTCTGGTGTCCTGTCTCACGCGTCGAGAACCGGTCCAAAGCCCTACGAACGGTCACCGTCACCTACACAATGATCCCCGTGCCTCACCCACTGCTGCCACCGGGCTTCCGGTTCGGTGCGAGCACCGCGTCGTACCAGATCGAGGGGGCGGCCTCGGAGGACGGCAAGGGACCCAGCATCTGGGACACCTTCACCCACCGCCCGGGCACCGTCGCGGACGGCTCGACCGGTGACGTGGCGTGCGACCACTACCACCGCCTCGACGAGGACCTCGACCTGATGGCGCGCCTGGGGCTGGGTGGCTACCGCTTCTCCATCTCGTGGCCGCGCGTGCAGCCCGAGGGATCCGGAGCGGCCAACAGCAAGGGCCTCGACTTCTACGAGCGCCTGGTCGACGGGCTGCTGAAGCGCGGGATCCAGCCGATGGCGACCCTCTACCACTGGGACCTGCCGCAGGCGCTCGAGGACGAGGGCGGCTGGCTCAACCGCGACACCGTCGACCGCTTCGCCGAGTACGCCGGGCTGGTCGCCGAGCGGCTCGCCGACCGGGTCGAGCACTGGATCCCCGTCAACGAGCCCAACGTCGTGACCATGCTCGGGTACGGCGTCGGCACCCACGCACCCGGGCGGCCCCTGCTCTTCGACGGGCTGCCCGCCGCGCACCACCTGCTCCTCGGGCACGGCAGGGCGGCCATCGCCCTGCGGGCGGCCGGTGCCGGCAGCGTCGGCTGCGCCAACAACCACGCGCCGATGTGGCCGGCCAGCGACGACGAGGCCGACGTCGGCGCCTCGAAGCTGTTCGACGCGCTGTGGAACGGGATGTTCGCCGAGCCGATGCTGTTCGGGCGCTACCCCCGAGACCTGCTGCCCCTCGTCGACACCGTCGTGCAGGCCGGCGACATGGCGACGATCCGCCAGCCGCTCGACTTCTACGGCGTCAACTACTACAACCCGATGCGGATCGCGGCGGCCGAGGAGGACTCGCCGGTGCCGTTCGAACAGCTCAACATCGTGGGCTACCCGACCACCGACGTCGGCTGGCCCGTCGTACCGGACTCCCTGCGCGAGTGGCTGATCACGCTGCGCGCCCGCTACCGCGCGGCCCTACCGCCGATCATCATCACCGAGTCGGGGTGCTCCTACGGCACTGCGCCCGACGCCAACGGCGTCGTGGACGACCAGGACCGCATCGACTACCTCGACGCCCATCTGCGCGCGGTGGCCGTCGCGGTGCGGGCCGGGGTCGACGTTCGCGGCTACTACACGTGGTCGCTGATGGACAACTTCGAGTGGGCCGAGGGCTACACCCAGCGCTTCGGCCTCGTCTACGTCGACTACGAGACCCAGGCGCGGATCCCGAAGCGTTCCTTCGACTGGTACGCCGAGACGATCCGCAGCCAACCTCCCGACAACTGAGAGGGGGGGTTGAGGCGTCACAGATGGCGCGTCGAAACGTCACAGCCGGACCCGTGTCCACGCCATTCGTGACCTCTCATGGGGCCATCTGTGACGGCTCAACGGGTCAGTGGCGGCCGAGGGCGCGGGCGGTCCAGCCGGCGGAGCGCCAGGCGTCGAGGTCGAGCACGTTGCGGCCGTCGAAGAGCCGTGGGTGGCGTACGACGCCGTCCAGGTCGGCGGGGGCGAGGGTGCGGAACTCCGGCCACTCGGTGAGGTGGAGCACCAGGTCGGCCTCGCGGCAGGCCGCGATGGCCGAGTCGGCGTAGGTGAGCGTGGGGAAGACCCGGCGGGCGGTGTCGTTGGCACGCGGGTCGTAGACCCTCACCTCCGCGCCCCGCAGGGAGAGCCCGCCGGCGATCGAGAGTGCCGGGGAGTCACGCACGTCGTCGCTGTCGGGCTTGAACGCCGCGCCCCAGACCGCAATCCGGGCACCGGCCAGGTCGCCGCCCACCATCGCCTGGGCGAGGTTGACGACGCGGCCGCGCTGGCGCTGGTTGACGTCGTCGACGTGGCGCAGGAACGACATCGCGTCCTCGACCCCGAGCTCACCGGCCCGGTGCACGAAGGCACGGATGTCCTTGGGCAGGCAGCCACCGCCGAAGCCGATGCCGGCCTGGAGGAAGCGGCGGCCGATCCGGGCGTCGTACCCGATCGAGTCGGCGAGGTCGACGACGTCGGCGCCGGTGACCTCGCAGACCTCCGCCATCGCGTTGATGAACGAGATCTTGGTGGCCAGGAACGCGTTGGCGGCCACCTTGACCAGCTCGGCGGTGGCGTAGTCGGTCACGACCACCGGCGTGCCCGCGTCGATCATCGGGCCGTAGAACTCGCGCAGCACCTTCTCTGCGCGGCCGTCGGCGACCCCGAGCACGATCCGGTCGGGATGCATGGAGTCCTCGACGGCGAACCCCTCGCGCAGGAACTCCGGGTTCCAGGCCAGCAGCACCTCGTCGCCGGCGGCCGAGCCCTCGGCGAGGCGCCGCGCCATCCGGGCGGCGGTGCCGACCGGCACGGTCGACTTGCCGACGACGACCGACGGCCGGGTCAGGTGGGCCGCGAGCGACTCGATCGCGGTCTCCACCTGGCTGAGGTCGGCGGCGAGGCTCTCGGCCATCTGGGGAGTGCCGACGCACAGGAAGTGGAGGTCGCCGAAGTCGCCGATCTCGGCGTAGGAGTCGGTGAACCGGAGCCGGCCCGACGCCACGTGCCGCGAGAGAAGGTCGGAGAGGCCGGGCTCGTAGATCTGCACCCGGCCCGCGGCCAGCGCCGCCCGCTTGACGGGGTCGATCTCGATGCCGAGGACCTCGTGGCCGAGCTCGGCCATGGCCGCCGCATGGGTGGCTCCGAGGTAGCCGCAGCCGATGACCGTGATCCGCATGGGCGGCAGTCTAGGGTCGGGTGGTCACGCAGGGAGAGCCGCTGCGACGCGGGTGCCCTGCTCGATGGCGCGCTTCGCGTCGAGCTCGGCCGCGACGTCGGCGCCGCCGATCAGGTGCACCCGCCCGCCGGCCGCCACCAGCTCGTCGTACAGGCCGCGGACCGACTCCTGGCCGGCGCACAGCACGACGTGGTCGGCCTCGACGACCACCGTCTCGCCGTCGACGAGCAGGTGGAGCCCGGCGTCGTCGACCCGCACGTACGACGCCCCGCGCACCTGACGGATGCCTGCCTGCTTGAGCACCGTCCGATGAGCCCAGCCGCTGGTCTTGCCCAGCCCGATCCCGATCGGGGTCGCCTTGCGCTGCACCAGCGTCACCTCGCGCGCCGGTGTCCGCGGCTTCGGCTCGGTGAGCCCACCCGCGTGCAGCGACGGGTCGCCCACCCCCCAGTGCGCCCTCCAGTCGTCGAGGTCCTCGTCGGGGTCGGCGGTGAGGAAGTGGCTCACGTCCACGCCGATGCCGCCGGCCCCCACCACCGCGACCCGACGCCCGGGCACGACCCGGCCGGAGAGCACGTCGGCGTAGGTGACGACGCTCGGGTGGTCGGCCCCCACGAGCTCGGGGATCCGCGGGGTGACCCCCGTGGCCACGATCACCTCGTCGTACGACGCGAGCTCGGCCGCCGAGGGTGCCTCACCGAACCGCACCTCGGCACCGAGCACCTCGAGGCGTCGGGCGAAGTAGCGCAGCGTCTCGGCGAACTCCTCCTTGCCGGGGATCCGCATCGCGAGCCGGAACTGGCCGCCCACCTCGGCGTCCTTCTCGAACAAGGTCACCGCGAAGCCTCGCTCGGCAGCACTCGCCGCGGCCGCCAGCCCCGCCGGTCCGGCGCCCACCACCGCCACGGACGAAGAGGTGCGGGTCGGCAGGAGCACCAGCTCCGTCTCCCGCCCGGCCCGCGGATTGACCAGGCACGACGCCTTCCGGTTGGCGAAGACGTGGTCGAGGCAGGCCTGGTTGCAGGCGATGCAGGTGTTGATCTCGTCGGCGCGGCCTTCGGCTGCCTTGGTCACGAAGTCGGGATCGGCCAGCAGCGGACGGGCCATCGAGACCAGGTCGGCCTCACCGGCGGCCAGGATCTCCTCGGCGAGGTCGGGGGTGTTGATCCGGTTGGACGCACAGACCGGCACCGAGACCTCAGCCTTGAGCCGGGCGGTTGCCGAGCGCCAGGCGCCGCGCGGCACCTGGGTGATGATCGTGGGCACCCGTGCCTCGTGCCAGCCGATGCCGGTGTTGAACGCCGTGACCCCGGCCTCCTCGAGCGCGTGGGCCAGGTCGACGACCTCGTCCCAGGTCTGACCGCCCTCGACCAGGTCGAGGAGCGAGATCCGGTAGACGATCGGGAACCCGTCGCCCACGGCGTCGCGGGTCCGTCGTACGACCTCGACCGGGAAGCGCATCCGCTTGGCCGCGGTGCCGCCCCAGGCGTCGGTGCGGTGGTTGGTGCGAGCCGCCAGCATCTGGTTGATCAGGTAGCCCTCGGAGCCCATGATCTCGACGGCGTCGTACCCCGCTGTGCGGGCCAGCCGCGCGGCCCGCGCGAAGTGGGAGGCGGTGCGGTCGACACCGCGGCTGCTCAGGGCATGGGGGGTGAACGGCGTGATCGGCGACTTCGTCCGTGAGGCGCTGACGCTGAGCGGGTGGTAGCCGTAGCGACCGGCGTGCAGCACCTGCAGGGCGATCGCACCGCCCTGTTCGTGCACCGCGTCGGTGACCTCGCGGTGACGCATGGCCTGGAGCCGGGTGGTCATGTCGGACGCGAAGGGCTTCAGCCAGCCGCGCACGTCGGGGGCGAAGCCTCCGGTGATGATCAGGCCGGTGCCGCCCCGGGCGCGCTCGGCGAGGTACGCCGCGAGAGCGGGCAGGTCGCGCACCCGGTCCTCGAGGCCGGTGTGCATCGAGCCCATGACCAGGCGGTTGCGCAGGCTCAGGTCGCCCAGCGTGATCGGCTCGAGGAGGCGGGGGTAGCTCACCCGCGCCATTGAACCGTCGATCGTGGGGCCGCGGGCTGCCGGCTGGTGTGACCTCGGTTGCATCCATATACCCCCCAGGGGTACCGTTCTCGTTCATGACCGACAGCTGGCGGATGGCGATCACCGCAACCCGACACTGCCTGACCGGCTGCGCGATCGGCGAGATCCTGGGCATGGTGCTCAGCACCTGGTGGGGCTGGGGCAACGCCGCGAACGTCGCCCTGTCGGTGGTGCTCGCGTTCTTCTTCGGCTACCTGCTGACCTTCACCGGCCTCCGACGCGCGGGCGCCGACAACCGCACCGCGGTGAACGCCGCGCTTGCGAGCGACACCGTCTCCATCCTCACCATGGAGATCGTCGACAACGTCTTCCTGCTGCTGGTCCCGGGGGCGATCGCGGCCACGTTGTCCACCCCGCTCTTCTGGTGGTCTCTGGCCGCCTCGCTCGCCGTCGCGTTCGTCGCCGCGGTGCCGGTCAACCACGCGCTGCTCGAGCGCGGCAGGGGCCACGCGGTGGTCCACAGGTTCCACGAGGAGAACGCCGGTCACCACTGAGCCCGGCCTACCCGTAGCATCTGCCCATGCGCACGCCACTCACGGCTGCCGTCCTCGCTCCGCTCATGCTCCTCGCGCTCGGGTGCGCGCCGCAGGCCAGCTCGACGGCCCAAGACGCCAGCCCGACGAACGCGGTGCAGTCCGCGGCCGACTGTGCCCAGGGCAAGACCCTGACCGACGGCACGCTGACGGTCGGCACCGACTCCCCGGCCTTCGACCCGTGGTTCAGCAACAACGACCCGACGAACGGCAAGGGCTTCGAGTCCGCCGTGGCCTACGCCGTGGCCAAGGAGATGGGCTTCGCGCCGAGTGCGGTGAGCTGGACCAAGGTGCCGTTCAACTCCTCCTACGCCCCGGGTCCGAAGAAGTTCGACTTCGACATCAACCAGATCTCGATCACGCCGGCCCGGGCCAAGGTCGTCGACTTCTCCGACGGCTACTACACGGCAGCCCAGGGCCTGATCGCGCTCAAGGACTCGCCCGCCGCGAACGCGACGAGCCTGGACGACCTCAAGGACCTCAAGCTCGGCGCCCAGACCGGGACCACGTCCCTGACCGCGATCCGCGACGACATCCAACCGAGTCAGGAGCCGCTGGTGTTCCAGAGCACCAACGCGGCCAAGCAGGCGCTGCTCAACGGCCAGGTGGACGCGATCGTGGCCGACCTGCCGACCGCGTTCTTCATCACCGCGGTGCAGATCCCCTCCGCCGCGATCGTCGGTCAGTTCCAGCAGCAGTCGGGAGAGCCCGAGCAGTTCGGGATGCTCTTCGAGAAGGGCAACCCTCTCGTCCAGTGCGTGAACCAGGCGCTGGCCACCATGAAGAGCGACGGCACGCTCGACGCGATCGAGAAGAAGTGGCTCAGCCAGACCGTGAACGTGCCCGTCCTGCAGTGAGCCGCCTGTGAGCGACGCGGACACCTGGCAGCCGAGCGCCAGGGAGCAGGAGCGCGAGGCCCAACGTCGCGCCATGCGGCGACGCTCCCTGCTGGTGTCGACGGCCACGACGGTCGTCGTCTTCGCTGCGCTGGTACTGGGCACAGTCACCTCGCCCGGGTGGGACACGGTCAAGGCGACCTTCTTCTCCTGGCCCGACGCGAAGGCGGCGTTCCCGGACATCTGGCACGCCTTCTGGACCTACAACGTCAAGCTCTTCCTGATCGGCGAGGTGCTGATCCTCGCCGTGGCCCTGCTGGTCGCCGTCGTCCGGCAGTCGACGTCCCCGGTCCTGCTTCCGGCACGGGTCATCGCGGTGATCTACACCGACCTCTTCCGGGGGATCCCCACGATCCTGCTGGTGCTGATGCTGGGGTTCGGGATGCCCGCGCTGGGGCTCCAGGGCATCCCCACCTCCCTGTTCTTCTGGGGTCTGGTCGCGCTGGTGCTGTCGTACGGCGCGTACGTCGCGGAGGTGATCCGGGCGGGCATCGAGTCGATCCACCCGTCGCAGGTGGCCAGCGCCGACGCGCTGGGACTCTCGCGCACGCAGGCATTGCGCTACGTCATCGTGCCCCAAGGAATCCGCCGCGTCGTGCCGCCGCTGCTCAACGACTTCATCAGCCTCCAGAAGGACACCGCCCTGGTCGGCGTGCTGGGAGTCTTCGAGGCCCTCTTCGTCGCCCAGGACTACGGCAACTTCAACTTCAACTACACGCCGTACGTCGTGGTCGCCTGCTACTTCATCGTGCTGACGGTGCCGCTGGCCCGTTTCACCGACCACCTGCAGCACCGGGCGATGGAGCGGGAGAGGCAGGGCGCCCGATGACGGACGCACTGCTCGAGGTCTCCTCGCTCCGGAAGTCCTACGGCGACAAGGTCGTGCTCCACGACATCGACCTCAGCGTGTCGGCGCACGACGTGATCTGCCTGATCGGGTCGTCGGGCTCCGGGAAGTCGACGCTGCTGCGCTGCCTCAACCTGCTGGAGGAGATCGACGACGGGGTCATCGAGTTCGAGGGCCGGGAGATCTCGGACCCCCGGGTGGACCGGCGCGGGGTGCGCAGGCGGATCGGCATGGTCTTCCAGGCCTACAACCTGTTCCCCCACCTGACCGTCCTCGACAACTGCACCCTCGCGCCCCGCCGCGTGCACGGCGTACCCAAGGCCGAGGCGGAGCAGCGGGCCCGAGACCTGCTGGCCGCCTTCGGCCTGGCCGACCAGGCCGACAAGCACCCCGACCGGATGTCGGGCGGCCAGCAGCAGCGCGCCGCGCTGGTGCGGGCGCTCTGCACCCAGCCGACCCTGCTGCTCCTCGACGAGATCACCGCGGCGCTCGACCCCGAGCTGGTCGGCGACGTCCTCACCATCGTCCGCGACCTCGCCGAGCAGGGAACCACGATGATCCTGGCGACCCACGAGATGAGCTTCGCCCGCGACATCGCCACCTCGGTCTGCTTCCTCGACCAGGGCCGGATCCTCGAGCAGGGGCCGCCTGCCCAGATCTTCAGCGACCCGCACGAGGACCGCACCCGCCAGTTCCTGGCCCGCGTCCTGGGGTGACCAGGCTCTGAGAGGATCGCGGGCATGACGATCGAGCTCGGCAGGGGCACCGGGCCACTGCGTGGGGTGCGGGTCGTCGAGCTCGCCGGGATCGGCCCGGGGCCGCACGCGGCGATGATCCTGGCCGACCTCGGTGCCGACGTGATCCGCGTCGACCGGCCAGGCGGGCAACCGCTCACCGGCGGCCCGACCGACCTGCTCAACCGGGGCCGCCCGAGCGTCGCGCTCGACCTGAAGCACCCCGACGGCGTGGCCACCGTGCTCGACCTGGTCGAGACCGCCGACGTGCTGCTCGAGGGTCTGCGCCCCGGTACGACGGAGCGGCTGGGCCTCGGTCCCGACGAGTGCCTGGCCCGCAACCCGCGGCTGGTCTACGGGCGGATGACCGGCTGGGGGCAGGACGGACCGCTGGCACAGACCGCCGGCCACGATCTGGGCTACGTCGCGATCACCGGGGCTCTCTTCGGGATGGGCCAGGACCCCGCCCGACCGCACTTCCCGGCCAACCTGGTCGGCGACTTCGGCGGCGGGTCGACGTACCTCGTGATCGGGGTGCTCGCTGCCCTGCTGGAGTCGCGGCTGTCCGGTGAGGGGCAGGTGGTCGACGCCGCGATCGTCGACGGCACGGCGCACCTCAACGCGATGGCCACCGGCTTCCTGGCGACCGGGCTCTACCGCGAGCAGCGCGCGGCCAACCTGCTCGACGGCGGCGTCCCCTTCTACGACGTCTACGAGACCGCCGACGGCCGCCACCTGGCGGTCGGCTCGCTCGAGCCGAAGTTCTACGACGACCTGGTGCGGCTCCTCGACATCGCCGGATCCGCGCCCGACCGCAACGACCCGACCCAGCACGCAGCGCTGCGCGCGCTGATCGGCGACACGATCAGGCAAAGGACCCAGGCCGAGTGGACCGACGTCTTCGAGGGCTCCGACGCATGCGTCGCGCCGGTGCTGCCGATGACCGAGGCGTTCGAGCACCCCCACCTCGTGGCCCGCGGCACGTTCATCGAGCGCGACGGGATGACCCAGCCGGCCCCTGCGCCGCGCTTCTCCCGCACCGCGGCGACGCTCACCACGCCGCCGCCCGCGCGCGCCGGACAGGACACGCGTGAGGCCCTCACCGCCTGGGGGATCTCCGACGTCGACGCGTTGCTCGCCTCGGGTGCCGCCACGGAGGCGGACGCGTGAGCGGGCCGGGGTCCGACCACGTCGACGTCCTCATCATCGGGGCCGGTCTCTCGGGGATCGGTGCGGCGGCGCACCTGACCCGCACCCTCCCGCGCACGTCGTACGCCGTGCTCGAGGGGCGGTCGGCCAGTGGCGGCACGTGGGACCTCTTCCGCTACCCCGGCATCCGCTCCGACAGCGACATGTACACGATGGGCTACCGGTTCAAGCCGTGGACCGACGAGCAGTCGCTGGGCGACGGCGGCCGGATCCTGGAGTACCTCCGCGAGACCGCGCGCGAGTACGACGTGGAGTCGCACATCCGCTACGACCACCGGGTGGTCCGCGCGTCCTGGGACAGCACCACCGCACGGTGGACGGTCGAGGCCGAGCACGACGGCGAGACGGTGACGGTGACGACCGGCCTCCTGTGGAGCTGCCGCGGCTACTACGACTACGAGCACGGCTACGAGCCGGAGTTCGCCGGTGCCGAGGATTTCCGCGGCCCGATCGTGCACCCGCAGCACTGGCCCGCCGACCTCGACTGGACGGGCAAGAACGTCGTGGTGATCGGCAGCGGGGCGACCGCCGTGACGATGGTGCCGGCGATGGCCCCCGACGCCGCGCACGTGACCATGCTCCAGCGCTCGCCGTCGTACGTGATGAGCGTGGCCGGCCGCGACCCGGTCGCGCTCGCGATCCGCAGGCGGCTCCCGGCGCGCGCCGCGCACCGGCTGGTCCGGTGGAAGAACATCTTCACCACGGCGGCGTTCTACCGACTCTCCCGGCGTCGCCCGGCGTTCGTGCGCCGGCTCGTGCGCAGGCAGAACGTCGCGCTGCTGCCGGAGGGGTACGACGTCGACACCCACTTCGCGCCGCGCTACGAGCCGTGGGACCAGCGGATGTGCTTCGTGCCCGACGCCGACCTCTTCAAGGCCATTCGGCGCGGCGACGCGGAGGTGGTGACCTCGACCATCGAGCGGTTCGACGCCGACGGCATCGTGCTCACCGGCGGCCGCCACCTCGACGCCGACCTCATCGTCACCGCGACCGGTCTCCGGCTCTCGCCGTTCGGCGGCATCGAGCTGAGCGTCGACGGCCGGAAGGTCGACCCCTCGCGCGAGATGACCTACCAGGCGCTGATGCTCAGTGGGGTGCCGAACTTCGTCTTCACCGTCGGCTACACCAATGCCTCGTGGACCCTCAAGGTCGACCTCGTCGCCGAGTTCGCCTGCCGTCTGCTCGCCCACCTGTCCGCGCACGGCTATCGGAGCGTCGTACCCGTGCGCGACCCGTCGGTCGGCGAGGTGCCGCTCCTGGACTTCACGTCCGGCTACGTGCTGCGAGCCCTCGACCAGCTGCCCCACCAGGGCGACCGCGAGCCGTGGCGGCTGCGCCAGAGCTATCTGCGCGACCGGCGCACCATCCGGCGGGCCGCGCTCGAGGACGGCGTGCTGCAGTTCACCTGACGAGGGGCGCATGGCGCTCGGCGGGCCGGGTACGACGTGGGTCCACGCAAGCCACGACGCTGCTCCACCGGGGCGGCCATCATGAAGGGGGCGTCGGCATGGGGCTCGACGACAAGATCTCGAACGAAGCGACCGAGGCGAAGGGCAAGGCCAAGGAGACCGCAGGGTCGGCCACCGGCAACGAGAGCCTCGAGTCCGAGGGCAAGGGCGACCAGGGTGAGGCGAAGGTCAAGAAGGCCGGCGAGCACGTGAAGGACGCGGCGAAGGACGTCAAGGACACCTTCAAGAGCTGAACCGCCGATCTGAGCCGGCGGTTCCGCTCGTAGGGTGGCCGTCGTGATGGGCGCCGTCGGTCGGACTGTACGGCGCTCGCTGTGGGACAAGGTCCCTCGCGACCATCGCGAGAGCACGCGCGACCTTCGTCGACGGCAGGCCGTCACGTTCACCTTCGTGGTGATCGGGGCGGTCGTGCTGTCGTTCTCGCTGCGGATCGAGCCCGGCAACGCCTGGTTCTACCCGGCCACCCTCGGGTTGGCCGTGGTGTGGACGGTCGGGGCGTTCCTCTCCGGCCCGCTGCACCTCGGTCGCACCCTCCAGGGCGAGGGACTGCCGGGCCCACGGCCCCTGCTGATGCCGGTCGTGTACGCCGCGCTGCTGGCCGCCCTGTTCGTCGTCGGCGGCCTGCTGGTGCGCCAGGTGCCGGCGCTCGACACCCAGGTACGGCACGTGCTCGACCACGCCAACGAGGGCTCGGTCCCGCTCCTGGTCGTGATCACCGCGCTCAACGGCGTGGCCGAGGAGCTGTTCTTCCGGGGGGCCCTCTACGCCGCGACCACCCGCTACCCGGTGGTGGTCACCACGGTGGCCTACGGGGCGGTCACGCTGGCCACCGGAAACGTGATGCTCGCCTTCGCCGGGCTGCTGCTCGGCACCCTGGTCGGGCTCGAACGCCGTGCCACCGGAGGCATCCTGGCCCCGATCATCACCCACGTGACGTGGTCGGTCTCGATGCTCTTCCTGCTCCCCGCTCTGTTCGGCTGAGCTTCGGTAGTCCCTGACGTTTCGGTCCCTGATCGAGCCGTCTGGGGGCCGAAACGTCAGGGACTACCCGGGCTCAGCGGTCCCCGGAGTCCTCGAGCGCGCGGCGCACGGCCTCGTCGAAGGGCACCGGCTCGCCTGGGACAAGGTCGCGGATGGACTCGTCGGTGACCAGCACCTCGGTGCCCATCGAGTCGATCAGGTTGCGCCCGGTGGTGACGTCGACGTCGGTGACCAGCGCGAGCCAGTACGACGAGAGCCGAGGGGTCAGCACCGGCACCTGGACGATCGGCACGGATCGGCCCCGCGAGATGAGGGAGGCGGTCTCGAGCATCTCGAGGTAGCTGAGCTGGTCGGGCCCGCCGATCTCGTAGACCCGACCGAACGCCTCCTCCCGGTCGGCGACGCCGACCAGGTAGCGGATCACGTCGTCCACGGCGATCGGCTGGGTGCGTGTTGCGACCCACTTCGGCACCACCATCGCCGGCAGGTTCTTCACCAGCTGACGGGTGAGCTCCCACGAGATCCCGCCCTTGCCGACCACGATCCCGGCCCGCAGCACGGTCACCGGCACCCCGGCCTCGCCGAGCAGACCCTCGACCTCGCGGCGGGAGCGGAGGTGGGGCGAGAGGTCACCGTCCTCGTCACCGAGGCCTCCGAGATAGATGATCTGGCGCACGCCCGCGTCGGCCGCGGTCTGTCCGAACGCGCGGGCTGCGGCGGCGTCGCGTTGCTCGAAGTCGGCGCTGTCGAGGGAGTGCACGAGGTAGTAGGCGATGTCGACGCCCTCCAGCGCCGGCGGCAGGGTGTCGGGGTCGTGGACGTCGGCCCCTACCGCCGTGCCCGGCCCGTCGTACGCCTCGGGGCGGCGGGTGAGCGCGCGCACGTCGTGCCCGGCCTCGGTCAGTGAAGGGACCAGACGGCGGCCGATGAACCCGGTGGCGCCGGTCACGAGGATGCAGGGAGGCGTCACGTCACCCGTCGTACCCACCGGCCGGTCTTCGACACCGCTCACCGGGCCCGCCGGGCGATGTTCACGCGGCGGGTCTCGTCCATGCCGGACTCGTAGGCCTGCACCAGCGAGGCGATCGAGAGCGGCTTGAGCCGCTCGACGACCTCCTGGATGCGCTCGGGGGAGACGCCCTGCTCCTTGTAGACCGGCCACACCTTGGTGCGGAACAGCTCGTAGAGCTCCTCGGCGATCGCTCGCCCGTGCGCGGCGTACACCTCCGCGGCGGCGCGGGCGGCCTCGACCGGGTAGCCGAGGTCGAGCAGTCCGAGACCGACCCCGAGCTGCGACATCGACACCTCGTAACGCCCACGCCCGCACGGATGGACGACGCCGAGCGCCTCCAAGGTCTCGAGGGCAGGCGGGTCGAGGGCGCGGCCGGCACGACGCTCGAGCTCGGCGCGGCTCAGCTCCTCGCGGGAGTCCGCCATCCACGGCGCGAGCATGGTGCGGTGCAGGGCGATGTCCTCCGGCGAGGCGTCCGCGGGGATCCCCGCGAGGTAGCGCTCGATCGCCGACAGCGTGAACCCGTGCCCCTGGAGCTCCTGCACCAGCTGGAGCCGGGCCACGTGGTCGGCGGTGTAGTAGCCGCTGCGCCCGCGTCGGAGCGGGGGCTGCACCAGACCCTTGGTCGTGTAGAAGCGGATGTTGCGCACGCTCATCCCGACTCGCTCCGTGAGCTGGTCGAGCGTCAGCAGCTCACCGGCGCGGGGATCGAGCGTGACGGGTTCCACAGCCCCGTCCTCCTTGACGACCATGACAGTAAGAGTGTCACAATCGGGGACATGGCTCCAGCACCCCAGCAGGCATCCCAGGAAGCATTCGTCTACGACCACCTCCGTACGCCGCGCGGCAAGGGCAAGGCGGTCGGCGGCCTGCACGAGGTGAAGCCGGTCGACCTGATGGTCGGCCTGCTCGACGAGGTCCAGGCCCGCAACCCGTCGCTCGACGTGCACCGCGTCGACGACGTCGTGCTGGGCGTGGTCTCGCCGATCGGCGAGCAGGGCGGCGACATCGCCAAGACCGCGGCGCTCGCGGCCGGCTATCCCGAGACGGTCGCTGGGGTGCAGCTGAACCGGTTCTGCGCCTCGGGTCTCGAGGCGGTCAACCAGGCGGCCGCGCGCATCCGCAGCGGCTTCGAGGACCTGATCCTCGCCGGCGGCGTCGAGTCGATGAGCCGGGTGCCGATGGGCTCCGACGGCGGCGCCTGGGCGATGGACCCGGCCACCGCGCTGACCACCGGCTTCGTGCCGCAGGGCATCGGCGCCGACCTGATCGCCACCCTCGAGGGCTGGAGCCGCGAGGACGTCGATGCCTACGCCGCCGAGTCACACCACCGGGCCGCCAAGGCCTGGGCGAACGGCTACTTCACCGACGCCGTCGTACCGGTCAAGGACCTGAACGGCGTCACCGTGCTGGAGCACGACGAGCTGATCCGCCCCGACACGTCCGTCGAGGGCCTGGCCGGGCTCAAGCCGAGCTTCGAGTCGATCGGCCGCGACGCCGGATTCGACGACGTGGCGCTGGAGAAGTACCACTGGGTCGAGCGGATCGACCACGTGCACCACGCCGGCAACTCCTCGGGCATCGTCGACGGCGCGGCGCTGGTCGCGATCGGCTCCGAGCAGGTCGGCCACGACCTCGGCCTCACCCCGCGGGCCCGGATCGTGATGACCGCGGTCTCGGGTGCGGACCCGACGATCATGCTCACCGGTCCCGCCCCCGCCGCCCGCAAGGCGCTGTCGAAGGCCGGCCTCGACGTCGACGACATCGACCTGTGGGAGATGAACGAGGCCTTCGCGGCCGTCGCCATGCGCTTCATGAAGGACATGGGCATTACCCACGACGTCACCAACGTCAACGGCGGAGCCATCGCGATGGGCCACCCGCTCGGAGCCACCGGGGCGATGCTCCTCGGCACCTTGGTCGACGAGCTGCACCGCCGCGACCTGCGCCGCGGCCTGGCCACGCTCTGCATCGGCGGCGGGATGGGCATCGCCACCATCGTCGAAGTCGTCTGACCCTCACCTCTCAACGGAAGAGACCCATGAGCACCGACACCACCGAGACCACGGCCGTCCGCTACGAGCGCGACGCCGATGGGATCGTCACCCTCACGCTCGACGACCCGACCGCCAGCGCCAACACCATGAACGAGCTCTACCAGCGCTCGATGCACGCCGCCGTCGAGCGCCTGTACGACGAGGTGGACGACGTCGTCGGCGTGGTCGTGGCCAGCGCCAAGAAGACCTTCTTCGCAGGCGGCAACCTGAAGCTGATGATGGCCGCGACTCCGGACGACGCCGCCACCGTCTTCGCCGGCGCCGAGGCGATCAAGGCCGACCTCCGCAAGCTGGAGAAGTATCCCCGCCCGGTCGTCGCCGCGATCAACGGTGCCGCGCTTGGTGGCGGGTTCGAGATCGCGCTGGCCTGCCAGCACCGGATCGTCGTCGACGACTCCTCCGCGGTGGTCGGTCTGCCCGAGGCGACCCTCGGCCTGCTCCCCGGCGGGGGCGGGGTGACGCGCATCGTGCGGATGCTCGGCCTCCAGTCGGGGCTGATGGACGTGCTGCTCCAGGGCACCAGGTTCAAGCCGGCCGACGCGCTGGCCAAGGGACTGGTCGACGAGGTCGTCGCCTCGCGCGACGACCTGCGCCCGGCCGCCAAGGCGTGGCTCCTCGAGCACCGCGACGACCCCGAGGCCGCCTCGAACCCGTGGGACCGCCAGGGATACCGGATGCCCGGCGGCACCCCGCAGTCGCCGAAGCTCGCGGCGTTCCTCCCGGCGTTCCCCGCCCTCCTGCGTCAGCAGACCAAGGGTGCGGTCTACCCCGCCCAGCGCGCGATCCTGTCGGCCGCCGTCGAGGGCGCGGGCACCGACCTCGACACCGCGAGCCGGGTCGAGAGCCGCTACCTGACCAAGCTGATCGTCGGGCAGAACTTCAAGAACATGACCCAGGCCTTCTTCTTCGACCTGCAGGCGATCAACGCCGGCAAGTTCCGCCCGATGGGCGTGGAGAGGTTCCAGGCCACCAAGGTCGCCGTCCTCGGGGCCGGGATGATGGGCGCCGGCATCGCCTACTCGTGTGCACGGGCCGGGATGCAGGTCGTGCTCAAGGACGTGTCGGCCGAGGCCGCCGCCCGGGGCAAGTCCTACAGCGAGAAGCTCAACGCCAAGGCCGTGGACCGTGGTCGACTGACCGCGGAGAAGTCCGAGGAGATGCTGGCCCGCATCACCACGACCGCCGATCCCGCCGACCTGGCCGGCTGCGACCTGGTGATCGAGGCCGTGTTCGAGGACCCGAGCCTCAAGCACCAGGTGTTCGCCGAGATCGCCGAGCACGTGAACCCGGACGCTCTGCTCTGCTCCAACACCTCGACGCTGCCGATCACCGAGCTCGCCACCGGTGTCGACCGGCCCGCCGACTTCATCGGGCTGCACTTCTTCAGCCCCGTCGACAAGATGCCGCTGGTCGAGATCATCAAGGGTGAGCAGACCTCCGACGAGGCGCTCGCCAAGGCCTACGACGTCGTGCTCCAGATCCGCAAGACGCCGATCGTGGTCAACGACAGTCGCGGCTTCTACACCTCGCGCGTGATCGGCACCATGGTCAACGAGGGGCTCGCGATGCTCGCCGAGGGCGTGCACCCGATGTCGCTCGAGCGCGCCGCGACCCAGGACGGCTACCCGGTCGGCACCCTCCAGCTCTCCGACGAGCTCAACATGGAGCTGATGGTCAAGATCGCGAAGGCCGCGAAGGACGCCGCCGAGGCGGCCGGCACGCCGTACGAGGAGCATCCGGGCGGCGCGGTGGTCGCGAAGATGATCGAGCTCGGCCGCCCGTCGCGGCTCAAGGGCGCCGGCTTCTACGAGTACGTCGACGGCAAGCGGCAGGGTCTGTGGCCCGGGCTAGCCGAGGCGTTCCCGCCCGCGGCCGAGCAGCCGCCCTTCGCCGACGTGAAGGACCGGATGCTCTTCGCCGAGGCCATCGAGACCGCGAAGTGCTTCGAGGAGGGCGTGATCGAGTCGTCGGCCGCGGCCAACATCGGCTCGATCATGGGTATCGGCTTCCCCCCGAACACCGGAGGCGCGGCGCAGTTCATGACCGGCTACGAGGCCGCCGATGGACGGATCGGCCTGCAGGCCTTCCTCGACCGCGCGGACGAGCTCGCCGAGACGTACGGCGAGCGCTTCCGCCCCTCGGCGTACCTCCGCGACCTCGCGGCGGAGGGCGAGGGCTTCCCCGCCTGAGCCGCGGCGACCCGGCGAGCGACGCGCACTCGCCGGTCACCCGGTGGCACCCACCGACCGTCACAGCCAGAGCCGTGCCGTCCGCGCCGTAGGTCGTAGGCCGCGGGTCAGTCGTTGATGGCCTCGACGCCGAGCCGCTTCATCTCCTCGACGCGGTCGCGCATGTGCTGGAGCACCTCGGGAGGGTGCCCCTCCCAGCCCACGATCTCGTCGACCACGCGCAGGGGATCGCGGGTGCGGTACGACCTGGTCGGGTTGCCCGGGAACCGCTGGTCGGTCAGGTTGGGATCGTCCTCGAAGGGTCCCGTGGGCTCGACGCGGTAGATGCGCCCGGGGCCGTCGCCCAGCGCAAGCTCTGCTCCCCAGATCGCCGCATCCATCGTGGCGGTGAGGTAGACGAAGTTCGCCGTCCTGCGCTCGCCGAAGTTGGAGGGCAGACCGGGGTCGAGCAGGTCGCCCAGCCGCAGGTCCGCCTTGGTGCCGTGGAAGAAGGGTCCGGGATCCTCGGGCCCGTACCGCGACGGATCGGCCTCCATGCTCACCCCTCGGTGTCGGGGTCGGTACGTTAGCCCACGCGATCGAGGAGGTCCTGGATGTCCGAGGCACCGAGCGCCGCCGACCGCTACCTCGCGCACGGGATGGCAGAGGTCCGCGGCTGGTTGGAGACCGAGTCGGCGCGGGTGGTCCGGGCACTGCAGCGTCTCCAGGACGCGAACGGCGTGCGCGGCAACGTGGCGGAGATCGGCGTCCACCACGGCAAGCTGTTCCTGCTGCACCCGGCTGCGTGCTCAGCGCCGGAAGATCCGGCGGCTGCGGCGCCAGGTCGAGGCGATGGAGGCATCGGCGTCGTGGCGCCTCACCGCCGTCCCTCGCCGCCTCGCCGCCCGGCTCCGCAGGGGACGCTGACGTACCACTCGGTGCGGAGCAGCCTCATCCGTTCGTCCGTGCTCATGCGGGCTACGAGCGCCGGGAGGGCGCCGCGCTCGACCTCAGCGCGGCCGTCCCGGAGCCGACTCGGGAGCCCGGGCATCGGCGTACCCCAGCAGCCGCGGCTCGCCCGCTCCCAGGATCTGCAGGGCCTCGGCGAGCTCCGCAGCGCGCTGGGTGTTCTCGCCCCAGGTCGGGGTGACGACGGCCGTGCGGACGCCGTCGGCGGCGCTGGCAGCGAGCAGCCCGCCGGCCGACAACGACTCGTCGTCGGGGTGAGCGAACACCGCGAGCAGGCTGTCGGCAGGGATTGCGTCCACCCTTCTCGGTCGTCGGCCGGGCGCCCCAGTCAACCAGTCCGGGATCGCTGCGCGAGGCGGGCGATGTCGGGGTGGTTTCGAGACGGTCGCAGAGCGACCTCCTCAACCACCGGTGGGCGGGTCTCGGCCGGTCAAGGCCCGCGAGGGTTGGTCGAACGTTCGACCCAGGGCGCGGTAGGACGAACGTTCGACCCAGACCGTTGTGGGACGAACGTTCGACCAAAGGGTGCGGGGTGGTTTCGAGGCGCTCTGGCGCCTGTCTCGAAACCCGGTGACGGCCGCGCCGACGGCAGGGCTTGAGCGATTGCTCAATCCGGGGGTACAGTGTGGTTTGAGCGAGTGCTCAAGAGGGAGGGAACGTCGTGATGACCACCCGCGAGAAGCTGCTCGACGCGACCGCCGACCTGCTGGCCCACGAGGGGCTCCCGGGCGTCTCGGCCCGGAGCATCGCGGCGCGGGCTGGGGTCAACCAGGCGCTGGTGTTCTACCACTTCGGCACGATCTCGGACCTGCTGGAGGCGACGGTGCGGCAGAGCGTCGACCTGGCCGTGGCGTCGTACCGCGACCGGTTCAGCGACGTCACGTCGGTCGCCGAGCTGCTCACCCTGGGCCGCGACCTCCACCGCACCGAGCGCAGCCGCGGCAACGTCGCGCAGATGGCGCAGGTGATGGCCGGCGCCCAGAGCGACGAGGCCCTGGCACGCGCGGGGCGCTACGCCATGGAGCAGTGGAGCCGCGAGATCGAGGCGGTCCTGGCACGTCTGCTGCCCGGCAGCCCGCTCGAGGGCGCGATCGCACCGGCCGGGCTCGCGCGGATGGTCGCCGCGAGTGCCATCGGGCTCGAGCTGTACGACGGTGTCGACCGGGCGGGCGCCGACTCCGCGCTCGATGCCCTCGACGCACTGGCGTCGCTGGTGCAGCTGGCCGATGGCCTGGGGCCCATCGCCACCAGGGCCGTGCGCGGCCGCGTCAAGAAGGCCCGGAGCACCACGAAGGCCCGGCGATGAGCGGCACGGTGGTCCAGGCGAAGCGCCTGTTCGTCCCGCTGCCGCCCCTCG
Source organism: uncultured Actinomycetota bacterium (assembly GCA_963794355.1). Taxonomy (GTDB): domain Bacteria; phylum Actinomycetota; class Actinomycetes; order Propionibacteriales; family Nocardioidaceae; genus Nocardioides. Next base: position 527,052 of record CAWCDN010000012.1, read on the forward strand.
GCTGGCGGCTGGTCGCGCTGGGCTACGTGCTCCTCGAGGCGGTCCTCGGGGCGATCGCCTTCTCCTCCGACCACGACCACGCGCGCGTGGAGGTCACCGCCTTCGTGCTGGCGCTGCCGATGGTGGTCGCCACGATCCCGGTGATCTACGTCGTGGGCGCGATCGCCTGGAACCTCCGGGACAGTCTCGCGGGTCATCCGATGTGGCCGGTGACGGTGACGTTCACGGTGCTCTTCGCGGCGACCGCGGTCCTGAACGTGCTCGTCGTGTGGCTGATCTGGTCGTCCCGGCACCGCCCCTGAGGTCGCGTCGGCACCCAGCGCCGAACGGCTCGTACTTTCTCGTCGTTCCCAGGCAGAATCGCGTGCCCGCTGCGAGACTTTGCGGGTGAGTGAACCCGTCGTCGACGTCCGAGGCCTGCACGTGCGCTTCGGCGAGGTGGAGGCGGTCGCCGGCATCGACGTGCAGGCGTACGCCGGTCAGGCCACCGCCCTGCTCGGCCGCAACGGAGCCGGCAAGTCGACCACCATGCGCGTGCTCGCGGGCGTCGTCCCCCCGACCGAGGGCCTCGTCACGGTGGCGGGTCACGACATCCGCACCGAGACCCTGACCGTCAAGCAGCTGACCGGCTACTGCCCCGACGTCGGCGGCCTCGTGCCGCGCGCCACCCCCTGGGAGCACCTCCAGCTGAGCGCCCGCCTGCGTCGGATGACCGACTGGGAGGAGCGCGCCCGCGACCTGCTCGAGCGATTCGAGCTCGGCGACGTGATGAACCGCGTGACCGGTGGCTTCTCCCACGGCATGGGCCGGCGGCTCTCGGTCGTGCTCGCCGCGATGCACGAGCCCCAGGTGCTCCTGCTCGACGAGCCCTTCGACGGCGTCGACCCGATCGGTGTCGAGGCGACCTTCGACGTCATCGCCGACGCCCGCGCCCGCGGCGCCACCATCCTGCTGTCCACCCACCTGCGCGACCTGGCCATCCAGGCCTGCGGCTCGGTGCTCGTGATGCGTGGCGGGGCTCGCGTCGCCTCGGTCGACGCCGAGGCGATGACGGGCGAGGAGGGGGCACGTGCCTACCGCGCTCTCCTCGACTGAGGCACCGTCGTCGCACGCCGCTCCGGGTCGGATCGCGGCCGCACGGCGCGCCGTCGAGGACGTCGCGATCCTCTTCCGCTTCCGGGCCCAGGCCGTACGACGCCGACACCTGACCCGAGGCCTCGTCGGATCGTTCGTTCTCGTCACCTTGGCGATAGCGATCGTCCCCGCCTTCCTGCCCGGCGCGCAGGGGGCCGGCAAGGCGTTCGACATCTTCTTGCTGATGCCGTCGGCGATGGCGGGGATCCTGGCCCTCAACGTCGCGTCGGCGATCGCCTCCGGTGGTGGCCGCGAGCTGATCTCGCGCGACCAGGCCGCGCCGTACCCGATCAGCCCGACCACCGACCACCTCGGCGCGCTGGTGCTCGCCCCGCTCAACATCGCGTGGATGATCCAGGCCTGGATCCTGCTCGGATCCATGGCCTACAGCTTCGGGCCCACGAACCTCTTCCAGGCGCAGGTGGTGATCCTGCTCTGGCTGGTCTTCGCCACCACGCTCGGGCAGGTCGTCGCGTGGACCATGGAGTCCGTCCGCCGCGGCCCCTTCGGCATCGGGATCAGCCGCGGACTCCTGGTCTGCGTCGGACTCGCTGCCGGCGTGGTCCAGCTGACCGGTCACACCACCGACCTCCTCGACCAGATCCCGACCCTGTGGTTCTTCCAGGGCGCGGTGGGTGGCTGGGGTCTGCGCTGGTGGGTGGCCCTCGTGGTCCTGCTCGTCGGCAGCACCGCCGCGGTCGCGGCGGGAGCCGTCCCGACCCACCTGGCTTCGCGACGGATGCCCCGCGACGAGGCCCGGATGGAGACCGACCAGCACGAGCCTCGGGCGGTGCCGCGCACCGTGCTCGGACTCCTGATCCGCGCCGACCGCGCCTCGGTCTGGCGCTCGGTGCCGATGCGGCGCGGCGTCCTGGTGCTCGCGGTGGGCCCTGGGCTCGTGGCCGTCTTCGGCAACCTGCCGTGGTCGTCGATGACGATCCTGCCCGGCCTGGTCGCCTCAGGTGGTGCCCTGCTCTTCGGCGTCAACGCCTGGTGCCTCGACGGCCGAGGTGCCCTCTGGCGGGAGAACCTGCCGGTGCCGGCGTCGGCTCTCTTCGACGCGCGGGCGTGGGTGCTCACCGAGTTCCTGGCCGCCGCCTCCCTCATCACGATCGGGATCGGCGCCCTGCGCGCCGGGCTCCCCAACGGTGTGGAGTTCTCAGCGCTGGTCTGCACGCTGCTGGTGGTGCTGCTCCAGGTGGTCGGTGCCTCGATGCGCTGGTCGCAGGCGCACCCCTACCCCGTCGACCTGCGGTCCGCCCGGGCGACGCCCGCTCCGCCGGCGGCGATGGTGGGGTACTCCGCGCGGCTGGCGGTCAGCACGACCTTCACCAGCCTGATCTTCTCGGCCTGCGCGAAGGTGCCGGACTGGCGGCTGTCGGTGATCCTGGCGATCCCGTGCCTGCTGTGGTCGGGCGTCCGGCTCACCCGCACGGCCCGGCGCTGGCAGGACCCCGTTGCCCGCGCGCTGGTGATCACGACCACCGCCGCCTGAGGCCCGGAGGCGGCCACTAGGGTCGGGAGCATGGACTTCGCTCCTTCTCCCCGGGCCGCAGATCTGACCGCGCGGGTGGCCGGTTTCATGGCCACCGAGATCACCCCGATCGAGGGCGACTACCACCGCGACCTGGACGAGGCACGTCGTACCGGTGACCCGTGGAAGCCCCTGCCGGTGCTGGAGGAGCTCAAGCAGAAGGCACGCGCGCAGGGGCTCTGGAACCTCTTCCTCCCGGCCGCGCACGCGGGTGAGTACGCCGCACGGTTCGGCACCGACGGCGGCGCGGGTCTGACCAACGTCGACTACGCGCCGCTGGCCGAGCAGATGGGGCGCTCGGCGATCGCGCCCCTCGTCTTCAACAGCAATGCGCCCGACACCGGCAACATGGAGGTGCTGCTCCGCTACGGGTCCCAGGAGCAGCGGCGCGAGTGGCTCGAGCCTCTCCTCGACGGCCGGATCCGCTCGGCGTTCACGATGACCGAGCCGGGCGTGGCGTCGTCCGACGCGACCAACATGGAGGCCACCTGCGTCGTCGACGGCGACGAGATCGTCATCAACGGTCGCAAGTGGTGGTCGACGGGCGTCGGCCATCCCGACTGCAAGATCTTCGTCTTCATGGGTGTCACCGACCCCGACGCCGACCGGCACCACCGCCACTCGATGGTGCTGGTGCCGCGCGACACCCCTGGAGTCAGGATCGAGCGGCTGTTGTCCACGATGGGGATCTACGACGAGCCGCTCGGCCACGGTGAGGTGTCGTTCACCGACGTGCGCGTGCCGGTCGGCAACTTCATCTCCGGGCCGGGCGAGGGCTTCGCGATCGCGCAGGGGCGGCTCGGCCCGGGGCGCGTGCACCACTGCATGCGGCTGATCGGCCTCGCCGAGGTGGCCCTCGAGAGCGCCTGCCGCCGCGGCCTCGAGCGCACGGCGTTCGGCAAGCCGCTGGTCGACCTAGGCGGCAACCGTGAGCGCATCGCCGAAGCGCGGATCGCCATCGACCAGGCGAGGCTGCTGGTGCTGAACGCCGCGTGGAAGCTCGACGAGGGCGGGCCGATGAACGCGTTGTCGGAGGTCTCGCAGATCAAGGTCGCGGTGCCGAACATGGCGCAGGGCGTCATCGACATGGCGCTCCAGCTCCACGGTGGCGGCGGGATGTCCGGCGACTTCCCGCTGGCAGCGGCGTGGATCGGGGCACGGTCGCTGCGGCTCGCGGACGGTCCCGACGAGGTGCACCGCGGGATGGTCGCTCGCCTCGAGCTGGCCAAGTACGACGGCCGATGAGCCGGGTCCTGGTCACCGGCGCTGCCTCGGGGCTCGGCGCCGCGCTGACCGCGGCATTCCGCGCGCGGGGTGACGAGGTGCTGGCGACCGACGTCTCCGCCGAGGGTGGTGTCGAGACGGGCCCCAGCGGGCCCTCCTCGACCACCGAGGTCCTCAAGCTCGACATCACCTCCGACGACGACTGGGCGGCGGCGCTGGCGCACGTCGAGGGGCGCTGGGGCGGCCTCGACGTCCTGGTGAACAACGCCGGTGTGGCCGGCGGCGGCCGGATCGACGTGGCCGGGCTCGACGAGTGGGAGTGGATCGTCGACATCAACCTGCTCGGCGTGGTGCGCGGCTGTCGCACCTTCACCCCGATGCTGAAGCGGCAGCGGTCGGGGCAGATCGTCAACGTCGCCTCGCTGGCCGGGCTCGTCCACCCGGCCGGGATGGCGTCGTACAACGCGGTGAAGGCCGGCGTGGTCGCGCTGACGGAGACGCTCGGCCACGAGCTCTCGCCGTACGGCGTGCGGGCCAGCGTCGTGTGCCCGTCGTACTTCCGGACCAACCTCATGGACTCGCTGCGCGGCGCGGACGAGGCCCTGGGCGCGATCGTGACGCAGCTGGTCGAGCGGTCGCCGTGGACCGCCGCTGACATCGCCGCGGCCGTGCTGGCCGGTCTCGACGCCGGTGACGAGATCATCCTGCCCGACCCGGCCGCGCGCGCGGCGTACGACCTGAAGCTCCGCGACCGACCGGCGTACGACGTGCAGATGCGGCACCAGGCGGCCCGGCTCGAGGAGCTCGGCGGGCCTGCCGGCTGAGGGAAGGGCGGGTCACGATCCGGGGAAGTCCACCCCAGGACTGCTCTCGCTGGGGCATCGTGGTGGTGTGGTCGGAGGATACGAGGAGTGGGCGGCGGCGCGGACGCCCTCGCTGCTGCGCTTCGCCCATGCCCTGACCGAGGACGGGCCTGCCGCGGAGACCGCCGTCCGGACCGCGCTGGTGCGCACCGGCAGGGACTGGCCGACGATCGAGCGGGGGGTCGACCCCGACCTGACGGCGCGGCGGTTCGTGGTCGACGCGACCGGCAACCGGCGGCGCGCCGCGGTGGTGCTCCGGCTGCTCGAGAGCCGCTCCGACGAGGAGATCGCGGAGGTGCTCGGCACCTCCCACGCCTTCGCCCGCTCCCAGCTGCAGCGTGGGCTCGCGACGCTCCAGCACGACCTCCCGGCCGACGTCGGCAGCACTCTCGACGACCACGGCCGGCGCATCACGTCGGCACCGACCCACCTCCCCCGTCCGCCGGTCGCGGTCGAGGCCGCGCCGCCCCGTCGCGGTCGGTCCGCCTGGGTCGCCGCTCTCGCGGTGCTGGCCCTCCTCGTCACCGTCGCCCTGGTGGCGAAGGCCAACCGCACGCCGAGTGGCGTGATCACCTACCCGTCGGTGCAGGCGCCGACCGACTGGCGCTACGAGTCCTACGACGGCGTCCAGGTGCAGGTGCCGGCGACCTGGGGCTTCGGCGGATCGCCCCTGCACGCCGACTTCTTCCGTGGTCGGCTGGCTGCCTGCGGCGCGAACCAGGCGGCCGTGCTGTCCGCGGCCGATCACGCGACGTACGCCTCGTCGGCGACGGCGTTCGTCGGCCGGCCCGCGAAGCTGACCGAGGCCTGTGTGCCCTGGGGCAGTGACGGGGTGATGCCGACGGCGGACGCGCTGTGGTTCGAGTCGCCGCTGCCGGTCGGGGTGAAGAACGTCGGGGCGGTGGTCGCGGAGACGCGCGCGATCGGCGGCCAGCACGTGACCGTCTTCTCCAGCGAGTCGGCCCTGCGCCGGCAGATCCTGGGCACGGCCCAGGTGGTCGACACCGATGCGAACGGCTGCCCGCGGAACGCCGTGCACCAGGCGGCCGCGGGTCCTGGCGGCCTCTCGCCCACCTCGCTCTCGGTCTGCGTCTACTCCCAGGACTCCGGCTCGAGCGTCCTGATGTGGTCGGGCCGGGTCGACGGACGCTCCGCCCAGCGGTACGCCGACGCCGTGGGTCAGGCGGGCTCTGCTGACCAGAGGTGCACGGGCACGCCGACCGGACGCTGGGTGGCCCTGGGCCTGCACGGCGACACCGGCACGCGGTGGGACGTGGTCGACCTGCGGTGCGGGGCGATCGTGCGCGCCGACGGTGCCACCCCGCTGACTCCGGCGACCGTCCGCGACTGGGCACGCGACGGCGTCACGGCGTACGCGATCGCGGGACCCGCCGTACCGAGGTCCGTGGCGTCCCATTTCCACCCGGCGCTGGGCTGAGCGGACCGCTCGACATACTGACCCGGTGAGCACAGCCGACGAGTCGCGCCCAGTGCGCGAGGAGGACGCCTTCGACGTCGCGGCGATGACGGTCTGGCTGCGCGAGCACGCCAACACCTTCCGTGACGACCTGGGCGGGACGCCGGATGTGCGTCAGTTCCCGGGCGGGGCCTCGAACCTGACGTATCTGTTGAGCTATCCCGCGCGGGAGCTGATCCTGAGGCGTCCGCCCGCGGGGGCGAAGGCCAAGAGCGCCCACGACATGCGCCGTGAGTACGTCATCCAGCGGGCCCTGGCTCCGGTCTATCCCTACGTCGCCCGGATGGTCGCGCTGTGCCAGGACGAGTCGGTGATCGGGTCCGACTTCTACGTGATGGAGCGGCTCGACGGCACGATCCTGCGCAAGGAGCTGCCGTTCGAGCTCTCGGCGGACGAGGCCTCGACCCTGTGCGAGCACGCGTGGGAGGCGCTGGTGCGTCTGCACTCGGTCGACGTGTCCGCCGTACCAGAGCTGGCCGAGCTCGGCCGCGGCGAGGGGTACGTCGCGCGCCAGGTCGCCGGCTGGACCGACCGGCTCTCGCGGGCGGCGACCGGCGACCTCGGAGACTGGAGCCCGGTCACCGACTGGCTCCACGCCCATCAGCCGGCCGACGTCGGCCAGTGCCTGATCCACAACGACTGGCGCTTCGACAACATGGTGCTCGACCCCACCGATCGACTCAGGGTGCGAGGCGTCCTCGACTGGGAGATGGCGACGGTCGGCGACCCGCTGATGGACCTCGGTGGTGCGCTCGCCTACTGGATCCAGGCCGACGACGACGAGTTCTTCCAGGCCTTTCGTCGCCAGCCGACGACGGCACCCGGGATGTGGACCCGCGACCAGGTCGTGGGGTGGTACGCCGAGCGGACCGGGCTCGAGGTCACGCCCCGTCAGTGGCGGTTCTACGAGGTGTTCGGGCTGTTCCGGCTCGGGGTGATCTGCCAGCAGATCTGGTACCGGTACTTCCACGGCCAGACCCACAACGAGGCCTACGCGCGGTTCGGGCCGGCGGTGGCCTACCTCGAGTCGCGGTGTCGGGCGCTGGTCGCCGCGGACGGACCCGCCTGATGGGGATGGTGCTGCTGGTCCGGCACGGGCAGGCCTCGTTCGGGGCCGAGGACTACGACGTGCTCAGTGAGACGGGGGTGGCCCAGAGCAAGCGGCTCGGCGCGTGGCTGGCCGAGGCGCACGTCGTACCGACGGCGGTCCTGCACGGGGGGATGCGTCGCCAGCGCGACACCGCGACCGCCCTGGGTGAGGGCGCCGGCTGGTCGGTGGCCCCGGAGGTCGACGAGGCGTGGAGCGAGTTCGACCACCTCGGCGTGGTCGCGCGCGGTCTCGACGCCGTCGACGAGCCACCCGACCTGACGGACCGACGGGCCTTCCAGCGGGTGTTCGAGCGTGCCACGGCCCGGTGGTCGGGCGGCGGCCACGACGACGAGTACGACGAGCCGTGGTCGGCCTTCGTCGCCCGGGTCACCGACGGACTGGAGCGGGCGGGCGAGCGTGACGGAGTGACCGTCGTGGTGTCCTCCGGCGGTCCGATCGCAATCGCCTGCGCCGCGCTGATCGACCCCGACGCCACCACCGCCGAGGTGCCGAGGCTGTGGAACGCGTTCAACACCGTGTGCGTCAACACCGGCGTCACGCGCGTGATCACCGGCTCGACCGGTCGCCGGCTGCTGACCTTCAACGAGCACTCCCACCTCGCCCGCGAGCAGGTCACCTACCGCTGACTCGACGGCCCCCGCCGCGGCGAACGGTGGCTATCGGTGGTTGAGGAGGTCGCTCTGGCGACCGTCTCGAAACCACCCCGACCTCGGCGCTGGCCTGTCGGATCCCAGGCGGCCGCTCGCCGGTCTCAGAGCTTCAGGATCGAGGCCGAGATGAGGTAGACCGCGGACACGCCCTCGGGATCGTGCAGGTCGCCGGGGGACTCCAACGTCGCCTGCGAGCGGGCCCGCACGGCGGCACCCGGGTCCTCGGCGACCAGGTCGAGGCACAGCCCGGCGACCACGGCGTGGGAGTCGTGGTCGTCCAACCCGTCGAGGGCGAGGCCGTTGTACATGAGGGTGGCGACCTCGGTGAACACCTCGCGGGCCATCTCCAGATCCACCTCGGGTCGCTCCTGCGCGACCGCGTCCGCCGTCGCCAGGAACTGGTCGTACGGCGGGTCCGTGATGCTGTGCGCCATGACGCGAGCGTCGCAGTGCGCCCGGCCGGGAGCAACCGGATAAGCCGGTCGGAACCCGCGGGGGGTCGACCGATCAGCGCAGGGCGGATCTGCCCACGGCAGCACGGGGTGGGGTCGGCGTACGACGGGTGTCACGGTGGCTGCATGAGCGACGACCACACGGCCTGGGGCCGGATCGACGACGAGCTGGCGGCGAGCCTGCTCGAGCAGCGCACCCTTCTGATGGGAGGCGTCCTCGACGAGCGGCTGGGCAACCGGCTCTGCAACGGCCTGCTCGTGCTGTCGGCCCGAGACCCTCACGCCGACATCCGGCTGTGGATCAACTCCCCGGGCGGCTCGGTGCCGGCGATGCTCGCGATCCGCGACGTGATGGCGCTGGTTCCGAACGACGTCAGCACCCTCGCGATGGGCATCGCGTGCAGCGCCGGACAGTTCCTGCTCAGCTCCGGGACCAAGGGCAAGCGCTACGCCTTGCCCCACGCGCGCGTGCTCCTCCACCAGGGCTCGTCCGGGATCGGCGGCACCGCGATGGACATCGCGATCCAGGCCGACGACCTGCGCCACACCCGCGACACGGTGCTCGGACTGATCAGCGAGGACACCGGACAGGACCTCGAGACGGTCGAGCGTGACTCGCGACGCGACCGGTGGTTCAGCGCGGAGGAGGCGCTGGCCTACGGGTTCGTGGACCGGGTCGTCGACACGCTGGACGTCGTACTGCCGGCCGCGGCGCGTCCGCTCGGCCTGGGGGTGCGGTCGTGAGCTACCCGATCCCCTACGTCACCACCCAGACCAACCGCGGCGAGCGGACCGTCGACGTCTACAGCCGGCTCCTCGCCGACCGGATCATCTACCTCGGTACCCCGATCGACGACGGGGTCGCGAACACCGTCATCGCTCAGCTGATCCACCTGGAGTCCGAGAGCCCGGAATCCCCGATCAACCTCTACCTCAACTCGCCGGGCGGCTCGATCCCCGCGATGCTCGCGATCTACGACGCGATGCAGTTCGTGCGGCCCGCGATCGAGACGACCTGCGTCGGGCAGGCCGTGGCAACCGCGGCCGTGCTGCTCGCCGGCGGGGCGCCGGGCCGGCGCCAGATCCTGCGGCACGGACGCGTGGTCCTCCACGCGCCGGCGGCCGAGGGGCGCGGGACGATCCCCGACCTGATCCTCGAGGCGGACGAGATCGAGCGGGTGAGATCGCTGCTCGAGGAGCTCCTTGCGCGCGACACGGGTAAGACATCTTTACGAATTCGTGAGGACACCGAGCGTGACTTGGTGCTCACGGCGGAGCAGGCTGTTGAGTACGGCGTCGTGGACGCCGTGATCACCGAACGAGAGGCGGTCGGCTCAGGCCGCCAGGCAGAGAGGAGCGTCCAGTGACTTCCCCGCGGAGGCGACGCGCGAAGCGAGGTCAGCGACCGAGAGGCCGAGGGCTCCGGCCATCGCCGCAAGAAGCTCCGAGGAAGGGTCCTTCAGACCCCGCTCCACCTCGCTGAGGTACTGAGGAGAGACCCCGGCCTCCTCGGCGACGTCGACCAGACGCCGTCGCGAGGCCTGGCGCTCCTCACGGAGCTCGCGCCCCACCGATTCCCGCCAGAGCGGCTCGACCCCGTCGGGTCGTGGCTGCTCGATGTCCTGCGGAAGCTCCCGTCGTACGGGGAGCGGAACGACGTCACCCATGACCCGATGCTAGGCGCGCCCGCGTCCGGGGTCTGCCCCCTTCCGCTCACAGCAGAACGCTCGGTCCGTCCGCGGAAAACGCGGAACAGATGCCCCGGACACGCCGATGGTGCCTCATCCGTTCCGCGTTTTCCCTGCGTCGCGCGGTGAGCAGCCCGCGCCGGGGTGGTGTCGAGACGGTCGCAGAGCAACCTCCTCGACCACCGACGAACGCGTACCCTCACCCGACATGAGCGCCCGGCCTGCGACTGCCTGCATCATCGGAGCCGGCTCGTCCGGGATCACCGCGGCCCAGGTGCTGCAGGCGCAGGGGATCGACTTCGACTGCTTCGAGATGAGCTCGGAGGTCGGTGGCAACTGGCGCTACGAGAACGACAACGGCGTGAGCTCGGCGTACCGCTCCCTGCACATCAACACCTCACGCGAGGCGATGCAGTACGCCGCGTGGCCGATGTCGGCGAGCCTGCCCGACTACCCGAACCACTGGCAGATCGCGCGGTACTTCGACGACTTCGTCGACCACTTCGGGCTCCGGGAGGCGATCACCTTCCGGACCGAGGTGACCAAGGTGTCGCCCGCCGGGGCCGGCGGGTGGGACGTCACGATCCGGCCGCGCGACGACGCGCGTGCGGTCGAGACGAGGCACTACGACCACGTGCTCGTGGCCAACGGCCACCACTGGGACCCGCGCTGGCCCGAGCCGTCGTTCCCGGGCAGCGAGCAGTTCCCGGGGGAGCAGCTCCACGCGCACTACTACCGGACGCCGGAGGTCTTCGCCGGCCAGCGCGTGGTCGTCCTCGGCATCGGCAACTCCGCGACCGACATCGCCGTCGAGGCCTCGCGCCACGCCCGCGAGACCTACCTGGCGATGCGACGCGGCGCGTGGATCCTGCCCAAGTACCTGTTCGGCATGCCGACCGACCACCTCACCGACTCACCGTTGGCGCGCGGGCCGCTGCGCATCCAGAAGCTCGCTATGCGCACGATGCTGCGGATCGCCGTCGGCAAGATGACCGACTACGGGCTACCGCAGCCCGACCACGACGTCCTCGAGGCCCATCCGACCGTCAGCGACGACCTGCTCAGCCGGCTCGGCCACGGCGACGTCACCGTCAAGCCCACGATCAGCCGCTTCAACGGCTCGACCGTCGAGTTCGTCGACGGCACCGGCGTCGAGGCGGACGTCGTCGTCTACTGCACCGGCTACAAGGTCACCTTCCCGTTCCTCGACGAGTCGGTGCTGGCGGCCGACGACAACCACGTGGACCTCTACCGCCGCGTGGTGCCGCCCGACCGACCCGGGCTGTGGTTCATCGGGCTGGTCCAGCCGCTGGGCGCGGTCATGCCGCTGGCCGAGGCACAGGCGCACTGGGTCGCCGACGTGATCACCGGCCGGGTGACGCTCCCGCCGCGCGCGGAGATGCGCGCCCAGATCACGGCGTACGACGCGGCGCTGCGCAAGCGCTTCGTGGCCAGCAAGCGCCACACGATCGAGGTGGACTTCCACGCCTACCGCGCCGAGCTGGAGAAGGAGCGGAGGACGTGGGCGGTCAGTACGCCCGCGGCTGCGGCGTCTCGGCCTTGATCACGTAGGTGGTCATGATCTTGACCGCGAAGGTCTGCCGGTGGGAGCCCCACAGCGGCCACAGGTAGCCGGGGTAGCACGGCAGCGCATTGAGGATGTTCAGCAGGTAGCGCACGAACGACAGGCCGCCGATCGGCAGCCTGTCGGCGTGCACCACGCGGATCGCGAGCAGGCTCTTGCCGAGGGTCGCGCCGGTGCGGCCCTGCCGCAGGCACTGGTTCCAGATGAAGAACGCCGCCGACGTCGCGATGCCGGCCAGGAGCAGCAGGCTGGACGCCGCGCTCGCGTGGAAGTGGACCTGCTTGACGCCGTTCCGGGCAGAGGATAAACAGTCAGGCTTGACTGTTTGTTTGTACGACGGGAGCATGGCGTCGTGACGACCGTCCGGGTGCCCCAGGAGGAGCGGTCCCGTGCCATGCGTGCCCGGCTGATGGACGCCACCATCGAGTGCCTCGTCGAGCGCGGGTTCGGCGGCACCTCGACCACCTTGATCAGCGAGCGGGCGGGCGTGTCCCGCGGCGCCCAGCTCCATCACTTCCCGACCAAGAACGACCTCGTGGTCGCTGCGGTCGAGCACCTCACCGAGGTCCGCGGCGCCGAGCTGGCTGCTGCCGCAGCCGCCGTTCCCCGCGGCCCGCACCGCACCCGCAACGTGCTCCGGATGCTCGGCGACCACTTCGCTTCGCCTGTCTTCATCGCCGCGCTCGAGCTGTGGGTGGCAGCCCGCACCGATCCGGCGCTGCTGGCCGCCGTCTCTCCCCTGGAGCAGCGGGTCGGCCGCGACGCCCACCGGATGACCGTCGACCTGCTCGGCGCGGACGAGTCGCGGCCCGGCGTACGCGAGCTCGTGCAGGCGACCCTCGACCTCGTGCGTGGCCTCGGCCTGGCTGCCACCATCAGCGACGACACCCGGCGGCGCAAGCGGATCCTGGACCAGTGGGCGGTCACGCTCGACGAGGCGCTCGCATGAACGACGTCCTCACCCAGGTGCTCGACGACCTCGCCGCCGAGAGCGCTCGTCTCGACACGCTCGTCGCAGCAGCCCCCACCACAGACTGGCGACGTTCCACACCATCCCCCGGGTGGGACGTCGCCACCCAGATCGCCCACCTCGCCTGGACCGACGAGGCGGCGCACGCAGCCGCCACCGACAAGGCTCGTTGGGACGCCCTGGTGGTCGAGGCGATGGCGGATCCCGACCACTTCGCCGACCGCACCGCACTCACCGGCGGCGTCGCCGCCCCCTCGGTGATCCTCGACCGCTGGCGCACCGCCCGGGCGCAGCTGGCCGAGTGCCTCCGCCGATACCCCGAGGGCCAGAAGATGCCGTGGTACGGGCCGCCGATGTCGGCGACGTCGATGGCCACCGCGCGCTTCATGGAGACCTGGGCGCACTCCCTCGACGTCCACGAGGCGCTCGACGCCGAGCCCGAGATCACCGACCGGATCCGCCACGTCGCGCACCTCGGGGTGCGTACGCGGAACTTCTCGTTCTCCGTGCACGGGCTGGAGGCCCCCGCCGAGGAGTTCCGGATCTCGCTCACGGCGCCGTCCGGAGACCTGTGGACCTGGGGACCCGAGGACGCCGCGCAGACGGTGACGGGCGCGGCGTACGACTTCTGCCTGCTGGTCACCCAGCGGATCAACCGGGCCGACACCTCGCTCGTCGCCATCGGCCGCGACGCGAACACCTGGCTGTCCATCGCGCAGTGCTTCGCCGGCCCGTCGGGCGAGGGGCGTGAGCCGCGGTGAGGGACCTGCGGGTCGGCAACTGCTCGGGCTTCTACGGCGACCGCCTCTCGGCGATGCGCGAGATGCTCGAGGGCGAGCCGGAGCTCGACGTGCTCACCGGCGACTACCTGGCCGAGCTGACGATGCTGATCCTGGGTCGTGACCAGCTCAAGGACCCCTCGCTGGGCTACGCACGCACCTTCGTGCGCCAGGTGGAGGACTGTCTGGCTCTAGCGCTCGACCGGGGCGTGAAGCTCGTCGCCAACGCCGGGGGGCTCAACCCATCCGGACTGGCTGCCCGGCTCGCCGAGATCGCGGCCGACCAGGGACTCTCGCCGTCGATCGCGTACGTCGACGGCGACGACGTGCGTCCCCTCGGCTACCCCGGCGCCCTCACCGCCAACGCCTACCTCGGTGCCCGCGGCATCGCCGCAGCTCTCCGTGAGGGCGCGGACATCGTGGTGACCGGGCGCGTCACCGACGCCTCGCTCGTGGTCGGGCCCGCCGTCGCGCACTTCGGCTGGAGCCCCACGGCGTACGACGAGCTGGCCGGGGCCGTCGTCGCGGGACACGTGCTCGAGTGCGGCGCGCAGGCGACCGGTGGCAACTTCTCGGGGTTCCGCACGGTGGTCTCGACAGGCGGTCGACCTCTGGGGTTCCCGATCGCCGAGATCGCGGCCGACGGATCGTCGGTGATCACCAAGCACGACGGCACCGGCGGGCTGGTGAGCCGCGACACGGTGACTGCGCAGCTGATGTACGAGGTGCAGTCGACCAGCTACCTCGGCCCCGACGTGACCACTCATCTCGACACGATCGAGCTCGCCGACGACGGCCGCGACCGGGTGCTGATCTCGGGGGTTCGCGGCTCCGCGCCGCCGGACCGGCTGAAGGTGTGCGTCAACGAGCTGGGTGGCTACCGGAACTCCGTCGACTTCGTGCTCACCGGCCTCGACGTCGAGGAGAAGGCGGCGTGGGTGCGCGCCCAGCTCGAGCCGAGCCTGATCGCGTCGTCGGTGACCTGGTCGCTGGGCCCGCCGCCCTCCGCCGACGCCGACACCGAGGAGGGCGCCTCGACCCTGCTCCGCTGCACCGTGCAGGACGCCGCACCCGAGCCCGTGGGGCGTGGGTTCAGCAGCGCAGCGGTGGAGCTCGCGCTGGCGTCGTACCCCGGCTTCACGATGACCGCTCCGCCCGGCAACGGCACGCCGTACGGCGTCTACCGCGCCGAGTACGTCGAACGAACGGCCGTCACCCACACGGTGCACCATGCCGACGGGTCGTCGGAGGTGGTCGCGTGAGAGCCCCCCTCGGCGCGTTCGTGCACGCCCGGTCGGGCGACAAGGGCGGCGACGCCAACCTGGGGCTGTGGGTCGCGCATGACGCTGCGCCGGCGTACGACGAGCGCGTCACCTGGTTGCTCGGACTCGTCACGCCCGACTTCGTGCACACGCTGCTCCCGGAGACCGCGCCGCTCGAGGTCGACGTCTTCGCGCTGCCCAACCTGGGCGGGGTCAACGTCGTGATCCACGGGCTGCTCGGTCGCGGTGTCGCCGCCTCCACGCGGTTCGACCCCCAGGCGAAGGGCCTCGGCGAGTGGGCGCGCTCGCGCTACGTCGACATCCCCGAGGGCCTGCTGTGAACGACCACGAAGCCCTGAGGCAGACGGCCCGGGAGTTCACCAGGCGCGAGGTCGTGCCGTACCTGCAGGACTGGGAGGACGCCGGCGAGGTGCCGCGCGCTCTGCACCAGGCTGCGGCGAAGCAGGGACTCCTCGGCATCGCGTTCCCGGTGGAGGTCGGCGGCGAGGGTGGAGACCTGCTCGACAGCATTGCCGTGCAGGAGGCGATGTTCGAGGAAGGCGCGTCGAGCGGGCTGATGGCGGCCCTGTTCACCAGCGGGATCGCGCTGCCCCACCTGGCGGCGACCGGCAACCCCGACCTCGTCGATCGCTTCGTCCGACCGACGCTCGCTGGTGAGCTGATCGGCAGCCTGGCGGTCACCGAGCCCGGAGGCGGCAGCGACGTCGCCTCGATCCGGACGACGGGCCGCCGGGAGGACGACCACTACGTCGTCAACGGCACCAAGACCTTCATCACGAGCGGCGTGCGGGCCGACTTCGTCACCACGGCCGTGCGCACGGGCGGCCCCGGCCATGCCGGAGTGAGCCTGCTCGTCGTGGAGAAGGGGATGCCTGGCTTCACCGTCGACCGCAGCCTGGCCAAGATGGGCTGGCACTGCTCGGACACCGCCGAGCTCGGGTTTGCAGATGTGCGTGTGCACGCACGCAATCTCGTCGGTGAAGAGAACTCGGGGTTCGCACAGATCGCCGAGCAGTTCGTGGTCGAGCGGATCGCGCTCGCGGTGCATGCCTACGGCATCGCGGCCCGCAGCCTCGCCCTCACCGCGTCGTACTGCCGCGAGCGCGAGACGTTCGGCCGGCCGCTGATCGCCAACCAGGTCGTGCGGCATCGTCTCGTCGAGATGAGACGCCAGGTCGAGGTCGCACGCGCCTACACCCACGCGGTCGCGGCGCGCCACGTGGCGGGTGAGAGCGTGGTGGCCGAGGCCTGCCTCGCGAAGCAGACCGCGGTGGAGACCTCGACGTACGTCTGCGACCAGGCCGTGCAGCTGCACGGCGGCACGGGCTACCTGCACGGCACCGAGGTGGAGCGGCACTACCGCGACGCCCGCATCCTGCCGATCGGAGGAGGAGCGACCGAGGTGCTCACCGATCTCACCGCCAGACTGATGGGGTACACGCCATGACCTTCCACCTGCTCGGACCCCTGACCCGCGAGGTCTCGGTGCACGTCGACGCCACCCCCGAGGAGGTCTGGGACCTCGTCAGCGACGTCACCCGGATCGGGGAGTTCTCGCCGGAGACCTTCGAGGCGCGCTGGACCCGTGGGTCGACCGGCCCGGAGGTCGGGGCGTCGTTCAAGGGGCACGTGAAGCGCAACGGCGTCGGGCCGACGTACTGGTCTGGCTGTCAGGTGACCACGTGCGTGCCGCACGAGGTCTTCGAGTTCTCCGTCGGCACCGACGACCTGACCCTCAACAACTGGGGGTACCGGATCGAGCCCGACGGCACGGGCACCCGGGTCACGGAGTACTTCCGGATCGAGCCGTCGCTGATGATGCGGGCCTACTGGACGATCCTCGGCCCGCTGCGCGGCCGCACGAACGAGCGCGGGATGCGCACCACGCTCGAGCGGATGAAGGCGGTGCTCGAGCAGTGACGGTGACCAACCGCGAGGCGATGCTGGAGAAGCTCGCCGATCTCGACGCCGAGCACGCGAAGGCCGTCGCCGGCGGTGGGCAGAAGTACGTCGACCGCCACCATGCCCGCGGCAAGCTCCTGCCGCGCGAGCGGATCGAGCTCCTCGTCGACCCCGGCTCGGCGTTCCTCGAGCTGTCGCCGCTGGCCGGCTGGGGCTCGGACTTCGCGGTGGGTGCGTCGTTGGTGACGGGGATCGGCGTGGTCGAGGGCGTCGAGTGCCTGATCACGGCCAACGACCCGACGGTCAAGGGCGGCGCGAGCAACCCGTGGACGGTGAAGAAGGGCTTCCGCGCCGCGCAGATCGCCGAGGAGAACGGGCTGCCGACGATCTCGCTGGTCGAGTCGGGAGGTGCCGACCTCCCGACCCAGAAGGAGATCTTCATCCCCGGCGGCAAGGTGTTCCGCGACCTCACGCGCGCCAGCGCCCGACGCCAGCCGACCATCGCGCTGGTCTTCGGCAACTCCACGGCCGGCGGCGCCTACGTGCCGGGCATGAGCGACTACACGGTGATGGTGCGCGAGCAGGCCAAGGTGTTCCTCGGCGGTCCGCCCCTGGTGAAGATGGCGACCGGCGAGGAGTCGGACGACGAGTCGCTGGGCGGCGCCGAGATGCACGCCCGCGTCTCGGGCCTCGCCGACTACCTGGCCGAGGACGAGCGGGACGCGATCCGGATCGGCCGTCGGATCGTGGCGCGCCTGAACTGGCGGAAGCCTGCGGTCGGGATCGCCGCTCGACCGGCGATCCCGTCGCTTGTCAGCCGTTACAACCCCACCGAAGCGACGGGAGCGCGCGCGTCATGGGACGCGTGTGACGCACGTGGTTCGTCGTACGCCGAGCCGGAGGGGGAACCCGACGAGCTGCTCGACCTGATCCCGGCGGACCTGAAGGAGCCGTTCGACCCGCGCGAGGTGATCGTGCGCATCTGCGACGGCGCCGGGCCGGGCAACGAGCGGCCGTTCGACGAGTTCAAGCCGCTCTACGGCACGTCGTTGGTCACCGGCTGGGCGCGGCTGCACGGCCGTCCCCTCGGCATCCTCGCCAACGCGCAGGGCGTCATCTTCAGCGAGGAGGCGCAGAAGGCGACCCAGTTCATCCAGCTCGCCAACCAGGTCGACACTCCCCTGCTCTTCCTCCACAACACCACCGGCTACATGGTCGGCGCGGAGTACGAGCAGGGCGGGATCATCAAGCACGGTGCCCAGATGATCAACGCGGTGAGCAACTCGAAGGTCCCCCATCTCAGCGTGATCATGGGCGCGTCGTACGGCGCGGGGAACTACGGCATGAACGGCCGCGCCTACGACCCACGCTTCCTCTTCACCTGGCCCAGCGCCAAGAGCGCCGTGATGGGTCCGGCCCAGCTCGCCGGCGTGCTCTCGATCGTCGCCCGAGCCGCGGCCGAGTCCCGCGGACAGGCCTACGACGACGAGGCCGACGCCGGCATGCGCGCGTTCATCGAGCAGAGCGTGGAGGAGCAGAGCCTGCCGTTCTTCCTCTCCGGGATGTTGTACGACGACGGCGTGATCGATCCGCGTGACACCCGCACGATCCTGGCGATCTGCCTCTCGGTGATCGAGAACGCCCCGATCCGCGGCGCCGAGGGCTACGGGGTGTTCCGCACATGATCCGGCGATTGATGGTGGCCAACCGGGGCGAGATCGCGCGCCGTGTGTTCGCGACGTGCCGCCGCCTCGGCGTCGAGACCGTCGCCGTGCACTCCGACGCGGATGCCGGCCTGCCGTACGTCCGCGAGGCCGACGTCGCCGTCCACCTGCCGGGGAACGCCCCCGCCGACACCTACCTGCGCCTCGACCTTCTCGTCGAGGCGGCGAAGAGGTCCGGCGCCGACGCGATCCACCCCGGCTACGGCTTCCTGTCCGAGAACGCCGAGTTCGCGCGTGCGGTGCTCGAGGCAGGACTCACCTGGGTGGGGCCGTCGCCGAGGTCCATCGAGCAGATGGGCTCCAAGATCGGCGCCAAGAAGATCATGCGGAAGGCGGGCGTCCCGACGCTCGAGGCTCCGGCCAAGCCGACCGACGCCGATCTGCCCCTGCTCGTCAAGGCCTCGGCGGGTGGCGGGGGGCGTGGGATGCGGATCGTCCGCACGCTCGGCGACCTGACGAGCGAGGTCGACGCCGCCAGCGCCGAGGCCCTCAGCGCGTTCGGTGACGGCACCGTCTTCCTCGAGCCGTTCGTCGAGCGCGGCCGCCACGTCGAGGTGCAGGTCGTCGGGCATGCGTCCGGGGTGCTCGTCCTCGGCGAGCGCGACTGCTCGATCCAGCGCCGCCACCAGAAGGTGGTCGAGGAGTCGCCGGCGCCGCGGCTGCCCGACGCGACCCGCGCCGCCCTCCATGAGGCAGCCCGCGCCGCGGCGGCAGCGATCGACTACCGCGGTGCCGGCACCGTCGAGTTCCTCTACGACGAGGCCGCGGACCGCTTCTACTTCCTGGAGATGAACACCCGGCTCCAGGTCGAGCACCCGGTCACCGAGCTGGTCCACGGCGTCGACCTCGTCGATCTCCAGCTGACGGTCGCCGAGGAGCGCACCCCGGATCCCCAGACGATCGGGATGACCTACGGCCACGCGATCGAGGCCCGGCTCTATGCCGAGGACCCGGCCAGCGACTGGCAACCGCAGAGCGGCGCCCTGACGTCGTTCGACCTGCCGGGGGTCGACGGCGAGTTCGACCTGCTCAACCGTCCCGGCCTCCGGCTCGACGCCGGGTTCGAGACCGGCAGCACCGTGTCGACCCACTACGACGCCATGCTGGCCAAGGTCGTCTCGTGGGCTCCGACCCGCGACCAGGCCGCGCGCCGACTGGCGTCTGCGCTGCGAGGCGCCCGGATCCACGGCGTGACCACCAACCGAGACCTGCTCGTCGACATCCTCGAGGACCCCGACTTTCTGGCCGGTGAGGTCAGCACGGCCTTCCTCGCGGACCGCGACCTCGCAGCCCCGATCCTCGACCAGGGCGCAGCCGTCGCAGCGGCGCTTGCTCTCGCCGAGCGCGACGCCGCCGGACGACGGGTGCAGCGTGGCGTGCCGGTGGCCTGGCGCAACGTGGTCAGCCAGCCCCAGGTCACCCTCTTCACCCGGTCGTCCGCCTCAGCGTCCGCTAGAGGTGACGCTCAGGCGGACGACCCGATCAGGGTGGAGTGGTGGGGCGGGCGCGACGGCTACGTCGTGGACGGATTCGACGTGGTCTCGACCGGCTCGACCGACCGCGGGTGGCGGGTCGTGCTCGAGCGCGACGGCCTCCGCACGGCGTACGACGTCGCGGTCACCGGCCCCGCCCACGCACCGGTGGTCGACGTCGACGCTGCGACCGGTCACGCGAGGCTCACGGTGGTCCCGCGGTTCACCGATCCCGCGGATGCGGTGGCCAGCGGGAGCCTGCTGGCTCCGATGCCCGGCACCGTGGTGCGCGTCGGGGTGGCAGAGGGTGATGCGGTCGAGGCCGGCGCGACCGTGCTGGTCCTCGAGGCCATGAAGATGCAGCACACGGTGACGGCTCCCCATGCCGGCACGGTGACCAGGATGTCCGTGCGGCCCGGCGCCCAGGTGGCGGCCGGTGAGGTGCTCGCCGTGGTCTCCGCGGGCTCGACCGACGGCGCGGGCTCGACCGACGGCGCGGGCTCGACCGATGAAGAGAAGCAGGAGCAGGGATGAGTGAGTTCCAGGAGTCCGAGGAGCGGCAGGCGCTGCGGCGCGAGGTGGCCAAGCTGGCGGGCAAGTTCGGCCGCGAGTGGTTCACCGAGAAGGCGCGGTCCGGTGAGAAGACCACCGACCTGTGGCTCGAGATCGGCAAGAACGGATACCTCGGGATCAACATCCCCGAGGAGTACGGCGGCGGTGGCGGCGGCATCGGAGACATCGCCGCGGTCTGCGAGGAGCTCGCAGCCCAGGGCTGCCCGTTGCTGCTGATGGTCGTGAGCCCGGCGATCTGCGGGACGATCATCAGCCGCTACGGCACCGAGGAGCAGAAGGGGCGCTGGCTCCCGGGGATCTGCGACGGCACCGGGACGATGGCCTTCGCCATCACCGAGCCCGACGCCGGCACCAACACCCACAACATCACCACGACCGCGCGCCGCGACGGCGACGGGTGGGTGCTCAACGGCCGCAAGATCTACATCTCGGGCGTCGACGAGGCCGACAACGTGCTGGTCGTCGCGCGCACCGAGGACGCGAGGACCGGAAAGCTCAAGCCGGTGCTGTTCGTCGTACCGACGGATGCCGAAGGCTTCGAGGCGCGACCGATCCCGATGGAGATCGTCAGCCCGGAGCTGCAGTTCCAGGTGTTCATCGACGACGTGCGCCTGCCCGACGACGCCGTGGTCGGCGACGAGGACGGCGGGCTGGTGCAGCTCTTCGCGGGGCTCAATCCCGAGCGGATCATGGCCGCGTCGTTCTCCACCGGGCTCGCCCGTTTCGCGCTCGACCGAGCCGCGTCGTATGCGAAGGAGCGCACGGTCTTCCAGGGCCCGATCGGCTCCCACCAGGCCATCGCCCACCCGCTCGCGCAGTCGAAGATAGAGATCGAGCTGGCGCGGCTGATGACCCAGAAGGCGGCGGCGCTCTACGACGCGGGCGACGACATGGGCGCGGGCGAGGCCGCCAACATGGCCAAGTACGCCGCCGCCGAGGCCGCGTGCGACGCGGCCGACCGGGCCGTGCAGACCCACGGCGGCAACGGGATCACGCAGGAGTACGGCATGGCCGGGCTGCTGGTCGCCACGCGCGCCGGTCGGATCGCCCCGGTCTCGCGCGAGATGATCCTCAACTTCGTGGCCATGCACTCCCTGGGCCTGCCCAAGAGCTACTGACCGCTACGCCGACCAGCGCACCGCGTCGTAGGCCCAGTCGGCGGGGGCGTGCACGCCGTGCAGCTCGGGGCGGGCGTCGAGGAGCTCGCTGAGGCCGCGCAGGGTGCGGTCCTCGCGCTCGCGTGCTGCCTCGACGTCGTACGGGCGTCCGCACAGGGGGCGGGGGATGCTCTCGGGCTGGCTGGGCTTGGGCAAGGAGGACTCCTGGGGTCCCTGCGGCGACCGTCGGTGACGGCTGACGGAGCCAGCCTGTCGGGTCCACCTTTCCGGTTGGTTACGCCGTGTGAACTCCGGGTGAAGGTTCGTCGCGGGTTGCGGCCCACCGTGGTGGCATGCCTCAATGGCGGATCCGGCTGTGGAGGTGGCGATGGGCTCGACGACGCAGTGGCGCTACGTCACCGACGGGGGGCTGGAGACCGACCTGATCTTCCATCACGGGGTCGACCTGCCGGAGTTCGCGGCGTACCCCCTGGTGTGGACCGACGAGGGACGGGCCCTGCTGCGCGGCTACTACGACGGGTACGCCGACGTCGCGGCCGCCGTCGGTGCGGGGCTGCGGCTCGAGCCGCCTACCTGGCGGGCCAACCCCGACTGGGGGGCACGGCTCGGGCACGACGTCGGCCGGCTGTCCGACGCGAACCGCCGAGCCGTCGCCTTCCTGCAGACCCTCGCGCACGAGTGGCGCGACCGGGTCCCCGACCTCGTGGTGACGGGGATGGTCGGCCCGCGCGGTGACGGGTACGTCGCGGGCGACGCGGTCGACGCCGACGAGGCCGCGGATTACCACGCGCCCCAGGTGCGCGACTTCGCCGAGAGCGGCGTCCACGAGGTCTGCGCCCTGACACTCACCGACCCGGGCGAGGCGATCGGGGTGGTGCAGGCGGCCGAGGACGCGGGCGTGCGAGCCGCCATCGGGTTCACCGTGGAGACCGACGGCCATCTCCCCGACGGCACGCCGCTGCCCGAGGCGATCGAGCGGGTCGACGCGGCCGCGCCGCCGGCGTACTTCCTGGTCAACTGTGCCCACCCGACCCACGTGTGGCCGGCGTTCGAGGAGCCGGGTGAGTGGGCCGGGCGGATCCACGGCCTGCGGAGCAACGCGTCGACCGCGAGCCACGCCGAGCTCGACGAGGCGGAGGTGCTCGACGAGGGCGACCTGTCGGTGTTCGTGCCGGCGCACCGGCGGCTCGAGGAGGCGCTCCCGTCGCTCGAGATCGTCGGTGGCTGCTGCGGCACCGACGCGCGACACGTGGCAGCGCTGTGGGGCGTGGGCTGAGATCTCCTCAACGGAGCGGGACGAACCGGTAGCCTCCGTGCCGCGTCACCTGGACGCCCCGCATCGACGCGGCCACGCGCAGCATCCGGCCGGCGACCGGGATCACCATCACGCCCCCGGTGTGGAGCTGCTCGACCAGCTCGTCGGGCAGCTCGCCTGCCATCGCGGAGACCAGGATCCGGTGGTACGGCGCGGCGCTGGGCAGGCCGAGGACCCCCGGCGTCGCCTGGTGGATGCTGGCCCACGGCACGTCGAGCGCATCGAGGTGGCGGGTGCCGAGCTCGACGAGATCGGGCTCCAGCTCGACGCCGAGCACCCGGCCGCCCGGCCCGGTCAGGTGTGCGAGCAGGGCGGTCGTCCAGCCCGATCCGGACCCGACGTCGAGCACCCGCTGCCCGGCGTACACGTCGAGCAGGCGCAGCATCGACTCCACGGTCCGCGGCTGGCTGTTGGTCTGGCCGTGGCCGATCGGCAACGGCCCGTCGTACCCGGCCCGCCGCCGCTCCGACTTCGGCAGGAACTGCTCCCGCGGACACGCCCGGAAGGCCTCCGCCACGCGGTCCATCCCCCGAGTGAAGCACCGATCGTCGGATAGTCCCTGACGATTCGGCCCCTGATCGGCCCGTTCGGGGGCCGTTCTGTCAGGGACTATCCGGAGTGGGGCCTCGAGAAGGAGTGCTGGCGGAGGGCGGCGGCGAGGACCACGAGGGCGATGGCCAGGCCGAACACGGCGGCTCCCCAGGCCGCCTCGACCGGGCCGGTGCCGGCTTCAGCGGCCTGGCTCGGACCGAACCACGTGGCGTACGTCGCGGCCGCGCCGGCAGCGAGGGCGAGCCGGTGGCGGCCCTCCCACCCGGGCCGCTGCGACCACCACCACACCAGCCACGCGCCCCCACCCGCTGCCGCGGCGAAGCAGACGAGGGCCACGACGACACCCACCGCGCCCTCGAGGGGCAGCGACGTGCTCAGCCAGTAGCCGCTGGTGACCGCGAACGCCGTGACTGCCACCACGACCGGGTGAGGCGCGTGGCCCGAGGCTGCCGGACGCCGCGGTGGGCCCACCGCGAGCGCGGCCGCGACCAGCCCGACGATCGCCACGACGGAGGCCGCGAACTGCAGCGGGGTGCCCACGAAGTCGAGGTCCTCGGCCTGGAAGACGCCGAGGAACACGCAGCCTGCCGCGAACACCACCGCGGTCGTGATCAGCCCGAGACGGCCCAGCCACGGCAGGGTCGGCGTCGGGTCGAACGCCTCGACGAGCGCGATCGGCACGCAGATGCTCCACACCGTGTGGAGGGCGAGGCTCCAGAGCAGCAGCGACCCGCTGATCCCCAGGCCTGGGATCTCGGCGTAACCGGCGAACGACGGCAGCCCGAGGTAGCCCGGGTTGAAGATCATCTGGTCGACCGGGCCCTCCTCGATCACGGCGTACGCCGCAGCGAGGAGCGCGATGGTCGGCCAGCCCCGACCGAGCCGTCGGGCGGTCTCGCGCACCAGCAGGGCGCCCGCGCCGTAGAGCGGCATCAGGAACAGCACGTCGCCGTACTGCGAGAGCGGGATGTTGCCGAGCAGGAACTCGCCGACGGTCGGCGCCAGCAGCAGCAGCCCGAACGCCATCGCGATCCGATGCCTGCGCGGGGTCGCCATCGCTCCACGGTAGGAGCCGGACGGATGCACGACATCGGTCCGCAGGCGGCGCCACGCAGACTTTGGTCGCGGCGAGGTCAGGCCCTGCGAGGGGGGCGGGGCACGAACAGCGGCACCCGGGCGGCGTAGGCGTCCCAGCCGGGACGGCTGCTCATCGTCCGCTCCAGCAGCCGGGCGCCGGTGACGTTGCGCAGGAAGTGGGTCATCACCACGGGCGACGCGACGGTCAGCAGGGCCGGCAGCCAGCCGGACGCGGCACCGCCGGCGATCCAGATGCCCCACCACAGGCAGGCGTCCCCGAAGTAGTTGGGGTGCCGGGTCCAGCCCCACAGGCCGCGGTCCATGATCGGGCCGCGGTCGGGGTCTCTCCGGTACGACGCGAGCTGGGCGTCGCCGACGGCCTCGACGGTGACCCCGATCGCCCAGACCGCCACCCCGACCCAGACCAACCAGGTCACAGCGACGTCGGAGTGGGCCGCGGCCAGCACCGGCAGGGCGATCAGGCAGATCGACAGACCCTGGACGACGTACACCTTGCGGATCGCGGCACGCAGCCCGCCGCCGGCCAGGATCTCGGCGTACCGCGGGTCCTCGCCGCCCCCATGGGAGCGGGTGAAGATGTGGCGCGCCAGCCGCACACCCCACACGACCACCAGACCCGCGACGAGCCACCGGCGCCACGGGGTGCCGGTGCCGACGACAGCGGCGGCCACCGCGATCCCGGCGAGCGCGAGGCCCCACGTCACGTCGACCACCGAGACCCGGCCGGCGCGGCGAGCGGCGAACGCCGTCACCACCATCGCCAGGGAAGCGATCAGCAGAGCGAGGAGCACGAGGCCCCACCAGCTGTCGATCACCGAGGCCGCTCGTTGCCCTCGCGATCGAGCACGATCTGGTTCACGTCGATGTAGCCGGAGCCGAAGCCGGCCCGCGAGTAGTCGAGGTAGAAGTGCCACATCCGTACGAACGTCTCGTCGAAGCCGAGCGTCAGCACCCGCTCGCGCGCGGCCAGGAACCGCTCGTCCCACTGCCGCAGGGTCTCGGCGTAGTGAGAGCCGAACGACAAGCGGTCGATGACCCGCAGTGACGTGTGCTCGCGGGTGATCCGGTCGATCACCTCGACCGACGGCAGGAAGCCGCCGGGGAAGACGTACTTGTTGATCCACGTGTAGGTGTTGCGGGTGGCCAGCATCCGGTCGTGGCGCATCGTGATCGCCTGGATGCCGACCTTGCCGCCGGGCGCGAGGGCCCGGTCGAGGATCGCGAAGTACTCGTCCCAGAAGTCGTAGCCGACCGCCTCGATCATCTCCACCGACAGCACCGCGTCGTACGCCGCGAGGTGGGGCGAGCCGGGTGCGACCAGCTCGCGGTAGTCGAGCAGCTGGACGGTGACCCGGTCGGCGAGCCCGGCCTCGGCGATCCGTCGCTCGGCGAGGCTCTTCTGCTCGATGGACAGGGTGATCGAGTGCACGGTCGCGCCCCGGATGGCTGCCCGGATCGCGAGCTCGCCCCACCCCGTGCCGATCTCGAGCACCCGCGAGCCGGGGCCGACCTCGGTGCGGTCGAGGAGCCGCTCGATCTTGTGGGTCTGCGCCTCGCGCAGGTCGCCGCCAGGCTCGGGCGCGGTCATCAGCGTGTGGTCGTCGCCGCGCACCGGCGCGGTGGCGAACAGGGCCGACGAGTAGCTCAGGCCGGGGTCGAGGAACAGCTCGAACAGGTCGTTGGACAGGTCGTAGTGGTGGGCGATGTTGCGCTGGGAGTTGGCGCGAGTGCTGACCTCGTGGCGCGGAGGACGTCGTACGGCGAGCGCGCGGAGCTTCTGCAGGCCCGGCGGCACGAGCGTCGGCAGGTCGGCCGCCAGCACGGTGAGGAACCCGCCGAGGTCGTCGGCGTCCCAGGCGCCGGTGAGGTAGGCCTCGCCGAAGCCGATCAGCACCCCGCGCCCGAGGCGGGCGAAGAACTCGTCGGGCCGGTGGATGGTCATCTCGGGTCCGCCCTGTCCGAGGGTGCGGCCCTCGAGGTGGACGGTCACGGGGAAGCGGCTGACGCCGGCGACGAAGAGGCGCCGCGCGACGGCGGCCGAGACCCGCGTGCGCAGGCCGGTGGGCACCGCGGCGAGGTCGGGCCACTGGTCGAGAGCGGGCCGGTTCAGGGAGGTGGTCATCGGTCTTCCTGAGCAGGGTGGTCGGGTCGGGGCTGGACCGGCAGCCGTCGCAGCCAGAGCCAGATGCCATGCATTCGGATCAGGGCCGCCCCCCGGATTGCTGCCGGCGCGGCCCGCAGCACCGACCTGCTCGTACGACGACCCGTGAGCGACGCCGAGAACGTCGCGCCGTCGTCGGTGTGGAGCGTGATCGAGATCAGGAGGTCGCGACCCGGCACCGGCACCACGACGTCGTACCAGCCGTCCGTGCCGTGGAACGGCGAGACGAAGAGCTCCTTGTCGACACGCGCGCGACCCCGCTCGTCGGGGTGCACGAGATAGGCGTGGCGTCCGCCGTAGGTGTTGTGGACCTCCACGACCGTGCCGGCGGGCGCGCCGGCGCCGTCGAAGCACCAGAAGACGCTGATCGGGTTGAAGCCGTTTCCGAAGGCGCGCGCGTTGGCCGCCATCAGCACCCGTCCGCCGGCGAGGTCGATGCCGTGCGAGGCCAGGAACGCGTCGACGTTCGCGCGGATCGTGGCGTCGGGAGAGCCGAGGTGGTCGCGCGCCTCGAACCGCCCCAGCGGGCCGTGGTCGGGCAGGTCGTCGAGGTCGACGAGCCAGAGATGGGAGCGGTGCTCGAACCTCCGCAGGAACGGGCGGCGCCGGGTGTGACGGATCTGCGCGTCGTACAGCCCGGGCTCGGGCAGCGGCGCCGGGTCGTCCCACGACAGGCCGAGGTGCTCGGCTGCGGCCGCGCCGGACCGCGCGCCGTCCTCGTGGAAGCCCCACCCGTGGTAGGCGCCGGCGAAGGCGAGCCGCGACGTGTTCGCCTCCGGGAGGCGACGCTGGGCAGCCACGGACTCGGGGTTGTAGAGGGGGTGGGCGTAGTCCATCCGGGCGATCACGGTGCGCGGGTCGACGAGGTCCTCTCCGCCGAGCGTGACCAGGTAGTGGGTCTGCGTAGGCAGGCGCTGCAGCCGGGTCAGGTCGTAGCTGACCGTGACCGCGCCGCGTTCGCCGCGCGGGCGCAGGAAGTTCCACGACGCCCTGGCTCCGGCGTTGCGCGGCAGCAGCGAGGTGTCGGTGTGGAGGAGCGCGAGGTTGTCGGCGTAGGGCATCGCGGCGAGCGCGTCGCGCTGGACCGCGGTGGGCTCGGTGAGCAGGGCGAGCGCCTGGTCGGGATGGGTGGCGATCACGACCCCGTCGTACGACGTGGTGGTGCCGTTGCCGTCGGTCACCTCGACCGCGTCAGCCGTCTCACGCACCCCGGTCACCTTGGTTCCGGGTCGCACGTCGTCGAGCCCGGCCGCCACCCGCGCGACGTAGTCCCGGGAGCCACCGACCACGGTCCGCCACTGCGGCGACCCGGTGACCGAGAGCATCCCGTGGTGGGAGAGGAACTCGAAGAGATACCGCGCCGGGTAGTCGAGGGCGACCTCCGGGTCGCACGACCAGACGGCCGCGACGAGCGGCTCCATGAAGTGCCGGCAGAAGTACGGCGTGAAGTCGCCGTCGGCGAGGAAGTCGCGCAGCGTCGCCTCGTCCCGGCCCGACTGCTCGAGCAGGGCCCGCGCCCGGCGGTGGAAGCGCGGCACCTCGGCCATCATCCGCAGGAAGCCCGGTCGGCCGAGGTTGCGGCCGCGCGGGAAGAGCCCGCGGAGGCCGAGCGCACCGGCGTACTCCAGGCCCGTCTCCTCGTCGCGCACCGACATCGACATCTCCGACGGCTGCGTCGCGACCCCGACCTCGGCGAAGAGCCGCAGCAGGGTCGGGTAGGTGCGCTCGTTGTGGACGATGAAGCCGGTGTCGATGGCGAGGCCGTCGACGTCGTGGGTGTCTGCGTGGCCACCGAGCCGGGTGTCAGCCTCGTAGAGGGTGACGTGGGCCGACTTCGCAGCCACGTGTGCTGCTGTCAACCCCGCCACCCCGGACCCGATCACGGCGATCCGTCGTGGTCGGCTCATGTCGTCCCGTTCTCCGCCGTCGCCTGCAACGGGAAGAGCGCGATCGGATCGGAGGTCGGCTGGGCAGACCCCACCGCGGGCTCGACCGAGACCGCGGCTGCGGTGGCTGTGGCGGCGTCGCCGGTGAGCACGGTGGGCGTCGTCACGTCGGGCATCAGCCCGGCCGAGACCATGCCCTCGCCCGGCTGCTGGAGCCAGAGCTGGTAGGTCTTCCCGGCGGCCGGAGGCGGCACGTCCTTGCCGAGCATCACCGCTCGGCCCAAGGACTCGGAGCGCACGATGGTCAGCTGCCCGCCACCCTCGAGCGGCTCGGTCACCTTCATCGCGTCCGAGGCGTTGAGCACCTGGTCGGCGAGGTTCGTGGTCGACGAGCCGCCGTCGTTGCGCAGGGAGGTGAACCCGAAGATCCCCAGGCCGACGAGGATCAGGGCCACCGAAGCCGCGACCAGGAGGGGGCCGGTACGACGCCACAGCGGCGTCACCGATGCGCCCTCGGCCGCTGGGTCGGTGGGCGCCTCCGGCGTGGGAGTCGCGGGCGGGAGCGGCCGCGTCGAGGCGATGCCGGACAGCACGGAGTCGCGCAGGCTCGGTGGGGCCGTCTCGGCCTGGGTCCCGGCGATCATGGCAGCGGTCTCGCCGAACGACTGCACCTCGGCCCGGCAGTCGGGACAGCCGGCCAGGTGCTGCTCGAACTGCTCGCGCTCGGTGTCGTCGAGGGCGTTGACCGCGTAGGCACCCGAGAGGGCGTGGATGTCGCTCATGCTTGAGCCACCTCTCCGACGCTCAACGCGTCTCTCAGCCGGATCAGCCCGTCCCTGATCCGGGTCTTGGCGGTGCCGATCGGGAGATCGAGCATCCGGGCTACCTCGGTGTGGGTGTAGCCGCCGAGGAACGCCAGCTCCACGGCTTCTCGTTGCTTCACGGTCAGGTCCGCCAGGGCGGCTCTCACCCGCGTGGCCTCGAGCGAGGCCGTGGCCGCCTCGGCGGTGGAGTCGTGCTCCACGGTCTGCTCACGGTGGGAGTAGGCCTCGTCGCGCCGGCCCGAGGCCTCGGCCGACCGGACCCGGTCGACGGCCTTGCGGTGCACGATCGTGAGCAGCCACGAGAGCGCGCTCCCCTTGGCCGGGTCGAACCGGGCGGAATGACGCCAGCAGTCGAGGTAGGCCTCCTGCGTGACCTCCTCGGCCTGGGCCCGGTCGCGCAAGACGCGGACCGCGAGACCGAAGGCCCGCGCCGAGGTGGCGTCGTACCACTCGGCGAAGGCGGCCTCGTCGCCACGGCCGGCCCGCTTGAGCAGGTCGGCCAGGTGAGTGCCGACCGACCCGCCCCTCTCGGGGGGCGGGTCGGAGGGCACGGATCGCAGATGCGTCACGTCAGGATCCTCGCGTGTTGTCGATGGTCTGTCAGTTCCCGCTCACATCGTCGGCGGCATGAGCACCGAGTTGACGATGTAGACCGTGGCGTTCGCCGTCGGCACGTTGCCGCAGACGATGGTGGCCTTCTGGGTGCCGACCACGAAGTCCGGGTCGCTGCCCGAGATGGTCAGGTCGCCGCCCTCGAGCGTCTTGTGGGTGCCGGCCAGCTGGTCGGGCGTCAGTTCACCGGCGACCACGTGGTAGGTCAGGATCTTGGTGAGCGTGGCCTTGTCGGCGAGCACGGCCTTGAGCGTCTTCGGCGGGATCTGCGCGAAGGCGTCGTTGGTCGGGGCGAACACCGTCAGCGACTTCTGCGAGTTGAGGGTGTCGACCAGGCCCGCCTTCTTGACTGCGGTGACCAGGGTCGAGAGCACCGGGTTGGCGCTCGCGGCGGAGGCGACCGGGGCGGTGGCCATGCCGTTGAACGAGCCGGCACCGGTCTTCGGGACGGCGGTGCAGCCGGCGCCGAAGGTCTGGGCCTCGGCACCCGCGGGGGCCGAGCTGGTGTCGCCGCCGGCAGCCGGGTCGGCGGCCGTGTTGCTGCTGCTGTTGCTGCCGCAGGCAGCGAGGGCCAGAGTGGTCGAGAGCGCGATCGCGGCGATACCCGTGCGTCGGAGCGTGGAGTTCATGAGTGACCCTTCCGGTCAGGTTCCTTGTCTTGCAGGTGATTCGGAGTGGCACACCATCCGGATGGGTGGTCAGGTGACAGTGACCTGGATCTTCTGGATGCCGCTCGCGCCGTCGGGGAACGGCGACGTGCGGGCGCTGGTCTGCACGTGGCCGTCGCGGTCGGTGGCGCGGCAGGAGAGCTGGTGCGGCCCCGGGCGCGCATCCCACTCGACGTACCACTGACGCCAGTAGTCGTTGCCCGCGCTGGGCCCGAGCTTCGCCTCGCGCCAGGCGCTGCCGTCGACCTGCACCTCGACCTTCGCGACGCCGACGGGCTGCGCCCAGGCGATTCCGCCGATGAAGGTGCTGCCGGCCTTGACCCGCTGGAGGCCCTGCGGGGTGTCGATCCGGCTCTCGATCTTGATCGGCGCCTGCTCGGACCAGCCGCGGTCGGTCCAGTACGCCGTGTGCTCGTCGTACGTCGTGAGGGTCATCCGGTTGATCCACTTGCACGCGCTGATGAAGCCGTAGAGGCCGGGCACCACCATCCGGGCCGGGAAGCCGTGCGCCCGCGGCAAGGGCTCGCCGTTCATACCGACCGCGATCATCGCGTCGCGGCCGTCGGTGGCGAGCGCGAGTGGGGTGCTGATCGTCATCCCGTCGACGTCGGTCGACAGGATCTGGTCGGCGCTGTGGCCGACGCCCGCCCGGTCGAGCAGCGTCCGCAGGGGTACGCCGAGCCAGCGTGCCCCTCCGACGTAGGGGCCGCCGACCTCGTTCGAGACGCAGGTGAGGGTGATGTCACGCTCGATCATCGGCATCGCCAGGAGGTCGTCGTAGGAGAGGCTCTGGGCGCGTGACACGTCGCCGTCGATCACCAGCTCCCACGAGGAGTGGTCGACGATCGGCAGGGAGAGGCGTGTGTCGACGCGGTAGAAGTCGTCGACCGGGGTCCGGAACGACGTGATCCCCGGGATCGCCCGGTCCAGGCCCTTCGGGAGGTCCTTCGCCGGACTCTGCGGGCGCGGGAGCGCGATGTTCCCGATGGCTGCCCGGGAGTGCGCGACGAGCCGACCGGCGTACCCGCTGACGGCGGCGAGCACGGCCACGCCGCCGACCCCGAGCAGGACCGCGCGACGGCTCGTCGGGGCTGCGCTGGGGGTGGCTTCGGGCGCGGGGTCCGAGTGACCCCGGTCGAGGCGGACCAGGAGGCCGAGCGTGGCGACGCCGACCACCGCGGTGACGAGGCCGGGCACGGCGTCTGAGAGGTGGACCACCGGTCGGCTCAGCTCGGCGTAGAGCGCGACGCCGACGAGCAGCACCAGCATCCCCGCGCCGAGGCGGAACGAGCGGTGAGCCAGCACGCCAGCGACCCCGGCCAGGAGGAGGACGCCGACCAGGACGGAGCCCACGAGGATCGTCTTGTCGTGGGTGCCGAAGTGGACGATCGCCCAGTTCTTGACCGCGGTGGGAGTGTGGTCGATGACCACCTCGCCGACTGCGAGCACGGGTGACGATGCGGGCTCGGTGACCGCGGCGACGAGGTGCCCGACGCCCATTCCCGCCAGGGCGGCGAGGATCCCGAACATGGCGTAGCGCAGCTTGGTCAACACACGGAGTGGTTCGTCACCGAGCCCGTCGGGGATTGCGCGCGGGCGCGGCGAGCTCGGGTGGGAGGATGCGCGGCATGACCGACGCTTCGACCGGCTCAGGGCACCACGAGCTCGTCCACTACGCCGTCGCGGACGCGGTGGCCACGATCACCCTGGACTCGCCCCACAACCGCAACGCCCTCTCGCGCCAGCTGGTCTCGGAGCTCTTCGAGAGCCTCGAGCGCGCGGCCGCCGACCCCGCGGCGACGGTCGTGCTGATCCGGCAGGAGGGCCGGGTCTTCTGCTCCGGCGCCGACCTCTCCGAGGCGACCACCGACGGGATGGCCGAGGGCGCCAGGCGCATCGTCGAGCTCCAGCGCCTCGTCCTGACCCTCGACAAGCCGGTGGTCACGCGCGTGTCCGGCGCGGTCCGGGCCGGAGGGATCGGCATCGTCGCCGCGAGCGACGTGGCGATCAGCGCCGACGACGCGACGTACGCCCTGACCGAGGTCAAGCTCGGTCTGGCGGCCGCGATCATCTCGCTCACCGTGCACGCCCGGATGAGCCCGCGCGCGGCCTCCCTGACCACGCTCGGCGGTGAGACGTTCACCGGTTCGCAGGCCGCGGCGTACGGGTTGGTCACCACCGCCGTGCCCGCTGAGGACCTGGACGACGCCGTCGCGACGCTCTGCGCCCAGCTCGCCACCGGCGCGGCGCAAGGGCTTCGCGAGTCGAAGCGGATCCTCAACGCCGACCTGGTCCGCCGGATCGACGACCGCGGCGACGACCTGGCCGAGCTCAGTGCCCGGCTCTTCGCCTCCGACGAGGCGCGCGAGGCGATGACCGCCTTCTTGAACCGGCGGAAGTAGGCAACCTTCCGGCGGCCCCACCGGGTAGAGCGGGTATGAGCAGCATCGACGTCGTCGACACGGGAGGCCGCGTGGACCCGGAGGCCAGTGCGGGCTTCGACCAGTTCGTCGCCGCACGCTCGCGGGCGCTGCTGCGTACGGCGTACCTGCTCACCCACGACCACGCCCTCGCCGAGGACCTGCTGCAGACGTCGCTGACCAAGGCGTGGTTCGCGTGGCGCAAGA
This sequence comes from uncultured Actinomycetota bacterium, assembly GCA_963794355.1. Taxonomy (GTDB): domain Bacteria; phylum Actinomycetota; class Actinomycetes; order Propionibacteriales; family Nocardioidaceae; genus Nocardioides. Next base: position 560,334 of record CAWCDN010000012.1, read on the forward strand.
TCGACGGCAACCCCGAGCCCTACGTGCGCCGGATCCTCGTCAACACCTACGCCTCGTGGTGGCGACGCAAGTGGAACGGTGAGCACCCCACCGACGACCTGCCCGACCACGCCCTCACCGAGTCCGACGCCCCGTCCGGCGCCGAGCCCACCGACCTGTGGCGGGCCATGGAGCGACTCCCGCGCAGACAGCGGGCGGTCGTGGTCCTGCGCTACTTCGAGGACCTGACCGAGGCCCAGACCGCCGACCTCCTCGGCTGCTCGGTGGGCACCGTCAAGAGCCAGTGCAGCAAGGCGCTCGCCAAGCTGCGCATCGACCCCGCCCTGACCGAGGCGGAAGGAGACCCGCGATGAACAGCCTGTCCGACCTGCGTACGACGCTCGACGAGCACGCCGAGCACGTGCTCGACGGCGAGGCCGTCGTCCGCTCCGCCGCGGTCCGTCATCGCGTCGCCGTCGTACGACGTCGGCGCCGGGTGACGGTGGCGGGCGCCGCCTGCGCGGTGCTGCTTGCGGGAGCCGCCGGCCTGGTCGTCCCGCGGGTCGACGGCGACAGCCTCCCCGCCGCACCCACGGTGCTCGGCGTGAAGGCGCCCACGAACCAGCACTCGCTGGGCTACACCTACCGGACCGACGGCTCGTCGGAGACGTTCGCCGGGTCGGACTCGATGGACATCGAGTCGTCGTCGCAGCCGCGGCTGCTGTCCTGGACGACCGAGCGGCACACGACCGTGCGGATCACGCTGCCCGATGCCACCCACTGGACCTCCCGGCTGAGCAGGTTCCGCGACTTCGTGGTGATCCCGCCGCAGGTGAGTGGCAAGCTCCGCGTCTCGGTCGACGCCGGCCGCGTCGGGCTGACGACGTACGACCTCACCGACGCGCAGCCGGACGGCGTGACGCGCGACGGCATCACGTTCCGTCGTGCCGTCGCGGGCAGCCCACTGCTCACGGCAGCGATCGGCGCCCAGGGGCAGAACGACGTGCGCACGTCGTACCTCGGCATCCGCGGCCCGGTGCGGGTCAGCGTGCTGTGCACCGGGGCCCCGTCCGACTCGACGGTGCACGTCTCCATGGGCCGTGCCGAGAGCTCGACCGGGTGCGACGGCACCACGTTCGACCCGGGCGCCGACGTCATCGGCTCGAACACCCCCGGACGGATCGGTCGGGCAGTGCCGGTGCGCGTGTGGGTCACCGGCCCCGATGGCACCACTCCCCTGACGTCGGACGACGTGCGGATCGGCGTCGGGCTCTACGGTCCGTTCGGGCGGGCGAGGACCGACATAGGCCCGATGGACATCGACCTGGAGTACGGCGGGCACACCTGGCGACTGGACACCGTCCAGCACCCACCCACGCCGTTCATCGATCTGCAGCCGCTGGCGCAGGCAACGCTGATCCGCGTGGCCATGGCCACGCACGGCGACAAGCCGGCAGGCCTCACGATCCGGGTCACCGGGCTGCCGCTGGAGCAGTCGGGGTTCGGCGGGGACGGGGTCGGCATCAGCGGTCCGTACTGGGTGCCGGCCGGTGCCCACGCCCAAGTACGTCGTTCGCCGGCCGGTGCCCTGGTCGTGGCCCGCTACGCGCGCGCCGACTGACCGGTCGACCCTCAGGGGTCGGTGAGTGAGCCACCGTTTCGGGAGGGTGGATGGTGGCAGACTCACGCGCCACCGCGCCCGCCGTCGCCGAATCGGGTGGTCCTGCTCCGGGCCTCGGGGCGAGCGGATACGATTGTCGACTCGCACCATGGGGACACCGCCACCGGCGGTCTGGGGATCCGAGGGGACCTTTCTTGGCAGACGATGTGCTGGCGGCAGAGCTCGCCGCGGAGCAGACCTTCGTCGATCGCGTGTACGTCCAGCTGGAGAGGTCGGCGCGCAACGCGCGCGAACTGGCGCGCGAGGGGCACGGCCGAGGTCGGCTCGGTCACGAGGGTGGGCTGGTGGAGCGCGACGCGATGGTCTTCCAGGCCGCGAAGCGGATCGCCCAGCTCGATGCCGCCCACGAGGGCTTGGTGTTCGGGCGGCTCGACCTCGTGCAGTCGCTCGACCCCGAGCCGCGCTACATCGGCCGGATCGGGCTGCGCGACGACGACCGCGACTCGCTGCTCATCGACTGGCGGGCGCCTGCGGCCGCCGTGTTCTACCAGGCCACCGCCGCGGAGCCCCAGGACGTCGTACGCCGTCGGGTGCTGCGCTGCGTCGGGCCGCAGGTGGTGGGAGTCGAGGACGAGCTCCTCGACGCCGAGGCCGAGACCGACCTGCCGATCGTCGGCGAGGGCGCGCTGATGGCCCAGCTCTCGCGGGCCCGCGACCGGTCGATGCACTCGATCGTCGCCACCATCCAGGCCGAGCAGGACAAGGCGATCCGCGCTCCGTCCAAGGGCGTGGTCGCGATCAGCGGCGGCCCGGGCACCGGCAAGACGGTCGTCGCACTGCACCGCGCGGCGTACCTCCTCTACTCCGACCGCCGTCGCTACGAGACCGGCGGCGTGCTCGTGGTCGGCCCGTCCGGCGTCTTCATGCGCTACATCGAGCGGGTGCTCCCGTCACTCGGCGAGACCGCCGTGGCACTGCGCTCGCTCGGCGAGGTCGTCGGCGGGCTTCGCGCCACGCGCCACGACGCCCCCGAGGTCGCGGCCGTGAAGGGTTCGGACCGGATGGCCGAGCTGATGCGTCGTACGGCGCGCCAGCAGGCCCCGGGATCGCCCAAGGAGTTCCGGGTGTTCTGGCGAGACGACGTGATCGTGCTCGACCGCGGACAGCTCGGGAAGCTGCGACGTCAGCTGATGGGCCAGGGCCAGCGCAACCGCCAGCTGCCGAGGATCGCGTCGGCCCTGCTCGACGTCATGTGGAGGCAGGTGCGCGGCGAGCGTGGCCGCGACCGGGGCCGCGAGGCGTTCGACGACGACATGCTCTCCTCCGACGCGTTCGTCGAGTTCGCGCTCTCGTGGTGGCCCCCGCTCGGTGCCACCGAGGCGCTCGGCTGGCTGCGCGACCCGGAGTTCCTGGCCCGCGTCGGCGAGGGTTTGCTGACCTCCGAGGAGCAGCACCTGCTCACCGACTCCTGGCAGGACGACACCCTGGCGGTCGAGGACGTGCCGCTCGTCGACGAGCTGCGCTACGCCCTCGGCGACGTGCCCGACCGCCGCGACGAGGACCACGAGCTCGACGACTTCCTCGGCGGCGACCTCGGCAGCGGTCGCGAGGAGCTGACCACCGCCTGGGAGCGCGAGTACGGTCCCGGCGCCCCGGTCTGGATGCCGCCGACCCACTCGATCGACGAGGACGGCTACGCGCACGTGCTGGTCGACGAGGCGCAGGACCTGAGCCCGATGCAGTGGCGGATGGTCGGGCGCCGCGGACGCGCCGCGACGTGGACCATCGTCGGCGACGCCGCCCAGTCGTCGTGGCCGGTGCCGGCCGAGTCGGCTGCCGCGCGCGCGGCTGCGATCGCGGGCAAGGACCTGCACGCGTTCCACCTGTCGACCAACTACCGCAACTCCTCCGAGATCTACGACCACGCGGCTGCCTACGCCTCCCGGGTGGGGCTCGATGCCGACCTCCCGACCGCCGTGCGCTCGACCGGCGTGCTGCCCCGCGACGTACCCGCCGGGTCGGATCCCGCCGCGACGCTGCGGGCCGAGCTGGCCTCGATCGTCGGTGAGGTGGCCGGCACCGTGGCCGTCGTGGTCCCGATCGCGCGCCGCGCGGAGGTGTCGGGCTGGCTGGCGTCGTGGCCGGAGTTCGCCAATGCCGCGCCCCACGCGACGACCCCCGAGACGGCCGGCGAGGACCGGATCGTGGTGCTCACCGGCATCGACACCAAGGGCCTGGAGTTCGACGGCATCGTGGTCCTCGACCCCGACGGCATCGAGACCGAGTCACCCACCGGCCGCGCGACGCTCTACGTCGTCCTCACTCGCGCCACCCAGCTCCTCACCCTGATCCGCTGACCCGGCAGACGCCCGACGCCGTAGGACGCCGTCCCGGCAGTCGTTCACGTGGCACCCACGGCACCGGTCGTACGCGGCGGAGCACGGGGTCGGCACCCTGTCCGGTCAGAAGGGAGGGGGACCCACGACGCTCATCGCGCCCGTCTCGATCCCCGCCGAGACCACTCTCGCGAAGTCCACTCCCGGATGCGTGCCGTCGTCGCGCACGCGCTCGCTCGCGGCGCGGAAGAAGGCTTCGCCACCCGCCGGGGTGTGCAGGGACAGGATGCGGGCCGAGGCGCTCGTGACCAGGAACGCATGCGCGACACCGCGGGGCACCATCGAGAACCCGCCCGAGCGCAGCTCGTGGTCGGTGCCCTCGAGGTGCAGGCGGATCACGCCGTCGATCACGTAGAACGACTCGTCGTGCGGGTGCGTGTGCAGCGGAGTGGCCTTGCCGGCCTCCAGCAGGTCCTCGAACAGCATGAATCCTCCGGCGGTCTCGGCCTCGCCCGCGAGCCATCGGTGGGTGCCGCCCCCATAGAACCAGCGCTCCTCCATGTCCTCCACGTTGCGCATGACCACGTTCGCTGTGTCCATCTCGTCCCCTGACGTATATGGGACGGTAGTCCCATGACGAAACTACGGTACCATCTCGGGTGTGTCCACTGGCTACGAGGCGAACGGGAGGACCCAGCAGAAGCAGCGGACGCGGTCGGCGCTGGTCTCCGCCGCGCAGGAGCTGATCGCCAGGACCGGTGAAGCCCCGGGCGTGGCCGACGCGGCTGCATTCGCCGGCATCTCGCGCACGACCGCCTACCGATACTTCCCGAGCCAGCAGGCGCTGCTCATCGCGGCGCATCCTGAGGTCGACACGTCCTCGATGTTGGACGGTGCGGACTCCGGCGAGGTCGTCGACCGGGTCGAGATCGTCGTACGACGGTTCCTGGGCACGATTCTGAGCACCGAGCCGCAGCAGCGCACCATGCTGCGGCTCTCACTCACCTCGGGAGTCGACCGCTCGAGCCTGCCTCTGCGTCAGGGCCGGGCCATCCGCTGGATCTCCGAGGCCCTGGCGCCGTTGACCGTGCAGGTCGGGGAGGATGGAGTCCGACGCCTGGCGATCGCCATCCGCGCCGTGGCAGGCATCGAGCCGCTGGTGTGGCTGACCGACGTCGCCGGGCTCGATCCCACCGAGGCCGTCGAGCAGATGGTGTGGTCGGCGAGGGCTCTGGTCCGGCAGGCCGAGGTCGACGCCCCCTAGGACCCCGCGACCTCACGCCCCGAGACGCCCCGGGAGCGGCCGCACCCCGTTTGTAGGCTTCCGGGCATGCCCGCGCCCCTGACTCCCGCCGCCGTGCTCGCCACGCTGCAGGCGTACGACGCGTGGGCGCTGATCCGGATGGGCGACGACGACAGCGTGCTCGCCGTCGCGGGAAGCCGCAGCGTGGTGTCGAGCCTGCTCGACGTGCCACTGGAACAGGGGTCTCCGGACGACGGCCGCACGGTCGACCGGCTGCTGGCGATCCCCTTCCACCAGGTCACCGAGCGCGGCTTCGAGGCCCACGATGACGGCGCGCCGCTGGTCGTCGTCGACCTCGACGTCGAGCACCACCTGCCCCTGGCCGAGACCCTGGCCGCCATCACCGACGACGGCATCGAGTTCGCCGACCGAGGAGGCTTCGAGTCCGACGACGAGCAGTACGCCCAGCTGGTCGAGGAGATCATCGCCGACGAGATCGGCCAGGGCGAGGGCGCCAACCTCGTGATCGGGCGGCACTACCGGGCACAGGTCGCCGACTGGGGACCCGACAAGGCGCTCACCGTCTTCAAGCGGCTCTGCGAGCGCGAGCGCGGCGCCTACTGGACGTTCTGCTTCTTCACCGGCGACCGCTACCTCGTCGGCGCCAGCCCCGAGCGACACGTCAGCGTGCAGGGCGGGTACGGCGCGGTCAGCGACGTGCGGATGAACCCGATCAGCGGCACGTTCCGTCTCGCGGGCCACGACGACCCGGCCGAGCGGAAACGGGCTCTCCTGCGGTTTCTCGCCGACGAGAAGGAGATCTACGAGCTCTTCATGGTCGTCGACGAGGAGCTGAAGATGATGTGCGACATCTGCCACGAGGGCGGGCAGGTGCTGGGCCCGTTCCTCAAGCCGATGACCCATCTGGTGCACACCGAGTACCTCCTCGCCGGCCGCACCCGGCGCGACGTACGCGAGGTGCTGCGCGACACGATGTACGCCGCCACCGTCACCGGGAGCCCGGTGCAGAACGCCTGCCGGTTGATCAAGCAGTACGAGCCGGAGGGCCGCGGCTACTACGGTGCCGCCCTCGCCCTCATCGGCCGCGACCGCGAGGGCCGGACCCGCTGCGACAGCCCGATCGTGATCCGCGCCGCCGACGTCGCCCCCGACGGACGGCTCAAGGTGACCGCCGGCGCCACGCTGGTGCGCGACAGCGACCCGTTGAGCGAGGTGGCAGAGACCCGGGCCAAGGCGGGCGGCATCCTCAGTGCCTTCGGGCTCGTCGACACCCCGGCCGCACCGTCGTACGGCATCGACGACCTGGCCCGCGACGAGGACGTCCTCATCGCGCTGAACTCCCGCAACCAGCGACTCTCGACCTTCTGGCTCACCGACCAGGCCGGCGCCCCGCCCGACCTCCGCCTCGTCGGCAAGCACGTGGCGATCCTCGACGGGGAGGACGACTTCGTGAACATGCTGCGCCACGTGCTCGGCGTGGCCGGCATGACCAGCGAGGTGGTGCCGCACAGCCGGTACGACGAGCGGTCGCTCGACGACGCCGACCTCGTGATCGTGGGTCCCGGGCCGGGTGACCCGCGCGACGGCGACGATGCGAAGATCGCGACCTTCCGGCGAGCGGTCGACCGGCTGCTCGAGCGCCGGCAGCCGTTCCTCGCGGTGTGCCTGGGGCACCAGGTGCTGTGCGACCGGCTCGGGATCCCCCTGGCCTACAAGGACATCGTCTTCCAGGGAACCCAGGCAGAGGTGAGTCTCGACGGCCGGCCGGAGCGGGTGGGTTTCTACAACACCTTCGTCGGCCGGGTCTCGAGCCCGACCGGAGACGGCCTCCCGTCCGACGCCCTCTCGGTCGAGACGGACCCGACGAGTGGGGACGTCCACCTGGTGCGGGGGACGCACTTCCGCGGCATCCAGTTCCACGCCGAGTCGATCCTCACCGAGCACGGCTCCGACCTCGTGCACCGGCTGGCCAGCGACCTCCTCGTCGGCACCGAGACGTCCTGACTGGGGAGCTGGGGCCGGTGCTGCCGGCGTTCGTGCGCCTCACTACGCTCGCGGGGTGGGCGACGACCTCGAGGCCGGCTGCTACTCGTGCGACCAGCAGGCGGCGGCCGGCTCGCTGCCACCGCGCGAGGACATCGTGCACACCGAGCACTGGCGGGTGGCCCACGCCTTCAACAGCACGCTGCCGGGCTGGCTGGTGATCCTGCCGACGCGCCACGTCACGTCGTTCACCGAGCTCTCACCCGAGGCGGCCGACGAGCTCGGCGGGATGGTGGCGCGACTCAGCGGCGCCCTGGAACGCGTCACCGGCTGCGTGAAGACCTACCTCATGCAGTTCTCCGAGGCCGAGGGCTTCTCCCACCTCCACCTCCACCTGGTGCCGCGCGGGCCGAAGCATCCCGTCGAGGCTCGCGGGCCACGCGTGTTCACCTACCTGACCGACGACCCGTCGCGCGCGCTGGGTGACACCGAGCGGGACGACGTGGCGCTCGCACTGCGCGCCGCCCTCGGCTGACGGGGCGCGCCTAGCCGCTCAGGTGCTGGGCCTCCATCAGGCGGAGCATCACCCAGTCGATCGCCCCCGTGTGGACGCCGAGCACCAGGAGCGTCGCGCCGAGCGAACAGGCGAACGGCCGCCACCGTCCCTCGTCGAGGACGTGCTCGTGGATCCAGAGCGAGGCCACGCACCCACCTCCGATCGACGTTGGTGCTCAGGGTCCAACTCCGAGCAGCAGGTGGCAAGGGGTGGGCTGCGCGAGCGCGGCATCAGGAACGCGTCAAGACCGGCGCACGACGCACCGCAGCGATCGACGATGGACGCGTGGCACTCTCCTCACCCACCCGCTCACCCGTCGTCGGCTCGGCGATGTGGCCCCCCGACGGCCAGTGGCTGGTCGCCGTCCGGGTCGGCGCGGTGGTGCTGCCCCTGGTCACGTGCGCGGTGCTCGCCACCTTCCGCGACAGTGTCACGGCCGCGACCGCCGTCCTGGTCCTCGTGCTGTGGGTGGTGGCGGCCGCGTCCACGGGCGACCGGATCGCCGGCCTCCTCGCCGCGGTGTCGGGCGGTGCGTGGTTCGACTTCTTCCTGACCGCGCCCTACCGGCAGTTCGCGATCAAGGGGTCCGACGACGTCGAGGCCACAGTCCTGCTCGTCGTGATCGGGCTCGCCGTCACCGAGATCGCGCTGTGGGGCCACCGGCAGCAGGCCCGTGCAGCAGGCCGGTCGGGCTACCTCGAGGGTGTCCTGGGCGCGGCCCGTCTGGTGTCCGAGGGAGACACGCCGCCCGCCGTGCTGGTGGACGTCGTCGCCGACCAGATCACCGAGGTGCTGGGCGCCGACGACTGTCGGTTCGAGGACGGGCCGGTCGCCGACCCGCGGATCGCCGTTCTCGACCACGCCGGTGAGGTCACGCGTGGCGACCACGTCGTCGACGTCGAGCGGGTGGGGATGCCCTCCCACGACTACGTGGCCATCCCCGTACGACGCGGCTCGCGGGTCGTCGGGCACTTCCTCGTGACGGCCTCCTCCCGGGCCACCTACCCGTCGGCCGAGCAGCGGCGGGTCGCCGTGCTGCTCGCCGACCAGGTCGCGTCCGCCGTCGCGGCGCGCTGACGGGCAGCCGATGACCGCCACCGTTCCCCTGACCCGGCGCGCCCGCGACTGGCTCGTGACCGAGGGCGAGGTGCAGCACGACACCAGCGGCAAGCCCTGGTGGAAGGTGATGTGCCTGACCGGCGTCGACTACTTCTCGACGCTCGGCTACCAGCCCGGCATCGCCGCCCTGGCCGCCGGCCTCCTCTCGCCGATCGCGACGCTGGTGCTGGTCGCGCTCACCCTGGTCGGCGCGCTACCGGTCTACCACCGGGTGGCCGAGGAGAGTCCTCGCGGCGAGGGCTCGATCGCCATGCTCGAGCGGCTGCTGAGCTTCTGGAAGGGCAAGCTCTTCGTGCTGGCGCTGCTGGGCTTCGCGGCGACCGACTTCATCATCACGATGACGCTCTCGGCGGCGGACGCATCGGCGCACCTGATCGAGAACCCCAACCTGCGCTCGACCCTGACCGGCCACCAGGTCGCGATCACGCTGTTCCTCCTGGCCCTGCTGGGGGCGGTGTTCCTGCGCGGCTTCACCGAGGCCATCGGCCTGGCCGTGGGCCTGGTCGGGGTGTACCTCGCGCTCAACGTCGTGGTGATCGGCGTGGCCCTGTGGCACGTCGCCACGCACCCCCACCTCGTGCCGGCCTGGAGCGCCGCTCTCACCCAGCAGCACGGCAGCCCCTTGGCGATGGTCGGCGTCTCCCTCATCGTCTTTCCCAAGCTGGCCCTCGGCATGTCCGGCTTCGAGACCGGCGTCGCCGTGATGCCCCACGTCAGCGGCGACCCCACCGACACCGACGCACAGCCTGCCGGCCGCATCCGCGGCACCAAGCGTCTGCTCACGACCGCCGCGGTGATGATGAGCGTCTTCCTGGTCACGAGCTCGTTCGTCACGACGCTGCTGATCCCCGCCGCCGAGTTCGAGCCGGGCGGTCGTGCGAACGGCCGGGCGTTGGCCTACCTGGCGCACGAGTACCTCGGCAACGCCTTCGGCACGACGTACGACGCCTCGACGATCGCGATCCTGTGGTTCGCCGGCGCCTCCGCGATGGCCGGGATGCTCAACCTGATCCCGCGCTACCTCCCTCGCTACGGCATGTCGCCGGAATGGGCCGGCGCCGTTCGTCCGCTGGTGCTGATCCTGACCGGCACGGCGTTCCTCATCACCTGGATCTTCGACGCCAGCGTCGACGCGCAGGGCGGTGCGTACGCGACCGGCGTCCTGGTGCTGTTCACCAGCGCCGGCGTCGCAGTGACGCTCGCGGCGCGGCGCGCGGGTCAACGCAAGCGGATGTACGGCTTCGCCGCGATCTCGATGGTGTTCGCCTACACCACCGTCAGCAACGTCATCGAGCGCCCGGACGGCGTCAAGATCGGGGCCTGCTTCATCCTGGCCATCGTCACCGTGTCCCTGGTGTCGCGGGTCAGGCGGGTCTTCGAGCTGCGCGCGACCGAGATCGACTTCGACGCAGCCAGCCAGGTGTTCGTCCGCGACTGCGCGCGCCGCACGATCCGCCTGGTGGCGCACAAGACCGACGAGCGCGAGGCGGACGAGTACGTCGACAAGATCCGCCAGCTGCGGCGCGACCACGACCTGCCGACGGATCCCGACGTGATCTTCGTGGAGGTGACGATCGTCGACGCGAGCGACTTCGAGGGCCGGCTGCACGCGCACGGCCAGGTGCTCCACGAGCGGTACCGGGTGATCACCGTGACCGCGCCGTCGGTGCCCAATGCGCTGGCCGCGCTGGCGCTGCGGATCCGCGACGACACGGGGGTGCTGCCGCACATCTACTTCGAGTGGACGGAGGGCAACCCGGTCTCGCAGTTCCTGAGGTTCCTGCTCTTCGGCCTCGGTGAGGTCGCCCCGGTGACCCGCGAGGTGCTGAGGAGGGCCGAGCACGATCCGCTGCGCCGCCCCCACGTGCACGTCGGTTGAGCCTCTGCTGGCACGCGCTGCGCGTGGTGGACACTGTGCCCGTGGACGAGAGCGCCGGTGCCGAGGGCATCGGTCGGCGCCGGGCCCGACTGGGCTGGGCGCTCGCCCTCGTCGGCCTGGCCGCGCTCACCGCCCTGCTCCTGGCCGCCGACCCAGGCATCGCCGGAACGGCGCTCGAGGCGATGCTGTACCTCAGCCTCGCCGTGGCGGTCGCCCTCGTCGGCGGGCGCTGGCCCGCGCTCTTCGCGGCCGTCGCCGGCGCCCTCCTGCTCAACTACTTCTTCATCCCGCCCCGCCGCACCCTCGACGTCGCCTCGGGCAACGACCTGCTGACCCTGCTGGTGTTCGTGGTCACGGCCGTCGCTGTCGCCACTGTCGTCGACGCGGCCGCCCGGCGCCGAGAGCAGGCCCGGCTCGCCGAGCAGGAGGCGGCGACGCTCGCCATGCTGAACCGGCACGTGCTCGGCGGGGAGTACGACGTACCGCGGCTGCTGGCACTGGCCCGCGAGACCTTCGGTGCCCGATCGGCCGAGCTGGTCACCGAGGAGCCGGCGGCGGCTCCGGGCTCGGCGGTGCTGCCGGCGGGGGCCGGCGGCTGGCTCGTCCTGGAGGACGCCGAGCTGGGCCCACGGGAGCTCGCGGTCGCCGCCGCGTTCGCGTCCCACGTCGGGGTGCTCCGCGAGCGCGAGGAGCTGGCCCGCCAGAGCCTCGCCGCCCAGCAGCTCGAGGCCGGCAACCGCACGCGCACCGCCCTGCTCGCCGCGGTCTCCCACGACCTGCGGACGCCGTTGGCGGGACTCCGGTCGGCCGCCGAGACCCTGCGCCTGCACGACACCCGGCTCGACGGTGGCGAGCGCCAGGAGCTCCTCGCCGCGATGGAGACGTCCATCGCCCGCCTGACCGGGATGGTCAGTGACCTGCTCGACATGAGTCGCCTCCAGACCGGTGCCGTGCTGCCGATCGCCGCCGACGTACCGCTCGGAGAGGTCGTGCGCCGCGCCCTCGCCGGGCTGGAGGAGTCCGATCGCGTCGAGGTCGCCGAGCTCCCGACGGCGTACGTCGATGCCGGACTTCTCGAGCGGGTGGTGGCCAACCTGGTCGCCAACGCCCTGCGCCACAGCGACACGGTGGCGATCGAGGGCTCGACCCTCGGCCCGCGGGTCGAGCTCCGGGTGGTGGACCGCGGGGCGGGGGTCGAGCCCGGGGACCGGGCACGGATCTTCGAGCCGTTCCAGCGGCAGGGCGACAGCGGCACGGGCGTCGGCCTCGGGCTCGCGGTGGCGCGCGGCCTGACCGAGGCGCAGGGCGGCACGCTGGAGGCGGAGTCGACGCCCGGCGGTGGGCTGACGATGGTGCTGGAGCTCCCGGGGGCGGGCGGATGAAGGTGTTGCTCGTCGACGACGACCCCACGCTGCGCCGTACCCTGAGCATCGGGCTGCACGCCGAGGGACACGACGTGCTGATCGCCGCCGACGGTCGCACGGCGCTCCAGGCGCTGCGCGAGGACCGGCCCGACCTCGTCGTGCTCGACCTCGGCCTACCCGATCTGTCGGGCATGGACGTGCTGCGCCGGCTCCGGGAGTGGAGCACCACGCCGGTGGTCGTGCTCTCGGCGCGGGCGGAGTCGAGCGAGAAGGTCGAGGCGCTCGACCTCGGTGCGGACGACTACGTGACCAAGCCGTTCGGCATGGAGGAGCTGCTGGCCAGGATCCGGGCCGCCGCCCGCCGGGCCGGCTCCGACCTGCCCGTGCTCGAGGCCGGCGACCTGGTCATCGACCTCCCCGCACGCCGCGTGACGAAGGCGGGCGACGTCGTCAGGCTGACCCCGACCGAGTGGGGTCTGCTCGAGATGCTCGTGCGGACGCCGGGCCGGCTGGTCAGCCAGCAGGACCTCCTGCACGAGGTCTGGGGCCCGACGTACGGCAAGGAGACGAACTACCTGCGCGTCTACGTCGGTGGGCTGCGCAAGAAGCTCGAGGACGACCCCTCCGCCCCCCGCCACCTGATCACCGAGCCCGGCATGGGCTACCGCTTCGAGGTCTGACCCCGCCGAGTCGGCGCAAAGAGGCAGGGGAACGACGCCGAGCTGTCACAAGCCGACTCGGCGAAGCCGCGCATCATCAACCTCGGCTTCATCACGTTCACATGGTGAAGCCAGTCTTCTCATGGCGAATTCGACGCGAGAAGCGATGCTCCACCACGAGAACATGGTGAAACTGGGCTCAACGCGGTACGACGTCAGCCGGCCACCAGCGCGGCGCCGGGGAGCTGCATGACCATCCGGGTGCCACCGGTGTCGGACTCGTCGACCTTCACCGTGCCGGAGTGGCGTTCGGTGACCTGGCGGACGATCGAGAGACCGAGCCCCGAGCCGGGCATCGACCGGGACTCGTCGGAGCGGTAGAACCGCTCGAAGACGTGCTCGCGGTCGCCTTCGGCGATCCCCGGACCCTCGTCGTCGACGGTGAGAGTGCCGTGGTTGAGCCGGATCCGCACGGTGCCACCCGGCGGGCTCCACTTCACGGCGTTGTCGAGCAGGTTGGTCACCGCGCGCTCGAGCGAGGCCGACTCGCCGGTCACCCACCACGGCTCGCTGTCGACCTCGAAGGTCAGGCCGGTGCCGCGACGCCTGGCCCGCGCGACCGCGCGGTCGACGACCTCGGCCAGCTCGACCTGCTCCACGACCGGGCGTAGCGGCTCGTCGCGCGCCAGCTCCACCAGGTCGCCGACCAGGTTGGACATCTCCTCGATCTGCGCGCCGACGTCGTCGAGCAGCTCGGCCCGGGCCGACGGGTCGAGTCCCCCCGCGGCGTCGGACTGGAGCAGCAGGTCGAGATTCGTGCGCAGCGACGTGAGCGGCGTACGCAGCTCGTGACCGGCGTCGGCGACCAGCCGTCGTTGACGATCACGGGACGCCGACAAGGCCGCGAGCAGTCCGTTGAACGCCGTCGCGAGGCGGGCGATCTCGTCGTCGCCCTCGACGGGCAACGGCGTGAGGTCCTCGGTGCGGGTGATCACCTCGACGTTCTGGGTGAGACGGCGCACGGGCCGCAGGCCGTTGCGGGCGACCGCCCAGCCGGCGAAGGCGGCACCGATCACCCCGGCCAGGCCGAACAGCAGCATCACGGCGCCCATCTTCCGCAGCACGCTCTCCTGCGGGGCGATGTTCTGCGCGAGCACCAGGGCGATGTTGCTGCCCGCCGGCACGGCGACCACTCGGTAGTCGATGTCGCCCGACGAGATGGTGCGGATGCTCTGCTGGCTCTGGCCGGAGGCCACCGACAGCTCGGGGTCGCCGACGTGGAACGCCGGGCCGGAGTCGGTGGTGTGGTTGCCGCGTGAGTCGATGTAGAAGATGCGCACGTCGGCCGCGCCGACCTGCCAGCTCGGGATGTTCGCATTGGTGAGTTCGGGCAGCGTCGCGCTCTGGGTCGCCCGCTGTGCCCGCTCGAGCAGCGAGCCGTCCAGGGAGCTCTGCATGGACATCCGTACGGTGAGGAACGCGCCGAGCGCTACGAAAGCCACCGCCAGCCCGACCGCCATCGTGGTGAGCAGGACGACGCGGCTGGCCAGCGACCGCCGATAGTGCCAGCGTCGCTCGACCCACGTCGACGAGCCGGTGGGCTGCTCGCCGGTCGTCTGATCACTCATGACCGGTCCCTCACTCCTTGAGGACGTACCCGACGCCCCGCACGGTGTGCAGCAGCCGCACCTCGCCCTCGGCCTCGGTCTTGCGGCGCAGGTAGCCGACGTAGACCTCGAGCGAGTTGGCGGTGGTCGGGAAGTCGTAGCCCCAGACCTCTTCGAGGATGAACGAGCGCTCGAGCACCCGCCGCGGCCGGCGCAGGAACATCTCGAGCAGCGTGAACTCGGTGCGGGTCAGCTCCATGGGTCGGCTGCCCCGCAGCACCTCGCGGGTGGCGAGGTCCATGGACAGGTCAGCGAACGAGAGCACCTCGTCGGCGTCGCCCTCGGGCGGTACGACGCGCCGCAGCAGGGCGCGGAGCCTGGCCAGCAGCTCCTGGAGGGCGAACGGCTTGGTCAGGTAGTCGTCCGCACCGGCGTCGAGCCCCTCGACCCGGTCGCCGACCGCGTCGCGGGCGGTGAGCACGAGCACCGGTACGTCGTTGCCGGCCTTGCGCAGCGCCTTGGTGGTCTCGATGCCGTCGAGCCGCGGCATCATCACGTCCATCACCACGACGTCGGGTCCCATCCCGTTGGCCAGGCCGCCGATGCCGGCGAGCGCCTCGGCGCCGTCGGAGGCCAGCGACACGGCGTACCCGTTGAACTCCAGGCTGCGTCGCAGCGACTCTCGGACGGCCTTGTCGTCGTCGACGACGAGGACGTGCGGCTTGGCGCTCGAAGCGGCTGCGGGAGGCGTCACGGGCCTACTGTGCCAAAAGGTCCTGAGTCGTGCCTGAGAAGTCGGCGCGTCCTGGCCGAGGCGACAGGCCGAGCTCGGCCCGCAGCGCGGGGAGACAGGCGACCACGCCGGGCGCCGGGGCGCGGGGCACGAGCAGGTCGAGCGCAGGTCGTTGCCCCCACCCGAGGTCGACCAGGCGCTCGCGCCCGTACGTCGCCGAGGCGGAGCGCGGGACCACGGCGGCGATCCCCTGACGCCGGGCCACGCCCTGCGCGGCCTGGATGGTCGCGGCCCGTCGCGGCTCCGCGCCGAGGCCGACGAGCCGCTGCCGGATCGTCTCCGAGGCACCGTCGTACGTCGCGAACACGACCTCGCGGCCGGCGAACGGTCGCTGCCGGCTCCGGGGAGCTGGCACGCCGACGGGCAGGAAGAGCACGAGCTCGTCGCTACCGATCCGGTGCCTGCGGACCGAGCGCGGCAGCTCGAGCTGTCCGGCGATGGCCAGTACCGCCGCGTCGAGCGTGCCCTCGTCGAGCCAGTCCACCAACCGGTCGCCGTGGTCGACCACCTGCTCCACGTCGACGCCGTGGAGGGCGGCGTCGAACGCCGGGAGCACGCGGTCGGCGAGGCTCGCGATCGTGCCCACGCGTCGTACTGCATGGTGGCCGGCCGCGCGCGCGGCCTCGAGCGCTCCACCGAGGTGACCGAGGATGTGCTCGGCCTGACGGGCCAGCTCGACACCCGCCGGCGTGGGACGCGCTCCCTGAGTGTTGCGGTCGAAGAGGGCCAGACCGGTGCGTCGCTCGAGGCGCGCCAACCGTTGGCTGGCCGAGGGCTGGGTGATCCTGAGACGACGGGCTGCCGCGCCGACCGAGCCGGTGCGGGCCACCGCGAGCACCAGCTGCAGATCCTCCGACGACACTATGTCATCCATAGGGACATCCTATGACGCGCCGATCGGCATCCGCGGCTACCCGTCGCGGCGCCGGGCAGCGAGCCTGGAGGCATGACGCCTCGTGTGGCAGCGGCCAGGACCCTCGTCGGGATCGGGCTCACGGACCTCACGTTCCGCACGTCCCAGGTCGCTCTCCCACTGGTCGTGCTCGCCGCGACGGGCTCTCCGGCCGCGACGGGGCTGGTCGGCGGGTCCGCCGGTGTGCCGGTGCTGCTCTCGCCGTGGTGGGGCCGCCGCCTCCGACAGCGGGTCAGGAGTGGTCGCGCCGTGGCGGCGTGCTACCTCGTCGAGGCCCTCGCTCTCGCAACGGTCGCGCTCGCGGCCACGGTCCACAGGCTGGACGTGGTGATCCTGGCCGTTGCTGGGCTCGCCCTCGGCACCGCGGAGGCGCTCGACGGTCCCGGCCGGGATGCACTGCTGGCCGACCTGGGCGACCGCAGCGGGCGGGACCGCGCCCTGGCGCTGCTGACGACACGGGACGCCGTACGCCGGGTGACCATGATCGTCGGTCCCGCGCTCGGTGGCGTCCTCGTCGCCCGCGGAGCCGCGGTCGCGCTGCTCTGGGTCGAGGTGCTGTCCGTCCTGCTCTCGGCAGCGCTGACGGCCGGCGTGGGTGAAGCCGGTCCGGCCCCTGACAGGGAGGCGGCGCACGGGATCTGGCGAACCGTCCGCCGGCGGCCCGACGTGCTCGCCGGCTGGGTCGTGCGCGGCACGGGCTGCGCGCTCTGGTTCGGGTTCACGCTCGGTCTGGCGCTGCTCGGCGCGGCCCATGGTCGCGGTGGGCTGTTCCTGGCGGTCGGCATGACGGCGTACGGCGGGGGATCGGTCGTGGGAGCCCTGGGCGTGATGCGCCTGCTCCGTGCCCTGCCGGTGCTCCCCGTGATCGCGGCCGCCTGGGCTGTGACCGGGGTCTGTTGGATCGCGATGGGGCTGCTGCCCGTGCTGCCGGTGATCGCCGTGGGCGGCGCCCTGAGTGGACTCCTGATCGCGGTGGGCAACGCCGGTGTCACGGCGCAGATCACCCGAGGCTCCGACGGGGCCGAGCGCCGCACGCTCCTGGCGGGCCAGAGCGTCGTGGTGAACGCGGCCTCGGCCCTGGGCCTCCTCGCCGGCGGCCCGCTGCTCGCCGCGTTCGGCGCCCCGTTCACCCTGACCGCCACCGGCCTCGGCACCGCCGCGGTGTCGCTGGGTGTGTGGGCAGGAACCGGGGGACGCCGTCAGGCGAAGCGGCCCGCGACCTCGGCCGCACGTCCGCCGTACCCGCCACCGAACAGGCAGGCGTGGACCAGCAGCGGGAAGAGCTGGTGGAGCCCGACCCGGTCGGCCCAGCCCTCGGCGAGGGGAGAGACCTCCTCGTAGGCCTGGAGGACGCGCGGCAGGTGGGGAAGGCCGAAGAGAGCCAGCATGGCGAGGTCGGTCTCGCGGTGGCCGCCGTGGGCTGCTGGGTCGATCACGCAGCAGCCGCCGTCGTGGGTCCAGATCACGTTGCCGTTCCAGAGGTCGCCGTGCAGCCGGCTCGGCCCCTCCTCGGGGACGAGGTCGGCGAAGCGGCCGACCACGCTCTCGACCTCCGCGGCCTGCTCGGGGGCGATCGCGTTCCGGTCGCGCGCGAGCTTGAGGTAGGGCAGGACCCGTTTGGTGGCGTAGAACTCCGCCCAGGTGGGAGCGGCCTTGTTGGGCAGCGGCAACCGGCCGATGAAGCCCTCCCGGTCGCGTCCGTACGACGGCGCCCCGGCCTCGTGGGTGCGCGCCAGGGCACGGCCGAACTCGCCCGCCGCCTCGGTGGTCAGCTTGCCGGGCTCGACCCAGGCCAGGATCAGGCAGTCGGGCTCCACTGCCAGCACCTCGGGTACGACGACGCCCCCGGCCTCACCGAGCCAGCGCAGCCCCGCGGCCTCGCACTCGAAGAACCCTGCCGGCGCGTTGGTCAGCGTCTTCATGAACGCCGAGCGTCCGGAGCTGAGGCGCAGCTTCGTCGCGGTCGCGATGTCGCCGCCGGCCACCGGCGCCGTGGCGGCGACCGCCGTCCCGAGGAGCTCCTCGGCACGGCGGGCCACATGAGGCTGGCGCGTCACTCAGCACCTCCTCGGATCGGGACGCCCTCACCGTAGTACGACGTACCTGGAGGTGGCCGGTCAGTCCAGCGCCCAACCGTGCCAGGACTCGACCCGGATCCAGGCACTGACGCGCTTCGCATCCGGGTGGCCGAACCCGTCGCCGCCGTAGTGGCGCGACAGGCGGTCGATGTCCGCGAGCGCCCTCGCCTCGTCGTACTCCCAGCGGACGATGGAGCCGCGGATGCTGATGTGGGTGTACCACTCGCCGTCCTTGAGCGCGGTGAGCGAGACGTGGGGGTGCTGCTCCATCCACCCCAGCCGCGCGCGGTCGGCGTCCATGTTCACCAGCACCGTGCCGTCGTCCTCGACGAGGTACCAGGTGGCCACCGACATCGGGTGACCGCTCGGCATCACGACCGCGATCACGGCCGGGTTGGGCTCGCGGAGCAGGGCGGCGGCGCCCTCGGGGAGTGGGGCCTTGGGCATCAGGTGTCCTTTCCGGAGGGTCGGTCGAGGGTGGCAGCGAGCGCGGCGACGAGGGCGTCCGAGGTGCGCTCGACGATCGTCAGCACGTCTCGGAACCCGGCCGCGCCGCCGTAGTAGGGGTCGGGCACGTCCTCGCCGCGACCGTCGGGGTCGAAGTCGCGGAACAGCGCCACCCGGTCGGTCCGTCCGCCGAGATCGGCGAGGTTGTCGTGGTCCATGGCCAGCACCAGGTCGTCCTCGACGGCCCACGCGTCGTCGTACTGCTGGGCGCGATGCCGGCTCGGGTCGTACCCCTCGTCCTCGAGGGTGGCCGCCGCCCGGGGGTCCATCGGCCGGCCGACGTGCCAGTCGCCCGTGCCGCTGCTGCGGACGGTGACCCGGTCGTCGAGCCCGGACTGGGCGAGGCGTGCCTCGAGGACGACGTGGGCGGTGGGGGAGCGGCAGATGTTGCCGAGGCAGACCAGTGAGAGCGCGTAGCGGCCCGGCGTCCGAGGCGGGGGCAGGGTCGGCACGGGCTAGTCGTCGTCCTTGAGCAGCGTCGCGCCGATCGCCCAGTTGACGAGCGTGATCACGATCGCGCCGAGCACCGCCGGCCAGAAGCCGGTGACGTGGAAGCCGACGTCGAAGAGCCCGGCGATCCAGGCGGTGAACATCAGCATCAGCGCGTTGATCACCAGCAGGAACAGGCCCAGCGTGAGGATGATGAAGGGGATCGAGAAGAACGTCACGATCGGCTTCACGAAGCTGCTGACGACGCCGAGGATCAGCGAGACGAGGAGCAGCGGCACGATCTTGTGCCTGACCTCCTCCCACCCCGAGGACGGCCCGGTGAAGTAGATGCCGTTCACCAGCCACGTGGCCACGGCCACCGCCGCGGCCGTGCTCAGCAGCCAGGTCACGAAGCGCACGGTGGCGAGCATAGTGCGGGGGTAGTCCCTGACGATCCCGCCCTCCTGACGCCAATTGAGGGGCCGTTTCGTCAGGGACTACCGCGGCTCTGGCGTTGCTCAGGTCAAGTCGAGACGTTCGATGATCGCGTCCTCGGCACCACCGAGGTGGTCGTCGAGCTCGGCCGCGGCCGCCTCGAGGTCGCCGGACTCGAGGAGGTCGAGCAGGTGGTGGTGCGAGCCCGCCTGGTCGCGCGCGTTACGTCGTACCCGGTCGATCTGCGCCAGCGCGAGCCGGAGCTCGGCGACCACCTGCTCGGCCATCGCGACCAGCCGCGGCGACTCGGTGAGGCCGACCAGGCTCAGGTGGATGGCGAGGTGGCGCTGGTTGAGCTCCTGGTACGTCGCGCCGTCGGCGACCGCCTGCTCGTAGTCGGCCAGAGCCAGCCGTACGGCGTCGCGGGCCTCCTCGCCGGCGGTCGGCCAGTGCCGGACGCCCGCGCTCTCGAGGACCGCACGGGCACGGGACACGTCGCGCACCGAGTCGGGGTCGGGACTCGCGACGCTGACGCCGCGGTTGGGCTCGCGGGTGGCCAGCCCCTCGGCGACGAGCACGGCCAGGGCCTCGCGCAGGGTGGGCCGCGAGACGCCGAGCGACTCGGCCAGCGCGACCTCGCGCAGCGGCGTACCCGACTCCAGCTCGCCCTCGAAGACCGCCCGTCGGAGCTCGTCGGCCACCCGGTCGACCGTCGAGGAGTGCTCGAGGTGAAGGGAGCCGAAGGCGTCGGCGGAACGCTCGACGGGGTCCATGCGGCCATTGTCCGGCAAGGACTTGCCGGATACCGCATCGCTCGCCATACTCGAGGTTGTCAGATTGTCTGACAATACTGTCGTCGAGCGCCGACCTACCTGTGCGGCGCCACCACGTCCCGCGAGTCGCCGGACGTCGCCGGTCCGAGAGAGAGGGTCTGCCGTGTCGATCGCCCAGCCGATGGTGAAGCCAAGGGTGGAGCCGATGGTGCAGCCGAGGGTGGAGTGGAGGGTGGAGTCGCTGGCCTGGGGCCGGCGCTACGTGATGGTCCGACCCGACCACTTCCGCGTCGACTATCGGATCAACCCCTACATGGATCTCGACGACCAGCCCGACCCCGCCCTCGCGATGGCGCAGTGGGTCGGCCTGGTCGCCACGATCGAGCGGCTCGGTGGCACCGTCGAGATCGTGCCGCAGCGCGCCGACTCGCCCGACATGGTCTACGCGATGAACCTGGGCCTCGGCATCGTCCGCCCCGACGGCCGCCACGTCGTGATGTCCCACATGCGCTACGCCGAGCGCCGCAACGAGGGCCTGACGGCGCAACCGTGGTTCGCGCGCAGCGGCCGCTCCACGTCGTACGTCGGTCGCGACGGCGTGGGCGCCCACCTCGAGGCTGGTGACGTCTTCGCCTGGCGTGGCTCGCTGGTCGCCGGCTACGGGCCGCGCACCGAGGAGCTGGCCCTCAAGCACCTTGCGGTCGACCTCGGCGTCCGCGTGCGCGGCGTGCGGATCACCCATCCCGCGATGTACCACCTCGACCTCGCGTTCTGCCCGCTCGACGAGCGACGCGCGATGGTGGCCCCGGGTGCCTTCGACGACGCCTCGGCCTCGGCGCTGCTCGACCTCGTGCCCGAGCCCCTGATCCTCAGCGACGAGGAGGCCCTCACGACGTTCTGCGCCAACTCGATCGTGATCGGCCGCACCGTGGTGATGCCGGCGCCCGCGCCCGCGCGGGTCGTCGCCCAGCTCACCGAGTGGGGCTTCGACGTGGTCGAGGTCGAGGTCGGCGAGTTCCACAAGGGCGGTGGCTCGGTCCGCTGCCTGACCAACCCGGTCGACGTGGCCCTCGGGCGCGACGTCTCGCTCGTCCCCGGTGGCCGGGTCGTCGTCCCGGCGTAGCGCTGCGTCGGTACGACCTGTCTAACCTCGTCCGCATGGTCCCGATCGGCGGTACGACGTGGATGCTGCTCGGGGCCGCGGCCTCGGGGCTGGTCTGCGTGGTGATCGCGCTCGCCGTCGGCCGCCGGATGGGCCCGGTGGCGGGGCTGGCGTGGGGCGGCCTGATCTGGAGCATCACGGTGATCGGACTGGTCACGTTGCTCCCGCCGATCGACAACCCGGGCATCATCCCGGCCGACCAGCACGCGACCAGCTGCAGCTGGGACATCGGCGGCCCTTCGCCCGGTGGGTTCTGGATCTTCGGCGGTGGGCAGCAGCTGTTGAACGCCCTGCTCTTCGTACCGGCCGGGTTCCTGCTCACGGTCGCGTTCGCGCGCTGGCGCGCGGGGTGGGTGCTCGTGCCCCTCGGATTCCTGCTGCTGGCGGCGTACTCGCTCGGCATCGAGGAGACGCAGCTGCACGTCGCTCGCATCGACCGCGCCTGCGACGTCACCGACATCATCGACAACGTGACCGGCGCGGCGGTGGGCGTCGCACTCGCACTCCTCCTCCTGCCAGCGCTTCGCCCTTGGCGGGGCCGAGGGCGACCTCGGCCGGAGATAGGTTGAGCCCATGCCTGGTCCCCAGCCGCGCGCGTGCGTGTCCCAGATCCCCGCCTACGTCGCGGGCAAGCCGCCGGAGCCGCGGCCGGGCCTGACGACGTACAAGCTGTCGTCCAACGAGAACCCCTACCCGCCCCTCCCGGGCGTGCTCGAGGCCGCCACCCGGGCGGCGGAGCAGATGAACCGCTACCCCGACATGGGGAGCACGGCGCTCTACGCCGCGCTGTCCGACAAGCTCGGGGTCGAGCCCGGCCAGCTCGCACTCGCCACCGGATCGGTGGGGCTGATCTACCAGCTCGTGCAGGCGTACTGCGAGCCGGGCGACGAGGTGGTCTACGCCTGGCGCAGCTTCGAGGCCTACCCGATCGCGGTCACCGCGGCGGGAGCGGTCAGCGTGCAGGTGCCGGTGCGGGCCGACGGCCACCATGATCTCGAGGCGATGGCCGCGGCCATCACCGACCGCACGCGGATCGTGATGGTGTGCACGCCCAACAACCCCACCGGACCGTCGGTGACCCAGACCGAGCTCGACGCGTTCCTCGACCGCGTGCCCGAGCGCGTGCTCGTGGTGGTCGATGAGGCGTACGTCGAGTTCGTCCGGATGGCTGATGCCGTCGACGGACTCACAACTGTGCGTGCGCACGCAAATGTCGTCTCGACGCGCACCTTTTCCAAGGCCTACGGCCTGGCCGGCTTCAGGGTCGGCTACGCCGTGGCGCCGGCCGCGATCGCTGGGACGCTGCGAGCGGTGTCCCTGCCGTTCGGGGTCTCCCATGTCGCACAGGCCGCCGCCATCGCCTCGCTCGCGGCTGAGCCCGAGCTGCTCGAACGCGTGAAGGCCCTGGTCGCCGAGCGTGAGCGGGTGCTGAAGGGACTGGCCGATGCGGGCGTCGACGTACCAGAGGCGCAGGGGAACTTCGTGTGGTTCGCGACCCGCGAGCGCACGGCCGAGTTCGCGGCTGCCGCGGATGACCTCGGGATCGTGGTCAGGCCTTTCGCCGGCGACGGCGCCCGGGTGACGGTCGGAGAGCCGGAGGCCAACGACCGGGTGATCGAGCTGGCCCGCACGTTCGGGCGGATGTCGTAGCGCACCCGCACGACACACCGCACCGGCTCGGAGATCTGGTCTAGACCATGCGCGCCCGCCGCTGGACCGGCGAGGGTTGCTCCTACCGTGAGAGGTCGTCCACTCCCGTCGTCAGGAGCTCCCTGCATGCCACGTCGCCCCCGTCTCCGCCACCTCGTCGCGCTCGCCTCGTGCGGTGCCGTCGTCTCGGCCCTCGCGTTGCCCGTCGCGCCCGCGTCCGCCATCCCGCTCCCACCCAGCCAGCTCAACCTCGATGGCAACGTGGGCTTCTCGACGGGCTCGCCCACCTGCACGGCGGTCGGCACCGAGCCCAACCAGACCAGTGCCTACGCCCACGGCCGCGCTTCGGACACCCTCTCGATGGACATCACGGTCACGAACACCGACGCCACCACGCCGGACCCCGCTGACCACACCCGGGTCCTGGGCAGCCTGACCGCCACGGGCACGCGCACGCTGAGGCACGGCTCGCTCTCGTCGTACCGGACGACAGGCATCGGCAAGGTCACCGTGACCAAGGCCGAGGGCGCCGCCTCCCAGTGCAACGTGACGGCCAACGTGACGGCCAGCTCGATGGTCTACTTCACCGAGGCCAAGGCGGGCTGGCTCTATGTCACCCGCAGCCAGGCGAAGCACCTGGTCGTCGAGATGGCCCTCCAGTCGGAGTCCGGCAGCGCGCCGTACATCCAGATCTTCGGTGGACCGAAGTCGACGAACACCGAGCGCGTGTTCCTCGAGCCGGGCGCCTACGCCGCGCTCTCCGCCTTCATCGTGAGCAGCGGGGGTACCGGGATCTTCTTCAAGGGCCCGAAGCCGAGCGCCACGCTGTCCGGTGCCTTCCATGCAGCCGGCTCCGCCCTCGGTGCGGCCAAGGGCCCGGCGGCACTCGCGTTCCCGGCGGCCGTCTCGTGCCAGCACCACACGGCGTCGCTGCGCTGGAAGTCCGGCGCGGGGGTCATGGGGGCGGCGTTCTACGTCAACGGCGCCAAGAAGGCGTCCGACGCCAACCCGGTGGCTGGTCACACCGTGACGCTGCGCCACCTGAGCCGCACGGCCGACCTGCACGTCACCGCGAAGCTCTCGCTGCGGGGCGGACGTCACGCGACGCAGACCCGCACCTACGTGGCCTGCAAGGGCTGACCGATCCAGCACGCGAACGGCCGGCGACCCGAGGGGCGCCGGCCGTTCGGCCGTTCGGGCGAGGCACTAGACGGCGACCAGCTCACGGGCGGGCTCCGCCCGGTCCATCTCGCGGAAGCGCGGCAGGAAGGCCGGGGCCATGGTGGCGGCGAAGTAGCAGAAGCCGACCACCAGCATGGCAGCGTCGAGCCCGACCCCGGTCACCAGCATCCCGCCGAGCACGCCGCCGAGCGGCATCAGCGACCAGCACAGGGCGCTGCTGAGTGCGGTGACGCGCCCGACGAGGTGGCGGGGGATCCGCTCGAACTGCACGGCCCCGAGCACCGGGTTGAGGAAGCCGGAGGCGCAACCGCCGACGACGCACATCGCGATGATCGCCCAGAGCGGTACCCCGAGGGCGAACAGCACGAACCGGGGCAGGCCCGTGACGAGGAACGCCACGACGTAGGTCTTGAAGCGCGGCAGGCGTGTGCCGTAGGCGGCGGCCACGAAGGAGCCGACCATCGAGGCACCTCCCCACACGGCGAACACGAGCCCGAGGGCGCCGACGCCGGCGCCCGAGTCGTGGGCCCACACCGGCAGGAGGACTGCCGCCCATGCGAGGTCGAGCAGGTTGGTCACCGCGATCATCAGGCACAGGCTCAGCAGCACCGGGTCGTGGCGCAGGAAGCGCCAGCCCTCGCGGAGCTCGCCGGCGTACGACGTGGGCTCGGCGTCTGCGCCGGGCTCGGCCACGACGACCGAGCGGCCGACGCCCCGCGTCGTCGCCATCAAGATGACCGCGCAGACCCCGAACGAGACGGCGTCCACGGCGATGGCGTTGGCGGCTCCGACGGTGGCCACCAGGCCGCCCGCGATGGCGGCGCCGATCATCGTCGCGCCGCGCTCGATCCCCGAGGCGAGGCCGGTGACCCGCTCATAGGGGACTGCGGCGCGCTCGGTCAGGCCCGGGATCATCGCCTCGACCGCGGCGTCGCCGGGTCCGCGGAGGGCGCCGCCGACAGCGACCAGGAGCAGCAGGACGGGGAAGCCGAGGGAGTCGGCGCGGTGGAGCAGCGGGATCAGGCCGACCGCCACCATGGACAGCAGGTCGGCGGTGATCGCCATCCGCCGGGCGCCCACGCGGTCGACCAGCGGCCCGCCGGTCGCCTTGAAGATCACCAGCGGCGTCAGCTCGGCCACCGAGACCAGCCCGGTGCGCGTCGCCGAGCCGGTGGTGACGAGCACCAGCCACGGGATCGCGATCATCGAGACCCGGGTGCCGAGCAGCGAGATCGCCTCGGCGGTGAGCCACCCGTAGAGCGGGACCCGTCGGGGGGTGGGGCCGGTCATCGCTCCGCTCCCTCCGTGACGACGGTACCGGGCCGCGGGAAGGCGTTGATGTTCACCACGAAGTCGCCGGTGCCCGCGGCGTCCTCGGCCGCCTCGTCCCATCCTTCGATGAGCTCGGCCAGCAGGTCGACGAGCTGCTCGGCGCGCGCGGGCGTCAGGCGCAGGTGCCAGTCGCTGGTGGTGCTCGCGCGCTGCCACGGTTCCGGGAGGTAGCGCCGCTCGCTCACCGCCTGCATGAGCGTTTCGCTGTACATCAGGCCGACGGTCTGGAGGTAGGCCTCCGCGCTCTCGGCGTCCTCCTCGTCGCGTCGGTCGGCCAGGTTGGCGCGGGTGCTCCGGTGGGCGGCCTTCCACCAACGGTCGCGGGCGTCGCCGCGCTCGGTCTCCTCGACGATGAAGCCGTGCTCGGCGAGCTGGCGCAGGTGGTACGACGTCGCGCCGGTGTTGAGCGAGAGCTCGCGCGCCAGCGTGGTCGCCGTCGCCGGCCCGTCCACCCGCAGCCGCATCAGCATCTTCATCCGCGTCGGGTGCGACAGCGCGCGCAGCCCGGCGGCGGAGGGGGTGATGGAGGGAGTGAGGTCGGTCATGACCGCCAACATACCTTTGCAAAATAGTCTTTGCAAACAGTTGTTGGAGATTTCGGGGTCATCCCGGCCTTCGCGTGCCCCACAGAGGGGTGGGTACGGCGGGGCATGGCGACTCACTCGGCGTACGTGACCCGCGGGCAGGCCTTCGAGCGCGACATGGACTATCTCCCCGACCGGATCACGGCCGAGGAGGGGCGCTCGCGCGACCCGCACGAGCCGCTGCTGGAGCCACCGACCTGGCCGGTCGAGCCGGGCCGCTACCGGCTCGTCGCCGCCAAGGCCTGCCCCTGGGCGACCCGCGCGCTGATCGTGCGGCAGCTGCTCGGGCTGGAGGACGTGATCTCCCTCGGCCTCGCCGGGCCGACCCACGACGAGCGGAGCTGGAGCTTCGCCCTCGACCCCGGCGGCCGCGACCCGGTGCTCGGGATCGAGCGGCTCCAGGAGGCCTACCTGCGCCGCGACCCGTCGTACGACAGGGGCATCACGGTGCCGGCCATGGTCGAGATCGACAGCGGGCAGGTCGTCTCCAACGACTTTCCCTGGCTCACCCACGACCTCTTCTTCGAGTGGCGCGAGCACCACCGCGCCGACGCCCCCGACCTCTGGCCCGACGACGTGCGCGAGGAGATGGACGAGGTGATGCAGCGCGTCTTCACCGAGGTCAACAACGGCGTCTACCGCTGCGGCTTCGCCGGCTCGCAGGAGGCGTACGACGACGCGTACGGCCGGCTCTGGTCGGCCCTCGACTGGCTCGAGGAGCGGCTGTCCGATCGGCGCTTCCTGATGGGCGACGCGATCACCGAGGCCGACGTGCGGCTCTACACGACCCTGGCCCGCTTCGACGCGGTCTACCACGGCCACTTCAAGTGCAACCGCCAGAAGCTGACCGAGCTGCCGGCGCTGTGGGGCTATGCGCGCGACCTCTTCCAGCGGCCGGCGTTCGGCGACAACACCGACTTCGCCCAGATCAAGCAGCACTACTACGTCGTGCAGACCGACGTGAACCCGTCGCAGATCGTGCCTCTGGGCCCCGACCTCTCGGGCTGGCACACGCCCCACGGCCGCGACCGGCTCTAGCCTCGTCCCGTGGTCGGCACCGTCCGCGTCGGCATCTCCGGCTGGCGCTACCCCGCATGGCGCGGCGACTTCTACCCGAAGGGTCTCCCACAGCGCCGCGAGCTCGAGCACGCCGCCTCGCAGCTCACCTCGATCGAGGTCAACGGCTCGTTCTACTCGCTGCAGCGCCCGTCGTCGTACGCCGCGTGGCGGGCCGATGCGACCGCCGTGCGCGTCGACTTCGTGTTCGCGGTGAAGGGGCCCCGCTACGTCACCCACCTGAAGCGGCTCAAGGACGTCGACGTCGCGCTCGCCAACTTCTTCGCCTCGGGTGTGCTGGCCCTCGGGCCGGCACTCGGCCCGGTGCTCTGGCAGCTTCCGGAGAACTTCCGCTTCGACGCCGACGTGCTCGACGACTTCCTCGGTCGCCTCCCCCGTACCACCCGCGAGGCCGCCACCCATGCTGAGCGGCACGACGACAAGGTGCCGGAGGACCGAGCGCTCACGACGGCGCGGGACGATCGACCGATGCGCTACGCGCTGGAGTTCCGCAGCCCGACCTTCGCCGTCCCCGAGGCGTACGACGTGCTGCGCAGGCACGACGTCGCGACCGTCTATGCCGACACCGCTGGCCGGTGGCCGAGGGTCGACGAGGACACCGCGTCGTTCCGCTACGTCCGGCTGCACGGCGACAAGGAGCTGTACGCCAGCGGCTACACCGACCGTGCGCTCGACGAGTGGGCGGCGCGCTGCCGTCGCTGGGCGGCGGCCGGCCAGGACGTCTTCTGCTACTTCGACAACGACATGAAGGGCTACGCGCCGTACGACGCGAGGCGGCTGATCGCCCGCCTAGGCTGACGCCATGGCCTCCGCCCCTGCCGTCCAGCTCTCGCCGAACGTGTGGCGGATCCCCCTGCTCCGCGACTTCGTCAACGGGTTCATCCTGCGCGACGACGACGGCCAGGTGACCCTGGTCGACATGGGCGTGAAGCAGTCGGGCAAGAAGGTGATGGCCGCCCTGGAGTCCATCGGATCCGGACCCTCCGACGTGACCCGCCTGCTGCTGACCCACGCCCATCCGGACCACGCCGGCGGCGCGGCGTACGTCGCCCAGCAGACCGGGAAGGACTTCGGGATCCACGAGGTCGACGCCGACTTCGCCCGCCAGGGCATCAGCCCGCCCCGCGACCAGAGCTTCCTTCTCGGGCGGCTGCTGGGGCGGGGCAAGAACGGCTTCCCGCCGGTCACCGTCGGCGAGACCTTCACCGACGGCCAGGTGATCCCCTTCGCCGGCGGGATCCATGTCGTCCACACTCCCGGGCACTCTCCCGGCCACGCGTCGTACCTCCTGCCGGAGTGGGGCGTTCTGATCACCGGCGACTCGATCTTCAACGTGCGCGGGCTGCGTTGGCCGATCAAGGCGTTCTGCACCGACTTCCGGCTGACCACGCAGACGGCAACCCGCCTCGCCGAGCTCGACTACACGACGGCCGCCTTCACCCACGGGCCGGAGCTGTCCGACCAGCCCCGCGAGCACATCCGTCGCTTCCTGAAGGAGAAGGGCGCGCTCTGAGCGCCTCCCTCAGATCGTGAGGACGACCCGGCCGCGGAGGCCAGGCCGGGCCGCGGCCTCGTGCGCCTTGGCGACGCCTTCCAGGCCGAAGGTGTCCGCCACACGGAGGCGGAGCGTGCCGTTCTCGACGAGCCGCACCAGGGCGGCCTGCTGCTCCGCATCGTGGTGGACGTGGACGGTCGCGACCGTGATGCCGCGCTCGGCCGGGGGCTCGCTTCCGTCGGAGACCGCGATGAAGGAGCCGCCGTCACGGACGGCAGCCAGGGCGGCCGCTCCCACCTGCGCGGCGTCGACGAGTCCGTCGGCGCCGTCGGGGAGCACGGCCCGGACGGCCGCGCCGACGTCGGGGCCTGTGACGAGCTGCGCAGCTCCGTTGGACCGTACGTCGGCCGCGTCGTCGGCTCGTGCGACGGCGACGACGCTCAGGCCGCGGTGGGCGGCGAGGGCCACGACATAGTCGCCCACTCCACCAGCCGCGCCGGTGACCACGAGGGTCGAGCCCGAGCCGAGACCTAGCAGGTCGAGCGCCTGCGAGGCCGTGAGGGTGTTGAGCGGGAACGTCGCCGCGGCCTCAGGGGTCACTCCCTGGGGGGCCGCCGCCAGTGCGTCCGCCGGGAGTACGACGTGCGACGCGTGGGCGCCGGTCGGGCCGACGAACTCGTCGCGCAGCCCCACCACCTCGTCACCGACCGACCACTGCGTGACCCCGTCGCCGACCGCCGCGACCGTGCCTGCGACGTCCCACCCGAGACCCAGCGGGAACGGCTCACCGATCATCGCGGCCATCTGACCCTCGCGCATCGCGAGGTCGACGGGGTTGAGGGCGGCCGCGCGGACGGCCACGAGGGCCTGGCCCGGGCCGGGCTCGGGGGTGTCCATCTCGACGACCTCGAGGACCTCGGGTCCGCCGTAGCTGTTCTGGATGACGGTGCGCATCGGGCACTCCTTCGAACGGTTCGGGTTGACGGCACTACCCTAGAGAGAGTTACTCTCTTATGGAAAGTAGACACCTGAGAGTGCGTAACCTACCGATCGGAGACCCGATGCCTACCCTGACGGCCGCCCAGCGGCGGGAGCACGAACGCGAGCGGTTCAACGTGTTCCTCGCGACCTGTCCGAGTCGCCAGCTGCTCGACCGGCTCTCCGACAAGTGGGTCGGCCTGGTGATCTGCGCCCTCGAGGACGGACCCCACCGCTACAGCGAGATCGCCCGCGAGGTGGCCGGCGTCAGTCAGAAGATGCTGACGCAGACCCTCCGCAGCCTCGAGCGCGACGGGCTGCTGGAGCGCGAGGTCACCCCGAGCGTGCCGGTGCGGGTCGACTATCAGCTCACGGACCTCGGCATCTCGCTGCTGCCGGTGATGAACGCCGTACACACGTGGGCCGAGAGCCACATGGACGAGGTCAAGGCCTCGCGCGACAGCTACGACCGGGCGTCGGCCTGACGACCGACCCCATCGGCCGTCAGGCCAGGTGCGCTCCCGCGGCATGAGAGCCCGGGGGCGCGTCCGAAAGCTCCCCGCCCTCGGCCGGCGGCGGGCCGCCCCGCACCACGAAGTCCTTCTGCCGGATCAGGACCAGCGTCAGCACTGCCGAGGCGAAGGCGATGACGGCCGCGATCAAGGTGATGTGGTTGAGGGCGTCGACCACGCCGGACGTGCCGACCTGCTGGACCAGGTCGTGTGCCTGCTGACCGACCTTGGGTCCCTGCGACGCCGTTGCTGCTTGCTGGGCGCCGGTTGCTGCCTGCTGGACCTGCCCACCCGACAACGCGGCGGTCAGACCGTCGAGCGCCTGGGCGGGGACCTTGCCACTGAGCGCCGGCCGCACGGCGGCGGCGACCTGCTGGCTGAAGATGGAGCCAAGGGCCGCGATGCCGGTGGCGATGCCGACCTGGCGGAACGTGGAGTTCACACCGCTGGCCATGCCGGCGCGGGCCACCGGTACGACGCCGACCGCGGTGGAGGCGAGCGGCGGGTTGATCATGCCGATCCCCACACCCGCGACGACGAGGCCGGGGATCAGGACCGTCCACGACGACGTGACGTCGATGCCGTGCAGCAGTAGCAGACCGACTCCGAGGATCAAGAAGCCCGGCGCGATCAGCCACTTGACGGGGACCCGCTCGGTGAGGCGACCGGAGATCGCGGCTGCGACGAACGAGGCGCCGGAGAGGTAGAGGAAGCGTAGGCCGGTCTCGACGGCGGAGTAGCCGAGCACGTTCTGGACGTAGATCACCAGGAAGGTGAGCAGGGAGAAGACCGAGGCCGAGACACCGAAGGCCGCGATCAGACCACCGGTGAAGGTCGGCTTGCGCAGCAGCGACAGGTCGAACATCGGCTTGCTCTGGAGCAGCTGGCTGACCACGAAGACCACCAGGAGCACGGCGGACGCCACGAGCGAGGCCACCACCCTGCCGTCGCTCCAGGCGCCCTGACCGGCCTCGATCAGGCCGTAGACGAGGGCGCCGAGACACAACGAGAAACTGACGAAGCCGAACCAGTCGGGCCGCCCGGCGTGGGGGTCTTTCGACTCGGCCACCCTCGTCAACGAGACGGCCAGTGCCACCAGGCAGATCGGGATGTTCACGAAGAAGATCCATCGCCAGGACAGACCACTGGTGAGCGCGCCACCCAGCACCGGCCCGATCGCGACGGCTACTCCGGTCGTCGCACCGAAGATGCCGAACGCCGTACCGCGGTCCTTGCCGTGGAATGCGCTGGCCAGCAGGGCGAGGGCGGTGGCGAACATCGCCGCGCCGCCGATGCCCTGGAACGCCCGCGAGATCTGGAGGAAGAAGATGTCCTGCGCCGCGCCACAGGCCGTCGAGCCGACGGTGAAGATGATCAGACCGATGATGAACACGCGGCGTCGGCCGAAGAGGTCGGCCAAGGACCCCGCCGTCAGCAGGAGGGCGGCCAGGCTGAGCGCGTAGGCGTCGATCACCCACTGCAGGTCGGAGAGGGAGGCGTCGAGCTGGGTCTGGATGTCGGGGAGCGCGACGTTCACGATCGTGATGTCCAGCAGGAGCATGAAGACTCCGGTACAGACAGCGGTCAAGGTCCACCACTTGGGGTCGCGTCCCGAACGGGCGGCGACGGCTGCCTGGCTCATGAATCCTCCGATAGATCATCACCATGTTAATGATTACCTGCGGTACGATACGCCCAGATCCAGAATCGTCAAGTGCCTAATGATTGAGCAGGTGATGGACATCGACGCTGGTGGCGTGGAGGCGCGGACGTTGCTCCCTGCCCTGGCCGACCTGCCTGGCTGGCTGGTGTGGCGGGCCAGGTCCCTGGTGGTGGTGGCGCTCGAGGCCGAGCTGCCCGACGCAGTCGACATCCACGCGTACGCCACACTCCTCGCCCTGGCGGGCGGTGCAACGCGTTCCCAGCGTGCCCTCGCGCAGACAGTCGCGGTCAGCGGGACCACGATGATGCGCGTCGCGGCCGACCTCGCCTCGCGCGGGCTCGTCGAGCGGGTGCGCAACCCCGACGACCGGAGGTCCTACGCCCTCACCCGCACCCCGGAGGGCACGTCCGCGGCGCGCGCGTGGCGGCGATACGCCGAGGAGGTCGAGGGGTCGATCACCTCAGGCTTCACTTCTCACGAGAGACGTGACCTGCACGGCCTGCTGCTGCGCGTGGTGGAGCGCGAGCTGGTGCCGGACACCCCCGAGGAGCTCAAGGCGAGCATCGCCTTCCTGATCACCCGACTGCATTTCCGGATGCACCGTGACTTCCAGGCGGCCCTGGAGCCGCTGGGGATCGAGCCTCCCCATGTCGGGATCCTCACCGCTCTCGAGGAGACCGGCCCGATCTCGCAGTCCGAGCTCGCCCGTCTGTTCGCGGTCAGCGGCGCCCACATGGTGCAACTCATCGACGGGCTCGAGCAGCGTGGCTTGGTCGCGAGACGTCGGCTCGAGTCCGACCGCCGATCGCATGTGATCGAGGTCCTGCCGGCTGCGACGGAGCGGCTGGCCGGGGCCGCACCGCTGGCCGAGGACATCGTCGCGGCCAGGCTCGCGCCGTTGTCGGCCACCGAGTCACGGCGCCTGATCGAGCACCTACGACAGCTGGTCACCGCACCCTGACCGCGCTCAGTGGCGACGGTGCTGCTGGACCTCGCTGCGCAGCTTGAGCACCCTCGACCCATCGGCCTGCTCGATCTCGTACGCCGGGTCGTCCGGCGTGCCGATGCGCGCCACCCGCGTGCCGTTGATGCGGCGGGAGACCGGACGCGGATGGATCGCGGTCACCCTGCCCTCGGCCCGGCCCGCGCCCCAGGGCCAAGAGACCGTCGTGCCCGTGCGAATGCTCATGTCGCTGACGTACCCCGAGATTGGTGGATGGCAAGGACTCGACGGAGGATACGCAGCCCTGGCGCGGGCCGCGACCTCTTCGGTTGATTGGTGTGGTCGCGACCACGCCCGGTAAGTTGGGGGTCGCACGATGTGGCCCCGGTCACACCCGTCACACCTCGGTGTACGCCGCACCACCCCCGCGTCGTACGCCGTTCCGAGCAGGCCGAGCGGAGACCCCGCGAGCCCCTGAACCACAAGGAGCACCCGTGACCCAAGCAGGCTTCGGCCCCGATCTCGCGGAGGTCTTCGGACCCGCCCACCAAGACGGGGGTCCCGAGCTCGTCCAGCTGCTGACGCCCGAGGGCGAGCGCATCGAGCACCCCGACTTCTCCTTCGGCGACGGCCTGAGCAAGGACGAGCTCGCCGAGCAGGTCCGCGGCTTCTTCCGTGACATGACCCTGACCCGGCGCATCGACGTCGAGGCCACCGCGCTCCAGCGCCACGGCGAGCTCGGCATCTGGGCCCAGCTCCTCGGCCAGGAGGCCGCGCAGATCGGCGCCGGCCGCGCGTTGCGCCCCCAGGACTACGTCTTCCCGACCTACCGCGAGCACGGCGTCGCCTACTGCAAGGGCGTCGACCCGCTGCTGCTGCTCGGCCTCTTCCGTGGCGTCGACCAGGGCGGCTGGGACCCCCGTGAGAACAACTTCGGTCTCTACACGATCGTGATCGGCGCCCAGACCCTCCACGCCACGGGCTACGCCATGGGCATGCAGCGCGACGGCGTGGTCGGCACCGGCGACCCCGACCGCGACGCCGCCGTGATCGCCCACTTCGGCGACGGCGCCTCGAGCCAGGGCGACGTCAACGAGTCATTCATCTTCGCGGCGTCCTACAACGCCCCGGTCGTGTTCTTCTGCCAGAACAACCAGTGGGCCATCTCCGAGCCGATCGAGCGTCAGACCCGGATCCCGCTCTACCAGAGGGCTCTCGGCTTCGGCTTCCCCGGCATCCGGGTCGACGGCAACGACGTGCTCGCGACGTACGCCGTCACCCAGGCCGCCCTGCAGCGCGCCCGCGACGGCCAGGGCCCGACCCTCGTCGAGGCCTACACGTACCGGATGGGCGCCCACACCACGACCGACGACCCGACCCGCTACCGGCTCTCCGACGACGTCGAGCGCTGGAAGCTCAAGGACCCGATCGCCCGCGTCGAGGTCTACCTCAAGCGCAACGGCCTGGCCGACCAGGACTTCTTCGACGCCGTGAGCGCCGAGGCCGACGACCTCGGTCACCGGCTCCGCGAGGGCTGCAAGGCGATGCCCGATCCGCAGCCGATGAGCATGTTCGACCACGTCTTCGCCGAGGAGACCGAGGAGCTGCGCCTCGAGCGCGAGGGCTTCGCGTCGTACCTCGAGAGCTTCGAGGGGGCCCGCGCATGAGCACGCAGAAGGTGACCTTGGCCAAGGCCCTCAACATGGGCCTGCGCAAGGCGATGGAGGTGGACCCCAAGGTCCTGCTGATGGGTGAGGACGTCGGCAAGCTCGGCGGCGTCTTCCGGATCACCGACGGTCTGCAGAAGGACTTCGGCGAGGACAGGGTCATCGACAGCCCGCTCGCGGAGTCCGGCATCGTCGGTACGGCGGTGGGCATGGCCCTGCGCGGCTACAAGCCGGTGGTGGAGATCCAGTTCGACGGCTTCGTCTACCCGGCCTACGACCAGATCGTCTGCCAGGTGGCGAAGATGTGCTACCGCTCGCAGGGCAAGACCCCGATCCCGATGGTGATCCGGATCCCGTTCGGCGGTGGCATCGGCGCGGTCGAGCACCACAGCGAGTCGCCCGAGGCGCAGTTCGCGCACACGCCCGGCCTCAAGGTGGTCGCGTGCTCCAACCCCGTCGACGGCTACTGGATGATCCAGCAGGCCATCGCGTCTCCCGACCCGGTGATCTTCCTGGAGCCGAAGCGGCAGTACCACGCCGACAAGGCCGAGCTCGACGAGAGCGCCACGCCGGACCCGCTTTTCAGCTCGCGGATCGTCAAGCAGGGCAGCGATGTGACGGTGCTGGCCTACGGCCCCACGGTGAAGACCGCGCTCAAGGCGGCCGAGGCCGCGTCGGGCGAGGGCCGGTCGCTCGAGGTGATCGACCTGCGCACCCTGTCGCCGCTCGACCTCGGGCCCGTCTACGACTCCGTACGACGTACCGGCCGCGCCGTGATCACCCACGAGGCCCACGTGAACCTCGGGCTCGGGGCGGAGGTCGCGGCCCGGATCACCGAGGAGTGCTTCTACTCCCTCGAGGCGCCGGTGCTCCGCGTCGGCGCGTTCGACACGCCGTACCCCGCGTCGCGGATCGAGGAGGACTACCTCCCCGACCTCGACCGCGTGCTCGACGCCGTCGACCGCACGCTCGACTTCTGAGGAGAACCCCCATGGCCGAGTTCAAGCTGCCCGACGTGGGCGAGGGCCTCACCGAGGCCGAGATCGTGACCTGGCGGGTCAAGGAGGGCGACACCGTCGCCATCAACGACATCGTCGTGGAGATCGAGACCGCCAAGTCGCTGGTGGAGCTGCCGTCGCCGTTCGCCGGCGTCGTGCAGAAGCTGATGGTGCCCGAGGGCGAGACCGTGCCGGTCGGCACGCCGATCATCTCGATCGGCGACGGCGCGGCTGCGCCGGCCGAGCAGACCGAGTCGGACCCCTACCTCGGGATGGCAGAGAAGGCCGGCGCCGCTGAGGCAGCTGCCTCGGCTCCGGAGATCGACCTCTCCAACCCGGCCGCCAGCGGCGGCGGTGAGGGCGAGTCGCTGGTCGGTCGCAACAAGGCCGACCGAGGCGCCGTACGACGTGCGCGGCACGCCGCCGTCCCCTCGTCCGCCGGTGCCGCTGTCACGCAGCAGCAGGTGCAGGGCTCGTTCCAGACGGGCCTGGCGTCGCCCGACGTGGTCGACGCGGACGTGCCCGACGAGCCGGCCGTGCCGGCCACGGCCGCGCCGGTCTCGCCGGCCGCGGCGCGGGCCCTGGCCAAGCC
Source organism: uncultured Actinomycetota bacterium (assembly GCA_963794355.1). Taxonomy (GTDB): domain Bacteria; phylum Actinomycetota; class Actinomycetes; order Propionibacteriales; family Nocardioidaceae; genus Nocardioides. The sequence goes on from CAWCDN010000012.1 coordinate 596,464, forward strand.
GCCGGTGCGGAAGCTGGCCAAGGACCTCGGCGTGGATCTCTCCGCGCTCGTGGGCTCGGGCCCGAACGGCGTGGTGACGCGCGAGGACGTGCAGGGGGCCACCAGCGACTCGCCGCTGTACGACGCGACCCGTGCCGGAGCGACGGCAGGTCCGAGCGCCGGCGCCCGCGAGACCCGCGAGCCGATCAAGGGCGTGCGCAAGATGATGGGCCAGGCCATGGTCGGCTCTGCCTTCTCGATCCCCCACGTGACGGAGTGGGTCACGATCGACGTCACCCGCACCATGGAGTTCGTCGACCGGCTGCGCACCAACCGCGAGTTCCGCGACGTGAAGGTCTCGCCGCTGCTGGTGCTGGCCAGGGCCGTGATGCTCGCGATGCGCCGCACGCCGGAGATCAACTCTTGGTGGGACGACGCCGCGCAGGAGGTCGTCTACAAGCACTACGTCAACCTCGGCATCGCCGCAGCGACACCGCGCGGACTCGTCGTACCGAACATCGAGAACGCCGAGCAGCTGTCGCTGCTCGACCTCGCCGCCGCGCTCAACCAGCTGACCGCGACCGCGCGCGAGGGCAAGACGCAGCCGGCCGAGATGAGCGGCGGCACGTTCACGATCACCAACGTCGGTGTCTTCGGGGTGGACAGCGGGACGCCGATCATCAACCCCGGGGAGTCCGCGATCCTGGCGTTCGGAGCGATCAGGAAGCAGCCGTGGGTGCTGGCGGACGAGATCGTCGTACGCCAGGTCACGACCCTGGCGCTGAGCTTCGACCACCGGCACATCGATGGCGCGAAGGGGTCGCGCTTCCTGGCCGACGTCGCCGCGATCCTCGAGGACCCCGCCTCCGCGCTGCTGTTCTAGGGGGCTGCGTCACTTCTCGGGGGTTGCAACACCTGGGAGTGACGGGACTGCCCCCGCTTTGTGACCGGAGTAGCCCAGGAGGCTCAGCCCGCGTGCCAGGTCGGCTGGTGGGCGCCCAGCAGCCACGCGTCGAACACCGGCCTCAGGTCCTGACCCGACCTCCGGCTCCACCACGCCGCCAGGGTGTCGCGGTCCTGGCTGGTGAAGCGGTGGGTCCGCGGCCAGGCAGCGGCCAGCCTCCAGAACGTCGTGTCACCCAGCCGCTGCCGGATCGTGTCCCACATCAGGGCCGGGATGTAGTAGGCGTTGCCCTCGGCGAAGGACGCGGGCGCGTAGTCGGCGGGAGGGCCGTACTGGGCACGGATCGCCGGAGCCGTCCGGTTCCAGCCGCGCAGGATCCCCGTGCGCGTCTGCCCGGTGTGGTCGGCGGTCCAGTTCGCCTCGGCGAGGTACGTCGCCATCCCCTCGTTCATCCACAGGTCGCTCCAGTCGTTCGGGGTGACCTCGTCGCCGTACCACTGGTGCCCGAGCTCGTGCACGAGCACGTCGCGCGACAGGTTGTAGCTCTGCATTCCGAGTGTGACCATCGACTGGGTCTCCATCGCGCTGCCCGACGGCACGACGAGGATCCCCAGCGTCGGGAACGGGTAGCGCCCCACCTTGGACTCGAGGTAGGCGATCGCCCGCGGCGTGTAGCGCAGCCCGCGCACCAGCTCGGGCCGGTCGCTCGGCGTCCAGTAGCTGATGGGCAGGCCGTGCGGGCCAGTGTCGCGGGTCTCGGTGTAGCGGCCGATCGCGATCGTGATCAGGTACGACGCGGCGGGCTCGGGCAGGTCCCAGTGGGTGACCGTGTGGTCGCCGACCGTCTTCCGTGACGTCAGCCGACCGTTGGCAATCCCCACCATCGCCTTCGGTGCCTCGATCGTCAGGTCGTAGAACGCCTTGTCGGAGGGATGGTCGTTGACGGCGTACCAGGAGTAGGCGCCGTACGGCTCCTGCATGGTCCAGACGGTGCCGTCGCGGGTCGTCGTCCAGCCGGTGGTCTCGAAGTCGCCGCGGTCGGTGGGGGCGACCACCGGTTCCGGCGTGCCGGAGTAGGTCAGCTGGAGCACGTGCCGGTCGCCTGCCCTGACCGGCGCCTCCACGACGAGGTCCTTGCCCGGGTGGCTGAAGGGCACGCTGCGACCGTCGAGCCACACGTGCCCGACCTCGAGCTGGTGTGCGAGGTCGAGCTGGAGGTGGTCGGAGGTCCGGGCCGCCCGCAGGACGACGGTCTCGCTGCCGGTCAGCTCCTCGGCCGTCGGGTCCCACGCCAGGTGCAGGTCGTAGTGCAGTGCGTCGACGCCGGGGTCACCGACGCCTGGATAGACGGTGTCCTCCTGCGACCTGCTCAGCGCCGCGTCGTACGCCGTCGTGTCGGCCTTCCCCGCGTCACCGCCGGCGGTCGGCGCCGGAGGGGCGGCATGGGAGCCGTCACCACAACCGGAGAGGAGCAGAGCCAGCGCCGCGAGCGCCGGCGCTGCCCGGCGGAGCCTCATTCGCTCCCGCGCAGCAACGGCCGAGCGAGCTTCCGCCCGTGGTGGATCTGCGCCTTCACGGTGCCGAGCGGCACCCCGATCAGCTGCGCGATGTCGTCGTACGACATGCCGTAGACGTCGCGCAGGATCAGCGGCTCGACGAACTGCGGGTGGTCGCGCTCGATGACCTCCATCGCCTCGAGCAGGTCGAGGCGCGTGCCGGCGATGACGCTGGTGGTGCGGGGGTCCGGCTTCTCCAGGGGCAGCACGTCGCTCGAGATCGCCTGGTTCTTCATCCGGCGGTACGTCGTGCGGGCGCTGTTGACCGCCACGACGTGCATCCAGGTGGTGAAGCGCCCGTTGCGGTGCCACGAGCCGATCTTGTTGGCGATGTTGATCAACGCCTCCTGGCAGGCGTCCTCCGCATCGGGCGTGTAGGGCAGCACGCCGCGGCACACGTTGAGGCAGCGTGGCCGGACAGCCGTCAGCAGCTGCTCGAGGGCGTCGCGGTCACCGTCCTGGGCGCGCCGCGCGAGGTCGTCGACATCGTCGGGCGTCAGCTCCGTGGCCGTCATGTGGTTCTCTGCCTCCCCGTTCCGCTCCTGCGGCTGGCGATGTGCAGGAGCGGGTCGTCTCTGCACCATAATGCCGAGGGTGTCCATGCCCGCCCGCCTCGGCCGATACGCCGTGCGTCGGCGTATCGGGTCGGGGGGCTTCGCCACCGTCTGGCTTGCTTATGACGAGCAACTCGACTCTCCGGTTGCCATCAAGGTGCTCGCGGAGAACTGGACCGAGGACGGCCACGTCCGTCAGCGCTTCCTCGAGGAGGGCCGCTACCTCCGCAAGGTCGAGTCACCTCACGTCGTCTCCGTGTACGACGCGGGGTCGCTCGAGGACGACCGGCCCTACCTGGTGATGTCGTACGCCGACCAGGGCACGCTCGCCGACCGGCTGGAGGCCGATGGGCTCACCATCGCGCAGGCGACCGAGGTGATCCGACAGGTGGGGGAGGGGCTCGCGGCCCTCCACCAGCGCGGCGTGCTGCACCGCGACATCAAGCCCGCGAACGTGCTCTTCCGTACCGTCGACCCCGAGCACGACGGGATGCTCGTGCGGGCCATGGTCGGCGACCTGGGTCTCGGGAAGGCCCTCGACGTCTCGTCGCGGCTGACGATGATCGCCGGCACGCCGTCGTTCGTCGCGCCCGAGCAGGCGCAGGGGGAGCATCTCGACGCGCGCGCCGACCAGTACTCCCTGGCTGCCCTGTCGTACCTGCTCCTCACCGGGCGCCCGCCGTACGCCCACGGCACGCTGTCGGCCGCCGCCAACCCGGCGCCGCCGGCGCCGATGTCGACCCCCGAGCGGCCGTTCCCGGCCGAGGTCGACGACGTCGTACGACGGGGGCTCGCGGTGGACCGGGACGACCGGTACCCCGAGGTCCGCGCCTTCACCGATGCCCTGCGAGCCGCCCTCGGTGACACGGCCTCGGGCGAGCTCCCTGCGCGCTGGCTGCCGGTCGACCCCGACCTCACCCAGCCCGGGAACCGCCCGTCGCTGGTGCCCGCCCCGGAGGACCTCCCGGAGCCGGTCGCCCCGAAGCGTCGCCGGCGCTGGCACGCGGTCGTGCTGGCGCTGGTGATGCTCGTGGTCGGAGGGGTCGCGGGCTACGTGGGCTGGCAACGCACCCACGACGACGTCACCCACGCCGACGACCAGGGCCTGCTGTCGGTCACCGTGCCGAGCGGGTGGAACCGAGCCGTGTCGACCTCCGGCTGGGTGCCACCCGACAGCGGGACCACCTACCCCGCGCTCTCGATCGGTGATCGGCGCGACTGGGGTGCTCAGGGGCAGGGTGTGTTCGTCGGCCTGATGCCCGAGAGCAAGCTGCCGACGACTTTGCCGCAGCACCCCGGCTGCGACAGCGTCGGCAAGCTGGTCACGGACTTCTACCGCCACGACCCGGCGCGGACGGTCACCTCGACCGGCTGCCCGGGCGCGTCGGTCGTGATCGAGCGTGCGGTGCAGGTCTCGAGGACCGAGCTGATGTGGGTACAGGTGCGGGGCAACGACGAGGCGACCGCGCGCGACGTGCTCGACTCGGTCCGCACGCGCAACGTCTTCTGAGGCCTCAAGCCGGTGGCTGGGTGCCCGTCAGGTTGTCGGCGAACCGGTTGAAGATGGCCTCGAGTCCGTCGCGGTCACGCGCCCGACCGGAGACCGACATCTCCAGGGTGGCGTTCGGGTGGTTCGGCACCGCGAACCACTGGAAGAAGTTGTAGCGGCGGTGGTCCTCGCCGTCGATGTAGGTGAAGTACACCGCGCTCGGCGTCTGGCGGAGCCGGGTGTAGTCCTGGTCGGAGAACTCCTGCTGGAACCCGACCACCTTCGTCGCCACCATCTGGGCCGGGTTGAGGTCGGTGTTGTCCATGATCTTCAGGCGCAGGCTGTAGCCGCCGATGACCGGCTCCCCGGGCGGTCTGAAGCGGAGCTGAGCCTGCTTGTCGATCTGCTTCGGCGGGACGACGGCGTCGGTCGCGAGCTTGCAGGGCTGCACCGCGCACACGGCGTACGCCGTCCAGCCGAACGGCACGTGGTAGGTCCACGACGCGATGTCGTTGCCGATCCTGTGCACGGACGGCAGGGCCAGGCCCGGCTGAAGGGCGGGGTAGTCGATGTCGGGTGCCACCGAACGGGTCGTCGGCACGTCGATCGGGACGCTGGGCGAGGCCGCCGGCACGGGGCTCGCGGCGGAGTTGAGCTGGGTCGAGTGGGGGCTGAGCGCATAGGCGATCGCGATGCCTCCGCCGACCCCGAGCAGGCCGCAGAGCAGCGCCACCACGAGTCCCCGCACGCCCATGCGGCACACCGTATCCACCGCCGGTTCGCCGCCGGCGAAACCTCGGTCGTTGTGACGGTGTCAGTGCGCGTTTGCGTGCGGCTGTCACAGCGGGCATCGTGGCGGGATGACGACGGCCTACTTCGACAAGCACCGTGAGCGGCTCGACGCGGCGGTCGCCGCCTGCACCTCGCGGGAGTACTACTCGGCGTACGACGAGTCGCCGTCGCCGCGGGTCTACGGCGAGTCGGCGGCGGCCGAGGGCAAGGCGGCGTTCGAGGCGTGGCAGGGCCGCACCTTCCCGCTCGACACCCCGGGCAGCGGTGACGAGGTCGTGGCGACCGAGCGGTCGCCGTACGGCTTCGACCTCGGTGTCTCCTATCCCCACGTGACCGACGTCGACGCGCTGCTCGCGGCCGCCCAGGCGGGGATGAAGCCCTGGCGCGACGCCGGGCCGGGGGCGCGCGCAGGGGTCTGCATCGAGATCCTCGACCGGCTTCACGCCCGCGTCTTCGAGCTCGCCAACGCTGTGCAGCACACCAGCGGCCAGGCGTTCGTGATGGCGTTCCAGGCCGGCGGCGCGCACGCGCTCGACCGCGCGCTCGAGGCGATCGCCTATGCGTGGGTGGAGATGACGCGCACGCCGCGGACGGCGGTCTGGGAGAAGCCGGGCAAGGTGCCGGTGACGATGGAGAAGACGTTCACCGTCGTGCCGCGCGGGGTGGCACTGGTGATCGGCTGCAACACCTTCCCGACCTGGAACTCCTGGCCCGGCCTCTTCGCCTCCCTCGTCACCGGCAACTCCGTCGTGGTCAAGCCGCACCCGTCGGCGGTGCTGCCCCTCGCGATCACGGTGCAGGTCTGCCAGGAGGTGTTGGCCGAGGCAGGCTTCGACCCCCACCTCGTCACGCTGGCGGCCGAGGAGCCCGCGGACAAGCTGGCCTCCTCCCTCGCCCTGCGGCCCGAGGTGAGGCTGATCGACTTCACCGGCGGCAACGCCTTCGGCGACTGGCTGGAGAAGAACGCGTCGCAGGCGACGGTCTTCACCGAGAAGGCCGGCGTCAACACCGTCGTGCTCGACTCGACGTCGGACTTCACGGCGATGTGCTTCAACCTCGCATTCTCCTTCGCGCTCTACACCGGCCAGATGTGCACGGCACCGCAGAACGTCTACCTGCCTGCCACGGGAGTCGAGACCGACGACGGCATGAAGTCGCCGGCGGAGGTCGCGGCGGGGATCGGCGCGGCGTTCGACAAGCTGCTGGGCGACGACACGCGCGCGGTCGAGCTCCTGGGCGGCGTGGTCAACCAGGGGGTGCTCGACCGCCTGGAGTCGGCCGCGTCGCACGGCGAGACGTACGTCGCCTCGCGCACGGTCACGCATCCGTCGTACCCGGACGCGACCGTGCGGACGCCGATGCTGGTCGGGCTCACGGCCGCCGACGGTGACGTCTACGAGGCCGAGTGCTTCGGGCCGGTCGCCTACCTGATCGGCACGTCCGGCACCGACGAGTCGATCCGGCTGTTCCGCGACACCGTGCAGGCCCACGGCGCGATGACCGCGTCGGTCTACTCGACGTCCGACGCGATCATCGAGCAGATGCGTGACGCGGCCCTCGATGCGGGGGTCGCGCTGAGCGAGAACCTCCTCGGCGGGATCTTCGTGAACCAGTCCGCGGCGTACTCCGACTTCCACGGCACCGGCGCGAACCCGGCCGCCAACGCGTCGTACACCGACGGCGCGTACGTCGCCTCCCGCTTCCGCGTCGTCCAGTCCCGCCGCCACGTCTGACCTCGCCACCCCCTCCTCGGCTGAGGGTGGTCGGGATAGTCCGTGACGTTCTGCAGGTGATCCGGGCCGATTCGCCTGCAATTCGTCACGGACTATCCCGCCGCTCTGTGGATAAGTTGACCCCGTGGCCGACTTCGTCCTGCGCAACGTCCGGGTGGTCGAGCTGGGACGGGGTCGCGGGTGGGTGGGTCCGGTCGACGTGTTCGTCGAACAGGGGACCGTCCGCGAGATCGGGCACGGGCTGGACCATCCGGCCGGCATCGAGGAGTACGACGCGCAGGGGCGCTGGGCGATCCCGGGACTGTGGGACACCCATGTCCACCTCGCCCAGTGGACCGCCCGCCGCGACCGGCTCGACCTCGCCGGCACGGTCTCGCCGGCCGATGCGCTGGCCCGGGTCAGCGACTGGCTCGGCTCCCACCCCGGGCCGCTGGTGGGCCGTGGGCACCGCACCGGGCTGTGGGCCGAGCAGCCGACCGTGGCCGCGCTCGACGCGATCGCACCCGACGCTCCCGTGGTCCTGATCGCCGGCGACGCCCACCACGCCTGGCTCAACTCCCGCGCCCTCAGCGCGTTGGGGCTCCCCGACCGCGACGGGGTCGTGGCCGAGAACGAGTGGTACGAGGCCTACACCCGCATCGAGACCGTCCTCGAGCCCGACGTCTCGCCCGACGCCTACCGCCGCACCCTCGACCAGGCCGCCGCCCTCGGGATCACCGGCGTCATCGACCTCGAGCGCGGCCAGACCGCCGCCGACTGGGAGCCCCGCGACTCACCGATCCGGGTGCGGGTCGCGTCGTACGCCGATGGCCTGGACGACGTGATCGCCGCCGGCCTCCGCAGCGGCGATGTGCTCCCCGGGTCGCCGGACCTCGTCACGATGGGGCCGCTCAAGATCATCTCCGACGGGTCGCTCAACACCCGCACGGCCTGGTGCTGCGAGGAGTACGTCGACGGGTCGGGCGCCGGTGCACCCAACCAGACCACCGCCGAGCTCACCGCCCTGCTCGACCGTGCGCACGCCCACGGCCTCGAGGTCGCCACCCACGCGATCGGTGACCTCGCCCTGCGCGAGGCCCTCACGGCGTACGACGCCACCGGTGCGGCCGGGTCGATCGAGCACGCCCAGCTGGTACGACGTGACGCCCTGCCGGTGATGGCGCGCCTCGGCCTGCGAGCCAGCGTGCAACCCGCTCACCTGCTCGACGACCGCGACCTGACCGAGCTCTGCTGGCCCGACCGTGCCGAGCGCTGCTTCGCCTTCCGGTGGATGGTCGACGCCGGCGTGGAGGTCGTCCTGGGGTCCGACGCGCCCGTGTCACCCCTCGACCCGTGGCTCGCGATCTCCGCGGCCGTGTACCGCAGCGCCGACGATCGGCCGCCCTGGCATCCCGAGCAGGCACTCACCGTTCGTGAGGCACTGGCGGCCAGCGTCGACGGACAGGGGAGTGTGCACTCCGGGATGCCTGCCGACCTCGTGCTCCTCGACGCCGACCCGCTCGCCGCGACCGACGACCCCGCCGAGCAGGCCGCCCGCCTGCGGGCGATGCCCGTCGCGCTCACCGTCGTCGGCGGCGAGGTCGTGCACAGCGAGTGGTGAACGATCACGCAGCGACGTCAGGCCAGCGCGACGGTCAGGTCGCGGATCGTCGCGGGGTCGTCGAGGCGATCGCCGTACAGCTCGCGCAGCTGACCCATCCGGTAGCGCACGGTCTGCGGGTGCACGAACAGCGCGGCGGCGATGTCGTCGCGACGACCCTGGTAGAGCAGCCACGCCCGCTAGCGTCTCGGCGAGCTTCTGGCGGGTGGCCGGCCGCAGCGACGCCAGCGGCTCGAGGACCCGGTCGCGCAGGTTGGTGACGGCCTCGGGGTCGGCGGCCAGGATCAGGTCGGCCAGGTGCTCCTCGGTGTCGTACGTCGCGTCGCCGGAGTGGAGGCTCAAGGCCCGGATCGCACGCTCGTACGACGCATCCACGACGAGCCAGGGCCGCGAGGGTCCGGCAACGGCTCCGCGCCGGCTCAACGTGCGCAGGAGACTGGTGCGCGCCCGGCCCCCGGCGTCGGGGATCAACAGCACGCTGAAGCCCTCCGGGAGGCTGACCGGCTCGCCGACCGCCGACAAGGTGCGCGGGTCGAGCAGACCCAGCACGGGTCGCACCTGGGCGTTGGCCAGCACCACCGCGGTCAGCGTCTTCGGTGGCTGCCAGTCGGCCCGCTCGGCGGCGGCGATCAGGACGTCGGCCGGGTCGCCGCGGAGCAGCCCGAGCGCGAGCCGGTCGAGGTAGCGCTGCCGCACGCGGCCCGTCGTCTCCAGCTCGTCGGCGTGGCCCGCGACAGAGGCCGCGGAGAGCTCGTCGATGTAGGCGAAGACCAGCTCGGCGAACGAGGCCAGCATGTCGGCCGGCACTCCCGCCTCGACCGCGGTCTCGGCGAGCTCACGCCACGCGACACGTGCGCCCACGCGGTACGCCGAGAGCAGGGCGTCGGCGCTCCGTCCGCTGCGCGCCTCGCCGCGACCCAGCGCGTACGCGCCCTCGAGCGCGGGGGACAGCGGCGTACCGGCATCGGTCGTGCGGCCCCGGGCCGCCAGCCGGAGGAATCCCGCGAGCGCCATCTGCACGGCGTTCTCGATGTTGTCACCCATCGGCCCGCCGAACGCGCCGGCGTAGGACGGCACCTCCTCGGTCACCGCGTTGATGGTGTGCGTGGCGACCTCGGGGAGACGTCGGCGCAAAAGGTCGAGCAAACGGGGATCCAGCGTGAGGCGACTAACACTAACGCCGATCTCGGGATCGGTCATGCCAAAGATTGTTCCATACGAACAAAGAATGAGCGATCGATTCACGCCCGCTGGTCAGGAATAGTTCGACCCGGCCGGACACACTGGAGGACATGAGCACAACACTCGACACGACCCGGGGCTGGCGTGCTCACGCCCGAAAGATCGCCGAGGCCGCGACCAGCCCGCTGGTACCCGCCGACTTCCTCGACCTCTTCGCGCCGCTGCGCGCGGGCGCCGACCTGCGCGGGCGGATCGAAGCGATCCACGCCGAGACCGCCGACGCCGCCACCCTGGTGATCCGCCCGGGTGCCGACTGGGCCGGGCACGTCCCGGGCCAGTACGTCCGCGTCGGCATCGACGTCGACGGCGTGCGCCACTGGCGGGCCTACTCCCTGACCCACGGCCCGCGCGCCGACGGCCGGATCTCGATCACGGTCAAGGCCGTGCCCGAGGGCAAGGTCAGCAACCACATCGTCCGCGACTCGCGTCCCGGCACCCTCGTGCACCTCGAGCAGGCGGCCGGCGAGTTCGTGCTCCCGACCGCTCCCCGCGGCGAGAAGATCCGCCTGCTGTTCGTCACGGCCGGCTCGGGCATCACCCCGGTGATCGGGATGCTGCGCAACCTCTTCCCCTCCACCGACAGCGGCGTGGTCCGGATGGCCCGTAGCGCGGCGTACGACATCACCGTGGTCCACGTCGCTCCCAGCGAGCCCGACTCCATCTTCGAGCGCGACCTCAAGGCACTCCACGCTGCGGGCTGCATCCGCCTGGTCGAGCGCTTCGACGACGAGCACGGCATCCTCGACCTCGCCCACCTCGAGCAGCTCGTGCCCGACCTCGACGAGCGTACGACGTTCGCGTGCGGCCCCGGCGGTCTCCTCGACGCCCTGGCCGCCCACCACGAGGAGCGGGGACTCCCCCTCTACGTGGAGCAGTTCCGGGTCTCGACCGTCGTCGCCGGCGAAGGCGGGACAGTCACGTTCGACCAGGCCGGGGTGGAGGTCGAGTGCGACGGCGCCCGGCCGATCCTCGAGCAGGCCGAGGACGCCGGCGTCCTCATGCCGAGCGGGTGCCGCATGGGCATCTGCTACACCTGCGTGCTCCCGATGCGCGAAGGGGTCGTCCGCGACCTGCGCACCGGCGCACTCACCACCGCCGTCGCCGGCGAGACAGACCGGGGCGGCGTCCTCATCCAGACCTGCATCAACGCGGCCGCCGGGCCGTGCCACCTCGATCACTAGGAGAACGAGATGACCACGATCCAGAAGAAGCCCCGCATCGGACAGGTCAACCCGATCGCGCACCTGACCAACGACGACCTGGTGGCGATCGCGGAGGAGCTCGACGAGATCCGCCAGTCCGTCATCGACAGCCGTGGAGAGTCCGACGCGCGCTACATCCGCAGGGTGATCAAGACGCAGCGGTCGCTCGAGCTCGGCAGCCGCGTCGTACTCCTCGCGAGCATCTTCCCGCCCGCGTGGATCGTCGGCACCGCCGGCCTGAGCGTCGCCAAGATCCTGGAGAACATGGAGATCGGGCACAACATCCTCCACGGCCAGTGGGACTGGATGCGCGACCCGAAGATCCACTCGACCACCTGGGAGTGGGACTCCGCGACGCCGGCCGCACAGTGGAAGCACGCCCACAACGAGCTCCACCACAACTTCACCAACGTGATCGGCAAGGACAACGACCTCGGCTACGGCATCATGCGCGTCGACGAGGACCAGCCCTGGATCCCGATGCACCTCGGTCAGCCGGTGTGGAACTTCTTCAACGCCCTCTTCTTCGAGTACGGCATCGCGGCGTACGACCTCGAGCTCCGCGGCGCCGTGGCACGCGGCACCACCAAGGACCCCACGTTCCAGCGTGAGGCCAAGGCAGTGCTGGCCAAGATCCGCCGCCAGGTGACCAAGGACTACGTCGTGGCCCCGGCCGCGTCGATGGTGACCGGCTCGTTCTTCAGCACCATGCTCGCCAACTTCACCGCCAACACCGTGCGCAACCTGTGGTCGCACTCGGTGATCATGTGCGGTCACTTCCCCGAGGGCGTGCAGACCTTCGAGAAGCGCTCGATCGACGGCGAGACCAAGCCCGAGTGGTACGTGCGCCAGATGCTCGGCTCGGCCAACATCTCCGGCTCGAAGCTGATGCACATCATGACCGGCAACCTCTCCCACCAGATCGAGCACCACCTGTTCCCGGACCTGCCGTCCAACCGGTACGGCGAGATCGCGCCGAAGGTGAAGGACCTCTTCGAGCGCTACGGCCTCGACTACTGCGAGCGCCCGCTGCCGCAGCAGGTCTACTCCGCGTGGCACAAGGTGGTGCGGCTGTCGCTGCCGAACGGCTGGCTCGACCAGACCACGGCGCGCAACCTGCCCGGCCAGCTCAAGCGGCTCTACCAGATGACCACCGGTGGTCCGAAGGTCCGCCGTGCCCTCCAGGCCCGGATGACCCAGGAGAACCGCCGGTTCGCCGAGGCCGCCTGAGGGTCTGTCGTCGGGATCCCCGGTTCAGCGGGGATCCCTGCGCTTCTCGGGCGTTGCAACCCCCGAGAAGCGACAGGAGTGCCACCAGCGGGTGACGGTCTGGGGCCTGAGACGCTCGTCGCACGGCGTACCCCGGCGCGAGCCGCCGCCGCCTCTCGACCTCGCCTGAGGTGCGTGCTCGTTGCGGCACATCCTGGGTCGATCTCGAGTGCGCTTGCTCCACCATGTTCACATGGTGGAGCGCGGCTTCTCGCGTCGAATTCGCCACGTGAACCCGTGGCCCGACCACTTCACATGGTGAAGCTGGGACAGGTGGGACAACCCGCGCGGGGCGCTCAGAGGCCCGGGAAGGTACGCCGGAGCAGGTCGAGGTCGACGCCCCGGGCCTCGACCGTCGCCGGGGTGTGGTCGGGGTCGAGCCGGCCGTACACCAGCCGGATGAAGGACTCTGTGGGCAGGGTCAGCACGGCGCTCGCGTCGGTGTCGTCGGTGGACGGCGCGATGCCGACTCCGGCCGGGCCGAGGTCGAGGTGGAGGGCCAGCTCCGGGGCGGTCGTGCGCACCTCGACGGAGACCTGGCCGTCGTGCTTCTGCCCGGTCCAGCCCGCGACCTGAGCGAGGTTGTCGACGACGTACGACGCGACGTCCTCGGGGATGATGGCCGTCGGGTTGAAGGACACCACGATGTCCCAGGTGTGGACCGCGTGCTCGGAGAGCCGCATCTGGAGGAACTCCCCGAAGGTGCGGTGAGAGCCGAACAGGTCGAGCTCCCAGGCCTCACGCTCGGCGTCGGTCAGAGCGTCGACCCGCTCGAGGAAGGCCTCGTTGACCGCGACCGCGTCGCGGGCCTGGCTGAGTGCGTCCTTCGCGTTCCACTCGTCCCAGACCGGCTGCATCGCCTCGATGCCGGGCGCTGGCTCGCCCTTGAGCCCCGACTCGAGGAACAGCGTGAACACCTCGGCGCCCGAGCCGAGGTGGGAGGCGACCTGGGCCACGGTCCAGTCGTCGTCGTAGGACTGGGTGGCGGCCTGCTCCTCGTTCACCCCGTCGAGCGCGGCGGCGAGGCGGTCCTGGGAGGCGTGGAGCGCCGAGGCGAGGTGGTCGGTTGAAGTTTCACTCATCCCTCGACCCTAACCCGCGTCCGTGCCGGAGGCTCAGATCCACTCGACGAACGTCGGCTCCGGCAGCTCGCCCGAGGTCCGGTCGCGCGCCTGCTCCAGCACCCAGCCGACGGCGTACAGCGAGTGCTCCGAGCCGCGCGCTCCCCAGACGCTGACGGCCACCGGCAACCCGTGGGCGAGCTCCATCGGCACGGTGAGGATCGGCGCCCCGGCCAGGGCGCTGGAGTCGGACGCACCACCCGAGCCGTGGTCACCGTTGACCAGGTCGATCGGGCTCGGGGGCGCCATCGCGGGGGCGAGCAGGGCGTCGAGGTCGTGGTCGCCCAGGGTGCGGTCGAGCTCGGCGAGCCCCGCCGCCGTGCAGGCGTCCACGGCGTCGAGGTACTCCGGTGATGCCAGACCGCCGAGCGTGAGCGCCCGCTCGAAGAGCGACTGGCCGAACCACGGCATCTCCGCGCCGGCGTGCGCGCGATTGAACTCCACGACGTCGGCCAGCGACCGCACGGACGCGCCTCGCGCGGTGAGGTACTGCGCGAGACCGTGCACGAGCTCGATCAGCATCAGGTCGAGCACGTGGGTCTCGTCGAGGTCCTTCAACGCGGGCAGGGCGAGCCCGTCCACGATCTCGGCGCCAGCCTCGGAGAGCATCGACAGCGCGCGTTCGCCCGCCGCGTCGGCGGTCGCGCTGTAGCCCCAGAGATCACGGGGTACGCCGATCCGTCGGTCGCGCACGCCGGACTCGATGCTCGCCAGGGTGTCGGTGCCGGCGAGCACGTCGAGCAGGGCTGCGTTCTGGGTGATGCTCAGCGTCATCGGTCCCGGCGCGTCCTGGCTGAAGGAGATCGGGACGACGCCGTCGGTCGGCACCCGACCCACCGTCGGCTTCATCCCGACCAGGCCGCAGGCCGCCGACGGTGCGGTGATCGAGCCGTTGGTCTCCGTCCCGATCGCGAACGGCGCCAGCCGCGCCGCGACCGCCGCGCCGCTGCCCGAGCTGGAGCCCCAGGCCGTGCGGTTGAGGGCGTAGGGGTTGCGGGTGAGCCCTCCGTGGGCGCTCCAGCCGGAGGTCGCGTGCTCGTCGCGGATGTTGGCCCACTCGCTGAGGTTGGTCTTGCCGAGCACGACCATCCCGGCCTCACGAAGCCGTTGCACCAACGTCGCGTCGCGGGCCGGCGGCTCGTCGGCCAGGGCCAGCGAGCCGGCCGTGGAGGCCAGGCCGGCGGTGTCGATGTTGTCCTTGATCAGCACCGGTCGCCCGTGGAGCGGCGATCGCTTCCGACCGGCGAAGGCCTCCCGGTCGGCGTGCTCGGCGTCAGCGCGCGCCTGCGGGTTGACCGCGTTGACGGCTCGGATCAGCGGGTCGAGCTGGTCGATCCGGTCGAGGGCTTCCTGGGTCTCCGCGACGGACCCGTCGTTGCTGCTCACCCGGGCATCCTGGCAGGTCGCCGCGCCGGCGACACCCGGCGATTGCTGTGCGTGGCCGTACCTCGGGTAGGTTGGGGGCATCAGCTCGTCGAGTTCTCGCCGCGAGTTGTCCGCACGTCGTAGCAGACTCAGATCCGCCCACCTGCTCCGTGCGTAGCCACCCGAAACCCTCGGACCCCGGCTGTCGGTGAGGCACCGTACAGATAGCGCATCCCTTTGACTTCGTTCGAGAACCTCGGCGTGCCCGCACGCCTGTCCACCGTCCTGGCCCGTCAGGGCATCGAGACGCCGACCCCGATCCAGGCCGCCACGCTGCCGGACTCGCTCGCCGGGCGCGACGTGCTCGGCCGTGGCCGTACCGGCTCGGGCAAGACCTACGCCTTCCTGCTCCCGATCGTCGCCCGTCTCGCCGACGGCGCTCCGGCCCGCACCCGCGCGCCGCGCGCGCTGATCCTGGCCCCGACGCGCGAGCTCGTCGGTCAGATCGACGCCGCCCTGGCCCCGCTGGCCGCTGCCGCCGGGCTCACCACCCGCACCGTCTTCGGTGGCGTGGGTCAGAACCCTCAGGTCACCGCACTGCGCAAGGGCGTCGACATCCTCGTCGCCTGCCCAGGCCGCCTCGAGGACCTGATCGGCCAGGGACACTGCACCCTGGACGACGTTCAGGTCACCGTGCTCGACGAGGCCGACCACATGGCCGACCTCGGCTTCCTGCCCGGCGTACGACGTCTCCTGGGCCGGACGCCGAGCCGCAGTCAGCGGCTGCTCTTCTCGGCCACGCTCGACAAGGCGATCGACACCCTGGTCAAGCAGTTCCTGCACGACCCGGTGACCCACCAGGCGGACTCGGCGCAGTCGCCGGTCTCGTCGATGAGCCACCACGTGCTGCACGTCGACCGCGAGCACCGCGTGCCGATCCTGGTCGACCTCGCCAGCGCGCCGGGCCGGCTGATCGTCTTCACGCGGACCAAGCACGGTGCGAAGGCCCTCGCGCGTCAGCTCAACAAGAGCGGCGTCCCGTCCGTCGAGCTCCACGGCAACCTCAGCCAGGGCGCCCGCACGCGCAACCTGGAGGCGTTCCACTCCGGCCAGGCCTCGACGCTGGTCGCCACCGACATCGCGGCCCGCGGCATCCACGTCGACGACGTGACCCTGGTCGTCCACGCCGACCCGCCGGTCGAGCACAAGGCCTACCTCCACCGCTCCGGCCGTACGGCGCGTGCCGGGAACGCGGGCACGGTCGTCACGTTGATGACCAGCGAGCAGGTGCGCGACGTGCGCGACCTGACGCGCGCTGCCGGCATCAAGGCGACGACCACCCGGATCAACGGCTCGGCCCACCCCGTGCTGGCCGAGCTCGCCCCGGGCGAGCGCATCCTGTCCGGCTCGCTCGACACGACTCTCTCGTCGCCGTCCCGGACGCGCTCCGGTGGCGGCGGCGGGGGTCGGAACCGTCGCGGCCGTGGCCGTGGCGGCGCGGGTGCCTCCGCCTCGCAGCGCGGCCAGAAGCCGTCCGGGCAGAAGCCGTCCGGGCAGAAGCCGACGGGCCAGAAGCCCTCCGGGCAGAAGCCGTCCGGGCAGAAGTCCGGTGGCAACCGCTCCCGCCGCCCCGCGGCCCGCACGTCGTCCGGCGGCAGCCACAGCGCGGCCGCGTTCAGCGGTCGTCGCTGAGCCGGCCGGCCCTCCGCGCCGTACCAGTCGCATCACCCGTCACGCCAGCGAGCCACTCCGACTCGAGCCGCGAGCCATCAGGTGGGAGAGGTGCGCTCCTGGCGGCCCAGCCGCCACAGCCACCACAGACCCACCATCGGCAGCACGAGCGGCACGAAGCCGTAGCCGTTGCCGTAGTCGGACCACACGCTCGCCCGGTCGAGGTCGGAGGGGTGGCTGAGGGTGCCGATGACGAGCACACCGGTCAGCTCCACGAGGATCGTCGCGATCGCGACCCGGCGGCGGTCGGTCGCGAGCGCCCACGTGGCGACGATGTAGACCAGGCCCGAGAAGAGCGAGAGCAGGTAGGCCACGGGCGCCTTCGACGCATCGGTCGCGAGCTGCACCACCGCGCGTGCGGTGGCGGCCACTGCGAAGAGCCCGTAGACGAACACGAGGACGCGCCCGAGGCCGTGCTTGGTGGAGAGCTCGCTCATCGGTACGTCCACAGCTGCTGCAGCCGCAGGAACAGGAAGACCACGGCCAGCACGCCCACCAGCAGCACGGCGGTGCCCGAGCGGGTGCGCTCGCCCGCGGCCCACACGAAGGCGGCGGGCAGCACCAGGAGCGAGCCGACGAGGTAGCCGACGTACGCCGCGACGTTGAGGTCGCCGTGGTCGCCGGAGACCCGCACCAGACCGATCACGAGCTGAACGACGAGGCCGATCTCGACGACCGCCAGCACGCCGTACAGCAGGTCGCCCGGCAGCCGGTCGAGCACGATCAGCACCACCAGCCAGACCGCTGCTACGGCGCAGATCGCGCCCAGCACGATCTGGAGGACGGTCATGCGCGCGAGCCTAGCCAGGCCCCTACGACGCGCCGGGGGCACCACCTACGATCGCACGATGACCCGCGCACTCGTCGTCACCGGCACCGACGCCCTCGAGGTGATGGACGTCGAGCTCCGGCCGGTCACCGCCACCGACGTGCGCGTGCGTGTCGCCGGGGTCGGCGTCTGTCACTCCGACCTGTCGATGGTCAACGGCACCCTGTCGCCGTCCTACCCCCAGGTCCTCGGCCACGAGGCAGCCGGCGTGGTGACCGAGGTCGGAGCCGACGTCAGCTCGGTGTCCGTCGGTGACCACGTCGTCCTCAACTGGGCCGTGCCGTGCCGCGCCTGCTGGTTCTGCACGCACGACGAGCCGTGGCTCTGCTCGGCGATCGAGGGGCTCACCGGTACGCCGGGCGGCTCGCTCGAAGACGGCACGCCGTTCGAGGCGTGCCTCGGGCTCGGGGCGATGGCCGAGGAGGTGGTGTGCCCGGCCGCGGCCGTGGTGCCGCTGCCCGACGACGTACCCCTCGAGGAGGCGGCCCTGCTCGGCTGCGCGATCCTCACCGGGATCGGTGCCGCCCAGAACGCGGCCCAGGTCCGGCCCGGGGAGATGGTCCTCGTCGTCGGGCTCGGGGGCGTCGGACTCTCGGCCGTGACCGGCGCGCGTCTGGCCGGCGCGGAGAAGATCATCGCCGTCGACACCTCGCCGGCCAAGGAGGCCCTGGCGCGCGCCGCCGGGGCGACCGACTTCCTGCTCGCCGTCCCGACGCTGGCCAAGCAGGTGCGGGCGCTGACCGACGGGCGGGGCGCCGACAAGGCGCTCGAGTGCGTCGGGTCGGCCACCACGATCCGCACCGCCTGGACCGCCGTACGGCGTGGCGGAACGTGCGTGGTCGTCGGGCTCGGCCCGCGTGACCAGCAGGTCACGTTCAACCCGCTCGAGCTCTTCCACTTCTCACGCACGCTGACGAGCAGCATCTACGGCAACAGCGACCCCGAGCGCGACATCCCGGTGCTCGTCGACCACCTGCGAGGCGGTCGCCTCGACCTGGCCGGCACCATCACCGACCGGATCACCCTCGACGGCGTTCTCGAGGCGTTCGAGCGGATGCGGCGGGGCGAAGGTGGCCGGTCCATCGTCGTCTTCCCACGCGACTGACCGCACGGCTCCCGAGGCACGCTCCCTCGAGCACCGCGACCGGTGGGTGCTGTGGTGAAGAGATGGCCGAGCTCCCGTGGGCCCCGACGTGAGGGAGACCGCGGCGGTGTCCCCCGCCACTGCCGCGGCCTTTCAACCCCCGTCTGGTGCAACTCGCCTGTCGATCAGAACTCGACAGTAGGACTCCGACGCCGATTGTTGAATGGCCCCTGTGGGCCAGGGACCTCCTGGGGTACGACGAGGCCGGCCGGGCGACGAAGCGCGCTGGCCTCGGCCGGGAGTTCCGCGACCGCGGCTGTGCTCAACCACACCGCCGCGGTCTCTGTGCGGACTCCCCGAGTCCGGTCAACCCACCCCCCCGGGCGTGCCGGACACAGTGACGTTACCGCTGCTTTCCCCCAGGCAGAATGACGAGTTTGGGTCCCGCGAACGGCACTGGAATGACGGACGTGACTGGTGGGACGAGATGGGAGCGCTCTGCTCCCGTCTCAGCCCGGATTCCCTGGCCGACGTGGGCCAGTTCGGGGGTTTCGCCCTGTTGCACGAGGTGGGTCGTGGCGTCCCCCACCGCCATGATGGACGACGTGGACCTACCCCTGCGCTTCGCGCACGAGACCCTGCCGCAGCGGGTGCACTTCGCGGCGGGCGAGGCCGCCGACGCGGTGGCCGAGGAGGTGGGGCTGCTCCGGACGGGGCGGGTGATGGCGATCGCGTCCGATGCGGCGAGGGCCGAGCCGGTGCTGAGCGGGGTCGAGGTCGCGGTGCTCCACACCGACGTGGCGATGCACGTGCCCGTCGACGTCGCGGAGCGTGCACGGGCCGTGGCGCGCGACCACGACGTCGACGTCCTGGTCAGTGTCGGCGGCGGGTCGACCACGGGCCTTGCCAAGGCCGTCGCGCTCACGACCGGGCTGCCGATCGTCGCCGTACCCACGACGTACGCCGGCTCGGAGGCCACCGACGTCTGGGGCCTGACCGACGAGGGACGCAAGACCACCGGAGTCGACCGGCGGGTGCTGCCGCGGGCCGTCGTCTACGACGCCAGCCTGATGCTCGGGCTGCCGGTCGCGACGAGCGTGGCGTCGGGGTTCAACGCTCTCGCGCACTGCGTGGACTCGATGTGGGCGCCTCGCACCGACCCGATCGACCAGGCCCTGGCGCTGGAAGGGATCCGGGCCCTCACCTCCGGGCTCCCGCGCATCGTGACCGACCCCGGCGGGCTGGGTGGTCGCGAGCAGACCCTGTACGGCGCCTACCTCGCGGCGGTCGCCTTCGCGTCGGCCGGCTCCGGCCTGCACCACAAGATCTGTCACGTGCTCGGTGGGCGTTTCAACCTCCCGCACGCCGAGACCCACGCGGTCGTGCTGCCCCATGTGATGGCTCTCAACACCCCGGCCGTTCCTGGGCTCGACGCCCGGCTGGCCGCTGCGTTCGGCGCCGGCTCGGCGTCGGCCGGGCTGGCGCGGCTGCGGGACGAGACCGACGCACCGCGCTCGCTCCGGGCCCTCGGCCTGGCCGAGGGCGACCTGCCCGGGGCCGTCCAGCCCATCCTCGAGGCGGCACCGCCGAGCAACCCGGTCCCGGTGACGGCCGGGGTGGTCGACGCGCTGCTGCGCGCGGCGTACGAAGGAGAGGACCCGCATGACTGACATCTCCACCGAGCAGGCCGCGCGCGAGGCCGACCTGGTCGAGCGGGTGGTGGCGTCGTTCGCCGGCACGCCCGACGCGCGCACGCGCGAGCTCGTCGAGGCGCTGACTCGCCACCTCCATGCGTTCCTGCGCGAGACGCGGCTGACGCAGGACGAGTGGTGGCGGGCGATCGGGTTCCTCACCGACGTCGGACACGTCACCGATGACCGGCGGCAGGAGTTCATCCTGCTCTCCGACGTGCTCGGGGCGTCGATGCAGACGATCACGATCAACAACCAGGCCCACGCGAACGCCACCGAGGCCACGGTCTTCGGGCCTTTCTTCGTCGAGGGCTCGCCCGAGGTCGGGCTCGGCGATGACATCTCGGGCGGGGCGGTGGGGGAGCCCTGCTGGGTCGAGGGAACGGTGAACGACACGTCCGGTGCCCCGGTCGCCGGTGCCCTGGTCGAGGTCTGGGAGGCGGACGCCGATGGGCTCTACGACGTGCAGTACGACGACGACCGGGTCGCCGGGCGTGGGCATCTGCGCACCGACACCGACGGCAGCTACCGCTTCTGGGCGGTGACCCCGACGCCGTACCCGATCCCCCACGACGGCCCGGTCGGGCGGCTCCTCGACGCCACCGGCCGCTCGCCGATGCGCGCCTCCCACCTGCACCTGATGGTGGTGGCCGACGGCCTGCGGACCCTGGTGACCCATGTCTTCCCGCGCGGCGACGCCTACCTCGACTCCGACAGCGTCTTCGGGGTCCGCGACTCCCTCGTCGTCGCCATCGAGCAGCAGCCGGTCGGCACCCCGACCCCGGACGGCCGCGAGGTGTCCGGCACCTGGTCGCGGTTCGCCTTCGACCTGGTCCTCGCGCCTTCGGCTGACGCCTAGGGGTCAGAGCAGGTCGAGCCGCTGCAGCTTCGCCTCCACCAGCTGCCGCACCAAGGCGTCCGGGAGCGGGGTGTCGACGGGGAAGTGGAGCGACCCCGGCGTCTGCTCGTAGCCGGCGACGGCGTCGCCGAGGTCGGCGAGCACGTTCCCGTTGTGGGGCAGGTAGCTGAGGTGGTGCGTGAAGGCCGCGAACCCCGCGACCACCTTCCCCTCCACCCGGAAGGCCGGCATCCGGTAGGAGATGCACTGCTCCGCTTCGGGCACGACCGACAGGATCGAGCGCCGCAACGCCTCGAGCGTGGAGCGCTTCGGTTCGTCCAGGGCGGCGAGGTAGGCGTCGATCTCCTCCTGACCGGTGGGGTTGCTCATCCGTCCTCCTGATGCCGGTTCCGTCGCCGCAGGGACCACACCTGGTACAGCGCGAAGAGGGCCGACACGACCAGTGTCTTCACCAGGTCGGCCACGATCGACGACCCGCTCAGGAGCAGGAACCCCACGAAGAGCAGCACGGCGAAGACCGCCGTCGAGATGACCACCGTGCGCATGCCGCCGATCATGGCACCGATCCGCCGCGGGACCGGCCCTAGCCTGGGGTGATGCGGATCGACGACGTACGCCGACTCGACCTCGGCACCTTCGTCCGACCCGCCGAGGAGACCGGCACCGGGCAGCCGCGGGTCGAGGCCGTGCTGGCGTACGTCGTGCGCACCCCGGCAGGCGTACTGCTGCTGGACACCGGGCTCGGACTCGGCGACGACGAGACCGAGGCGTGGTACCGGCCGCGTCGCGTGTCACTGTCCGAGGCGTTGGCGACGGCCGGGCTGATGACGGCCGACATCGCGCTGGTGGTCAACTGCCACCTCCACTTCGACCACATCGGCGGCAACCCGCAGCTGTCCGGCCGACCGGTCTTCTGCCAGGCCGCCGAGCTGGCGACGGCGAGGGCCGGTGGCTATACCTTCCCCGAGCTGGTGGACTTCACGGGCGTCCGCTACGAGGAGCTCCACGGCGAGAATGAGATCGCAGCGGGCGTGCACGTCGTACCGACCCCCGGGCACGTGGACGGCCACCAGTCGGTGGTGGTCGAGTGCGACGACGGATCAGTGGTGCTCGCAGGCCAGGCCCACGACACGGCCTCGCAGTGGTCGGCAGACCTGCTCGCCGCTCGCGCTGCGGAGCTCGGCCACGAGGAGCCCTTGCCCACGTCGAGCCCGTGGATGCAGCGGCTCCTCGCCTTCGACCCACGCCGCGTCGTCTTCGCCCACGACGCCGCCGTCTGGCTGCCCTAGCCCAACGCTTGGTCTCGACGGTCTCGACGGTCTCGACGGTCTCGACGGTCTCGACGGTCTCCGACGGTCTCGACCGACGGGCGTCCGGGGTGTGGTGTCGAGACGGTCCCAGAGCGACCTCCTCAACCACCGGCACCGCTGGTCGAGGAAGGCGCTCTGGCGCCTGTCTCGAAAGCCCGGTGACCCCGTGCGGCCTCGGGTCAGGCGGGCTGGACGGAGGGGGCGAACAGGCCTGCGAGCACCTCGACCAGTCGTTCGTCGCCCTCCTCGGCGGCCTTGAGGAGCCGCTTGGTCGGGCCGTGGGCGAGCTGGGCGACGGCGCGTCGTACGCGCTCCTCGATCAGGGGCCGCAGGTCGTCGGGTATGCCGCGGGTCGCGTGGTCGACCTGGCTCTGCGCGTAGGCCTCGACGTCGGCACGCAGCCGCGAGACAGAGACGGCAGCGGACCGGGCGGCCTGCCAGCGCAGGTAGCGATCGAGCTCGCCCTCGACGAGGGCCTCTGCGCGGGCGAGGTCGTGGAGCACGGCTCCGTCGTCGATCGCGCCGGCCGCCCGCAGGTCGGCGAGGTCCACCAGTGTCACGCCGGGGAGGCGTGCCACCGACGGCGCGACGTTGCGAGGCACGCACAGGTCGATCACCAGCAGCCCCCGCGCCGAGCGCATGCCGGCGGCCGGCAGTTGGTCGACCTCCAGCAATCGCTCGGGCGATGCGGTCCCGAAGATCGCGACGTCGGCATCGGCGAGCACCTGCGGAAGCGTGGCGAGGTCGACGACGGTGGCGCCCTCGGAGGCGAGCCGCTCCGCGCGCTTGCGCGTCCGGTTGCACACCGTCACCCGGGCACCGAGCCGGCCCGCGTCCGCCACCACCTCGGCGGCGACGTGTCCGGCACCGACCACGACCACGCTGAGGCCGTCGAGGTCACCGCCCCTCGCGTACGCCGCCATCCGTACGGCGGCCGCGGCGACCGAGCGACCCTCGTCGCCGAGTCGGGTGTCGCGGTGGACGAGGCGAGACGTGTGGACCGCTGTGGCGAAGAGACGCTCCAGCTCCAGCCCGCTCACACCCGCGGCGCGGCCGGCATCGGCGCAGGCGCGTACCTGGCCGGTGATGTCGCGCTCCCCGAGCACGAACGACTCGAGGCCCGACGTCACCCGCAGCAGGTGGCGGGCCGCGTCGGCGCCCGTGAGCGCGGTCGAGACGTCGGCGACGACATGGGCAGGCACGCCCCGCTGGGCGGCCAGCGCCTCGACCAGCAGGGACGGATCGCTCCCAGCCGGCCACGCGACGTAGACCTCGGTGCGCTCGCAGGTCGAGAGCAGGGCGACCTGGCTCGCCCCCGTGTGGCTCTGCAGGTCGCCGAGTGCGCCCGCGACCTCGTCGCGCGTGAAGGAGAGTGCCTCGAAGACCGGCAGCGGGATCCTCGTGCCCGCGACCGAGAGGCACGCCAGGTCGGCAGGCATCCCTGCTGTGACCAACTCGGACATGCGCCTCCCCGCTCCCCCGTCGACCCCGCGTGGCGCCCAGATCGTGAGGACGACTGTGGCTGCTCGGCCTTGGGAAATTCTTGGCCGGTCCAAGGGGTCGGACGACACCCGGTGGAAGCAACACCTGGCAGCGGCTAGTTTCGTCAGTGCAAGCCCCGAGCGAGGAGTGATCCGATGACCCAGACCCAGACGTCGTCCCCGACGTACCAGATCGTCAACCCGGCGACCGGCGAGGTGGAGCAGACCTTCGACACCGCGACCGACGCCGAGATCGAGGCGGCGCTGGCCGGGGCGCATGCCGCGTACGACGCCTGGAAGGACGTCCCGATCGAGGACCGCGCCAAGGTGGTCACCCGGATCGCCGAGCTGTTCGTCGAGCGCAAGGACGAGCTCGGCGCCATCGCCACCAAGGAGATGGGCAAGCCGCTGAGCGAGGCCGTCGGCGAGGCGGAGTTCTGCGGGGACATCTTCAGCTACTTCGCGAACGAGGGCCCGACGCTCGCCGCGGACCAGCCGATCAAGACGTTCTCCGGCGGCAAGGCCGTGGTCCAGAAGCTCCCGATCGGCGCGATCCTCGGGATCATGCCGTGGAACTACCCCTTTTACCAGATCGCCCGGTTCGCGGCGCCGAACCTGATGCTGGGCAACACCGTCATCCTCAAGCACGCGGAGTCGGTGCCCGGGTCAGCGCTCGCCGTCGCCCAGCTGATGAAGGACGCCGGGGTGCCGGACGGCGCCTACGTCAACGTCTTCGCCTCGCACGACCAGATCGAGACCATGATCAGTGACCCGCGGGTGGCCGGCGTCTCGCTGACCGGTTCGGAGCGGGCCGGCGCCGTCGTCGCCTCGATCGCCGGCCGCAACCTCAAGAAGTGCGTGCTGGAGCTCGGCGGTTCCGACCCCTACGTCGTCCTCGACTCCGACGACGTGGCCGGCGCGGCCGACACCGCATGGGAGACCCGGATCAGCAACACCGGCCAGGCCTGCAACTCCAACAAGCGGATGATCGTCATGGACGACGTCTTCGACGGCTTCGTCGCGCGGCTCACCGAGCACGCGAAGGACCTGCGTCCCGGCGACCCGAACGCCGAGGAGGATGGCACGTTCGCCCCGCTCTCCTCCCGCGCCGCAGCGGAGAACCTCGCCGAGCAGGTGCAGGAAGCCGTCAGCAAGGGCGCCACCCTGCACGCCGGCGGCGTGCTCGGCGACGGCCCAGCGGCCTACTACTCGCCGGCCGTGCTCACCGGCATCACCAAGGACATGCGCGCCTATCGCGAGGAGCTGTTCGGCCCGGTGGCCGTGGTCTACAAGGTGTCGAACGACGAGGAGGCCCTCGCGCTGGCCAACGACACGGCGTACGGGCTCGGCGGCGCGGTGTTCAGCACCGACACCGCCCGCGCCACCAAGGTCGCGCAGCGGCTCGAGGTCGGCATGTCCAACGTGAACACGCCGGCCGGCGAGGGCGCGGAGGTGCCGTTCGGCGGCGTGAAGCGCAGTGGGTTCGGCCGCGAGCTCGGCCCCCTGGGCATGGACGAGTTCGTCAACAAGCGGATGTTCTACGTCGCGGACTGACCCCGTAGCGAGAGATCGGCCGCGTCGAGGCTCGCCTGCTCGACGCGGCAGAGGCCGGCCTGCGTCGTCGTCGTCTGCTGGGCGGCCACGAGGAGGTCGACCACCTCGGCCTGCGTGCGCCCGGGGGCGTCGTTCCAGTGGGTCAGGTCGAGCACCTGCATCATCCGGACGTCCGGACCGGGACACCACCGGACGGGTTGGCCGGGGTCGTCTCGCAGGGCGTGCCAGGTCAGGTCGAGGGTCCGCTGCACCTGCTGCGTACGCTCGGTGCCGGGGCCACCGGCCGCCTGTACGACGGACCCCACGAGGCAGGCGCCGGTGACCGGTTGGGTCCTGGCGAGCCGGAGGTCGAACCCGGTGACCGACCGGCCGCCCTCGGGCGTCGCGACCGTGAACCACGCGCCCTGCACCCAGCCGTGGCTGACGATGTCGGCCGCCTGCACGAGCAGGGTCCGGATCGAGAAGAGCTCGGCCAGCCGCGCCGACAAGATGTCGTAGCGCTTGAGGCGACGGCGCTCGACGCGGCGCTCGTGGCGACCTCTCAGTGCGGGAACCCGACGTGGTGCTGTCGCGATGCTCACGAGAACCTCCTGCTCGACCGGCCCTCCCCACTGTCATCCGCTCGTGCCCGCGACGCAAGACCCCTGAACGCCGCTCACCGCGAGTACCTGCAATCAAGTGGTTGCAATTCGGTAGGAAACATGCAACTCTGGAGTTGCAGATAGACCCCCAACTCCCAGAGAAGAGATGACCATGCGCGACCAGAGCTACCGCACCACCGTGCTGGTGGACGCCACCCCCGACCGGGCCTACGACGCCGTCAACGACGTCCGCGGCTGGTGGTCGGAAGACCTCGACGGCCGCACCGACACCGTCGGCGCCGAATTCGACTACCGCGGCAACCAGGACGGTGTGAACGTCCACCGCGCTCGACTCCGCGTGGTCGACCTGGTGCCCGGCGAGCGGGTCGAGTGGCTGGTCCTCGACAACTGGATGAGCTTCATCGACGACCAGGCGGAATGGACGGGCACGTCGATCGTCTTCGAGATCTCACCCGGTGAGCGAGGCACGGAGATCCGCTTCAGCCACCTCGGGCTGGTGCCGTCGTACGAGTGCTACGACGCGTGCTTCGACGCCTGGACCTTCTTCCTGCAGTCCAGCCTGCGCAAGCTCGTGACGAGCGGGCGAGGCGAGCCGATGGCCAGGCTGGAGGCTCCTCAGCGGGCCGCGTCGGCCTGAGCTGCGAGGCGGCTCAGCTCGGCGAGCCTGGCCACCCCGGCCGGCACCTGATTCTGCAGCCGGGTCAGAGCCTCGACCACCGCCGGGTCGTCGCCGAGTTCCGGTGGGATCCGCGCCGGGTTCAGGGCGACACCGTTCGCCCAGGCCTGGATGTCGGGCTCGGCGCCGAACGCGGCCGTGGCCCTGAGCCCCCGGACGTTCATGGTCGCCCAGTCGACGAGCCTGTCGCCGTAGCGCGACGGCGGGCAGAGCCGGTTCTTCTCGGCGTCGTCGTCGCGAGTCGCCTCGACGTAGCCGCTGAGGGCCGCGCCGAAGCACGGGAATCCGGCGCGCACGGGCTGCACCGTGATCGCCTCCGGTCGCCAGACCGGGACCAGTGGCGGGTTCTTCAGCCCGGTCGCGGCGCAGTGCACGACGATCGCGTCGCTCGCCACCGTCACCTCGCCGTCGGCGAGGACGAGCTTCCCCGGCTCGACCCGCCGGATGTGCCCGAGGCGTACGACGCGCTCGATGCCGCGCAGCCTCTCCAGCTCCCACATGCCGAGGGTGGGTGCGCGTGCCATGGTCGGGGTCACCGAGCGGTCGATGCGGATCATGACCCCGGCGTCCTCGAGGCGGAGGAACACGTCCTCGAGCGTCGAGCCGGTCGCCGCGGCCTGCATCATGTCGGCGGCCATCCCGAGGAACACCGCCGGGTCGGGCTGCACCACCGCCCGGTTGAGCATCCACGGGTCACGCGGTCGCACCCAGCAGATGCGGTCGGGGTCGACGCCGCGGGCGAGGAGCCAGATGCACGCATCGGTCGCGGTCTTGCCCGACCCCACCACGACGTACTCGCTCGGGGCGTCGTCGACCCGGGGCAGATCGTTGACGGGGATCACCCGGACCCCGTCGGCGACCTCGAAGGGCGGTGGTGTGCGGGCGGGGATGTCGGGGGAGAGGTAGCGGGCGTCGACGATGCGACACCGCTCGGGCACCTCGAACCGCCGACCCGAGATGCGCGAGACGACCTGCCGGTCACCGACGTACTCGCTGCCCGGTAGGAACTCGACCCGGCCCGTCGCCAGCATCCGGTCGGTGAGCACCTGGCCGTAGTACGCGCAGATCTCCGAGACGGTGGCCCGCTCGGACAACCCGGTCTCGGGACCGCGCCGCTGGATCCGCCCGCCCCCGAGCACCGTCGACGCGACGCCGTAGAAGGACGACGCCTGGTGGAGCTGGACGAACGGGTAGGCGTCGAGCCAGTGGCCGCCGACGCCGTGGCGTCGGTCGACGAGGACGACGTGGACGTCGGCGTGGTCGATGAGGGCATCGGTGAACGCCATGCCGGCCGCTCCTGCGCCGACGACCAGGTAGTCGGCGTCCATCACCTCGGTCACCGGTCAACCCAAGCACGGAGGCCTCCCGCCCGCGACCCGTCGCGGCCGTGGCGCGTGCGTGCCAGGCTGACCGGCATGACGACACCGGGTGACGTGATCCGATGGGTGGAGGACCGGCTGCCCGCCCTCCTCGAGCAGCACGACGTGCCGGCGGCGTCCGTGGGCGTGATGCGGGAGGGCGACGTCGCCGTACATGCCGCGGGCGTGCTCAACCGGGCGACGGGGGTCGAGGCGACGACGGACTCGGTCTTCCAGATCGGCTCGATCACCAAGCTCTGGACGAGCTCGCTGGTGATGCAGCTCGTCGACGAGGGGAGGGTGGACCTCGACGCGCCGGTCCGCCGATACCTGCCGGACTTCCGGATCGCCGACGAGGCGGCGGCCGGGCAGATCACCGTGCGCCACCTGCTCACCCACACCTCGGGGTTCGAGGGAGACGTGTTCACCGACACGGGTTCCGGCGACGACTGCGTCGAGAAGTACCTCGGCGTGCTCCACGACGTACCGCAGCTCTTCCCGCCCGGCACGATGTGGTCCTACAACAACGCCGGCTTCGTGGTCCTCGGCCGGCTGATCGAGGTGCTGCGCGAGGCGCAGTACGACGTGTGCCTGCGGCGACACCTCCTCGGGCCGTTGGGGATCGACCACGCGGCGACCAGTCCCTACGAGGCGATCCTCTTCCGCGCTGCGGTGGGACACATCGAGACCGAGCCGGGCACCGGCTTCCAACCAGCTCCGGTCTGGGCGTTGACCCGGTCGAACATCCCAGCCGGCTCGATGCTGGCGATGGACACCGGGAGCCTGTTGCAGTTCGCGTGGATGCACCTCGACGACGGCCGGGGCGCGGGCACGCCGTTGCTCGCTCCGGGCACCGCCGCCCGGATGCGGGCCTCCGAGGCGGTGCTCCCCGAGCTGGGCCACTTCGGCGACTCATGGGGGCTGGGGTTCGAGCGCTTCGACCGGCCCGACGGCCTCGTGGTCGGCCATGACGGCAACACCATCGGGCAGTCCGCGTTCCTCCGGATGGTGCCCGACGCGGGAGTCGCCGTCGCGCTCCTCACCAACGGCGGCAACGCCGGGCCGCTGTTCCGCGACGTCGTCGGCCACGCGCTGGGCGAGCTGACCGGCCTCGAGCTGCCGCCCGAGCCGCTGCCGCAGGACGACCCGCCGCGGGTCGATGCGACCCGGTTCGTCGGCACCTACTCCTGCGACGTCGCGGAGGTGACCATCTCGCAGAAGGACGACGGCCGGGTCCGGATGGACGCCGTACCACTGGGCGTCTTCGCCGAGCTCGGCGACCCGGAGCAGCACCTCGAGCTCGTCCACCACGCCGGCGACACGCTGATCACCCGCGAGCGTGACCACGGCCTCCACCGCCTCTACGCCTTCTCCGGCGACGACGGGTCGGGCCGTTCGCTCTACCTCCACACCGGCCGGGCGATCCGCCGACAGGGCACCTGACCCGCTGTCACAGCTCAGCGCGCAGGATGGCCGCGGCGCCCGACATGGCTCGCAGCTTGCCCTCGGCGCTGGCGCGGGGCAGGTACTTCATGCCGCAGTCGGTGGCGATCGTGATCTTCTCGGGTGGGGCGTAGGGGAACGCACGTCGTACCCGGGCGGCGACGGTCTCGGCGGTCTCGACCTCGTGGTCGGACAGGTCGATCACGCCGAGGATGATCGTCTTGCCGGTGAGGTCCGCCAGGACGCCGAGGTCGAGGCCCGACTGCGCGGTCTCGATCGAGATCTGGTCGGCCGAGCAATCGGCCAGCTCGGGGAGGAACGAGTAACCCTCGGGACGCTCGTGGATGATCGCGGCGTACCCGAAGCAGATGTGCACGGCCGTCGTACCGGTGACGCCGTCGAGGGCGGCCTGCAGGGCGGCGAGGCCGTAGGCGCGAGCGGGCTCGGGCCGCGCCTGCATGTAGGGCTCGTCGATCTGCACGATGTCGGCGCCGGCGGCGTGGAGGTCCTTGATCTCGGCGTTGACCGCGACGGCGTAGGCCATCGCGGCGGCCTCGGCGTCGGGGTAGTGGTCGTTCTGTGCCTGCTGCGACATCGTGAACGGCCCCGGCACCGTCATCTTGATGGTGTGGTCGGTATGAGCACGCAGGAACCTCACGTCGTCGACCTCGATCGGGCGCGGCCGCACGATCGGTCCGGCGATCCGCGGCACCGGGTTGGGGTGGCCGCTGCGATCGAGGGCGGTGCCGGGGTTGTCGATGTCGACGCCGTCGAGCGCGGTGGCGAAGTGGTTGGAGTACGACTCGCGTCGCATCTCGCCGTCTGTGAGGATGTCGATCCCCGCCTCCTCCTGGGCCCGGATCGCCAGCAGGGTGGCGTCGTCCTGGGCCTGCTCGAGGTACTCGGGTTCGACCCGCCACAGCTCCTTCGCGCGGACCCGCGGAGGGAAGCGCCCGGCCAGCTTGGCACGGTCGATCAGCCAGTCCGGCTGGGCGTAGCTGCCGACCAGCGAGGTGGGGAGCACGGGTGTGGGCGGCGTCGTCTGGGTCACGAGCCGAGCCTAGTGATGGGTGCGGGCGGTGTCGCCGTCGTACGACGTGAGGGTCTGCGGTCGCGGCCGACCGGCATCGATTTCGCCTTCGCTCGCCCGTCATCTGGGTAGGAGGCCCGCCCACCCGGGGGGCCGCAGAAGCGAGGAGACCACCATGGGCCACCCCATCGTGCACGCCGAGATCCGCTCCGCCGACCCCGACGCCACCCGCGCGTTCTTCGGGGACCTGTTCGGCTGGACCTACCCGAGCGAGGGCGCGTTCCCGGGCTACACCTTCGTCGACACCGGCGTGCCGGACGCGCTCTTCACGGCGATCAGCCCACTCCAGGGCGACAGCGACCTGGTGACGTTCTTCATCGGTGTCGACGACGTCGCAGCCAGCGTCGCCGAGACCACCCGTCTCGGCGGCCGCGTCGTCCAGGACCCGGTCGAGGTGCCGGGCGTCCGCTTCGCCCTGATCGCCGACCCCCAGGGTCACGTCGTCGGGCTCGCCCAGCAGCTCTGACCATGGTCCGAACGGGCGGACCCACGGTGCTCGCGCACGGCCGGGCATATCCGTTGGCCCGCCGGTTCACGACACGGCACGATCGCATGCGTGTCCCTTCTCGTTCCCACGCTGCACACCGCCCGCCTGCGGCTGCGTCCCTTCACCACCGCGGACGCCGATGACCTGTTCGCGCTGCACAGCAACGCCTACGTGCTCCGCTACTGGGACTCGCCACCGTGGGCGGATCCGGCGCGTGCCCTGCGCTTCCTCGCCGTCACGGGCCAGCTCGCGGAGGAGGGCACGGGGGTGCGGGTGGCGATCGACACCGGTCCCCGCACGACGTTCCTGGGCTGGTGCGGGCTGACCCGGTGGAACCCCGACTTCCGTAGCGCGTCGTTGGGCTACTGCCTGGGGGAGGCGGCGTGGGGCCACGGCTACGCGACAGAGGCAGCGCACGCCCTGCTGGGTTGGGCGTACGACACGCTCGACCTGAACCGGGTGCAGGCCGAGGCCGACACCCGGAACGCGGCATCCGCGCGCGTACTGGAGAAGCTCGGCTTCATGCACGAGGGCACGTTGCGTGAGGACTGCATCGTGAACGGCGACGTCTCGGACTCGTGGGTCTACGGGTTGCTCAGGCGAGAGTGGCAGTCATCGGCCTCGCCGCCCGTCGCCTAGGTGTAGTGCCCACGATCTCCGGGGTGGACGGCGACCGGATGCCGACCGCGTCGCGGATGCGCCGTTGGGTGCCGATGGTCTACGACGCGCACGCGGGTGGGTCGTCCGCACCACTAGGGTGTGGCCATGTTCGGCATCGGCGTTCCGGAGATCCTGGTCTTCGTCGTCCTGGTGGCGCTGGTCGCCTGGCTGCTGCTTCGGCGCAGAGCCCACTGACACGTCTCATCGCGCCACGGTGCCTGTGGCCCCGGAGGGATCCTCGAGGTGCGGGAGGAACTCACCGCTGCGCGCCCGGTTCGGCTGTACTCTTCCAGCAGCGACACCCTCGACTGGGGACAGCGTCGCCGGAGGAGTGACCATGCTGTGGATCATCATTCCGGCCGCGGTCCTGGTGGTCGCGGGCGTGGTCGCCTTCCTGTTCGGGCCGACCATCAAGACCTTCTTCGGCCCGGACTTCGAGCCTGCGCCCAAGGACGACGCCAGCGTCGAGAACGCCACCACGACCCGCATGATCGACGGTGGCGGCGGTGGTGTGTGATGACTGACGTCGTGGTACCGAACGAGTCACCTGCAGGAGTGTGCGCATGAGCATCATGCCCCCGGGCAATCCCAACACCGGCGCCTTCCGTGACCTCCCGCCCGGGCCCCACTCCGGGGTGGACACCGACCCGGACGCCCACGTCGAGGCGGGCTCGATCGACAGCCGGGCCCGGAACGCCCTCACGCTCGGACTGCTGAGCCTTCTGCTCGGGGTCGTGACCGGCATCCCGGCCATCTGGGTCGGGCGCAAGGCCCTCCGCCGCCTCGACGAGGCGGACGGTGCGCTGAGAGGTCGCTGGGCTGCGTGGACCGGCATCTCGCTCGGCTGCCTCAGCATCGTCACGACGCTCGCGCTGTGGACCTACCTCCACACGCACGGCACGGCCTGACGACCGCGCTGCCCGCTACGGCTTCCCGCGACCGAACATCCGGCCCAGCCGGGCGGCCATCGACCTCGGCGGCTTGATCTCGACCAGGTTCGCCCCCGCCGGTAGCGGGAGGTCGGCCGCCTGCTCGGCCGACAGCGTCGTGCCGACGTAGGTGGTGTAGATCAGGCCGATGTGGTCGGCGTCGACGAACCGGACGCCGTCCGCCGTCTCCACGACGATGCCGTCGAAGACGGAGACCTTCTCGTCGACCAGGACCGCCCGCACCGTGGCGAACGGATGACCCTCGCTGGTCCGTACGGGGGTACCCGGCTGGAGCGCGGTGTAGGCGATCGGATGCTCGGGCACGTCAGGCATGGCCCAACCCTACGGCGACCCGGCGATGAGGTGAGGCCTTCGCGGGGCCCCGCCATCGTCGATGAGAGCCCTGCTGGGCCGGTCGGGATCAGTGATCCGGCATGATCTCGCGGACGTCCATGGCCGTCCGGCAGGCGGCCGCGTTCTTGGCCGCCCATGCCAGCGCGTCCTCGCGGGCGGGTACGTCGACGATGAGGAAGCCGCCGATCACCTCCTTGGTCTCCGGGTACGGTCCGTCGGTGACGAGGCCGTCGGGGGCCACGACGCTCGCCCGCTGGCGGAGGAGGCCGCCGTCAGCCACGAAGACGCCCGCCGCCTGCGCCTCCTCGGTCACCTGCTGGGAGGCTCTGCCCACGTCCGGCCAGTCCTCCGCGGCGAGGTGGTCCATCGCGCCGTCGTTGAACGAGATCAGGTATCGAGTCATCGCTTGGCTCCTCAGCGCCGGCGGGCTCTTCCCGCCTGTCATCTCTGCCACGAACGCCCGCCTCCGGATCCGACACTCTGCCAGAGATCGGCCTGTCCCAGCGCGGACCCGGATCCGCCCGCCGCGAGCGAGCCGGCCCGGTCCGTGCCATCGTGTGAGCCCACCACGAGAAGACGGGAAGGCCCGGACGATGCGGCGACGAGTCCTCATGGTCGGTCTCGGCACCATCGCCCGCACCCACCTCGAGGTGCTCGACACGCTCGACGAGGTGACCGTCGCCGGTGGCGTCGACCCGGTGGTGTCAGGTCAGCCGTTCCGCGTCCACCGCACGGTGGCCGCGGCGCTCACCGACGAGCCCGCCCCCGATCTCGTGGTCGTGGCCACGCCGACCGAGACCCACACCGCGCTGGTGCGCGAGATCGTCGACAGCACCCACGCGCTCGTGCTGTCGGAGAAGCCGCTCGCGACCTCCCTGGCCGACCTCGCCACGGTGGCCGACGTCGCCGAGCGGGTGCGCGTGGCCCATCACTTCGCGTTCTCCCCCGAGGTGGAGTGGGCCCTGCAGCACGTGCGCACGTCCGGTTGGGGACACCCGACCCGCGTGACCAGCATCTTCAACGACGCCTACGCCGGGCTCGACGAGGCCCGGCTGGCGAGCTACGTGTCGAGCTGGATCGACTCGGCGCCCAACCAGCTGAGCCTCCTGGCACCGTTCATCGGACCCTGCGCGCTGGTGAGCCACTCCGACGAGCGGCTCCGCGCGGTCACCGTCCTCGATCACGAGGGCGGACGCACCGTGCTCGCCTCGAACTGGCTCGCCGGCGACTCGTCCAAGCAGACGACCCTCGAGTACGACGGCGACCGGGCGGTGCGGATGGATCACACGTCGATGACGGTCACCGTCCTCGACCAGGGACTCATCGCCCAGCACGTCGGCTACGCGGGCACGGTCAGCCGCAAGCACGCCCACTACCGCGGCCTGTACGACGTGCTGCTGACCGACCCGGACGACGAACGGTTGGGCGTGTCGCTCGCCCGCGACATCGCCCGGCTGCTCGAGGCCGCCGAGTCCGCCTCGCCGGGCGCGACCCGCTGGACCTCGTGAGCGCTAAGCCGCCGGCGACGGTCCGGCGTTCCTCGACTCGATCGCCGTGATCGTGCCGGCGAAGGCCTTGGTCAGCACGCCCTTGCCCACGCTGCCGACGACCGCGCCGAGCAGCCGGCCGCGCAGGTTCTTTCCCTCGCGTACGACGTCGACGTCCACCACGGTGGTGCCGTCCGGCTGCGGGGCGAGGGTGTAGGTGTGGCCCGAGCGACCACCCCACAGGTTGGAGTCGGTGGTGGTGAGGACGACGCGGTGCGGGTCGGACCAGTCGTAGGTCAGGCGCTCCCAGATCCCGCGCGACCCCTCGGTCACGTCGGCGTGGTCGGGACCGACGTCGTGCACCTCGAGGTACCCGTCCTCGCTGTTGCCGAAGATCTCCGAGCGGCCCGGACCGAAGTCGGTGAGCGCCGCGACGAACTGCCCGGGTGTCGCGGTGGTCGTCGCGTGCAGGTGGATGGTCGGCATGCGCCCTCCTGAGCTGGGACGTCTCCGGGTCCGCGGTGGGCGGGTCGGAGCCCTGCCAGGCAGTCTGGCCCGCGCGCTGCTCCCCGACAACGCCTTGCGCAGCACGCCGGGCCGGATCCTCGTCGTCGAGGACGACCCGGTGATCAACCAGGCCGCCTGCGACCGCCTCGAGGCCGAGGGGTACGACGGGCTCGAGGGGTGCCCGACGCTGACGCCGGAGGAGCCTCCGACGCTCTACCCAGCCTCCGGAGGAAGAGCGGGCGCCTAAGGCATCTGCCCGATGTGTCGGCCGCTTCTTAGCGGCAGGGTCGAGTCATCAGCGAACACCCGAACCGTGTCAGAGGAGCCCCGCGATGCACACCTTCATCAACAGCCGGCCGATGGCCCAGATGGTCGCGTTCGACCTCATGGCGGAAGAGGCACGCCGTTCGGGGATGAGCCGTGGCCGACGCGACCGTCGCGCCGCCCGCCTCGCGGCAGCAGGTCTCAGCGAGCCGGCACCCGTCGAGACGGGCCGGCCGCGGTGGCGGATGGCACGGGCGATCCACCTCGTGCACTGACCGTCGTACGACGGGTCAGTCGCGGTCGGCGGCCTCGGCGAGCGCTTCGGTGAGGATCGCGACCAGGGTCTCGACCTGCACGTCGGCGGTCGTGGTGGACTCTTCGTCGGCCCCGTCGAGGGCGCGAGCGGCGAGCCCGGCCTTGCTGTCGATGAGCTCGGCGATCTTGGCGTCGATGGTCTGCGCGGCGATGATCCGCCAGGCCGTGACCGGCTCGTGCTGACCGATCCGGTGTACCCGGTCGATCGCCTGGGTCTGCTCTGCGTTGGTCCACGACAGCTCGGCGAGCACGACGTTGGAGGCGACCTGGAGGTTGATCCCGACGCCCGCGGCGGTCAGCGAGCACACGATGACCTTGACGTCGGGGTCCGTGACGAAGCCGTCGATGGCGGCCTGACGCGCGGTGCGCGTCTGGTCACCGCGGATCGTGGTGGTCCTCACGCCGCGCCGGGCGAAGATCTCCTCGGCGGTGTCCATGACGTCGAGGTGCTTGGCGAAGAACACGACCTTGCCGGTGCTCCGGGCCAGCTGGACGGCGTAGTCGGTGGCGAGCTCGGCCTTCGCCTGGCCGATCTTGCGGACCATGGTGAAGACGTTGTCGCCGGTCTTGGCCTCGCTGCCCTCGGCGACCTCGCGCTCGGCCACCCGGCGTACGAGCTCGTGGTCGATGCCGTCGGCGTCGAGGACGGACGCGCCCGCGCGCCGGTGTTCGAGGGCGGCCCGGTAGCGACCGACGAGACGCTGGGCGAGCTGGTTCTCGGCGTCGCGGATGGAGCGTCCGACGGCACCCTCGAGCTCGACCGGGATGTCGGCGACCCGCCGCGCGGGGATGTCGGCGGCGACGTCGACCTTACGGCGACGCACGATGCCGAGGTCGACGACGGCCTGCCGGGCGGCGGGGTAGAAGGCGTGGTCGGCCGGGGTGAAGCCCGTCTCCTCGAGCGCGGCCATCAGCGTGTTGCCGGGCTTGCGCTCCTCGATCCAGCCGAGCACCTGCCAGATCGCCCGGAAGTCCTCGATGTCGTTGATCAGCGGGGTGCCGGTCAGCGCCATCAGCAGCGGCCGCGCGACGCGTTGGCGGATCCGCTCGGAGACCTCGAGGACGTTCTGCGAGCGCTGTGACTTCTTGTTCTTGATGTAGTGCGCCTCGTCGACGACGAGTCCGCGGAAGCCGTGCTCGCTCATCCAGCCGACGTGGCGGTCGAGCACCTCGTAGTTGACGACCACGATGTCGGCGAACCCGTCGACGGTCTCGCCGTCGCCGTGGATCACGGTCACGGTGCGGTGCGGCGTCCACATCTCGGCCTCTCGGGCCCAGTTGGTCTTCACGACGTTCGGCACGATCGCGAGCAGCGGATAGGCGTTCGCGACCTGTGCGGCCAACAGCGCCTGGGCCGTCTTGCCGAGGCCGGGCTCGTCGGCGAGGAGGAAGCTGCGGTGACCGTCGGCCACGGACGCCAGGAGCCGCGACTGGTGCGGCATCAGGTCGAGGTCCTTGGGCAGCAGGATCGTGCGCGGCTCGGGAAGGTCCATGCACGCCGAGGAGCCGGGGGCGGCCTGCTCGAAGGAGTTCAGGAGCGGCCCGATCAGCTCCCAGCCGGACAACCGGCCGAGCACACGTGGTGCGGCCTGGCTGAAGTCGGGCACGAGGAAGGGGTTGGCGAGCTGCGCCGACAGCACCGACTGCGGGAGCACCTTGCGCTCGGGGCGCACGCCGGTCGTGACCGGCGCGCTCTGTGGCTCGGGCTCCGGCTCGGGCTCGAGGCCGGCGGCGAGCTGCATCTCGCGCTCCAGCCGGCGGGTGTTCTCGGAGATCTCGGCGTCCTCGGCCAGGAGGTGGAAGAGGGTCGGCTCCTGCGCCGCGGTCTGGGCCAGGATCGTGGCGACGCCGTCGAGGCGC
Organism: uncultured Actinomycetota bacterium; assembly: GCA_963794355.1. Classification (GTDB taxonomy): domain Bacteria; phylum Actinomycetota; class Actinomycetes; order Propionibacteriales; family Nocardioidaceae; genus Nocardioides. Next base: position 633,841 of record CAWCDN010000012.1, read on the forward strand.
TTGAGCATCGTGTCGCGCTGCTGGTCGGTGAGGGTGTCGTCGGCGCGGACCCGGGTGCGCTCGGCGCGGGCCAGCAGGGCGACGGCCTGGTAGCGGGAGCGTTGTCCCGAGGTCAGCTGTCGGTGGGTGACCGCGCGCTCGACCTCGCGCACCGCCTGGGCGAGGACGGGGATGATGCCCTCTTCGTCCCGCCGACGGGTCTGGGTGCGGGTCCGGGATCTCGAAGGCGTGCGGCCGTCGCCGGACGTTCGCCTACGTCGCTGTGTGGCCAACCAGCAAGCTCTCTTCCTGATGCGCGTACGCCGCCGGTGCGAGCACGGCCCGACTGCGGCGGCCCGCCATGTCTCGGCGGACCTGATGTCGGCACCCCGTCTCGTGGTGGCGAGAACCCGGTGCCCCGGCCCGTCCGCGCCCGACGGGCGCTCGCGCCGACACGGGGATCGACTCGATCAGTCGGTCGCCCGGCGGTTGCCGTTACGGCGAGTGTACGAGGTCGGAGCCCGCGATGGGTCATCCGGTCGGGACTCGCGTGCCGGGGGACGGCTCCCAGGGGCGGCCTGAGGTGGCATCGGCCGGAGATCTGAGGTGCCGGCTAGGGCGCGCGTCCGATGTCCGGGGTGCCACCTCAGAGACAGGCTGGAGCCACCAAGCAGGAACCCACCTCTACCCAGGAGACGACGATGCGTACCTTCGTCAACAGCCGACAGATGGCCATGGTGCTCGCCATGGAGACCATCAACCAGGAACGGGCGGTGCCGCCTCGTGCCCGCCGTCGGGTACGTCGTACCCGACGCGGCAGCGCGGACGACACGACGCCCGGTCACGCCTGAGGCGGCTCCCCGGCGACCTCGCGCGCCCAGGCGCCGTGCTCGCGGCGGGCCCAGCGGAGCGGGACCCGTCCGGTGCGGATCCCGGTCATCGAGTGCGGGTCCTTGGCGGCCATGTAGATGTGTCCGACCACGAGCAGGCCGACGGCGAGGGCGAACCAGTCGTGCACGAACGTCGCACCGCTCCGCCAGGGGAGCGGCGCCAGGTTCGTGAAGTACATGACGATGCCGGTCAGCAGGAGCACCGCGATCGAGCCGGCCGACAGCGAGGCGTTCAGCTTCTGGCCGGCGTTGAACTTGCCGACCTCGATGGTGCCGTCGCGGCGCGTGCCGGATCGGAGCCAGGCCCAGTCGCGGGAGGTGAAGCGGTTCAGCCGCCGGGTGTCGTCGCGGTAGGACCTGCTCACGAGGCCGACGAGGATCGGCACCGGCAGGGCGAACCCGGAGAACACGTGCACCTGCTCGACGAGGTAGCGATGACCGACGAGCACCGCGAGCGAGCCGTTGTAGAGGACCGCTGCGGTCAGGATGCACACGATCATGAAGGTGCCGGTCAGGCCGTGGACCCAGCGCGAGCTGCGGCTGAACCGGTCGATGGTGCGGCCCGACTCGGAGCGGGCTTCGACCTCAGGTGCGCTCATCGATGCCCCGCCCGTTCGAGGAGCCGACGAACCCGTCGATGTCGTACCCGCGGTGCTCCCAGTAGCCCGGGACCACGTCGTCGGTGACCTCGATCCCGGAGAGCCACTTGACGCTCTTGTAGCCGTACATCGGCGCGACGTAGAGGCGCACCGGCCCGCCGTGGTCGTGCGTGACCTCGCCACCGAGCATCTGGAGGGCGACGATGACGTCGGGCAGCCGGGCCTGGTCGAGGGTCAGGCTGTCGGTGTAGGTGCCGTCGAACGACGTCAGCCGGATCGCCTTCCCCTCGGTCTGGACGCCCGCATGGTCGAGCAGCCGCGACAGCTGCACGCCGCTCCAGTGCACCTGCGGCACGCGCCAGCCGGTCACGCACTGGAAGTCACGCACCAGGGAGGTCTGCGGCATCGCCTGGAGGTCGACGAGGGTGAGTGTGGTCGGGTGGTCGACGAGGCCGTTGACCACGAGGCGGTACGACGTGGCGTCCTTCGTCGGCACGCCACCGGTCACCGAGTAGTAGCGGAAGGTGTTGCCGACCGGCAGCAGCGAGGTGAGACCGGTCGGGTCGCGCAGCTGGATCGGTGCCAGGAACGACGAGACGGCGTCCTGGGCGCGGGTGCCGGTGACGACGCCGAGCGCTCCGAGCCCGAACAGGCCCAGCACCACGCGGCGTCCGACGGGAGAGCCGTCGTCGGGCGGTGCCTCGGTCGGGCTCCCGCCCGAAGGGCGAGCCCACCATCGGCGCATGGCTCCACGGTAGCCCGGTTACCCAACGGGGGTACCTTGGCCGGTATGGGTCGCATCGTGATGATCGTGATTGGCGCACTGCTCTTCCTGGCCGGCATCGTCTGGACGCTCCAGGGGCTCGACATCATGGGCGGCTCGGGCATGAGCGGACACGCGATCTGGGCCGTGATCGGTCCGATCGTGGCGATCGTCGGGGCGGTGCTCGTCCTGCGCACGTTGCGCACGAGCCCGGCGCGTACCGACGTCTGACGGCACGTCGTACCTCGTGGGCTAGGGGCGTCCGACGTTGAGCGCCACCGTGAGCACCTCGTCGAGCTGGATGCCGATCTGCTTCCTCACGACGTCCTTGAGCGGGATCAGGTAGCGGCCGTCCTTGGGGAAGAGTGCGGTGGTGAACTCGGTCTCATCGATCCGCACCACGACCGGCACCTGACCCCAGTACTCCATCCCCTTGGCGGCGAACTTGATGTCCTCGCTCTCCTCCTCGGGGACGCGCACGAAGTAGAACGGTGCGGGGCCGCGCCACTCGATGACCGGCCCCTCGAACTCGAAGTCCATCGTGCTCATGGCAGCGAGTATCGCCGGATCCGCTGACCCGCGGGTTCTGGACGAGTCGACCCGATGTACGTCGTACCGACCCGTGGGCGGCTATCGTCCGGGCGTGCGGCAGCGCCTTCTCGAGACGGTGAACAGGTGCGAGTCACCCGTCCACCTCCCCGGGGCTACCCCGGGGGCCACCGGTACGTCCGGGCACTGCATCGCGCGCGAGGCGCTGCGCTCCGCTGCAGGTGATCGCGCGCACGACGGGACAGGTCGAGCAGCGCTGCCGCACCCCCGCCGTCCGGTGGCGTCGACCGGCTCCCCATGAGACCCGACCTGGCCCGCGCTCTCGCCTCGGGGTTCCTCGCCGGCGAGTGGACCCAGGAGGGTCTGGTGCGCAGCGGTACGTCGGTCCTGGGCGGGGGCCGCGCGTGGCTGGCACCCCTCGTGCGCCAGACGCTCGAGCTCTACCCCCGCGCGCCGCACGACCGGCCCCGCGAGCTCGCGCTGCTGATCTCCACTCGGCCCGCGGCCCGGAAGGCGGCACCGGCTCGACCGGTGACCCACCCCGTCTCGGGCACCCGCATGGTCGCGAACCGCTGGCGGCTGCCACCACTCGACGACCTCGACGACGTCGCGTCGTTCCTCGGCGTCAGCTCCTCGGAGCTGGGATGGTTCAGCGACCCCCGCCACCTGGCGCGGACGACGACTGAGGTGCGTCTGCAGCACTACCGCGTCAGCCATCGGGTGGCGCCCAGCGGGGCGATCCGGGTCCTCGAGGCGCCCAAGCGTCGGCTCAAGGGCCTCCAACGCCTGCTTCTCGACGAGGTCGTGTCCGTCGTCCCGCCCCACGACGCGGCGCGTGGCTTCCGACCGGGCGGCTCGGTGCGGTCCTACGCGGCACCCCACGCCGGCAGGCCGATCGTGCTCCGACTCGACCTGGAGGCGTTCTTCGCCAGCGTCACCGTCGCCCGTGTCTACGGCATCTGGCGCACGGCCGGCTACCCCGAGCCCGTGGCGCACTGCCTGGCTGGCCTGATGACCAGCATCGTCCCGCTGTCGGTGTGGCACGACGTACCGCGTCCGGCGGACGACGCGCTGCTCGACGCGCACTGGCGGCTGGGAAGACGCCTGGCCGCGCCCCACCTCCCGCAGGGCGCGCCCACGTCTCCGGCGGTGGCCAACCTCGCGGCGTTCGGCCTCGACGTCCGGCTCGGCGCGCTCGCCAGGTCGTGGGGCGGCCGGTACACCCGGTACGCCGACGACCTGGCCTTCTCCGGCGGCCGCGGGTGGGGGACCGGCACGTCGCGGTTCCTCGACGCCGTGGCGGACATCGTGGGGGACGAGGGGTTCCGGCTCAACCAGCGCAAGACCGGGGTCATGCCGCGTGCGGGCCGGCAGGTGCTCGGTGGGCTGGTGGTCAACGAACGGCCCCGCGTGGCCCGCGCCGAGGTGGACACTCTCCGGGCGATCCTGCACAACTGCCGTCGCCACGGGCCGAGCACCCAGAACCGACACGACCACCCCGCGTTCGAGGAGTACCTGCGCGGCCGGATCGCCTGGGTCGCCCAGCACGACCGCGCCCGGGGCGCACGGCTGCTGGCTGCGCACGCGGCGATCGACTGGGAGAGCTGACCGGCGCCCGTCTCCGCCGCGTGCCCGACCTCGCGGTCGGTACCCTCGGTCGGTGCCGGAGCTGCAGCGCCTGCGGGCAGATCACGCGGGCGCGGTGCTGGACTTCGAGCGCGCGAACCGCGCCTACTTCGCGACGTCGATCTCCGACCGCGGCGACGGGTACTTCGAGCACTTCGCCGAGCGGCACGACGCCCTGCTGGCCGACCAGGAGGCCGGCCATGGCGCCTTCCACGTGCTCGTCGACGAGGACGGGTCGATACTGGGTCGGTTCAACCTCGTCCTCGTCGAGGACGAGGTGGCGGAGCTCGGGTACCGAGTGGCGGAGCGGGCCGCGGGCCGCGGGGTCGCGACGACGGCGGTGCGCGAGCTCTGCGACCTCGCCGCATCGACGTACGGGATCACCACGATCCGCGCCGCCACCTCGGTGCAGAACGCGGCGTCCCAGCGGGTGCTGCTCAGGGCGGGCTTCGTCCCGGTCGGGCCCGCCGACCCTGCGGACGTGGGTGGCAAGCAGGGCACGTGGTACGAGCGGGACCTGCGCGAGCCCCCCGAGGACTGATCGCTTCCGCCGAGTTCGACATCAGCCGACCCGCCTCGGGGCTCCCTACGATCAGGGCATGGAGATCCTCGCTGGTGCCGGAAGCTATGTCGCGTCGACCAGCAGCCACTGGGCGGAGCACCTCGAGGTGGCCGACCTCAGCTGCGGCACCTACTCGCTGCCGGCCGGCGGCACGGACGCGCAGTCGCCGCACACGGAGGACGAGATCTACCTCGTCACCCGCGGACGAGCCACGCTGTGGACTGCCACCGGGTCGGCACCGATGGGACCCGGTGACGTCGCCTTCGTCGCGGCCGGCGAGGAGCACCGCTTCGTCGACATCGTCGAGGACTTCGCGGTCGTGGTCGTGTTCGGACCGGCGGAGTACTCACGGGCTCCGAAGGGGCGCAGCGCCTCCTGAGAGCCGAGGAGCCGGGCCGACCGGTCCGGGATCTGCTGGAGCGACCACCATCTGGAGGTGGTCGAGGTAGCCGAAGGCGTCGAGCCGGCGCGGGGTCAGCGCTGGGGGCGCAGCAGGAACTTCTGCCCCGTGGCCTGGCGCGCGCACCGCTGCAGGGTCTCGACGTCGAGGGCCTCCCGCAGCGAGATCTGGTCGGTGTAGTGACTGGCGAAGGTGGTGGTGAGCTCGTCGGCGACCCGCTGCCGCATCCGGACCAGCACCTCGGTGCTGGTCCGAGCCAGGAACGGCGTGAGCAGCCAGCCGCCCACGCCCCAGGCGAAGCCGAACCGGCGGCGCAGCTCGATCGGTCGCGGGTCGAGCGCGCCGTACACGTAGACCTGCTTGTGCACGTCACTGCCGTAGCGGCTGTACGGCGAGTCCGCCGACACGATGGCCGCCTCCATGGCGTTGAGGATCTGGCCGGCGGTCCGCCCACCGCCGATCGCGTCGAAGGCAAGGGTCGCCCCGGTCTCGCGCAGCGCCGTGACGAGGTCGGACTCGAACGTCGCCTCGCTCGAGTCGCAGACGTGAGCAGCGCCCTGGTCGCGCAGGAGAGCGGCCTGCTCGGGGCGGCGGACGACGTTCACCAGCGGCACCTCGTCCGCCAAGCAGATCCGGTTGAGCATCTGCCCGAGGTTGGACGCCGCGGCCGTGTGCACCAGGCCGGTGTGGCCCTCGCGGCGCATCGTCTCGACCATCCCCAACGCCGTGAGCGGGTTCACGAACGACGACGCCCCGTCAGCGGGGTCGGCACCCTCAGGCAGCGGGAGGCACATCCGCGGTGACGCCAGGCAGTACTCGCCGTACGTGGCGCCACCGAGGAACCCGACCGTCCGTCCGAGCAGCGCCTGCGCCTCGGGCGACTCACCCGCCGCCACCACGACGCCGGCTCCCTCGTTGCCGACCGGCATCGCCCGGCCCACCCGCGCGGCCAGGGCCGGCATGACCGCCTCGGCGATCGGGGCGCGGACGGTCGCCTCGTCGGCCGAGTCGTCGGCGACGGCCTGGGAGACGTCAGCCATCGCCAGCAACAGGCCCAGGTCGGAGGGGTTCACCGGTGCCGCCTCCACCCTCACCAGCACCTCACGCGGTCCGGGGCGTGGCGTCTCCACCTGGCCGATCGACAGCACCAGCTCGCCCTCGGGGGTGACGAGACTGTGGAGCTGTCGCGTGGTGGCGGGGGTCTCGGACATGGCGGTCCCTTCGTCGGACGTGGGCATCTCGAGAGCCTATTGCGACCGCTCCCGTCACAGATCGACGTGCCGGTCGGTCAGGTCATACCGCGGGCGCCGGCCGCGGTGCGTGCCGACTCCTCGACGAGCGCCTGGAGCCGGCGGGCGGTGTCGACGTGGTCGCTGGTCCACACCAGGCGGACCGTCTGCGCCCTGACCACCGTGCTGGTCGCAGTCCTCGACTCGAGATCATCGGCCAGGGCCTCGACGAGCTGGCGCTCGGCGCTCTCATCCCGGGTCAGGGCGTGGGGCACGGTGCCGGCCCCGGTCATCGCCTGCGCCATCGCGGCGAACCAGTTGGTGACGCGCTCGGTCAGGGCGATCACCTCCAGCTGCGCGCTCGGCACGTCGATCCGAGCCGCGTCGCTGTCGGCCCAGAGGTCCGACACGGCCTGCGCCGTGAGCCGCAGCCCGGCGACGCCGGTCAGCAGCGAGGCGACCTCGGCGAGGCTCAGTCGCTTCCGGCCGCGCTCGGCGAGGTACTCGCGGAACGCGTCGTCGAGGCGCCGTCCCGCGGCGGCCGCCCGGGTCGCGGCCGCCTGGGTCTCCACCCGTGACCCACCCGGCGCGGTGGCGGTCTCGACGGCGGTCCGCAGGTACGACGCGCACTCGGCGTAGGTCTCGGTGAGGGCACGACGGAGCAGCCCGGTGGCACCTCGCGGCCAGAAGAGCGTGCCGACGACGAGGCTGACCGCGCACCCGATCGCGACGTCCTCGATCCGCACCAGACCGACCTGCCACCCTGCCGGGCTGATGATGTTGAAGAGGATCAGCAGCGTCACAGTGAACCCCGCCTGCCCGGCGGTGAACGACACGGCCGGCGCGATGCCGGCGGCCAGGATCGCGATCGGCAGCAGCGACCACAGGAGCACCGGACTGGTGCCGACGACCACCACCAGCGCGCCGCCGATGGCGAACCCGATCGCCGTGCCGACGAGCCCGTGGACCGCGTTCTGCCCGGTGCTGAGGGCGTTGGAGCGCAGCACCGACAAGGTGCCGAGCACGATCCAGAACGAGTGCTGGGCCCCGCTCAGGTCGGCGATGAGGACCGCGCCGGCTAGCGCGATCGCCCCGCGGACACTGTTGCGCAGCCACACCGAGTGCGGCTCCACGTGCGCGAGCGCGCGCTCCTGCGCCGAAGCGATCGGGCCGTCGAGGCCCTGCGGCTGTCGACCGAGGAGCTTGCGCCACCAGGTGCGTGCTTCGGCAGCGGTGGCGATCGCGACGTTCTCGGCGATGGCGGTGACGGCGTAGGAGAGCTCCTGGGCCCGGAAGCTCGGGCCCAGCGAGCTGACCAGATCGTCGGCGAACCCGTCGCGCGGCGGCTCGACGCTGGCGAGGGCGACCTTCTCCATGCCGCCGCGGGCCCGGACGAGGTCGTCGAGGTGGCCCTGGAGGCTGTCCTCCGGAGGGTGCCCGAGCGAGAGGGCCTTGCCGGCGTGGTCGAGCAGCACGGCCGCGGCAGCCGTGACGGCTCGCACCGTCGGCTCGGCCGGGTGGCGCCGGAGAGCCGCGGCGTTGTCGAGGATCACGCTGAGCCAGACCAGCTCGTCGACCAGTCGCACGATGGCGCGGGTTGCCGTCGTCAGGCCCGAGGGGCGGTACGTCGTGCCCAGGAACACGGCACGCAGGGCAGCCACAGCGGCGTCCGAGCGGGCAACAGCCGTGACGAGGTCCTCACCCTCTTCGCCGTGCACGCTCGCGGCCTCCGCGGTCAACCGCGCCGACAGCCGTCGGCTCGCCTCGGCGGCAGCGGCGCGCAGCGGCTCGTTGCGGGGGGCCGGCCACAGCAACGTCACGGCGGGCAGCGACACCGCCCCGGCCAGGATCCAGCCGAGCAGCCGGTCCGGGATCGAGTCGGCCCCGCCGGCCGCTGCGACCGGCAGGATGAAGCTGAGGAGGATCGAGGTGCTCGCCGCGGCGAGCACCGAGCTCACCACTCCGGCGAAGAGCACGACGAACCCCACGACGAACATCGCCAACGCCGCGACCCAGGGAGTGCCCGACGCCAGCGTGGCCAGCGTGATGAGGACGCAGCCGACGGCCGCCAGCGAGGCCTGCGCGGTCAGCCGCTCGAGGAGCGTCCCGCCGAAGTCGGCGAGCATCAGCATCGCGAACGACCCGAAGGCGGCGAACGTCGCCACGGTCGGGTTCCCGATGACATGGAGCCCGATCGCGAACATCGTCGGCATCACGATGGCTGTACGTGCCGCCCGCCGGGTCGCGCGCAGGCTTCCGTCGCGAGCCAGCAACCAGCCGCGGACCTCGCGCACGCTCTCACCCCCACCCGGACCTTGGCCAGTGTCGAGAGCCCTGACCTCGGCGGTCAAGAGAGCCACTCGGAGAACGGGGTCGCGGCGAACATCGTGATGATGATCGGCAGGGTGGCCAGGGTGGTGTCGACGATCTCGACGAAGACGACGAGGACGAGCGCAGCCGGGGATCCACGCTGCGCGGAACGACGGGTAGGAGTGCGGCAGCGCGGGCGTCGTCGTCGTGGTGGTGACGATGAGGGTGGTCTGCTGTCGGCGAGCGTCCGAGCGTCGGCCGCTCAGGAGACGACCCGATCCCGGCTCAGTTGCCGGCGTAGTGGCGGTCGGCGACCTCCAGCGCCTCGTCGAGGGCGGCCAGTCCTTCGTGCAGCTCGTCGGCGGTCGTCGTACAGGGTGGTACGACGTGCAGCCGGTTGAAGTGGATGAAGGGCCACATCCCGCGCTCCTTGCACGCGGCGGCCAGCTCACCCATCGGGACAGCGTCGGCACCACCTGCGTTGAAGGGCACGAGCGGCTCGTGGGTGTCTCGGTCGCGCACCAGCTCGACGGCCCAGAACATCCCGAGACCGCGCACCTCGCCGACCGACGGGTGGCGGGCGGCCAGCTTCTCGAGCTCGGGCCCGATCACCTCCTCGCCCATGGCCCGGGCGTGCTCGACGATCCCCTCCTGCTTGAAGATCTCGATCGAGGCGACCGCGCTCGCGCAGGCCAGCGGGTGACCCGAGTAGGTGAGGCCACCGGGGTAGACGCGCTGCTGGAAGGTCTCGTTGATCGCGTCGTTGATGAGCACGCCGCCGAGGGGGACGTAGCCGGAGTTCACGCCCTTGGCGAAGGTGATCAGGTCCGGGACGACGTCCCAGTGCTGGATCGCGAACCACTCACCCGCGCGGGCGAACCCGGACATCACCTCGTCGGCGATCATCACGATCCCGAACTCGTCGCAGAGGGCGCGGACGCCGGCGAGGTAGCCGGGCGGGGGCACCAGGATCCCGTTGGTGCCGACCACGGTCTCGAGGATGATCGCGGCCACGGTCGCGGGTCCCTCGAAGGTGATCAGGTCACGGAGGTGGGCCAGCGCGCGCTCGCCCTCCTCCTGCTCCGTGGTCGCGTGGAACGCCGAGCGGTAGAGGTAAGGCCCGAAGTAGTGCACGACGCCGGAGAGCAAGGGCTCGTTGGGCCAGCGACGCGGGTCGCCGGTCATCGAGATCGAGGCCGCGGTGGCGCCGTGGTAGGAGCGGTACGCCGCCAGCACCTTGTGGCGGCCGGTGTGCAGGCGCGCCATCCGCAGCGCGTTCTCCGTCGCCTCCGCACCCCCGTTGGTGAAGAACACCCGGTCGAGGTCGCCGGGCGCGACCTCGGCGATCAGCCGCGCCGCCTCCGAGCGCGCGTCGTTGGCGAACGAGGGCTGGATCGTCGTCATCTGCTGGGCGTAGTCGGCGATCGCCTTGACCAGCTGGGGGTGCTGGTAGCCGATGTTGACGTTGACCAGCTGGCTGGAGAAGTCGAGGTAGCTCCGGCCGGAGTAGTCGGTGAAGCGCGAGCCCGATGCGCTCCGGATCGGCAGTGGGTCGATCTGGGCCTGCGCCGACCACGAGTGGAAGACGTGGGCGCGGTCGAGGGCGCGCACCGTCTCCTCGTCGGTGGGGATGCCGGCCAGCGGACCGTCGTACGTCATCAGAACTCCTCGTGGGTCGAGCCGGTGTCGTCGGTCGAGCGTGGCGAGACCATCAGCGGTGGGTGGGGAAGCCGAGATCGATCTTCGACGTGGCGGGGTCGGGCCAGCGCGACGTGACGACCTTGCC